>JAEXOO010000036.1 GCA_023439305.1 Pseudomonadota bacterium
TTCGAATCCCCTAGGGGACGCCAAAGCTTTTGCTTGGCACCGCTGCGGAGCGGTAGTTCAGTTGGTTAGAATACCGGCCTGTCACGCCGGGGGTCGCGGGTTCGAGCCCCGTCCGCTCCGCCAAAAAATTCCAAAGCCCGACGATTTCACATCGTCGGGCTTTTTGTTTTTCTCTCGACACTCTGCTGGGCACAGATTACTCAAGGCTACTCCAGCGCCAATTTTCCCAGCGCCTGTCGCTTGATTTGAGTCCAGTTGCCTTGCTTGTCACGCTTGAGCGTGGCGCGATACTGCAGACTGGGACAGCAATTGGAATCGTCTTCATCCAGATCCAGGTATTCCACCACCAGGGTGTCCTGTGTTGCTGACACAATACGCTCCAGAAAGCGCGTATTGAACTCGAAATCCACCACAGGAGTTGAGCGGGCGGGATCCACATAATACTGCCCCTGGGGGCTGCGGATCACATAGGCGGCGTTGTAACCCGTCGTTCCAGAGCCTCCTGCGCATCCCACATCGCCCGCCCAGAACCCCAGGTATTCAGCATTGTCATATTCGCTGACGCCGGGATAGGGGCTCAAAGCGGCAATCAGGCTGGAAGAAATCTGTTCACTGCTCTCCATTTCAGAGCAGGACACCGCCTGGCCGTATTCCCAGGTTTTCTGCGCCACATTGCGCATGACCGACGCTGCGCTTTCGTCCTGCCCCCAGACTGCCGGCGCCACAAAAACACACGCCCATACCCCCCACAGCCCCACTCGCTTCATGATGTCCTCTGCAGTCGCTCAACACAGCCGCGACAAAGGCTTGATTTTATAGGATTCCGCGCGCCCGTGGCGCCCCAACCTCTTGCCCTTGGTAGACGTTGAGGTTAATGTATTTGATTATCGTTACCTTACTCCGTCTTCCTATGGCAGCCAGTACCAGCGGCCAGCGCGGCCCCAGCGACCACCACCGACGCGAACAGATCATTGAACAGGCCGATGCCCACTTCCGCCTGTACGGCTACCGCAAGACCTCGGTCGCGAGCCTGGCCAAAGCCATTGGCGTCTCCAGCGCCTATCTGTACCGTTTCTTCGACTCCAAGCAGGCTATAGGCCAAGCCATCTGCCATTCCGTTCTGGCCGGCCTGACCACGCAACTGCAAGATATCGTGGACAGCGAACTGCCCGCCATCGAGAAGCTGCGCCGATACACGGATACCGCCTGTACCTTGAGCCTGGAGCTTTTCCTGCAGGAAGGTCGCATGCATGAAGTCGTCATCGAAGCTTTGCAGAGTTCCTGGCCCGCCGTCGCCCAGTACGAGCAGCAATTGCTGACCCAGATCACCACGCTGGTGCTCTATGGTCGCGCCAGCGGTGAATTCGAACGACGCACGCCGCCCGACGAGGTCGCACTAGGTATTCTGGAGGCCCTGACCCCTTGCCTGCACCCGATGTTGCTGGAGCTGCGCCCGCCACACGAGACGCGCAAAGGCCTGCACCTTGTCACCCAACTGATCCTGCGCAGCCTGATGCCATGATCCTATCAAGTTACGATCTAACATAATCTTTACCGCCCCGGAGTTCCGCATGGCCTTTACGCGACACTTTCTCCCTTCCCTGCTGATGGCCGCCCTTGTGGCCGGCTGCAGCGGCCAGGCGCAAGATACCGACCCGCGCATGCAGGCCCCCCTGGTCATCCAGGACCACGTACGCCCGCAAGACGGACAAGAGCGCCGTTTTCTGGGCCGGATCGGCGCCCGCGTGGACAGCCCGCTGGGCTTTCGGGTCGGCGGCAAGGTTCAGGAACGGCTGGTCCAGAATGGCGATCGAGTCACGGAAGGCCAGGTGCTCATGACGCTGGACCCCAAAGACCTGAAGCTGGACCATCAAGCCAGGCTGGCCGCGGTGCAGGCGGCACAGGCACAGGCGGCTCAGGCTCAGGCAGATCTGAAGCGCATGCAATTGCTGGTGGACCAGGGAGCCGTGTCGCGCCAGGCCTACGAACAAAGCCGCCAGACCGCCACTAGCGCGCAAGCCAATCTGCGCTCGGCCCAGGCCCAGGCGGATATTTCCCGCAACGCGGATCAATACAGCAGTCTGAAGGCCGATGCCGACGGCATCATCACCGAGCAATTGGCCGATGTAGGGCAAGTGGTCGCCGCCGGCCAGGCTGTCCTGCGACTGGCGCATGACGGTCCACGCGATGTGCTGGTCAGCCTGCCCGAGCAGCTGAATGTGCCGCAGGGAACCCTGGGCCAGATCGAGCTCCCCGGGCAAGCTGCCCTCTGGCCGGTTCGCCTGCGCGAACTGGCGCAGTCATCTGACCCCGCCACGCGCAGCTTCCAGGCCCGTTTCGCCCTGGAAGACGAACGACTGACGCCGCGCCTGGGCTCCAGCGCCATTCTGTACCTGGAGCTGCCACACGACCAACCCTTGACCCAAGTTCCCCTGACGGCCCTGTACGATGCGGGCCAGGGCCCAGGCGTATGGGTCATCGGAGACGATCGCAGCGTTCAATGGCATAGCGTGCGCATCGCCCGCCTGGCCCAGGAAAACGCCTATCTGTCGCAAGGACCGCAAGCCGGCACCCCCATCGTTGCGCTGGGTGCCAACCTTCTTCACGAAGGGCAGAAAGTGCGGCCCCAGGCGCGCAAGGCGGCAGAACAATGAACCGTTTCAATCTTTCCGCTCTGGCGGTGCGCGAAAGGGCCATCACCCTGTTCCTGATCATCGCCATCGTCGCCTCGGGCGTTTATTCCTTCATCAAGCTCGGACGTGCGGAGGATCCGGATTTCACGGTCAAGGTGCTAACAGTCACGACCTTGTGGCCAGGCGCAACCGCCCAGGAAATGCAGGATCTGGTGGCCGAACCGCTGGAAAAGCGCATGCAGGAACTGCGCTGGTTTGATCGCGTCGAGACCGTGACTCATCCCGGCAGCGCCTTGATGGTCGTGCTGCTCAAAGACTCCATGCCGCCCGGGGATGTACAGAGCGAGTTCTATCAATTGCGCAAGAAGCTACAGGACCAGGCGCCCCTACTGCCGCAGGGCGTACAAGGCCCCTATGTCAACGACGAATACTCCGACGTGGCTTTCGGCCTGTTCGCCCTGCAGGCGCCCGGCCTGCCGCCCCGCCTTCTCACTCGCGAGGCCGAGCAGATTCGCGGTCGCCTGCTGCAGGTCCCGGGCGTCAAGAAAGTGAATATCCTGGGCGAACAAAGCGAACGCCTCTTTGTGGATCTGGACGAAAGCAAGCTCCACAACCTGGGCATACACCCTCAGCAAATCTTGTCGGCGCTGTCCCAGCGCAGCGCCATGACGGCCACGGGCGCCGTCAACACGGCCGGGCCGCGCATCCAGCTGCGGCTGTCCGCCGGACTGGACAGTCCACAGGCCGTCAGCAACACCTATGTCTACGTGAATGGACAAAGCCTGCGCCTGGGCGACATCGCCACCGTATCCCGCGGCTACGAAGATCCGCCCTCCTTCGAAATCCACCACAATGGGCAATTCGCCATGCTGCTGGATGTAGTGATGCAGGAAGGCTATAACGGCCTGCATCTGGGCCGCGACCTGGAGCAGGCCCGTCAGGACATTGCCGCCGGACTTCCCCTGGGTTTCCAGTTCGATACCGTCACCAACCAGGCGGTGAACATCGCCTCCGCCGTCGATGAGTTCATGCTGAAGTTCTTCGCGGCTCTGGGCGTAGTGCTGCTGGTCAGTCTGGTCAGCCTGGGCTGGCGCGTGGGCATCGTGGTTTCGGCCGCCGTGCCGCTGACCCTGGCCATGGTGTTTGTCATCATGATGATGACCGACCGCGTGTTTGACCGGGTCACCCTGGGCGCCCTGATCATCTCCCTGGGCCTGCTGGTGGACGATGCCATCATCGCCATTGAAATCATGATCGTGAAGATGGAAGAAGGCATGGACCGCCTGAAAGCGGCGGCCTATGCCTGGAACCACACCGCCGCCCCCATGCTCTCGGGCACGCTGGTCACCATCATCGGTTTTCTGCCGGTGGGTTTTGCCCGCTCCTCGGCCGGCGAATATGCGGGCAATATCTTCTGGATTCTGGCGGCGGCCTTGCTCGCCTCCTGGATCGTGGCCGTGGTGTTCACACCCTATATGGGCGTAAAACTGCTGCCTCCTATCCAACCCCGGCCAGGCGGGCACCAGGCCATCTACGATACGCCCAACTACACCCGCCTGCGACGCATGATCACCTGGTCCGTGCACCATAAATTCCTAGTCGCCGGCATTGTGGGCGGCGCGCTGGCACTGTCTATTGCCGGCATGGGCCTGGTCAAGCAGCAGTTCTTCCCCACCTCGGATCGGCCCGAGCTGCTGGTGGAAGTCCAGTTACCTGAAGGCAGCGGCATACAGGCCACGCAGGCTGCGACGCGGCAGGTGGAGCGCTGGCTGATGGATCAGCCCGAGACCCACCTGGTCACCAGCTATACCGGCCAAGGTGCCCCGCGCTTTTTCCTGTCCTACAACCCCGAGCTGCCCGACCCGTCCTTTGCCAGGCTGGTGGTACTGACGCCGGACGATACGGCGCGGGATGCGCTGCAACGGCGCTTTCGCCAGGCAGTGGCCGACGGGCTATCGCCCGGTGCACGGGTGCGCGCCACCCAACTGGTCTTCGGGCCGGCCACCAAATACCCGGTGGAGTTTCTGGTGCGCGGGCCCGAGGTGGCAGCGCTGCGCACGATCGCCGAACAAGCCATGGCCGTGATGCGAGCCGACCCTGCCATGCGCCAGGTGAACGTCGATTGGGGCGAGCGGGTGCCCGTGCTGAGGTTGAACGCCGACCCCGAACGCCTGCAAGCCCTGGGCCTGGATCGCAAGAGCCTGGCCGAACAGATCCAGCTGCAGCTGGACGGCGCCACCATTGCCGAATATCGCGAGGACGTGCGCAACGTGCTGGTCGTAGCTCGCAGCTCTGCCGCCAACCGCCACGACCCTGGCCGGATGGCCGGCCTGACCGTCGTGAACAACCAAGGCCAGAGCCTGTCCCTGGAACAGATAGGCTCTCTGGAAATCCTGCAGGAAGATCCCACACTGTCGCGCCGCAACCGCTTGCCCACCATGACCATACGCGGCGACATCGCCGACACGCTGCAGCCGGCCGAAGTCGCCCACCGCTTGATGGACAGCTTCCAGCCGCTGATGGACACCTTGCCGCCGGCTTACCTGATCGAGATGAGCGGGATCACCGCCGAGGCCGACAAAGCCAATGACGCCCTGATGCCGGTCTTTCCAGTCATGATCGCGCTGATGCTGCTGGTCATCGTGATCCAGGTGCGCTCGCTGTCGGCCATGTTCATGGTGTTCCTGACGGCACCGCTGGGACTGATAGGCGCGGTTCCGGCCCTGCTGCTGTTCCAGCAGCCCTTCGGCTTCACGGCCATCTTGGGGCTGATAGGGCTGGCCGGCATCCTGATGCGCAATACCCTGATCCTAATCGAACAGATCAAGACCAATCGCGCCGAAGGAGCCAGCCCCTACGACGCCGTGATCGAGGCTACCGTGCAGCGGGCGCGGCCCGTGATCCTGACCGCGCTGGCCGCAGTGCTGGCCTTCATTCCCCTGTCTTTTTCGGTGTTCTGGGGTTCCATGGCCTTGACCCTGATCGGCGGTACCGCCCTGGGCACCGTCCTGACCTTGCTGTTTCTGCCCAGTCTGTATGCGATCTGGAACAAAATCGAAGATCCCCGCGCAAGCGAACTTGCCTGAGTCCGGAAATTATGCAAATAATGGTTGCACGACTCGCCACCAGCCCGCTTACCAGCGGGCTGGCTCCGGCACGGGGCCTGGCGGTCCATGCATACGCAGGACGGCATCATGCTTGATAAGGTTGATTTACCCGCATCTCTGTCTGCAGCCTTCAAACAGGCTGTCTACCAAGTCCATGCGCCCGACGGGGACCTGATACTGCGCATCGGCGCCCGCCACACACGGCTGGCCGCCTTGCTGCGCCGCGAAAACTGCCGCGGAGCAGCAATTCTGACGGCCTACAACCCCCAGGCCAAACTGTGTGACGACGGCTTTAATGGCGCCGTGCAGGAAACCCTGCTGCGCTCCCTCCAGCACCTGGGCCTGCATTGGTGGCCCGCCGTGAATCTGGACCCGGCCGGCCAATGGCCGCCCGAACCCAGCTTTCTGGTGCTCAACATCAGTCTGCACCAGGCCCGCTGGCAAGCGCGGTTGTTCAATCAACTGGCCTTTGTCTATATTCAACCCGACGGGACTCCCCGCCTGCACCAGGTGCAGCAGCGCCTTCAACTGCCTGAGCCGGCCTGATCAATCCGGCCGATCGCCCTGGAGCCGCAGACGGAAATCGGCGGCAATGGGCTCGCCCTTCAGGCGACCTTCGGGCAGAACCCGCGCCCAGGCCCGCCATTCATGTCCGGTGGCCACCATCAGGCCGTCCATATTGAAAACTTCATATTCCAGCTTAAAGCGGCGCTCCAGCCACTGCGCCACCCGCACGCACACGCGTATGTCACGATCGTAGGCCACCGGGGCGCGGAAATTGGCGCCCACATCCACCAGCGGCGTCACCGCGCCATGCTCCTGGCGCAGCACGCGCTGGCTCAGACCCACCTGGCGCAGCCAGGCCTGATACGTGCAATCAAACCAGTAAAAATAATTGGGATAGAAAACAATCCCGGCTTCATCGCAATCACCCCATTCCACCGTGATGCGGCGCTCGAATGCATGCATGGCCATCCTCTGAAAATATTGCCGGCATTTTAGCGCTAAAGCATCAAGCGGCCGGCTTCAGTTCACTCACGATTGAAACATTTTGAAAATATTTTCGATGAAACAGTTTGCTACCTGTATTTTTAAAGAAGTTAACGTATTTTGAATGCAATTTCATTGAAAAAGAGAGACCAAACACCTGACCCTCCCTTTTAAACCGGAACAGTCTGCCAGCACCCATTCGTCTTTGCCGCCGCCCGCTTCTAGTATGGCCGCACGATTGAACCAGCCTCTTCTGCCATGACTTATTCCGCCCCCGCCCCCTGGACCATCCGCGCCATTCTGGATCTGTACGAACTGCCCTTCATGGAACTGATGTTCCAGGCCCAGGAAACGCATCGTCAGCACCATCGCGCCAATGAAGTTCAATTGTCCAGCCTGCTGTCCATCAAGACCGGTGCCTGTCCGGAAGACTGTGCTTACTGTCCGCAGTCGTCCAAATACGAGACCGAACTGGAACAAGAACCACTGATGCCCTTGCCCCAGGTACTGGAAGCCGCCCGCAAAGCCAAGGAACAAGGCGCACAGCGTTTTTGCATGGGGGCGGCATGGCGTTCGCCGACGGAAAAACAGCTGGATCAGGTCATGGAGATGGTCAGCGCCGTCAAGGCGCTGGGTATGGAAACCTGCGTGACCCTGGGCATGCTCAAGAACGGCCAGGCCGAGCGCCTGAAAGAAGCCGGCCTGGATTACTACAACCACAACCTGGACACGTCGCCCGAATTCTACGGCGAGATCATCAGCACGCGCACATACCAGGACCGCCTGGATACGCTGGAGCGCGTGCGCGCCGCCGGCTTGAACAGTTGCTGCGGCGGCATTATCGGCATGGGTGAAAGCCGGCGCGAGCGCGCCGGCCTGCTGGCCCAGCTGGCCAATATGCATCCCTACCCGGAATCCGTGCCCATCAACCAGTTGGTCAAAGTGCCCGGCACGCCGCTGAGCAATGTCGACGACCTGGATCCGTTCGAGTTCGTACGTACCATCGCCGTGGCGCGCATCCTGATGCCCACGACCGCCGTGCGCCTGTCGGCCGGGCGCGAAGGTATGGACGACAGCACCCAGGCCTTGTGCTTCATGGCGGGCGCCAACTCCATCTTCTATGGCGAACAGTTGCTGACTACCGCCAACCCGCAGTTCCTGGCCGATCAGAGCCTGTTTGCCCGCCTGGATCTGCAACCCGCGCAGACAGCACTGGGACAAGACCATCCTGCGCCTGCCAAGACCCGTTTCGTCGCCCTGACCGAGGCCCTTTGACATGTACACCCTGATCGCCAGTATTGCCTGTAGCGTATCCGTTTCCATTCTGCTCAAGGTCGCCCGACAAAAACAGGTGGATGTAGGCCAGGCCATTGCCGTGAACTACCTGGTGGCGGTGCTGCTGGCGATCGTGCTGCTGCAGCCTCATCCGGCCAGCCTGCTCAACCCCGCCACACCCTGGTGGATCCTGATCGCATTGGGCGTGCTGCTGCCCACGATTTTCCTGGCCATGGCCGCCGCCGTTCGCCACGCCGGCATTGTGCTCAGCGACGCGGCCCAGCGCCTGTCCCTGTTTATTCCGCTTCTGGCCTCCTTCCTGTTGTTCGGCGAGCAACTGGGCGGCCAGAAACTGCTGGGCATAGGCTTGGCCTTGCTGGCCCTGCTGTGCCTGCTGATCCGTCCCCGCCAAGCCGACGGCCAGTCGCAGAACATGCGCTCCGTGCTGATGCTGCTGGCGGTCTGGATAGGCTATGGCACGATAGACATTCTGTTCAAGCAACTCTCCAAGGCCGGCGCGGCCTTCTCCAGCAGCCTGGTTGTGTCCTTCTCCCTCGCGGGGGTATTGATCCTGGTCTGGCTGCTGGCACGCCGCACTGTCTGGAACCGCAACAGCCTGCTGGCCGGACTGTTGCTGGGCCTGCTGAACTTCGGCAATATCTACTTCTACATCCGCGCCCACCAGACCTTTCCCGAGAACCCCACGCTGGTGTTCTCAGCCATGAACATCGGCGTGATCTCGCTGGGCGCCCTTGTCGGGGCCGGCTTCTTCAAGGAAAAGCTCAGCCTGGTGAACATGGCCGGCGTCGCCTTGGCCATTGTCGCCATCATCGCCTTGATCCCACGCTAGCCCTCTTCCCATTAGCAGGCAAGTAGCAAGGCCATATCGACATGGCCTTGCTGTCGTTCGAAAGCCTCTTGCCCAAGGCCACAATGAAAGCAAGCCTTCCGGCCAGGGCGACCTGGGCGGGTACCTCTTCCAGCATCGCAGCGAACTCAATACCGATCAGGTGTTCGCCGGTTTGGTATGCGCCATAGCATTTAAGTGCATATACATATATACAAAAACGTATATTTGATATTTAAAATTAAAAGGCGCGGACTTTTTTTGACTCCTGTAGATTAGAAAAAAACTTTTCACCGGACCATGAACCGGACAAAACACAGGAGACCTCATCATGACCAACATCACTCGTCGCCAACTGCTGTTGGCAGCCGCTTCCGCCGGTGCCGGCGCCTTGTTCGCTCCCGCGTTCACCCGCAGCGTCCTGGCGGCCGACAAACCCGTCGTGGCCGCACTGTTCTGCGGTCACATCGATGACAACGGCTTCATGCAGGCAGGCTATCAGGGCTTCAAGAAGGCCCAGGATACGCTCGCCATCACCGCCCACTACAAAGACAGGGTCGCCAACGAGACCCAGACCCAAATCGCCGCGCTGCGCGAACTGGCCACACAGTACAAGCCCGCGCTGCTGATCGCCCACGGCGGCCAGAACACCGATGCCGCCCTGGCCGTGGCCAAGGAATTCCCCGACATACGCTTTGTAGTCACCCAGGGCGCGGTCACGGCCGGCAACCTGAGCAGCTACGACGTACGCCAGGAAGAATCCGCCTGGCTGGCCGGCGCTTACGCCGCCCTGATGACCAAGACCGGAGTCGTGGCCCACCAGTCGGGCATTCGCGTGCCGCCCGGCCTGCGCGCCCGCGCCTCCTACGCCGCCGGCGTCAAATACGCCAACCCTGACGTCAAGCTGCTGACCAATTTCTCGGGCAATCAGGACGACGTCGCCCTGGCCGAGCGCGTGACGCGCGCCCAGGCCAAGGCTGGCGCCGACATCATCTACACCATGCTGAACAAGGGCCGCAGCGGCACCACGCAGGCCTGCCGCGAACTAAGCATCAAGGAAATCGGCAATGTGATCGACTGGGTGGCGCGCGAGCCGGACGTCTTCATCGGCTCGGCCTGGGCCGACGTGGGCATAGGTGTGTTTGAAGCCTGCAAAGACCTGACCGACGGCAAGTTCGAATC
This sequence comes from Pseudomonadota bacterium, assembly GCA_023439305.1. Classification (GTDB taxonomy): domain Bacteria; phylum Pseudomonadota; class Gammaproteobacteria; order Burkholderiales; family Burkholderiaceae_B; genus Alcaligenes. The sequence goes on from JAEXOO010000036.1 coordinate 10,035, forward strand.
CGGCAAGATCTTCAAGGTGGGCCTGCAGCAGCCCGACGCCGTGCGCCTGATCATGGCCGCCGACACGCCCGAGCCTGTGCGCCAGCGCATCGCCGCCATGCAGCAGGACATCCTGGCCGGCAAAATCCACGTCGAAGCCGAGTACAAAGGGCCTGAATTCCAGATCTGATCCGTTCATACGGGATAGCAAACAAGAAAGCGGCCTACGGGCCGCTTTCTTCAAATACTGCGAACATTGTCGGAAAGCACTGTTCACTCCTGAACAGAACCCGCCGGTCAAGGCTGGGACTGGCTTAACGACGCATCAACTGTCATAAATACATCGCTCCACCGTCCGCAGCTCAGCCAGATGGTTTGCAAATCATTTCAACGAAGAAACGCACTCAGCCATTCTCAGTTGGACGGGTTCCGTGCGGGCGGGTCTGAGGGCTTGCACAATTTGCCTGCAAACCTGTTACAGAAGTCTGCGAAGCATCTTTTTGCTCAAGCCCCCGTCCGCGGTGGAACATCTCCCGGCTTGAGCGCCTCTTCCCCCGCACCCGCCGCATCCTGAGCGGCAGGTTCCACCAATGTGCCGTCCGTGGCAGCCGGCACCCGCTCCTCGACCGGCGGCAAGTCTTCAAAAACAGGATCGTGGGAAACGTCCGAAGGGATATCCACGCGCGGATCCAGCGCCACGGCGGCAACCGAGCTTTGCAGACTGTCGGGCATGGGCACGAAAGTCGTAGGCGCATCCTGGCTCAGGTGATCGCCCAGCACCTTCTGGGGGCGCACCAGCAACACCAGGGCCAGGCCGCAGACGGCTACAAACACATAGTAAAGATCGCTGTTGATATAGGTCATCAGCAAGCCCGCCAGCAAGGGTCCCAGACAGGCGCCCAGGCCATACACCATGTACAGAATGGCGCTCAGGCCCACCCGGCGTTCAGGATCCACGTTGTCATTGGCAAAGGCCGCTCCCAGGGGATACAAGGTGAATTGCAGAATGCCGAACAGAGCAGAAAACGTCAGCAGAAACCAGAATGGCACCTCGAACCAGCCCCACAAGGGAATAGCCAGCGTCAGCAGCAGACAGGCATTGATGCGGATCAGCAGCACGCGACTGACCCGGTCGGCCAGCCAGCCCACCGGCCATTGCGCCAGCACCCCGGCAGCGACCGACACCGCCACGAACAAGGCGGCCTGCTCGTTGCTCAGGTGCACCCGCACGGCGTACACCGGCGCCAGGCCGTAGAACGCACCTGTCAACATGCCGGCGATCAGCAGCACCATCATGGACATGGGCACGCGGTCCACGTAATAGCGCGCATTGATCGGCGCAGGCACCTGCAAGGGCGGGTGGCTGCGCCGCGTGATGGCAATCGGCACCAGACTGAAGGCCGACAGTATGGCCACGAATACCAACGGCTCGTAATTCAGGTGTGGAAAAAGAGTCAGGGACAACTGGCCAAGCACCGTGCCAAGGCTGGAAAACACCATGTAGAACGCAAAGATGGTGCCGCGCTGGGAATTGTCAGTCTGTTCGTTCAGCCAGCTCTCGATGCCCATGAACTGCACCACCATGGCGGCGCCGGCCATGAAACGCAGCACCAGCCAGAAATACATGGAATCGATCAGTATCTGAGCCAGCACGCAGATGGTGACAATGGCGGCGCTGGCCGCATAAGCGCGAATGTGCCCTACCCCCATGATCAGCCTGTGTCCCATCCGGGCGCCGAATACCAGCCCCAGGTAGTACACCGCGATCAGGCCGCCGACCCAGACTTCCGACACGGAGATCGCCGTCAGACGCACCCCCATGAAGGTGTTGAACAGGCCCGAGCTCATCAAGAGCATCAGGATGGCGAAATACAGGGAGGAAAATGCGCCTACCGAGGAGAGCATCCGGAAAGACTCCAAAAAACAGGCGCCGGCATGAAGCCGGCGCCTGATTGCACTACGTGCCCCGCACCGCACCGGATGAGGCGCGGGACTGTCGAATTAAGCCTGAGCTTGCTTGAGCAAGGTGTCGGCGTCGCTGGTGTGCAGGCCGCCGTCTTCGTCGATGTTCAGTTGCTTGACCACGCCGTCCTCCAGCAAGGCCGAGTAACGCTTGGAGCGCACGCCCAGGCCCTTGGAGGTCAAGTCGAACTCCAGGCCCAGCTTCTTGGCCCAGATGCCGCTGCCGTCAGCCAGCAGGCGCACCTTGCCATTGATGTTCAGGGACTTGCCCCAGGCGCCCATGACGAAAGGATCGTTCACGGCCACGCACCAGATTTCATCAACGCCGGCGGCCTTGAATTCGTCGGCCTTGGCGGCAAAACCAGGCAGATGCCGTTCGGAGCAGGTGGGCGTGAAAGCGCCGGGTACCGCGAACACGGCGATCTTCTTGCCCTTGGCCAGGTCGGCCACCTGGAAGTTGTTGGGGCCGATGGCGCAGGTGTCCGTGGCGGTTTCGATGTACTCGCTTAATGTCGCGTCTGGAACGCGTTCACCGACTTTGATAGACATAAGGTCTCCGTATGGGGTTGTACCGCCGAAACAGCGGTCTTGAACTGCCTATGATACTGATAGTCCGGTCCTGCTTGAAGCCTATAGTGCTTATCAGAAAGTATCATGATGTGCGGCCCGATGCAGAAAGGCCGGGCGCATGGCCCGGCCTTCAGTCTTAACACATTATATGCGTCAGGACGATTACAGCCATCCCATCATGCGGGGCAGCCACAGCGTCACCTCGGGTACGAAAGTGATCAGCATCAGGAACGCCAGGCCGGTCAACAGCCAGGGCACGGTAGATTTGGTAACTTCGGTCAGCCCAAGCCTGGAAATGCTGGACGCCACATACAGGTTCAAGCCCACCGGCGGCGTAGCCAGCCCGATCTCCATATTGACCACAAGCATGATGCCGAAGTGCACCGGGTCCATGCCCAGCTTCATGGCGACCGGGAACAGAATGGGCGCCATGATCAGGATCAGGCCGGAAGGCTCCATGACCATGCCGATCACCAGCAGCAGCACGTTCACGAACAGCAGGAAGGCGATCAGGCCCATGCCCTGCGACACGATCCATTCGGCGATGGCCTGGGGAATCTGCTCGGAGGTCAGGATGAAGGCGAACATCACGGCATTGGTGATGATGTAGAGCAGCATGGCGCTCATGGCGGCCGATTCCAGCACGATGCGCTTGACCTCGCGCAGCTTCACATCCTTATAGACCCAGACCGCGATCACGAAGGCATAGACCGCGCTGATGGCCGCCGCTTCGGTCGGGGTGAACACGCCCGAATAGATGCCGCCCATGACGATCACAATCAGCATCAGGCCCCAGATGGAGTCCTTGAATGCGGCCCAACGTTCTTTGAAGCTGGCGCGCGGCATGCGCGGATACCCCATCTTCCAAGCGCGGTACATAGTGGTGCCCCCCAGACACAGCGCCAGGATGATGCCCGGCACCACGCCGGCAATGAAGAGCTGACCGATGGACGCCGTGCCCACTTTGGCGCCGTCCGGCCCTTCGACCATCATGCCGCTGGTCGCCACGGCGTACATCACCATCACGATCGAAGGCGGCAGCAGAATGCCCAGGCCGCCGGAGGTGGAGACGATGCCGGTGCCGAACTGTACCGGATAGCCTTGCTTGACCATGGCTGGAATCATGATGGAGCCGATCGCCGCCACGGTGGCGGGCGAGGAACCGCTGATCGAGGCGAACAGGGCGCAGGCCAGCACGGCGGCCAGGCCCATGCCGCCAGGCAAGTGGCCGACCATGGACGCGGCAAAGCGGATCATGCGCTGAGCCACGCCACCATGGGTCAGGAAGCCGCCGGCCAGGATGAAAAACGGGATCGCCATGATCTCGAACTTCTCGATGCCGGTGAACAGCTTGAGCGCAATGCTGTCCATGGGCACTTCGGTCATGGTGAACAGAAAACCCATCACCGTCAGACCCAGGGCGATGGATACCGGCATACCAGTCAGCAGCAGCACCGCCAGCAAGGCAAAAATAATCAGGGCGGTCATGCGCGCGCTCCTTGAGATTCGGACAGACCCTGCTCGGTTTCGGCGATCAGGTCGGCACCCGGTTGGTGGTGGACCAGCTCACCGGTCTGAATGAAACGCATCAAGGCCTGCAGGAAGCGAAAGCACATCAACAGAGAGCCGGCCGGCACGGCCAGGTAGACAATCCAGACCGGCACTTCCAGGTCGGCGGAGACCTGCGCCGTCTGCGCAATGCCATAGACGAACTTGCCACCGATCCAGGCCACGATGGCCGTGAACAAAGCGCCGGCCGACAAGGAAACCACGACCAGCAGATGGCGCCAGCGCGGACCCACGGCATTGACCAGCACGTCCACACCGACGTGAATGCCGATGCGCACGCCGTAGGCAGCGCCGAACTTGGCCATCCAGACAAACAGATAAATACACATCTCCTGCGCCCAGAGCAGGTTCACGCCCACCACGCTGCGGTAGGTGGACCGCGCCATGCCCATCAGGGACTCATGGCCGTTGGCGCGCGACCAGGACACCAGGTCGGCCAGCAAACTGATCGAATAGCGCTGGCAGACCGCCACAAAAATAAGCAGGACCGCCGCCACCATCAGAAGCGAGATGAAGGCTTCCTCGAAACGATCCAAAAATCGTAGAAACATGATATCTCCAGGCTGCAGGCGGGCTGCCCGGCACACGGCAGGCATTCACCCAGAGCGGGAACGAAGGGAAAAAAGCGGGCCTGGATCAGGCCCGCGTCACGCGGCTGCGGCAGCAGCCCAGCGTCCTTACTGCACGGCTTTGTAGAACGAGTCGATCACGTCCTGACCGATGCGGGAGGCCATTTCCTTGTGCACCGGGCGCAGTTGCTTGATCCATTCTTCGCGTTCGGCATCGCTCAGTTCGTAGAACTGGGTCTTGCCCGAATCCTTCATCGCCTGCATGGAGTCCACGTTCTCCTGCTCGGCAATATCGTTGGCGTACTGGGTGGATTCGGTCATGGCCTTTTCCAGCGGCTGGCGCACGTCCTCGGGCAAGCCTTCCCAGAACTTCTTGTTCACGATGACGGCATAACCCAGATAGCCATGGTTGGACACGGTGGCGTGTTTTTGCACTTCGTGCATCTTCTGGGTGTACATATTGGACGGCGGGTTCTCGGTGCCATCGACCACCCCGGTCTGCAAAGCCTGGTAGACCTCGGAAAACGCCATCACCTGGGGCACGGCGTCCAGCGCCTTGAACTGGGCTTCCAATACCTTGGACGATTGGATGCGCATCTTCAGGCCCAGGAAATCGTCCGGCGTGTGCAGCGCGCTGTTGGCGCTCATGACCTTGAAGCCGTTGTCCCAGTAGGCCAGGCCCTTGATACCCTTGGACTCCAGCTTGTCCAGCAACTGACGGCCGACGGGTCCCTCGGTGACCTTGCGCAGATCGGTACGGTCCTTGAAGATGAAGGGCAGATCGAACACTTCGAACTCGCGCACGCCCAGCGGGCCGAACTTGGCCAGCGAAGGGGCCAGCATGTGAACGGCGCCCAGCTGCAAAGCCTCCAGCTCTTCCTTGTCTTTGTACAGTTGCGAGTTCGGGTAGACCTCCACCACGACCTTGCCTTCCGTGTATTTTTCCGCCAGCTCTTTGAAGCGCGTGGCGCCCTTGCCCTTGGGGGTGTCCGGCGAGACCACATGGCTGAACTTGATGATCAGCGGATTGGCCATGGCGGGAGCGGACAGGAACACGGAAGCCACCAAGGTGGCCATGAGGGTCTTTTTCATGAATGCCTCCGGTCGGCGCAAAACCGACACACTTTATTGATTGATATGCGTGAAAGCGTGTAGCTTAAAAAAGCAGTGTGAATTTATCTATTGTGGAAATCCGAAACTCTTTGTCATGAAGCGCCTTGCCCGACCGCATCGATCCGACGGCCCCGCCGCCTCGCTGGCCCAGGCGCCCCACCCCATCAGTCCTTATGTGCCCATTCTGGCCATCGTGGTCATTGTGCTGTTGATGGGCGTGTTCGCCTGGGCGGTCAGCTCGGAACGGCGCGATGAGCAATCCGACGAACTGATCCGCAACGCCTTGTGGGTCGAGCAGTCGCTGTCTTTCCAATTGCGCTCACACGAGAACAACCTGACCCGCATCGCCGACGATCTGAGCCTGCCCGACCAACCGGGCGACACACGCGATGCACTGACCCAGTTGCAGCATTTCAAGACCATTCACCCGGACCTGCTCAAGGTCGTGGTGCAAGACCGCTTCGGCACTGCCTTGCTGGTGCGTCCGCCCGGCGCTGATACGCGCATTGCCGCCCATGTCGCTACGCCACGCAGCGCCACCTGGCTGCCGGTGTACGAGTCCAGCGAGCACAAAGAGGCCGTGCTGGACCTGGTCGTGCCCATTTATGAAAAAGACCAGATCGCGGGCACGCTGCGCGCCACCTTCTCGCTGCACAAGATTCTGACCGAAAACGTGCCCTGGTGGATTGCCGAGCATTACCACGTCATGCTGGTGGACAGCAGTGATACCGTGCTGGCCATGCGCTCCAAAGGCGCGCCGGCCAGCGATACGCTGCGCCACGCCATGTCGGTGGATCCGCCCATGCACGGGCTGCGCATGATCATCACGCCCTATCAACAGAAAAGCATCCCCACGTTCACCTTGCTGCTGACCGTGATCGCGGGCCTGGCCTTACTGGCCGTGATCAACCTGGTCATCCAGCATTATTACGCCCGCAAGCGTCGCGACGCCGAGAACGCCCTGGTGCAGGAGCAGGCCTTTCGCAGCGCCATCGAAGACTCCATGGTCACCGGCATGCGTGCACGCGACCTGGACGGGCGCATTCTGTACGTCAATCCCGCGTTCTGCCGCCTGGTCGGCCTGGAAAGTCGCGAGATCGTGGGACTTGCGCCGCCCATGCCCTGGTGGGTGCCGGAGATGATGGACGAGACGCTGGAGCGGCGCGACCGCCTCAAGCGCGCACCCTCGGTACAGGTCTTCGAAACCCGCTTCCAGCATCGCGATGGCTCTCGCGTGGATGTGCAGGTATTCGAATCACCCCTGATCGATGCTCAAGGCGAACAGGTGGGCTGGATCGGCTCCATCATCGATATCAGCTCGCGCAAGCAGGCCGAGGCCCTGGCCAGCTCACAATCGGAACAACTGCACCACACGGCCAAGCTGATCACCATGGGCGAGATGGCATCCACTCTGGCGCACGAACTGAATCAGCCTCTGTCGGCCATCGCCAGCTATGCGGCGGGCGCCCTGAATCTGCTGCGGGCAGGCAATGCCGATCCCGCCCTGCTGACGCGCAGCATGGAAAGCCTGGCCGAACAGACACGCAGAGCCGGGCTGATCATCCACCGCATCCATGACTTCGTGCGCAAGCGCGACCCCCAGCTCAGCCGCCTGAACCTGGTCGATGCACTGCAAGGCGCGCTGACATTGGCGCGCGCTGATCTGCGCCGCCACGACATACAGCTGCGGCTGCCCACTCACCACGAGCATCTGCCGGTGCTGGGCGACAAGGTGCTGCTGGAGCAGGTCATCTTCAATCTGGTGCGCAATGCGGCCGAGGCCATGACGACGCTGCCTCCCGAACGCCGTCTGCTGGAAGTATCCTTGCTCGTGCGTGACGAAGTGGTGCTTGTCAGTGTGGCCGACCAGGGTCCCGGCGTCGCCCCCAACATCATGGCCGAAGTTTTCCAGGCCTTCACCACTACTAAAAGCGAAGGACTGGGGATAGGATTGAATATTTGCCGCTCCATCATCGAGCTGCATCATGGCAAACTCTGGTTCGAGAACGAAGCGCCTCACGGCGCCACCTTTCTGTTCTCTCTGCCCCTGACCAAACATGACTGAAGCCCTTACTGCCCCGCTGGTCCATATCGTGGACGATGACGATGCCATTCGCGACGCCCTGTCCTGGCTGTTCGCCACGCGCCAGGTGGACTCCCTCGTCTGGGACAGCGGTGAAGCCTTTCTGCAGGCCGTCACGCCCGACAGTCGAGGCTGCATTTTGCTGGACATACGCATGGGTGGCATATCGGGGCTGGAAGTCTTCGAGCGCCTGCGCCAAATGCAATCCGCACTGCCCGTCATTTTTCTGACCGGCCACGGCGACCTGCCCTTGGCTGTGAACGCCCTCAAGCAAGGGGCGGCCGACTTCATCGAAAAGCCGTTCAATGACAATGACCTGGTGGACCGCGTCCTGGACGTGCTGCGCAGCTATCAGGTCAGCCAGGCCGAGCGCGCCAGCGAAGACGCCCTGGAGCGACGGCTAGAAACCCTGTCGCAGCGCGAACGCGAGGTGCTGGCCCTGGCCCTGGAGGGCCGCTTGAACAAACAGATTGCCGAAGACCTGAGCATCACCATGCGCACCGTGGAAGTCCACCGCGCCCGCGCCCTGGAAAAAATGCAGGCCCGCACTCTGCTGGAACTGGCGCGGGCCCTGGACCCGGCACGGCTGAAAGACACCGGTTCAGGCGCGGGTTGAAGCCCAGCCCCGGCTTGCGGCAGCGATACGCCCTCGAACCCTGCGGTCAAGACCGGCAGGATGCGTCCCGATGTATATAATGAAACCATAAAGCAATGGAGCCGCACGGGCCTTTTTCCGTGCGCTTCCCGGAGGAATGATGAGCACTACAAGCAAGCCGGCCGAGGCCGCACTGCACCTGTCCCACCTGGACGAAGACGGCAAAGTCTGCATGGTCGACGTCAGCGGCAAGAGCGCCACGGCACGCTCGGCCACCGCGCGCAGCGTCGTGCGTCTGAGCCCCGGCGCCTTCGAGCTGCTGTCAGCCAGCCGCAACGCCAAGGGCGAAGTCCTAAACACGGCTCGCGTGGCCGGCGTACTGGCCGCCAAGCGCTGCGCCGACCTGATCCCCATGTGCCACAGCCTGCCGCTGGACTTCGTGGGCATCGACTTTGAAAGCGACGCCGCCACGGGCACCATCGCCGTGCTGGCCACCTGCCGCACACGCTACACCACCGGCGTGGAAATGGAAGCCATGACGGCGTGCAGCATCGCGGCGCTGACCATCTACGACATGTGCAAGGCGGCCGACAAAGGCATCATCATCGAACAGACCCGCCTGCTGGAAAAAACCGGCGGCAAAAGCGGCACCTGGACGGCCCCGGCCTGACCGACGCCCACGGAGACATTCATGACTACCCCATCGACACTGCGCGTCCTGTATTTCGCCCAGGTAGCCGAACGCACTGGCGTGCGCCAGGAAAACTGGGACTGGCCGCAGGACGGCACCGTCCAGCAATGGCTGGACGCCCTGTTGCTGCGCCATCCCAACTTGCAGGACATGTCGGGACGGCTGAAAGTGGCCGTCAATCAATTCCACGCTCGGCCCGACGATCCCGTGAAGCCCGGCGATGAAGTCGCGGTCTTCGAGCCCGTCACCGGAGGTTGATATGGTTGTCGTGCAGACTCAGGACTTCGACGTCGCTGCGCTGAACGCCCAGTTGCGCTCGACGGCAGGCGGCAAAGCCGGCGCCATGGTCACCTTTGTGGGCTATGTGCGCGATCAGGCCGACGGCACGCCTACGCAATCGCTTTTTCTGGAGCACTATCCCGGCATGTGCGAGCGCGAGATCGAAGACGTATGCGCCCAGGCGCGCGCACGCTGGGCGATCCTGGACACCCTGGTCGTGCACCGTGTGGGCGAACTGGCCCTGACCGACCAGATCGTCTATGTGGGCGTGACCAGCGCGCACCGCGGCGATGCCTTTCGCGCCTGCGAATTCATCATGGACGTGCTCAAGACCCGCGCTCCCTTCTGGAAACGCGAGACTCTGGCCGACGGCCAGCGCTTCTGGGTCGAGCAGCGCGACAGCGACACCAATAAAACCGACTCCTGGAACCCTTCTTCCAACACGTCAAACCATGTCTAAAGCCCAACCCGATCTGCCGCCCGCCAGCCTCGCTTGCGCCGTGCTGACCATTTCGGACAAGCGCGGGCCAGACGACGACACCTCCGGCGACTACCTGGTTGCCAGCCTGCAGGACAGCGGTCATCGCTGCGTGCAGCGCGCCATCAGCCGCGACGACATCTACGCGGTACGCGCCGTGCTCAGCCAGTGGATCGCCGACCCGGATGTCCAGATTATTCTGTGCAATGGCGGCACCGGATTCAGCCACAAAAAATCCACCATCGCTGCCGTCACTCCCTTGCTGGATCAGGTGGTGACCGGCTTTGGCGAACAGTTCCGCTACCTGTCCTTCCAGGACATCGGCTCCTCGGCGCTGCAATCGGACGCCCTGGCCGGAACCGCCAACCAGACCCTGCTGTTTTGCCTGCCCGGTTCGCCGGGCGCCTGCAAGCTGGCCTGGGAAAGCATTCTGCGCCCGCAGCTGGACAGCCGCCACCGCCCCTGCAACTTCGCCTCGCAATACCTGCGCTAAGGCCCTGTTTCCACGGATCAACGCATACCCATGATCGAATTCGACCTAGCACAGCAGCGCCTGGCCCAAGCGGGCCAGTTCCCCGGACAGACTGAACTCTGCGAATTGAACCATGCTCTGGGCCGCATCCTGGCCCAGGACATTCAGGCTCAGCTGGACATGCCTCCTGCTGACAACAGCGCCATGGACGGCTATGCCGTGCGCCTGGCCGACTTGGACGAAGGCCGTATCCTGCCCATTCAGCAGCGCTGCTATGCCGGCGACATCCCCGAAACCCTGAAAGAAGGCATGGCCATCCGCATTTTCACCGGCAGCCTGCTGCCGCCCGGCGCGGACACCGTGGTCATCCAGGAGAACTGCCAGGAAGACGAACAAGGCGTACGCATTCTGGAAACGCCCGAGGCCGGCGTGAACATCCGCCGCCGCGGCGAGGACATGCGCGCGGGCGAAGTGCTGATTCAGACCGGCACCAAGCTCAGCGCCGCCCACATCGCCCAACTGGCGGCCCAAGGCCATGCCAGCCTGTCCGTCTATCCCGCGCTGACCGTGGGCATCCTGACGACCGGCGACGAACTGACGCCCGCCGGGCAGCCGCTGCGTCCGGGCCAGATCTACAACTCCAATGCACCCATGCTCCAGGCCCAGCTGCAGGCTCTGGGCGTAGCGCAGGTGCGCGCCGTGCATGCCGCCGACACGCTGGAGGCCATACGCGATGCTCTGCAATCCTTGCTGGCTCAATGCGATCTGGTTCTGACCGTCGGCGGCGTGTCCGTGGGCGAAAAAGACCTGGTCAAACCCGCCATCGAGTCCATAGGCGGGCAACTGGATCTGTGGAAAGTGCGCATGAAACCCGGCAAGCCCCTGGCTCTGGCCTATGTGCAGGACAAGCCCCTGGTCTGCCTGCCCGGCAACCCCGTATCGTCCTACGCCGTCTTCTCCCTGATGGTGTCTCCTCTGGTGCGCCGCCTGCAAGGCCGTCATGAAACCTTGCCTGCCGTGCGCTGGGGCGTATTACAGGGCGAACGCCGCTTTCTCGGCGACCGCGAAGAGTTCATCCGCGTGCAGGTGGGCTGCGACGAGCAAGGCCGCCTGCTGGCGCAGCCGTTCGGCAATCAAGGTTCGGGCGTGATCAGCTCCCTGCCCTGGGCCCAGGCCCTGGCGCGCATCCCGGCCGATACGCCTGTCGCCCCTGGCGATGTCGTGCGTCTGTACGAATACACGCAATGGCAAGCCTGATGTGAACCCAGCCGTTACCGCAGGACAAAATTAAGCGAGTGCGCCGCCTCCAGGTCCTGAGGAGTATTGATATTGAAGAAGGCTCGCGCCGGCACGTCGCGGAAATCGACTTCCACCGCGCCGGCCGCCTGCAGCCAGCTCATGACGCGGCGTTCGCCGCTGAGCAAGTACGCTTTCAGCGATGCAGCCTGATCTACTCGCACCAGAAGGCACAAAGGATGCGTGCGCTCGGCCTGCACATACGCTGCCGGCGCATTCTGCGCGCAGACGGCCTTGGCCAGTCGCCTGCCCAGATCGACAGGTACAAAGGGCAAGTCCACCGGACAAGACAGGGCCCAAGGCGTCGTCACCTGCTCCAGGGCGCTGGCCAGACCAGCCAGAGGACCCAGATACCCGTCGAGCTGCGCCATGTCGGGCACCACCCGCCCCCAATGCACGTACTGCTCGGGATTGCGATTAGCGCTGATCAGCAAAGGACCGACCTGCGGACGCAGGCGGCGCACCACGTGCTGCACCAAGGGCTGCCCGACCAAGGGCAACAAACCCTTGTCGACCTGGCCAGACAAGTCAAAGCGCCGCGCACGGCCTCCGGCCAGCACAATGCCGCTGATGTCATGCGTAGGAATCATCCGCCGATATAGCTCATCTCGATGCGTGGCCGACCGGCTGTTTGCTCGCCGCGAATTTCAGAATACCGATCCCGCCGTCCGGACCAGACACCGTGCAGATAGGCCGCCAACTGTTCGTCGGTCGCCCCGTCCCGCAACTGCGCGCGCACATCATAACCCTGAGATGCGAACAAGCACAGGAACAGCCGCCCCTCGGGCGAGAGCCGCATGCGCGAGCAGTCGCCGCAGAAGGGCTGGGATACGCTGGTGATCACGCCGACTTCGCCGGAGCCATCCGCAAAACGCCAGCGGCTGGCGACTTCGCCCCGGTATTGCGCCTGGGCGGGCGCCAGCGGGTAACGCTCATGGATGCGGGCCACGATGTCCGCGCCGCTGACCACCTCGTCCAGATTCCAGCCATTGCTGGTGCCTACGTCCATGTATTCGATGAAGCGCAGAATCTGTCCCGACCCCTTGAAGTGCTCGACCATGGGCAGGATCTGATCATCGTTCAGCCCCTTGCGCACCACCATATTGACCTTGACCGGCGCCAGTCCGACTGCATGGGCCTGGGCGATACCGTCCAGCACCGTGGCGACCGACACCCCGCTATCGCTCAGTTGCGTGAAACGCTGGTCATCCAGCGCATCCAGGCTGACCGTCACGCGGTTCAGACCCGCTTCCTTCAGAGCGCGCGCCTTGCGGCCCAGCAAGGTGCCATTGGTCGTCAGTGTCAGCTCCACCGGATCGCCTTCAGGCGTGCGCAACCTGGCCAGCATCTCCACCAACACTTCGATATTGCGTCGCAAAAGCGGTTCGCCCCCGGTCAGACGCAGCTTGCGCACGCCCAAAGCCACGGCCTGCCGGGCGACGCGCTCGATCTCCTCGAAACTGAGCAGCGACGAATGCGGCAGGAACTCGTAGTCCGTGCCGAAGATTTCGCGCGGCATACAGTACGTACAGCGAAAATTGCATTTATCGGTCAAAGAAATGCGCAAGTCGCGCAACGGCCTGTGCCGTGTATCCAATGGCTGCCCCGGCACACCGACGACACGTACCGTCGGTCTGCGTTCAGGCAGCGCACCCAGGGGAACTCCCGTGTGATCGCTCATTGTGTTCTCGTCATTCAAGGACAGGGTTCAGCCCCGTCTCATGGTCTGTGTTTTCGTAAATTAGCACGCGCCGGCATGCGTGCGCATCAGCGCCAGAGCAGGTCGGCGGGTTGTCCGAAAGCCTGCTCCAAGGTCATGATGCGCCCCATGCCCTGCGGGTCATAGCCCACCAGTTCCTGCATGAACTGGCCGTAAGCCGGTCCGGTAATCAAGTCCATCAAGTTCTGCATAGGAGCTGTTTCCAGCGCATCGTGCTTTACCGCGATGAAATAACGCTCCTGCGCCAAGGGAATGAAATCCAGTCCACAGCGGCTGGCCGCCGTTTCCACGCCCAGGCCGGTGTCGGCCATGCCGCTGGCCACGTGGGCCGCCACCGCCATGTGCGTCAATTCTGTGGTTTCGAAACCCGGAACCGCATTCGTGTTTACCCCTAGCTGGCCCAACAGCAAGGTCGCCAGAAAGCGCGTGCTGGAGCCGATCTGCCGATTCACGAAACGCACGTCCGGGCGCACCAGATCCGCAATGCCGGTAATGTTCTTGGGGTTGCCGCGCTCCACGAAAAGACCGGTATTGCGGGTAGCCAGGAATATCAGGCGGTGACTCAAGGGCGAAAGCCATTCGCTGTAGCGCCGCAGGGCAGCCCCTTCAAATTGTCCGGCGGGCACTTGAAACCCTGCCAGATCACAATCGCCTCGCTCCAGCGAGGCCAGTGCCTCGATGGCGGTGCGATAGCGCAATTCCAGCGGCAGCATGTCCATTTCGTTGGCCAGACGCATCAAGCCTTCAATTGCAAAACCATGACTGGCCTGCAAACGCAGCCGTGTCGCGGGTTGGCTGTACAGGCGCCCCAGCTCTTCCTGCAGTTCAGAGGCCATGCTTTCCAGTGTGGGCGTCAGACGGGCATCCAGACGACGATTGGCCCACAGCAGGCGCTGGGCGAACTCCGTCAGCTTGGTGCCCTTGCGGCGCGAGGTTTCCAGCAGGGCGGCATCGAATTCTTTTTCGGCATTGCGCAGCAAGCCCCAGGCATGGCGATAGGAGAACTGGCAGACCTTGCTGGCGCCGGACAAATGTCCAAGGCTTTCGATAGCGCCCAGCAGCCGCAGCACATCGCCCATGGGGAGCACGGCACCGCCTGCGTTTTCCAGCACCCACTCGGATCGCAGCTTAGCTTTGAACTTGAGATTGGACATGATCGTAAACGTTGTGTGTTCTCGTATTATGTTTCCAGAAACATGTACAAAACATTATATATGCGAAATATTGCTTATTGAAGTTGATTGATTTCCTTTGTAGATTAGGGGGGAAAACACATTCAATAATATGCACAACTGTGCATAAAAAAACATGGAGGCGCAGGTTTCCCCTACGGCAGCCGCGCATACAGACATGCAACTACCCCCCCATGCACGGGAGTTCGAGCCGTCCGACCAGGCTCCCCTGGACGTCACTCTGCAGGCCATCAAGCACCATGCCGGCCAGAAAGGCAATCTGCTTCCCATCCTGCACACTATCCAGGACAGTCTGGGTCACCTGCCCGAATCCATCGTGCCGGTGCTGGCCGAGCACCTGGCGCTGTCGCGCGCGGAAATCCATGGCGTCATCTCCTTTTACGCCCATTTCCGCACCCAGCCGCACGCGTGCAGGACGCTGGAAATCTGCCGGGCCGAGGCCTGTCAATCGCGCGGCGGCCTGGAGCTGGTCGCGCATGCCCGCCGTCGCCTGAACTGCGACTTCCATGAAAACAGCACTGACGGCCAGGTCACGCTGGAGCCGGTGTACTGTCTGGGCCTGTGCGCTCAATCGCCCGCCATTATGCTCGATGGCATCCCGCATGCCCGCGTCACCCCCGAAAAGCTCGACGCACTGCTCAACGCCGAAGGGGTTGCACCATGAACGCCATTACTGTCTACATTCCCCGCGATACCGCTGCGGTCGCCATGGGCGCCAACCAGCTTGCAACCCAGTTGGCGGAAGAAGCCAAGCGTCGCGGCCAGGATCTGCGCATCGTGCGCAACGGCTCACGCGGCCTGCTGTGGCTCGAGCCCATGGTCGAGGTGCAGACGGCGCAGGGACGCGTAGCCTACGGCCCGGTCCAGAGCGACGATTTGCCCGGCCTGCTGGATGCCGGCCTGCTGCACGGCGGCGAACACGCCCTGCGTCTGGGCCTGACCGACGAGATCCCCTACCTGAAGAATCAGGAACGCCTGACCTTCGCCCGCGTGGGCATCATCGACCCGGTCAGCGTGGCCGACTATGAATCCTGTGGCGGCTTCGAAGGTCTGCGCAAGGCGTTGGCCATGGAGCCGGCCGCCATCGTGCAGGAAGTGACCGATTCCGGCCTGCGCGGTCGCGGCGGCGCCGCCTTCCCCACCGGCATCAAGTGGAAAACCGTGCTGGGCACCTCGGCGCAGCAGAAATACATCGTCTGCAACGCCGACGAAGGTGACTCGGGCACCTTCTCGGATCGCATGCTGATGGAAGGCGACCCGCTGTGCCTGATCGAAGGCATGACCATTGCCGGCCTGGCCGTCGGCGCCACCTACGGCTACATCTATGTACGCTCCGAATACCCGCTGGCCGTCCAGGTACTGAACGAAGCCATCGCCGCGGCCCGCACCGCCGGTTGGCTGGGTCAGGACATCCAGGGCAGCGGCTGCGCCTTCGACCTGGAAGTGCGCAAGGCCGCCGGCGCCTATATCTGTGGGGAAGAAACCGCCCTGCTCGACAGTCTGGAAGGCAAGCGCGGCGTGGTGCGCGTCAAGCCGCCGCTGCCGGCTATCAAAGGCCTGTTCGGCCAGCCCACCGTCATCAACAACGTGGTGTCTTTGGCTTCCGTGCCGGTCATCCTGGCCAAAGGCGGCGCCTACTACCAGAACTACGGCATGGGCCGCTCGCGCGGCACCCTGGCTTTCCAGTTGACCGGCAACCTGAAGCAAGGCGGCCTGGTGGAAAAAGCCTTTGGCGTGACCCTGCGCGAATTGCTGTACGACTACGGCGGCGGCAGCGCCAGCGGACGGCCGCTGCGCGCTGTACAGGTCGGCGGCCCGCTGGGCGCCTACCTGCCCGAGCACCAGTGGGACGTCCCCCTGGACTACGAGGCCTACATGAAGATCAATGCCATGGTCGGCCACGGCGGCCTGGTGGCCTTTGATGACACGGTGGACATGGCCCACATGGCGCAATACGCCATGGAGTTCTGCGCCATCGAATCCTGCGGCAAATGCACGCCCTGTCGCATCGGCTCCACGCGCGGCGTGGAAACCATCCAGAAGATCCGTCGCCGCGAAGAGCTGGACAACCATGTCGAGCTGCTGCGCGATCTGTGCGACACCATGTTCGCCGGGTCGCTGTGCGCCCTGGGCGGCATGACCCCCTACCCCGTCCTGTCCGCCCTGGAACATTTCCCCCAGGACTTCGGGCTGGCCCCTCAAACCGACGAGAGCCGCCTGGCCAAGGCGTAAGACGGAGAACACCATGAAAGAAACCATCGCCGTACGCGAACGCGACCTGGGCACCCCCGCCTCCGAACAGACCGAAATGGTCAACCTGACCATCGACGGCAAGCTGCTGGAGGTGCCGGCCGGCACCTCCGTGATGCGCGCGGCCGCCATGGCCGGCATCAATATTCCCAAACTGTGCGCCACCGATACGCTGGAAGCCTTCGGCTCCTGCCGCCTGTGTCTGGTGGACATCGAAGGCCGCCGCGGCCACCCTGCTTCCTGCACCACGTTGGTGGAGGAAGGCATGGTCGTGCAGACCGAAAACGACACCCTGCACAAGCTGCGCCGCAACGTGATGGAGCTGTATATCTCCGATCACCCGCTGGACTGCCTGACCTGCCCGGCCAACGGCAACTGCGAGCTGCAGGACATGGCCGGCGTGGTGGGCCTGCGCAGCGTGCGCTACGGCTTTGACGGCGCCAATCACCTGGACGACACCACTGATGCGTCCAACCCCTACTTCTCCTACGACTCCAGCAAGTGCATTGTCTGCAACCGCTGCGTGCGCGCCTGCGAAGAAGTCCAGGGCACCTTCGCGCTGACCATCGACAAGCGCGGCTTCCAGGCCCGCGTGGCCGCCGGCCAGAACGAAGACTTCCTGGCCAGCGACTGCGTTTCCTGCGGCGCCTGCGTGCAGTCCTGTCCTACGTCCTCGCTGATGGAAAAATCCGTCATTGATCTGGGCCAGCCCGAGCATGCCGTCATCACCACCTGCGCCTATTGCGGCGTGGGCTGCGGCTTCAAAGCCGAAATGAAAGGCGACAAAGTCATCCGCATGACCCCCTGGAAGGACGGCAAGGCCAATCGCGGCCACGCCTGCGTCAAGGGCCGCTTCGCCTGGGGCTACGCCACCCACCAGGACCGCATCCTGAATCCCATGATCCGCAAGAGCATCACGGATCCCTGGCAGGAAGTTTCCTGGGACGAGGCCATCAACTATGCGGCTTCCGAGTTCCGCCGCATCCAGGACCAGTACGGCCGCGACTCGGTGGGTGGCATCACCTCCTCGCGTTGCACCAACGAAGAAACCTATCTGGTGCAGAAACTGGTGCGCGCTGCCTTTGGCACCAACAACGTGGACACCTGCGCCCGCGTCTGCCACTCGCCCACCGGCTACGGCCTGAAGATGACACTGGGCGAATCGGCCGGCACGCAGACCTTCGATTCGGTCATGCACACCGACGTGGTCATCGTGATCGGCGCCAACCCCAGCGCCGCCCACCCCGTGTTCGCCTCGCGCCTGAAGCGCCGTCTGCGCCAGGGCGCGCGCCTGATCGTGATCGATCCGCGTCAGACCGAGCTGGTCAGCTCGCCGCACATCCAGGCCGACTTCCACCTGCCTCTGCGCCCCGGCACCAACACCGCGATGCTGACCGCCATGGCGCACGTGATCGCCACCGAAAACCTGGTCGACGAAGCCTATGTGGCCGAACGTTGCGATACCGCCGCTTTCGAGGAATGGCGTGCGTTTGTCAGCCAGCCCCAAAATTCGCCCGAAGCCATGGCCGAGATCTGCGGCGTGTCCGCCCAGGACATTCGCGGTGCAGCCCGCCTGTATGCCACCGGCGGCAACGGTTCTATTTACTATGGCCTGGGCGTAACCGAGCACAGCCAGGGTTCCACCACCGTCATGGCCATTGCCAACCTGGCCATGGCCACCGGCAACGTAGGCCGCGAAGGCGTGGGCGTGAACCCGCTGCGCGGCCAGAACAACGTGCAGGGCTCCTGCGACATGGGCTCCTTCCCGCACGAGTTCCCCGGATACCGCCACGTCTCCGACGACACGGTGCGCCACCAGTTCGAGCAGGCCTGGGGCGTGCCCCTGCAGTCCGAGCCCGGCCTGCGCATCCCCAATATGTTCGACGCGGCGCTGAGCGGCAGCTTCAAGGGCCTGTACTGCCAAGGCGAAGACATTGTTCAGTCCGACCCCAACACCCAGCATGTGGCCGCCGCCATGGCGGCCATGGAGTGCGTGGTGGTGCAGGATCTGTTCCTGAACGAGACGGCCAAGTATGCACACGTCTTCCTGCCCGGCTCGTCCTTCCTGGAAAAAGACGGCACCTTCACCAACGCCGAACGCCGTATCTCGCGCGTACGCCAGGTGATGAAGCCCAAGGCCGGCCTGGCCGACTGGGAAGTGACCTGCGCGCTGGCGCGTGCGCTGGGCTACCCCATGAACTACGAGCACCCCGGCCAGATCATGGACGAGATCGCTCACCTGACCCCGACCTTCACCGGTGTTTCCTACGCTCGCATCGACGAGCTGGGAGGCAGTGTGCAATGGCCTTGCAACGAGCAGGCGCCTGAAGGCACGCCGACCATGCACATCGATGAGTTCGTGCGCGGCAAGGGCCGCTTCATGCTGACGCAATACGTGCCTACGGAAGAGCGCAGCAGCCGCAAGTTCCCGCTGTTGCTGACCACGGGCCGTATCCTGTCGCAGTACAACGTGGGCGCCCAGACACGTCGCACCGACAACGTGGCCTGGCACTCAGAAGACTTGCTGGAAATCCATCCCGTGGATGCCGAGGACCGCGGCATACGCAGCGGTGACAAAGTATCGGTCAAGAGCCGGGCCGGCGAGACTGCGCTGCGCGCTACGGTGACCGAACGCGTTCAACCAGGGGTGGTCTATACTACTTTCCACTTTCCCGAGTCGGGCGCCAACGTCGTCACCACGGACAATTCGGACTGGGCCACCAACTGCCCGGAATACAAAGTCACCGCCGTGCAGATCCAGCGCGTGACAGCCGAATCCGATTGGCAGAACCGCTGGAACCGCTTCAACGACATCCAGCAGCGTCTGTTGCAAGGCGAAGCGGTACCGCCCGACGCCCTTCCCCAGGGCGGCCACGAGCACGCCCACCACGACTAGGAGCCCGCGTGAGCAAGGCGGATTTTCATGATGCCAGCGCCGTCGCCACTGTCTGGCGACAGGCGCGCGCCACCCCAGGCCAGACCGGACCAGCGCCGGCGGCCGACAGCGACAGCCTGGCCTGCGAGCAGGCCGTCGCCCTGGAGTACAACGGCATCAGCCACGCCGCCTTGCTGTGCAGCCCGACCGATCTGGAAGACCTGGCCTACGGTTTTTCCCTGACCGAAGGCATCATCCGCGACGCCGATGACATCCGCGCCGTGGACCTGCTGGAGGACGAGCGCGGCAGCCTGCTGCAAATCGACATCGCCAGCGCCTGCCTGCACCAGCTCAAGGCCCGTCGGCGCCAGTTGGCCGGCCGCACCGGTTGCGGCCTGTGCGGGCTGGAAAGCCTGGACGAGGTGCGCCGCGAGCTGCCCGCTCTGCCCGTGCCGGAACAGGGGCCTAATGCCGACGCTGTTTTCCGGGCTCTGGATGCGCTGCGCGACAGCCAGCCCCTGCACCGCCTGACCGGCGCCACCCATGCCGCCGCCTGGTGCACGCTGGACGGCGACATCCTGGCCGTCCGAGAAGACGTCGGCCGCCACAATGCGCTGGACAAACTGCTCGGTCATCTGCTGCGCCAAGGCATGGACCCGCGCCAGGGCATGGTCTTGATCTCCAGCCGCGCCAGCTTCGAAATGGTCCAGAAAGCCGCCGCCATGGGTATCACCTTTGTAGTGGCCGTCTCAGCTCCTACGCGCTATGCCGTGCAGATCGCCGACGAACTGGGCGTCATGCTGGCCGCCTTTGCCCGCGACCGTGCTTTCACGCTCTACAGCCATCCCCATTATCTGAATACTTCCGAGCCTGTCTCGACCACGACACCATGAACATTGCCCCCCTGATTCCCATGGCCAATCGCATCGGCCTGTTCTTCGAGGCCTTGAGCGACCGTCAGCAAGGCCTGAACGAGATCGCCGAGCACATCCGCAAATTCTGGGATCCGCGCATGCGCCGCTCCCTGCTGGATTTCATCGAGCAGCACCCCGACGGCAAGGGCGATGCCGGCGAGCTGGCCCCCATCGTGCTGGAAGCGGTCGTCCAGCACCGCCAGCAGCTGGAGCCACGCGCCTGAGGCGCCACCCGGCCGCAGACAGATCGGCCGCTGCTCCGCAGCGGCCGTCCAATACCAGAGGCACTTGTCATGCCGCAACGCTCTTCCCCCTTCTCCAGGCCTGTCAGCCAGCGCACCGCCCGCACTAATTCTCTGCTGTGGGTATTTGATGCCCTGGAGCAGGCCGACGACTACCTGCGCCGCAAGATGTTCGGCTGCGATGCGGCCTATGTGAATGGCCGGCTTTGCCTGGCCGTCGCCGACCGGGACGAACCCTGGGACGGCCTGCTGGTCTGCACCGCGAGAGAACACCATCCCGCCTTGATCGATGCAGCGCCTGGCCTGCGCCCTCATCCCATCCTGGGAAAATGGCTTTATATTCCAGAAAATGATGAACGCTTCGAAGCCGTCGCCGCCCTGATCGTCGATCTGATGCGACAAGGCGACGCCCGCATCGGCGTGGAGCCTGGTTCACGATCGCGCAAGCGGCGCAGCTCCACGCCCGGCGCCTGAAACAACCCAAGCTGCGACACCCGGGCAGCCTTCCCTTGTCCGACAACGCCTGCCGAAAAAAAACCCGCCGTAGCGGGTTTTTTTGTCGGGTCATGCAGTGATCAGTCGGTTTCCTTGACGCGATACACCAGCACCGTGTTCTTGGCGATGTTCAGCACCTTGATGGTGACACTGCCCAGCAGCAGGCGCGACAGGCCGCTGCGACCGTGGCTGCCGATGAAGATCAGGTCGCATCCTTCCTGTTCGGCGGCCTGCACGATACCATCGGCCACGTTGAAATTGGACACCGACTTGCCAGTGGCCTTCACGCCGGCGGTTTCGGCGCGATCCAGGATCTGTTGCAGATACTTCTTGGACTGTTCCTTGGCGGTCTTGTCGTAGTCTTCATCCGTGATGGCGTAAGCCGCAGCCATGCCATCAAAGCCTACCGTAGCGGCGAAAGGTTGAGTTACGTGCAGTGCCACGATTTCGGCGCCGATCTGACGGGCAAACGACACGCCCTTATTGGCAGCTTGGGCGGACAGGACGGAACCGTCGGTAGGAATGAGAATCTTCTTGAACATGGCGATAACCCCCTTTGAATGGATACAAACAGCTTACCGCCGCGCCCATGCGCGGGACAAGCCTGGAACAGAGCTGACTTTGAGCCAGATCAGGATTCGGTCGCCGCGCGAAACAAGGTGGCGCAACGGTTGCCGGTACGACAATAAGCAAGAATGGGTTTAGGCAGGTCCTGCAGCAGCTCGGCGAAGCGGTCGACATCCGCCACTGTGATGGCGCTGCCCACGACGGGCTGGTATTCGACCTTCAGACCAGCAGCCTGGGCGGCCTGAATGACATCGGCGGACAAGGGCTGCTCTGGGCCGCCTTCCAGGTCGGGACGGTTGATGATCACGCTTTTGAAGCCGGCGTCGGCCACAGCCTGCATATCTTCCCCCGTTAATTGAGGAGCCACGGCAAACTGCTCGGTCAGCGATTGGTAGGGAAGCGACATAGGAACTCCTGGAATCGGGATAAACTAGATACGTTCAAAGGAAAAATAGTATGTCCACCCCCGGTACTGCGCAAGCCCCCATTTCTTCTATGCCCTATCAGGATGGCGCACCCGCCGATTTTCTGATTCGTGCCGCCACGCCTGAAGACATGACAGCCGTGCAAGCCATTTATGCCTATCATGTGCTGCACAGCACCGCCACCTTCGAAGAAACGCCTCCGGATCTGGCCGAAATGCAGGCCCGGCATGCACATATCACGGCGCAAGGCCTGCCCTGGCTGGTAGCCGAACTGAATGGCCATATCGTAGGCTACGCCTATGCCGGCCTGTATCGGCCGCGCGTGGCCTATCGCTTCACCTTAGAAGACTCCATCTACCTGGCCCAAGGCCAGATAGGCAAAGGACTGGGCAAGGCTCTGCTCTCCCGCTTGCTGGAGGAATGCGAACAAGGCCCATGGCGCCAAATGATCGCCGTGATCGCGGGCCACGACAACCGTGGCTCCATCGGCCTGCACCTGGCGCTGGGCTTTACCCATGCCGGCACGCAAGTGGCCACGGGCTACAAGTTCCAGCAATGGATCGACGTAGTTTTCATGCAGCGGGCGCTGGGCGAAGGCAGCCAAAGCCACCCGCAGGCCGGCTCCTGAACTACGCTATCCGCAGACTGTATTGCGCCAGCCAACCAGCCATGTCCTGGCTGGACAAGACCTGATATTCCGCCACGCGCTGCGCCCCCACCGGATCGCCCGGCACGGTCTCCAGCGCAGGATGACACATCAGGCTGTCGCCATGCTGCATGGCAGCCAGCCAGGCCTGTGTCAGGCGTCGGTAACGCGCTTCTCCGCCCTTGAAGTCATACACGCCGACAAACCCGGCATTCAGCGTCACCCCTTTAGCGCTCGCCATGCGGGCCAGGGCATCCGCCCCTAACGCTGCGATTACCCGCGCCTTGAAACGCTCGCCAAAACTGAAGTTCGCCCCCAGCCGTTGGGCGCCCGTATAGCGCAGCCAGGGCAGATGACCGCCATAGCGGCGCTCTAACTCTTGGAGCAAGGCATCACGAATCTGCGGCAATTGATGTACATGTTGATGCCCGTCGATGTAGTCCGGCCCCTGGTCCAGCGCCGCCTCGAACAAGTCGCATTGACGCGCAATGCTGGCCTTGATCTTGGCCGGATCCAGACGCTGCATCAGGCTGCCCAGAATCACGCGCTTGAGCGGCATGGCATAGACGCCCGGTGTGGCGGCGAACTCGGTAAAATTCAGGTGCAGGCCTTTTTGCAGACGGGTCTGCCGCAGCAGCGGAGCATTCTGGACGAAACTACTCCCGTCCACCAAGCAGGATGTACCCGATAAGCGGCGTTGCTCAGCCAGACGCAGCACGGCCTGGTCGACCGCCGGCGCCATGCCGAAATCGTCTGCACACACACTGATCTGCCTGTCCTTGCCCACTGCCCGCTCCACGGTCGCCATGTCTCGTCAACTTATTCTATTCATTCTTGTCGGCACCCTAGCCGCCTTCACACACTGGGGCATTGTAATCGCTGTCGTGCAATTGCTAGACGCGCCCGCGCTGCTGGCCAATCTGTGCGGCTGGCTGATCGCTTTCGGCGTCTCGTTCAGCGGCCATTATTGGCTGACTTTCCGCCAACAAAAGGCGCGGCTGGCTCCTGCCCTGAAACGTTTCTTCGTGGTGTCGGCCGCTGGTTTTGCCGTCAACGAAGCCAGCTATGCCTTGCTGCTGAAATACAGCGGCCTGCGCTACGACATTCTGCTGGGACTGATTCTTATCGCCCTGGCCGTGCTGACGTTCCTGGCTGGCCGTCTGTGGGCGTTCCGCCGCACATGAAGGCATGGTCGTCCTGATCAAAGCGCCACAGGGCAATGCGATGGTCTTCGTACAATTGCTGGGCATGCGTCAGAACGACGCTACGCCGCACGGCATCGGGCGGACCGATAAACCAGACGACGCTCTGGCTGCTGCGGCATAGTTGCGCGCGCAGTGCGGGGCGGTCTATGAGCGTCAACGCACCGCGCTGCGGTTCGAATCGCGCCGCCTCGACCAACTCCTTGCGCCAGTTGTCCGTGCGGGCGATCTCCGGGTCTGACCAATCCCCCAGGACGCTGACCGTCTTCAGGCCCGGTACATAAAAACCCAGATCGTAACGGTAGTCGTTCAGAAAGACGACCTGATCGCCCGGCTGGTATTGCTGTGTCAGCACCTGGCCCAGTGCGCGGCTGTTGACCTGGGGACGCCACACCATGACGGCCACGGCCGTAAGACAGACCGCCATGCCTGCCGCCAGACTCCAGAGCGCTCGCTTATCAACCTCCGCCGCCCGCCCCTGACCGCGGCGGCGCACGATCGCATCCGCCAGAAAGAAGCCCCAAGGCCCGATCGCGGGAAGTATGTAGCCGACCAGCTTGGAATTGGGAATGGAAAAGAACACCAGCACCGTCAGCAGGGCCGACAGCATCAGCCCGCGCACGGAGCCCAGATCATCCGCCGGCTTGCGCGCTGTGCGTCGGCGCTGGAACAGAAAGGGTGTCCAGCTCAAGGTGGCGACCGGCATCAAAGCGAAATAGAACCAGAACGGCTGCGGATTGTTGAAACCCGTCTCCAGAAAACGCTGGAAATGTTGATAAACGATGTAATAGTCAAAGAATCCCGGGTAGCGCGCCTGCATGGCCCACATCCAGGGGGTCGCCACCAGGGCCAGAACGCCCAGGCCGGTCAGGGAAAACAGCCGCCATAACGTGGTGAACTGCCTGCGCCCCGCGAGCCAGAACGTCAGAATGGCCCCGGGGATCATGATGCCGATCAGGCCCTTGGCCAGGAACGCCAGGCCCGCCGTGGCGTACAGTCCCATCAAGGCCCAGCGATGCGGCAAGCCTTGCTCTATCTGCAAGGAAGCATGCGCGCCCAACAGCACGCAGCAAGTGATCCAGGCGGCCACCGTCATATCCAGATTGGCGTAGTGCGATGCGCCGAACAAAAGAGGGCTGGTCGCCAGAATCAACGCCGTCCACCCCGCGTGAGGACGGCTTGCATGACGCCGGCAGAAGGCGTGCATCGCCCCGATCAGCAAGGCCGCCATCAGGGCCGGAACCAGGCGAGCGCCCACGAAGTTCACGCCAAGCACTTTAAGACTCAGCGCGGTCAGCCAATACTGCAGAGGCGGTTTATGAAAAAAAGGCAGCCCATCCAGGCGCGGCACCAGATAGTCGCCTGACTCCAGCATGGACAGAGCCACGCCGACATAGCGCCCTTCGTCTGGGATCAGCAAGGGATAGGCCCCCAGCGTCAGGCCAAACCACAACAAGGAAAGAAGTCCAACGTAGATGCTGGACATCGCTCCCAGGCGCTGTACAGCCAGGGTCAGCCAGCGGCCCAGGCCGCGCGATGGCGCGGCAGAAAGCTCAGAGGCGGAAACAGAAAGCGGATTATCGATACTCATCGTTCAGAGCCAAACCAACAGGGTTCGGCAGCCACGGCTGTGGCTGTCGGAAGCGATTCAGAATATCGATGGAGCGTTGAACGCGGTCGCGTCAGGACACGTCGTCAGACGGCGACGACTCCAGCCCCTTGCCCTGGCGACGGCGCACCAGGTACAAAGGCCGGTTCTTGACCTCGGCAAAAATCCGCGCCACATACTCGCCCACAATCCCCAGCGACAGCATGTTCACCCCGGCAAAAAACAGCACGACGGTAATCAAGGTTGTCCATCCGCGCACGGAGTCGCCGAAGATCAAGTGCTTGAAAATAATGAACAAGCCATAGCCGAAGGACAACATGGCCAGCCCTGCCCCCATCAGGCACAACAGGCGCAGCGGCCAAGTCGTGAAGGCCGTCAGGCCATCCACGGCAAACCGCAGCAGCTTGCCAGGACGGAAACGGCTGACTCCGTGCAAGCGCTCGGCGGGCGAATAGTAAATCGGCTCGGACGGATAGCCGACCCAGGCGAACAAGCCCTTCATGAAACGGCTGCGTTCGGGCAGAGCCAGCAAGGCCTCGACCACGCAGCGGTCCAACAAGCGGAAATCACCCGCATCCCGCGGCACACGCAAACCGCTGGATGTGCGCATCAGCTTGTAGAACACGCTCGTGCCCACCCGCTTCATCCAGGTCTCGTCGTCGCGGGTTTCCCGTACGGCATAGACCATTTCCACCCCGGATTGCCAGCGTTCCAACATGGCGGCAATCAAGGCGGGAGGATGCTGCAAGTCGGCGTCCATGCAGACGACCACCTGGCCTCGGCTGGCCTGCAGGCCAGCTGTCAGCGCCGCTTCTTTGCCGAAATTGCGCGACAGCTGGATATAGACCAGTTGCGGATAGGTCTGGTGCAGATGCTCCACCACCAGCGGTGTCGCATCGGTACTGCCATCGTCCACAAAAATGATCTCGAAGTCCTGCACCAGCTCACGCAACTGCGCGACCAATACCGGCATCAACGCAGGCAGATTATCCGCCTCATTCAATCCTGGAATGACGCAGGAAAGCGTCCGGGCTTGTCTCGTGGTAGTCATTGATCCTCGAACGGCGAAGCTGTAACAAAATAATAGTCAGCCGACAAAAAGTAATCGTATCTCGCCAGACGGGCCATTGCAATTTCGGCCACACGGCGCATATGCCTACCTTTTGATCGCTGCTGTGTCCCAACCACGCCGCGACGCTACTAATAGACAACGCAAGACTGCTCGTCCCGCGTCGCATCCATACTCTGAAATCAAGTCCAGTGTATGAAAGCGGGCGTTGAATCGGCGTTAAATCGGTCGAATCCACACCCCCTTGAAATGCACTTGGGCGTCCGCTTGACCCCTGGCGGCAAAGCCCATAAGATGGATCGTAAATATATCTTTAAGCCACAACTGTCATGACCACAAGCACCCTTTGCACCCGCCAGGAAATTCACGATCTGGTCTGGGATTTCTACGACCGCATACGTATGGACGAAGTCCTGGGACCCGTGTTTTCAGAACGCATCAAAGACTGGGATACGCACCTGGGCGTCATGGAGGAGTTCTGGTCTTCGCTGTTGCTCAAAACCGACGGCTACCAAGGCAACCCCATGGGCAAGCATCTGTCGCTCAGCCACATCCAAGCCAGCCATTTCGAGCAATGGCTGCGCCTGTTCAAGGAAACCTGCGAAGAGCGCGACAATCAAGCCATGGCGGAACTGGCTCTGGAATACGCCCAGCGCATCGCCCGCAGCTTCTGGTTCGGCTACCAGTTCCAGCACAACCCGACCCAGGTTTCCACCGACCTGCAAATGCCCTGACCTCATGCGCCTGACCAATCTGACCGACTACGCCTTGCGCCTGCTGATGTACCTGGGCCAACATGAGGACCGGCTCTGTACCATCGCGGAAGTGGCTCAATATCACCAGATCTCCGAAGCCCACCTGATGAAAGTCACCCACCTGCTGGCCAAGGGCGGGTGGATCCAGACCCAGCGCGGCAAGAACGGCGGCATGCGACTGTCGCGCCCCGCCCAGGACATGAACCTAGGCCAGTTGGTGCGCTATACCGAAAATGACCTGGCGGTGGTGGAATGCCTGGGCAGCGGCAGCCACTGCGTGCTCAGCGGCCGCTGCGGCCTGAGCGGCATCCTGAACCAGGCGCTGGCCCAGTTCCTGGCGCACCTGGACGGCTTTACCCTCAAAGACATCGTCCCGCCCTCCCCCGGCAGCGAACAGACAATAAGCTGGCCCACGACCAGCCGCACGGCAAGCTCCACGGCCCTCTGAAAAATTACAAATACCAGTTGGTCAGGAAAAAAAGCCCGACAGTGTAAGGCCGGTGGCCCTGATGCGGCGGGCTGGGTCCTTCGCCCGCGCACAGCGCCGGCAAGCCGTCAGCCTGGGCAACTCATTCAGCGCCTTGGACGGCGTCCGTAAAAAAAATCGGCAGCCATACAACCCCTCTGTGTAATGCACAGGGACTAAAAGTGGCGGGCCTCAAAAAGCGG
>JAEXOO010000046.1 GCA_023439305.1 Pseudomonadota bacterium
CCAAAACCGCCGGGGGGGCGGCGGGGCAACCCCCGCTACACTCCAATTTCATGGACTGACGCCCTCAAGGCTTGGCCAGATGCCATACGCCTCCCACGCCGTCCCCGGACGTATCGCCCGGCTTGGCATCTTTGGCAAAGAGATACAAGGGCTTGCCCTTATAGGCCCATTGCCGCTTGCCGTCATGACTCTCGGCGAAAGTCCAGTCGCCGCTTGCAGTGTCTTCCTGCCCGGCCAGCGCCGGCGGCCAGTTCTTGGCGCATTGATCCTTGCAAGCGCTCTTGCCGCCCATGTCCTTGTCGAACGTGTACAGAGAGGCGCCGTTGGCGTCGATAAAATGGCCATTCTGGGTCTTGGGGGCTTCGGCCAGGGCCGGGCCGGAGAGCAAGGCGCCCAGGCACAACAGAAAAAGGGTTTGGCGGGTACGCATAATGACTCCATTCAGGGGGTAAGGACCCGACCTGCTTGCGGAGCCTGCGCTCCGTCGGACGGGCACAATGCTTGAACGCCTGAGACAGGCGTCACACCATGGTATAGGAGTCTTTTCGGGCCCGGCGTTACAAATCGCGTCGACAAGCGACTGCGTATTCGTGCTCGCAGGCATGAGCAGAACAACAAATGGGGGGAGATACAGCGAAGGGGATGGTGGGCGGTACAAGGTTCGAACTTGTGACTTCCACCGTGTGAAGGTGGCACTCTACCACTGAGTTAACCGCCCGTAGCTGGCAAGACGCGCTAGCTGCGAAGAAAGAAACTATAGCATTGCGGAAAACAAAAAACAAGAACCCGCGAATAATTCACGGGGGCTTGATTTCTTACGCGCCTTCCTGCACCGCGGCAGCGGCCAGCCACATGGGCGGCTTCTTGTTTTCTTTTTCCAATTGAGCCAGATATTTTTCGTGCTCTGCCTGATCGGCGTCCGTTGCGCGCAGCACTTTCAGCACATTCGGATCGAACTTACCCAAGGACAGTCCGCCGCCATCGCCCTGATCTGCACCTTCCTCGAAGTCCATCAACAGCGCATCCTGTCCGCGCGTCATGGCCAGCCAGACGTCGGCCAGCAGTTCCGAGTCGAGCAAGGCGCCGTGCAATGTGCGATGCGCATTGGAAATGCCGTAGCGCTCGCACAGCGAATCCAGGGAATTACGCTTTCCGGGATGCATTTCGCGCGCCACCAGCAAAGAATCGGTGATGGCGCCGCAATAGTCGGCGAACGGCTTCTTGCCGATGCGATTCAATTCCGCATCCAGAAAGCGCGTGTCGAACGAAGCGTTATGAATAATGACTTCAGCATCCTGCACGAAATCCAGGATTTCCTGCGCCACATCCTTGAAACGAGGATGCTGTGACAAGAAGGCGGTAGTCAGGCCGTGAACAGCCAGGGCTTCGGGATCGGAGTCGCGATCCGGGTTCAGATACAGGTGCAGGTGGCGGCCAGTCAGCTTGCGGTTGATCAGCTCCACGCCGCCCACCTCGACAATACGGTGCCCCTCGCGAGGCTCCAGACCGGTGGTTTCAGTATCCAGAATAATTTGACGCATCAGGTTTTTCCTACTTGGTTAACGCTCGGGCACGTCGGCCAGTTCCAGTTGGGCGTCCTGCGTGACCTTCTTGCGGGCGATGAGCGTGTAGGCCACCGGCACCACGAACAAAGTCAGCAAAGTACCCAGGGACAGACCGCCCACCAGCACCCAGCCGATCTGCTGGCGCGACTCGGCGCCAGCGCCGCCGGCATAGGCCAGGGGCAGCACGCCCAGCACCATGGCACCGGTCGTCATCAGGATAGGACGCAAGCGCATCTCGCAGGCGCGCACTACGGCATTGTACAAACTGGCGCCGGCCTCGCGCTGTTGCGTAGCGAACTCCACGATCAGGATGCCGTGCTTGGTGATCAGACCCACCAGGGTGATCAGGCCGATCTGGCTATAGATAGACAAGGTGCCGCCGGACAACCACAAGGCCAGCAAAGCGCCGGTCATGGACAGCGGCACCGACAACATGATGATGAGCGGATTGCGCCAGCTCTCGAACTGGGCCGCCAGCACCAGGTAAATGAAGGCCAGGGCCATCATGAAGACCAGGTAAATGCTGCCCGAGGAATCGCGGAATTCGCGCGATTGCCCGTCCAGGTCGGTCTGCACCGTGTCGGGCAGCGTCTGGCGGGCGACCTCGTTCATGTGCTCCAGCACTTCGCCCAGGGCGTAGCCCGGGGCAATAGAGGCTTGCACAATGACCGCGCGCAGGCGATTGAAGTGATTCAGGGACTGGGGCGAGACGCTCTCGCGTACCGTCACGAAGTTGGAGGCCTGTACCATTCCGCCGTCCTGGGTACGGACATAAATATCCAGGATGTTCTGCGGACTGGAGCGCGCCTGCTTGTCTACCTGCACGATCACATCGTATTGTTCGCCGTCGCTTTCATAGCGCGTGACCTGCCGGCCGCCCAGCATGGTCTCCAGGGTGCGACCTACCGTTTCCACGGACACGCCGGTATCGGCCAGCTTGTCGCGATCCACATCAATGCGGATCTCGGGCGTGTTCAGACGCAGGTCGGTATCGATGTTCTGCAGTCCGGGGTAATCCTTCAAGCCAGCCAGAAAGGTATCGACGATTTCGGCCAGCTCAGCATAGGGCGCCTGGCTCATGATGACGAATTCCACCGGCTTGGACGTGGCGCGTTGACCCAGCGAGGGCGGATTGGTCGGGAAGGCCCGCGCGCCCGGGATGGCCGCGAAGCTGGGCTGCAATTCGCGCGCGATGGACTGCTGGCTGCGGCTGCGTTCCTCCCAAGGTTTCAGACGCAGGATGGCGAACGAGTCCGTGACGGTCGGAAAACCGATGATGGACTGATTGCCTTCCATTTCCGGGATGCCCCGGTACAGCTCCTCGATGCGCTGCACACTCTGCAAGGTGTAATCCAGCGTGGCGCCTTCAGGCGCGCTCACAATGCCGAAAATAACACCGCGATCTTCGATAGGGGCCAGCTCGCTCTTGATGACCGAGAACAGCACCCCGCTCGCTCCTGCTACGGCCAGGCCCAGCAACAGCACCAACGCGCGCCAGCGCAAGGCGCGCAGCAGCAGTCGCCGATAAGCGCGCGTGAGCCAGACCAGGAAATTCTCGATGCCCTGGCTGATGCGCCCGGGCTTGCTGTGCGGGCGCAGCAACTTGGAGCACATCATGGGCGTCAGCGTCAGCGCGACAAAGCCGGACACCAGGACGGCGGCGGCCAAGGTCAGGGCGAACTCGATGAACAAGCGGCCGGTGCGGCCCGTGGCAAAAGCCAGCGGCGCATATACAGCCACCAGCGTCAGGGTCATGGCGATCACGGCGAAGGCGATTTCACGCACCCCCAGAAACGAGGCCTGCAGCGGCGTCTTGCCTTCTTCGATGTGCCGGTAGACGTTCTCCAGAACCACGATGGCATCGTCCACCACCAGGCCGATGGCCAGCACCATGGCCAACAAGGTCAGCGTGTTCACGGAAAAACCCAGCATGTACATGATGGCGAAAGCGCCGATCAGCGATACCGGAATCGTCACGATGGGAATGATGCTGGCGCGCAGGCTGCGCAGGAAGAACACGATGACCAGCACCACCAGCACAATCGCTTCCGCAATCGTGGTGTAGACCGAATCAATGGATTTCTGGATGAAGATGGAACTGTCGTAGGCAATGTTCAACTTCATATTGCCCGGCAGGTTTTCGTTGATCTGCGCCACTTCGGCTCGCACTGCCTTGGACAGGTCCAGGGGGTTGGCGGTGGACTGCTTGGTCACGCCGATGTTCAGGCTGTTCTGGCCGTTGAAACGCGCCAGCACGCGCTCTTCGGCGGGCGCGATACGTACGTCGGCGATGTCGGCAATGCGCACCGGATAGCCGCCGGCCCGGCTGACGATAATATTGCGGAACTCCTCGGGAGTTTCCAGATTGGTGGACGAGACCACGGAAAACTCGCGCAGCTCGGACTCGATGCGGCCGGCCGGGATCAGCACGTTCTGCTTGCGCAACGCGTCCTCTACATCCTGCACGGTCAACTGGTAGGCCCCCAGCCGGGTGCGATCCACATAAATGCGCATGGACGGCAGGCGCTCGCCAAAGACCCGGATCTCGGCCGCGCCCGGCAACACCGACAGGCGTGTCTTCAGATAGCGATTGATGTAATCCGAGGCCTCGATCTGGCTGTAGTCGCCCGTGTCCACGCCGATATAAATGATGGGCGTGGAGTCAGCTTCGACCTTGTTGATGATGGGCTCATCGACCTCGTCGGGCAGAAAGCGCCGCGCCCGCGACACCTTGTCGCGCACGTCGGCGGCCGCTGCGTCCGGATCGCGGTCCAGATTGAACTTGATATTGATCAGACTGCGTTCGGAGCGGCTGCGCGAGGTCATCACGTCCACGCCCTCGATGCCCGACAGTTGATCTTCCAGGGGCTTGGTGACCTGCGATTCGATGACTTCGGGCGACGCGCCTTTGTAATTGGTGATGACGGACACCACGGGCTCGTCAATGGCCGGGTACTCGCGCACCGTCAGGCGCTCATAGGAAATCAGCCCGACCAGGACGATGACCAGCGACAGCACGGTGGCAAAGACCGGGCGGCGGATGCAGATATCGGAAAGCACCATGATTCTGTCCTACTGCTGCGGCTGAGCCTGGGTATCGACAACTTCCTGGATATCCACTGGCACGCCGTCGCTCACCTTCTGCAAACCCGCCACCAATACGTTCTCGCCGGCGTTCAGGTCGCCGCTGACCTGCACCCAGGCATCCTGACGCAAGCCCACGTCCACCTGGCGCCGGAAAGCACGGCCATCCTTGACCACATACACGAACTGGCTCTGCCCGGCCGGCGCCAGCGCTGTTTCGGGCACCATCAGCGCCTGCTGGCGCGACAGCTCCAGACGGACCCGCGCAAACAGGCCGGGGCGCAGCGCGCCGTCCTCGTTGGGCACCTGGGCGCGCAACAGGATAGAGCGCCCTGCCGCATCCACGACCGGGCTGACGGCCAGAACCGTCCCCTTGCGCTGCTGGCCAGGGAAGGCGTCAAAACGCAGCTCCACCGGCATGCCGGCGCGCACGTCAGCCAGATACTGTTCGGGAATACGGAAATCCACATTCAGGCTGGAAATGGCCTCCACCTGGACCAGATCCGTTCCAGGTCCGACATAATCCCCCACTGACACCGAGCGCAGCCCCGTCACCCCATCGAAAGGCGCCCGGATGCGGGTCTTGTCCAACTGTACGCGGGCCAGGTCCAGCTCGGCCTGCTGCACGGCCAGGCGGCTGCCGGATTCGTCCCGCGCCTGCTGACTGATGAAGCCTTGCCGGCTCAGCTCGGTCGAACGCTTGTGCTGGCTGCCGATCAGGTTCAGGTTGGCCTGGGCCTGCTGCAACTGAGCGCGCGCCATGGCGTCGTCCAGCTGCACCAGCACCTGCCCCTTCTTGACGGGGCGGCCTTCCTCAAAGCTGATGGCCGCGATGCGGCCGCTGATCTCGGCCCGAAGCATGACCGAATCGCGCGCCACCAGAGACCCCACGGCGGCGACATCACGAGTCAGCTCCCGCTGCTGCACCACCGCGACCTCGACCCGCGTCCCTGCGCTCTCCTGGGCCCCGGCCGGCGGGCTGACAAGAAGGACCAGCATAAGAGCTGGCGCGAAGGCATGGCGAATCATGGAAATCATTGTTCTGGTCGTCCCGACCGGCTCGGCCGGCGATGCTGTCTGGTTGAACGTTAAAGCAAGTAACTAATAGTACTATCAGACACTCTGCAACTGACGGGCAATTTCCACCCCTTCGTTGGCCAGTTGGTCGGCGCGCTCATTGCCGGGATCGCCCGCGTGTCCGCGCACCCACAGCCAGCTCAGCTCATGCTGCGCCGCCAACGTATCCAGCTCCTGCCACAGGTCGGCGTTCTTGACCGGTTTCTTGTCGGCCGTGCGCCAGCCCCGCGCTTTCCAGTTGGGCAGCCATTCCTTCATGCCTTTCTGCACGTATTGAGAGTCGGTATGCACGCGCACCTGGCACGGCCGCTTGAGCAAGCGCAGCGCCTGAATCACGGCCATCAGTTCCATGCGGTTGTTGGTGGTATCGGCCTCGCCGCCGCAGATGGTTTTTTCCTTGCCCCCGTGGGTCAGCAAGGCGCCCCATCCGCCCAGGCCGGGGTTGCCCTTACAGGCGCCATCTGTCCAGATATCAACCACTGTCGTCATGTCTTGTTCATTCCTTGGTCGGCTGCGCGCCCCGTGACAACCACAGCGCGTCGTACCCGCCGACGATTCTTCTTCCATTTAGGCCCTACCATGCGCAGGGCCGGCGTGCGCTTGATGGCGCTGACCATATAGACCGCACCGGCGAACCCCCACCAACGTGCGCCGCTGCCTTCCATCCAGGACCAACGCTGCAGCCAGGCCTGTTGGCGGCACAAGGGCGCATAACAACCCGACTGCGAGCCATCGACGTCGAAAGACAGCAACTTGAGCCAGTCGCGCAGGCGGGTGGCCGAGATCAGGTCTCCTGGAAGGATGGGCGTGCCACGCTCAAGCCCCGGAATGCGTTCATGCAGCCCCCACAGGCTCCAGGGATTGAAGCCGGTGACCACGATGCGGCCTTCGGGCATGAGCACTCGTTCGGCCTCGCGCAGCACCTGATGAGGATCGGCGGCGCTTTCGAGCACATGCGGCAAGACCAGCAGGTCAATGCTTTGCGTATCGAAAGGCATCTGCTCCGGATCGGCGCGCACCAGATTGTCCCGCCCGCCTGCCGCCACGCCGCCTTGCGCTGTGCAGGCCTTGAAAGAGACCCGGCTAGCCTGCAGAAGGTTCCAATGCGGCAATCCAATTTGTATGGCATGATACCCGAAGGTGTTGGCCACGACGGCATCGACCTGGGCCTGTTCCCAGGACCGGACGTAGCGTCCGGGCACGGTTTCCAGCCACTGGGCAAATTGATCATTCAAAGCCTGCTCCACTGACACTTACCCCCGTCTACCATGAAGAATGCATTTACCTGGCCTGCGCCAAGCGACGTACGCCTGATCCCCCTGCCTGCCCTGAACGATAACTATATCTGGGCGCTTGCCCGCCAGGGGCATGCCTTGATCGTGGATCCCGGACAGGCCGCGCCGGTACTGGACTGGCTGCAGCGCGAATCCTTACAACTGGATGCCATTTTACTGACTCATCATCATGGCGACCATGTCGGCGGTGTTCGGGAGATCCTGGCGCGCCATCCGGCCCGTGTCTGGGGCCCGGCCCACGAGACCTTGCCGGCCTGCGACGTGCGCGTCGTCCAGGGCGACCAGGTCGTGCTGCCGACCCTGGAACTAAGCCTTGAAGTCCTGGACATCCCGGGCCACACTGCCGGGCACGTTGCGTACTTCGGCCAAAATGAGGTAAAACAGCCCTTTGTTTTCTGTGGTGATACCCTGTTTGCGGCCGGTTGCGGACGTCTTTTCGAAGGCACCCCGGCGCAGATGCTGACATCGCTGGACAAGCTGGCTTGCCTGCCTTCCGATACCCTGGTCTGCTGTGCCCACGAGTACACGCTGTCCAATTTGCGTTGGGCGCTCCAGGTCGAGCCGGACAATCCAGCCCTGCACCAGCGTTGGGAACAGGACAGCCAGCGGCGCAAGCAGCACGTGCCCACGGTGCCATCGACCCTGGAAACCGAACTCGCCACCAACCCATTCCTGCGCACGGACAAGACATCGGTCATGCAAGCGGCCCACCAACACGCTGGCCATCCCCTGACATCCCCGGTGGATGTCTTTGCCAGCTTGCGCAACTGGAAGAACAACTTCTGATGACTCCGCAATGAACCTACTGAGACTCTTTGCGCTGCTGTGCGCTTTCGTGCTGGCAGGCTGTGCCACGGGCCCCAAAGTCAGTTCCGACAAGGCTGCCAAGACCACCACCAGCGTCGCCGCAGACACGTCTCGCACCATCGATCTCACACATCCCCCGCGGGACATGTGGGATCGGGTTCGCCGCGGGTTCGCCATTCCCAATCTGCACACGGACCTGGCCGACTACTGGACCAATTACTACGCCTCGCACCCCGAATCCATCCGCACCATGAGCCAGCGCGCCTCGCGCTATCTGTACCACATCATGGACGAGCTGGACCGGCGCGGCCTGCCGTCCGAACTGGCCCTGCTACCCTTTGTGGAAAGCGCGTACAACCCGGTTGCCTATTCGCGCTCGCATGCTTCGGGCCTGTGGCAATTCATCCCCAGCACCGGCCTGCACTATAAGCTGCAACAGGATTGGTGGACGGACGAACGCCGCGACCCCATCGCCTCCACCAACGCGGCCCTGGACTACCTGTCCTACCTGTATGAATTCCAGGGCGACTGGTATCTGGCCCTGGCCTCCTACAACTGGGGCGAAGGCTCGGTGCGCCGCGCCATGGAACGCAACGAGCAGGCCAGCCTGGACGTGGACTACCTGTCCCTGAAGATGCCTGACGAAACGCGCAACTATGTGCCCAAGCTGCAAGCCATCAAGAATATTGTCGCCAATCCGTCCCGCTACGGCATCACCCTGCCCGATATCAGCAACACCCCCTACTTCACGGCGGTACGCAAGAACAAGGACATCGACGTGGCTGTGGCCGCCGAACTGGCCGAAATCTCCGTCGACGAATTCAAGGCCCTGAACGCGTCCCACAACCGGCCTACCATTCCGGCTCACAGCGGCACCCTGCTGCTGCCTGCCGACAAGGTCGATATCTTCAATGCCAACCTGGCCGCCTACCAAGGTCGCCTGAGCAACTGGAAAACCTACCAGGCCAAGAGCGGCGAAAGCTATCTGGCCATCGCCCAGCGCCATGGCATCACGCTGTCGCAGTTGCGCTCGATCAACGGCTTGGGCAGCAAGCGCAGCAAGGCGGTCGCACAGACGCTGCTGGTGCCCAGTTCCACGCTGGGCGAAGGCAGCGTGCAGTTGGCCTCCCTGACCAACACGCCAGTCGCTCCCGTTGCTGAAACCGCCCGCAAGGCCACCCGCACCCAGCAGGTCGCCCTGAATCGCAAAGGCGGACGCGACGTGACCGTACTGCGACGCGGCGCCAATGTGCGCACCCATACCGTCAAGAATGGCGATACGCTCTACGCCCTGGCCAAGCGCTACGACACCTCGGTGGCCGAGCTGCGCCGTCTGAACAATATCAAAGGCAACACTCTTTCCAAGGGCACGCGCCTGCGCGTCCCAGGTACCAACATTCGTGGCTAGGCCACAAAAAACTTGATTAAAGGATCTTCAGCATGGGTTTCCTGCAAGGAAAACGCATCCTGGTCACAGGTGTCATCTCGAACCGTTCGATCGCCTTCGGCATCGCCCAGGCCTGTCGCCAGCAAGGCGCCGAGATCGCCCTGACGTACGTGGGTGAGCGCTTCAAGGAACGCGTGGAAGGCTTTGCCCAAGAACTGGGCTGCAACATCGTGCTGCCCTGCGATGTGTCCGAAGATGCGCAGATCGACCAAGCGATCCAGTCGTTGGGCGAGCAGTGGGATGGCCTGGACGGCCTGGTGCACTCGATTGGCTTTGCTCCTCGCGAAGCCATTGCCGGCAACTTCCTGGATGGCCTGTCGCGCGAAGCCTTCCGCGTCGCACACGACATTTCCGCCTACAGCTTCCCCGCTCTGGCCAAAGCCGCTCTGCCCCTGCTCAAGGGTCGCAAGAGTTCAGTGCTGACCCTGACCTACCTGGGCGCCGAAAAAGCCATTCCCAACTACAACACCATGGGTCTGGCCAAGGCATCGCTGGAAGCCTCGGTGCGTTACCTGGCCGTTGCGCTGGGCGAGCACGGCATCCGAGCCAACGGCATTTCCGCCGGCCCCATCAAGACCCTGGCCGCCAGCGGCATCAAGGACTTCTCCACCATTCTGAAGTTCGTGGAAACCCACGCGCCCCTGCACCGCAACGTCACCATTGAAGACGTGGGCAATGTGGCCGCCTTCCTGATGTCGGACTTGGCCGCAGGCGTCACCGGCGAGATCACCCACGTGGACGGCGGCTTCAACTGTATCGTCCCCGGCATGCAGGAATAGGCATCACCGTCTGGCGCGGAGCGCCGGAACGTCAAAAAGGAACAGGGCCTAGGCCTTGTTCCTTTTTTTTCGCCAATTATCAGAGACCTCACAATTCAGCCAATGCCGTTTTGAGCAGAGCGGGAGAAAGAATCGGTTTTCTTGATGGGGACGGTACAGGCTGGCCCAGAATCATGACGAGTCCTATTAATGCTACCGGCTGCTCCCTAAGCGGGTCATTGTGAGCCGTTCAGGCAACAGGCGGTCCAGTCGGGGCGGGTCAGATGGTTTGCCGCAGACGGGGGAGCGATCCGGGAGGCAAGCGCCGTTCTGTTCGCGCCCGACGCTTGTGGTGCGTCCGGGGGACGCACCACCGGGCAAGTTAACGGCGCGCCCGGACCGCGCCCTCGACCAGGGAACCGGTGCGTAGCACCGGCAAGCCATCAGCCCTGACTGGACCGCCTGTTGCCTGAACGGCGTTTTTACAAAGACTAAATCCGCTAGTAAGCAGACAATTGACGCTTTATTAGCCGACGAAGAGCTCTTTTACTTTGAAATGACCCCAAAAAGCCCAGGCGAGGCCTCGCCCTCACTCCTGCGGAGGAAAACGCACAGGCTCGGATTCGGGCGTCCAGGCGGGATATTTGTGCATGATGCTGGCCAGCAGGGGTGAAGCCATCCAGTCGGCCAGCCATTTGACCAGGGCCGGCCAGGGCTGGGCGTCGAACCAGTCGCGATCCACCTGGGCGAACTGGCGCACAAAGGGCGCGATCGCCATGTCGGCCAGACAAGGCCGCGCGCCCATCAGATAACCCTGCCTGGCGATGCGCGTATCCAATTCCTGCAGCCACTGTGCAGCACTGGCGCGATGCCGGGCGGCAAAGTCCGCCGCGTCGCTAAAGTCTTCCAGGTGCGCGTGACGGTCAGGGTATTTATAACGGTCCAGGTCACGCTTGAAGTCGCTGTCGTTACGCCCGATCAACTCCAGCATCTCGGATGCGTCGCCCTGATCCGGCTGCAACCAGCGCCCCGGATCATTACGGGTCAGCGCCCAGCGCATGATGTCCAGACTCTCGTCTATGACCTCGCCGTCGACGGCAAGCACCACGGGGACAGTGCCCTTGGGCGAAGCCTGCAGCATGGCTTCGGGCTTGTCGCGCAGCACGACCTCACGCAACTGGCAGGCCGTGCCGCTGACGGCAATGGCCAGCCGCGCCCGCATGGCGTAGGGGCAGCGACGAAAGGAATACAGGACGGGCAGATCGGACAAAGGCATATGCAGCACCATCAAGACGCCCCCGAACGGCGGCGCAGAAAACAGGGAAGCGCCGAACCGCGACCTGTCCGGTCCGACAACAGACCGCAGGCGCCTGTTCAGCGCTTCTTTAGGTGTACCACAGCCCGCTGTGACGGGCTAGGCGTCCTTGGCGTGCTGTGCCAGCAGACGCTGCTCGTCGGCTTTGCGCCGGGCGGCTTCACGCCGCTCCTGCAATTCGTCCATGCTGACGCCGATATGGCGCTCTTCGCGCTCACGCGCCAGCACCACCTGCTTTTGCCGCTCGCGGAAACGCTCTTCCTGCTCGGGGCTATGCATGCCGTGGCAATACGGGCAGGTAACGCCTTCCTCGAACTGAGGCGCGGCTTTCTCAGCATCACTGATGGGCATGCGGCAAGCACGACAGAAATCGTAGTCACCCGGCTCCAGGCCGTGTCGCACCGAGACGCGTTCGTCAAAGACGAAGCAATCGCCTTCCCACAGGCTGTCCTGCGCCGGAATGTCTTCCAGGTATTTCAGAATGCCGCCCTGCAGGTGGTAGACCTGATCAAAGCCCTGCGACCGCATGAAGGCAGTGGATTTCTCGCAGCGGATGCCGCCGGTGCAGAACATGGCCACACGAGGCTTGCCATGCAACACGCCGCCTTCCTGGGATTGCTCGGCCACCCACTGGGGAAACTCGGTAAAGCTCTGCGTCTTGGGATTGATGGCCCGGCTGAATGTGCCTATGCCCACTTCGTAGTCGTTGCGGGTGTCCACGACCACCACGTCCGGATCGCTGATCAAGGCGTTCCAGTCTTCCGGTTGGATGTATTCGCCCACCATTTCCGCCGTTTTCAAGTCAGGTACGCCCAAGGTGACGATTTCCTTCTTGAGCTTGACCTTGAGCCGGTAGAACGGCGCCTGCTCCGCCCACGATTCCTTGTGCACCAGCCCAGCAATGCGCGAATCCGAATTCAGGTAAGCCAGCACGGCGCGGATTCCAGCCTCGGGGCCGGCGATCGTGCCGTTGATGCCCTCGCGCGCCAGCAACAAGGTGCCCTTGACGCCCTGCTGCTCGCAAAAGTCGAACAAGGGGTCGCGCAATTGAGCGAAATCGGGCAGCTCCACGAACTTGTACAAAGCCGCGATCAGGTAGGTAGACATAGTAAAAACGGATTCTCTGGAAGGGGCGGCGGCGCTCCGGAACACAGCCGGAGCCGGCACAGGCAGTCGTAAACTATAGGCCAAAGACAATCTGGCGCCTTTGACGCCTGTCAAAAAAGGCGATACTAGTGAAATAGTTCGATTTTAAAATGATAACGCCAAAGCCGGCGCGCCGCACCCGCGTGTCGGCCAGAATGCCGAAGGCGCAGCGTGGGGGCTTTTTTAATTTTGCGAGACCTATGGATTCCGTAACACAAGCCGTACTGGGCGCCAGCATCTGCGGTTCATTGCTGGGCCGTCAATACGGTCGCAAGGCGTTACTGGCAGGAGCCGTTCTGGCCACTCTGCCGGATCTGGATGTCTTTATCCAGTACCCCGACCCGATCACCGCCATGGTCAGTCACCGCGGCTTTTCACACTCCCTGTTCGTGCTCAGCGGCCTGGCCCTGCTGATCGCTCTGCTCTGGAAGCTGCTGCGCCCCGATGCGCGTGCTCCGGCCTGGCGACTGGGGCTGGCAGTCTGGCTGACACTGATCACCCACCCCTTGCTGGATGCCTTCACCAGTTATGGCACCCAACTGATGTGGCCCTTGCATCCCACGCCGGCAACCTGGTCCAGTATCTTCATCATCGACCTGCTCTACACACTGCCGCTGTTGCTGGCGACGCTGGTGGGCTTCACGCGTGGCGCGCGTCCCTCAACCGTGCGGGCCTGCAACTGGGGGCTGTTGCTCAGCAGCCTGTACCTAGCCTGCTCCGTAGGCGCCAAGTTCTGGGCAGAACACCTGGCCACCGCCCAGCTGAGCCAGGATCAGATACAGGTCCAGCGAGTCTATTCTGCCGCCCAGCCCCTGAACATCCTGCTCTGGCGCGTCGTTGCGCGCGATGATCAGGATCGGGAGTGCGAAGTCGTCGTCGGCCTGCTGGATCGCTGGAGAGCGCCGGTGGATCACCGCTACGAATCAGTCTGCCTGCTGCTCAACAGCCAGTACCTGGACGTGCTGCCCGCTGCACCCGAACTGGAGAAGCTGCGCTGGTTCTCCGGCGACTGGGTGCGCTACGATCT
Organism: Pseudomonadota bacterium; assembly: GCA_023439305.1. Lineage (GTDB taxonomy): Bacteria > Pseudomonadota > Gammaproteobacteria > Burkholderiales > Burkholderiaceae_B > Alcaligenes. The sequence continues at coordinate 13,522 of JAEXOO010000046.1, forward strand.
TGTCGATGACCTGTTGGTGGTCAGCGACATACGCATGGGCATCGGTCCTGGCCAGTATTCTTTCCGTTTCGTGGTGGCCGAGCGCGCCTTGGACGACACCTGGCTGCCGGTGATTCCCTACCGCTGGGCCAGCGGGCGCGACATGAGCGAATTCAAACCTGTCATGCGCCGCATCTGGCACCCCCTGCCCCCATTGCCGCTGCAACAATGGGCGCAGCGCATCACCGAAGGGGTGCCTGTTCCGCGCCCCGCCCCATAGCACCTCCGACCTGAAAAACCCGCCTGATCAGCGGGTTTTTTTTGCGCCGCGCAGGACCAGCCATTCCCGTCCAGAACCGCCCCCACGACCACATCTCAGTAAAATGCACACACATACGTGAATATCAATCACCAATTAAATTTCAAATACGAAAATAGATAGCTAGAAAGCCACAAAAACAATGATATTTCTCGTTTTCCCTAGTAGGATTAGCTTTTATATATGTGAATAATATTTATGTCAGTACACTGACTAAATATCTACAAGAATCATTCACAGAACTCGATCATCGAGGAGACATCATGTCCCAACGCCAACCGCGCCTGCTGGCCCTGGCCGGCCTGCTGCTGAGCTGTTCCATATTGGCCCCTGCCACGGCTGCCGCCACCACTTTTCCCGACAAGCCTATCGATATCATCGTCACCTTCCCGCCCGGAGGCGGCACGGATCTGCTGGCTCGTCTGGTCGGTAATTACTTCACCGAACAACTGGGCCAGCCCGCCATCGTGGACAACCGCCCGGGCGCCAGCGGCAATATCGGCGCGCGCCTGGTGGCCCAACGCCCGGCCGACGGCCAGTCCTTGCTGATGGTCAACAGCTCCTTTGCCGTGAATCCGGCCGTGTTCGACAAGCTGCCCTTTGATCCCAAGAAAGATTTCAAGGCGGTCTCCAACTTCGCCTTCGTGCCTTCGGTCATCATCGTACCGGCCAATTCGCCCTACAAGACCCTCAAGGACATGATCGCGGCCGCCAAAGCCAAGCCCGGCGATGTCTTCTTCGGTTCGTGCGGCAACGGCACACCCCAGCACCTGGCCGGCGAAATGCTGAACCAAGCCGCCGACGTGGAAATGGCCCACATTCCCTATAAAGGCTGCGGCGGCGCCCTGAACGACGTGATGGGCGACCAGGTCGGCTCGGCGTTCGTCACCGCCTCCAGCACCCTGCCCTTCATCGAAAGCGGCAAGGTACGCGCCCTGGCCGTGACTTCGGCCGAGCGCAGCCCGCTGATGCCGGACGTGCCATCGGTCGCCGAACTGGGCTATCCCGGCTACGAGCTGAACCAATGGCATGGCCTGCTGGCGCCGGCCGGCACCCCCGAGCCCGTGGTGCAGAAACTGCATGAAGCTGTGGAAAAAATCATTGCGCGCGACGACGTGAAAGCCAAGCTGGCCAGCCTGGGCTACACGGTCGCGCACGACGGCCCCGACCAGTTCCAGGCGATGATCAACACTGACATCGATCGCTTCCGCGAACTGGCCCAGAAAATTGGACTGAAAATCAACTAAGGACCCACCATGAGCAAACTGAAGCTGAGCGTATCGATTGGCAATTACGACCGCACCCTAGCCTTGAAGGACGGGCGCGTCGGCATTGAAGGCTGCGATGTCAATGTCGTGTCGCTGGAACCGGAGGAAGCGTTTCACCGTGCATTCCGCTACGAGGAATTCGATGTCACGGAAATCTCCATGAGCAGCCACATGATGACCACGGCACGCGGCGACAATCAGTACGTCGGCATCCCGGCCTTCCTGTCGCGCGTATTCCGCCACTCTGGCATTTACGTGCGCACCGATCGCATCCGCAAGCCCGAGGATCTGAAAGGCAAGATCATCGGTGTGCCCGAATACCAGATCACCGCCAACGTCTGGATCCGCGGCATCTTGCAGGATGAGTTCGGCATCCGCCCGAACCAGATCAAATGGGTTCGAGGCGGCATCGAAGAACCGGGCCGAGGCGAACGCTCCCCCATCGACCTGCCTGACGATATCAGCCTGGAACAGATCCCCGACGACCGCACGCTGTCGGACATGCTGGAAAAAGGCGAAATCGACGGCTACATCGGTGCGCGTGCGCCCTCATGCTTCTTGCGCGGTGCGCCTAACGTGGGCCGCCTCTTCGGAGACGAGTACCTGGAAGTGGAAAAAGACTACTTCCGCCGCACGGGCATCTTCCCCATCATGCACATGGTCGGCATCCGCAAGTCCCTGGTTCAGGAGAACCCCTGGCTGCCGGTCAGCGTCTACAAGGCTTTCCTGAAAGCCAAGGAGCTGGCCGTGCACGAATTGAACGAGCTGTGCCACCTGGCCGTGACCTTGCCCTGGATGGTGCACCACCACAATGAAGCCAAAGCCCTGATGGGTGAGGACTACTGGCCTTACGGCCTGGACGCCAACCGCCACACCATCCAGACCTTTGCGCAGTACCACCACGACCAGGGCATGTCGCAACGGCTGGTCAAGCCCGAGGAACTGTTCGCGGCCTCCTCGCTGGATCTCTCCAAGATATAAGGCAACACCGGCATGAAGGCTCCCGTTTTCAATTACTACGCCCCCGAGACGCTGGCCCAGGCGCTGGAGCTGCTGTCCACCCAGGACAACGCCCGCGTTCTGGCCGGCGGCCAATCCCTGCTGGCCATGCTCAACATGCGGTTTGCATTCCCCGACACGCTGGTGGACATCAACCAATTGCCCGAACTGGCCTATATCCGCCACGAGGACGACGGGCGCATCGGCGTAGGCGCGATGACCCGCCAGCGCGAGGTGGAGTTCTCCGAGCTGGTGGCCGACCGGCTGCCGCTCTGGAAAGAGGCCATCCTGAACGTGGGGCACCGCCAGACCCGCAACCGCGGGACGGTGGGCGGCAGTCTTTGCCAACTGGATCCTTCTGCCGAAATACCTACTGTCTGCATGGCCATGGACGCCGTGCTGACCGTTTCCAGTGCACGCGGGGAACGAGCCATTCCAATGGCCGAGTTTCCAGCGGCCTACATGACCCCCAGCATGGAGGCCGACGAGTTGCTGACTCGCGTGCAGGTCCAGCCCTGGCCCGCCAGCCACGGCTGGGCCTTTCTGGAATTTTCACGACGCCACGGCGACTTCGCCATCGTGTCCTGCGCCGCCCTGCTGCTGCTGGACGAGGCCGGCCTGGTCTGTCGCGCCAGCATCACCCTGGGCGGCGTGGGCGCTTTTCCACTGCGCATGACCGAGGCCGAAAACACCTTGCTGGGCACACCCGCCGGCCCCGACGACATTGCCCGCGCCGCCGAGCTGTGCGGCCAGGTGGACGCCTCCAGCGACAGTTATGTCCAGAGTTGGTATCGCCAACGACTGGCCAAAGAATACACGGCGCGCGCCCTGCGGCTCGCGCTTTCCCGTACAGGACAACGGCATGAGTAACACCCCCTCTTCGGGCAGCCGCCCCATCACACTGTGCGTCAACGGCCGCAACCTGACTGCGAGCGCCGAACCGCGCGTCAATCTGGCCGACTTCCTGCGCCACGATCTGGGCTTGACCGGCACCCACGTGGGCTGCGAGCACGGCGTATGCGGCGCCTGCACCGTCCAGATCGACGGCCATTCGGCCCGCAGCTGCCTGATGCTGGCCGTCCAGGCCCAGGGCAAAAACATACGTACCATCGAAGGACTGGCCGATGAGCAAGGCCGCTGGCATCCCGTACAAGAGGCATTCCGCGAGCTGCACGCTCTGCAATGCGGCTTCTGTACGCCCGGCGTGCTGATGTCGGTGGTGGAGCTGCTGGAAAACAATACCGACCCCAGCGAAGAGCAAATCCGCGACGTGCTGTCCGGCCACCTGTGCCGCTGCACCGGCTATCAGAATATCGTGCGCGCGGTACAGAAAGCCGCTGCCACCTTGAGGGCCAGCCATGCACATGAATGATTCCCGCGAACTGGAGCAGGCCGCTCTGGCCCAGGCAGCTCCCGGAATGGGCCACTCCGTCCTGCGCCTGGAAGACGAAGCCCTGCTGACCGGGCAGGCGCAGTTCCTGGACGACGTCCCCATGGATGGCGTGCTGCATGCCTGCTTCGTGCGCAGTCCGCACGCCCATGCCCGCATCCGCTCCATCGACCTGTCGGCTGCCCGCGCACTGACTGGCGTGCACGGCGTTTTTGCCGCGCAAGACCTCATGGGCGAGCTGACCCACTGGCGCATGCCGCTGGGCTTTGCCTTCGCCGTGCTGCCTGAGAACACGGTTCCCTTCGTGCTCGCGCGCGAAGAAGTCGCTTTTGTAGGCGAGGCCATCGCCGTGGTCGTGGCCCAGTCGCGCCATCTGGCCGAAGACGCCGCGGCCCTGGTGGCGATCGACTTCGAAGTCCTGCCCGCCATCTCTGACGCGCGCCGCGCCCTGGAAGCCGACGCCCCGCTGGTCCGCACCGAGCTGGACAGCAATGTGCTGCAGAACTACACGCTGGCCTACGGCGAGGTAGACGAGGCCTTCGACGGCGCCGACATTCTTATCGAAGAATCCTTTTCCGCCCATCGCGGCTGCGCCCACCCCATCGAGGGGCGCGGCGTGCTGGCGCGGCTGGATGCCGCCGGCAACGAGTTGACCGTCTGGTCATCGACCCAGATGGCACACGAACTGCACTACACCCTGGCCCTGATGCTGGGTCACCGCGAAGACCAATTGCGCGTGGTCACACCCGATGTGGGCGGGGGCTTCGGCGCCAAGTTCATGATCTACCCGGAAGAGATCGTGATCCCCGCCGTGGCGCGGCTGCTGCGCCGCCCCGTCAAGTGGGTGGAAGACCGGCGCGAGAACTTCCTGACCTCTATTCAGGAGCGCGACCAATTCTGGACCATGTCCCTGGCCGCCGACAAAAATGGCCGTATCCGCGGCCTGCGCGGCTCCTTCATCCATGACCACGGCGCCTACACGCCGCAGGGCACCAACGTGCCCTACAACGCCGCCTCATCCATGACCGGCCCGTATGTCGTGCCGGCCTTCAGCCTGACCGCCGACGTGGTCTATACCAACAAGGTGCCGGTGGCCACGGTACGCGGCGCGGGCTATCCGCAAGCCGCCTTCGTCATGGACAGACTGATGGACAGGCTGGCGCAGCGCACCGGCATGGATGCGATCCGCTGTCGCGAATTGAACCTGATTCCGGCGGCCAAGATCCCCTACACCAAACCGCTCAAATCCCGAGCCGGCGTTCCTCTGGTGATCGACAGCGGCGATTTTCCGCGCATGCAAGCCATGGCCGTCGAAGCCATGGACCGCGAAGGCTTCGAGCAACGACGCCTGGACGCCCTGGCCCAAGGCCGCTACCGTGGACAAAGCCTGGCCAGCGCCGTCAAGCCCACGGGCCGCGGACCCTATGAATCGGCCACCGTCAAAATCTTTCCGTCCGGCCGTATCGCCGTGTTCACCGGCGCGCTGGCCATGGGCCAAGGCATCAAGACCTCGCTGGCACAGATCTGCGCCGCGCATTTCGGCGTGGAACCCGGCGGTGTGGACATCCACGCCGGCGACACGCGCCACATCGGCTTCGGCATGGGCGGCTTCGCCAGTCGCCAATCGCTGATGGCGGGCACCGCCGTCGAGCAGGCCTCCATGCAACTGCGGCACAAAGTGCTGCAGGCGGCGGCAGCCGTGCTGAAAGTGCCCGAGAACACGCTGGACATCGCTTACGGTATCGTCAGCAGCAGCGCCACGACCGATACCGTCAGCCTGGCCCGGCTGGCCATGGTGCTCAAGGGCGTGCCCGGTTACAGCCTGCCCATCAAGACCGATCCGGGGCTGGAGTGCACGGCCCACTTCCATTGCGACGAACAGACCTATGCCGGCTCCACGCACGCCTGCGAAGTGGAGGTGGATGCCAGCACCGGCGCCATCGAGATCAAGCGTTATCTGGCGGTGCAGGACTGCGGCAATCTGATCAACCCCATGATTGTGGAAGGCCAGGTCGTGGGCGGCGTGGTCCACGGGCTGGGCAATGCCCTGTTCGAGCACATGGCCTACGATGCCGAGGGGCAACCGCTGTCCACCACCTGCGCCGAATACCTGCTGCCCACCGCGCCCGAGGTGCCCGACATCGACGTGCTGTTCTGCCCCTCGCCTACGCGCCTGAATCCGCTGGGCGTCAAAGGCGTGGGCGAATGTTCCACCATCGCCGTCGCCGCCGCCGTGATCTCGGCCGTAGAGCACGCGCTGGCGCCGCTGAACGTGCGCATCAACGAGTTCCCGCTCAGCCCCATGCGGCTGCTGGAGCTGATCGACCAGGCCACGCAAAAAACACAATAAAACAGGAATGCTGCCATGAACTTCAAGAATCGATTTCACATCCCTTTGCCCTTGGATCAAGCCTGGACACTGATGCTGGATGTGCCCCGCATCATGCCCTGCTTGCCCGGCGCCAAACTGACGGACGTGTTGGACGGCAACAAGTACCAGGGCTCCGTCTCGGTCAAACTGGGCCCCATCAAGCTGTCGTTCGACGGCACGGCCGAACTGATCCGCACCGACGAGGAAAACCACATTGCCTATCTGCGTGGCGCCGGTCTTGACCCCAAGGGTCGGGGATCGGCCAGCTCGGACTTCAGCTTCGCGCTGACGCCTGCTGCGGATGGCGGCACAGACGTAGAGGTGAATACCGAACTGACCCTGTCGGGCGCAGTAGCCCAGTACGGACGGGGCAGCGGCATGATCGCCGAAGTCGCCGGCCAGATCCTGGGACAGTTCGAGCGCAATCTGGCGCGCATGGTCCAGGGCGGCGCCGACCCGGCGCTGCAACCCGACACGCCCATTCCGGCGGGCGGCCACCCTGCCGCAGCGGGCGGCGCCCCGTTCACGGGTCAAGCCATGACGGGTTCAGTTCCCATAACGGGAGCCTCGGTGTCGGCCCCTGAAGCCCAGGCCATTCTGTATCAGGCCCAAGCCGTGCTGGCGCAGACCCAGCAGTTGCAGGCCCAGATGCAGCAGACCCTGCTGCGTCTGAATGCCCGCGGCCGCCAGGACGACGACGGCGCCGGCGAGCTGAACATGCTGTCCATCGGGCTCAAGGCCGTCTGGTCACAGATCCGCTATTCCGTGGGCCGGCTGTTCGGACGCAAGGATCAGGGGTAAACCACAACGCAAACACGACAAGGCTGCTGTCAGGTGAAATTGAAGACGACATATGAAGCCGCTCTTCAAGCCGGGTACTGGATTCGCCCGGGCTGACGGTTTGCCGGCGCTGCGCGCCGGTACCCTTGTCAAACGCGCGAACCGGGCGCAGCCTGAACTCACGCGATGGCTCATCCCCCGGATGAGCCATAAGCGTCGCGCTCGAACAGCAGGCCGCTTGCCTCCCGGCCCGCACGCTTGCCAGCGGCAAACCCTCTGACCCGCCCCGCCGAATCCAGTACCCGGCTTGAAGAGCTCCCATTGGTTTCACTCCATGACAGCAACCTTGAATGGAACCGCATGGCATCTGTCTGAATCCTGATTGTGACAGGCATAAGCCCGTGCGGACGAAGATCGGTGCCGAGCCCTGCCAGGAAGGGCCGGTCCCGTGCGGGCGGGTCAGAGGGCTTGCCGCAGGCGGGAGGCCGCGCCGGGAGGCAAGCGTCGTTCTGTTTGACGGCGGCGCTTGTTGCTTGTCCGGGGGACAAGCAACCCGTCGGAGTTAACGATGCGCCCGGCGAAGACTGACGACAAGGGAACCGGTGCGCAGCACCGGCAAGCCCTCAGCCCGAATGGGACCAGCCCTTCCTGGCAGGGCGGCTTACTGCCTGCTTCGTCTGATTAAACGACTCTAATCCAAAGCCGGAACAGCGGCCCATACACTTCACTTTTTCCAAATCCGCGCAGCCCTCTTTTCCATCAACACCCACAGCTCCAAAAAAATCCCCCCGGAAGTCCGATGACTCCCAGGGGGAACATGTCCGGCCGCCCGCCCCCAAGCGGCAGGCGGCCTGAACCTCATTGCCCAGCCTTACAGGCCCAGCAGCGCCATCGCCTCTTCGCG
>JAEXOO010000037.1 GCA_023439305.1 Pseudomonadota bacterium
CCACGCTGATGACGCTGGAGCAGGGCAAGCCCCTGGCCGAGGCCAAGGGCGAAATCGCCTATGCAGCTTCGTATTTCGAGTGGTATGCCGAAGAAGGCAAGCGCGCCTACGGCGACGTGATTCCCGCGGCTTCCGGCGCGCAGCGCATCGTGGTGGTCAAGGAGCCGATCGGGGTGTGCGCGGCGATTACGCCGTGGAATTTCCCCTCGTCCATGATCACCCGCAAGGCCGGCGCCGCCCTGGCGGCCGGCTGCCCCATCGTGGTCAAGCCCGCCAGCCAGACGCCGTACTCGGCTCTGGCATTGGCCGTGCTGGCGCAGGAAGCGGGCGTGCCTGACGGGGTTTTTTCCGTCATTACGGGCAGCGCCGCCGCCATCGGCGGCGAGATGACCAGCAATCCCGATGTGCGCAAGGTCAGCTTCACCGGCTCCACGGAAGTGGGCCGCACCTTGATGGCGCAAAGCGCGGACCAGATCAAGAAAGTGTCGCTGGAGCTGGGCGGCAATGCGCCCTTCATCGTCTTTGACGATGCAGACCTGGATGCGGCCGTGGAAGGCGCCATGGCCAGCAAGTACCGCAATATGGGCCAGACCTGCGTGTGCACCAACCGCTTCTATGTTCATGACTCGGTGTATGACGCGTTTGCGCAAAAATTGGTAGCGGCGGTGGAAAAGCTCAAGGTCGGCAACGGCCTGGAAGCGGGCGTGACCCAGGGGCCGCTGATCGACGAGGCCGCGGTGGCCAAGGTCAGCGAGCACGTGGCCGATGCCGTGCAGCGCGGCGGGCGTATCCTGACCGGGGGCAAACAGCCCGAGCAAGGCGGCCAGTACTACCTGCCGACGGTGGTGGCCGATGCGAACACCGACATGCTGGTGGCCCAGGAAGAAACCTTCGGCCCCATGGCGCCGCTGTTCCGTTTCAGCAGCGACGAGGACGTCATCGCCCAGGCCAACGACACCATCTTCGGTCTGGCGGCTTACTTTTACAGCCGCGACATCGGGCGCGTCTGGCGCGTGGCCGAAGCCCTGGAATACGGCATGGTGGGCATCAACACCGGCCTGATCTCCAACGCCGCCGCGCCGTTCGGCGGGGTCAAGCAGTCGGGCATGGGCCGTGAAGGCTCCTTCTACGGCCTGGACGACTATATGGTCGTGAAGTACCTGTGCATGGGCGGGGTGTAATAAGCAGGGCTGGAATATGACAACTGTCACATTCCAGCCCTTAAAAACGCCTGAAAAAAGCGGTATTTCGGGATTTTAGTTCCCACAATACGGAAAACCGCGACTGCCTTACAGACGCTCCCAGGACAGGCGCTGATCAATCAGAAAATCTCATTGCGCATCAAGGGCTTGGGCAACATTGCAAGAAACACGAATAACAGCCTAAGCGTTTGATTATCCTGATATTTTTTCTTGAAAACTTAATATCTTCGTAGCCGGCCTGTCATGCTCGGCCGCCATACTGATCGGGCAGCATGACGACCCACAAGGCCAGCAAAAAAGGACGCAGGCAGTCCAACTAAAAGTAAAGACCCGAACGGCCTCTTTCGCTGAACCAGGCGGCTCTGGGAGCCAGTTCGCTAACGCCTGGTTCAGCATTTTTTTTGCTGCCGGCCTGTCGACCACCGACGACTGGTGTGCAAGGCACTGTCTTTGCCCTTGCCACGGCCACCGCTGGCATCCGCTTCACGTCACGCTGTTCATCCCTGCTTTCTCCCATCACCAGCCCTACAAATATTGTGCATGGTTTCCACTCTTGACCTAGAGGGGGATTTCACGGCGCCGACGTTTCTAACGATCGCCCCGCTCTTGACCTGCGGCATACAAAAGCACAAATAGTTCCCATCACTTTCCTTCAAAACACTGTGTTTTATCCCTTTAAAAAAGCGTCGTTACTTAAAATCTGGATTTTTTTGAAACATTCCTACAGACACACCCAATTAATTACATTGACACATCAATTATCTTAACAAACCACAAAACAAAACAATCTCTCAACAAAACAAATACCCTTATTAATCAATAATTTATATAAGAAAATTAAGCAAAAAACAAATAGCCTTATTAATCCAAAAATCTTTCATATCTGGATTTTTAAAAACACCAATCGGGAAAATTCATTCACATAAATTTAATATTCAAACCCCACAATGACGCCATCGACATCACGCTGTCGATAACAGCCAGAAGATGATTTCACCCGGATTCCTGTTTTCATGTACTGCGCTGTTCTTGTTCTTTAGCAGGTCCCCTTATGAACCAGGCGCCACTCGGGCGCGCAACGACCCACCGGCGCCTGGTTCTGCTTTTTTTCTATCAGTTCCTTCTTATCGAGGTTTGAAATGAAAAAGTTCGCTAAAGCTACATCCATGGGCCTTCTGGCCGCCAGCATCCTGGCTGCTGCTGGTGCTGCTAATGCTGCCAACGTAGTTGGCGGTGGTGCATCGCTGCCCGACCCTCTTTACCAAGAAATCATTTCCCAATTTCTGAATCTACCAACGACTGGTAACACATTCAGCTACGATAGCGTGGGTAGTGGTCGTGGCAAGTCTGGTTTCTTCACAAACGACGCCAGCAAGCTTGTGACCGGAAAAACCGGCTCAGTACACTTCGCAGGCAGCGATTCGGCCGTATCCTTATTGGAAAAAAATGCCTATACGTTTGCAGAGAACAATCCTTCTGCAACCAATGGTCGTGCAGCGGGCAAGTGGGGTCCTTTCATTCAGATCCCCGCAGTAGCGACCTCGGTCGTACTCCCATACAAAAAGAATGGCGTCACAGCTCTGGATCTGAGCCGTAAAGAAGTGTGCCAGATTTTCTCCTATGACCCAGCCGCCCGCGACTGGTCGCAAGTAGGTGGCGGCGCCTATGGCTCAGGCCCAATCGAAGTCGTCTATCGCGCTGACAACAGCGGCACGACGGAACTCTTCTCTCAGTTTCTGAATGCTGAATGTGTTACCCACGGTATCACATTCAATGTCTCCAACAACTTCAACACTGTGGTTACCGCAGCCCTCGCCAACAACGGCACCACCTTGGCTACTTTGAAAGGTGTTGTCTGGTTCGACAGTTTGACCGTTCCTGGCCACTCCAGCAGCGAAGGCGTCAAAGCAACAGTCGCCGCAGGCGACAAACGATTGGGTTACCTGAGCCCCGACTCCGACTATCTCGGCTCGGACAACACCAAAGTATCCAAAATTGGTGGTGAACTGCCAGATAATTTAGCTATTCAAGCGGTATACACGGCCCTGCCTACTCCCAAGGGAGCAAGTGCAGCAGACCAACTGCAGTGGGTTTCCGCCTATTCGCTGCCAGTCGCAGGCAAGTACCCCATTTACGGCACCACCAATCTGTTGGTCGGTCAGTGCTACAAAGACCCAGCAGTCCAGACGGCTGTGAAGAACTTCCTGGCCGACTTCTACAACGGTGTTTATGACGCTCAAGTCATTGCCCACAACTTCATCCCTCTGCCCGAAATCGAGTGGAAGCGTGACATCAAAGCCAATTTCCTGGCCGTCTCCGGCAGCCTGGCTATTGGTGACGCCAGCGTTTGCAACGGCATCGGCCGCCCTTAAGCCCTTGGCTTAACCCTGTTTTGCTAGTTCGCTAAAACTCCGCCGGACAGGTGCAAATCTGTCCGGCGGTCCGCATTTCATCGTTTCAATTCCTACTGATTCCTGCCCTGGCTGACTGCTATGACATTGCCCCGCCCTGCCCGCTCCAAGAACCTGGCTTCTAGCTTGTTATCTCCTTCCCGCCTGTCGCAAGCCCTGGCCCTGGCCCTGCTGGGCGTCAGCCTGCAACCGAACATCACCTACGCCCAGGTCAAAAGCGCCTGGTTCGCCACCAGCGCCGGCCAGGCCAACGTGCAAGTGCGCTAACGGGCGCTGCCCCAGCAAGGCATGGCGGGCCCCAATACCGCCGCTCAACAAATGCAGTCGCGCCAGAAGCTGCAGCATTCTCTGGACAATATCAACCGCACGGCCAACGCCATCGCAGCTCAACAAGCGGCGCAGAACGCCGCCCGTTTGGCGGCCCTGCAACAAGGCAGCAGCGTGGCCGAAGGTCTGGCGGCGGGCGGCCTGGAAGTGGCCACAGGCGCGCAGGCCCATTGGCAAGGCGCACAAGCGCCGGTGCATACGCAGGACAATGGCCGCCACACCGTGGCCATTACCCAGACCGAGTCCAAAGCCATTCTGAACTGGAACCGCTTTGACGTGGGCCGCAATACCACGGTGCAGTTCCAGCAGAAATCCAGCGATGCGGTGCTGAACCGCGTCGTGGGCGCGCAAGCAGCCCCAAGCCAGATTCAAGGCGCCATCCAGGGCGATGGCACCGTGATGGTGGTGAACCAGAACGGCGTGGTATTTTCCGGCAGCAGCCAGGTCAATGTGCGCAATCTAGTGGCGGCGGCCGCGAACATCAGCAACGAACAATTCCTGAAAGGTGGCCTGTACGTCAACGCAGAAGGCTCTCTACCCACCTTTACCGATGCCCTGGCCAAGGTGGAAGTCCAGGCCGGCGCTCAGATCCAGACCCATAGTCCAAGCCGCTCTACTGACAGCGGCGGCTATGTGCTGCTGATGGGTCAAGAGGCCCACAACGCGGGTCAGATCCACACGCCGAAGGGACAAACCGCCCTGGCCGCCGGCGACACCTTTTACATACGCAAGGGCCAAGGCACGAACAGTAACGTCCAATCCACCACGCGCGGCAACGAAATCGTCGCACACCGCAAGGCTAACAGCCAGGCCGGCCTGGTCGTCAACAGCGGTTTAATCAGCGCCGCCACCGGCGACATCACCCTGACCGGACACGAGGTGCGCCAGGCCGGTGTGCTGGTCAGTACCACGTCCACCAGTCAGCGCGGCACCATACACTTGTCCACCCGCCGCAGCGATGCGGACGGTCGCGTCACGCTGGAAGCGGGCAGCACGACCGCCATTCTGGTGGATGCGGAGTCACCCGCCGCCCTAGACAGCCAGCGCACGGCTTTACAAGACTCGGTCAACTGGACTAACTCCTGGGCAAGAGGGCATTTCGACAACCTTAGCCAGCAAGCTGATCGGGCCGACTTGTCGCGCATAGAGCTGGTCAGCGGCAAGACTATCGACTTCCAAGGCAACTCCCTGACCCTGGCCACGGGCGGCGAAATCACTACCCACGCCGAACACCGAACCCTGCTGCGTAGCGGCGCAGAATTGGACGTGGCTGGCCAGGTGGGCGTGCGGGTCGCCATGGACAGCAACCAGTTGCTGATCAATGCCCAGGGCAATGAACAGCGCGATGCGCCCATCAACCGCGACAGCAAGAACCTGAACAATAAAGACATCTGGGTGGACCGCCGCCTGCTGGTCTTTGTGCCCAAAGGCACACAAGGCTACGAATCCGACCGCTGGTATACGGCCGGCGGTCTGTTGGAAGTCAGCGGTTACCTGAACACCGCCCCGCACAGCATAGGCGAATGGCTGGCCCAGGGCGGCACCATTACCGCCACCGGCAAAGACTTTGTGTCCGAAGCGGGATCACGCCTGAACCTGTCCGGCGGCACGCTGGACGTGCAATCCGGCAAAATAAACCTGACTTGGCTGCGCGGCGAAGACGGCCGCCTGTACGAAGCCAGCCGCGCTCCCGGCGATTTGCTGTACCAAGGCGTGTACCAAGGCTGGGAAGCCCTGCATCCGCGCTGGGGCGAACAAGCCACACGTCGCTTCTACAACCCTTTGATCGGTCCGCGCACACGCTTCGAACACGGCTATACCGTAGGCCGAGATGCGGGCAAGCTGGTCCTTTCCACCCAGAACGCCCTGCTGAGCGGGGACCTGATCGGCGAGGTCTACCAAGGCCCGCGCCAGATCCAGGCCGCGCAAGCGGGTCTGGACGGCTACTTGCAGTCCCAGGCCGCCGTGGCGCGCCGCGCCGGGCTGATCGCCGGCCGCCTGCCCCACGGCGATCAAAGCATGCTGCCTTTGCTGAAACAAATCCAGATACAAGAAAAAAACCAAAGCATCCTGGCCGACCTGGACGAGCAAGTCAGCGAAGACCGCCTGTCCATCCTGACCCTGCCCGGCAACTGGTTGAACAGCAGCCGCCTGGGCAAGTTGGAATTTTGGGCGCAGCAAGCCATTACCCTGGATCAGGAGCTGGACTTGGGGCCGGGTGCCGAACTGACCCTGTTCGCGCCTTCGATTGACATCAATGCCAACATCAACGCGCCTTCCGGCACTATTTCCGCTGGCTTTCTGGGCAGCAATCCCGCCGGCAACGACCTGCCCGCAGACATCGAACGCGGCCTGCGCGTGGCGGATGGCGTCAACATCAACGCCGCCGGCTTGCTGACCGACGCTCGCCAAAATCTCCACCAAACCGACCAACAGGCCTATATCGACGGCGGCCGCATCACGCTGGAAACACCGGATTCCATCCGCCTAGGCAAAGATAGCCTGCTGGACGTCAGCGCCGGGGCCTATGTGCGCGACATCGATAAGTGGCAGGGCGGCAAGGGCGGCTCCATCCGCATCGCCGCCGGCTATCTGAGTCCTGAAGACTCCCAAGCACGGCTGGAACTGCTAGGTCATATCCGTGGCTATGGCTACACGGGCTCCGGCACGTTGGACATTGATTCGCGAGCGGCCCTGTCCATAGGCAGCGATCTACAGATGGAAAACGGTTGGCTGCAGGCCGGAGAAAGCGCTAATGGCGACCTGATTCTGCTGGATGACTATGAGGTCAAAGCGGGGGAAGTACTTCCGGTTCCCTATGAAATCGAGCGCACCCATACATTACCGGGCGAATATATATCCCATGGAGGAAATGCGGGTCAGGTTCTGGACGGTCAGGTTGTTATACCTCAGCAAGACTGGGTATTAGGGCCGGAAAGCGGAGAAAGATTCCTAATAGTAAACAACGTCTATATCAATAGATACAGAGACGATCCTCCCATCACCATCCCCAAGGGTTCTTTAGTTGTCATTCGAACTCTTACCCATTACTACGTCGAGCCCGAGGTTTTCCCTGATGGCCTGAAATTCCGCACACCGAAAAAAGACTATCTCCCCGCTGGCCAAGCCGCTCCCCAAGGCTTTAGCGTTGCCGCTGGCACCACACTAAAAGCAGGCACAGTATTGGCGCGCCAAGCGCAAGTATCACCGTACAGCACCTTGGGCATTCATTACTTCAATACAGGTTTCAGCAACTATGTACTGCGGGGGCAAAACGGCCTGTACATTCCGGCGCATACCCAGATTGATGTACAGCGCCCCATTCAACATCTGGACTTCGCAGATCAAACAGCAAGAGCGCAAATATACTTGCCTAATCTGTATCAGCTTTCTGCTTCCGGCCATGCCATCCAGCAACGCCCGGGCGCCAGCCTGACTTTGCTCAACGGCTCGGCAATCAACCCAGACCTGAATCTGGGTATTCCCCGCCAACTAGTCATAGAGTCAGGCGCCAGTATTCACGTTGATCCCGCGCAGCGTATTTCCCTGATCAGTAGTGGCCAACTGACCATGCACGGACAACTATATGCGCCAGGAGGAACCATCACGCTGATGGGGGCCCGAGGTCAGCATCTAGACGGCCAGCTTTCTAATATTGCTGATAAGCAAAGCCATCAACGCAGTGTTTGGCTGGGCTCAAACGCCTTGATCGACGTAGAGGGAGCGTCCTGGACAGGCCAGAATGCACAGGGACATACACTGGGTCTTGCAGGTCAAGGCGGCACTATCGTGATCGGCGGCCAGTTGATTGAAGAAATCAGCCACGCCCACAGCTCGGACGCCTTCGTCCTGCTGGAGCCGGGCAGCCGTCTGAAAGCATCCGGCACACAAGTCTCAATCAACCCGGATGGCAAGGGTGAACGGCTGCTGTCCAGCGACGGTGGGGCTATCAAGATCGGTTCGGCCAATGGCTTGTACTTGCATGGCCAATTTGAAGCTCGTGCCGGTGGCAGCCAATCCTATGGCGGCCGCCTGGAAATTCTGCTGGACGCGCCGAACTACGCCGCCAAAGACATTGACGGCAAAGTGCTCAAGCCCAGAGAGCTGCTCATTTTGGAACACCAAAATGGCTATGCTCCTAACTCACCGTTGATATATGGCCACGGTGCGGTTGGTCTGGATCAGGTAAGTAAAGGCGGGTTCGACGAACTGGTCCTATACAGCGCCGGCTTGGTCGGCTTTACCCAGGACACCCGCCTAAACGCAAAGCGTGAACTGCACATTTATTCAAGCATCCTTGGGTTAGCCCCAAAATCAACGCCAAATTCCCATATTCAATTAGACGCGCCGTACATCCGCCTGTCGCGCTCAAGGGGACAAGGTCTTGATTCTCATAAGCGCCCCCAATTTGGCAACGTTTTCTTCGATGCCGAACCACAATTTGGACAGCTGTTAATCAACGCCCAACATATCGACATTCAAAACGAAGTAAATCTGGGCGGAATCGCGCGCATCTTCCCTCAAGTAGGGCCTGATATTTCATTGGCCTACCCCGGCTTCGCCACCGCTTATCTACACGCCAAGGACGGCATACGCTTTATCCACAACGGAACAGACTCCGGTGTAAGCCAGATCAATGCATATGCCAACCTGACCCTGCAGGCCGCCCGCATATATTCGGACTTTTACGGCGGAACAGGGGGCGCCAGCACTCGAGGAACGCTGACGCTGCTGCGAGAACCTGCCGCTCCGGTTTTGATGCCCTATGCACAAGGCGACTTACGCTTTACCGCCCCCACTATTGAACACCACGGCGTACTGTTCGCCCCCGATGGCGCGATTACCTTTAATGCCCAAGGACTGGACGAATATGAAGGCAATGCGTTTTTACCAGGAAAATCCCGCATCACATTTGGCCCAGACAGCATCACGTCCACCAGCATGGCGGGCCTGCACCTACCCTACGGCGGCACCGTAGACAACCTGAACTACCAGTATCAAGGTAAGACTCCTGATCGCCTTCCCAAAGGAATCAACCTGAATGGCCATATCATCAACGTTCAGGAAGGTGCTCTTATCGACATCAGTGGCGGCGGTGAATTAGTAGGGGCGGGCTTTATCGCCGGCCGAGGCGGTTCCGTAGATGCGCGCCTATATCCCCTGACGCAGTTCAACCGCCAGGGAAAAGGCTTTACCCTGCCGTCGCTTGCGGATAACCCAGTCTATGCAATTGTGCCTGGCATACAGCCATCCTATGCCCCTTACGGCAAAGGCGAAGGTGCGGCTGCACCGGGTCTAGGTCGGCAGATCACGCTGGAACATGGCCTGCCCGGCCTGCCTGCCGGCACCTACACCTTGCTGCCGTCCAGTTATGCACTATTGCCCGGCGCCTATCGGGTCGAGTTCAATGACAAACCCGGCTTAGCGTCATCGAATCAGCCACTGCACTTGCGCAACGGCTCCTGGAGCGCACAAGCTCATGTGGGACAAACCCACGCAGGCCTGAACACCGGCCTGAGTCAAAACATCTTTCTGAGCAGTGCGGATACCGTACGCCGCTACAGCCAGTACAACGAATCCAGCTATAGCGACTTCATTCGCCAGCAGGCCGTGCGCACTGGCTTTCCGCGTACCGCTCTGCCTGACGACGGACAGCAGATCACTATAGATCTGTCTGCCCAATCCCTCTTCCCGCCTAAAAAGGCCATTCCTCGCTTTTTGTCATTTCATGGCACGCTGAATTCCGCCGCGGCTCCTACCGGCTACAGCGGACAGGCCATCGTCAAAAGCTATCTCGGCGAACTACATGTCATTCCGGCCCATGAAAAGCCGGTGTACAGCGAAAGAAACGCCTTTGTCAGCGCAGATAGTCTGCACGCGCTTCGAGGTACGCGCATTCTGCTTGGCGATGATATACAAACTCAGCGTGTGCATATTCGTGACGAAGTCCTCATCCAGGCGCCTGAAATTCTGATTACCGCCAAGCATATCCAGATAGATGCCGGCGCCGTACTCAGCACCTTGGGCATGGGTCAGCCCAACACACCGGACATGCGCGATGGCGTCTACCGGTATGAACGCAATTTGGTCGCGCTATCAAATGGGCAGATCGGCGTGCTCCTGGAAAGAGGCTCCCCTCGCCCTGCCGACACCATCTTGCTGGGAGCCTGCGATACCGATTGTACTGAGCCGACCCGACTGTATTCCGAAGGCAGCCTGACCCTGGCAACCGACGGCACTCTAGAACTGGGTGAGCAAGTCCGCTACGGCACCCGTCACCTGCATTTGGTCACCAATAGCGTCAACGTGGGCAGCGAACAAGCCTTGGACGCCGCCCGCACCCAAGGGATACTGCCTCCCGGCCTGACGCTGAACCAGGGCATTCTGAACCGCCTTCTGCAAGGCGACACGTCCTGGGGCGCGCCGGCGCTGGAACAGCTTAGCCTGACCGCCGGCCAGTCCCTGAACTTTTGGGGCAATGTGGCGCTGGACACCACCGACCCGGCCACGGGCCGCAGCCGCATGGAACGCCTGGTGTTGCGCACCCCCGCCATCTATGGCGCCGGCCAGGCGGGCGAACAGGCCTATCTGCGCACCGGCGACCTGTACTGGACGGGCCTGATGCAAGGCGCGCCCGCCCCCTTGTTGGGCGGTGCCGGGCACGGCCAAGGCACGCTGCACATCGATGCCGAGCAGTTCATTCTGGGCTACGACCCCTTCAGCCAGCCCAACAATACCGACAGGCCCGAACGCCTGATGCTGGGCTTCGATACGGTGGACGTCACCGCCAGTCGCGCCTTGACCGCCAGCCACGAAGGCAGCCTGAAGGTTTACCAGCGTTGGGCCGGCGAAGACCAGAACGGCTCTGTGTACGACGGCGGCAATCTGTTGATCCACACCCCCTTGCTGACCGGCCGTTCCGGCTCGGCCTCGCACATCACGGCCGGCGGAGCCTTGCGCGTATTGAGCCTGCCCGGTACTACGGCCGATACCTCCCTGGCCGGCATGGGTTCGGAAATCCGCCTGGCGGCTCAGCAAATCGAAGTGGACACCCAGGTCGTGCTGCCCAGCGGCCAGTTCCAGGCCCATGCGCAGCAAGGTCTGATCCTGGGGCCGCAGGCCAGCCTGAACCTGGCCGGCAAGACCACCACCTTCTTTGATGATGAAGAAGCCACTCAACACAGCTGGGGCGGCGACATTACCCTGGCTTCCCAGCACGGCAATGTCATTCTGGATGCCCAATCCCTGATCGACGTGTCCGCCATCAACAACCACGCGGGCTACCTGACGGTGCAAGCGCCTGAAGGCCGCGTGGCCCTGCAAGGTCGTATCCTGGGCGGGGCCTCCGGCCAGTATGACGCGGGCGGCACCTGGGTGCCCTACCGCCATGCCCAACTGGAACTGCAGGCCAAGCACTTGGGGCTGACGGGCACGCTGTCCGAACAATTCGCGCTGCTGAACCAGCGCCTGGACCAGGGCGAAGTCTGGGGCGCGCGCCAGTTTCAGTTCGGCGAAGGCGATCTGCACATAGGCGGCGCCGTGCGCGCCGGCCAGATCGGCATTGCCCTGGACCAGGGCCATCTGACGGTAGACGGCCTGCTGGACGCCAGCGGCGCGCAAGTGGGCCAGATCCGCCTGAACGCCAAGCAAGGATTGACCTTAACCGGTCGCGCCGTGCTGGACGCCCATGGTCGCCTGCTGCGCGTGGACAGCTATGGTCAGGTCATTCACAGCCCCAACCGGGCCGTAGTGGAACTGAACAGCGGCCAGGGTCAGCTGACCTTGAGCCGCGGCGCGCGCATTGACTTGCGCCACGGCACCGATACGCCTGAACGCGACCCCGAAGCGCGCGGCAGCTTGTGGCTGTACGCGCCACGCCTGGATACGGTGGATTCCGGCCGCATGGCCGTGCAGGCCGATGCCGGACTGGACATTGCCGGAGCACGCCAGATCGTGCTGCATGCGGTGCAGCAGTATTTCGATGCACCAGCAGGTACAGACGCCGCCGCCAGCGGTCGTCCTTACCAAGTCATCACCCAAGGCTGGCTGGATGACAGACACGTAGAAAGCACCCGCTTCATCGACAATGCCCTGGCCAATACAGGTTTGATCCAGAACCAACTGGCCGGTCTGACGGCCTACCGCGACACTTTCCACCTGCGGCCTGCGGTGGAAATCCTGAGTGCCACGCCCGATGGCGATATGGTGGTGCAAGGCGACCTGGACTTGTCCAAGTACCGCTACAACAGCCTGAACCCGCGCAGCCCATTGATCAAGACCATCTATGGTTCGGGCGAAGCGGGCGCCCTGGCCATCCGGGCCGGCGGCGACCTGGCCATTTACGGCAGCATCAACGACGGCTTTGCGCCGCCGCCCGCCACGCCCGATGACAACGGCTGGGTGCTGGTGCCCGGCAAACAACCTTTTGGTGGGGACGTGATCGTGCCCATTGCCGGCGTCAAGCTGGAAGCCGGCACGCAATACCCGGCAGGACGAGCATTGAATTTTGACCTGCCCGCCAGCAACGTAACGCTGCCGGCCGGCACTCGCCTGCCAGTCGATGTCACGATAAGCAGTCCGTACACCCTGCCCGCCGGCAGCGTCTTCCGCGCCGACGTGCATGCGCCCGACGGCAGCCTGTTACTGTCGGCCGGCACCCCCGTGCCCGAAAGCGGTCTGGCCTTGCCTAAGAACGCCAAGCTGGGTGCCGGTCTACACTTGCCCGCTAATTTAACGGTGCAAAGCATCACTTGGCCCAAGGGGGTGACGCTGCCGGTAGCCATGAGTCAGGCCAAGCAACTGAGTCTGCCCGTCGGAGCTTTACTGCCGGCCGAAACGAATGTGAAGTTAGCAGCAGGCTCATTCAGCACACCGCTGCGCTCTGCGAATCAGCCCGGCTATCAGTGGGCGATCGCACCGATGCTAAAGACAGATTCGCAATCATGGAGCCTTCGCATTATTGCTGGCGCAGACACCATAGCTGCCGACCCTCGAGCACTTAATATTAGGAATCAAAGTGCAAACTTATTACTGGGTGACTCTCATTACAGTTCTCAAGCGACATACAGCCAACCCGAACTTATCTTGGGACCTATGGCGGCAGAATTAGGCTTGAATCCGGGAGACCCAGTTACAGGGGACGTACTGATGTATTGTGATTGGTTTCCCGGTTTATGTGTGCTAAGTAGCCCTAAGCTCACTGGACTGGGCCTCACAAACCCCAATCTAAGTGTGGTTCGTACAGGCACTGGCAACTTGGATGTCCTTAGCAGCGGCAATATTTCCATGCACAGCCCCTACGGCATCTATACCGCCGGCACGCCGCGTTGGTTGAACAACGGCCAAGATGGCCTCTACGACCAGGCCCGCACAACGGTTGGCAGCGAGTACGTGCTCGGCCCCAATGCCGGCCAGTACGAGACGATTGTTTCAGGCCCGGGCAAGGTCAGCCAAAATTGGTATCCCGACTTCGGCGGTAACCTGCATCTCGTCAGTCGCAATAATTTAAGTGGGAACGCGTGGGCAGCAGATCCGGATGCAGGGGGATCTACCCGATTCAGCAGCACAGCGTATAGCAACTGGCTTTGGACACAAGGTGACGGGCTGCCCAACGGCGCACCCACAGCATGGGCCATCAATTTTGGATCCTATACCTATGTACCGCCGCCACGTTTTGACCTCAAGGAATATCCTCGCCAAATCGGGTTCAGCGGCATAGGCACATTGGGGGGTGGAAATATCCATGCCCAGGTTGGCAACGATGCGGGATTGACCAGTCCACGAACCACGCAGAGTAGAGCAGGCATAGGCGGCGGCTCGGTCGGCCTGGGCAGCGAAGGATTGAATATTGTTATCGGCAGTTCGGGACGCATGCAGCCAGGCTTATCACCGTTCATGACTGGTGGCGGCGACTTATTCTTGCGGCTTGGCGGAGGCTGGAACAGCCCCTTGGAAGCGGCGACTCAACAATACGGCGCCGCCTACAGGGGCCAAGGATATGCTCATTCGCTATTGGGCGGACTGGGGAATTTGCGAGGCCATATCCTTTTGCACACAGGGCAAATCGGCATTATTCAAAACCGCTATGGGTTTGGATCTCTAAATAATGACCAACGAGACGTGCGACCCCGCGACGTGTACTCATCGTCCAAGGCTCAAGCGTTTGGCGGGCTGATCCTGACTGTGGGCGACGCTATTACTGACTTGCAAAGTCGCCGCAGCCTGGTGCTGTCAGCTGTTGACGATGCCACGCGCACGCCATCCACCATTTACCGCAGTGCAACAGTTGGCAAAGGGCAAACTTGGTTCACCCTTTGGACCGACGCCACAGCTGTAAATGCTTGGACAGCAGGCGGCCATCTGGGTGGTGATACTCGTTTTGCGGAGAGACTGAATAGGAATAGCGCCGAGCTTGACCAATACAAAGCAACAGATGGATTCTATTTATTGCCAGGCAATATGTCCCTCATTGCTACGGAGGGTAGTATTTACCAGGGAGCATCGGCGGCGGACCTATCCCGAGAAAAACTTGTGGCACCTTTGATGATTGCCCCGCTTGGCCAGCGCAGCCTGACCATGATGGCCGGCCAATCGTATTACGGCGGAGGCTTGCCCATCGTTTTATCTGCGGCACCCTATTCAGCCCTGGCCAGTATTTTTCAACCTGCGTATGTAGCCTATGACGCATCGGGTAAAATGCTAGTTACTAACGTATCAGCTGAAGCCGTCAATTCACCCGGCAGCAAGCCACTGCACACCTTTGGCCTTATGACGCCGGATGCAAGCCTGGCACACGGTGCAACGCCCAAATATACGTCGCGTATTTATGCTCAACAGAGCGACATTGTAGGCTTATGGCTGGGCGGCATGTTTGAGCAAGGTTTTGGCCCTAACGCCGGGCAGCACTGGTACCTAAATACCGGGGCCACCCAGATACAGGCTGGTCGCGACATTATCTGGGCCGGACAACGCAACGATGAGCCCCCCTATTTACTTAATGAAGCTGTCGGAGGAAGGGGCGGTTCAAGCCCCATTGACTTTACCGGCAGCCTGATCCTGCACACCCACCCCAACGACGTCTCCACCATTATCGCCGGGCGCGATATCCGCTACCTGAACCTGAACGTGGCCGGGCCGGGCACGGTGGAGATCACTGCCGGGCGCAACATCATCCAGGAAGACAAGGCCAGCATCGTCAGCCTGGGGCCGGTGGTGGCAGGCGATACCCGTCCAGGCGCCGGCATCGTGTTGCAAGCGGGCATGAACAACAGCACCTATGCGGGCCTGTTGCAGCAGTACCTGAACCCGGCCGTGCGCGCTGACGCCGGCAAATCTCTGGCCAGCCAGCCTGGCCGCGTGGTGCACAGCTATGAAGGTGAGCTGATGGACTGGCTGCAGGAACGTTACGGCGTGACTTTCAGCGGCGACGAGGCCGTGCCGTCCGCCCTGGCGTATTTCCAGGCCCTGCCGGCCGCTCAGCAACGCATCTTTGCCCGCGATATTTACTTTACGGAACTGCGCGAAGGCGGGCGCGAATATAACGACGAAGGCGGTCCGCGATCCGGCAGTTATCTGCGGGGTCGGCGCGCCATCCAGGCCCTGTTCCCCGAACTGGACATGAACCAGCAGCCCATCGTGTACGACGGCAGCGTGCTGTTATTCGGCGGGGCCGGCGTGCACACCAACCTGGGCGGCGACATCCAGATGCTGGCACCCGGCGGCGGGCTGACCTTTGGCGTGGAAGGCCCTCAGCCGCCCTCCACGGCCGGCGTCATTACCCGCGGCCAGGGCAATATCCAGTTGTATTCGCGTGACAGCATCCTGCTGGGCCAGAGCCGGGTCATGACGTCCTTCGGCGGCGACATCCTGGCCTGGGCCAACCGCGGCGACATCAACGCCGGGCGCGGCTCCAAGACCACGGTGGTCTACACCCCGCCGCTGCGGGTCTATGACAGCGTGGGCAATGTGCGGATTTCACCGGACGTGCCCAGCACCGGGGCCGGCATCGCCACCCTGGCGCCCATTCCGGAAGTGCCCGCGGGTGATGTGGACCTGATCGCGCCCGAAGGCGTGATCGACGCGGGCGAAGCGGGTATTCGGGTGTCCGGCAACGTCAACGTGGCCGCGCTGCAAGTCATCAACTCGGAGAACATCAAGACGCAAGGCGAATCCAAGGGCATCCCCGTCGTAGCGGCGGTGAATACCGGCGCGCTGACCAGCGCCAGCGCCGCCGCCTCCAGCGCCACGGCCGCCGCGCAGGACGTGGTCCAGCGTAACCAGGCCGCGCGCCAGCAAAACCAGCCGTCCGTGGTGACGGTGCAGATCCTGGGCTTCGGAGACTCATAACCCTACTCAACTCCACGGACACCGACACCGTGCCCCAGACCTCCACAGCCCGTCTTTGACGGGCTGTTTTTTTTGCGACCAAGTAGTTCTACGATGGACAAGCATCTGCCTATCACCCGGCAGGTTCCGCCGCCATGCGCCATGCTGATCGGCATGTATTGCTTGCCGGGTGGCTTCCATGCCCTTGTTCGACGCCTCGTACCGCCAACTGTTCAGCCACCTCGGCCTATTGCAAGATCTGCTGCGGGTGGCGTTACCGAGAGAACTGCTTAAAGAGCTGGATGTGGCTAAGGCCTTCGCGCTTTCTCCAGCCTACATCGGCCCGGCGCTGCAACTGCGCCAGGGTGATCTGGCCTGGAGCATACCGCTGCGACACAGTGCAGAGCCCGCGCTGCTGCTCGGAATCGAACATCAATCCCGTCCGGAACGGCATATGTCCCTGCGTATCGGCACGTACAAACATTTGCAGTTGGAAGCCTTCATTCGGCAGCACCCGTCAACGGGTCTGCTGCCCCTGCCTGTAATGCTGGTGTTGTACAGCGGAAAACAGGCCTGGAATGCCCCCTTGCGAAGCGGTCATTTGTTTTTTGATTTTTCCATCCCGTGGTTTGCCGACCACATACCACAGCAATCCTATTTGCTGATTGACCTTAAAAAACAATCTCTTGATCAATCCCTTCAATCAAATAACCTCTTTGCTCTTGTTTGCCGAATGCAGCACAACCAAGGTCTGGAACACCTGAGTCAATTGATGCAAACTGTTCTGGACACCTGCGCCGATGCAAGCCTGCTGCGCGATCTGGCTTCCTGGGTCAACCAGGCTGTTCTACCCCGCTGCCTGCCCAATCTGGATATTCCCCATCACCTGCACGTAAAGGACATACACGCCATGCTTGAAGACAACTCCGACTCTTGGCTGCATCAATGGGAAACCCAGGGCATTCAAAAAGGACTGGCCCAAGGTATATCTCAAGGCATATCTCAAGGGCGCTCTGAAGGTTTGCGGAAAGGTCTGCGCGCGCAGCAGAACACCTTGATTCGCCAGCTGCGCCACAAATTCGGCCGGCTGCCTGCTACACGCAAGCAACTGATCGCCCAAGCTACTGCCCGTCAAATTCGTACCTGGAGTCTACGGCTGCTAGATGCTCGCAATCTGGATCACGTCTTCCAGTCCAATGAGTCTTAAGACGAAATCCGTCTTGTTGCATTCATCTTGCTGCGAATGATTGATGTCGTAGATGTTAGTGCCGGTGTAATACTGCGCCCTGGCAGAACCTACCTCCTGCGACGAATTACGTAGTATTGCGGTGGATAAAGGCTGGTTCCATGACAAGCACGCTGACTTGCGATAAGTCATGCTGACACGTGTCCTCTGCCTGCACGGTCGCCGCCATGTCTCTGTTCGACGCTTCTTATCGAAAACTGTTCAGCCATCGCATTCTGTTGCAGGAGCTGCTGCATGCACTGCTGCCACCACCGCTGCTCGAGCAACTGGACCTGGAGCAAGCTTTGCCACTGTCCCCGGCCTATGTAGGCCCAGCGCTGCAAATCCGCCAAGGCGATCTGGCTTGGAGCGTCCCTCCACGCAGCAGTAACGAGCTTGCTCTATTGGTCGGCATCGAACATCAATCTCGCCCTGATCGCCACATGCCGCTACGCATCGGCACCTACAGACACCTGCAACTGGAAGCCTTCGTCCAGCAGCACAGCGCCGACGTTCCACTGCCCTTGCCCATGATGTTAGTCCTGTATAGCGGCAAACAACTTTGGAATGTCCCCCTTCAAAGCCGTGAGCTATTTGCTGAGTTCACTCCACCGTGGCCTATCGACCACATTCCTCAGCAAACTTACTTGCTGATTGACCTTAAAAAACAATCTCTTGAGCAATCCTTGCAATCAGACAATCTATTCGCACTGGTTTGCCGCATGCAGCACAACCAAGGGCTGGCCCACCTCAGCCAACTGATGCAGACTGTTCTGGACACCTGCACCGATACAAACCTGCTGCGCGATCTGGCTACCTGGGTCAACCAGGCTGTCTTGCCCCGATGCCTGCCCAATCTGGATATTCCCCATCACCTGCACGTAAAGGACATACGCGCCATGCTCGACGACAACTCCGATTCCTGGCTGCACCAATGGGAAACCCAGGGCATTCAAAAAGGACTGGCCCAAGGTATATCTCAAGGGCGCTCTGAAGGTTTGCGGAAAGGTCTGCGCGCGCAGCAGAACACCTTGATTCGCCAGCTGCGCCACAAATTCGGCCGGCTGCCGACTGAACGCAAACTACAGATCAACCAGGCCACCGCACGCCAAATCAACGCCTGGAGCCTGAGCTTGCTGGATGCTCATACTTTGCAGGATGTGTTCGGCTCCTCAATACCTTGATGCTATGTTCACGCTGTCATCAACAATGAAACACAACAGCCGCTACAGAAAAGCAAAGCCCTCTTAGTCCCGAAATAACCCTTTCAACAACAAGGGTTATACTGTCCAGCCTTTTCACCTCTTCTTGAAACGGTACTCATGACCACTGCTTTGCCTGCCTGTCCTCAATGCCAATCCACTTTTACTTACGAAGACGGCATTTTGTACGTATGTCCTGAATGCGCGCATGAATGGCCTGCGCAAGAAACGCAAACCACTGATACGCAGGAACGCGTTTACCGCGACTCGGCTGGCAACGTGCTGCAAGACGGCGATACCGTCACCGTCATCAAAGACTTGAAATTGAAAGGCTCGGGCGGCACAGTCAAGATGGGCACCAAGGTCAAGAACATACGACTGGTGGACAGCGACCACGACATCGACTGCAAGATCGACGGCTTCGGCGCCATGAGCCTGAAGACCGAGTTCGTGAAGAAAGTCTGATTTCGCCTGCCCTTATCGCAGACTGACCACCCGCGTCACTGGGTGCCGCTGCCCGCCACGCATATCCAATTCCAATTCAAGTTCCAATGCGCTGGCAGGCTGACGGCGGGCGCTTGTCTTTTCAAGGGGTAACACCTGCCAGCCGGCGCCGGGTTCCCAGGCGCGTAAGCGCCACCGCACGCTTGCGCTCAGCACCTTCCCCCCATCTTTCGCCTCAGGGGCCGGCAAGGGATAGCGCCAATCAGCCGGGCCCGCCAAGCGATACAGTCCGTCCGGAGCTTGCCACCACTGCACCCGCTGCCAATAGCCAGGCTGTCCTTCTACCGCGCGTACAAGTTCCAACACCCAGCCATCCCCACCTCGACGCTGCAACAATACGCTGGGCGGCAGAAACAGCGGAGGAGCAGTCTGCACGGTTCCCCCCGCCTCCGTGGCAGCAGCCGGGAAAAGCCAGCCCTGTTCGGAAAATTCGGTGCTGGCACGCCATTGCACGTCCCGCTCAAACTGCTCCAACACGGCTAACAGAGACTGATTTCGGCGGCTGCGGCTTTCCAGATCATCTTGTGTCCGCTGCAAGCTATCCAGCGCCCCCCAGGTCATCAGACTCAAAACAGCCATGATGACCAAGGCAACCAGCACTTCGATCAAACTCAGGCCTTGCTGTCGGGCGACTTCTGTCATGGCAGCGTATCCCGCGCCAATTGAGTCTGCAGGCTGGCCAAGCGACGCGGGGCAGGATGGCCCAAGTCCACCTGAATACTGAGCGCCAATAGTCCCGGAGCCGCCGCCCGAACCTGGCTCCGGCATACGAACGGCCAACCCGCCTGAGGACAAGGATGACTGCTGGCCCCGGGCTTCAAAGGCCATACACCGGCCTGCCACTGCGCCAGCTCGTTTCGAGCCGACATCATGGCCAGGCCCTTTTGCTCCATATACTCCACATGATCAGTGGATTGCAACCCTACTCTGGCAAAAGCAGCCAGGGCGACGCTGACGATCATCAGGGCAATCAAGACTTCGATCAGGGAAAAGCCCTTGTGTCGGGCAGGACAGGCGGTATGGACAACACCTGTCTTCATGGCAATACCCGAAACTGGCCGTCGACATCCCGTCGGATCCGCACTCGCCTATCCTGACTGCTCAACTCGATTTCCCAGACTTGCCCCAAAGGTTCGGCCGTGAACTGAATTGGCAGGGGGCCACGCACCACAGGATGCGCGCTATGCCATGGACGGGAAGCAAGCACACTGGACGCGGAAAACCGTTCACTGCCTTCGCCGATCTCCAGCGCAGGCCAGCCATCAGGCCCCGGCTGCCGCCAGCGCCGGCGTGAAAAGCCTTCGGCCTGCGCCGTGGGCTTCCAATCAATAATACGGCCATCTCGTCGGGCCTCCGTTTGGGCAGCGCTGAATCGCAGGCTGAGCTCACGAGCATCTCGACGCAGATTCTGAACCGGATCGGGCGCAGCACTGACTACCACGGCCGCCGTCGCAATACCCAAAATAACCAGAACGATCATGACTTCCAACAAGGAAAAACCACGACCTCGGTCCGCGCATAAATTCACAGCCATACGCCCACCCGACTAAGAAAACACCTGCCGCCAGATTAAAGATCAAATATGGCATTGACATGAAAAATCCACACTGCATTGCTATACATAGGAAGACCCAACCACCCCCTTGAAAAGCACACAAAGGCGACATCATGAAAAAAGAAAGAAGAATTGAATATTCAACTTATGCTCATATCATCGGATTGATCATGACCTTAAGTTTGGCGTATTACAGTTTGGCGCCCAGGCCCGCTCCTCTGCTTTCCGCCCCCCCGGCTTTATCGGCGGATGGTCTTGAATACGGTCGCGAGCCGGGTGCGGCCGTCGCCGCATGGTTCAAGAAAGGGCCTGTGAGCCTGGCCTTGGACTTCAAGGGTTTGATAGAAAACGAGAATCAACGTGTTGTACTGGTATCTCAAAATGGCCATAAGGCACTCAGTTTCAAACCCGGCCAGACTCGCTCACCAGGCCTGACGCTTCAGTCTATTGAAAACGAACAGGCGATTTTCACGTATGCGGATCAACGCATTGTCGTTCCCATATCCGCACAAAAACCCATAGCCAAAGCCGGTCTCATCACGATATCCGATTAAAGAACCAACAGAAAAAATTGAACCCTGAATATTCAATTTTCTTTTATGAAAATTAAATAATAAAAAAGAAACAAGAAATCGGGATTAAAAGAGAATGACATTAACAATTCTGTCACTCACAAAAACTAGAATCCCAGGAAACGCGCTTTAATAAAAAGCGCGTCGACAACCATCGCCACAACAATGCGCAACGTGCACACGGCATATTTTCTTCATAACTCCAAAGGGGTTGGGGAATGACCCTGGGAAGGAGCCTCAATTTATTGTTGCCGGGGCAGTCCCGGAGCATGTGCTTTGCTGTTGCATCAAGGGGAAACACATGACGCGCAGGATCTTGCCTTACGCTCGCACCACCATGACGGAACTGGATGCCAAACTGGCCAAATTCTGCGAAGTCGCGCAGGGAGTGCCCCTGGCGGTCGATCGCCACAACATGCCGTATGTCTGGATCATCGGCCACCCTATCTGGTATTCGCTGGATCAGATCAGCGGCTACCTGCCGGGCAGCCATCCGCTCAAGACCATGAAGGAAACCGTGGACTCGGCCTTGTACACCCACTGGCCCTTGCACCAGGATGCGGCGGCCCAATGCAAGTCATCGCTCACGCCGGGGCAACTGTTCAAGTGCTGGTTTCTGCATATTCTGTATTCCTTTGAATCGGAAGACCGCATCATTCAGCACATCACCTACAATCTGCTGTTCCGCTGGTTCATTGATTACGAATGGGTATCGGACCCCTTGCCCGAAACCGTCGCCTTCGAACACGACATACGGCTGATCAGCAAAGATCTGCGGGCGGCGGAGCTGGCCCATCATTGCCTGGCCAGTCATTCCTTCGGCGCCTCTGACAACGTCGAGTTCCGAATCAACCACGGTTTGCTGCACCACTTGAAGCAGTCGTTGGAACAAAACCGCCAAGCGCTGGACGCGCGCTAGCGCCCTGGCAAAAAACGCATCAAGAACAACGGGGCCCATGCGCCCCAAGTCCTGCAAACGCGCCATAATGTGGTCTTCTTCTTTTCCATTTTCTGCACAAGACCATGACAGTCAGCACGGGCCGCGTTCATGCAGACGCTCCCATCGGAATTTTCGACTCCGGCGTAGGCGGCTTATCCGTCTGGCGCGCGATCCGGCAGGCCCTGCCGGGCGAAGACCTGCTGTACCTGGCTGACTCCGGGCATGCCCCCTATGGCGACCGGCCCGCGCAATGGATTCAAGAACGCACCGCCCTGCTGACCCGATTTTTGCTGGATCAGGGCTGCAAAGCCATCGTCATCGCCTGCAACACTGCCACCATGGTGGCGGCTGCTTTTTTAAGGGCGCGCTTTCCGATTCCCATCATTGCCATTGAACCGGCCATCAAACCAGCCGCCCTGATCAGCCACAGCCGCTCTATCGCCTTGATGGCGACCAGCCGCACGGTAGACAGCAAGGGACTGGACGACCTGGTGCGGCGCCATGCCGCCGATATTGAGCTGATCCGCCTTCCCTGTCCCGGCCTGGCAGACCGTGTCGAAGCGCTGCAATTGGGCGGACCCGAATTGGAACAGGCTCTGCGCACACTGCTGGCGCCGGCCTTGCAAAGCCAGGCCGATACGCTGGTGCTGGGCTGCACCCATTACCCTTTTCTGCGGCCAACCATTGAAACGATCTGCGCAGGCCGCTTCCAGATCATCGAACCTTCTTTTGCGGTAGCGGCCCAGGTACGCCGTCGCCTGAACGATGCCCATTGCCTGAGCGCGCGCCAGCAGGGTGGAAAAAATGAGTTCATCAGCAGTGCAGAGTCCGCCCGGGCAAGCGAGATCATCCGCGCTCTGAGCGGCCTTCCACAGATACATCTGCGTTCGCTTCCTGAACTAGCGCAAACCTCGCTCCCGGCACACGGCATCAACACCGCCGCCGCGCGCTTGGCGATCCATACCAGTTCCACAGGCACGTCCTGGAAAATATGTTGATGAGCACGCTGACCAGGCCCAACGGATCAGCGGTGCTGATCTTCTGCGGCAACCCGGCTTAACCTTATGAAAAACAGGCTTATTTGCTCATGGTGGCTACGTCCGTAGATGACTGAAAAAACAGACCGGCCCGTACACATTACGACAACAATCCGCCATCTTGCTTCCACCTGTTTTTCGCTTTTTTTTGAATCATTCCTTATCTGTCAAGCACTTAAGCCTTAGGCACCAAAGCATTGGTCTTATATAAGATTAAGTAATTTGCATATGACTTACAGGGCTTTGAGGCTTAAAATATGCAGGAAAACAGATTCGGAGAACCCAAAATCATGCAAAAAACATGGCAAAAACTCGTACCGGCCAGCCGGTACCTTGTGCTCGCCTTGACGCTGGCTGGCGGAACATCTGCTGCCGCGGACGAGCTGGTCGAGCAGGGCAAGGCATTGGCTGCCTCGGGCAGCGGCAGTGTCTTGGCCTGCGCGACCTGTCATGGCGCTCAAGGTGAAGGCAATGCCGCGGGCGGCTTTCCCTTCCTGGCCGGTCAGGGCGCCAACTACCTGACCGAGCAGCTGCAGCACTTTGCGTCGGGCAAGCGCAGCAATCCCATCATGCAGCCCCTTGCCAAGGCCATGACACCGGAACAGATGAAGGCCGTTTCCGCCTATTTCGCGCAACTGCCTGCCCCGCTGGACAAGGACATGCTCAGCGCGCACCTGGACCTGTATCCCTCTCAGGATCAAGTGGGAGCCTGGGTCGCCAACCGTGGCGACTGGAACAACAACATTCCCGCCTGTATTCAATGCCACGGCCCCGGCGGCGTGGGCGTGGGCGATACCTTCCCCGCACTGGCCGGCCTGCCTGCTCCCTACATTTCTGAGCAGCTCAAAGCCTGGCGTGACGGCAAGCGCGATCCCGGCCCCTTGGCCCTGATGGGCGAGATCGCCAAGCGCATGAGCGATGAACAGATCACCGCCACCGCCGATTACTTCGCGCAACTGCCCGCCACTCTCAAGACCCAGCCTGCCCCAGAGGGAGCCAAGAAATGATGCATACTCTTACCCCCCGCCTGCGTACGCTCGCCCTGGCCTGCAGTCTGGGACTGGCCGGCCTGGGCGCCGCCCACGCCGTGGATCTGGGCGATGCCGCCCCTGCTTTTACTCCGCCGGACGCTCACAGCATTCCCGAGAACGACTTCGGCAAAGCCGTCCTGAAAGGCCAGGAAATCTTCCTGAAAACACCGCAGAATGCCAGCAAGTTCGTCGGCAACAATCTGAACTGCGTCAGTTGCCACATGGACGCGGGCCGTCGCGACAACGCGTCTCCGCTGTGGGCGGCCTATGTACTATATCCAGCCTACCGTTCCAAGAACGGCCACGTGAACACGCTGGCCGAGCGCTTGCAAGGCTGTTTCCGTTACAGCATGAATGGTGAAATGCCTCCTGCAGACGACGAAACTATCGTGGCGCTGGAAAGCTATATGTACTGGCTGGCCCAGGGCGCGCCCACCGGCGTCAAACTCAAGGGCCAGGGATTCAAGCGCCTGCCCGAACCGGCGCAGAAACCCGACTATGTACGCGGCGAAAAAGTGTTTGCGCAGAACTGCGCCCTGTGCCACGGCGCCGACGGCGCGGGCAAGGAAGTCGGTGATCACATGGTGTTCCCGGCCTTGTGGGGCGACGGCTCCTACAACTGGGGCGCCGGCATGCACAGCATTCCGACCGCCGCCGCCTTCATCAAGGCCAACATGCCGCTGGGCAAAGGCAACAGCCTGAGCGATCAAGAGGCCTGGGATGTGGCCTACTACATGAACGCCCACGAACGTCCGCAGGACCCGCGCTTCAAGGGTTCGGTGGAAGAAACCCAGAAAAAATACCATGATGCCAAGACGGACCTGTATGGTCAGACCATCAATGGCAAAGTGCTGGGCGCCGAGTCCACTCCCAATGGCGGGCGGCTGCGCGCCAACGCCCAATAAGCTGGGCTGATGACGAAAAACGGGAGCTCAGGCTCCCGTTTTTTTTATGCCCAGAACTCTCTCATACTGAACGATCAAGCTATTTACAGTTTGAATTTCAAATATTTTTCCGCTCGTCACAAACTCGACATCGATTCGCAACAACGTCCGCAGGCCGCAGCCGGCAAGGCCTGACGCATGACGGGACTCCGCTCAAGCTGGCACATCCTATAAAACACAATCCAATCATCGGTGGATTTGCCCTTCTGTTAACGGGGCAGTCATACGTCCTTCCTACACTGCCTGCGTCCTGATCCGTTGCCGACTGAGCAGCCCACCCCACGCACAGTCCGGCCCTCCCTTTCCTCTTCAGAACGAGTGGCTGTATGTCCTTACCCGCACTTCCTCCATTTCCCTTGCACCGCGTGCGACAGGCTTGCCTGTCCCTGTCCGCCGTGCTGCTGCTCAGCGCCTGCAGCAGCGGCTCGTCGGGCAGCGATGCATCGCCAGCCCCCGGCCCTCAACCGGAACAACCCACTCCCGAAACCGGGAACAAGCCGCAGGCCCTGGGCGGCAAGAAAGCCCTGCTCGTCAGCATTGACGGCCTGACCTACGACGCCCTGCAACAGGCCCGCCGCGAAGGACGTCACCCCGCCCTGACCGCGCTGACGGTGGCCCCCGCCCAAACCGGCGGCTACGTCGGTACAAGCAGCGAACAGCGCACCCTGCCTGTTCCCGGCTGGGCGTCGCTGGTGACCGGCACCTGGGCCGACCAACATGGCCTGCGCGGCGTCGGCGCCGAAGCCCAGACCTTGAACGCCCCCACCTTATTTGCACTGGCGTCCGAGCCGCAGACGGCAGCCACCGCTGTCAGCACCCGTGACTACCGCACGCTGCTGCAGCCCGACCTGCAAGCCGGTCACATGATCGAGGCCGCCGACTGTACCGACTCGGACTCCTGCGTTAACGAGCAGGCCAGCCAATACGTGCTGCAAGGCAAATCCCTGATTCTGGCCCAGCTGCAGGCGCCCGCCCGCGCTGCCGCCGAGCATGGCCTGGGCAGCGATGCCTACAAGCAAGCGGTGGAGCAGTCACTGACCACTCTGGATCAATTGGCAGCGCTGATCGAGACTCGCCGCCAGGCCGAATCCAGCGAAGACTGGCTGCTGTTGGTCACCACGGGCTACGGCCTGGACGAGTTCGGCGGCACCACCGGTTCGCAATTCAACCGCAACAAGACCAGCTTCATCGCCGCCAACAAATCATTGCCCTCTTTGCCAGCTGCGGACAGCGCCGTGGCTGCCGATACCGACATGAACGAGCTGGCCGCCGTGATCGACATCGCGCCCACCGTGCTCGCCCACCTGGGCGCACAGGGCAAGGACTACCGATTCCGCGGAACAGGCCTGCAAGCCGCTGCCAGCATCCGCGAACTGAGCTACCACAAGCCCGCCGACAAGAACATCGTGACCCTGCGCTGGGTCCTGCAAGGCGATGCGGGCCAAGAGGTGCGAGTTCTGCGCGACGGCGAACTGGTCGCCACGCTGCCAGCCGGCTCCACCCACTATGACGACACCTTGCCGGTTTCAGACACCGCTCAGGTCTATTCCTTCCGCTACAGCGTGCAATCAGGCCAGGCCGCATCCACTCTGCAAGTCGAGGCCGGCTATAAACCGCCGCCCAAGCTGGCTACCACCTTGAAAGACGGACTGGTCAGCTACTACCCGATGACAGCGCTGCCCCTCGTGGATGGCAAAGGCGGCACGACACTGCAGCC
The DNA here is from genome assembly GCA_023439305.1 of Pseudomonadota bacterium. Lineage (GTDB taxonomy): Bacteria > Pseudomonadota > Gammaproteobacteria > Burkholderiales > Burkholderiaceae_B > Alcaligenes. The sequence goes on from JAEXOO010000037.1 coordinate 26,992, forward strand.
GTCGGCCAGCGGTGTGCCGGCCGGCTCGCTGGTCGCCGCCGACTTCCTGGATCCCGCTTCTCCGACCGGCGCACTGCGTATCCTGGGCGCCAACGCCGACGCCAACGGTACGCGCGGCTACGCGTTGAACATGACGCGCGACGTGTTTTCCCTGGCCAGCGTGCCCCAATTCACGCTGGGCTTCTGGTTCCGCACCCCGCCCAGCTGCTCCAGCTACGGCTATGGCGCCGCGATGATGGCCAACAAGAACTACGACTCGGGCAACAACGCCGGCTTTGCGCTGGGACTGTTCAATTCCGGCGGCTGCGACATCCGCTTCAACACGGGTTACGGCGGCGGCCGCAACGAAAGCCAAGGCTATCGCGTCACGCCCAATCAGTGGGCCTACGTGGCCGTCATCATCGACAAGAGCGGCAAAGTCATGCGCGGCCATGTCTTCGACCCTGCACTGGGCGCGCAGTTCAGCTCAGTGGCGCTGGAGACCCGCACCATCCAGGCGCTGGGCGGCACCGGCGCGGGCAAGCTGGGCATCAACGAAGACGTGACCGGCCAGTACTACAAGCGCTGGAACCCTGGCTACGACGTGAACATGGATTTCGGCGAACTGGCGATCTGGGAGCGCGCCCTGAGCACAGACGAGCTGACCAGCATCTACGAATCCCGCAAGCCCCTTTCCAGCCTGCAACCCTGATTTCCCGAGCAAGGACTTTTCATGAACGACATGATCGCTTCCCTTTCCGGCGCACGCCTCAAGCGCGCCGCGGCCCTGATGATGCTGTGCGGCCTGCTGGCCGCCTGCGACGGGGGCGGCTCCACCGGCCCGGCTCCGGAAAACCCGGGCCAGCCGGTCGAACCCGGCAATCCGGAAACGCCCACACCCGAAACCCCAAAGCAGCTTAAATGCGCCCCTTGATCGCACTACGAGATTTGCCACAATGACTTCACGCCGCAATTTCCTACGCAACGTCACCGGCGCCAGCCTGGCCGCCGGCTCCCTGGCCGCATTCCCCCCCAGCATCCGCAAGGCGCTGGCCATTCCGGCCAACAACAAGACCGGCACTATCAAGGATGTCGAGCACATCGTCGTCCTGATGCAGGAGAACCGCTCCTTCGACCATTACTTCGGCACGCTGAAAGGCGTGCGTGGCTTTGGCGACCGCTTCACCATTCCGCTGGCTAACGGCCGCAACGTCTGGCAGCAAAACTTCAGCACCACGGAAACCGTGCTGCCCTACCACCTGGACAGCACCAAAGGCAACGCCCAGCGCGTCAACGGCACCCCGCACGCCTGGGTGGACGGCCAACAAGCCTGGGATCATGGCCGCATGGCCTTCTGGCCCAAATACAAGAATCGCCACTCCATGGGCTTTTACCGCGAAGCCGAAGTCCCCTTCCAGTTCGCCATGGCCAATGCTTTCACCCTGTGCGACGCCTATCACTGTTCCATGCACACGGGCACCAACTCCAACCGCATGTTCCTGTGGACCGGCACCAACGGTCCCACCGGTAGCGGCGAATGCACCGTGAACAACGCCTGGGACAGCCTGGGCAGCTCCGCGCTGGGCTACGAATGGAAGACCTACCCCGAGCGTCTGGAAGAGGCCGGCATCAGCTGGAAGGTCTACCAGAACCTGCCCGACAACTTCACCGACAATTCGCTGGCCGGCTTCAAGCAATACCGCCGCGCCAACGAACAGTCCGGCAAGCCGAACAATACTCCTTACGACCCTGCCGACGACGTAGGCAATCCGCTTTACAAGGGCGTGGCCAACACCATGCCCGACGGCGGCTTCTTCGAGCAATTGCGCAAGGATGTCATGGACGGCAAGCTGCCCCAGATTTCCTGGGTGGTCGCGCCGGCTAACTACTCCGAGCACCCAGGCCCTTCCAGCCCGGTGCAGGGCGCCTGGTATACGCAGGAGCTGCTGGACGCTCTGACGTCCAATCCCGAGGTCTGGAGCAAGACCGTGCTGCTGGTCAACTTCGACGAGAACGACGGTTTCTTCGACCACGTGCCCTCGCCATCCGCCCCATCCATCGATCCAAGCACGGGCAAGCCCGCCGGCAAGACCACGCTGACCGACGAGCAGATCGCCTTCGAATACTACAACTACCCCAGCCCCAAAGGCCTGGCCGGTCAGCCTGCTCGCGACGGCAAAGTATTCGGTCCCGGCGTGCGCGTTCCCATGTATGTGATCTCGCCCTGGAGCCGCGGCGGCTGGGTCAACTCGCAGGTGTTTGACCACACCTCTGTGATCCGCTTCATGGAAGAGCGTTTCGGCGTGATGGAGCCTAACATCAGCCCCTATCGCCGCGCCGTCTGCGGCGACCTGACCAGCGCGTTCAACTTCGCCAGCCCCAACGACGAGCCCTTGCCTACGCTGAAAGGCCGTCGCAGCCGCCAGGAAGCCGATGCAATCCGCAGCGCCCAGGAACGTCTGGCGCAGGTTCCGCAACCGGTGGATAACCAGCGCATTCCCGTGCAGCAGACTGGCGTGCGCCCCTCGCGCGCCCTGCCCTATGAACTGCACGTCAGCGCCCGCTGCGACAGCAACAAAGGGGTGCAGCTGCTGTTCTCCAACACTGGCAAAGCCGCCGCCGTGTTCCATGTCTATGACAAGCTGAATCTGGATCGTATGCCGCGCCGTTATATGGTCGGGCCCGACCAGATTCTGGATGATGTCTGGGATGCGCAAGCCGACAACTTGGGGCACTACGATCTGTGGGTGCTGGGTCCCAACGGCTTTCACCGCCACTTCCGCGGCGATGTCAGCGTGCTGAGCCAGCCGGAACAGGCCCGTCCCGAGATCCGCGTGTGCTACGAAGTCACTCAAGGCGATGTGTACCTGGAACTGATGAATGGCGGCCAGTCGGCCTGCACCTTCACCATTCAGTCCATGGCCTACCGTGAAGACGGCCCTTGGGAGGTCACCGTCGAGTCCGGCCAACAGGCCAAGCAGTCCTGGGCGCTGGCTTCCAGCGGACACTGGTACGACTTCGTGGTGCGCAGCAGCAGCGACTCCAGCTACTACCGCCGTTTTGCCGGTCGCGTAGAATCGGGCGTGCATGGCGTCAGTGATCCGGCCCTGGGCATCCCCGCCTATCTGTAAACCAAGGCCATAACCTTCCGCGTCCTGCGCGGACTTTCCCCGAAGCGCAAGCCCACCTTGCCTTCGGGGATTTTTTTGCCCGCCCAGCGCCGTCCGCTTGCCCGATAGCGGGACGCACGTGGTGAGCGCATAATGGCTGGGCATTCTTGTCCGGAGCGCCCCATGAATCCGTCTGCCATACCCAATGCCGACTACGATGAAGCCGACTTGATCCGGCGCGCCCTGCGACGTGATACCGGGGCGCTGCGCCAGATAATGGAAACCTACAACCGCCGGCTTTTCCGGCTGGCGTGCAGCATTGTGCGCGACCCCGACGACGCCCGGGATGTCGTACAGGAAGCCTATTTGCTGGCCTTCAGTCATCTGGACAGTTTTCGGGGCGACAGCACGCTGTCCACCTGGCTGTGCCGCATCACCATCCATCAGGCGTTGGGATTAAAACGCCGCCGGACACACGAGCGCCTGGACGAGGACGGCCTCGCCGCCCAACCTTCCCTGGCGCCGGACCCCGAACGCGCCACGGCGCAACGCCAGTTTATCCATCAAGTCGAGCAGGCCATCCTTGAGCTGCCGTTGCCCTACCGCGCCGTCATCATGGCCCGCGCCGTCGAAGGACTGAGCGTAGAAGAAACCGCCCATGTGCTGGACATAAGGCCCGAAACTGTAAAAACACGTTTGCATCGGGCACGACGCCTGCTGGAACTGGCCTTGCAAGAGCCTGGCGCACCCCGGCTATTGGATGTATTCCCCTTTGCGGGTCCGCGCTGCCAGGCCTTGACGCGAGCCGTCCTGGCGGCGCTAGGCGTAAACCCCTAGCCCCGGCCCGTAACCTTATCCGCGCTACCGCCATCCAATGGGCATCCACAACACCTTCATCCTGAAGGATGGGATTTCCCACCGGAGGCTTTCATGCTGATACGCACCACTCTTGCCGCTGTGTTTTTGTCCACATTCGCACTGGCCGCACCCGGTCACGCGGCAGAAAAACTCAACGACGCGCAGATCGCGCACATCGCCTACACCGCCGGCGACCTGGACGTGCAGGCCGCGCGCCAGGCGCTGTCCAAAACCCAGAACCCTTCCGTGCGCGACTTCGCCCAGACCATGGAGCGAGACCATCAAGCCGTCAATCAGCAAGCCCTGGCCCTGCTCAAGGAGCTGGGCGTCACCGCCCAGGACAACCCCACCAGCCAGTCCTTGGTAAAAGAAGCCGGCCAGGAACACGCCAAGCTCGCCAAGCTGGATGGCGCGGCCTTCGACAAAGCCTATGCCCAGAACGAAGTGGCCTATCACAAGCAGGTGAACAGCGCCCTGGAAAGCGCGCTGATCCCCGGCGCCCAGAATCCCAAGTTGAAAAGTCTGCTTGAAACCGGGCTGAAACTGTTCCAGGGCCACCAGAAACACGCCGAGCATCTGGCGAGCCAACTTTAGGACGGCCGCCATGACTATCTTGCGCATGAGCACCTTATTGGCCGGATCGCTGCTGGCGGCCAGCGCTCTGGCCGCCACCCATGAGGTCACCATCGTGAACCTGGCCTTCACGCCTGCCGTGCTCCAGGCGCAGGTGGGCGACACCGTGGTGTGGCGCAACCAGGATGTGATCGACCATACCGCCACTGTGAACCAGGCCTGGGAGGTGGTGATTCCGGCCGGGAAATCGGCCAGCCGGGTACTGGAACACGTTGCCGACCAGACCTACTACTGTCGCTACCATCCCACCATGACAGCGCGTCTGGTCGTCACGGCAAAGCCGTAAACAGGAGACCGGGCCGCGCAGGCGCTATTGAACCAATTGATTCATTTCGATGATGGGCAACATGACGGCCAGCACAATCATCAGCACCAGCCCCCCCATCAGCAGGATCATCAGCGGTTCAAGCAGGGCTGTCATGGCCAGAGCGCGGCGCTCCAGCTCGGCGGACAGGGTGCCGGCGGCCCGATCCAACATGGGCGCCAGTTCGCCTGTTTTCTCGCCGCTGGCGATCAGTTGCACCAGCAAGGGCGGGAACAGACGGCTGCGCTGCAGGGCGGCGGCCAGGGGCAGGCCCTCGCGCACGCGCGCAGCCGCCTGCTCCACCGCCTCGCGCAAAGCCAGGTTGGACAAGGTTCGGCCGGCGGCCTCCAGCGCAGTCAACAAAGGCACATTGCTCCCCGCCAGGATCGCCAGCGTCGCGGCAAAGCGGGCCGTGTCCACTCCCAACAGATACCCGCCCAGCACCGGTAGGCGCAACAAGCGCCTGTGCACGGACAGGCGAACGGCGGGCCGGCGCAGCAACGCGGCCAGCGCCACGCCGGCCAGAACCGCCAGCACCATGGCCGCGCCTCCCCACTCGCGCACGGCATCGCTGGCGGCAATCATGATGCGCGTCAACAAAGGCAACTGCTGCTTGGCCTGCGTGAATGCGCCGACAACCTGCGGCACCACATAGCTGAGCAGAAACACCACCATGGCGGCGGAAATCAGACTGACGATGGCCGGATAGATGAACGCCGTCAGCACCTTGCCGCGCAAGGCCCCGCTGTCCTCAATAAAGCTGGCCAGGCGGTCGAGCACCTGTTCCAGCTCGCCCGACTGCTCACCCGCCCGCACCAAGGCACGATAAATGTCGGGAAAATCCCGTGGATGCCCGGCCAGCGCATCGCTCAAACTCTGACCGGCGCGGATATCGGCCCGCAAGGCAGCCAGCAGCTGGGTCACGGCGCGACGCGGCGCCTGCTCCATGACCACGCTCAGACTGGCCTCCAAGGAAAGACCCGCGGCCACCAGGCTGGCCAGTTGCCGGGTCAGCCAGGACAGCTCGCTGCGACGCAAGCCCGAGCTGCGAGCCCGGGCGGATGCTCGTGATCGACCCGGCTTCAAGGAAACAGTCAACAAGCCGCGGCCCAGCAACTGCTGCCGCGCCAGGCGCTCGCTGTCGGCCTCCAGCACGCCGCGCTCGCTGCGCCCGGACTGGTCCACCGCTTCGTAATGATACGTTCCCATGTCGCGGTCTCCGTGCGCCTATAGCTCGCGAGTCACGCGCAAGACTTCTTCCTGCGTGCTCAACCCCAAGCGCACCCAGCGTTCGGCGTCTTCGCGCAGGGTGCGCATGCCCGCCTGGCGCGCCGCTTGCCGCAAGGCAGGCTCTGCGCCCGCTTCGGTCAGCAACTGCTGGGCGCGCTCATCTACCCGATAGAGCTCATGGATGCCGGTCCGTCCCTGATAGCCAGTGTGAGCGCATTGCTCGCAGCCGCCGTCGCGCGCCCGGAACAATCCGTCCCCCTGCGGTTCCCGGCAATGCAGGCACAGCTTGCGAATCAGTCGCTGGGCCAGCACCCCGCGCAGCGTGGACGCCAGCAAGAACGGCTCCACCCCCATATCGGACAGCCGGGTCGCGGCCGATACCGCATCGTTGGTATGCAGCGTGGCCAGCACCAAATGACCGGTCAGAGATGCCTGAACGGCAATCTGCGCCGTTTCCAGATCGCGGATCTCCCCGATCATGATGATGTCCGGATCCTGACGCAGAATCGCCCGCAAGGCGCGCGCAAAGGTCAATTCGATGCGCGGGTTGACTTGCGTCTGCCCCACGCCGGGCAGGTCGTATTCGATCGGATCCTCGACGGTCAGCACATTGCTGCGCGCAGTGTCCACCCGCCCCAGCGCGGCATACAGCGTTGTCGTCTTGCCGCTGCCCGTCGGTCCGGTCACCAGCACAATGCCGTGCGGCTGATGAATCAGCTCATCGAGCTGGGCCAGAATATCCGGCGCCATGCCCAGCCGCTCCAGCTCCAGACGACCTGCGGACTTGTCCAGCAAGCGCATCACAGCGCGTTCGCCATGGCCGGTCGGCAGAATCGACACGCGCAGGTCCAGCGCCCGCCCGCCCACCTTCAGGGCGATCCGGCCATCCTGCGGCAAACGCTTCTCGGCAATATCCAGGCTGGCCATGATCTTGATCCGGGACACCAAAGCGCCATGCAAGGCGCGACGCGGGCTGACGATATCCCGCAGGCGTCCGTCCACTCGGTAGCGCACGACAGAATGCGTCTCGTAGGGTTCCAGGTGGATATCGCTGGCCTCGTCCCGCACCGCCTGCGTGAACAAGGCATTGATCATGCGGATCACCGGCGCGTCGTCCTGGGTCTCCAGCAGATCGGTCACCTCCGGCAGCTCCTGCATCAGCCGATCCAGGTCGACCTCGCTGGCGGCGGCATCCACGACACTGGCCGCATCATCCCCCTGGGCATAATGGGCGTCGATCAGGGTGTCCAGCTCCAGATCCGGCACCGTGTGCTCATCCAGCTCCGGATAACGCCGTCTCAACTCGGTCAAGGCCCAGTCGGGAGTGCGTTCGCTGACGGCGATACGCCATACGCCGTCCTGGCGCATCAGCACAGCGCGCTGTTGGCGCGCCCAGGAATACGGCAGGCGATTCATGATGATTCCCGCAGATCCGTCACGCCTGCAGCCGCCTTGCCGCCGACCGGCGGCAGGACCACATGCCCGGCGTCCTGACTGAACCAGGTAGCGCGTTCGGGCAGGCCCGCCTGCACCGCACGCATATAGTTATAACGATCCAAAGACAGGCTTTGGCTGTCCTGCGCATTGCGCACAATATGCGGACGCAGGAACACCATCAGGTTGGTCTTGGTGCGCTTGCGTTTTTCGTACTTGAACAGATTGCCGATCAGGGGCACATCGCCCAGCAACGGCACCGACTGCGTGCCATCTTCGATGGAATCCTCCAGCAAGCCGCCCAGCACGATGATCTGCCCATCGTCCACCAGCACGTTGGTGTTCAGCGCGCGCTTGCGCGTGACGGGCGTATTTCCGGATACCGAAAAAGCCGTGTCTATGCTGCTGACTTCCTGATAAAGAGCCAGTTTGACCGTGCCGCCTTCCGAAATCTGCGGTCGGACCTTCAGGGTCAGGCCCACATCTTCCCGCTCGATGGTCTGGAATGGATTGCTCGCGCCATCGCCCGAGGTGGTGTATTGCCCGGTCACGAAAGGGACAGTGCGGCCCACCATGATGCTGGCCTCTTCGTTGTCCAGCGTCATGAGATTGGGCGTGGAAAGAATGTTGGTGCCGCCCTGACGCTGCAAGGCGCGCGCCAGCACGCCCAGGTTGACGATCTGCTGGCCCAGTACACTGACCGTCCCCTTGACCACGCCCAGACTCAAACCTGCCGCCAGGGAGTCCAGCGTGGTGACGCCTTTGGGATTCAGGCCGCTGCCGCCCAGGTTCGCCCCCCCGACGAAACCGGACCCGCCGTCACCGATATGGCCGCCCCCCGTCATCCACTGGATGCCGAACTCCGCCGCGTCCTCGGCATTGACCTCCACAATCAGACTCTCGACCAGCACCTGGGCCCGGCGCTGGTCCAACTGATCAATGACTTCACGCAAGCTGCGGTAGACCGGATCCGGCGCAGAGATGATCAAGGTATTGGTAGACGGGTCCGCCTGCACAGTCGCCCCGCCCGCGCTGAACGCCACCGTGCCGCCGGCGGTCTGGGTGGACAGCCCTGCCTCGACAGAAGCTGCATCCTTGGTGGTGGCGGCGACCGGCATCGCCGCCGCCCCTTTGCCTGTACCTGCTTCAGCAGGAGCCAGCGCCGGGGCCGCCCCGGCCTCTGCGCTCCCGGGCGCGCCAGCCTGACCCGTCAACGCGGCACGCAATACTTGCGCCAACTGCACCGCCTGGGCATTGCGCAGGTACACCACATGCAGATTGCCTTTGCGACTGTCCGGATTGTCGATACGACGGATCAGGTCGCGCGCCAGGTCCAGACGCGCGGGACTTCCGGCCCGCACCAGCACCGAATTGCTACGCGGGTCAGCCACCACGGTAATGCGCTGCGCCACGTCATTGCCGGGCGTATCCAGCATTTGCGCAGCCAGCGCGGCCACATCCAGTGCCACGCCGTAGTCAATCGGGATAATGTCCGTGTTCAAGCCCGCCGGCGTGTCGATGCCCGCAATGACCTGGGCGATGCGATCCAGATTGTCCCCGTAATCCGTGACGACCAGCGTGTTATTGGCCGGATAGGCATTGATGGGATTATTGGGCGAAATCATGGGGCGCAGCACGGGCACCAGAGCGGTAGCATTTTCGTAGCGCAAGGAAAACACCCGCGTTTCCAGCTCGCCGCTGGTACTGGACTGCGTTCCGCTGCGCACAACGCCGCCCTGCTGGCGTGCTTCGGCCTCGGGCACCACGCGGCTGACGCGCCCGGTGCGCAGCACGGCAAAGCCCTGCATGCGCAGCGCCGACAACAACATTTCATACGCTGTGCGCGCATCGACCGGCACCTCGGAAACCAACGTCAACTGGCCTTTGACGCGAGGATCCACAATAAAATTCTGCTGCGTGAAGCGAGCCAGCGCGGCCACCACACTGTCCAGTTCTGCGTCCACAAAATTCAGAGTGATGTCGCCCCCTTCCGGAAACTGCGCTGCATCCGGCACGCCAGCCTGAGCGGCCTGGCCGCCGATGCGCTGGGCCGGGCGGCGTGTAATAGGCCCTTGAGAAGCGGCCGAACCACTGAAACGCGGATCCTCGACAGCCTGGCCGGAGGGCTCCTTGCTGACCGAAGCGAACAGCGTCGACGGCTCAGGTGCGACCTGCCGGCTGCCGCTCGTGGTGGCACAGGCGCTGAGCAGCAACAAGGCGCTCAGACTCAGCGCAAAGCGCGGACGCACGCCCGGAAGACGGGTAGACAAAATGGTCATGATGAACTCTGTTATTCCTGTGTAGTCGTTGTGGCAATCCGCCAGTGCGTTACGCCCTGGCTTTGCGGTCCCAACGCGGCAAGCAAATCCGCGAAGCGATCGTCATCGACGCGGCCTGGCCTGGCCTTGCCGTCAAAACGCAATTGCCCGTGCGTCCATTGACCTTGGCCAGCCAGCGTCAAGTCGCCGGACAAGGTACGCAAGGACAATTGCAGGCCGCTCTGCTGGCGGCTGACTGTCAATTGGTAATGGCCCAGCAGCGCCTCGCCCGACAGGGCTGAACGCGCTGCCCGCCAGTCCAGATCAAGCACGGTTCCGGCTGGACCTGCGGGCGATAAAGACTGGCTGGGCCAGCGCAGACTCAATTCGCCCAAGGGCTGTACGGTTTGCAGCAATGGATGCAAGCGGCCCAGAAGCGAAGCCGGCACATGCAGACTCTGCCCGGACACCCGCCAGCCCTGTCTGCCCGCCTGAAGCCGCACAGGCTGCTCCAACCAGTCGTGAGACAACTCCACTTGCGGCCAGGGCGCCAAGCGCCAGCGCCAGGCCAGCGGCCCCGGCAAGGTCTGGGCCAGACGCCCCTCCCCAACGCTGACCAGCCCCTGCCCGTCAGCCAGGCTGCCATGCGCACTGACCAGACGCAGCACGGCCTGCTCCGGCTGCCAGGACAGCAGCAAGCGGGCAGGTAGAAAAGGAATGGCCACCGCCACGATCAGCACGAGGGCCAGCATCGCCGACACAACACGCCATATTGCTTTCATGACGGCATCTCCATGCGCAGCTCGATGCGACCGTCAAGCAAACCAGCCCGCTCCCGGCTGTCCACGACAGCGCGGGAGATCGTCAGGGCCTGTACATTCAGACCCAACAGGCGCGGGTAATGCAGCAGCCAGTCCATCAGTCCGGCGGCCGGAGCGGACTGGCATACCACCAGTTGCACACCGTTCTGTGCGCTGCCCCGCCGGCAATAAGGTGCCAAAGCCTGCAGGCTGTGCTCCAGCGCCTGCTCCTGTCCTTCCAGCGTCGGGACGGGGCTGGCCTGCTGCTCCAGCACGCGGATCTGATTCAACACCGATTGCAACTGAGCCTGCTCGTACTGCAAGCGCGGCAGCTCATTGCGCGCGCGCTCCAGCTCCCGCCAGGCCGGACGCACGAGCAGCACCCACGCCATCAGCAGTACCGCTAATGTTGCCAGCGCCAGCACGGCCCGCTGATCACGGCGACTCAGTTGACGCCACCGCTGCAAGGCTGCCTCCATTTGCGCCAGCAGCGCCGCCATGCGAGGGCCATTCTTGATCTTCCAATTCATGACTGCCCTCCCGCCTCGATGGTCTTTCTTATTTGCACCCGCCACTCGCGCGGCGAATCGCCTGCAAGCAGCTGCAGCCCCGAATCCGCCGCCGGCGGCTCCAGGCCCGCCTCCGAAGCCACAGTCAGACTCAACTCGCCGTCCTTGAAGCTCAAAGCGCGCACGCGCCCCTCCAAAGCAGGCCATTGCGCCGCCGACGCCATCAGCACCCGGTCAAACAAATCGGGCTCCGCCATCTGTTCGCCCAGCAGGGCATCGCGATGCTGACGGGCCTGCACCAAGGGGGCCACCACCACCGGCACGTGCGGCAGAGCCTGTCGCAACGACTGCTCCATCTGTGTCTTGAGCTGCTTGACTTCCTGGCTCAGGCTGCGCGCCTGCTGCTGCCACACCAGCCCCCATGCCACGAGCAGACCCAGCCCCCACAGACACATCTTCACTCCGACTGCACTGGCCTGGCCGGCGCCCATCTGCGGCATCAACAAGGAACAATCCGACAGCTCCACACGGCTCTCCTGCCCCGCTCGGTCGTCGGCATGGCGGTGCGACCAGGCATACATACCGGCCAAGGGCAACAGAGTGCGGCGCGCCTGATCGCCCACAGCCTGCAAGCTGGCACGCTCGGCCCAGGCCACTGGCGCCAGCCCATTCTCCTGACGGGGGCCGCAGGCCACCCAGACCTGCTCCAAAGGGCTCAGGCACAATGGTTCGACCGCGCTGGCCACAACGGCCGGCCGGCGCGCCGCATTGACGGCGGGAATGCGGATCAGCGTAGTCGTGGCCATGCCGGCCGGCAGCACCAGTTCCAGTGCCGTCGCCAGGCGCTGGGCGACCAGCGCATCCGGGCGGGCGCGGCCACGGCGCAGCACATGCCCGCGCTTGTCGCGCAACACAAAGTCGAGCTCCTTGTCCCCCCCCAGGCAGGACAGTGAGTCCAGATACAGTCGTAGTACTTTCTTCATCGATCAACGAATCCAGACAATCCGGCTGCGGTCCGCGGCCCTGTGTATCAGGGCCTGCGTCGCTACCCGGCTGTGATCAAGCCGCAGCTCGCCACTTAACAAAAACCATTCACTGCGCACGGCCAAGGGCTTGCCCTCCAGCGGCTGCGGACGCTGCAACCGCGCCTGCACATCGGCCGGGTCCCGAAACCACTGGCCCTGGTCGCGCTGGGCCAACAGGCTGCGCCACTCCATCAAGCTGACGTCGCTCTGCACGGCGGCCAGCACCCAGGGCGTGGCAGTATTCACATTCACAGCGATCGTTTGCGGCAAAAAGGTCAGGTAGGCTGCCAATCGGGCGACACCCGGCTCATCGCCCGGCAGAAAATCCTCCAGATGGCGAGGCCAAGGCGCCAGGCCTTGCTGCGCCCGCTCCACGCGCTGCGCCATTGCCTGCGCCAGTCCTGGCTCCTGCCCCAGACTGCTCAACAATTGCGCCAAGGACTGGACGGCTGCGGGTCGAATACGCCCTTTGAGCGCCAGTTCGGCCAGATTGAACTTGGCTTGCTCATCTTCGATGCGGCCGGAAAAATAAGCGGCACGAGACTTATCCGGGGTCTCCACTTTGAGTTCCCGCAGCGGCTGCGCCCACAAACCGCCTGCTTGCGTGACGGCCGAGCGTTGCCCGTCCAGACGCAGCACCAACATGCCCCAGTCCAAGGCGCCTCGAAGCAGCCAGTTGGCCTGCAGATAATCGCGCTCGCTGGCTAACTGTGAAGCCAGCGAGCTTTGCCGCTCCACAATGCCCATGGTCGCCAGCGACACCGCCATGACCACGACCAGCGCATGAATGACTGCCATTCCATTCTGGCGCGCGCAGTTCATGGCAGCATCACCACTTTGCGGTAGGGGTGTTCATCCTGCCCCAGGCGCAGCGACAGCTCGATGCCCGTTGCGGCCATACCGGCTTCCTGCGGCCATGGCCAGCTCTGCCAGCCTCGGGCGGGGATCCAGATCCGCAGGTTCCATGCGCTGACGGAGGCCAGTACATCGAGCAAAGGGCCGGGTTCGGGCAAAGGATAGTCCTGCCCCACAAGCCCCGCGCCGCGCTGCAGGCGTCCTTCCTGCAAGCGCCACTGAATCTGCTGAACGCCCATGCCCTGCTCCGTACGGCGCTCGATCAAGAGCAGAGCCGGGCCCTGCCCCTGCGCTTGCCAGCGTATGCTGGCCGGCAGCACCGGCATGGCCGGGACGTCCGACACGACCGGAGTCTGCACATGCTGCTCCAGATCGCGCGCCATCTGCGACAAGGCATTGAACAAAGCCTGCGTCTGGGATGCCTGCTCATCCAATTGCTCGTCGGCGCGTAGCACAGCATCCAGACCGCGCCAGGACATGATGCTGATCAAGGCCAGAATCGTCAGCGCGACCAGCATTTCCACCAGGGTGAATCCGTGTTGCATGCGCGGACTCATGGCAGCGAGGCCAGGGTGGCATGCACTTCCGCCAGCACCGGCCCGTCCGGAAGAAGAGCCTGGACCGTTACCTGGCGGAAATGGCGATTGGCCGTGGCCTGAACCGTCTGGCGGCATTGCAGGGGCAAAGGCCCCTGGCGACACGCGACGGTAGACTGGCCAGGATCAGGGAACAGCCGACGCAACCGCATCTCCGCCAGCACGGCGTCGACCGCCAGCAAGGCCACGCTGCGCTGCTGCATGGCCTGACTGCCAGCTGCGCTCAAGCCCAGGGCGCGCAGTCCTGCCGTCAACGCCACGGCAACAATAGCCAAGGCGATCAGAACCTCCACCAACGTCATGCCCCGCTGCGTCATGGCTGAACCGCAAAGCGGCCGGTGACATCACTGCGCACATATAAAGCCTGCTGCCCGTCATCCAGCTCCAACTGACGAGGCGTCGACAGCCACTCATTGATGAACAGCCATGGCCCTGCCGGCTCCATGCGCACACGCAATCCTTCTGTGGCCCAGCGCCGCTCAGGAAACAGCGTGGCGAAGCGCTGCCGGTCTTGCACCAGCGCATCCATCGCCCCCGGCACGCCCGACAAGACGGGGCGCAACTGGAAGCGGTAGCCCTGCTCGTCGGCCGTCCAGGACACGGCATATCCGCTTTCCCGGACATACGCCTGCACCTGAGCCAGACGCAAGATCACTTGCTGCGCATCGCCATGGGCTCCGGCAGCGCGATCCAGCACCAGCACGCTCAATCCGGCCGTGCTGACAATGCCGACAATCAGCAGCACCACCAGGGTCTCGATCAAAGAGAATCCCCGCTCCACGGCATCAATCCCAGTTGCCCAGGTCTGTATCCATGCCTTCGCCGCCGGCCTGGCCATCGGCCCCCAGGGAAAACACATCGATCTCGCCGCGTACGCCCGGCTGCAGATACTGATAGGGCTGACCCCACGGATCGGTGGGCAGGCGATCCATGTAAGGCCGCCAGTTGCGCGGCTCGGGCGGCTGGGCCGGGCGCTGGTGCAAGGCCGCCAGCCCCTGGGCGGTCGTCGGATAACGGCCGTTGTCCAGGCGGTATAACTTCAGAGCCTGCGTCAACGCCGCAATATCCTGGCGCGCCGCCACGGCGCGGGCCTGGTCAGGCCGGTCCATAAGGCTGGGCACCACCAGCGCAGCCATGATGCTCATGATGACTACGACCACCATGACCTCGATCAGCGAAAACCCTTTTTGAACCTGAGCGGATGCGGCGGCTCCGGACTGTCTGCCGACTTTCTTTTGTTGTGTGTAAATTCGAAACATGAACAATATGGGCAAAATAAAAAGCCGGAAGGCTTTGTCATACGGGCTTCATGGGCCACGCTCAAAATAGCTGCGGTTTGGACGTCCACCTGTAGCCGTCCGCCGAACCTCGATGGAACGCAGTCTAAATGGGTATTATTTCCGCCATATTTCCGTCATATCTTTGGGTGCGCTTATGCCAGATCGGCATCGCGCTCGCTGCTGGCATGCTCATGCTCAATCTATGGCTACCGGGCCAGCCGCCCATCCCCCCTTTGCTGGAAGACGCTCCCGCTGAACGGCTAGGCACACAGCAGCTTGCCTTATGGTTCGGCGGCGCAACCGCGCTGCCCGAGCTGCGTTTGCTGGGCATGATCACCGGTGCAGACCAGGGAGCCGCACTGCTCAGCATCAACCAGCAGGCCGTGCGGGCATATCGGCAAGGCCAGGAACTGGCGCCCGGTGTCATCCTGCATTCTTTGCAGCGACAGCACATCACCGTCACCGTGGACGGGGTGCCGCAAACTATCAGGACCGAGCGCAGCGCGCCGGCGGCAAGCGACGGTATCCAGCGCGCCTCCCGCCCCTGAGCGGGCCCTGACGGGAGTATCATGTAGCACTGGTTCTGTTCCTTACTCCCATCGGCATGTCTGCATCACTCCGCCACTGGTTTTCCAGCCTGCGCCCGAAGTCGCTGGCCATCCCCCGCACCGAAATGCTGCGCGCCACACTGGGCGCCACTCTGGGTGTACTGATCACCTCCTGGCTCAGCCTGTACTTCGCGAACTATGCAGAAACGCACCATTGGCTGGTCGCATCGCTGGGCGCCAGCGCACTGTTGATATTTCTGGTCCCCACCAGCCCTCTGGCACAACCCTGGAATATTCTGGCCGGCAACATGGTGGGCGCCCTGACCGGTATCACCTGCGCCATCCTGATGCCCCATCCCATCGCGTCCATCTCGGTGGCCGTCTGCACATCCATGCTGCTGATGCTGGCGCTGCGGTCCGTGCACCCGCCTAGCATCGCCATGGCCGTCTTTCCTGCCCTGAACGGCATCCAGGACTACCAGTTCGCCCTGTTCCCGGTACTGTTCGACTCTTGCGTGCTGGTGCTGCTGGGCATGCTCTACAACCGTCTGACAGGCGTGTCCTACCCGCCCTCGCTCAAACTGCATGCCCCGCCGTCCACCACCGCACCGCGCTTCATCGACCAGGACTACGATGCCGCCCTCAGCCACTACAACCAGACGCTCAACATCAGTCATGACGACCTGGAGAAGCTGGTCAGCTACGTGCATCAGTCAGCCTTTCGCCGCAATCTGGGCACTCGGCGCTGTGCCACACTGATGAACGCCAGCCCCGTCACCACCCAGGCCGACATGCCTCTGCAACAGGCCTGGGACCTGATGCGCGAACGTAATGTCAAAGCCTTGCCGGTGCTGGACCCTGACGGACAGGTCATCGGCATTCTGACCCTGTCGGACTTTCTGCGACGCGCCGGGCTGGACCGGCCCGACACCCTGCGCCAGCGGCTGCGCCATTTTCTGACACCACGTCAAAGCCCCGCGCCGCGGGTTCAGGATGTCATGACCACTCCGGTAGCTACCGCCAATCAGAACATGTCCATTGCGGACCTGATTCCTTTGTTCAGTCAAGGCCGTCACCGCCATATGCCCGTGCTGAACGACGAGCACCATCTGGTGGGCATGATCACCCAATCAGACCTGATGCTCGACCTGTACCGCATCCTGCAGCCCCCGGTGCGCTGACACGCACATTTTCATCCGGCCCCGATTACATCGAAATCGCCAAAAGCGTGGAATGGGCCATAAAAAAAACCGCCTCGAAAGGCGGTTTTTCTTATCTGCGGCTACGGGGCCTCAATCGGCTTTCAAGACACCGCGGCGCACTTGATCACGCTCGATGGACTCGAACAGCGCCTTGAAATTGCCCTCGCCGAAACCATCGTCGCCCTTACGCTGGATGAACTCGAAGAACACCGGCCCCATCAGGGTTTCGGAAAAGATCTGCAACAGCAGGCGACGCTGGCCGCCGTCGGACGTGCCATCCAGCAGAATGCCGCGGCTTTGCAACTCGGCGGTGGGCTCTCCGTGGGCCGGCAAGCGACCTTCCAGCATCTCGTAATAGGTCTCGGGCGGCGCCGTCATGAAACGCATTCCGGTGGCCTTCAGCTTGTCCCAGGTGCTGAGCAGATCATCGGTCAGGAAAGCCACGTGCTGAATGCCCTCCCCGTTGAACTGCATCAGGAATTCCTCGATCTGACCGGCCCCCTTGGAGGACTCTTCGTTCAAGGGAATGCGGATCTTGCCATCGGGCGCCGTCATGGCTTTGGACGTCAGGCCGGTGTACTCGCCCTTGATGTCGAAGTAACGTATCTCGCGAAAGTTGAACAGACGCTCGTAGTAGTCGGCCCAATAGGCCATCCGTCCCCGATACACATTGTGGGTCAGGTGATCGATGTATTTCAGGCCCGCCCCTTCCGGGTGGCGATCCACGCCATCCAGATACACAAAGTCGATGTCGTAGATAGAACTACCTTCGCCATAGCGATCGATCAGGTACAGAGGTGCGCCACCTATCCCTTTGATGGCCGGCAGACGCAGCTCCATCGGTCCGGTGGGAATATCCACGGGCTGGGCTCCCAGCTCCAGCGCACGCTCATAGGCCTTTTGCGCATCGCGCACACGGAATGCCATGCCGCAGGCAGACGGCCCGTGCTCAGCCGCAAAATAAGCGGCATGGCTCTTGGGTTCTTCGTTCAGGATCAGGTTGATCTCGCCCTGGCGATACAGGGACACCTTCTTGGAACGGTGCACCGCTACTTTAGTAAAACCCATCATGGCGAAGACAGGTTCCAGGACGCCGGGGGTGGGCGCGGCAAATTCAATGAACTCAAACCCCATCAGACCCATGGGGTTGTCGAATAGATCAGTCATGTGAGACTCCAACGGTCAGGCACTCAGAAAAAAACGGAAAACGGACAGGTCAGTTTTTTTCGGGGGGCGCGCAAGATACTCCCCGCACACTGCGCGCCAGATGATCGCCAAACAACAATTGAAATCCCAGAAACCTCATGGGTTCTGCTCCCAGGGGCCGGAGGCCGACATGCGCTCCTTAGGCCGATTCCCATTATGGCGGCTGGATTCAATCCAGCGCCATAGAGCATTACCCTAGCGTGCGCAAACCTACCCCAGCCGGGCCAGAATCGGCGGCAGGGCGGACGCCAGCATGGCAAGCCCCGACAGGGTCAGCAGGCTCAAGACAATCATGCGAAATGCCTGTTGACTGATCCCTACATACAATCGCGCGCCCGCCAGCACCGGAACCACCACCGCCACGGCAACCACGCCTATGGCCGGCAGCATGGCGGGCTTGATGGCGCCCGTACCCAGATAGGCCAGCAAGGTCACGGACAGGGTCGCCAAATTAAAATTCTGAATAACCGCGCGCTGCTCGTCCTTGGGCAATCCTGTCATGGTCGTCCACAGCGTCGGGATGACCCCGGTGAACCCGCCCAGGCCTCCCATGACCCCACCCGTCAGCCCCGCCAGCCCATCCGCTGCGCGACTGCGTACAGAAACATGACCCAAGCGATTGGAGACCAGCATCAAAGGACACCAGACCACCATCAGCGCTCCCAGGAAAACCTTGAACATCTGAGCATCCAGCATGGGCAGCAGCCAGGTTCCCATGGGTACGCCCAACAGGCCGCCGAGCAGGAATGGCATCAATGTCTGCCAATAAGAGGCTCTGCGGCGCGACAAGGCCGCCAGCATCTGCCCCATCCACGCCCCCCACACAGCCAGAACCGCCGCCAATTGCGGTTCCAGAAACCAGGCCCAAAAGGACATGGCCACCATGCCAAACCCAAAACCTGACAATCCCTGTACAAAGCCAGCCAGTATGGCTCCCACTGCTACCACCAGGTAGAACGACTCCATGACCCTTCGCCCCCCGCTCTCTTTAATTGCCAAACCTTAGCACGGCCTGTCGGTGCCGGCAGGCGAAAAAAAGCCTCCGGCAGGAGGCATTTTCAGGCTGACATGGAAATGTCTCTGACTTATCTACCTCGGCGCAGACATGCGCCTCGGAGTCGTCAAGGCCTGTTTCAGGCTGGATCGGCAGCGCGCAAATCGCGCGGTTGGATCAGCAATTCGGCACGCAGTGCTTCGTTCAGCTCTTCGGCGCCCATCAGGCCGCGCTTGAGCACAACGTCGCGAATGTTGGTACCCGTGTGGAACGCTTCAGCCGCCACCGAGGTCGCCGCCTTGTAGCCGATGAACGGATTCAAGGCTGTCACCAACGAGATGGAGCGTTCGATATTGACTTCCAGGCACTCGCGATTAGCCGTGATGCCGACCACGCAGTAATTGGTCAACGTATCGCAGGCATTGGTCAGCAAGGACATGCTGCGCAGCAGCGAGTGGGCAATTACGGGCTCGAAAGCATTGAGCTGCAATTGGCCTGCTTCGGCCGCCATGGTCACTGTCATGTCGGCGCCGATGACTTCAAACGCCACCTGATTGACCACTTCCGGAATCACGGGATTGACCTTGCCCGGCATGATGGACGAACCAGCTTGCACGGCTGGCAGGCAAATTTCACCCATGCCGGCGCGCGGACCGCTGGAAAGCAGGCGCAAGTCATTGCACAACTTGGACAGCTTGACGGCGGTACGCTTGAGCACACCCGACAGATGCAGGAAACCGCCGCAGTCCTGGGTCGCCTCGATCAGGTCGCCGGACACACGCAGTTCAACGCCGCACAGGTCGGACAGGTAAGACACGGCCAGAGCCGCGTAATCGGGATGCGCCGTGATGCCGGTGCCGATGGCCGTGCCGCCCAGATTCACGTCGCACATCAGCTTGCGCGATTCCTTCAGGCGCACGATGTCTTCGTTGACCATGGTGGCGAATGCCTTGAATTCCTGTCCCAAGGTCATGGGCACGGCGTCCTGCAACTGCGTGCGGCCAATCTTCATGTGGGACGAAAACTCATCGGACTTGGTCAGGAAAGCGTCGCGCAGGCGCTCCATGGCGGCAAACAGCGGATCCAGCGAACGATACGCCGCCACGTGCAGCGCCGTGGGGTAGACGTCGTTTGTGCTCTGCGCCATGTTCACGTCTTCGTTGGGATGCAGGTACTGGTATTCGCCGCGCTTGTGGCCCATGCTTTCCAACGCCAGGTTGCAGATCACCTCGTTGGCGTTCATGTTGGTGGACGTGCCGGCGCCGCCCTGAATCATGTCGACCACAAAGTGCTCGTGCAGCGCGCCTTCATTGACAGCCTGACAGGCGGTCACGATTGCGTTGTGCTTTTCCTGGCTGAGCAGACCCAGTTTGAAATTGGCCTGAGCGGCGGCCTGCTTGACCAGGGCCAGGGCTTTAATCAGTTCCGGGTAGGTGGAAATCGGCGTACCGGTAATGTGGAAATTCTCCTTGGCACGCAAGGTGTGAACACCATAATAGACTTCGTCGGGGACTTCACGGTCACCCAGTAAATCATGTTCGATACGGAACTGACTCATAATTCCTTCATTTCCTTAATAACGATAGCAAAGTTTCTATGACGCGCTTAATACCCGAGCCCTACGTTTAAACGAAGCAAAACCCCACCAATTCTCGCGAACTTGGCAGGGGCCCGGGGACATGCTGGAAATGACCGCAAGGAACCAATGGAAAATAGGTATATCCGGTTCCTGAAAGCAAAGGCCCGTCTGTTAACGGGCCACGGTTTCAATCGGCTAAGCTGAATGAATGGTCCAACTGCCTTTCTTAAAGGCATCGTCGAGCTTGGGAAGCGCTGCAATCATTGTAAACGCCGTGCGCCAGTCCGTCAGATCGTTTGCTGTTTTTCTTGCTCCGGGCAGCTGCCTCCCGTCGCGCCGGCCTGGGTTGCCGCCTGTATCCAAACGCATCTGCGCCTCCCGAACTTGCCCGCGGTTGTCGGAAAAACAGCCGGCGGGCGTTGCGTGATTACATCATTTATACCACCGGCCACCGCCTCGGATTGCGCCGAACCGCGCAAAAAACAGCCTGCATGCCCCCTTCCCGCCCTCGACGACGGGGCCGATACTGCCTTTGCTCAATACTCGTTTTGTCTCCGCGCACGCTCACGTGAAGCGAAATCGTTTTAGTAAAGTTAAATAATTAGGGTTTATTTTACTAAATGAAAATTTTGAATCAATAAAAGATGTTTAAATCAGAAAAAATGAAATTCAAAAACAAGACAAAATCTTCACCTTAAATCCGCGGCAAATATTTAATGAAAACAAGCTGCAGAATCGACTGCATTGTTGGATTTATCCATATAGCTTGCTGATTTCACCGCGACCTACTTGTATTGGCACGGCACTATGAACTTACTCGAATTGAAATACCAGACCATCCTGACTGAAACTCAACGTCAGGCTCATCCCAAAACGGAAGACGTCGAACTCTGCTTGCGGATTCTGTCGCTGGCCTCGAGCATCAATAGAGCCTCCAGCGCCATGCTCAACGACTTTGGCCTGTCCGAAGGACGTCTTATTCTTCTGTTTTTGCTCAGCCGGCACCCAGCGGGCCTGAGTCCCGCCCTGCTCGCCGAACAGGCCGGCGTGACACGGGCCACCATCACAGGGCTGCTGGACGGGCTGGAGCAGCAACAATTGCTGATTCGCCAAAACAACACCTCAGACCGCCGTGTCCTGACCGTCAAGCTGACGCAGGCCGGAGAAGAACTATGCGATCATTTACTGCCGTACTATACGGAATGGCTTTCGGGTGTCTTCACGTATTTGCCGCCCGAGTTGCGCCAGCGCCTGTCCAGTCTGTTGTCCGAGGCTCTACAGGGTAATGCCTCCGACAATAGAACTGACAAACCCTTTATTCATGACCCACACATCCGCGTACAGAGGAGCTACACGATTTAGGGAGTTGTCTCCATCCCTTCTGCAAATCCTCAATACAGGCCAGAAACCCAGCTCCTCCCTGCTCGAGGCTCTGGCCGTCGATCACGCCATCCTCGCCCAACACGCCTTGCCCGAACTGTCGCCCGCCTCGCTGAGCGCGGCCCTGCGGGCCCAGGAGCTGGGTATCTTGCACCGCATGAAGCAAATGGCCCAGGTGCTGCTTTCTCAGTATGGGCAGGATGTCGTCGGCCTGCTGCAGACTCACGTCTCCGACACCGTTCGCGGCTGGGCCTGCTTCATCATTGCCGAACTGCCGTCACTGTCGCTGCGCGAGCGGCTGGATCGCATCGCCCCGCTGGCCGACGACCCGCATGGCGGCGTGCGCGAATGGTCCTGGCTGGCTTTGCGCCCGCATGTGGTTGCCGCACCCGCCCAGGCTGTCGAGCACCTGCTGGAATGGAGCCAGTCCCCCTCCGAGCGCTTGCGCCGCTTCAGCTGCGAAATACTGAGACCTCGCGGCCGGCGCTGCCCACATATCGACATATTCAAATCCAATCCTGATACAGCGCTGCCCATCCTGGAGGCCTTGCGCAACGACCACTCGATCTACGTCCAGGACTCGGTGGCGAACTGGCTCTGCGATGCCGCCAAAAGCCAGCCTGAATGGGTGCGAGCGCTATGCCAGACCTGGGCCCTGGAAACCGTACCCGAACCCGGACGCGCCCTTTTGCACCGCACACAACGCGCGCTGCGCAGACAGGCCCACTAGTCGCATGGACGCCGCCGTCATCCGCGCCATGCAGAAATGGCCCGACGTCCCCGCTGTCAGCGGCTGGCTGTCGTTGGATCATGCCGGGCATTGGCGGCACCATCCTCAGGGCGACGCTCTGGGCCATGTGGCGGGCGTCGGCGAGCGCATTCTGCATGCAGGCCTGATCCGTTTCCTGAACCGCAACTATCAATCGGATACACAAGGGCGCTGGTATGTGCAGAACGGACCCCAGCGAGTCTATGTGCGCCTGGACGGCGCCCCCCTGATTTTCAGCCTGGCCGCCGACGGCCAGCATCTGCAGGACCACACCGGCAATCCCGTCGTTCAAGTGCTGGAATGGTATCTGAACGCCCAAGGCTGGATGTACCTGCGCACAGAGCGCGGCCCCGGCCTGATCGCGGGCCGCGATCTTCCTGCCCTGGCTGAGCAATTGCGCAACACCCAAGGACAAGGGCTGGATGCGCTGGAGCTGGAGCGGCCTCAGCACAGCCGCGGATGGAACACCCCAGCCTACCCTCAGCCTTGCCCCCTGACGGTCTGGCCGGCGTGCGTGTCGCCGCCGCTGGAATTGGCGTATATTGCATTGCCAGAGACCGATCCCCTTGAACCGTCCACCGAATCGCTTGCATGACCCAGCCTTCCACCTCTTTCTACTTTCCCGCACCCCGGGCCCAGAACTTCTGCAGCCAATGCGGCGCCAAGCTGACCCGCCTGGTTCCGCCCGATGACAACCGCATGCGCGATGTCTGCGAAAACTGCGGCGCCGTGCACTACCAGAACCCACGCAATGTCGTGGGCATCGTCCCGATGTGGGGCGACGACCAGATCCTGCTGTGCCGGCGCGCCATCGAACCGCGCTACAACACCTGGACGCTGCCGGCCGGCTTCATGGAGCTGGGCGAGACGCTGGCGCAGGGAGCCCTGCGCGAAATGGGCGAAGAGGCGGGAGCCCAAGTGGAGCCCGGCGGCCTGTTCACGGTTATCAGCGTGCCGCACGCCGAACAGGTACATGTCTATTTCCTGGCCAAAGTCACCAGTGAAACCCTGGACCCCGGTCCGGAAACCCTGGAGGCCCGATTCTTCCATCTGGATGACATCCCCTGGGACAACCTGGCTTTCCGCACAGTATCGGCCACACTGAAACGCTATGTCGAGGACCGCCGCACAGGTCAGTTCCAGATTCACGAATTCGACATCGCGCAGCGCGAGCACAACTGACCATGACGCTTGTCTGGGTCGCACCGGACCAGCCCCTGCCCTGCCCTGACCAGGCCACCCCTGAAGGCTTGGTCGCAGCTGGCCTGGATCTGAGCGTGCCTCGTCTGTTGGAAGCCTACAGTCACGGCATGTTTCCCTGGTACAGCCCGGGCGATCCAGTGCTGTGGTGGTGCCCCGATCCGCGTATGGTGCTGGACCTGCGCCAATTTCGCCTCTCCCGTTCCCTGGCTAAAAAGCTGCGCCAGATACGCCGCCGTCAGTACGATCACGACGCGCCGATCCGCGTGACCTGCGACCAGGCCTTCGAACAGGTCATCGGGCATTGCGCCGATCTGCGCGCCAACGCCGGCACCTGGATCAGCGCCGACATCCGGCATGTGTACGGCGCCCTGCATCACGCAGGCCACGCCCACAGCATCGAAACCTGGATGGACGGCGAGCTGGCTGGCGGCCTGTACGGAGTCAATCTGGGCGGCTTCTTCTTCGGGGAATCCATGTTCGCTCTGCGCACCGACGCCAGCAAGATCGCTTTGGCGCATCTCGCGGACTTCCTGCTTGGCGCCGGCGTGACGTTCATCGACTGTCAACAGGAAACCCAGCACCTGGCCAGCCTGGGCGCCCAGCCCATGCCGCGCCGCGACTTTCTGGACATCCTGGCGCAAGCGCTGCGAGAGCCTGCGCCGTCCTGGCCGCAAGGACGCTTGCGGCTACGGGAGACACCGGCTTGCGAGGCGGGCGCAGGCGTCCCATAATGGATCTGTCACGCATGGTAGATCCGCATGAGCCACCCCAAAGCCCCCAGTCCCCAGACACTGCAGTTTTACTCCACCGCCAGTTACGGATGCAGCTACCTGCCTGATCACCAGGCCCGCTCGCTGGTCGCCGCGCCCTCGCACCTGATCAACGAAAAAGTCTATTCCAAACTCGTTCAGCAAGGCTTCCGGCGCAGCGGCACATTTACCTACCGGCCCTATTGCGACCAATGCCAGGCCTGCCAGCCTTTGCGCTGCGACGCCCTGAACTTCGAACCCGATCGCACCCAGCGTCGGACGCGCAAGCAGCATGGTCACCTGCAGGTCCAGGTGCTTCCCTTGCATTGGAACGCTGATCACTACGAGCTGTACCGCCGCTATCAGTCCAGTCGGCATCCCGGTGCAGGAATGGACGAGGACAATCAATCCCAGTACGCGCAATTTCTCCTGGCCAGCCATGTCAGTTCACGCCTGGTGGAGTTTCGCGAACCCGACGGCACCCTGAAAATCGTCGCTGTCATCGACCTGCTGCAAGACGGCCTGTCTGCGGTATATACCTTCTTCGACCCGGACGCGCCCGGCAGCCTGGGCACCTACGCCATCCTGTGGCAACTGGAATATTGCCGCCGGGAATCATTGCCCTGGCTGTATTTAGGCTATTGGATCGAAGAAAGCCGTAAAATGACGTATAAAACCCGCTTTCGCCCCTACCAGTTGCTCATCAACAGCCGCTGGGAATGGCCGGCCTAACGTCCCTTCTTACCTGCCCGCATGTCTGCCCTATTCAGCCTTTATCCCTTGGCTCGACGAGTGCTGTTCAGCATGGATGCCGAACACGCTCACGAGCTCACGCTCAAATCCCTGCATTGCGCCCATAGCGCTCCCCTGGTGGGCGCGCTAATGAAAGACCTGCCCGCCAAACCCATTAAGCTGATGGGACTCACACTGCGCAATCCGGTAGGACTGGCGGCCGGCCTGGACAAAAACGGCGCCCATATCGACGCCTTGGGCGCGCTGGGATTCGGCTTCGTGGAAGTCGGCACCGTCACCCCCAAGGCGCAACCCGGCAACCCCAAGCCCAGGCTGTTTCGGCTACCCGACTCTCATGCCTTGATCAACCGTTTCGGCTTCAATAATCACGGCCTGGATACCTTCATCGAAAACGTGCGCCGCAGCCGCTTCCGCTCCGAAGGCGGGGTTCTTGGGCTGAACATCGGCAAAAATGCCGCGACCCCCATGGAACAGGCCCAGGACGATTACCTGACCTGCCTGCGGGCAGTCTATCCACACGCCGATTACGTCACGGTCAATATCTCTTCGCCAAACACCAAGAACCTGCGGGCGCTGCAAGGACAGGACGAACTGGCTCGTCTGCTGGGCTCCCTGCAGGAACTGCGCATGCAATTGGCAGACGAACATGGCCGCTACGTGCCCATCGTCGTGAAAATCGCCCCCGACCTGGAACAAGACCAGATTGACGCCGTGGCAGATACCGTTCCTGGTCAAGGGCTGGACGGCATCATCGCCACCAACACCACCTTGTCCCGCGACGCCGTACAAGGCCAGACGCATGCACAGGAACAAGGCGGTCTGTCCGGGCCACCGGTCCATGAATTGTCTCTGAAGGTGATTTCCCGGTTGCGGGAACGGCTGGGGCCTGATTTCCCCATCATCGGCGTGGGCGGTATCGAATCCGGCCGTCAGGCGCGCGAGAAAATCCAGGCCGGCGCCCAAGCCGTACAGCTCTACACCGGGCTGATCTACAAAGGTCCCGCCTTGATCTCGGAATGCGTGCGGGCGCTGTAATCACAACGCGCTCTTCGACGCTGTGCCGGGCAAATACGCCCGACAAAGCGCAGCCAGAAACAAAAAATGCCAGTCAGCTGACGCTGACTGGCATTTTGCTTCCTGGCCTTCTAGGCCGGGAGATGCAACTTAATTGGCGTTGCGACGGTTACCTGCAGCAGCGGGAGCAGCGGCGGCAGCAGCCGATGCAGCGGCTTCAACCGTCTTGGTACCGGCTTCGCTGACCTGAGCAGCTGCTTTCAGGCTGGCGTTGGTCGCGGCTTGAATATTGCTGTCAGCGGCATCGGCGGCCTGACGAGCTGCTTTGACGACGGTTTCAGCGGCATTGCTGGCCGTTGCAAACGAGGTCTTGAGCAGCGCCACAGCGCTTTCCGTGCCGGTAGGCGCGTTCTTGGCCAACTGATCGATGGTTTCGGTGACGTGTTGCTGACCCTGGGCGATCTGGGATTCGGCGATACGCGACAGGTTCAGTTGTACGTCGGAGAAAATGTCGTACACGCTCTTGCCGTACTGCAGGGCTTTTTCAGCGTGGGGCTGTACAACGCTTTGGGTCAGGCTGACCACATCCTGCACGTCTTTCACGTTGATGGCCTGCTGAGACTTGCTAGCCGCTTCTTCCAGGGAAGAACGCAGCAGACCCAGATTCAGATCAACCAGTTTCTCGAAGCCTTGGAACAGTTGGCCTTGCACGGCGAACAGATTGTCCAGGGTTGCTTTTTGGGTTTCCAGCACGTTTTGTGGAATAGCGCTCATGATGTTTTCCTCGGTGGGGCGCCGTCCTGGTCGGACGCGCGCAAATTTTGGAGACAGGAAATGCAGACTTCGGTCTGAGAAGGCCCGGCCCATTCACTGCTACACAAGGCAAACCTTCCATGTTGCACCGCAACAATTTCAATGTAAGCCCAAACCCAAACTAAGTCAACAAGAATTGCTGCAACGCAACATAATAACGTTCATATAGGCTTGCTTATGTCAGTCTACTAAGACCACATGACAGGAAAAAGACACTAGAACAAGCACTTAGAAAGAGTCGCCTCTGCTTAGCGCTGACCGTCGTAGCCCAATGTTTCGGAGATTTTGGAAGCTGTCGCCAGCAGAATAGGAATCCATTCGTCGTGCATGCGTTCAGCGGGTGCCGACAGTGACAAGCCCGCCAACAGCTTGCCGGTATCGTCATACACGCCGGCGGCAATGCATCGCACCCCCATCTCAAGCTCTTCATTGTCGCGGGCGTAACCGTGACGACGCACTTGGGCCAATTCGCGCTCCAGAGAATCAAGCTGGGTGATGCTATTGCGAGTCGCCCCCGCCAGGCCGGTACGCATCACATACGCACGAACCTGACGTGGTTCCCACGAGGCCAAGAACAACTTGCCAGTGGAGGTCAAATGCAAAGGGGCATGGCCGCCGATGGCGCGAACCACCTGCATGCCTGAACTTTCGCTCCAGGAACGTTCCACATAGACGATTTCATCGCCCTGCTGCAATGACAGGTTGACTGTCTGGCCGGTCAATTTGTGCAATTCACGCATGGGCTCCAGTGACGCTGCCCGCACATTCAGACGCCCCTTCACCAGGGACCCCAGCTCCAGAAGACGCATTCCTAGACGATATAAGCCGCTGTCCACCCGCTCCACATAGCGTCCTACCACCAGATCGTTCAAGATGCGGTGGGTGGTGGAGGTGTGCAGGCCAGTGGCCGCCGCCAGATTCTTCAGGGCGACGGGCTCGGATTGCTTGGCCAGTTCATCCAATAGAATCATGGCGCGCTCCAGCACTTGAATAGACATCGGACTGCCATTGGCGGCGGGAGCAGGAGCGCTAGAGTTTGTAGAAGAACTTGTTGTCATTGTTGGTCAGGATCTTTGATGCAGCGCAACAATTCCCATAATATGGAACGCCCGCTGACTTGGCAAGCCCTATTTTTGCACGGGCGTCAGGCTGCCGCCTAGATCCAGAACCTGCTGCCTCAGGTAGTCCAGCGCGTCAGTCGCCTGATCCGGATCGCCCTTCACACCCAGGTCAATATAGGGCTGGCCACCCGTTTCACCCACGCTGGGCAAACTGAACGCCTTGACACCCGGCCACTGCAGCTCCAGATGCTCCAAGGCCGGCGTGATCCGCGACTCCGGCAAATTGAATGCCAGAAAGGAATGCTCGACCCGCTGCACCTGATGGTGCAAAGACTGATAGCGTGTATCCAGCGTCCATTCCATCATGGGCCAGGCCATGACAGGAAAACCGGGCATGAACGTATGATTATTGATGAAAAATCCCGGAATCTTGTTGTAGGGATTGGGGACGATATCCGCCCCCACCGGGAACACGCCCATCTGCAGGCGCTGCTGGTTTTCGGGCAGCGACATATCAGCGCTGCCCTGCCCGTTGCGCTCGTTGTCGGCACAACGTTCGGCAATCAACTGCGCCGCTTCCGGATGCAGGCGCAATTCCACGCCCAGCGCCTTGGCAGCGGCCTGGCGCGTCTGGTCATCGGGAGTGGCGCCGATACCGCCGCAGCAAAACACAATGTCAGGGGTGGCAAAACTGCGCTTCAGGGCGGTGGCGATGTCATCCAGATCGTCCGACACAATCTGGGCACCGCTCAATTGCAAGCCACGCTGCGAGAGCAGCTCGATCAACTTGGAAAAATGCTTGTCCTGGCGACGTCCTGACAGAATCTCGTCGCCCACGATGATCAATCGGATTTTCTGTTGGCCTTTATTAGTCATGCTCGATTACGGGGGTAAACGCGGTTGAAACGGCCTGCCGGCGCAAGCGCCGCAGGTTCTCCAGGGAAAAATGCGCAAATACCAAAGCTGAAAATACCGGCAGCACCAGCCAGGCCGGCGGCAACAGGTTCAGCAGGGCAAACACAAGACCGATCAGCCAATACTGACGATTCAAGCCTGACCACAACAAGCGGCGCTCCTTCACATCGGCATGCTCGACCAGGGAGTCCACTTTCAAGATACGGGTCAAAGCGAAAACCCACCAGAGCACGGGCAAAACCAAGGCGAAGGGAGGGAAAATCCACAGGGGTAGCGTGATCAACCAGCCGACCACAAACAGCACACCCACCCAAACCGCATTCCAGATGCTGTATACGGTCGCATTATGGCCGTGCTTGAGTACGTCCGGATAATCTTTCTGCTGCAGGTGCCCCAGCACCAGCGGCATGACCAGAACAGCGGCGATCACCAGGCCCAGGGCGCCCGCCAGGGGCAGCAAAATGCCAATGGCCAGCAAAGGCACCAGATAAAGCTTGATGGAAAACAGTCCCAGGTTGATCAGCCACTGGTCCACACTCTGGAAAGCATTCCAATCGCTCAGAACTTGGGTCAGCCAGCCTTGTATAGGCGACCACAGCAGCCAGGTAAGCAGTATCAAGCCCAGCAGCATGATGGCAAAGGGCATGATCAGCGCCATCAGCATGCGCGGCTGCAGCTGCGATACCAAGGCGCGTTTGAAGGCCGTAGACACGCCGAACCAGCCTCCTGGCACGGCTGTGGTCGAGGTGGGGGATGAGTCGGGCATAAGGCTCCTGGTGGGCTGAATCAATTACCCGGTTATCATAGACACAGTCACTTCCCTTTGTCTGTATGAATTTATGGCCTTGTTTACCGCCCACCTTGATCTTCCGGCACTGGCCGGGCACCTGAACGATCACCCTGACGCTTTGCTGGTGGCCTGTTTTTGCGCTGATTGGTGCAAGACATGCAAGCAATACCAGCCGGCCTTCGAGGCGCTGGCCGCCCAATGGCCTCAGGCTTGCCTGGTCTGGATCGACATCGAAGAGCAGCCCGAACTGCTGGGAGACGAAGACATCGAGGACTTCCCTACTCTTCAGATCCAGAATAAAAATGGGACCGTGTTCTACGGTCCCATGCTGCCCCATATTGAGCATCTGGAGCGCCTGCTGCGCAGCGTGTCGGCGCAAAGCGCCACCGTGCAAGGCGGTCCGGGCGATCTGCGCGCCCTAGTAGCGGCCGCCGCCTAGCAGCACGCCCACTGAACGCTTGCGCGGTGCATTGCTGCGCACGGCGGTGGCCGGCTTGGCCGGGGCCGCTGCCGAAGGCTCGTAGGGTTTCAAGAAGAACTCATCCACAGGCGGCGTGCTGGAATGGTAGGAGCGACGCTCGCTGCGCTCGAACCGACCGCCATTGCGCCCGCCCGACGAGGCTGCGGGCAGATCCAGACGCGCACGCGGCACAGGCGACCCTATCAGTTTTTCGATGTCCTGCAACAAGTTTTCTTCGTCCGGCGCCAGCAGCGCGATCGCCTCGCCCGAAGCCCCGGCTCGACCAGTACGACCGATGCGGTGCACATAGTCTTCTGCGTTATAGGGCAGATCGAAGTTGATGACGCAGGGAATGCCGGCCACATCCAGGCCGCGAGCGGCCACATCCGTGGCCACCAGCACATCCACATTGCCGGCCTTGAACGCATCCAGCACCTTCATGCGCTCAAGCTGGCTTTTATTGCCGTGGATGGACTCGGCGCGGATGCCCTCGCGCTCCAGAAAGCGCGCCAGCTGACCGGCGCCGATCTTGGTATTGGAGAAGACAATGGTCTGGGTCAGCTTCTTGGTCTTGACCAGATGCACGACGGCACGGCGCTTGTCGTCCGCGCTCATGGGATAGACCAGCTGAGTCACTGTGGAGGCCGTAGCATTGCGGGCCGCCACTTCGATCTCGACCGGATCATTCAGGAAGGAGCGCGCCAGCTTGCGGATTTCCTTGCTGAACGTAGCCGAGAACAAAAGGCCCTGGCGATTCTTGGGCAGCAGCCCGACGATACGATCCAGGTCTGGCAAAAAGCCCATATCCAGCATGCGATCAGCTTCGTCCAGCACCAGAATGCCGACCTGGCCCAGATTGATCGTGCGTTGCTCGATGTGGTCCAGCAGGCGACCCGGTGTGGCGATGACGATCTCAACACCCCGGCGCAAGGCTTCTTTCTGGGGGCCGATGTCTACTCCGCCGAAGACAACGGCCGAGCGCAATGGAACAGATTTGCTGTACAGAGCGATACTTTCGGCCACCTGATCGGCCAGCTCGCGCGTCGGCGTCAGCACCAAAGCGCGCACGGGATGGCGTGCCGGCGAGGCGCTGGTGTTGGCATGCGCCATCAGACGATTCAGAATGGGCAGGGAGAAAGCAGCCGTCTTGCCGGTGCCGGTCTGTGCTGCGCCCATGACATCACGCCCGGCCAAGACCACGGGAATGGCTTCCGCCTGGATCGGCGTGGGCTTGGAGTACCCCGCTTCCAGGACAGCGCTCAGGATTCCAGGGTGCAGACCGAAATCAGCGAAAGTAACGGTATCGGAGGTCGAAGTAGTTTTATCTGTCATGTACGCAAAAATTCGGCTTGCCCGGGATTGGCAAGCATTTGTAACAACCCTATTTTAGCTTATGCCCGCTTGCCTGATCAGGAAAGCGGGCACGAACCGTCGGATATGTGGTGTTATGCCACTACGGCGCGAATCAGCCAGAAAGCCAGCATGCCGGCTACGATGACCCATACGGCATTACGGGTGCGGATGAACACCAGCACGGCGACCAGGCTGGCCAACGCTTTGATATCCAATCGGGGAGTGTCGCCAGGAGCCCAGGGCAGAAGCTCCGGCACGATGATCGCCACCAGGGCTGCCACCGGCGCATAGCGCAAGGCGCGCCGCATCCGGTCGGTCAGCGGCAACAGGTCGCCAAACATGAAATAGCCGGTACGGGTCAGAAGACTGCACAGCACCAACAGGGCGATTGCACCCAAAACGTACCAATCATACTGCCAATCGCTCATTGCCGTGCGTCCCTATGACGTTGCAGTTGTTCTGCCGCCACGCCGGCCAGCACCCCGCCAAGCACCGCCGCCACCAGCCCCAGACGCAAAGGCAGCATCTGCCCGGCCCAGGCGATCACGCCCGCGGTCAACAGGCAAGCCCACATGGGGCGGTTGTTGACCAGCGGGATCAACAGCGCGAGCAAAGCCAGGATTGCAGCGAATTCCAGCGACCAGGAGCTGGGAACGTAGGCGCTGAGCACGATGCCGGCCAGCGACGCGATCTGCCAACTGACCCAGCCGGGCAGAATGATTCCCAGGTAATACCAGAGATGCTCGCGCGAGCCGCGCTCTTTCGAGTCGCCATAGCGGGACATGAACAACACGAACACCATATCGCTGGTGATATAGCCCAGTCCCAGCCGCCGCTTCCAATCCAGGTGCCGGAAATAAGGCTGAAGGGCTGCGCCAAATATCAGAAAGCGAATATTGACCACGAATCCGGCGGCGAAGATCAGCCACAGAGGCGCATGCGATTCAATCAGCGGCAAGGCTGTTAATTGGGCCGACCCCGCATAAACCAACAGGGTCATCAACGTCGCTTCCAACCCAGTCAGGCCGGACTTGACCATGGCCACGCCGGTCACAAAGCCCCAGACCACCGTGGCGATCAGGGCGGGAATGAAATCGATGAATCCTTCACGCATATTGACCCGATCCTGGGGACCGGGCAACAAGCGGGCCATTTTTGTGAAGGCTTGCACGCCCCCTCCTGATACCGATGTCCGTCGGGCCAAGACCCGACGGCTGTTTTGCTTATAGTCCGTTATTTTAGGAGTAAAACCTGGAGGACGGTGACCGAGGCGCCAAATTGTCCGGCCGCGACAGCCCTTTTGTGTCGCGTGGCGGACAGCCCGGGTGATGAAGCCTATTCGCACAAGGTCACGAAAAACAGGCGCCGTCTTGGTACAATCTTTGGATTGTGCCTGCCATGCGCCGGCCGTCTCTTTGTCTATTTGTTGGTCTTATCGTTTTTCAGGAATTCTCATGAGCGCCGCTATCGAACCCAAAAAAGCAGAGCACGAACTGATCCTGGTCGGGGCCGCCGACCTGCCCGTGCACTGCCCTGGTCCCAAGGCACCGCTTTGGAGCATGCATCCGCGCGTGTACATCGATATCAGCAAGACCGGCGAAGCCGCCTGCCCCTACTGTGGCGCCCGCTACCGCCTGAAAGAAGGCGAAAAGGCTCACGGCCACTGATTCTGACGGTTGCATCGTTGGATCCCGCCCCCCTTTCCCCCGTCTTTTTGACGACCCCAGCCCTGCGCCCGGTCGGCAAGGCGCGCCCCTGCGGGGGCGTCGCATGAGCGCGCGTCTGGACTCCAGCGCCTGCCCCCTGCCCGCCTGGCTTCCCGGCGGACATCTGCAGACCATCCATAGCGCTTTTTTCGCGCGTCACCATCACATTGCGTTCGTGCGACAGCGCCTGGACACTGCCGATGGCGACTTTCTTGATCTCGACTGGACCGGGCCCGGCCTGTTCGCCGACAAGCTGGCCAGCGGCGCCACGGCCCAAGCGGACGCCCATCTGGCGCGCACCGCCGCCCGCCGCTGGCTGCAGCCCGAAGACTGGGCCAGTCTGCCCTCCAGTGCCGATACTCACGCCCTGGTTCTGTTCCACGGCCTGGAAGGCAGCAGTCGCAGCCATTACATCCAGGCTATCGCCCAGTACTTTCGGGCACGCGGCTGGGTAGTGGTCGTGGCCCACTTCCGGGGCTGCTCAGGCTTTCCCAATCGCATGGCCCGCGCCTATTATTCGGGCGACTCGGACGAAGTCAGCTTCATCCTGGACTCGGTCCGCAGCCATCTTCCCCATGCCCGCTGGCACGCAGCCGGCACCTCGCTGGGGGGCAATGCCATGCTCAAGTATTTGGGCGAGGCGGGCGAGAAAGCAAATTGGCTCCAGGCCTGCGCGTCGATTTCCGTCCCGCTGGATCTGGTGGCCTGCGGTCGGTATCTGTCGGAATCGCGCATGGGCCGCTGGTTTTATTCGCCTTACTTCCTGAAGACCATGCGCACCAAACTGCAGGACAAGGCGCGCCGTTTTCCCGGCCTGATCGACGCCGTACGACTGAATCAGGCGCGCACCCTGCGCGAATTCGACGACATCTACACGGCCCCCATGCATGGCTTTCGCAATGCACTGGACTATTGGACCCGCGCCTCCAGCAAACCTTTGCTGGGTGCCGTCGCCGTGCCCACACTGGTGCTGAACGCACGCAACGACCCCTTCGTGCCGGTTTCCTGCCTGCCAGGCGTGCAGGACTGCTCTGACTCCATCTTGCTGCACCAGCCAGCCGAAGGCGGCCATGTCGGCTTCACGACTGGCCGCTTTCCAGGCAATATGGGATGGCTGCCTGCTCGCCTGGCCCGTTTTTTCGAAACCCGCAGCTAGGTTTTGCTGGGGCCCCGCGCTCCCTGAAACACGCAGCCCACCCGTGCGCCGCCATCAACTGCGAAACCGCTCCAGCAATACCCGCTCATTGTCGACGCGCTCGCGCAACTGCCTGATCTGCGTATCCAATTCGGATTGCTGATAGAAATCCGTCGTTAGGTTGCGCGCCTGCTGCAACTGCTCCACCGCCGTAGGCAAGGCGCCCACCAACTGGTAATACTCGGCCATGGCCCGCCGCGCCTTGACACCGTCGCCCAGGCGATCATAAGTCTGCGCCAGCAACTGATGCAGACGCGGCACATCAGGCCATTGCTCAATGCGCTGCAACAAGAACTGCAACACCTGCTCGTTCTGCCCGGCCTGCTGCAACACCTGCACGTACGCCAGAGCCACACCCTGACTTTGCGGCCAGCGCTTCCAGGCAGACTGCGCCCGACTCAAGGCCGCCTGTCGATCTCCGGCCGCAACCTCCACGCTGACGGCCAGAGCATCAGGCTCAGGCGCCTGATAACGCCCCTGCTCCGTCAACTGCGCCAGAAAGCCACGGGCCTGATCGTAGTCCTGCCGCCCCAAAGCGATATAAGCCAGCCCGTAAAGGGCGGCAGCCCGTTCGATGCTGTCCTGCCCCTGACGCGCGCTGCTCTGCAGACTCTGCTCCACCCCGCGCAACGCCTGCCCCGCCCCGGCCTGCATGATCATCAGCTTGGCGCGTACGTACCAGAACGACGGCGTGTCCTGATACCCCGTGGGCGCATGACCGCTGACCCGGTTCTGGATATCGGATTCGCGCTGCTGAGACAAAGGGTGGGTACTGGCATACTCATTGGCCGCTGGGCTTTCATTCAGACGCGACGCCGCCGCAAGGCGTTGGAACATACGCACCATGCCCTGGGGTTCATAGCCTGCCTTGGTCAACATCTCGAAGCCGACGCGGTCGGCTTCCTGCTCAGCCTGCCGGGAAAAGCCCAACTGTCTGTCCACGGCAGCCGCCTGCCCGAAAGCGGCCGCCCCCATGGCCAGATCGCCGCTGCCGGCCAAGGCGCCCAGCAAGGCGCCTGCCAAGGCGGCAATCATCAGGTGATTGCTTTGTGCGCTTTGCGTAATGCCGCGCGCCACATGACGCTGCGAGACATGGGCGATTTCGTGGGCCAATACGGACGCCAGCTCTGACTCCGATTGCGATGCAGTGATCAGACCGCTGTGAATGCCGATATAGCCGCCGGGCAAGGCAAAGGCGTTGATGCTGCCGTCACGCAAGGCAAAGACCGTCACAGGTTGCGCCATGGCGGGGCCATGGCGCGCCAGCTTGCGCCCCATATCGGTCAAATACTGATTGATATCCGAGTCCGCCACATAATCCGGCGAACGACGGCCCTGCTCCATGATGGCGTTGCCCAGCGTTCGCTCAAGAGAAGGGGAAAGTTCCGCCCCCGAGGCGGCGCCCATGGAAGGAATGCCCATGGGCTGGGCCTGGACAAGCGCCACCGGACTGGCCGCCAACAACAAAGCCAGGCCTGCGCGCGCCAAGGGGAAGACGAGTTTGGACTGCATTCGGACTCCCGACAAAATTAACTGGCCGCAGCAGCAGCGGCAGCGACGCGGCGACGGGGCTCAGGAAGACGATGGCGCGCGGACAGCCGCATCAGGGTGCCCAGTGCATAAAGCAGCCCGAAAACCTCCACCAATCCCGCCAGCACCCACATGATCAATCCGCCCATGACCTGATCGGCCACGGCAGTCATGCCCGGAATAGCCCGTCCGCACAAATCAAAAATAGGATAGAGATCGTATTCCGTAAACGTGATGACGGCGCCGACCACCATTTGCGGCACCATGGTGATGACAGGCGAAAGAATGCGCCCGCCCACCGACAGTCGGGCCGGCGGCGAAGGCCGACGATCGAGGATCAGATTCCAGTACAGAATGCCGCTGATGACCACGGACCAGTTCATGAGCCGGTACAGGCGCCAATCCAGCATGGAATAGAACTGCACGACCGGCAGCATCCAGACCAGCACCAGGAAGACGAACAGAAAAGCCACCAGCACCGGATTGGTCAACACAGCCTGCACCCGTCGCCCGGAAGGGCGTTGCAGCCAGTTGGCCAGGCGTCGGCGCCAGGCCAGGGGCAGTCCCGCGCGCAGGGTCTGGCCGGGATAGGCGCCCATCAGGAACAAGGGGCCCAGATGATGCAGGATCAGATGCTGGGCCCGATGGATGAAGAACATGCGTTCGGCGTAGTAATCCAGCCGCGTATGCAAGGACAAATACAACAGGATCAGGCCAAACCAGAAAAAACACTGCCGCACCCGGTTAGGCCGATGCACCCGCAAACCCCGTACATACAGCACGATGACCAGCAGGAAAGTCGCCAGCAGCACGGGAGAGAACTCCCACGGGGTCAGCCAGTCTATCAGGGTCATGAAGGCGCAATCCGGAGAACCAGTTGCAACTTAGTTTATAGCAATACGCTCGCGCCCAGCCCACTTGACGTTCAGCACGCCCGGGTAATCACGGATAAGACGCGCGCGCTGCATCAGTTCGGCGCGCATCTCGGGGGGGCAGGTCAAGGTGACGCAGGCCTGGGCCGTGTCGTGGGTGTTGGAGTGATCGACTTCCAGATTGGCCACCCGTATGCCGGCCGTGTTCAGGTCGGAATAGATACGGCGGCGCACCTGCGCCAGGTCGCCACGCGGGCAGACCACCGTCAGGCGGGATACGGACAGCTGGGTGCGGACGCGGGCTGTGGAAGCCTGGATTCCGGCACGACGCAGAAAGAGATCAAAGATACGCATACATTCCCCCTCTTGCGCATGAAACATGCGGCATATCAGGATGCAGAAGCGGTGGCTTCTGCACAGATGGAACGGCGGGATTTCGGGCGGCGGATGCCGCCGGGAAAAGCCACGCCCTGAAATAGAATCCAGGACGCGGCGGGCTGTGAAGGAATCAGCGGGCCTGAACGCGCCTGGACGTCAGCATGTCGAAGAACATTCGACTGGGACTGTCGCCGGGGTCGGGATTCACCACACAGCTCCTATAAAATTGAAGAATCTACATTGTAACCCGCGGGCGTTCCGCCCACAAGGAAAAACCCTAAGAGCGGGCTTGTAAGCCTTTGTTTTACAACACGCTTGCCGGTACGCTATTTCAGTAAACGCCGATATCCAGCCAACCCAGGTGACGGTATACGGCCAGCACAATGATCGCCAACCAGTACAGGCTGACATTGACGAAGGCCACGGCGCCGGCAACGGCCGTCAAGACGCTGGGCCAGCCATGGTGGTTGCGCCCCCCACCCTGGGAGTTGTAGACCGCATCGAAGCGGGCCGGGTCGCGCAGCGCAAGAACGACCGCTTCCAGAATGCCTGCCGTCACCGGGACGATCAACAGATGCAGAAAAATATTGTCCCACCAGGTATCGGCGATCACGACGCCCACGGCCATCAACAGCGTATAGGCCAAAGGCAGCCACCAAAGGCGGCGCCCCAGGTAGTGGCCATGCGCGCCAAGGGCGCCGAAAAACAGGGCCAGCAAGGCCGCTTGAGTCTTGTTGCGGAAACGCGGAGCCTGGTCGAGCAGCAAAGTCTGTGGGGACATGGGCGATATCCGAGCCGGGGCCGGGGCGGCCATTGCGCACGACCGCCGCACCCTGTGCGCAGGCCCGGTCAGGGCCATTCACGGCGGTCACCTTCCCGTACAATACCCGAATTGCTCCATCGCCGTCACGAGGTCCTCATGAATGCTACCGACTTTGATATCGCCATCTGCGGCGCCGGCCCTGTCGGCGCCGCCCTGGCGCTGATGCTGGCCGACCAGCATCCGGATCCATCGCGCGTGGCCGTTCTGGGCAAGAACTTCGACCTGGCCAGCACGGACCATGCTCAAGGCGACCCGCGCACGCTGGCGCTGAACCACGGCAGCCGCCGCCTTATCCTGAGCCAGCTCAAGGCCTGGCCTCGCCAGGCCGCCATCATGCGCACGGTCCACGTATCCCAGCAAGGGCGCCTGGGCCGTTGCCTTATCAAGGCGGATGAACTCCGGGTACCGGATCTGGGCGCCGTCGTCCACTACGACGACCTGCTCTGGAGCCTGCATGCCCGCCTGCGTGAAAGCGGCGTGACACTGCTGCCCGCCCGGCACGCCCAGGCTCGTTCCGCTCCTGGGTGCGTACACGTCGAACACGACGGCGGTCAGGTCGGCGCCCTGCTGGCCATCCAGTGCGACGGCGTGAGCCCCGCCGGCGTGCGTCGCGACTACAACCAGCACGCGCTGCTGACGACCGTGCGAGCCAGCCGTCCCCAGGAAGGTTGGGCTTACGAGCGCTTTACTGAATACGGCCCACTGGCAGCGTTGCCCCATCCCGACGCCCCCGATCTGTACGGGATTGTGTGGTGCAACGCCCCCGAGCGCAGCCAGATGCTGGCCGAGCTGCCCGCCGCCGAGTTCCAGACGGCCCTGGTCCGAGCCTTTGGCGAGCGGCTAGGACTGCTGGAGCTGGTGTCCGCCCGCCATGTATTCCCCCTGGCGTTCCATGCTGGCCCCAGCCGCTTGTCCGCGCGGCTGCTGGCCGTCGGGAACGCCGCCCAGACCCTGCACCCGGTCGCTGGGCAGGGGCTGAACCTGGGGCTGCGCGATGTCGCTCAATTGGCACAAAGCCTGGCAGCCTGGCAGGCCGACTGCCGCCAGGATCCGGACCCGTTCCTGACCCGCTACGAACGCCTTCGCCGCCCTGATCGATGGCTGACTGCCGCCATCACTGATACGCTGCCGCGCCTGTTCGCCACCCGCAATCCGCTGGTGCAGCATGCCTGCGGACTGGGCCTGCTGGCCATGGATACCTTACCCCTGGCCCGGCTGCCCTTCGCCCGCCAGCTTCTACAGGGGCTGCGCGCCTGAGCCTTGCCATCGAAGCACAGGCCGCTCAAGCGGCCCGCACGTCTTAAGCTCATGCAAAGTCTTCTCCCACAGAGCCGGACGGGAAGGGTAAAATCCCATAAATGCGCATCGGTTCCTGGTCCCTTCCCAACCCTATTTTCATTGCCCCCATGGCTGGCGTCACAGATCGACCATACCGGCGGCTGTGCAAGGCGTTGGGCGCAGGCTATGCGGTGTCCGAAATGGCGGCCAGCAACAAGCGGCTCTGGGACAGCGTCAAGACATCCCGCCGCCTGAACCACGATGGCGAAATCGATCCGGTGGCAGTTCAGATCGCCGGCTCAGATCCCGAAATGATGGCCGAGGCCGCCGTCTTCAATATAGAAAAAGGCGCCCGCATCATTGACATCAATATGGGCTGCCCCGCCAAGAAAGTGTGCAATGTCACCTCGGGCTCGGCCCTGCTGCGCGACGAACCACGAGTGATCGACATCCTCGAACATGTTGTCAAGGCATGTACTCCCCATCAGGTTCCGGTTACACTCAAGACCCGCACCGGCTGGGATGCGCAGTCGCGCAACGCTGTCCGTATCGCACGGCTGGCCGAAGATATCGGCATCGCCGCTCTTACCCTGCATGGCCGCACGCGCTGCGACTTCTATCAGGGCCAGGCCGAATACGACACCATACGCGAAGTCAAGAACAGCATCTCTATTCCTGTCATTGCCAATGGGGATATCGATAGTCCCGAAAAGGCCAAATTCGTACTAGAGTACACCGGAGCGGATGCCGTCATGGTTGGCCGGGCAGCCCAGGGACGCCCCTGGATCTTTCGGGAAATTCTGCATTACCTCGAACATGGCACGCACCGCGCCGCGCCTACCTTCAGGGAACTGCGCGACTGCATGGTCGAACACCTGGAAGATCACTACGCCTTCTATGGTCAGCATACGGGCGTACGTACTGCCCGCAAGCATATCGGCTGGTATCTGTCCGGCATGCCCGACGCCGTGCAGTGGCTGGAACGCATCAACCGCATTGAAGACTGCAGCGAACAACTGCACGCCATAGGGCTATGGTTCGACGAATGTGAACTTGACCAGCCTTATCAGGGATAAGGGCCTGCAAGCCGCTCTTTTGTATTTAAGCAACGTATACCTTCAGAAAAACATGTCTACGACCAACCCACTCGAACAGTCCGTACGTGAGCGCCTGGAACGCTATTTCGCCGACCTGGGCGACTCCGAGCCACGCGATATGCTGTCGATGGTCATCTCCTGCGTGGAACGCCCCGTCCTGCAGGTTGCCCTGGAAAAATCCGCCGGCAACCAGTCCAAGGCCGCGGAAATGCTGGGCATCACGCGCAGCACGCTGCGCAAGAAACTCAGCGCCCACAATCTGCAACCCTGATTCCTAACTCTCAAGCCTCACCTTCCATGAAAATCCAGACAGCTCTTCTCTCTGTCTCCGACAAAACCGGTATTGTCGAATTCGCTCAGGCCCTGGCTCAACGCGGCGTGCGACTGTTGTCCACAGGCGGCACCGCCAAATTGCTGGCCCAAGCCGGCCTGACTGTCACCGAAGTCGCCCAGCACACCGGCTCGCCCGAGATCCTGGACGGTCGCGTCAAAACGCTGCACCCCAAGATCCACGGCGGCCTGCTGGCCCGCCGCGACAGCGCCGAGCACCTGAAGACGATCGAAGAGCACGGCATTGATCGCATCGATCTGCTGGTCGTCAATCTCTACCCCTTCCGCGAAACCGTCGCCAAGCCAGGCTGTACCTTCGCCGACGCCGTCGAGAACATCGACATCGGCGGACCGGCCATGCTGCGCGCTGCCGCGAAAAACCACGGCACGCCTGAAGGCGGCGTCTGCGTGGTCATCGACCCCAGCGATTACGAGCGCGTGCTGGCCGACATCGACAGCCCTGCCGGCCATCCTTCTTACGGCTTGCGCCTGGAGCTGGCCGCCAAGGTCTACGCCCACACCGCATCCTACGACGGCGCCATTGCTGCCTACCTGAGCAGCCTGACCCAAGCCGAGCCCGCCCAGGAAAGCGCACCCGAACGCGCTGAATGGCCGCGTGTGCTAACCATCCAGGTCCAGCAGCAGCAAACGCTGCGCTATGGCGAAAACCCGCATCAGTCCGCCGCCTTCTACGCCGACGCGCAGATCGGCGCCGGCCTGCTGGGCCGCTATCGCCAGTTGCAAGGCAAAGAGCTGTCCTACAACAATATCGCCGACGCCGACGCAGCCTGGGAATGCGTGCGCAGCTTCGATGCCGGCGCCTGCGTCATCGTCAAGCACGCCAACCCCTGTGGCGTGGCCCTGGGCGAAACAGCCGAACAAGCCTACCGCAAGGCATTCCAGACTGACCCCACCTCCGCCTTCGGCGGCATCATCGCCTTCAACCGTGAAGTGGACGAAGCGGCCGCTCAGGCCATCAGCAGCCAGTTCGTGGAAGTGCTGTTGGCGCCGTCCTATACCCAGGGCGCCCTGGACGTATTCGCCGCCAAGAAGAATGTGCGCGTGCTGACCGTGGATGCGGGCAACGCCCACAACGCCTTTGACGTCAAGCGCGTGGGCGGCGGCTGGCTGGTGCAGACCCCCGATACCTTCCGCGACAATGTCGAGGCCTTCAAGGTCGTCAGCCAAGTACAGCCCACCGCCCAGCAAATGCAAGACCTGCTGTTTGCCTGGAATGTGGCCAAATACGTCAAGTCCAACGCCATCGTGTTCTGCGGGCAGGGCATGACGCTGGGCGTAGGCGCCGGCCAGATGAGCCGTGTGGACTCCGCCCGCATCGCCTCCATCAAGGCCGAGAATGCCGGTCTGTCGCTGGCGGGTTCCGCCGTGGCGTCGGACGCCTTCTTCCCCTTCCGCGACGGCCTGGACGTCGTGGCCGAAGCGGGTGCGACCTGCGTGATCCAGCCCGGCGGCAGCGTGCGTGACGACGAAGTCATCGCGGCGGCCAACGAGCGCGGCATTGCCATGGTCCTGACCGGCACGCGCCACTTCCGTCATTGATATGCGTATCCTGGGCATAGACCCTGGCCTGCGTCGCACCGGTTTCGGCGTGATCGACGTCCAGGGGCCCAGGTTAAGCTACGTATCCAGCGGGACCATCGTGGTCCCGACGGACCTCCCCCTGGCGCAACGGCTCAAGCTCATTCTGACGCACATTGCCGAAGTCATCGAGCAAAGCCGGCCCGATACCAGTGCTGTCGAAAAAGTCTTCGTCAACAGCAACCCGACCTCTACCCTGCTGCTGGGCCAGGCCCGTGGCGCGGCCCTGTGCGCCCTGGCCGTGGGCGGTCTGGATGTGCACGAATACACAGCGCTGCAAATCAAGAAGACAGTCGCGGGCAACGGTCATGCCGGCAAGGAGCAGATCCAGCTGATGGTGCAACGGCTGTTGCAGCTCAGCGGCCTGCCCGCGCCGGATTCGGCGGACGCCCTGGCTTGCGCCATCAGTCATGCCCATCATGCCAGTGTGCTCTCCAGCCTGCAGAAAAGCGGCGCGCTGGCCAGCGGCCCGCGCCGGCGTATCCGTGCCGGCAGAGTGCTGGGCTGATCGTCTCACACCCGCTTCCTGCTACGTATCAACAGGCTCTGAAATAAAGGTATTTCCATGATCGGACGCATTCGCGGAACCCTGATTGAAAAACAGCCCCCCACTATTTGTGTGGATGTGGGCGGTGTCGGTTACGAAATCGACGTGCCCATGAGCACGCTATACCAGATGCCCGAACTGGGCGCGCAGGTCAGTCTGTTCACCCACCTGGCCATCCGCGAAGATGCCCATGTTCTGTTCGGCTTTTCCAGCCTGTCTGAACGCAGCACCTTCCGCGCCTTGATCAAGGTGACGGGCATAGGCGCTCGCACCGCGCTGGCCTTGTTGTCGGGCATGAGCGCCGAGGAACTGGCTGACGCCATCACGCGCCAGGAAAGCGGACGTCTGGTCAA
The DNA here is from genome assembly GCA_023439305.1 of Pseudomonadota bacterium. Classification (GTDB taxonomy): domain Bacteria; phylum Pseudomonadota; class Gammaproteobacteria; order Burkholderiales; family Burkholderiaceae_B; genus Alcaligenes. The sequence goes on from JAEXOO010000037.1 coordinate 70,360, forward strand.
GATTCCCGGCATCGGCAAGAAGACGGCTGAACGCCTGCTGCTGGAACTGCGCGGCAAGCTGGGTGCCGATCTGGGCAGCGGGGCCGTCAGCGCCGCTCCCAGCAGCCGCGACGACGTGCTGCATGCCCTGGAGGCATTGGGCTACTCCAGCAAGGAAGCTGCTATCGCCGTCAAGGCTCTGCCGGACGGTATCGACGTATCCGAAGGAATCAAGCAGGCGCTCAAATCACTGTCACGGGCGTAAAAACAGATGCCGGGCACTGAAGCCCGGCACTCGCCAGCCCGCACCTCAGCTCAGCTCAGCAAACGGCCCAGGGTCGCCACATCGACATTGCCGCCGCTGATGACCACTCCCACGCGCCGCCCCTGCAAGTTGGCCTGACGCATCACGGCCGCCGCGCCCAAGCATCCTGTCGGCTCGGCTACGATCTTCATACGTTCGGCAAAAAAACGCAAAGCGTCGACCAGCTCCGCATCCGTAGCCGTGACGATATCCGCCACATGCCGGCGGATGATATCAAAAGTGATAGGCGCCAGAGCCTGGGTCAAGGCGCCATCGGCGATCGACATAGGCGGGGCGATCTTGACGATTTCTCCACAGCGCAAGGATTGCTGCGCATCGTTGCCAGCTTGCGGTTCCACCCCATACACCTTGCATTCCGGCGCCATGGCATGCGCGGCCAGCAGACAGCCCGACAACAAGCCTCCGCCGCCCAGCGGCACATACAGCTCCTGCAGATCAGGCACGTCCTTGAACAGTTCGCGGGCCGCCGTGCCCTGCCCGGCGATCACGTCCGCATGTCCAAAAGGGGGGATCAGCGTCAGCCCGTGACGCTCCACCATGTCCTGGGCGAGCTGCACCCGATCCTGAGTCAAGCGGTCATACTCCACCACCGTGGCCCCGTAACCGCGCGCGGCGGCCAGCTTGGCGGCCGGTGCATCGGAGTTCATGAGAATCGTGGCGGGCACATCAAGCAGACGGGCTGCCAATGAGACCGCCTGCGCATGGTTTCCAGACGAAAACGCCACGACACCGGCGCGCCGCTGCTCGGGCGTCAGGCGCACCAGCGCGTTATAGCCGCCGCGGAACTTGAAGGCGCCTATCCTCTGGAAATTCTCGCATTTGAAGTAGACCTCGCCGTTCAGGCGCTGGTTCAAGGTGGCAGAGGTCAGGACAGGCGTGCGGTGAGCGACAGGCTTGAGACGCTGGGCCGCCGCAAGGACATCGTCAAAAGTCGGCAATGGCTTGGACATGGATAAAATCTCTTCAGAGGTCAACGTTTCTTCATTATGCAGGAACTCAGCCCCGCGATGCCAAGCCGCGCCCAGCCCGGGACCGCATGGTGTACCATACTGTATATTCAATCAGCGTACGCATCATGGCCATTCATTCTGATTCGCTCTCCAGTCTGCCCTCCGAGCAGCGCATCATCGCGCCCCAGGCCCTTTCGCCCAACGAAGAATCCGTCGAACGGGCCTTGCGCCCCAAGATGCTGGACGACTATGTAGGCCAGGCCCGAGCGCGCGAGCAATTGGAAATCTTCATTGCCGCTGCGCGCCAGCGCCAGGAAGCCCTGGACCACGTCCTGCTGTTCGGGCCTCCCGGCCTGGGCAAGACGACCTTGGCGCACATCATCGCCCACGAAATGGGTGTCAATCTGCGCCAGACCTCCGGCCCCGTGCTCGAGCGGCCCGGCGACCTGGCCGCCCTGCTGACCAATCTGGAACCCAACGACGTCCTGTTCATCGACGAAATTCACCGGCTCTCGCCTGTGGTCGAAGAAATCCTTTATCCCGCCCTGGAAGACTTCCAGATCGACATCCTGATCGGTGAAGGCCCGGCCGCCCGCAGCGTCAAGCTGGACCTGCAGCCTTTCACCCTGGTGGGGGCCACTACTCGCGCCGGCATGTTGACCAATCCCTTGCGCGACCGCTTCGGCATTGTGTCTCGGCTGGAATTTTATGGCGTGGACGATCTGGCCCGCATCGTGGCACGCAGCGCTGGCCTGCTCAATGTATCCACCACCGATGACGGCACCTACGAGATCGCCCGCCGCTCACGCGGCACGCCTCGCATCGCCAACCGCCTGCTGCGGCGCGTGCGCGACTATGCCGAAGTCAAGACAAACGGCATCATCCACACCGAATGCGCCCAGGCGGCGCTGGCCATGCTGGAAGTCGACCCGCAAGGGCTGGACCTGATGGACCGCAAGCTGCTCGAAGCCATCATCCACAAGTTTGACGGCGGTCCAGTGGGCGTCGACAGCCTGGCCGCCGCCATCGGCGAAGAACGCGATACCATCGAAGATGTCATCGAACCCTACCTGATCCAGCATGGCTTCCTGCAGCGTACGCCGCGCGGCCGCACCGCAACCCTGAACACCTGGCGGCACCTGGGCCTGACGCCGCCACGCAACGGCGGCCCCCAGGCACTGTTCGAGTCCGCCTAAACCTTCAAGGACGGGCCCAGGGCCGGAAAACCAGGATCACCGTGATCAGCATGGAAACACCGGCGGCCATGAGCAGGGCCCACATCCACGACATATGCAGGACGCTCAAGGCCAGCACCGAGCAAAATCCGGCCAGACTGGCAGTGCCCAGCAAAGCAGAACGCAAGGTGGCAATAAGGCTGCCGGCGCCCAGCCTCTGATGTATGGTCACTGCCACGACCGTATAACCTATGGGAAACGCCAACAGCAAGCCCGATGCACTGGGCCCCAGCCACTGGCTGGCAGTAGTCACACAGGCTACCAGCACGCCTGCCAGCGCGCCTCTCAGCAGCAGCAAGCCCCAGCCCGCCCTGCCCTTGGCCGCCGCCACCTCCGATCTGGCCTCACGTGCCAAGCGCAGGCAAACGATGGTTGTCAAAACAAACACGGCCAGGCCCAGCCACGGCTGGGCAGGCAGAAAAGACAGCAGAGCCGCTGACGCCAGCCAAACCAGCACCGCACAGCCTAGCGTGCGCCATGGCGGCAAGGAGCGCGCCGCCAGAATATAGGCCAGCACAAACAACTGTGTGGCGCACAGTGAATACAAGGCATAAGAGGCCGCCTGATGGATAAAATCAGCCGGGAACTGGGTCGCCAGAAAATAGAATCCGGGTCCCAGCACCATGGGCAAGCCCGCCAGGGCCCCTCCGACCAAGGGACCAAACGCCCCCACCGACCAAGACACCATCACCACCACCATGGCCGTCGCACCCATCCTGACCAAGAGCGCGGGCCATGAAATATCCGCAAATAAAGTTTCCAGCATCGTGAACCCCTTGGGTATGACCCCGCACAGCCGGAAAAAGAAAGCGCGCGGCATGCCGCGCGCCCGTCCCGGCCGGATGGTCGATGTCAGATCAAGCCACCACGCTCCAGTCCAGTTCTTGTCCAGCCGCCAGCGGTACCAAAGGGTCTCCCGCCATATCCACCGCTTGCGGAATGGCATAAGGGCTGCGCCGCAAGGTCAAATGTCCCTCGTTCACGGGCAAGCCATAAAATGCCGGGCCATTCAGGCTGGCGAATGCCTCCAGCTTGTCCAGACGACCGATTTGGTCAAAGGCGCTTGCGTATAGCTCCATGGCATGAAGGGCCGTGTAGCAACCCGCGCAGCCACAGGCCTGCTCCTTGCGACTGCGGGAATGCGGTGCGCTGTCCGTGCCCAGAAAGAAACGGCCGCTGTCGCTGACGGCCGCTTTCAACAAGGCCTGACGATGCGTCTCCCGCTTGAGCACGGGCAGACAATACCAGTGCGGCTGCAGGCCGCCCTGGAACAGGGCATTTCGGTTGTAGAGCAGATGATGAGCGGTAATAGTCGCGGCGACCGGACCTTCCGCCTGGCTGACATAGGCCGCGCCATCGGCGGTGGTCAGGTGTTCGAAGACGACTTTCAATTCCGGGAATGCCTTGCGCATGGGAATCATGACGCGCTCAATGAAGACAGCCTCGCGATCGAACAGATCCACCGTGGGATCGGTGACCTCGCCGTGCATCAACAAGGGCATGCCCACTTCCTGCATGACTTCCAGCACCTTGGAGCACTTGCCCAGCAGGTCGGTCACGCCGGCGTCGGAGTTCGTCGTAGCGCCCGCTGGGTACAGCTTGACGCCATGCACCTGCCCGCTGTCACGGGCCCGGCGCATTTCATCAGGGTCGGTATTGTCCGTCAGGTACAGCGTCATCAAGGGTTCAAAGTCCGATTGCACGCCCGCCTTGGCCAGGGCGGCCAGAATACGTTCGCGATAGGCCAAGGCCAGCGCCGTGGTGGTCACCGGCGGGGTTAGATTCGGCATGATGATGGCGCGACCGAATTGAGCGGCAGTATGTCCGACCACGGACTCCAGCACGGCGCCATCGCGCAGGTGCAGATGCCAGTCGTCAGGGCGGCGAATTACAAGGGTATCCGGGGTAGGGCTCATGGCTAGACTCAAAAACATGCAATTCAGCGCACTGTCTGTGCAGATTCCGGGCTGATCGCGTCAAGGGTGTCGAATACGTCATTATGCTACAGGCGGCCTCTGCACGCATGCATCCCCCTGCCCCGCTCCGCTCCCAGGGGGCAGCAAAATCCCCACGGGCTGTCCAGAGGGGGAAAATCCCCGTCTGCCCACCGTTGCCGACAGAAACAAATGGCTTGGATTTCAGGGGAGTATCACGGTATGCTGACAACGGAGTCGTGCCCAGTCGCATATCCTGTCCTTTCAACTCATTCCTCAGGAGTTCTGTTCATGGCCAGCACTGAAAAAAAGCCTGCTGCTCGCAAACCCAATGCAGCCTTCATGAAGCCCCTCACTCCTAGCCCCACCCTGGCTGCCGTGATCGGCCCCGGCGCGCTGCCTCGCACTGAAGTCACCAAGAAGATCTGGGATTACATCAAAAAGCACAACCTCCAGGATCCCGCGAACCGTCGCAACATCAATGCTGATGCCAAGTTGCGTCCCCTGTTCGGCAAGGACCAGGTGTCCATGTTCGAGTTGACCAAATTGGTCAGCGCTCACCTCAAGTAAGGTGCAGGTGCTCGGCACCTGATGCGTCATCGGGCCGCGCCGCTGATATCAGCCGCGGCCTTTTTTTCGCCCACCTTTTTTCCGCCGCCCTATCCATTCAATACAACGTGCGCCGCTAGGCGCCATCCGTGTCATGACTCCCACCCTGTCTCTGTGCTGGCTGCGCCGCGATCTGCGCCTGCACGACAATACAGCCTTGCACCATGCTTTACGGAGCGGCCACCCCGTGGCGTGCGTGTTTATCTTCGACACCACGATTCTGGCCTCCCTGCCCGCTGATGACAGAAGGATCGCCTTCATACGGGAAAGCCTGTATGAGCTGAAGCAGGATCTGCGGCAGCGAGGCGCCGAACTGATCACTGCTCAGGGCGACCCACGTACGCTGATCCCCGAGTTGGCACAACACCTTCAGGCCCAAGCGGTCTACGCCAACGAAGACTACGAGCCGGCGGCGCGGGAACGAGATCAAAGCGTAGCCCGCTCCTTGCTCGAACAAGGTCGCACACTGCACCTGTATAAAGACCAGGTCATTTTTGCCAGGGATGAAATCCTGACCCGGCAAGGCAGTCCTTATACAGTGTTCACCCCCTACAAGCGGAACTGGCTGGAACGCATTCGTGCGCAAGACCTCGAGGTGCGGGATACCCGTGAAGGACAATGGGCAATACTGCCTGCGCAAGCATTGCCCACCCTGACCGAGCTAGGCTTCGAGGAAGGGCGACAATTGCTGACTGCGCCAGGCGGCAGCGGTGCGCAAGCTCTGTTGAGCCAGTTCGAGCCGCGGCTGCATGCTTACGAGCGCCAACGCGATTTTCCTGCCAAGCGAGGCGTCTCGTATCTGGCTCCCCACTTGCGTTTCGGCACCTTGTCGATCCGGCAGGCCGTCAGCCTGGCTTGGCCCAGCGATTCCCAGGGCGCTGCAACCTGGCTCAGCGAACTGATCTGGCGCGAGTTCTATCAGCAATTCCTGTGGCACTTCCCCGAAACCGCCACACACAGCTTCAAGGCCGCCTATCGCGATCTGCCGTACCCCAATCGACAGGACTGGTTTCAAGCCTGGTGTGAAGGCCGAACCGGCTATCCCATCGTGGATGCAGCCATGCGCCAACTGAATCACTCTGGCTATATGCATAACCGCCTGCGTATGATCACGGCCTCCTTTCTGGTCAAGGATTTGCTGATAGACTGGAGGTGGGGCGAACAATATTTTTCCCGCAAGCTGCTTGATTACGACATGGCGTCCAACGTCGGCGGCTGGCAGTGGGCAGCGTCCACAGGTTGTGATGCGCAACCGTATTTCCGCATCTTCAATCCAATCACGCAATCCCGCAAATTCGACCCCGACGGAGACTTTATACGGCGTTATGTACCTGAACTGGCACGGCTGGATAGCAAAGCAATCCATGCCCCATGGCAGGCCCGGCAGTTGCCGCTCGACTTTTCCCTGGGCCGGGATTATCCCGCCCCTATCGTGGAGCACGAAGTGCAGCGACCTTTGGCCCTGGCTTTGTTTCAGGTAACGTCGCCAGAAAAAAAGACAGACACGGACAGTCAATGAGGATCATCATGTCGGACAATGCGACAACCCTGAACCCGCCCCACGCTATCCTGCCTCTGCTTCAGCATCTGCAGCTCGCGCAACCCCACGCACAGATCGCGCTGCTGCATTTCACTCAAGACGAAGCAGCCATAGGTCTGGCTCGCAAAGGCGTGCCGGTCCATATCGAACATTTCCCCGAACTGAACCTGACGCAGCTAGTGGCCAGCTGCTTTGCCGGCCCTGGCACCACCGCCTTGCAACTGGAACACGCCATCGAGGTCGTGGAAGACGCCATCATGCCGGCGCGACTCGACCTGCGCCAGTTCCAGGTCTTCGCCTCGGGTCCCCAGGCCGGTGCATTGCTGCAATGGATCAAAGAAACGACAGGCGCCGACCAGCACGCCTTAAGCATCGAAACTCTGGAGACCGTATTTAATCTCTATGCCGATGCCACCGTAGGCACAGCGTCAGCCGGCAACCAGGGGAAAACGCATTCGACGGTCTCCCCGCTGGATGACAAGACCTTGGGCGCCTATCTGCTGATGCTGCGCGAATGCTTGCATCATCTGCATATTTCGCACGTCCACTTGTTGTGCGAGTGACATGCAATGGGCTCAGGCAACCGTCGACAAACGACCATTCGCATGGGCCGCACTATTCAATAGTCTTGACCGAGGGCCTGGCCTGAGGCCAATGCCAGCCAACCTTTGATAAGGCGGTGAATAATCCAGACCACGGCAACAATCGCCGTCACCCAGCCGATGAAAATTGCCGTGAGCAAGCCGCTGAGCACAACCCACAACAGCCCCCACCAGAATGTCTTGATGATCCAGTCCAAGTGGCTGGCATAGATAGTGCCGGACGCATCGCTACGTTTGACGTAAGCCAGAATCACTGCCGCCACGGCAGCAGCGCCGAACAGGCCCGCACTGATCATGGCCAGCGAAAACAAGGCATAGCAGATATGCGTGATCTTGCGCAGCGGAAGGCCAGTTTCGAGTTCGGGGTTGACGGGCTGGTTCATTCGGTTCTCCTGAATCAAGCATTGACGACGACAATACTCATTCATTTTACCCGTTCTTGCCACGTTGGCAGCGGTCTGTAACAACGTGCTAATTGGCTGCACCCGGAGGAGGCGCACACGCAAAGCGTTCGCGCAAAAGCAAAACCCCCGCAAGGGTGACCTTGCGGGGGTTTTGGCGGATAAGAGCTTGACGATGACCTACTTTCACAGACGTCCGTCCACTATCATCGGCGCGAAGGCGTTTCACAATCCTGTTCGGGATGGGAAGGTGTGGGACCACCTTGCTATGGTCGTCAAGCGTAACTGGTTGCCGGGCAGTCTAGGACTACCTGGCCAATTTGGAAGAAGCACCTTGCTTGCGATCAGTACGGATCGGTCAAGCAAGTGTTTGCGAAGGGTTTGAGCGCGGGCTGCGCTGCACTTCAATATTACGTTCTGTGGTCAACAACTTGTACTCACTACAACCACAAGGGTTATAGGATCAAGCCACACGGGCAATTAGTACTGGTTAGCTACATGCATTACTGCACTTCCACACCCAGCCTATCAACGTCCTGGTCTCGGACGACCCTACAGGGGGGTCAAGCCCCCGGG
>JAEXOO010000039.1 GCA_023439305.1 Pseudomonadota bacterium
CAGGCCGTGAATCGTCTGTGCGTGCTCTGAATGCTCTGGGTATCAAGATCACCAGCATTGCAGACATCACACCGGTTCCGCATAACGGCTGCCGTCCGCCCAAGCGTCGTCGCATCTAAGGGGAAGCTACGTGGCTCGTTATATTGGACCTAAATGCAAGCTCTCGCGTCGCGAGGGTACCGATCTGTTTCTGAAGAGCGCCCGCCGCTCGCTCGATTCCAAGTGCAAACTGGAATCGCGTCCTGGTCAGCACGGCCGCACCTCCGGTGCCCGTACTTCTGACTTCGGTCTGCAGCTGCGCGAAAAGCAAAAGCTCAAGCGTATGTACGGCGTGCTGGAAAAGCAGTTCCGCAAATACTACGTTGAAGCCGACCGTCGTCGTGGCAACACCGGCGAAACGCTGATTCAACTGCTGGAATCCCGTCTGGACAACGTCGTCTACCGCATGGGCTTCGGCTCCACGCGTGCAGAGGCTCGCCAGCTGGTGAACCACCGTGCTATCGAAGTCAACGGTCACACCGCTGACATCGCTTCCATGCTGATCAAGGCCGGCGACGTCGTCTCCGTCCGCGAAAAAGCCAAATCCCAGGGCCGTATCAAGGAATCCCTGGATCTGGCGACCGGCAATGGTCTGCCACAGTGGGTTGAAGTTGACGCCGGCAAGCTGTCGGGCGTGTTCAAACAAGCCCCCGATCGCGCTGATGTCGCTCAAGACATCAACGAATCGCTGGTTGTTGAGCTGTACTCGCGTTAATCTTTTCGCGAACAAGGCTTTAACAGTTCGGCAAAGCAAGCCCACTTCCCGATTTTCTCGGCAAGTGGGCTTTGCGATGCTATCTCGCTGGCTTAGGCCAGTTTCCGTCAGCCTTATCGGTGTAACGAGCCGAGGGTATTGAAAAGGAAGTCGAATGTCTCAAGGTTTTTTGAAGCCCCGTTCCATTGAAGTAGAACCTATCAGCAAGAATCACGCCAAAGTGATCATGGAGCCCTTCGAGCGCGGCTACGGCCACACGCTGGGCAACGCACTGCGTCGTATCCTGCTGTCGTCCATGACTGGCTATGCACCCACTGAAGTGCAGATCACCGGTGTGGTGCACGAGTACTCCACGCTGCCAGGCGTGGGCGAAGACGTGGTGGATATTCTGCTGAACCTCAAGGGCGTGGTTTTCAAGCTGCACAGCCGTGAAGAGGTCACCTTGATCCTGCGCAAGGAAGGCGCCGGCCAGGTGTTGGCCAGCGACATCGAGCTGCCGCACGATGTCGAGATCATCAACCCCAATCACGTCATTGCCACGCTGACCGACGACGGCAAGCTGGAAATGCAGATCAAGGTTGAGCAAGGTCGTGGTTACGTGCCCGGCAACGTGCGCGCCCTGGCCGATGATCGCACCCACACCATTGGCCGCATCGTGCTGGACGCGTCCTACAGCCCAGTGCGTCGCGTCAGCTACGCGGTGGAAAACGCTCGTGTGGAACAACGCACCGACCTGGACAAGCTGGTTCTGGACATCGAGACCAACGGCGTGATCTCGCCCGAGGAAGCCGTGCGCCAGTCTGCTCGCATCCTGATGGATCAGATCTCCGTGTTTGCCGCTCTGGAAGGCGTGGGCGATGCCTACGAAGCCCCAGTGCGTGGCACGCCGCAGATCGACCCTGTTCTGCTGCGTCCTGTGGACGATCTGGAACTGACGGTTCGTTCGGCCAACTGCCTGAAAGCCGAAAATATTTACTACATCGGCGATCTGATTCAGCGCACCGAAAACGAACTGCTCAAGACTCCGAACCTGGGCCGCAAGTCCCTGAACGAGATCAAGGAAGTCCTGGCTGCACGTGGCTTGACTCTGGGCATGAAGCTCGAGAACTGGCCGCCTCTGGGTCTGGAGCGTCCTTAAGTTGTAAACAGCGCGATGGCACGCTGAAATCCGTTCGCAGTCGTTTCAACTATCTTTGCCGGCTCACCCGGCGAAGATACAAAAAGACTGCGAACGGCTCTTTAAAAATATGCTATTGTTTTGTGTTGTCCATCCGGTCCGCAGCCTGGCTGATAGAAGAACCGGATTGTTGCTCGCAGCGTGTGCTGCGTGCTAATTAGATTCATACATTAGGAAAAATCATCATGCGTCACCGTCACGGTCTACGTAAACTGAATCGTACCAGCAGCCACCGTCTGGCCATGTTCCGCAACATGTCCGTCTCCCTGCTGACTCACGAAGCCATCAAAACCACGCTGCCCAAGGCCAAAGAACTGCGCCGTGTGGTCGAGCCCCTGATCACCCTGGCCAAGAACCCAACCGTGGCCAACCGTCGCCTGGCTTTTGCCCGTCTGCGTGATCGCGACGCCGTCACCAAGCTGTTCGACGTCATCGGTCCCCGCGTTCAAGAGCGCAACGGTGGTTACACCCGCATCCTGAAAATGGGCTTCCGTCAGGGCGACAACGCTCCTATGGCATTCATGGAACTGGTCGACCGCCCAGAAGCTCAGGAAGAAGTCGACGCTGAATAAGCGCACTTTTTTCAGCATTGCGGTAGAAACGGATCCTTAGGGGTCCGTTTTTTTTATGCCTTTTATTACTGTAAGTAATGGCCATATAAGGGTTTTTGCTAAGAGCGCTGAGGGTGACTATTTTATAATTCAAATAATTGCAGGCATTCGATAAAGCCTGCACTTCTTGGATAGTGAGCATCTGCTGGCCTTCCTAAAATTTGCTCCATGTCGGGCTCGTCACGTGACGGCCTGCATCAGGACAATGACTATCAGGAGACCATTCATGGCGCAGAACAAACTGCTCACACACGACAAGTTCCTGCTGGGCACCTTCGCCACCAATTGCGGTGGCGGCATGACGGTGTCCACGCTGCCTGACCGCTGGCAGGCGAACTGGGACAACAATCTGAAGCTGGGACGGATGCTGGATGAGGCCGGCATTGATTTCATGCTGCCGATCGCACGCTGGATCGGTTACGGCGGCGAAACGGATTTTCATGGCTACGTGCTGGAAACCGTGACCTGGGCGACCGCCTTGCTGGCCAATACCCGCAACATCAGTGTGTTTGCCACGGTGCATACCGTTGCGAACCATCCTGTTGTGCTTGCCAAGCAGATCGCCACCATGGCGCAGATGAGCGAGAACCGCGTGGGTTTGAATATCGTCGCGGGCTGGAACAAGCCGGAATACGATGCGCTCGGAGTGACGCTGCCTGATGACCACGAAACCCGCTATGGCTATGCCCAAGAGTGGTTCGATCTGGTCAAGAAGATCTGGCATCACGAAAGCCGATTCGACTGGGACGGCACGTATTTTCAGGCCAAAGGTGTCTATGGCAATCCTCGGCCCGACTACGACCCGCCGATCTTCAACGCCGCCGGCTCAGGTCAGGGGCGCGAGTTCGCCAGCCGCAATGCCAACTTTCTGTTCACGCCGGCCATGCAGTTGGACCGTTCCGCCACGGAAGTGGCGGACCTCAAGGCCCAGGGGCAGGCGCAGGGCCGCAAGGTCGATGTGATGACATTCTCGCATGTGGTGTGCCGTCCGACCGAGGCCGAGGCTAAGGCCGAATGGGAACGCATCCTGGCCAATACGGACGACGCGGCGGTCGACAACTTGATGCGTCTGCAGTTTGCCCATGCCCATTCCTTCCCGCATGAGCTGCTGGCGCAGATTCGCGAACGCATGGCAGCCGGCCACGGAGGCTACCCTTTGGTCGGCACGCCGGAGCAAGTCGCCGACGGCCTGTGCGCGCTGCACGCGGCGGGTTTCCGGGGAACAACCCTGTCGTTTGTCGACTATGTCCACGAATTTCCCTACTTCCGTGATACTGTGCTGCCCTTGTTGCGGCAGCGCGGTATCCGTTGATAAATACATAAGGTGAATCATGCCTGTTGAATTGGCCCCCTCCCTGCAGATCGAAGAAGTCTTCAGCCAGTCCGGCGTGTCGGCGGATCAGTTCAAGCAGGCCATGCGTCATCTGGGTGGTACGGCCAATGTCATCACAGTAGAGCACGAAGGCCGCCGCAGCGGCCTGACGGCGACTTCGGTGACATCGGTGGCCGCAGATCCGGCCGAGGTGCTGGTCTGCGTCAACCAGAGTTCCTCGTCCTGGCCGCTGATGCGAGACAGCGGCCTTTTTGGCGTCAATATCCTGGGCTCGGATCAGGCGGCCCTGGCACTGCAGTTCGCCGGCTTCAAGGGCGAGCAGGGCGAGGCGCGCTATGCCGGACACGATTGGCTGCGCACCGAGCACGGCATCTGGTTGGCGCGTCAGGCCCCTGCCGCGCTGGCTTGCCAGATCGTGGACGTGATCGAGCGTCACAGCCATGCCTTGGTGCTGGGACGAGTGTTGCAGGTGCACCACGCCGAGCAGGCACAGGATTCGCCCCTGCTGTACTGGCAGGGCCGTTTCGGGCGCTTTCAGCACCAATAGGCGCGCGGTCTGAAGGTCGGGCAGGCCTAGGGATTGTCTCGATATGGCCGTGTGCAAGGCTGTGCCAAGATGAGGCACGGCCTTTTTTTCGCCTTTCGCTGCGCCCATGACCACTTTACTGAAACGCTACGCCCGGTTGCATTCGCAGGATGTGGATTGCGTTCAGCATTACATTTCCCAGGTATTTTGCCCACACCGGCTGACGTTGGCCGACGGTCGCCAGCGCCTGGATGCGCGCCTGTTCCTGCGTCAGGGGCAGGATGTGGCGTATGGGCGCTTGCGCTACGGGGCGCAGGTCCGGATAGAGCCTCAGCCGCTGGACGATTTTTATCTGTTGCAGGTGCCGTTGCGCGGCCAGGAGCAAATCCTGACGGCGCATGGGCGCTTTGCCTCCACCTCGCGCCTGGCCTCTATCATCAGCCCTACCCAGGCCTTCAGCATGGAGCACAGCCTGGAGGCGGACAAGCTGTTCGTTCGCATAGCCCGCCAGGGGCTGGAGCGGCACTACCGAGATTATTTCGGGCAGGCGCCTCGCGGAGCGCTGGAGTTCCAACCGTCCATCCCGCTGGATGAGCCGGGCGGCGCCAGCTTGCGCCGGCTGCTGGATTGGCAGTTCGCTGAAGTGTCTGACGGCGGCTTGTTCGAGCAGCCTCGACAGGTGCGTCAGTTCGAGCAGACCTTGATCTATGCCTTGTTCGAGCTGCATGCGCACAATCAGTCCGCCTACCGCACCGAGGCGGCCTTGCCGCATGTGCTGCGGCGCGCGCTGGAGTACATGGAAGATCAGGCGGGTCAGGCGATCGGCATTGCCGACATTGCTCAGGCGAGCGGTGTCAGTGTGCGCAGCCTGTATGCCGGTTTCAAGGACCATCTGGGTGTGTCACCTATGGCCAGGCTCAAGCAGATGCGGCTGGATCAGGCCCGCGCCCGCTTGCTCCGGGGCGGCGCATCCGTTACCGATGTGGCGCTGGGCTGTGGCTTCACGCACCTGGGGCAGTTTTCCGCCGATTACCGTCGTCGCTTCGGTGAGCGTCCTTCCGACACGCTGAGCGGCTGCCGCTGAGCCTGCTGGCCATGCCGGATCCTGGCCTCAGGCGCTAAACTATAGGCTCAGCTTAGGAGCCTGCATGTCCGACCAGCCCGTCTCTCCAGAACCCGATCTGTCCTTGTCCCTGCCCGCTTTGGACCCCCAGCATGTCGTGCTGGCGCAGACCACTGTGCCGGATTTGATGCTGGCCAAATACATGGCCCATCAACTGGTGGAGGACGGAATTGTCGCTTGCGCGAACCTTGCGCAATCCAGCCTGTCTATGTACATGTGGCAAGGGGAGCTGCAGGGCGATGAGGAAATCACCCTGACTTTCAAGACCACAGTCGCCCGGCTCCCGGAGCTGGCGGATCGGCTGCGTGCTCAGCACCCGTACGATTTGCCAGAGCTGATCATTCTTCCGGTGGTTGGTGGTTTTACCGCCTATCTGGATTGGGTGCACGCTCAGACGCGCGCAGCCTGATCCGGTTGGTTATGTTTTCAAGATTCGGGATCGCTTCGTGTCGTTGTCACTGAACCAGAACCGCTCACAGTATTCCGCGCCCGGATTGCGCGCTGTCTTTCTCCCTCTTTTATTTGCACTGCTCAGCTTGCTGGCGCTCTGGTCTTCACAAGCCCAGGCCGAGGAAGAGTTTCTGGATCCCGAACAGGCTTTTGTCCTGACCGCTGCCATGAGCGCGCCGGATCAGCTGGATGTGCATTTCCAGATTGCGCCGGAGTACTACATGTACCGCAAGCGCTTCGAATTCTCGAGCGCCGATCCCGCTCATCTGGGGCCGCCGCAGCTGCCGGATGGCGAAAAAGTCTACGATCCCAACTTCGATGAAGTCATGGAGGTCTATCGGCAGTCGGTGACGGTGCGCCTGCCCATCCTGGCTGATAGTTCAGCCGGCGGGGAATTGAAGGTGGATGTGGTCAGCCAGGGCTGCGCGGATGCTGGCTTGTGTTATTCGCCTTCTACTCAGACTCTGACCCTGATTCCGACGGCGCAAGGCTACGAAGTGGCGGGCCCGTATGGCGTGCTCAGTGTCCCTGCACCAGGACAGCTCGCTGCGTCGGCGGCCGATCCAGCGCTCGTTGCAGGCGCCCAGCCAACGGCGGGCGGCGTGGCCTCGGCTCTGAGCCTGAGCGATGTGGGCCTTGCGGATTACTTGAAGCAGGCGGGCTGGGGCAAGGTGGTGCTGCTCAGTTTCGTGTTCGGCCTGTTGCTGTCGTTCACGCCCTGCGTGCTGCCCATGGTACCTATCCTGCTGTCCATCATCGCCGGGCGTGATCAGACAGCGGCGCCGTCGCGCTGGCATGGGCTGGCCATGGCATTTTCCTTTGTGCTGGGCTTGTCCCTGGTCTACACCGTGCTGGGCGTGGCGGCCGGACTGGTGGGGGCAGGCCTGGCGGCCTGGCTGCAGAAGCCCTGGGTGCTGGGCTTGTTTGCCCTGATCCTCGTGGTATTGGCCTTGTCCATGCTGGATGTTTTTACCTTCCAGGCGCCATCGGGTCTGCAAAGCCGTCTTAGTCAACGCGTCAATCGTCTGCCGGGCGGACGGTTCGGCGGCGTATTCCTGATGGGCATGCTGTCGGCCCTGATTGTCGGTCCCTGCGTGGCGGCTCCGCTGGCCGGCGTGCTGTTGTTCATCTCCCAGACCGGGGACGTGGTGCTGGGCGGCTCGGCCTTGTTCGCGCTGGCCTGGGGCTCGGGCGTATTGCTGTTGGTGGTGGGGGCTGGCTCCGGCCGCTTGTTGCCCAAGGCGGGGGCCTGGATGAACAGCGTCAAGACCGCTTTCGGCGTGCTGTTGTTGGCGACCGCCTGGTGGATGGTGTCGCCGCTGATGGCCTCGGCCATCGCCGTGCTGGGCTGGATCGTGCTGGCCTTGTGGGCGGCGGCGCTGTTGGGCGCATTCGGGCGCGGAGCCGTGCCGCTGACGGCCTGGTCCGGCCTGCGCCAGGGGCTGGGCGTGTTGCTGGCCGGCTGGGCGGCTCTGATGCTGATCAGCGTGGGTCTGGATCGTCCCAGTGTGATTCGCCCGTTGGCGGGCTTGCAGTCGGTCGGTGCCGGGGCTCCGGCAGCGGCCAAGATCGAGTTCCAGCGCGTCAAGACATTGGCCGAGCTTGAGCAACATCTGGCCCAGGCCACCCGACCCGTCATCTTGGATTTCTATGCAGATTGGTGCGTCTCCTGCATTGAGATGGAAAACTTCACCTTCAGCGATCCGGGCGTGGCGCAACGCATGGCTCAGTTCGATCTGTTGCAGGCCGACGTCACGGCCAACAATGCCGACGATCGCGAGCTGCTCAAGCATTTTCGCCTGTTCGGTCCGCCCGGCATTATGTTCTTTGACTCCACCGGGCGGTACCTGGATGCCCATAGGGTGATCGGTTTTCAGGATGCCCAGCGTTTTGGCAAGGTGCTGGATCAGGTTCTGGCCGGAGGCTGACGCTTGATTCGTTGTGTGCGAACAACAAAAAACGCAGCGCGAGGGCTGCGTTTTTTGTTGTTCGCTTGATGCGGATCAGACGTGCTGTTCGCGCAGCAAGGTGGCGGCTTCGATGGCGAAATAGGTCAGGATGCCATCTCCGCCGGCGCGTTTGAATGCCAGCAGTGATTCCATCATGACTTTGTCGTGATCCAGCCAGCCGTTCTGGGCGGCGGCCTTGATCATCGCGTACTCACCGCTGACCTGATAGGCGTAGGTGGGCATGCCGAACGCATCTTTGACGTCGCGCAGGATGTCCAGGTAGGGCAGGCCGGGCTTGACCATGACCATGTCCGCCCCTTCGCGGATGTCGGCCGCTACTTCGCGCAGGGCTTCGTTGCGGTTGGCTGGATCCATCTGGTAGGTGTTCTTGTTGGACCGACCCAGGTTGGCGGCCGAGCCCACGGCGTCGCGGAAGGGGCCGTAGAAGGCGCTGGCGTACTTGGCCGAATAGGCCATGATGCGTGTGTGGATCTGCTGGTCCTGGTCCAGTGCGGCGCGAATGGAGCCGATCCGCCCGTCCATCATGTCGCTGGGCGCCACGATGTCCACGCCGCATTGGGCCTGGGACAGCGCCTGGCGAATCAGCATGTCCACGGTGGCTTCGTTCAGGATGTGGCCCTGCGCGTCCAGAATGCCGTCCTGGCCGTGGCTGGTGTAGGGATCCAGGGCCACGTCGGTCAGCACGCCCAGTTCGGGGAACTGCTGCTTGAGCATGCCCACCACGCGCGGGATCAGGCCGTCCGGGTTGGCTGCTTCGGCGCCGTCCGGTGTTTTCAGGGACGGGTCGATGGACGGAAACAGCGACAGCACAGGAATGCCCAATTGCAGACAGCGTTCGGCCACGCGCATCAATTCATCGGGTGAATAGCGCATCACGCCGGGCATGGAGCCGACCTGTTCCTGGACTTTTTCGCCCTCGCGCACGAAGACCGGGTAGATCAGGTCATCGGTGGACAGGCGGTTTTCGCGTACCAGGCGACGGGAGAATTCGTCGCGGCGATTACGACGCAGACGGGTGTTGGGGAAGTCGGCGGGAGGAAGAAAACGGGTCATGGAACAACCTTTGGAGAAATCCAGTTTTCGATGTGTTCGGTCGCTTCAAGCAGGCCGATTCGATCGGTGGACGAAAAGGGCAGGGCCTGCAGGGCGCCGATCTCCTTGAGCTGGCGCCGTACTTCGGCCACGGCCTTGATGCGCTGGCCGTAGGGCAGCTTGTCCGCCTTGGTCAGCAAGGCAAGCACGGGCTTGCCGGTGGGAGCGATCCATTGGGCCAGGCGATGGTCCAGCTCGGTCACGCCGCGACGAATGTCGATCAGCAGAACGATGCCGGCAATGGATGGACGCGTAGCCAGGTAGCTGCCCAGCACTTCCGACCAGTCCCGTCGCTCGTGCCGGGCCACGGCGGCAAAACCGTAGCCGGGCAGGTCGACCAGGTGGCCCAGGTAGTCGCCGGGGCTGAGCGGGTCCGGGATGCCGAACAGATTGATCAGGCGGGTGCGGCCTGGCGTCTTGCTGGAAAAAGCCAGCTTGCGCTGATTGGTCAGCACATTGATCGCGGAGGATTTGCCCGCATTGGAGCGCCCCACGAAACAGACCTCCGGCGGGCCGGGAGGGGGCAGCTGATCTATCTGAGCAGCCGAAATCGTAAATTGGGCGCGGTGCAGTATCGACATGGTTGCAGCGTAATTCCATATTGGTTCAGCGCCTATTGTATAATCTGTCGATTTGAAACAGTAACGTCGTGTTCCTCTCCGGTCTTACCGGCGGTTTACGGCGGGTTTTGCGGGGCGCATGCGGCACCCCGATCTGAATCGCGATTGTCGAGGTCCTAATGAAGCGTACGCTTTCCCGAATCGTTGTCGCAAGCAGCCTGACGATGGCTTGCTCTGTGGTTTTTACCGCTAACGTAGCGAATGCAGCTGGTCTGCCCAAACCCGATGCCGCCAAGGGCGAGCAACTCTACCTCAAGGGGGAGATGTCGCGCGGCGTGCTGGCCTGTGTGTCCTGTCATGGAGACGCAGGTAACAGCACCATCCCGGTGAACCCATCGCTGGCGCATCAGCCTTACGAGTATCTCGTCAAGCAGTTGCACGACTTCCGCGCCAAGGACGAAAAGTCCGTGCCGGCTCGTCGCGGCCCTGATGGCACCAATACCCTGATGACCGCCATTGCCGGCGGCATGACCGAAGACGAAATCCGCGATGTCGCCTTCTACCTGTCCACGCAATCCGTGAACTGGGACCAGGCCGCCAACGCGACCAACGAAGAAACCATGGAACGCGGCCAGAAAATCTGGCGCGGCGGTCTGCCTGAGCGCGGCGTGGCTGCCTGTGCCGCTTGCCACTCGCCTGACGGCGCCGGCATGCCTGGCCAGTATCCTCGTCTGGCCGGCCAACACGCATCTTACATTGCAGAGCAGCTCAAGCTGTTCCGCAGCGGTGATCGCGCCAATGGCCCAATGATGCACGATATCGCTGACCGCATGTCCGACAAGGACATCTCGGCGGTGGCCGATTTCGCAGCAGGCCTGCGCTAATCGTCGATCGGGGGGGCTGCCACAGCCCCCTTTCTTTTAAGCCCGGGTCCAAGGTGCCGCCTGCCTGACGGCAACAGGGCCCCGGTCTGCAAGGCGTCATCGTCTGTCAACAGCCCTGCCGGGCGGGCGTTTCGTCCGATTTCGGACCGGCTGAAGCCATTCATGTCGTGGTGGAGCGCGCAACTTGCGGCCACACGCATTTGCTTTGTCCTATGAGGAACTTTTGTTCGTTTCGAACATCTTACCCTGGATATCTACGGCGACCATGCGCCGCTTCCCAGGGTTCGCCGCTTCCAGCAAGGTCAAGCGACAACAGGGACGCAGCGCTGCAAGCGCCCCTGTATCGTGGCGAGAAAGCTCCCCTTGAAAGGGCGGAGCTTCTTCAATCCGCCTACTTCTTAAGATAGACATCTGTGAAAAAAGTATCTTCTGCGCGCCGTTTTGCTGCCAATTTCTTCGAACTGCTGGGTTCGATGCGTTTTGCCATCAGTCTGCTGATGTTCATTTGCGTGGCCAGCCTGATCGGTACGGTACTGGCGCAGAATCAGCCGGCCAATACCTATATTGACCAGTTCGGTCCCTATTGGTTCGAGCTGTTCGATCACTTTTCCATCTGGTCGATCTATAACAGCGGCTGGTTCATGGTCATCATGGCGTTTCTGGTGATCTCGACCACCTTGTGTGTTATTCGCAACGCACCCAAGATGATCCGCGACATGCGCGCCTTCAAGGAGCACGTGCGCGGCGGCAGCCTCAAGGCGTTTCCGCACCGGGTGGAGCTGGAAAGTGCCGGTTCGCCCGAGCATAGTCGTGAACAGGCCCAGGGCTGGCTGCAGTCCCAAGGCTATGCGGTGCGTGTGCGCCGGGACGAAGACGGCAGCCTGATGATGGCGGCCAAGAAGGGCAGCGCCAACAAGTTGGGTTACATCTTTGCCCACCTGGCCATCGTGGTGATCTGCGTAGGCGGACTGTTGGACAGCGAACTGCCCGTGCGTTTGCAGGTCTGGCTGGGCGGCAAGGAGCCCATCACCGAGAACATGCTTATTTCCCAGGTGCCTGATTCGGGCCGCCTGGCCTTGGGTAATCCCAGTTTCCGCGCCAATATGCTGGTGCCGGAAGGTGCACGCACGGCCTCGGCCGTGATCAATTCCGGCGAAGGCGTGCTGGTGCAGCCCTTGCCTTTCGCCCTTCAGCTCAAGCGCTTTCTGGTGGAATATTATTCCACGGGCATGCCCAGCAGCTTCAAGAGCGAAGTAGAGGTCACCGACCCGACGACGGGCGAGACTTTTGAGCGCACCATCGAGGTCAACGAGCCGCTGCGCTATAAAGGCGTCACGGTGTACCAGTCTGGTTTTGATGACGGCGGCAGCCGCCTGACGCTGGCCGGCTACCCCTTGGCAGGTTCGGGCAGCAAGCCGTTCGAGCTCAAGGGCACGGTGGGCGAGAGCGCGGTGATCCAGGCACAGGAAAGCCCGACCGCTCAGGCCCTGACCGTCCAATTCACCGAGCTGCGCCCCATCAACGTGGAGAACCTGTCCGAAGGCGATCCGCAGCCCAAGGCCATGATCGAACATGTGGCCGCTGTCACCGGCAGCGCCGCCAATAACAAGAATGAACATTTGGAAAATGTCGGTCCCAGCGTCAACTATCGCATCATCGACGATCAGGGCCAGGCGCGCGAATTCGTCAATTACATGATGCCCGTGGAGCTGGACGGCACGCTCGTCTTTCTGGCGGGCATGCGCAACTCACCCGCCGAGTCCTTCCGCTACGTGCGCTTGCCGGCCGACGAGAACCGCTCCTTGAAGGAATTCATGGATGTACGCGCCGCCACACAGGATCCGGCTATGGTGGAGCAGGCGGCCGAGCGTTTCGCGCAGCGCAATTCCTCGTCTCCCGAGCAGAAAGAGCTGATGCTGAGCGCTTCCCGGACGTCGCTGCAGGCCTTTACGCGTGCGGGTTTTGACGGCATCATTGGTCGTGTGCCGGAGGCCGAACGTGAGCGCATTCTGGGTTTCGCCGTCCCCATGATCCAGCTTACCTTGACCGAATTGCGCGATCTGGTGCGTCAGCAGCAAGGCCTGCCCGAGCTGGACTACAGCCAGGAAAACAACGAAGCCAACCGCTGGATCCAGGCCGCCGTGCTGGCCTTCGCCAACCTGCCGGATTACCCGGCTCCGGTTCTCCTGACACTGGACAGCTTCGAGCAGGTGCAGGCCAGTGTGTTTCAGGTGGCGCGCAGTCCTGGCATGTATATCGTGTATCTGGGTTGTCTGTTTCTGATTATCGGCGTGTTCTCGATGTTCTACATCCGGGACCGCCGCGTATGGGTGTGGATTCGTCCGCACGAGCAAGGCAGCAGCGTGATGGCTGCCATGACGTCGCAACGTCGCAACTTGGACTTCAACCTCGAATTTGAACGCCTGGAAACGGCATTCAAGCGGCTTTCTGTCTGACAAGGTGTAGCTATGGCGCAGACTCTTTCTTCGTCCACTCCAACCATGTGGAACGATTCGATCGCTTCCAGTGGCGATCGCCGCGGTACGCGCGGTCGTCCCGACTGGACCGACCTCCTGTATTTTGTCCTGCTGGCGGCGGGCGCGGCGTACGCGCTCAATACCTACAGCACCAGCATGGATTACTACGAAAAAATCATCCTGGTGGGTTTTGTGCCCTTTGTGGCCTGGCTGGGCTGGCTCTGGCGGCCGCTGCGCACGATCACCGTGGCTTGTGGCCTGACGGCGTTGTTGGCCATCTGGCTCTACAGTACCGGCGGCGGCCTGATCAACGGCGATATCCAGAAGGCGGATTCCGTCTTCCTGCTCAAGTATCTGCTGTCCTCGCAGTCGGCCATTCTGTGGATGTGCTCGCTGTTCATCCTGGCGACGGTCCTGTATTGGGCGGGTTTCTTCAGCGATACGGCAGCCTGGATGGGGTCGGGGCTGACCTGGGCCGCCGTATACGCCGGTACCACAGGGCTGCTGGTGCGGTGGCGCGAAGGCCACTTGCTGGGCCCGGACATCGGCCATATTCCCGTCAGCAATTTGTACGAGGTCTTTGTGTTGCTGGCCCTGATCACGGCGCTGTTCTACTTGTACTACGAACGGCGCTATAACACCCGCGCGCTGGGCGGCTTCGTGCTCCTGGCCATCAGCTCGCTGGTCATTTTCCTGTTGTGGTATTCCTTCACCCGCGACGCTCACCAGATTCAGCCTTTGGTGCCCGCCCTGAAAAGCTGGTGGATGAAACTGCACGTGCCGGCCAATTTCATCGGTTACGGCACCTTCTCGCTGGCTGCCATGGTGGGCTTTGCCTATCTGGTCAAAGAAAATGGCGAAACCCGCTCGCGTACCAAACTGATTCCGGTTTTTGTGCTGGGCGCCATTCTGTGCGCCGAACCTATGATTTTCGGTTCGCGTGAACTGTCTCCCACCTGGATGCTGTACTTCGGCCTGGGCAGCTTGATTGTGGGCACCATCCTGTACTTCCGCGGCCCCATCTCGCGCAAGCTGCCGTCGCTGGAGGTGCTGGACGACATCATGTATCGCGCCATCGCCGTGGGCTTTGCCTTCTTTACCGTAGCGACCGTGCTGGGCGCCCTGTGGGCCGCCGATGCCTGGGGCACCTACTGGCAGTGGGATCCCAAGGAAACCTGGGCGCTGATCGTCTGGCTGAACTACGCCGCCTGGCTGCACATGCGCTTGCTCAAGGGCCTGCGCGGCACCATGGCTGCCTACTGGGCGCTGG
The DNA here is from genome assembly GCA_023439305.1 of Pseudomonadota bacterium. Taxonomy (GTDB): domain Bacteria; phylum Pseudomonadota; class Gammaproteobacteria; order Burkholderiales; family Burkholderiaceae_B; genus Alcaligenes. The sequence continues at coordinate 14,228 of JAEXOO010000039.1, forward strand.
CGGGCCTGCTCATCACCAGCTTCGCCTTCCTGGGCGTGAATATGTTCCTGTCGGGTCTGCATTCCTACGGGGAACTGTAGACCGACTGTGTCGCGTCATGAAAAAGCCCGCCATTCACAATGGCGGGCTTTTTTTGTGCTTCTTTGCGGATTTCCGGGATGGACTAGATCGTAGGCCGATGCTTTTGTTGCGAGTCCAGCAGGAACTGGCGGGCGGTGTCGTCCTTGACCAGATCGATGATGGCCGAGGCGTTGAGCAGTTCGGCGGCGGTGCAGGCGCGCGACACAATGAAGCCCTGCACATAGTCCACGCCGATCTCCTGCAGGGCGCGCAAGGTAGGTACGTCTTCCACCCATTCGGCGATGCTGATCATGCCCAGGTTGCGCGCCAGTTCGACAATAGTGCGCACGATGGCCACGTTGGTTTCCTTGTTTAGCATGTCGCAGATCAGGGCGCCGTCGATCTTGATGGCGTCGGCGGGCAGTTCGCGCAGATAGGAGAAGGACGTGTAGCCGGCGCCGAAGTCGTCCAGGGCGATGCGTACACCTGTCTGTTGCAGACGGCGCATGAAGTGGCGGGTGTGCTCCAGGTCGTCCAGGGCGACGCCTTCGGTGATCTCTACGCACAGCTTGCGCGCCAGGTGCTCGTAGCGGGCCAGGATATCGAAAAACCACTGGATGAACTTGTCATCGTTCAGCGATACGCCGCTGAGGTTGATATTGACCAGTTGCGTGCGCGCCAATTGCTTTTCGTGCTTGGACATCCACTCCAGCGTGGCCGAGAACACCCATTTGTCGATGATGGTTATGGTGCCGCTTTCTTCGGCTGCGGAAATGATGCGGCCGGTAGGAATAAGTTGACCGGACGAGTCGCGCACGCGCAGCAGCACTTCGAAATTCAGGCTGTCGATGGGGCGACGCAACGACACAATGGGCTGCATTTCCAGATACAGGCCGCGCGAGGAGCCTCCTTCCAGCTGCTCGAACAGACGTAGTTCTTCGGCATGCTCCTGAAGGGCATTGGAGTCTTGGTCATAGACGACAACATCCTGGTGTTGCCGGCGCGCCTCGCGGGCGGCCCGGCTGGCCGCCGAGATAGCTTCCTGGGGCGCCATCTCGGGCGCCACTTCCACCAGCCCCAGAGTGCTGCGCAGGTTGAAACTGCGGTTGCCTGCCAGCAGAGGGCTTTTGTTCAGGGCCTCTATGACTTCGTTCGCCAGGGCGCGAGCCTGGTCGGGATCGCAATCCTCAAACAGAATGACGAATTCGTCGCTGCCGATGCGGCCGATTTTCTCGCCATCGCGCAGGACGGCTTCCAGTTGCTCGCAGACCTTCAGCAGCAAGGCGTCGCCCGACGAGTGGCCGAATGTGCCGTTGACGTACTTGATGTGGTTCAGGTCCAGATACGCCAGCATGCAGGGCTTGTCGCTGCTGCTGCGCGCCAGGGCCTGGTCCAGGGCTTTCTCGATGCCGCGCTGGTTCAGAACATTGGTGACGGGGTCGTTGTCCGCCATCAGCCGCAGTTGGCGCAGGGTTTCGGCGCGTGCTGTGATGTCCTGCAGCGAGCCTTCGACATGATGGTTGATCAGGCTGACGCGCAGGCTGAAGTGGCAGGGGCCGACCCGGGTGTCGTGCCGGACAACGGTGACTTCCTGGTTGGCCTGGGTGCTTTGGGCCACGGCTTTCCAGTCTTGCTCGGGAAAAAAGTCCGCCCAGTGCGCGGGGGCGGCCGGATCGAAGGTGATGCCCAGCATCGAGGCCAGCACAGGGCTCATGCGGTGGAAGGTGCCGGACTCGCTGAGCGTGAACATGCCGATGGGCGTCAGCGTGTAATGGGCGATCAGCTCGTTGCGCGCGCGCAGGGCTTCGCTGCGGTCTTCACGCAGACGTTCGCCGACGGCCAGCGCCACCATCAGGTTCGAGAGCAGCAGCGTGATCACGCCGTTGAAATTTTCGACAAAGCTGGAGCGGCCGAAGGCGGCCAGGAAAATGGCCGAGATCAGCACGCACAGCGCCATGCTGAGCAGCACCAGTTGCCAGAGCATGATGCGCGAGCGCGCCTGCATCAGAATGGACAGCAGCACCCAGCCGGCGCAGCACAGGGCATAAATGGCGCTGAACCACATCAGGGGCTGAAACAGCGATGCAGGCGCCATAACCGAGGCCGCCAGCAGCACCAGGCCCAGCACGCCGACCGATCGCAGCCAGCGCAACTGCAGCTCCGACTGGATGGAGGGGCGCAGCAGCAAGGTAAACAGCGAGTAGCTGAGTACGAAGTAGCAGGCAATGGTGATCTGGCGCAGAGAAGGCATGATGTCGGCAGGGAGGGTATGTCCCAGCCATTGCATGTCCCAGCCCATGGCCATGGAACCCAGGCGCAGGTTGCCCACCAGCCACACTGACAGCAGCAGGTAGATCCATTCGCGGTTGGTGGCGGCCAGCACCAGCATGAACAGCGCCATGGTCAGCAGCCCACCTTCAAGCAGCCCTATGCCGCGCGTATAGCGAATCGATGAGTGCTTGATGTCCTCGGCGGCCCAGAGCTCTACCTGCAGCAGGCTGGGACTGTCGACTTCGACGCGGCACAGGATGGACGAGGGAACGGCAGCGCTGCCCAGCTCGACGGTGTACCCCTGGATGGGGGAGCGCAGGGCCTGGGTGGACAGGCTGTGGTCATTGATGGCCAATGCCTGCGCGCTGTTGGCTCGCTGGCAGGCCAGTACATTGAAGCGCGAGGCCGGGAAGTGCAGGACGTGGTCGTTATTGTCGTCCTTGGCAGGCAGATCCAGCAAAATCCAGTGGGGCTCGTCCAACTGCAGTTGGCCTTGCACAGGGCGCGCCGTGAGCTGGCTGATCAGGCTCGGATCTGCCGTGGCCTGCTGGCTGGCCTGGGCATGAAAGCCCAGTATCTGGCCGGAGGGGGACGGATAGCGATTGGGGAGGAAAAAAATAGCCCACAGGGTGAGCAGGATCAGGAATAGCGGAATGATGTAAAAGCTCAGCCCGCGAATCAGTCGTTCGCTGGCCGAGGTGACAGGTTCGAGACTGTCGATTTGTATTCCTGAAACGGTCATGATGGCGGTACAGCCTCCAGCGCTTACCATCGAACTGTCCGGCCCAGACAGTGGAGTCGGCGCTTATCCGTTCGGGGAGCGCCAGGCCAGGGCTGGAATGGATGGCATTCCAGCCCGCAAGATCATCCGTTTAACGGTTTGTGCGCTGAGTTCTTTAAGGCTGAATGGTCAGAAATAACAGGTTTGTGACCGATCAGGGCAGCAGTCGTTCGGAGGCAAACAGACTTTCCAGGCTTTCACGCGGGCGGATCACATGCACTTGCTCGCCATCGACCAGGATTTCGGCGGCGCGCGGGCGGGTATTGTATTGGCTGGCCATGGTGAATGCGTAGGCGCCGGCGGACATAATGGCCAGCAGATCGCCTTGTTCCAGTGCGAATTGACGGTCACGAGCCAGCCAGTCCCCGCTTTCGCAGATCGGGCCGACCAGGTCGTAGCGAGGGGTGTCCGGTGTTGCGGGACGCGGCTGGACGGCCTCTACGCTGTGCCATGCATCGTACAGAGTGGGGCGGATCAGATCGTTCATGGCCGCATCGATGATGGCGAAGTTCTTGGTTTCGCCATGTTTCAGATATTCCACGCGCGTCAGCAGCACGCCGGCGTTGCCCACCATGGAGCGGCCGGGTTCCAGCACGATTTCCAGTTCGCCCAAGCCGTGGGTGTCCAGGGCGGCGAAGACCTTGGTCAGCAGATCGGTGGGCGTCACCAGGGTTTCGTCGGTATAACGGATGCCCAAGCCGCCGCCCAGGTCCAGATGGTGCAGGGCGATGCCCTGGTCTTTCAGGGTCAGGATGAGCGTGATCAGCTTGTCCAAGGCATCCAGGTAGGGGCTGACTTCCGTGATCTGAGAGCCGATATGGCAGTCCACACCCACGATTTCCAAGCTGTCGAGCTCCTGCGCGCGCGCGTAGATGCGAGGGGCCTGTTCGATCGGCACGCCGAACTTGTTGTCTTTCAGGCCTGTGGAAATGTAGGGATGCGTGCGCGCATCCACATCAGGATTGACGCGCAGCGAAACCGGCGCTTTCACGTTCAGGCGTTGGGCCACCTGAGCGACGCGCTCGAGCTCGTCCTCGGATTCGACGTTGAAGCATTTGACGCCGGCAGCCAGCGCGGCCTCGATTTCCCAGACTTGTTTGCCCACTCCCGAGAATACGACCTTGCCGGGGTCGCCGCCGGCGGCGATGACGCGTGCGAGTTCACCGCCGGAGACGATATCAAAACCGGTGCCCAGGCGAGCGAATTCTTGCAGCACGGCCAGGTTGGAGTTGGCTTTCATGCCGTAGCACACCAGCAACTTGCGACCTTCGCCGGCGACGCGATAGGACTCCCAGGCATCGCGCAGAGCCTGGCGGGAGTACACGTACAGCGGCGTGCCGAATTCCTCGGCCAGGCGGGTCAGGGGAACCTGCTCGGCATGCAGCGTGTCGTTCTGGAATTGGAAATGAGGTGCAACAGTCATGGTGTCGTCAAAAAAACAGAAGTTGGGCGATCAACGCCGGAGAAACTATCGGGGCGCCGTATCGGCGTCCTGAGCCTGTTCGGCGGGCGGGTGGTACAGCGGGCCTTTGTAGCCGCAGGCGCCCAGCGCGGCGGTCAGCGCGAGCAGGGCCAGCAGTCGGAAGGAACGAGCCTTTTTCATGGTGTTTTCCAGCAGGGTCGGGCAAAGAAGATCATTATGCCATTGGCGTTGGCAAACCATAAAAAACGCCGGCGTAGGCCGGCGTTCTGGGTGTAGAAAAAAATCAGAAGGGGATGAACTGGTTGCCACCGCCGCCCGAGCTTTGCTCGGGAGCGATCTGACGCAGCAGATCGCCGATGCCGTCGTTGCCGCCTTCCTGCAGGCCACCGTCGCCGGGGGCGGGCAGGCCGACGCGCGCAATGGCCTGGCCGGGCGGGAATTCATCGAAATAGAAGTCGCCGTTGGACTTGGTCAGTCCGCTGGGCATGGGGCCAGGCGGCACTACCGGCTTGTCTTTCAGGGCGGTACGCATGTAATTGATCCAGATGGGCATGGAGGCGCCGCCACCGGTCTCACCCGAGCCCAGGCTGCGCGGCTGGTCAAAACCCATCCAGGCAATGGCCACGAGATCCGGTGTGAAGCCGGCGAACCAGGCATCCTGTGAATCGTTGGTCGTGCCGGTCTTGCCGCCGATGTCGTTGCGCTTGAGCTCTCGGGACGCGCGGGCGCCCGTGCCGGAGGTGGCGACGCCGCGCAGCAGATCGTTCATGACGTAGGCCGTGCGCGGGTCGATCGCCCGGGCAGCGGCATCGCCGGCGACGACGGGCTTGGCGCGCATGATGACCTTGCCGGTGCTGTCGGTGACATGGTCGATCAGGTAAGGCACAGTACGGTAGCCGCCGTTGGCGAATACCGAATAGGCGCCGGCCATCTGTAGGGGTGTGACGCTGCCGGCGCCCAGGGCCAGCGGCAGCACGGCGGGCTGGCGCGCCTTGTCAAAGCCGAAGCGGGTGATGTATTCCTGCACATACTTGGGCCCGACGGCCTGCATGATACGGATGGACACCATGTTCTTGGATTTGTACAAACCTTGGCGCATGGTCAGCATGGGCTCGTAGGTGCGGCCGTAGTTCTTGGGCGCCCAGGGCTTGGAGCCGGTCTGGGCCGCCGTCAGCACGAAGGGCTCGTCCGAGATCTGGGTGGCCGGCGTCAGGCCCCGTTCCAGCGAGGACGCGTAGATAAAGGGCTTGAATGCCGAACCGGGCTGACGCCAGGCCTGGGTGACGCGGTTGAATTTGCCGTCCGAGAAATGGAAGCCGCCCACCATGGCCTGGATGGCGCCGTCCTGCGGACGAACCGACACGAAGGCGGCCTGAACGGCGGGCATATTGATGACTTCCCAGTAATCGTTGTTCTGGAACAGGTAGACCACCGAGCCGCGCTGGATGCGAACGTCCGCCTTGGCGTTCTTGACCAGACCGCGGGCCACGATCTTGAGGGCGCGCTTGTCGGTGACATCGATGATTTCCTGAGCCGTGCGCGCGACGCGGATGCGGTCGGGGCTGGCTTCCAGGACCACGCCGGTCAGCAGGTCGCCCGTATCGGGGTATTTGTCCTGCATTTCGTCCAGGATGGCGTCCAGGCGTGCGTGATCATTTTCTATGCCGGCGGGCAGGTCCACCTGGCCTTGTGGGCCGGTGTAGGGCGCGCGGCGGGTGTAGTCCAGAATGCCGTTGCGTACGGCGCGGTAGGCCGCTTCCTGGTCGGTGGAGCTGATAGTGGTGTAGATGTTGAAACCGCGCGAATAGACGTTGTCCTGATAGACGCCGTACAAGAGCTGGCGCGCCAGTTCGGCAGCGTACTCGCCGTGGATGGCGTAGCCGCCGGCCGGCGTGCCCACCGCTGATTTCACTTCGATTCCCTGGGCCATCGCCTCTTGGTATTCAGGCTCGGTGATGTAGCCCAGGGTGCGCATGCGGCCCAGCACATAGCCTTGGCGGGTCTTGGCGCGCTCGAAGTTGGCGATGGGGTTGAAGCGCGACGGCGCTTTGGGGATGCCGGCCAGCATGGCGGCTTCCGCCGTGGTGATTTCGGCCAGCGGCTTGCCCAGGTAGGTGCGCGAGGCGGCGGCGAAACCGTAGGCGCGGTGGCCCAGGTAGATCTGGTTCATGTACAGATCCAGGATCTGATCCTTGGTCAGCGTGGCTTCGATCTTGAAGGTCAGCAGCAGTTCATAGAACTTGCGGGTATAGGTTTTTTCGGACGACAGGTAGAAATTGCGCGCCACCTGCATGGTGATCGTGCTGGCGCCCTGGGTCTTGGACATGTGAGTCAAGTTGGCCAGAGCCGCGCGGCCCACGCCCATCCAGTCGATGCCGCCGTGCTGGTAGAAGCGGTCGTCTTCGGCGGCCAGAATGGCCGATTTCATGACGTCGGGGATTTCATCAAAGCGCAGCACGTTGCGCCGCTCTTCGCCGAATTCGCCGATCAGGACCTTGTCCGCCGTGTAGATGCGCAGCGGCACCCGGGGGCGATAGTCGATCATGGCGCTCAAGTCAGGCAGATTGGGCCAGGCCAGCGCCAGAGCGAGTGAACCGAGCAGGGCTCCGCACAGGCCGAGTCCGGCAATAAAGACCGCTGTCTTGACGATGAAGCGGGCTAGCCAGGAACCGGAGGAGTGCTCGGGCTTGGAATTGGGGGAGGGGGCAGAAGAACTCATTAGGGCTGATTTTAAAGTCCAAATGCGGCTGGACTTGGCCTTACGCCGGGCTTCAATGTAACGAAATAATTCTAAGCAACGGACTGTGCTTCGGGTGGGCTAATGGGATAATACACAAATGAACCACTCTTTACTCGCAGACCTGATGCCTGTAGAACAACCTAGCCCTTTATCAGACACCGAGTTGCTCGAATTACAACAGGCCGGTTCGCGGCCCGTCATCCTGGTCGGAATGATGGGCGCGGGCAAGACCACGATAGGCCGTCAGTTGGCGCGGGAGCTGAAACGCGAATTTCTGGACCTGGATCACGAGCTGGAAGCTCGCAGCGGTGTGCGAGTGGCCACCATCTTTGAGTTCGAAGGTGAAGAAGGGTTCCGCAAAAGAGAGTCGGCGGTGCTGGATATCTGCTCGCGCCTGCCTGGAATCGTGCTGGCCACGGGGGGCGGGGCCATTTTGTCCGAGGCCAATCGCCAGATCATCAAGGATCGCGGTATCGTAGTGTATCTGCGCGCCAGCGTGGATGAGCTCTACCGCCGCGTGGCGCGCGACCGCAACCGGCCGCTGCTGCAGACGGCGGATCCGCGCGCGCGCATCCAGGAATTGCTCCAGCGGCGCGAACCCCTCTACGAAGAAGTCGCCGATGTGCACTTCGAGACCGGCTCTGCGCCGGTCCACCATGCTGTACGCCAACTGTTGTCCCTCCTGAAAGAACGAGGTTGCTGAATGACTGTAGTGCATGTGGCCGTCGAAGGCGGCGCTTACCCCATCCATATCACGTCGGACCGCCTGGAAAGGCTGGCCGAAAGCGTGCCGGCCAACGCAACAGCCGTGGCAATTGTTACAAATCCGACCGTCGCTGCCTTGTATCTGGATAGCGCCAGGCGCGCTCTGGAAGCGTCGGGCAAGCCTGTCCACGTGATCGAACTGCCGGACGGCGAGGCCTATAAGAACTGGGAATCCCTGAACCTGATCTTTGACGCGTTGCTGGGTCGCCATCTGGATCGCAAGGCGCTCATCGTAGCTCTGGGCGGTGGCGTCATCGGCGATATGGCCGGCTTTGCGGCAGCCTGCTTCATGCGCGGCGTGCGCTTCGTGCAGGTGCCGACAACGCTGCTGGCGCAGGTGGATTCCTCCGTCGGCGGCAAGACCGCCATCAATCACCCCCTGGGCAAAAACATGGTGGGCGCTTTCTACCAGCCCATCGCCGTGGAGGTGGATACGCGCGTGCTCCGTACTCTGCCGGCCCGCGAAATTTCCGCCGGCCTGGCCGAAGTCATCAAGTACGGCATGATCTACGATCGCGATTTCTTCGACTGGTGCGAAACGCATATCGACGGTATGCGTGCCTTGCACGAAGAAGACATCGTTCACGCCATCCGCCGCTCCTGCGAGGTCAAGGCCGAGGTCGTCTCGCAGGACGAACGCGAATCCGGCCTGCGCGCCATCCTGAATTTTGGCCACACCTTCGGCCATGCCATCGAATCGGGCATGGGCTATGGCCAGTGGCTGCATGGCGAAGCCGTGGGCTGCGGCATGATCATGGCCGCCGAGCTGTCCGCCCTGGTGTGCGGCTTGCCTGCCCTGGACGTGGCGCGCATCCGCGCGCAGGTCCAGGCCAGCGGGTGCCCGACCGAACCGCCACACTGGCCTGCCGAGCGCTGGCTGGATCTGATGCAGGTCGACAAGAAAAACGAGGGCGGCCAACTGCGTTTTGTCTTGCTGGACAGGCTGGGCCATGCTGTGGTCCAGGCCGTGGAGCCCGATGTCGTGCGCCAGGCGCTGGCGCGCTTCGATCCGGCCGTCCAGGAGTAGGCGCCATGCTGACGCTTGCCGCTTACGCCTGTCACCCTGAACAGTCCCGCGGCCGGCGTCACCCCGAAGCCCCGCCGCAGGGCCGCAACGCCTTTCAGCGGGACCGCGACCGCATCATCCATTGCAATGCGTTCCGGCTGCTGGAATACAAGACCCAGGTCTTCATCAATCACGAAGGGGATCTGTTTCGCACGCGCCTGACCCATAGCCTGGAAGTAGCGCAGTTGGCGCGCGCCATCGCCCGCAACCTGGGTCTGCACGAAGACCTGATCGAAGCCATCTCTCTGGCGCACGACCTGGGCCACACGCCCTTCGGTCATGCCGGGCAGGACGAACTGAACGCGTGCATGCAGGAACTGGCTCCCGAGGCCGGCGGTTTCGAGCACAATCTGCAAAGCCTGCGCGTGGTCGACGAACTGGAAGAACGTTACGCGGCCTTCAATGGTCTGAACCTGTGCTTTGAAACGCGGGAAGGCATCCTGAAGCATTGTTCGGTCAAGCATGCCCGCGAACTCGGCGATGTGGGCCAGCGCTTCCTGGAGCGCAGCCAGCCTTCGCTGGAGGCTCAGATGGCCAATCTGGCTGACGAAATCGCCTACAACAATCACGATATTGACGACGGTTTGCGTTCGGGCCTGATCTCTCTGGAGCAGTTGCTGGAATTGCAGCTGTTTCGCCAGCACTACGATCAGGTGCAGTCCCGCTATCCGGGGCTAAATGGCCAGCGTCTGGTGGCTGAAATCATACGCGGCATGATCAATACGCTGGTAGTGGACCTGACGGACACCACGCAGGCCAGGCTGAACGAGCACAAGCCCGACAGTGCGGACGCTATCCGGGCGCTTCCGCGCCTGGCCGGCTTTTCACCCGAGCTGCGTGCGCAGGCGGACGAGCTCAAGCGTTTTCTGCACGCCAATCTGTATCGCCATTACCGCGTCGTGCGCATGATGGGCAAGGCCCGGCGCATCGTGCGCGAGCTGTTCAAGGCGTTTCTGGACGACCCGCGCCTGCTCGCGGCGGAGCATCGCCGGGATAATCCGGTGGCGCAGGCACGCGCCATCGCTGATTACATTGCCGGCATGACGGACCGCCATGCGATCCGCGAGCACGACGAATTGTTCAGGATGTAGCGGGGGTGCCGCCGCGCTGCAGCAGCGGTTTCAGGTAGCGGCCGGTATGGCTTTGCGCGCAGGCGGCCACGGTTTCGGGGGTGCCTTGCGCCACGATCTGCCCGCCGCCCCGCCCCCCTTCAGGCCCCATGTCCACTACCCAGTCGGCCGTCTTGATCACGTCCAGATTGTGTTCAATCACCACCACGGTATTGCCTGAGTCCACCAGTTTTTCCAGCACGCCCAGCAGTACGGCGATGTCCTGAAAGTGCAGGCCGGTGGTGGGTTCGTCCAATATATACAGGGTGCGGCCGGTGCTGCGCTTGGAGAGCTCCAGCGACAGTTTGACGCGTTGGGCTTCGCCGCCGGATAGCGTGGTGGCGCTTTGGCCCAAGCGTATATAGGACAGGCCTACGTCCATCAAGGTGGCGAGCTTGCGAGCCACCAGGGGGACGGCGTCGAAGTATTCCATGGCCTGCTCGACCGTCATGTCCAGCACTTCGCTGATGTTGCGGCCGCGATACCGTATGTCCAGGGTTTCGCGGTTGTAGCGCCGGCCCTGGCAGACATCGCAGGGCACGTATACGTCGGGCAGGAAATGCATTTCCACTTTGACCACGCCATCGCCCTGGCAGGCTTCGCAGCGCCCGCCCTTGACGTTGAACGAGAAGCGCCCAGGGTCGTAGCCCCGCAGACGGGCTTCGGGCACGCCGGCGAACAGCTCGCGCACCGCCGTGAACATGCCGGTATAGGTGGCCGGGTTGCTGCGTGGCGTGCGTCCGATGGGGGTCTGGTCGACGTTGATGATCTTGTCGAAGTGCTCCAACCCTTCCAGCCTGTCGTAGGGGGCCGGCTCGGCGTGGGCGCGGTGCAGAATATGGGATACTGCCGTGGCCAGGGTGTCGTTGATCAAGGTGGATTTGCCCGAGCCTGATACCCCGGTAATGCAAACCAGGCGTCCGGCTGGAAAAGCCAGGTCGACAGATTTCAGGTTATTGCCCGTGGCGCCGTACAGGCGCAGCCAGTCCAGGGTGTCGTCTACGGGCCGGCGCTTGGGTACGGCGATCTGGCGCACGCCCGACAGATACTGGCCGGTCAGCGACGCCGGATTGGCGGCCAGTTCATTGGGCGAGCCTTGGGCGGTGATCTGCCCGCCGTGTTCACCCGCGCCTGGCCCCATGTCGATGACATAGTCGGCCGTGCGTATCATGTCTTCGTCGTGTTCCACCACGATGACGCTGTTGCCCAGGTCGCGCAGGTGCTGCAAGGTCTGGATAAGCTTGTCGTTGTCGCGCTGGTGCAGGCCGATGGAGGGCTCGTCCAGCACGTACATGACGCCGGTCAGCCCTGAACCGATCTGGCTGGCCAGACGGATGCGCTGGGCCTCGCCGCCCGAGATGGTGTCGGCGCTGCGATCCAGCGACAGGTAGTTCAGGCCCACATTGTTCAGGAATTCCAGGCGCGCCCGGATTTCACGCACGATGCGGTCGGCGATGTCTTTCTTGGCGCCGGTCAGCTCCAGCTGTTCGAACCAGCGCAGGCAGTCCGACAGAGCCAGAGCCTCGACTTCGTAAATAGCCAGGCCCTGGGCCGGGCTGTCCTTGAGCGGATCGTCGCCAATGCGGACATTGCGTGCCTCCAGGCGCAGGCGCGCTCCGTGACAAGACGGGCAGGTCTGGGTGCGGCGCAGCTTGCTGAGCTCTTCACGCACCGCGGAGGAGTCGGTTTCGGTCCAACGGCGTTGCAGATTGGGGATCACGCCCTCGAAGGGGTGGGTCTTGACCGTGGTGCGGCCCTTTTCGTTCAGATACAGAAAGGAGATTTCCTCGTCCCCGGAGCCATGCAGCACTTTGCGGCGCACGTCGTCGGGCAGGGACTCGAAGGGCGCGTCCATATCGAACTGGTAGTGCGCGGCCAGACTGGTCAGCAGGGTGTAGGTAAAGGCGTTGCGCCGGTCCCAGCCGGAGATCGCGCCGCCGGCCAGGCTCAGCTCAGGAAAGGCGACCACGCGCTCCGGGTCGAAGACATCCACCTGACCCAGGCCGCTGCAGTCGGGGCAGGCGCCGGCCGGATTATTGAAGCTGAACAGGCGCGGTTCCAGTTCGGCCAGCGCGTAGTTGCACACCGGACAGGCGTAGCGGCTGGAAAAGGGTTGTTCGTGGCCGGTATCCAGATTGACGACCAGACAGCGTCCGTCGGTCAGGGACAAGGCGGTTTCCAGGCTTTCGGCCAGGCGTTGCTGGCTGTCGGGGCGTACGCGCAGGCGGTCCACCACCAGATCCAGGTCGTGGGGCTGTGCGGCATCCAGCGCGGGAATGTCTTCCATGCCGACGGTCTGGCCGTCGATGCGCACGCGCACGAAGCCTTGGGCCTGCAGTCCTGCCAATTCGGTGCGCAGATCGCTCTTGATGGCGCGGTGCAGGGGAGCAAGCACGGCGATGCGACTTTCAGGCTCCCATTGCAGCACATGGTCTACCATCTGGCTGACGCTTTGCGCCTGCAGCGGCAGGCCGTGCTCGGGGCAGTAAGGAGTGCCTACCCGAGCGTACAATAGGCGCAGGTAATCGTGAATTTCCGTGGTGGTGCCCACGGTGGAGCGCGGATTGTGGCCCGCCGCCTTTTGTTCAATGGCAATGGCGGGCGACAGGCCTTCGATCAGGTCCACGTCCGGCTTGTCCATCAGTTGCAGGAACTGCCGCGCATAAGCCGACAGGCTTTCTACGTAGCGCCGCTGCCCTTCGGCATACAGCGTGTCGAAAGCCAGGGACGATTTTCCGGAACCCGACAGCCCCGTCAAGACCACCAGCTGGCGACGCGGCAGGTCCACGGAGACGTTCTTCAGGTTGTGCGTGCGGGCACCTCGGATGCGTATGGCTTCCATCAGTTTTATTTCAGGTCCGTCAAAAGGCAACTTGCTACTATAGCGCGTTGCGTCGGGTTTTATGTGATCGGGCTGCGGGCCTTTCCGCCAGCCCTGTTGTGACAGAGTATTGAATGAGTACACACCAAACCATGGATACGGCGGGAGCGCGTCCGGCGCGCCTCAGCCTGACTCAGGGCGAGCGCAAGGCCAGCATGCTGCTCGCCCTGTTGTTTGCCTGCCGGATGCTGGGCCTGTTTTTGTTGACGCCTGTATTTGCTGTTGCTGCACAAGCGTTGCCCGGCGGCAACGATGCCGCCCGCGTGGGGCTGGCGCTGGGCGCTTATGGCCTGACCCAGGCCGTGCTGCAGATACCCCTGGGCATGGCGTCGGACCGCTTCGGACGCCGTCCGGTCATCGTCGTCGGCATGGTGTTGTTTGTCGTGGGCGGGGTCATCTGTGCGCTGGCGACCAGCGTGGACTGGGTCACGGTGGGTCGCTGCGTGCAGGGCTTGGGCGCGGTATCGGCGGCCATTTCCGCCTGGGTAGCCGACTCCACCCGGCCCGAGGTGCGTACCCGTGCCATGGCCATGGTGGGCGGCTCCATCGGTATTTCTTTTGCCGTCTCGCTGGTGCTCTCGCCCGTGCTGGTCGGTCAGTTCGGTCTGTCGGGTCTGTTCTGGGCCATCAGCCTGCTGGGCTTTGTGTGTCTGCTGATCGCCGCCTTCGTGGTTCCTGTGGCGCCCAAGGCGCCGGTCTCGGCGGTCAGGGTCACGGCCGGCCAGGTGCTGCGCCATGCCGATTTGTTGCGACTGAACTTTGGCGTGTTCTGCCTGCATTTCATTTTGATGTCGCTGTTCATCGTGGTGCCGGGCGTGCTGGCCACGCTGGGCGGCTATGGCACGCAGGATCTTTGGAAAGTGTATCTACCCGTCATCCTGGCCTCGTTCGTGCTGATGGTGCCGGCTGTGTTCTACACCGAGACTCGCAAGCGGCACAAGCAGGCGCTGGAGCTGGCCGTGCTGGTTCTGGTCGTGGTGCTGGCTCTGATGCCTTGGGCACGCGGCTCGCTGGCGCCCATGGTGACGGCGCTGGTGCTGTTTTTCATCGGCTTCAATATTCTGGAAGCCTTGCAGCCGTCCTTGGTATCGCGTGTCGCTCCGCCTGAATATAAAGGCCTGGCCTTGGGCTTTTATAATACGTCCCAGTCGCTCGGGGTGTTCGGCGGCGGTCTGGTGGGCGGCCTCCTGGCCTCGCACGGCCTGGTGCAGTGGGTGTTGTGGACAGGTTCGGGCCTGGCCTTGCTCTGGCTGCTGACGGCGCGCGGATTCAAAGACAAATACTAAGTCGGGGGCGGACTTGCTTGTCCTGCCTTTGGTCCAGTCGGGTGTATTCATCACGCGCTGAATCCACGATAATGGTGCTTAACTACGTTTTGACTACAGGATTTTCTTCATGGCATCGGTAAATAAAGTCATTCTGGTCGGCAACCTCGGCCGTGATCCGGAAGTACGCTACAGCGCGGAAGGCTCGGCCATCTGCAATATTTCCATTGCCACGACCTCACAGTGGAAGGATCGCAACTCGGGCGAACGCCGCGAGGAAACCGAGTGGCACCGCGTGGTGTTCTACAACCGTCTGGCTGAAATCGCCGGCGAATACCTGAAAAAAGGCCGCTCGGTCTATGTAGAAGGTCGCCTGCGCACTCGCAAGTGGACTGGCCAGGACAACCAGGAACGCTACACCACCGAAATCATCGCCGAACAGATGCAAATGCTGGGCGGCCGTGACGGCGGCGATATGGGCGGCGGCGGTGGCATGGGCGGCAGTGACTACGGCAGCAGCGCCCCGGCCCCTCAGCGCGCTCCGCGCCAGGCGCCTCAGCAACAGCAGCAGCAACAAGCGCCGCGCAACAACCCGCCCATGTCGGACAACCTGGCTGATATGGACGACGACATTCCGTTCTAGGAAGCGCCTGAACCCAGAGTGTAAAGTATTGCCTTGAAACCCCCGCAAAGCGGGGGTTTCAGCTTTTTGGATGGTGTTGAGTGCTTCTGGACTGGTGAGCGCTTTAAATGAAATTCCATGGCGGCTGTTAAAACCCAGCCCTGCGTGTGCTGCGCAGGACCAGCAGCCCTGCTGTCGTCAGGCCGGCGAACAGGGCGCCGGCGGCGAAGGTGCCTTGGAAGCCGATGGCGTCCCACAGCGCACCGGCAATGACGCTGGCCAGCAGCAGGGCGATGCCGGTCAGCAGGTGGAACATGCCGAAGGCGGTGCCGCGCAGTTCGGCGGGGGCGCTGTCGGCGATCAGCACGTTGAACAGGCCCTGTGTGAAGCCCATGTGCAATCCCCACAAGGCTACGCCCAGTCCCAGCCCGACCAGGCCAGGCACAAAGGCCAGCACCAGATCGGCAGCGATCAGCAGGGCAACTCCGAACAGTAGCAGATCCATTTTGCGCATACGGTCAGACAGCACTCCGGCGGGGTAGGCCGACAGGGAATAGGCTACGCCCATGACGACCAGCACGGCAGGCGCCCACATCAGCGGCAGCCCGGTCGATTCGGCGCGCAGAATCAGGAAAGCTTCGCTGAAGCGTGCCAGCGTGAAGGCCAGGCCTATGCCTGCCACCCACCAGTAGCGTGTGCCCAGCCGGGCCAGATCGGCCCGGTTCAAGGGGATTTTGCGCGGGCGGGAGCCGGTGGGCAGTGTGGGTTCTCGCACGCCGAACACCAGTATCGCAACGGCGACAAAAGCCGGCAGGACGGCGAACCAGAAGACAGCTTGGTAGTTGTCTGCCGTCCACCACATCAGAAGAATGGCCAGCAGCGGCCCGGTGAAGGCGCCGATGGTGTCCAGCGTCTGGCGCAGGCCGTAAGCGGCGCCGCGCAGCTCAGGCGGGGTGACGTCCGCCACCAGGGCGTCGCGGGGTGCGCCGCGTATGCCTTTACCGATACGGTCTACAAAACGTGCGCCCACCAGCCAGTCCAGCGTGCCCGCCAAGGGGAATACTGGCTTGGTCAGGGCGGCCAGACCGTAACCGATGACGGCCAGCAGCTTGCGCTTGCCGAAACGGTCGCTGATCGCGCCGGAGAAGACCTTCATGATGGAGGCCGTGGCCTCGGCGATGCCTTCGATCAGGCCTACGGCCAGCACCGAGGTACCCAGGACGCCGACCATGTAGAGAGGCAGCAGGGCATGAATCATCTCGGAGGAAATATCCATGAACATGGATACGAAGCCCAGCGCCCAGACACTGCGCGGCACGCCGCCCGAGGCTTTCTTCGAGGGATCAGCGATTTTCGTCATGGGCGTCGTAGACCATCTGAGCATAGCGATCAAGCAGCGCCTTGCAGTCGAGCAGTCGCGCTTGTGCGGCGGCGGCCAGAGGGGCATCGTAGAAATCCAGTTTGCGGATTTTCTCGTACCAGTTCTCCAGTTTCTTCAGGTCGGTTTCCTCTTCATCCAGCTCGGCGTAGGTGAACTTCTGAATGGCGATTTCCTTGGCGATTTCGGCCTCGAATCCCTGGCAGCGGCCCAGCAGCTCCTGGTACTGGTCGTCGCGGTCGGCCTTGAAACGGCTGATGACTTTTTCTTCCTGCTGCCGATCCAGGGCGATGGTTTCCAGTAAAACGCAGTCGCCTTCCATATTGACGATGTCGTTTTCCAGGACTTTGAGCCTGCGCACGTGTTCGTCAGTTTTGGGCAGCAGGCACACGCCGTTTTGCAGATAGACAGCCCCCAGGCCTTTCAAGCGGCGCCACAAGGCCAAGCGCTTGGCGCTGGGCTCGGCTGGGACTTTATAGGTCAGCAACAGCCATTTTATTGAATCCATCGGTATTCCATTAAAGTAACGGCCGTTTCATATTAATGGATATGAGGGTTTTTTTGTTGTCGGACGCGATATTTGATTTCAGCCGGGGAGCGAGCAGCGCCGCGGCCACCTATGTATCCATGTGTTCGTCCTTGTATCTGAATCAGGGTGAATGAAAGTGGGCCGGTTTTTGTCTTGCCAGGATGGATGCGCCCGTGGCCAAGCCGCATGGGCACTGGTTTTTCGTGATTCGTGCGCGTTGGGGTAGGTCTTGAAGTCAGGCCTGTGCAGGGGTTCTGGGGCCGCTTGAAACAGCCTGGTGACGCTTTCCAAGCCTGGCCTCAGTCGCTACCATGGACACACCTATCCACGTTGTTCAGGTTCGTGCACGACGGGCTTTTTCGAGCATTCGCGCGCAGATCTCAGACCCAGGTGTAGGGATGAGCCAGCTTTGCTGACTCTGCTTTTGGCTGTGTTTGAGATCAGGGTGTTCGTCCCGCTTATTGCATGATGAAGCGCCGCGCTTCGCGGCGGGAATCAATACGGAGGAATACGATGAGCAAGCAGAAGGCTATTCCGAGCAATCATGGTCCCATCGATGTGGCCGCCATCCGCGCCGCCGCCAAGAAATTCGTCGATGATGGCGCCGTCGCGTCCGGCTACAAAGGCAATCGCGAAGAAATCATCCAGATGCTCAACGACGCATTGGCCACCGAGCTGGTCTGTGTGATGCGCTACAAGCGCCATTACTTTACCGCCACGGGCCTGAATAATGAGCCCATCAAAGCTGAATTCCTGGAGCATGCCACTCAGGAAGCCGACCATGCCAATCGCATTGCTGAACGCATTGTGCAATTGAATGGGGAGCCGGATTTCAATCCCCGCACATTGGTCGAGCGCAGCCATGCCGAATATGACGACAGCGGGGACATCAAATCCATGATCCGCGCCAATCTGATCGCCGAGCGCATCGCCATTGAATCTTATCGCCAGATGATCGAGCGCATCGGTGACAGCGACCCCACGACCCGTCAGATGCTGATTGAAATCATGGCGGTGGAAGAAGAGCACGCTGACGATATGAGCGATTTGCTGGATCTGTAGGCCAGGCTTCGCGCACACAAAAAAACCGGCTTGAATGCCGGGTTTTTTGTGCGGTGTAGAAAGAGCGGGCGGGCTGCGCTGAGGGCGTATCAGGACTTGTCGGCCTGCGCGTCCTGATAGGCTTGGGCGGCGTTGTGCACGTGTTGGGTCGCCAGCAGGTTGGCCAGGTCGCTATTGCCGGCTATGACGGCATTCAGGATCTGGGCGTGATCTTCCCAGTTCTGGCGGATGCGCTGCAGATTGCTGGGCGCGAACAACAGGGCGGTGCGATCGCGCAGCGAGCGCATCAATTCGGTCAGCACGATATTGCCCGACATGGTGGCCAGGGTTTCGTGGAACTGGCGGTTCAAGGACTTGAGCAGATCCAGATTGCCCTCGTCTACCGCCTGGCGGCCTTGAGCCAGGATCAGCTGCAGTTTCTCGATGTTGGCCGGGTCCCGGCGCTGTGCGGCCAGTTTGGCGTTCAGGCCTTCCAGGGTGGCGCGGACCTCGGCCATGTTGTAGGCGATGTCAGCAGACAGCACGGCGACTGAAGCGCCACGGCGTGGCTCGATGGTGACCAGGCCTTCGGAGGCCAGCTCGCGCAGGGCTTCTCGTACAGGAATGCGCGACACACCCAGTTCCGTAGCCAGCTTGCCTTCCACCAGACGGTCGCCCGGGTGGAATTCGCCGCTGAGGATGCGCTCGCGCAATTGGTCGCGGATGACGGCGAACAAGGAGGCGTGCTGATCGCCCAGGCGGCGGCTGTCGTTGCTGGCGAGGGTTTGGGGAAGGCTGAAGCTGGGGATATTCATCGTACGACCTGTGCAATCGGGCAGGGACCAGGTTCGATTATAAGGGCTGAGCGCCGTTTCCTGAATATGGTATACAGTTTGAGGCCTAAATAATCAGTTCCACAGCGTGCGCACGATCAGGGTCAGCGCACTGATCGAGCAGATGCCCAGCAGCAGGCGGCGCATCAGAGGCAGGCTGACCTTATGCCGCAACTGGCCTGACAAGGCAAAGCCCAGCAGCATGAATGGATACAGCACGACGCTGAGCATGGCTTGCTGCAGGGTGAACAGGCCGGCCAGGATCAGCAGCAGCAAGGATAAGCTGGCGCCCAGGAAAAGAATCAGACCCAGCGAGGCGCGCAATTGGGCCGGCGGCAAATTCTGCATAGCAATGCCCAAGGCGGGGGCTCCGACTGACGTCAGCGTGCCCATGATGCCCGAGGCCACGCCGGCCAGGCTCATGTTTCGTACGGTGGGCAGTATGCGCAGCCCCCAGGCGCTCAAGGCTACCGCTGCCAGGATGGCGATGGCAAAACCCAGATTGACGGTATCCAGCGGCAATTGTGTCATGGCCAGTACGGCGACGACCGAGCCGGTGGCCCGTCCCCCCAGCGCACAGACCACCACCCGCGGCACGATATGCTGGCGTTCGCGCAAAGCAGCCAGCAACGAGACACTGCCGCCCAGGGCCAGCAGGGGGCCGGGCACCAGCTGGGGAAACACCAGGGCGGCGATGGGGGCCACCAGCATGGCAAAGCCGATTCCGCCTACGCCTTGCAGAAAGGCCGCCAGGACGATCAGGCCGGCCATCAGCAGCCAGGACAGGGGATCGACCAGATCAAGCAGTGTCGCCATGAGGAATTCTTTCCTTTTTCATGTATAAGGTATTCAGGGCTGATAGTTCAGGCATCAATTTCTCAGAGTTTTCCCCAGTTTTCTTCATATTTTTCTGATTTGAAAACAATATTGAAGATAGTATACCGTTTATCGTAAGACACGATGTCCAGAAAAAACGACAAGGAAGGGGGATACATGCAAAGCGATGTGGTGCTCAATGCAGCGCACTGGGCGTACTTGATCAGCGTCCTGGTCATCATCATCACCATGATGTTCCGGGCCAATGTGGTGGTGCCGTCCGTGATCGGCACGCTAGCGGTGGTAACGGCCATGACTGGCAGCCCGATTCAGGGCTTGATCAGCATTTTTTCGGCCAGCTTTGTGGCCGCCAAGGAACTGTTCAACATTTTCCTGGTGATCACGTTCATGACGGCGCTGCTCAATTCCCTGAAGCGCCTGGAAGCGGATGTGAAGATGGTGGCGCCGTTTCGCAAGGTGATGATCAACAGCGCTTCATCGTTCGTGATGATTGCGGCAGCGACCTATTTCATCTCCCTGTTTTTCTGGCCTACGCCAGCCGTGCCGCTGGTATCCGCCATTCTGTTGCCGGCCGCCATCGCCGCCGGCTTGCCGCCGCTGGTGGGCGCCATGGTCATCGCCATTTGCGGCCAGGGCATGGCGCTGTCTTCGGACTACATCATCGGCGTGGCGCCGGGCATCAGCGCCAAAGCGGCCGGGGTCGGGGCGGATGTGGCGATTCTGGCTGATCGCGCCCTGATCCTGTCCTGGATCACCGGAGGCGTGGCGCTGGTACTGGCGTTTGTGCTGATGCGCCGTCATTTCAAGCCCGCCAGCAGCCGCCTGCTCGATGAGTGGATGCGTCGGGCCCCGGACAGCACGCTGGACGAGGTCGAGTCGCAGGGAACCTACGACAAGGCGGAGATCGCCCGGGGAACGTCCGGCAACGAGCATACCCTGCACGTGGGCCTGACCCCGAAGGAGGAGCGTTACTCGCGCATCCTGGCCGTGATCACGCCGCTGGCCTTTCTGGCGGTGATCGGCATCATGCTGCTGCCGCGCTTCATTCCGTCGTTGCCGGTGCTGCGCGGTGGGGACGCCGCCGGCCTGGTAGGAGGCGTGGCCTTCATTCTGATGATGATCGCCACCTGTATGGCGGAAGGGCCGCGTCGCATGCTGGATACCTGTCCCGACCATATGACGGACGGCTTTGTCTTCGCCTTTCGCGCCATGGGCTCAGTGCTGCCGATTGCCGGTTTTTTCTTCCTGGGGGCCAGCGAGGCGACTTCCGCCATTCTGGGCACGCCCTTGGATCAGACGCCCAGCCTGTTGTTCGAGCTGATTTCGGCGGGCCAGCATTTCATTCCGGACAACCACTTTCTGGTGGCCTTCGGCGTGCTGCTGGTGGGCGTGATTTCGGGCATCGACGGGTCGGGTTTCTCGGGTCTGCCCCTGACCGGCACGCTGGCCTCGGCCTTGAGTCCGGTGTCTGGCCTGGACGTGGAGACGTTGGCCGCAGTGGGCCAGATCGGCGCGATCTGGACAGGCGGGGGCACCTTGATCGCCTGGTCTTCGTTGATCGCCGTAGCGGGTTTTGCGCGGGTGCATATTCTGGATCTGGTGCGGGCCTTGACCTTGCCCGTGCTGGCCGGGATGGCGGCATCCACGATTTGCGCTGTACTGGTGTTCGGGTGATGGATATGGCCGACACCGTTTATGCAGCCGGGGAGAAACTGGGGCTGGGCGCTCGTTGGGCAGTGGCGGCCGGGCATCCCCTGGCCGCCCGTGCGGCGCAGGCTATGTTGGATCAGGGCGGCAGCGCCGTGGATGCGGCTATCGCAGCCGATGCTGTCATGGGTGTGGTCGAGCCCATGGCGACCGGCATAGGGGGCGATCTGCTGGCCATGATTGCGGAGCCGGGGACGGAGCCCGTAGCCTACAACGGCAGCGGTGCCGCGCCGCTGCTGCTGCGGGCAGAGCATGTCCAACACCTGCCTGGGGCGCGCATTCCTGAGCGCCATGTACTGTCTATCACCACACCCGGTCTGGTGCGCGGCTGGTGGGATATGCACCAGCGCTATGGTCGTCTGGAATGGGCTGTGCTGTTTCAAGCCGCTATCCAGGTTGCTCGCGAAGGCTTTGCGGTCGCTGCGGTGGCGGCCAGGGAGTGGCGCATCTTCGATTTTGTGCTGCATCGCGATCCGGTGTGCGCGGCGCTGCACCGAGCCGGCCATCCTCCGGCGGCTGGCGAGCCCTATGCGAATCCCGAATTGGCGATGGTTCTGCAGGCCATCGCCATGGAAGGGCCGGATGCCTTCTACCTGGGCCGGCCTGCCCAGCAGGCCGAGAAGGCCATGTTGCAGTCACAGGGTTTGCTGCGTGCGGAAGATTTCCGTCGGCACCATGGATTTTTCTGCGAGCCGATCAAGGCGTCGCTGGGCGAATTCACCTTGTATGAATGCCCGCCCAACACGCATGGTCTGGCGGTGCTGGATGCGATTCAGGCGGCTTGGGAGCGCAGCGCCGACGACTGCAAAGCAGAAGGAGCCCTGGTGCAGGCGACCGAGCAGGCGATGGCGAATGCCGCGCGAGTGGTCTGCGATCCGGCCGGCAATACCGTCTGCACCGTCGTGGTAGATGGCGACGGCCTGGCCGTGACCTTCATGTCCAGTATCTTTAAGCGTTTTGGGTCCGGCTATGCGGTGCCGGGATGCGGCTTCGTGCTGCAGAACCGTGGCTTCGGCTTTTCTGCGCCCGGACATGTGAATGGGCCGGGGCCGGGCAAGCGCCCCTATCACACCGTGGTGCCTTCCCTGGCATTGCGGGGTGGACGCTTTCACATGGGTCTGGGCGTAGTGGGCGGCCTGATGCAGCCGCAGGGACAGATTCAGATCTGGACTCGCGTGCTGCGCGATGGCCAACCCTTGGAGCATGTTTTGTCGGCGCCGCGCTGGAGGCTGGAGGCGGCCGGCCGCCTGGCCTTGGAAGATGGCTTTGATCCCGCCTGCGCCGCGTATCTTCGAGGTCTGGGCTATGCCCAGCCGGACAAGGGGGCAGGGGAGCTGGCTGGACGTAGTGATTTCGGCGGCGCCCAGGCGGTGGAGCGGCTGACGGACGGACGCCTGAAGGCGGTCTCCGACCCACGCAAGGATGGCTGCGTGGCTGTTGTCTGATCCGCAGGCAGGGTTATTCCCTACTGATCAAAAAAGTAGACGGTATACAATATACATAAATAATCCAATCTTCATCTTTCGTCGGCTGATATCGGGGCGACGTCTTTCAACAAGGAAAAAGTCATGGAAAAACTGCTGAACCGCGACGAATTTCGCACTGCGCTGGAAACCGCCATCAAAGGCAAGAGCGCCAACAAATCCCCTTTCAGCATTGCCTGGGCGACTGGCAAGCTGAGCCGCGAGCACCTGGCGCGTTGGGCCGAGAACCACTACCACTACGTCGGGCCTTTCGCCGATTACCTGGGGTATCTGTATGCCCGCACGCCAGCTGAGTATGTGGAGGCCAAGGACTTTCTGCTGGCCAATATGTATGAAGAAGAGATTGGCGGCGACCGTCATACGGACCTGCTGATCCGCTTTGGCGAAGCCTGCGGCACCACGCGCGAGCGTATCGAGAATCCGGACAATATGAACGCCACGACGAGAGCCCTGCAGGCGTGGTGCTATGCCATCGCCATGCGCGAAGACCCGGTCGTGGCCGTGGCTGGCCTGGTGGTGGGATTGGAATCGCAGGTGCCCTCCATCTATCGCAAGCAGACGCCTACCTTGCGTGAAAAATATGGATTCACGGACGAAGAGGTGGAGTTCTTCGATTTGCACATCGTGTCTGACGAGATTCATGGCGAACGCGGCTATCAGATCGTGCTGGAGCACGCCAATACAGTGGAACTGCAGCAGCGCTGCTTGCGTATCTGTGAAATTGGCGCCGAGATGCGTCTACTGTATACCACGGCTCTGTACAACGATTACGTCAAGGACGAGATCAGCCTGCAGGAATTGCAGCTGGAAGTGGCCTGAGCCCATGAGCCGGGCGGGCGGATGGGCCGCCCGCCGATACAGAAACAAGGAAGCACAGCGGTGGACACTCTCAAGGATGTGGTTTTCGAGAATTACATTGGCGGGCAATGGCAGCCCAGCCAGAGCGGGCGCACGCAGCCCAACCTGAATCCGGCTGATCGGGACGACGTGGTGGGCGCTTTCCCCTTGTCCACGGCCGAGGATGCGCAAAAGGCGGTCGAGGCGGCCCAGGCGGCGTTTGCCGGATGGCGGGCTACGCCCATCTCGACCCGGGCGCGCATTCTGAACGCGGCCGCCAACTGGCTCGACGCCAATCTGGCGCGCATTGCCGAAGGCCTGACGCGCGAAGAGGGCAAGACACTGGCCCAGAGCAAGATGGAAGTGGGGCGTTCGGCCCAGACCCTGCGCTTCTACGCGGTGGAAGGCCAGACCTACACCGGCGAGACCTTCCCCCAGGACGATGCGCAGCAACTGGTCTATACCCAGCGCGAGCCGCTGGGCGTGGTGTCGGTGATCGCGCCGTGGAACTTTCCCATTTCCATTCCCGCCCGCAAGATCGCTCCGGCGCTGATCACCGGGAACACCGTCGTGTTCAAGCCGTCGTCGGACACGCCCCTGACCGGCTATTACCTCTGCGAGGCCTTCGCCCAGGCCGGCATTCCAGCCGGGGTGCTGAATCTGGTGCATGGCCGCGCCGGCGAGGTCGGCCCGGTGCTGGTGCAGTCGCCCCACGTGCGCGCCATTTCCTTCACCGGCTCGACGAAGGCGGGCGAGGACATCTGCAAGCAGGCTCGTATGAGCACCCGCACGCAGATGGAGCTGGGTGGCAAGAATCCCTTGATCGTCATGGAGGACGCCGACCTGGACCTGGCCGTGAAACTGGTGGTGCAGGGTGGTTTTTCATTGAGCGGGCAGGCCTGCACCGGCACCAGCCGCGTACTGGTGCATCGCCAGGTCAAGGAGGAATTCACTCGCCGCCTGGTGGATAAAGTGCGCGGCCTGAACGTGGGCAACGGTTTGACGGGCAGTCCCGACCTGGGCCCCATCGCTACCCAGGGCCAGTTGGACAGCATTCTGGAGTATGTGGCTATCGGCAAGCAGGAAGCCACGCATCTGCTGGGCGGCGAGCGCCTGACGGAGGGCGACCTGGCGCGCGGGCTGTTCATGAGCCCGGCAGTGTTCACGGATGTAAGCCAGCAGATGCGCATTGCCCGCGAGGAAATTTTCGGCCCGGTGATCGCGCTGCTTGAGATCGACTCTTATGAGCAGGCTGTGGCCATGGCCAACGACACCGAGTATGGCCTGTCGGCCGCCATCGTGACGCGCAGCGCCGAGTATGCGCATCGCTTCGCGTCGGACATCGAGGCCGGCACCGTCAAGATCAATCGTACGACCACCGGCAATTTGATGAACGCCCCGTTCGGTGGCCTGAAGCAGTCCAGCACGTCCACGTTCCGCGAGTCGGGCCGGGCGGGCCTGGAGTTCTACACCCAGATCAAGACCGTGTATCGCGGCATCTGAATTTTGTTTAACCAGGAAGATTGAGAAGGCATATGAAAAAAATCCTACGTCTTGAACAGCGCGAAGCACGACTGATGGTGGATGCGGCGATTGCCAAGTCCAAAGAGATCGGCGTGCTGGAGACCGTGTGCGTGGTCGATGAGGGCGGCTACCCCATTGTGTTGGAGCGCATGGACGGGGCCCGTATCACCGGTGCGCAGATCGCCTGGAACAAAGCTTTCACGGCGGCCGGCCACAAGCGTTCCACGCATTTGTTCACCACGCCACCCAATGGACCGGCGTTGCCCGGCAACGAGGCCTTCGGCATCCAGCTGAGCTTCGAAGGGCGCTTTGCGGCCTTTGTGGGTGGCTATCCCATCGTGGTCGACGGCGAAGTGATCGGTGGCATCGGTCTGAGCGGCGGCAATGGCGAGCAGGACACTGCCGCCGGCGTGGCCGGCTTGCAGGCCTTGGCCGAGGCCTTGAAGAGCGAGGGGCTGGACGTACTTGTTCAGGCCGACATCAAGAAATAAGTGGCATCAGGAGGACGGGTCATGGCCCATCGTGTCGATATCAAGGAAACCGGCGAGCAATTTTGGGTAGAACCGCAGGAGACCATTCTGCAGGCCGCCCAGCGGCAAGGCGTGCGCATTCACAGTGACTGTGAGTTCGGCGGCTGCGGCACCTGCCGCATTCAGGTCACGCGTGGGCAGGTCCGCTACGAGGACGACTGCCTGCCCATGAGTATTGCTGATGACGAGCACGAACAGGGCCATGCCGCCGCCTGTCAGGCCAGGCTGGAAGAGGATGTTGAAATCAGTCTGGCCAGCCACATGGATGTATTGCCGGATACGCAGTGCGTGACGGCGCATGTCCACAGCGTGGAGCGGGCCTGTCAGGGTATCTGGCGCCTGGTCTTACAGTTGCCGGCCGATGCCGTGGTGGAGTTTCGTCCCGGCCAATATTTGAACATTCTGTTCGACGATGGCCGTGCGCGCAGTTTTTCCATGGCCAACGCCGACGCTCGCAGCGGACGGATCGAGCTGCATGTGCGGGAAGTGGAGGGAGGGCGTTTCACCCAGGCTTGTCTGCCCCATCTGCAACCGGGAGACCAATTGCAGTTGGACCTGCCGCTGGGGGTGTTTTACTGGCGCGAGCGCGACTGGCGGCCCATGGTCATGGTCGCCACGGGCACAGGCATTGCCCCGATTAAGGCCATTCTGGAGTCCTTGCTGGATACGGACGATTGCCCGCCCGTCAGCCTGTACTGGGGCATGAATCGCCCCGAGGATCTATACCTGGCGCAGGAAATAGCGGCCTGGGCCGATCGGCTGTGCGAGTTTCGTTTCGTGCCTGTGCTTTCGCACGCGGACGAGTGCTGGAGCGGCGCGCGCGGCTATGTGCAGGAGCAGGTCTGCCGCGATCTTCCTGACTTGTCCGAGCATGCAGTCTATCTGTGCGGCTCGCCGGTGATGATCGAACAGGCGCAGACCATGTTCAAGGAGCACGGGGCGGATGAACGCTTCATGTACGCGGATGCCTTCAATTTTCAGTCCGACACTCGCAAGGCTGAAGCGTCGACGGCTTAGGCGCGGTGGGGGAGGGAGTCCTGGGGATGGTCGTGATCGGCCTTTTGACGACCAGGAAACAGATCGGTCAGGCGAGGCAGATTGATCAGCGGAATTCGACGGCGTAGATGCTTGCGCTGAGCCAGGTGGGGCAGCAACTGCTCGCCGACGGGACGCTGCAGATAGCGAAGTTCGACGGGGGTTTTCATGGTGATCTCGTTTACGTGGTTTATTTGAATTAAGTATACCGCAATAGGGGTTTCTACTCAAATATGCAGAAAAATGTATCTAAAAACAGGAAAGATCGTTGTGAAAACGGTTCGTTTTCCTAGTTGGTATACCGTTTTTGGATTTCAGGCGCACGAAGCTCGGATCCGGTCGCTTTATCGGCAGCAAGCAGGAGGTCTTATGCCAACCATCACGTTTCATAAAAACGGCCAAATTCATGTAGGCCAGGTGCAGGAGAACACCAATCTGGTGGTCAGGGCGGGCATCAAGCAATTTCCCTTTCCTCACCTGACCTATGGCTGCGGCATGGGCAAGTGCGCCAAGTGCGCCTGCCGCGTGCTGGAGGGGGCCGAGCATCTACCGGCCGCCAACTGGAAGGAAAAGAAGCAGTTGGGCGAGCGTCTGGATCAGGGCTGGCGGCTGGCCTGCCAGTTGTGGATCAGCCAGGACATCGCCCTGGAACAAACCGATGCGCAGGAGGTGCAGTGATGTATGTGGTGCTGACCAGCAAACCCGGCGAATATCGCAGCGAGCCGGGGGTGGGCGTGGAGACGGTGGCGGCCTACGAATACCATTTCCATGGACGGCTGAAGGCGATCTTCGCCATTGCCCGCATCCAGGATGGATCGCGCGTACGCATTGTGGAGGAGACGCCGGGCGGAACGATCAACGACATTCCTACCCGGCAGATGGAGAAATTCGAGACGCGGGAGCAGGCCTATCAGGAACTGGAAGGACTGACCCGTTTCGGCACGATAGAGGCGCAGTTGCGCGAGTGCGACATTGCATCGCTGCAGTCCGCCGAATACAGCGGCGCGGCGGCAGCGCGCAGTCAGCAGCAGACTTGAGGTAGCAGAGCATGGTTCAGATTACATTTGCAACGAACAACGATCTGGTGGTGTCGGCAGCGGAAAACAGCAATCTGCTGCGCGTATCCATTCGTGAGCGCGGCGGCATCCCCTTCAAGTGCGGGGGCGGCATCTGCGGCACCTGCAAATGCCGCATCACTGAAGGGCTGGACAATACGGACGCTGTGAAGGCGAAGGAGCACAAGCACTTGTCTGCGGACGATCTGGCGCAGGGCTTTCGCATGGCCTGCCAGACCTTTGTGCGCGGCGACGTGACCGTGGCCTGGTAAAGGAGATCCCCCATGATGCATCTGACGGATCAGGAGTTGCACGCCTTGCTGGATGGCCCGGCCGTTCAGCAGGTCCTGGAAGAAGCGTTCGGCGAGTTCGGGCGTGAACAGGCCGCTCAGCAGCGCCGTTTGCGCACGGAGGCGGCGGGTATACGTCTGTCCACGCTGGGCGCGGTGATTCCCGGCCAGCAGGTGGCGGGCGCCAAAATCTACACGACAGTGCAGGGGGCATTCAATTTTGTGATCGTGCTGTTCGACACTGTCAGCGGGGCGGCTCTGGCGACTTTGGAGGCCGGAGCCATCACGCAGTGGCGCACGGCGGCCTGTTCCGTGCTGGCGGCGCGCCGCGGCGCGCATCCCCAGGCGCAGACGCTGGGCATCTTGGGGCTGGGCGCCCAGGGCCTGGCGCATGCGCACCAGTTCTGCCAGGCGTTTGATCTGCGCCGGGTGCTGGTCTGGAGCCCGAATGTCGATGAGGCGCGCTGTCGCCGGCTGGAGCTGGAGTGCGGCGTGCCGGTGCGCGCCGCGCGCCCCGACGAGATCGCCGCCCAGGCCGATATCCTGGTGACCGCCAGCCGCAGCCGCGAGCCGTTATTCGACGGCCGCGGGCTGAAGCCGGGGTGTTTCGTGGCGGCCGTGGGTTCCAGCCTGCCTACGGCGCGTGAATTGGATGATGCCTGCCTGCGCCGCGCCCATAAAATCGTGGTCGAATGGACGCCGCAGACGCTGGCCGAGGCCGGGGACCTGATTCTGGCCGCGCCCGATTGCGGTGTTCAGGACAAATTGTGCGAATTGAGCCAATGGCTGACGCTGGGCGAGGGCCAGGGCTACGATGCACAGGGTATTTGCGTATATAAATCGGTAGGGGTGGCGATAGAAGATATCGCCGTGGCCGGACTGGCGTATCGCCGCCAGCAGCAGAGGCAGGCGACGCAGCAGGAGGCCCTGGCTCACTGAGCAGCAACAATAATTCAAGCATGTTGGGGGTAGGCAATGGGAATGGCAGGCTTTTCTTCTTTAGGTGAATTCAAGCAGGCGCTGACCCGGGACTACAACCGCATCAACAGCGGCATCTTCGCCTGCGGCGTGGTGACGCTGAAAATCGATGTGCATGATGACCGGATCAGCATGCTGGCCGTTCACAAGCGCCAGCCGGCCTTGCAGGCCTTGGGCCGGGAAAATGCGCACATCGCCGATCTGGCCGATCTGTATCTGATCAAGGCCTTCAAGAAGGAGATGAAGCAGGTTCTGGTGGAGCAGTATGGACTGGATGTGGTGGCGGTCTTCAAGGATTACGACGCCGCCGCCGAATTGTCCTCCACCTTGGTAATGCTGAAAAAAGGGATATGAACGCAGCGGCGCCGGCGCGAACCGGCGGCCTGAATTCCTTATCCATAACAAGAAGCTGACTGGTAGACAGTCTTGTTGTCCTTTCGCTCCGGCCAGGGCGCGTCAACCGCCTCCAATACCGGAAACTGATCCCCGTTGCTGCATCCGGGATCGGGAAAGCCGTCGACAGGAAGTGCTTGCATACCGCCGGCCTCGGGCACTGGGAAAACCCAGGGCCGGAGGCCGGTTTTTTTTTGCCGCCGGGCCGTCGGGTTGCCGCATCACCCAAGGCAAAAGCCCCCCTCGGGGGGCAGCCGACAGGCGATTAGCCTGTCCGGCGTGGGGGCATTTATTTTGGAGACAAAACCATGGCCTATGTAGCCGATTTGCTGGATGCATTGAATGTGATCACGGGAGGACGGATGGTGTCCTGTATGGATGAGGTCGAGCATGGCCATCATCCTTTCGTGATCTGGAAGTCCTCGGGAATTTACGGCAAGCAGGTGCTGGAGATTCCCGGCCTGATCCATGGCGACCCCAATAAGGAAGTGCGTAAGGTGGCGGTGTGCATGACCATGTCCGAGCTGAGCATCGAGCTGGCGGGGGCGACTGGGGTGGATGCTATCGTGGCGCATCATCCGATTGCCGATGCGGCCAGTTGCGGCGGTGTGACACTGAAGGATTATCTGGATTTGTATGGCATTGCGGCGCTGGAATGCCATGAGGCTTTCCATGGCCTGCATCCCGGCATCGCGTATCTGCATGGCCACAAAGTGGGCAAAAGCGATATCGCCTATGGCGGCATTCATGGCAATGTGATGTTCGTGGGCGAGCCGTTGGAAGGCGTGCGGACCTTGGGCGACATGCTGGATCGATTGGATGGCTTCATGGGGCTGGACCTGGAGGAGCAGGTCCTGCAGGCCGAACGGCGCATCAAAGGCAACGACGATATTCAGGAGACCAGCACGCTCACGCGCGGCGCGATCCGCCTGGGCGAGCGCTCCAGCCCGGTGGGTCGCATCCTGCATATTTTTCCCCATACCGGATTCAATCCGGACCATCTGCGTCAGGCCGTGGCTGAAAACCCCGGCGTTGACACGGTGCTGGCGTCCATCAGTCGTGTGTATGACGGCCACGAGCTGCTCGAGTGTGCTCGCGAACTGGGCCTGAATTTTCTGGTGGGCAACAGCCATGTGTTGGAAATCCTGGAGAACGGCTTGCCGCTGGCCTACGCCTTGAGCGCCTTGCTGGACGGCGTGGAAGTGGTGATGTTTCGCGACCGGGTGACCTCCACGCCTGTGCACCAGGTGGGCGGCACGCGTCTGCGTGAATATGCCCAGCATTTCTCGACCGCCCACTTGATGGGCAAGAATGTATTGAGTTTCCAGTAGGTCCCATCCCCATACGGAGAGAGACATGGACAATAAAACAATAGAAATCGATAAAGTGGTGCATTCCCCGCCGGCGGGTCGCCGGCCTCTGGAGCGCATCGAGGCGGTGGGCCTGGCTTTGCTGGCGCTGGCCATGCTGACGCTGTTCTTTTTTCCCGCCACCTTGTCGGGCGCGTTCGATACGGTGCTCAACAAGGTCAAGCCGGTGGTGGTGGACGTATTCCTGACCGGCCAGGTGGGGGTGGCGGTGATCATCAGCGTGATCATAGGCCGTCTGCTGGAGCGCCTGGGTTTTACCGACGCCATGATGCGCGTGTTCATGCCGGCCATGCGCGCCGTCGGCATCAATCCGGCCGTCATCATCCCCAGCGTGTACAACATCTTCGGCGACATCAATGCCGCCGGGCGCATCTCCGGGCCGCTGCTGCGCCAGGCTGGCGCCACCAAAGATGAGCAGAAGATCGCCGTGGCCACCATGGTGCAGTCTCAGCAGTCTTTTTCCACCTTCATGCTGGGCATGATGGCGCTGACCTTTGCCGGAGTGAACGTGTTTGCGGTGGTGTTGATCGCTATTTTCGGCCCATTGCTGCTGTCGCCGCTGATTCTGTCCCGCCTGGTGTATCGGGACGTGCGCTCGGTGGACCTGCTGACGGCGCCGCGCTTCACGCCCGATATCGACTTTGCGCCCATGCTGTTCAAGGCCGCTCGTGAAGGGGTAGAGCTGTTGCTGCTGATTCTGATCCCTGCCGTCGCCTTGGTCTTTTGCGTGATCGGGCTGCTGGATCACGTGGGTGTCTGGCAGCCGGTTAGCGACCTGCTGGAGCGCGCTTTGCTGGCGATGAACATTCATCCCGAAACCGGCGTGCTGGCTATATTGGTCAGTCCGACTCTGGCAATGGGCAAGCTGCAGGCCATGGCCTCGACCCTGGATCCGTCGCTGGTCGTGGGTTCTTTTGTGCTGGCCTCGTCAGGTCTGCCTTTGTCGGCCGTGTTCGGCCAGATACCGGTGGTCTGGGCGGAGTGTTCTGATCTGACCGAGAAAGAAGCCATGAAGGCGGCAGTGCTCGGCATCGCCATGCGTTTGCTGACGGCCATGGCGCTGGCGATGTTCCTGACTCCGCTGATCACCTGATTTTCCGTTTGCAGTCCCCCCCTTTGGAGCGCCGCTTGCGGCGCTCTTTTTTTGGGTCGGCTATTTAGCCGGCTTAGCATCGCGACTGCCATCTTACTGACACAAAACTTTAACAGGACTGAAAGAACTCTTGTTTAACCTGAGCTGGTCTTGGTTCTTATGTCGGGGCGATGCGTGATCCCCGGTTCTTTAAATTTATGTCGCTCCCTGTCTGCCAGGCCGCTGAACGGCCTGCATCCGAAGTACTTATGCTTGTGCGCTTGCGCGCAGGCGGTCGTGGGCGCAGGCAGGGGTTTGCCGATAGGCGGCAGCAGCACAGCAATGCCTGGGGAGACTGGCCATGACTCATGCCACCGTCAACGTACTGAGCGGCCATGGTAGCAAGGCGCCCGCCGCTGTTCTGGTGGAAGCGCGAGGCCTGCGCCTGTTGCTGGACGCGGGCGGCCCGCTGTATCCCGGCCAGCCCTGTGATTGGCATCGGGGCCTGGATGTGGACGCCGTGCTGCTGACGCACGATCACCAGGACCATACCGGCTCCCTGCATCTGCTGCCAGAGCACATTCCGGTCTATGCCACGGCCGCTACGGCGCGCTGTCTGCCGGCTGGGCGCATCTGGCGTGAACTGCCCACGCGCGGCACGACCTATATCGACGGCGTGGCCGTGCGCACCGGCCTGTCGGGTCATGCGCTGGGCGGGGTCTGGCTGCACCTGGATGTAGGCGGGGGCGTTTTCTACAGCGGTGATTTTTCCTGTGAGTCACTGCTGTTTCCCTTTGATTTGCCGCCGCCGGCGCAGTTGGCGCTGTTGGATGCGTCGTACGGCCTGTATGACCAGTCGCGGCAGGTGGCGTCGGCAGCGCTGGATCAGCTTCTGGCCGGCCAGCCGGCCTTGTTGCCGGTGCCCCCGACGGGGCGCGCCCTGGAGATCGCCTTGTGGCGGCATCAGCATGGCCATGAGGACTGGAGCATGGATGCCGAGTGCTACGAGAATCTGACGCGTCTGGTCTACCAGAGTACCGACCTGCTGTTGCCTGGCGTGCAGCAGGAGCTGCGTGAACTCATGCCTCGCGCTGCGCAGTTCGACCCCGATGCGCACTTGGTGCTGGCCGGTGATCCAGACGGTATCAGAGGCATGGCGGGGGAGCTGATCCGCCAGGGCGGCCCCGGCGCATTTGCCAGCGCAGATTCCCTGACGGGGCGCCTGTTGGTTCATACCGGTTATGTAGCGCCGCATGCGCCGCGCGGCACGCATGTGCTGTGCTGGAACGTGCATCCGCGCCTGACGGACCTGCGTTGGCTGGCGAACATGTTGCAACCGCGCTATTGCATGCCATTGTTCACGCCCATGCATGATCTGGGGACCTGGCGCAACGTGTTGGGCCGATCCTTGAGTCTGGATGGCCGCTGGGAGCTGGAAGCGGCCAGCGGCGTGTTGACGGCCTGATCAGCCCGTGTAGCGTTCCAGCAGGGCATGGCGCCGAGCCGGGTCCAGTTTCAGGGCCTGCTGTGCGTAACGCTCGAAATTTCCGTACTCGCGATCTATCGTCGCGAAGGCCGTTTCCAGGAACTGGGCTTCCACACCCCACAGAATATCCAGTACTTCTTCGCTCAAACCCTTATTGTCGGGCAGGTCGGGGCGACGGAACAGCTGGCGCGTCAGCAGGTAATCGTGCATGACGTCGTCCATCTGCACGCCGGCGCTTCGGTGCAGCAGAGCCACGGCAAAGCCGGTGCGGTCCTTGCCGGCCGTGCAATGCAGCACGACGGGGGCGTCGGCGTCCAGCAATTGATCGAAGACCTTGGCGAAGGTGGCCGAATGTTGGGTGACGAACTCTGTATAGGTCTTGTTCATCACCTTGCGGGCCGTGTCGGCGTCCAGCTGGCCCTGGCGGGCCATGGCGGCCAGATCGGGAAGAATGGTGGGCTCCACCGTCAGGGCATGGCTGACCAGAAAGTCGTAGCGGTAAGGGGAGCGCTCGCGTTCGTGCGCACCTCGGAAATCCAGCGAACGTGAAATTCCCAAGCCTTGCAGGTGTTGCAGATCGCGCGCATTGAGATCAGCTAGATGGTCTGAGCGAAATACCCGGCCTGTACGGAAATGGCCTGCGCCTGCGGCATAGCCGCCGACATCGCGAAAGTTGCTGGCTCCTTGCAGAGGGCAGGACAGCGGGGTGGCGGGTGGCGATACAGACACGGCGGACTCCTCGTGAAACAGGACGAAAGTCCCATGTTACCGGTCTTGGATGACATCTGCATGCGGCCGCTTGGATCACGACTCGTCAGGTTTGGGCGGGCTGGGTATTTTCCCTAAAAATGGGGTGACGCCTTTGTCTTTTCGTTGACACCCTAATCACTATGTATATACTTTTTATGACCGCATTGGGAGTATGTCGCAAGCAGACGGCAGACATTGCGGGCCATGCACGAGCTTGCAGCGCCGCCCTGGCTGTCAAGCCCAAGATATACGGCCGGGCTTGTCGGGACGGTCGATCCTGTAGTTGAACTTCATATAAAAACGATGGGACCGACCGGCTTGCCGGAAGCGTGTCCGTCCCTTGGAGGAGTACAAGAAATGCGGATCAAATCCCTGATCAATGCCTGTGTTGTGACCCTGGGTCTGAGCGTGATGGCTGCGCCTGTGCACGCCGATGATCTGTTGGCGCGCATCAAGAGCGCCGGCGAACTGGTGGTAGGCACCGAAATGCAGTTTGCTCCCTTTGATTTTCACGAGAATGGGCAGCAGACCGGTTTCAACAAGGACCTGTTCGGTGCGGTGGCCCAGAAAATGGGTGTGAAAGTGCGCTTTATCGACCTGCCCTGGCCGAGTGTGCTGCCGGGGTTGGACGCCAGCAAGTTCGACATGGGCGGCGGCCCCATTCTGGTGACCCAGGCGCGCAAGGAGCGCTATGCTTTCACGCTGCCGGTGGCCGATGGCACCGTAGCCCTGCTCAAGAGCGCCAAGAATGACGCGTTGCAGAAACCGGAGGACATCGCGGGCTTGACCGTAGGCGGAAGCAAAGGCTCGGCGCAACTGGAGCAGCTCAAGACCTTTGCCGCGACCTTGCCCAAGCCCGTGGAGGTGCGGGAATACGTAGACAACAACCAGGCCTATGCCGACATTGTGTCGGGCCGCCTGGCGGCGGTGGGCAATTCCATCACCAATATCGCCTACGTCGCCAAGCAGCGGCCCAAGATGTTCCAGGTCGTGCAGCCGCCCTTTGGCAAGAAGGTCTATTTTGCGTACTTCATGCGCAAGGACGAGGACAGCCGATCCTTGCTGGATGCGTTCAACAAGGCGCTGGGCGAGATGCGTGCGGACGGCAGCCTGGCTCAGTTGCAGCAGAAGTGGTTCGGCATGGAAATGGATGTGCCCACGGCCGAATTCCAGCCCGAGGTCTGATGCGCTTGCGGCGTCTGAAAAGGCGCCGCGTCCTTTGAACGCAGGGTCCGGTCAGCCTGACGGATCTGCGCCACGAGGTATGAATCATGCTTGAGTTTGATGTTGCGCTTGATGCCTTGCCGTTGCTGGTTCAGGCGGCGCAGATGACCCTGTTCGTCTCGGCGGTCGGCCTGGTGCTCGGCTTTGCGATCGCGGTGCTGGTGGCGTCGGCCAGCCTGTCGTCATCGCCCGTGCTGCGCCGCGTGGCTGGGGTCTATGTGTTTGTGTTTCGCGGCATTCCCCTGCTGGTGCAGTTGATGGTCGTGTTTTATTTCCTGCCCGTCATCGGCGTGAATGTGCCGCCCCTGGTGGCCGCGATTGTGTCCATTTCCCTGTGCGAAGGCGCCTATATCGGCGAAATCCTGCGTGGTGGGTTCATGGGCATTCCCAAGGGGCAGATGGAGGCCACGCAGCTGTTGGGCTTTTCACCTTTGCAGACGCTGCTGCGCATTCAGGTGCCGCAGGCGCTGCGCCTGACCACGCCGGCCCTGGTCAATGAAATGATCATGCTGGTCAAGGCGTCTTCGCTGATCTCCGTGGTGGGGGTGACCGAGTTGACGCGCATGGCCCAGAACATTGCGGCCAATACCTTCTTGCCAATGGAGATCTACCTGAGCGCCGCCCTGGTGTATTTCGTGATCAACGGTGTGCTGTCGGTGCTGGGGCATGTGGCGGAGCGCCGCTTCGGGAGGACGGTCTGATGAACATCAATTTCGGTGTCCTGGCGGATTATTGGCCTGCCATCGGGCGCGGCTTCCTGATGACGGTGTTTTGCTGGGTGGTGTCTGTCGTGTTGGGCATGGGCCTGGGTTTTGTGATTGCCGTTCTGCAGCAATACGGCGGCGCAGCGGCGCGCGCAGCGCTGCGCGTCTATATCGAAGTAATACGCACCACACCTTTTCTGGTGCAGTTGTTCGTGCTGTATTACGGCGGACCATCCATCGGCCTGGATCTGTCGGCGCTGCAGGCCGGTATTCTGGGCCTGACCATCTATGGCAGCGCCTATTTTGCCGAAGTCTTTCGGGGCGGATTTGCCGCCGTGCCCAAGGGGCAAGTGGAAGCGGCCGAGTTTCTGGGCATGTCGCGTCTGGATGTGGTCTGGCGTGTGAAGCTGCCGCAGATGCTCGTCATCATCACCCCCTCGCTGCTGAACCTGATCATCATCCTGAGCAAGGAGACCGCGATCCTGTCCATCGTCACGGTGCCTGAGCTGACAGCGGTGATGGTACAGATCGGCAATGAGCAGTTCGCCTATCTGGAAACAACCCTGGTGCTGTGCGTGGCCTATTTGATTCTGGTTGCCGTGACCGAGCGTCTGGGGCGCTGGGCCGAAGCCCGCAGTTGCCGCTACCTGGCGCGTTGAGCCGGGCGATCAAGGAGACAGACTATGGATGCCAATAAAAATCGTTCGAAGCCCGATCTGGATTCTTTTCTGGTTGAGGTGCGCAACATCAGCAAGCATTACGGGCCGGTGCAGGTTCTCAAGAACATATCCATGGCGGTGCGCCGCTCGGAAGTGACGTGCATCATAGGCCCATCGGGTTCAGGCAAGAGCACGCTGTTGCGTTCGCTGGCATTTCTGGAAGAGTACGACAGCGGCGAGGTGCTGATCGAAGGTCGGCTGCTGGGTTATGCGGACAGGCCGGACGGCCGCCGCGTGAAGGCCAGCCGTGCCGAGCTGAATCAGGTGCGCGAGCATGTGGGCATGGTGTTTCAGCAGTTCAACCTGTGGCCGCACATGACGGCGCTGGGCAACGTGGCCGAGGCGCTGCTGCGCGTCAAGCGCCTGCCTCGGGAGCAGGCCTTGCAGAAAGCCCGCGACATGCTGGGCAAAGTGGGTTTGGCCGATAAGGTGGATTACTATCCGGTCAATCTGTCGGGAGGCCAGCAACAGCGTGTGGCGATTGCGCGTGCATTGGCCATGGAACCGCATATCATGTTGTTTGACGAGCCGACCTCCGCTCTGGATCCGGAGCTGGTCGGTGAAGTCCTGCAGGTCATGAAAGAACTGGCGCGTGAAGGGATGACCATGGTGGTTGTGACGCACGAGATGGGCTTTGCCGCCCAGGTGGCCGACCGGGTGGTCTTTATCGACAAGGGCGAGATCGCCGTAACGGGAAGTCCGCGTGAGGTCTTTTCGCAGGCGACACAGCCGCGCCTGAAGCAGTTTCTGCAGAATTACATTGAACGCAATGCTTTTTGGGATCGCACCTGTGCGACCGACGCCGACCCTGTGCAGGCGGCGGTGGCCTAGTCAGGTCCCTAACCGGAATTTTTCAAGGAAAAACCATGTTTGAGCATTTGAAGGCCTATGGCGGCGATCCGATTTTCCGTATTGGCGAGGCATTCCATGCCGACCCGCGCGAGCGCAAGGTCAATCTGACGGTAGGCCTGTACTACGATGAGCAGGGTCGCCTGCCGGTGCTGGATGTGGCCCGCCGTGCCGAGGAGCAATGGGCGGCCAAAGGTCTGCCGCGCGGCTACCTGCCCATTGAAGGCCTGGCCTCGTTTCGCGAAGCGGTGCAAAAGCTGGTGTTCGGCGCGGACAGCCGCGCGCTGGCCGAAGGCCGGGTCGCCACCATTCAGACGCTGGGCGGCACCGGCGCACTGAAAGTGGGCGGCGATTTCCTGCACGATGCGTATCCGCACAGCGAAATGTGGATCAGCGATCCTGCCTGGGACAACCATCATGCGATTTTTCAAGGCGCCGGCATTCCTACGCATACCTATCGCTATTACGACGCGGCCACGCGCGGCCTGGACTTTGCCGGCCTGATGGAGGACATTTCCGCCTTGCCCGAGCGCAGCATCGTATTGCTGCACCCCTGCTGTCACAATCCGACCGGGGCTGATCTGAACGATGAACAATGGCTGGCGCTGATTCCCGTGCTGCAGGAGCGCAAGCTGATTCCATTCCTGGATATGGCCTACCAGGGCTTTGGGCGCAGCCTGGACGAAGACGCCTTTGCCGTGCGTGCCATGGCCGATGCCGGCCTGACCTTTCTGGTCGCCAATTCTTTTTCCAAGAATTTTTCCTATTATTCCGAGCGTTGTGGCGGCTTGTCCGTGGTCTGCCAGAGCGCCGAGGAAGCAGGGCGGGTGCTGGGCCAGTTGAAGGCTGTTGTGCGCCGTATCTATTCCAATCCGCCTTCGCATGGCGGCCAAGCGGTGGCGACGGTGCTGTCCGACCCGGCCTTGTTTGCCGAGTGGAAGGCCGAGGTGCAGGCCATGCGCGAGCGTATCGCCCACATGCGCCAGTTGGTGCACGAGCGCCTGAAAGAAATTGCGCCGCAGTACGACAGCAGCTACTTCGTCACGCAGCGCGGCATGTTCTGCTACACCGGCCTGAGCCTGTCCCAGCTGGAGGCGCTGCGTCGCGACTATGGCGTATACATCATTGATTCTGGCCGCATCAGCGTGCCTGGATTGAATACGTCCAACGTCGATTATTTCGCTCAGTCCCTGGCCGCCGTCGTGGCTCAGGAAACGGCCCAAGCCTAGGAGCTGTCATGTCCGCTGTTTCGCCGTCTTTGAACGATATTCTGGAAGTCCTGCGCGAGGCGGATCGCATGGCGCCTTATTTGCAGGATGCCAGTGGCGAAACGGCGGAGCAGCCGCCCGCCCAGATCGCCCGTCCGCGCACGACCGAGGAGGTGGCGGCGTTCATGCGCCAGTGCCACGAGCAGAACCAGCCCGTTTGCATTCAGGGCGGTTTGACCGGCCTGGCGGGCGGAGCCGTGCCGGGCGCAGGCGAATCCGTCATTACGCTGGAGCGCTTGAATCAGGTGCTGGATTTCGATCCCGTAGGCGGCACCGTGCGGGTGCAGGGCGGCATGGTGCTGCAGGCCTTGTGCGATTACGTGCAGGAGCGCGGTTGGTATTTTCCCATGGACTTGGGCGCGCGGGGTTCCTGCCAGATTGGCGGCAATGTCGCCACGAATGCGGGCGGCAACCGTGTCCTGCGCTATGGAACCATGCGCGAGCTGGTGCTGGGACTGGAAGTCGTCCTGGCCGACGGCACCGTCTTGTCCATGCTTAATCGCGGCCTGAAAAACAATACCGGCCTGGATTTGAAGCACCTGTTCATCGGCACCGAAGGCACGATGGGCATCATCACCCAGGTGGTGTTGCGTCTGTTTCCCTTGCCCCAGCGTCGCTACAGCGCCTTGCTGGCGCTGGAAGACTTCCCCAGTGTCGTGAGCCTGCTGCATCGGGCGCGCGGGGCTTTGGCGGAATTGTCGTCTTTTGAGGTCATGTGGCAGGACTACCTGCAAGCGGCGGCACAGCGGCTGGACTGCCGGACGCCGTTCGAAGCGGCTTATCCGATCTATGTGCTGCTGGAAATGGAAGGACGGGATCGGCCCGAGTCGCAGGCCCTGCTGGAACAATTTCTGGGCGAATGCCTGGAAGAAGGCGTGGCCGTGGATGCGATCCTGCCCCAGAGCCAGGAGCAGGCCGCGCAGTTGTGGCGCCTGCGCGATGCCATTGGCGAAATCCTGTCGGGCATGAAGCCCTATGTGGCCTTTGACGTGGGCATACCGCTGGAGCATACCGATGCTTTCGTGCGCGACATCCGCCAGGCCCTGACTGAAGCGTATCCGCAGGCGCGGCACCTGTTCTTCGGCCATCTGGGCGATGGCAATCTGCATCTGTCCACGGGCCCGCATGCGCGCGAGGACCTGCTGGCGGTGGAAGAATGCGTCTACCAGGCCGTGCAGGCCGTGGGCGGCAGCATTTCCGCCGAACATGGCATAGGCCGCATCAAGAAGCCCTTCTTGCACTACAGCCGCACGCCGGCCGAGCAGGCGCAAATGCGCGCCATCATGCAGCTGCTGGATCCGCAACAGCTGTTGAATCCGGGGCGGGTGCTGGATCGTTAGGCGTCAAGCTCCTTGCACATTTTGCCATTGTGGATGCTAATGGCTGTCAGTTATCGAGTTCATTGAGCTAAATGCAGCGCCCGCTCCAACATGGCTTGGTTCAAGGCTTCCTGCTGGCGTCCCCGGTTGAGCAGCCAGCGGTGAAAGTCGCGGCTTTGAGATGATTCAAAAACGCCGGCGCGCCAGGTCAGCACGTAGGGCCAGGGCAGGGGCAGGGATTGCGCAAAGGGCAGAATCAATTGTCCGGTGCGCACTTCCCGCTCGATCATGGAGCATTGCGCCAGCACGAAACCCTGGCCGTCCACTGCCGCATCGATGGCCATGTGCGAGAGGGAAAAGATCCTGAAACGGTCCAGGGGGGCGTCGCCGCTTTCCACGCCGACGGCCTCGAACCATTCGCGCCAGGACGGCGGCGATGTGAAGCGCGGCTGCCAGTCCGACGACAGCAGCGGATAGGCCAGCAGATCGCGCGGATGGCGCAACGCCCGCTTGCCCTGGAGCAGGGCCGGACTGCAGGCCGGTACGATGCGGTCGGTGTACAGTTCGGCCGAACTGCTTGGGCGCGCGCCGACCTGACCGTACGTAATGCGAAAGTCGATGCGTTCGGACTCCAGGTCCGGCTCGGCATGGCTACCTTTCAGATGCAGGGTCAGTTCAGGATCGTGTTGTTCCTGCCATTCAAACGCCAAGGGGGCTACCCAGGTCTTGAGCAAGGACGGCACGGCGCTGATGGACAGCAAGCTGGTGTTGCGAGAGCGTTCCATTTCCTGCCGGCCCTCGCGCAGCAGTTCGAATGCCTGGGTGCAGATGTCGTGGAAACGGCTGCCGGCGGCCGTCAGGCGCAGGCGCTTGCCTTCTTTGTAGGTCAGGCTGCATCCCAGACTTTCTTCGAGCAGACGCAGTTGCTGGCTGATGGCGCCGGGCGTAATCTGGAGGCGCCGGGCGGCCTCGTTCAGGCTTTGGCTATGGCCCAGTGTTTCAAAGACCTGCAAGGCGCGCAGGGGAGGCAGTTTGTCCATGGGGTCAGAAGATTTTAAGTTTAGAAATTCTAAACAATAAGCGAATTGCCCTGTGTCTGATTGAGACTATCATGGAATCATCAAAGGAGCATGCCGCGTTTGCGCCCAGCATGCCGTTCATCTTGAATCGGGGGTAGAAAATCATGTTTGTACGCAATGCCTGGTATGTAGGAGCCCTGGCCAAAGATGTGGGCCGGACCTTGTTCCCGATCCGCATGCTCAGCGAAAACCTGGTGCTGTACCGTCGCGAGGACGGCCAGGTCGTCGCGCTGGAAGACTCCTGTCCGCACCGTCGCCTGCCTTTGTCCAAGGGCCGTCTGATTGGTGATCAGGTCGAGTGTGGCTACCACGGCCTGACTTTCGATTGCAGCGGCGCCTGTACCAAAGCGCCGGGCACGACTCAGATACCCAAGAGCGCAGTGGTGCGCAGCTACCCCTGTGCCGAACGCTACGGAATGGTCTGGATCTGGATGGGAGACGCCGCCTTGGCCGA
Source organism: Pseudomonadota bacterium (assembly GCA_023439305.1). Classification (GTDB taxonomy): domain Bacteria; phylum Pseudomonadota; class Gammaproteobacteria; order Burkholderiales; family Burkholderiaceae_B; genus Alcaligenes. The sequence continues at coordinate 55,956 of JAEXOO010000039.1, forward strand.
CGAATCCAAGCTGATCGAGATTGCGGAATGGGACAATCCGGGCTGGGGCGTGAACAGCGGCGACGCCATGGAGCTGAACTGCAATTATCTGTATGTCACCGATAATCTGCTGGATCCTTCGCACGTATCCTGGGTGCACCAGACCTCGTTCGGCAGCCCCGACATCATCGGCCTGCCTCTGGAGGTCAAGGTTCAGGATAGCGGTGTGACGGTGTCGCGCTGGTCCAAGAACGTCGAAGTTGCGCCGTTTTATAAGCAATTCGTGAAATTCAGCGGTAATTGCGATCGTAAACAGCAGTATGAAGTGCGCTTTCCGTCGCAAGCCGTGATCCGCGCAGTCTTCCTGCCGGCCGGTGCCGCCACCGAGGATCCTGCGCAGTTCCATGACGACGTGTTCCTGATGGATTCCTATAATTTCCTGACGCCCGTGGATGGCGAGCGCACTCGGTATTTCTGGTTCCAGCTGCGCAATTTCAGTCCGAATGACGAGGCCATCTCCAAGGTCTTCAACGCAGACGTGCGCCATGCCTTCATGGAAGACAAGGTGATTCTGGAAGAAGTGCACAAGGGCCTGAAGGAGCGGCCTGCCGCGCTGGATCTGCCCATCGATTCTGGCCCCATGCGTTTCCGCCGTAAGATCAGCCAGTTGATCGAGGCCGAACAGGCGCCGGTGCCGGTTCCCGTCGAGGTCTGATCGGAGGCGCCCATGACAGAGTCTGTCGCTACCCCCGCGCCGGCGGCCGTGGCCGCCAGTCGGCGCTTTCGCGATTACCGTGTGCTGGAACGCCGTGTGGAAAGCGCGGTCATCACGTCCTTTGTGCTGGAGCCCGCCGACGGCGAGCCGATTCCCGCTTATCGGCCTGGCCAATACCTGGTATTTCGCTTCCAGGTAGATGGGCAGTCTGTACTGCGCAATTACAGCGTGTCGGGCGATCCCGACGCGCCGGAGCGTCTGCGCATTTCCGTCAAGCACGAAAAAGCCCCGGTCGGGCAGAGTGTGCCCGATGGGCAAGGCTCGTCTTTTCTGCATACCCGTGTCCAGGTCGGCGATACGCTGAGCGCCGCAGGCCCCATGGGGGACTTCGTGCTGGACGAAGACAGCGACCGACCCGTGGTACTGATGAGCGGCGGCGTGGGCCTGACTCCCATGCTGGCGATGCTGCATCGTTTGGTCGGGCGCAGCCAGCGGCGGGTGCATTTCATTCATGCTTGCGAAAACGGCGCCGTCCATGCCTTTGGCGACGAGGTGCTGGAGTTGTCGACCCGGCGCGCAGGGGTGCAGGCTTATTTCTGCTATCGCAGCCCGGACGAGGCCGACGTGCAGCGGGCGCGCCATCAGGTCAGCGGGCTGATTTCACGCGAGCAGTTGCAGTCCTGGCTACCGCTGGACGACTACGAGTTCTACCTGTGCGGCCCAGGCGGCTTTATGCAGGCCAATTACCGTCTGCTGCGCAGTCTGGGCGTGGCGCGCGAGCGTATTCATTACGAATTTTTCGGCCCGGCTACCGTGTTGGAAGAGACGCTGACGCAGGGGGCGGCGCCCGGTGTGGATAGCGTCGCGCTGGAGCCTGTGCCGGCTGTTCCTGATGCGCCGGCGACAGACGTGGCGGAACAGACCGTGACATTCATGCCCGACGGTCGCCAGGCGCAATGGCACGACGATTGTGAATCCTTGCTGGTGTTGGCCGAGGAGTCCGGTCTGAGCCCCGACTACAACTGCCGGGCCGGCCTGTGCAATACCTGTATGTGTACCTTGGTGTCGGGCGAGGTCGATTACTTTGAAGAGCCGCTGGACGACGTGCCGGCCGGCAAGGTCTTGTTGTGTTGTTCCCGCCCCAAAGGTCCTGTGGTCGTGGATCTGGGCTGATCACACTGCCGATTGCTTGTTGAGGTTTGCCCCGTCCGTCTGGACGGGGCTTTTTTTCGGCTGTCGTTGCGCGCGTTGCGCTGTGCAGCCGGAACAGCTTACATCCGCCCCGTGAATTTGTAGCGGTCTCCGGGGTGCCACAGGCGCGCGTGCGTGGTGAACTGGTCGCTGGACGAGGTGCTGCGGTCCATGACCAGACAGGGCTGGTGCTCGGCCATGTGCAGCGCCTGGGCGATGGTGGGGGGAGGCACCTGGACTTCGATGGTATAGAAGCCTTTGGGCAAGGGCGCGACCCGCACCAGGTATTCATTGGGAGTTATCTGGCTCCAGTCCTGCTCCATGTAGTCGGGCGCCATGCGCGCATCCACGATGCGGTCTTCATATTGGATGGGCAGGCCGTTTTCTGCATGCACGATGATGGAGTGGAACAGTGGCGCATCCACCGGAATGCCGTATTGCCGGGCCTGCGCTTTGGTGGCTTTCAGGCGTTCAATGCTCAGCACCTGGCTGGTGTGTTCGTGCCCTCGTTCGCGAATGTCCTGAGCGATGCTGCGGATTTCAATCAGCGTGGACTGGAATTTGGGCTGGGCCACATAGGTGCCCGACCCTTTGATCCGCACCAGCAGCTCGTCGTTGGTCAATTCACGCAGGGCCCGGTTCACGGTCATGCGCGACACGCCGAATTGTTCGCGCAAGGCCAGTTCGGTCGGGATCAGGTCGCCTTCGCGCCATTCGCCATTCTGAATTTTGTCCAGAACAAAGGTTTTGATCTGCAAGTACGCGGGAGCGGCCGCTTCTTTGGACGAGGGTGTCGTCGGGGCATTCATTGTTGCACTTTCCTTATGTGGGCATGCAGCGTCAGGGCTTACCATGATATGTATAGACAATTAAATAAAATGCCTATACATTGATCGGGAGCTTACAAGAAAACCGTTGTTTTGTCGGCGTTTACCGAGCGCCAACCCTTGTTGACTACTATCAAACGAGTTCAGAGAGACACCGAGATGGAGGAAAGCACCATGCCGAAAGATAACGCATCCGCGTCCAGCCGGGATCCCCGTTTTGATGCCAGCCGGGAAATCCACGCGCCGACCGGCTCGCAACTCAATTGCAAGAGCTGGGTGACGGAGGCGGCCTACCGCATGATTCAGAACAATCTGGATCCTGCCGTGGCGGAAAATCCGCAGCATCTGGTCGTGTATGGCGGGATAGGACGCGCCGCGCGTAACTGGGACTGTTATGACCAGATCCTGGCCAGCCTGCGTGAACTGGAAAACGACGAAACGCTGTTGATCCAATCCGGCAAGCCGGTGGGGGTATTCCGTACGCACAGCGATGCGCCGCGCGTGTTGTTGGCCAACTCCAATCTGGTGCCTAAATGGGCGACGTGGGAAAAGTTCAATGAACTGGATCAGGCTGGTCTGTTCATGTATGGCCAGATGACGGCTGGCAGCTGGATCTACATCGGCAGTCAAGGCATTGTGCAAGGCACATACGAAACCTTTGCCGAAGCCGGCCGACAGCATTTCGGCGGTTCGTTGGCGGGCCGCTGGATTCTGACGGCAGGTCTGGGCGGCATGGGCGGGGCCCAGCCGCTGGCGGCGACATTCGCGGGCGCCGTGTCTTTGAACATCGAATGCAAGCAAAGCAGCATCGACTTCCGCTTGAAGACCCGCTACCTGGACAAGCAGGCGCGCGACCTGGACCATGCCCTGGAGTTGATTCGCCAGCACACGCAAGCCAAGGAGGCCGTGTCCATCGGTCTGCTGGGCAATGCGGCCGATATTCTGCCCGAACTGGTGCGGCGCGCTCAGGCGGGCGGTCTGAAGCCCGATCTGGTCACCGACCAGACATCTGCCCACGATCTGATCCATGGCTACCTGCCCTCGGGCTGGACGGTGGACCAATGGCTGGCGGCTCAGGCCGATACGACCCAGCATGCCCGCTTGCAGCGCGAGGCGGCCCAGTCATGCGTCGCCCATGTCAAGGCCATGCTGGCGTTCCAGAAAATGGGTGTTCCCGTCGTGGACTACGGCAACAATATCCGACAGGTCGCCAAAGACGAGGGCGTGGAAAACGCCTTCGATTTTCCGGGTTTCGTGCCCGCCTATATCCGTCCCCTGTTCTGCGAAGGCAAAGGTCCGTTCCGCTGGGTGGCGCTGTCGGGCGATCCCGAAGATATCTACAAGACAGATCGCAAGATCAAGGAGCTGTTTCCTGACAATCAGCACGTGCATCGCTGGCTGGACATGGCGCAAGAGCGTATTGCCTTCCAGGGCCTGCCGTCCCGCATCTGCTGGCTGGGTCTGGGCGAGCGTCATTTGGCGGGCCTGGCATTCAACGAAATGGTGCGCACAGGCGAATTGAAGGCACCCATCGTGATCGGGCGCGATCACCTGGACACCGGTTCGGTAGCCAGCCCCAACCGTGAAACCGAGGCGATGCGAGACGGCACGGATGCCGTGTCCGACTGGCCGCTGCTCAATGCTCTGCTGAACACCGCGGGCGGAGCCAGCTGGGTGTCGCTGCATCATGGCGGCGGGGTAGGCATGGGCTACAGCCAGCATGCCGGCATGGTCATCGTGGCCGACGGCAGCGAGCAGGCGGCCGCCCGGTTAGAACGCGTGTTGATCAATGACTGCGGCAGCGGCGTCATGCGTCATGCCGATGCCGGTTACGATCTGGCCATCCAGACAGCCAAGGACTTCGGGCTCAAGCTGCCCATGATCAAATAAGACTACAGGACTCACCATGAGCAACACCATCGAGCTTTCACCCGGCGCGCTGACCCTGGAACAACTGCGCCGCATCTGGCAGGATCAGGCTGTACTGAGCCTGCCGTCCAGCGCCATCCAGGCCATGGATGCGTCGTCGGCCATCGTGCAGAAGATCATTCGCGAGGGCAATCCCGCCTACGGCATAAACACGGGCTTTGGCAAGCTGGCGCAGAAGCGCATCCCTGATGAAGACCTGGAGCAACTGCAGAAGAATCTGATCCTGTCGCATTCGGTGGGCGTGGGCGAGCCCGTGGCCGATTCGGTGGCCCGGCTGATCATGGCCTTGAAGATAGGCAGCCTTGCACGCGGCTTTTCCGGCATACGGTCGGAAGTGGTCACGACCTTGCTGGACATACTGAACGCGGGCATCGTGCCCTTTATCCCCTCCAAGGGCTCGGTGGGCGCTTCGGGCGACCTGGCGCCCTTGTCGCACATGACCTTGACCTTGATCGGGCAAGGCCGGGCGCGGTTCCAGGGTGAATGGATGGATGCGGCCCAGGCGTTGCAGCGCGCGGGCATCACCCCCATCGTGCTGGCCGCCAAGGAAGGCCTGGCGCTGATCAATGGCACGCAGGTGTCCACGGCGCTGGCCCTGAACGGCCTGTTCCGCGCCCAGACTCTGTTCCGCAATGCCATTCTGGCCGGCGCGCTCAGTGTGGATGCCGCCAAGGGCAGTGACGCGCCGTTTGATCCGCGGATTCACGAGGTGCGGGGCCAGGCCGGGCAAATCTACGCGGCGCGCCTGTATCGGGAATTGCTGGCCGGCAGCCAGATTCGCCAGTCCCATGTGGACAATGACAATAAAGTTCAGGATCCCTATAGCCTGCGTTGTCAGCCCCAGGTCATGGGCGCGGTGCAGGATCTGATTCATCAGACCGGCCATACCCTGCTGATCGAGGCCAATGCCGTCACGGACAATCCGTTGGTCTTTCCGGGCCGGAATGGCGAGCCGGATCAGGTCATTTCCGGCGGTAACTTCCATGCTGAGCCGGTCGCCTTCGCAGCCGATACCTTGGCTCTGGCCATTGCCGAGATCGGCGCCCTGGCCGAACGGCGCGTGGCCTTGCTGATCGACGCCAGCATTTCGGGGCTGCCGCCGTTCCTGGTGCCGTCCGCAGGTTTGAACTCCGGTTTCATGATTGCCCACGTCACGGCCGCCGCCCTGGCGTCGGAGAACAAATCGCTGGCGCATCCGGCCAGCGTGGACAGTCTGCCCACGTCAGCCAATCAGGAAGACCACGTCAGCATGGCGACTTTTGCCGGCCGCCGTTTGGAAGACATGGCGCAGAACACTGCGGCCATTGTCGCCATCGAGTTGCTGTGCGCGGCCCAAGGCATCGATTTCCATGCGCCGATGTTGACGTCGGCCCGGCTGCAGAAAGTGCAGGACGTCATACGCGCCGCCGCTCCGTTCTATGATCAGGACCGTTACCTGGCGCCCGATATCGAGGCGCTGAAAGCTCTGGTATTGAGCGAAGACTTGGCAAAGACGGCGGCAGACCTGTTCTGATCTTGCTGTTCAGAGAAAACCGGCGCCGGGCAATCCGCGCCGGTTTTTTTGTGCCCTCGCGGTGGGTCGGCCAGCGTACTGCATCACCCGAGACAAAACGCGGCACCTCGGGGGCAGCACGCCGACGACGCGGCGTGGGGACTGTTGTTTGCCCTTGAGTGCGTAGTGCTACGCATGGATCAAATCGGAATCTGGCCTGGGCGGTGATGGCTGGGCAGGGCATGCTTGGAAGGTGTCCCAAGGAGGGTTCCGTGTCCGCCCATGATGTCGCCTACCGTCAGATATTCAGCCATGCCTGTGTTCTGCAGTCTTTGCTGGATGCCGTTCTGCCTGCTGACTTGTCCTGCCTGTTGGACAGGGATGGTGGCCAGCTTCTACCGACATCCTATTTTTCCCGCGGAGGGCGCAGCCGCCAGGCGGATCTGGTCTGGCGTCTTCAGCGTCGAGACTGCCGGGAACAATACGTGTTTTTGAGTCTGGAGCATCAGTCTACTGTGGATCCTTTAATGGCCTTGCGCATGGCGACCTATTCCTCGTTGTTGCTGGAAAATCTGGCTCGCAGGCAGGGACTGAAAGCGGGCCGCTTGCCCTTGGTGTTGCCGGTGGCGGTTTACAGCGGTACGCGACGCTGGACAGCACCGGTGTGCCTAGATGCGCTTTTTGAGTCGGCGCCGGCGTTGTTGAAACGCTACCAGCCCAGGCAGGAATACTTGCTGATTGAACAAAAAAAACAGCTTATGAATGGCTCCCTGCCGGCGAACAGCCTGTTAGGGCTGATCTTTCGTCTGCACCATCACGAAAGCTTGGACGAGCTGCGCGAGCTTGTCCAGACTTTGAATTACAACCTTGCGGAGACGCGACGCAGGGCTTGCGCCGCACGCTGCTGGAATGGGTCATGCACGGCTTGCTGCCCGAGCGGCTGCCTGGTGTGCTCCTGCCGTCCTTAAAGCTCTTTTCGGAGATACCAACCATGCTGGAAGATCGTCCCCCTATCTGGACCGAACAATGGATGGCACAAGGCCAGCAGTCTTTGCTGCGCTATCAAATAGAGCATCGCTTTGGCCCTCTGGCCCCGCATTTTCAGGAAATGCTGGGCCAGGGCTCGGAAGCCGATGTCCAGGCCTGGAGCTTGAACTTGCTCACCGCCGATAGCCTGCAGCAGGTCTTCCCCCCGGACTTGACTGACTACTAAGTTGGCGGTGTCTTCAAAGTGCAAGCTGCCAGATCAGATGTGTGAAGACGGCACGCCACACCACACTTTGCAGTGTCAGTTTGTCGAGCCGTCTGCCAGTCTTTCCAGCGCCAGTTCCAGGCAGCGCTGCAGTACGGGCGTCAGCCGTTCGGCGCGGGTCGCATCATAGGTATAGGGCGGGGTTTCGTCCATATAGTTGATTTGCGCCAGTTCCAGCTGCACGGCGTGTATGCCCTGGTCCGGCCGGCCGTAATGGCGGGTGATGTAACCGCCCTTGAAGCGCCCGTTGGCAACGGCGCTATAGCCGGTGCGGGCGGCTTCGTCAGCCAGGGATTGGGCCAGGCCGGGCAGGGCGCTGGCGTCGTCCGCCGTGCCGAAATTGAAGTCCGGCAGGCGGCCGTCGAACAGGCGCGGCACCGTGGACCGGATCGAATGCGCTTCCCACAGCAGCACGCGTTCGTGGCTGCCGCGCAGGCGCTGCAGTTCGCCCTGCAGGGCGTCGTGGTACGGCCGCCAGTACAGGTCGCGGCGGCGCTGTTTCTCGGTGTCGTCCGGCTGCTTGCCGGGCAGGTACAGCGCTTCTTCGTTGAAGGTATCCAAAGGCAGCAAGCCGGTGGTGTTCTTACCCGGATACAGATTCTGGTCGTCCGGCGGGCGATTCAGGTCGATAACATAGCGCGAATGGGCGGGCATCAGAACAGAAGCGCCCATCAGTCGTGCGAAGCCATACAGTCGATCCAGATGCCAGTCCGTATCATCCAGGCGCAAGGCGGTATTGCGTTGCATGGCGGCCAGAACATCGTCCGGAATCGAGGTGCCCAGATGGGGAATGGAAATCAGCAGGGGGGCGGTGCCCGGTATCAGTGTGAAGGTGGTCATGATCGATGCTCGGCAAGGGTTTAGGCATGGCGCAGCAAGGTCGCCAAGGCGCGCTGGTAAGCGGCGAAGGCGGTTTCCTCGCGAGGATGGCGGCCATCCAGCACGCTGGCCGCGCCGCTGACAAATACGTCTCGGATCGGGCTGGCATGCGCGCGTTCGGAAAAAACCAGTGCGGACAGCCAGTGCGCGCTGTCCAGTCCGGCCAGAAGAGGGTGCTCCAGGTCTATCACCATCAGGTCGGCCTGCGAGCCGACGGCCAGATCGCCGCAGGTCCGACCCGACGCCTGGGCGCCGCCGCGGACGGCGGCGTCAAACAAATGGTCCGCCACAAAGGGTTGGGTGTCGCCGGCGAGCACATTGCGCTGACGTCGCAGCAGGCGCTGGCCATATTCCAGCAAGCGCAGCTCGGCGCGCCAGTCCACACAGATATGGCTGTCCGATCCCACTCCCATGCGTCCTCCGTCGGCCAGGAAAGAGGCTGCTGGAAACAAGCCGTCGCCCAGATTGGCCTCGGTGGTCAGGCACAGACCTGCAACTGCGCCGCTGCGGGCAATGCGCTGGCGCTCCTGCTCGTCGATATGCGTGGCATGAACCAGGCACCAGTGCTCGTTCACGTCGAAATTGTCATACAGATAGGCTACCGGACCGCAGCCGTGTCGCTCCTGGCAGGCGTCCACTTCGCCGGTCTGTTCGGCAATGTGAATATGAATGGCACTGGCGCCGGGCAGATTGCGCAGTCCTCGCAGCAAGGTATCCAGGGACTCGACGGTCACGGCGCGCAAAGAGTGGGGCGCCACACCATAGCGGCGGTTCAGCCCGGGCGCGTGGCTGGTTTGCAAGGCTTCCAGCAGATGCAGCAGTTGGGTGGGACTATTCAGGAAACGCTTCTGGTCATCGCGCGGCGCAGTGGCGCCGAAATTGCTGTATTGGTACAGCACGGGCAGCAAGGTGATGGCCAGGCCGCTGCTGCGCGAGGCCTCCAGCACGCCTTGCGCCAGTTCGGCCACGGGGCTGTAGGGACGGCCGTCGCGTTGGTGGTGCAGATAGTGGAATTCACAGACGCTGGTGTAGCCGGCCTTGAGCATCTGGATGTACAGCCATTCCGCGATCGCCTTCAATTGATCCGGCTCCAGACGGGCGGCAAAGCGGTACATCAGATCGCGCCAGCTCCAGAAACTGTCTTGCCCCTGGCCGCGGAACTCCGTCAGGCCGGACATGGCGCTCTGGAACGCATGGGAGTGCAGATTGGGCATGCCGGGCAGCACGGCGCCCTGGGCTGCATGAACCCTGCCGGCGGCGCGTATGTCCTGTGAGCTGGCCTGCGGGTGGATATGGGTCAGCGTGCCTTGCTGATCCCAGCGCAACAGGACATTGGCCTGCCATTGTCCGGCGATGCGGGCCCAGGGGGCCAGCAGGGCGTCGTGATGCAGAGGCAGTGTCATGGGACCTCCTTGCGCAGGTCGCGGCTGACTTGACCATGTCTTACGACCAGGGCGCAGCGCGGCAGGCCCAGCCAATACACCAGTTCGGCTAGAGAATCGACATCCCAGGCCACAAAGTCGGCGCGTGCGCCGGGCTTCAGCTCGCCGGTGATATCCGGGTCTCCCAGCGCGCGCGCGGCGTGGCGGGTCACCCCGGCCAGGACCTCGGGCACGGTCAGACGGAACAGGGTGCTGGCCAGGTTCAGGACCAGCAGCAAGGATGTGCAGGGTGAGGTGCCGGGGTTGCTGTCCGTGGACAAGGCCATGGGCACTCCGTGCCGGCGCAGCAGCTCTATAGGCGGGAGTTGCTGTTCGCGCAGGAAATAGAAGGCGCCGGGCAGCAGTACCGCCACGGTTCCGGCCTGCTTCATGGCCAGCACGCCAGCCTCGTCCAAGTATTCAAGATGGTCCGTGGACAAGGCGCGATAGCGGCTGGCCAGCGCGGTGCCGCCCAGGTTGGACAGTTGTTCCGCATGCATCTTGACCGGCAGTCCCAGAGAGGCCGCCGTCTGGAAAACCCGTTCCGACTGCGCCAGATCGAAGGCGATGCGTTCGCAGAATACGTCCACGGCGTCGATCAGGCCTTCTGCCGCCAGGGCGGGCATCATGTGGCCGCACACCTGGTCCAGATAGGCGTCCGCCCGTCCCGCATAGTCGGGGGGCAGGGCGTGGGCGCCCAGAAAGGTGGTGCGCACCGTCACCGGGCGCAGCTCGCCCAGCCGGCGCGCCACGCGCAACATCTTGCGTTCGCTCTCCAGGTCCAGCCCGTAGCCGGATTTGATTTCGATGGTTGTGACGCCTTCGTCGAGCAAGGCGTCCAGCCGCCGCAGGGATTGCGCCAGCAAGGCCTCTTCGTCCAAGCCGCGGGTGGCGCGCACCGACGAGACAATCCCGCCACCCTGGCGGGCGATCTCTTCGTATGATGCGCCTGCCAGGCGCTGGGCGAACTCCTCGGCACGGTTTCCGCCGTAGACCAGGTGCGTATGGCAGTCGATCAGGCCAGGCGTGACCCAGCGTCCGCCCAGCTCATGTTCCAGGCAGGGGCGGCTCCATTGCGCAGGCAGTTGGGAGCGCGGCCCCATCCAGGCAATGCGGCCGTCCTGCTCCACCAGACAGGCATCATCCAGGGTGTGGGCGGGGTCGGCCGAGGGAGCCAGTCGTAGATGAGTCCAGAGGGAGTACGTCATGTGTCGTCAATCCAAGGGGGAAACAAGAACGGCATGCACCAGCACGGCCGTGGCGCAAAGAGGCTGCCAGACAATAGGAATGTCGTTGCTGCATTCGATGGCCAGAGCCTGTTCGTTATTCAAGGACCAGTCCCGCTCGGTCAGTGTGATCCGCCCGGTGCCCCGTGCGGCATACAGAAGGTGGAAGCCGGCGGGGAGAACGCAAGGGCCGGCGCCGTCCCGCCATGCGTGCAAATTGCCCTGGGCGCGTCCGCGGCGCAGCATCAGGTTGAAGTCGCGGGTGGAACCGTGGGGCAGCGTGTTGGCAATGGGAGACTCGCCAGCGAAGGAGAGGGGCTCAAACGGCTGCAGCACATGGATGTTGCCCATCTCTTTGTTGATCAGCGGCATGCTCTCCCCGTCGATGAGCATGATGTGTCGATCCACGCCGGGGAACAAAGAAAAATCGCCGTCCCGATTGACCTGTGCAATGCTGATGCGCCAGTCGAAATCATTGAACCCGGCCTGCGCAGGATGGCAGGCAAGCTCACGGGTGGAACCGCCCCCGTTCTTCCAGGGTTGTTCGGGCAGGTCGTGAACCGCCAGCAGTCGCACATCGCAGTCGGGAAGAGGCGAGGTCATGGGAGCGCTTCCTGAGTCTTAATTGTATATACAATATCGTCAAATCAGGTTTGCGACAATCACGTCAGGCTGGGGGGGCAGGGTTTTCAGGGTAAATCCCGAGACTGGAGCCGCCTGGCTCTTGCGCTGGCGGCGGCTTGGTGGCAAGGTAGAACATCACGCGTCGACCAGGTCTGGCGGCGCATTCAAATGTTGCAAATTAGCGCCGCGTCGCGCCAAATGGTGCAGGATGGCGGCTCTGCCTCCCAACCTGCTGTAATCTACAAACTTAAAGTTTGTATGTGAAGTCTCAATTGTTCTTATTCAGGACTGTTCCGCATCATGGATTCCCTTTCCCAGCCTTTTACCTTTTCCCAACGCGCCCAGAAATTGACGGGTTCGGCGATTCGCGAGATTTTGAAAGTCACCGCTCGCCCCGAGATCATCTCTTTTGCAGGTGGTCTGCCCACGCCAGTCGGTTTTCCCGTCGAGGAAATTCATCGCGCGTTCGACAAGGTGCTGACTGAGCAGGGGCGTGTGGCGCTGCAGTACGCCACCACGGAAGGTTATCTGCCGCTGCGCCAGTGGCTGGCCGACCAGATGACCGCCGAAGGCGACACCATCAGCCCGGACGAAGTCCTGCTGGTCAACGGTTCGCAACAGGCCCTGGACATGCTGGGCAAGCTGTTCATCGACGAAGGCAGCAAGGTGCTGGTGGAGTCGCCTACGTATCTGGGCGCCCTGCAGGCCTTCTCGCTGTACGAGCCTTCCTATACGGCAATCCCGACCGACGACCAGGGCATGCTGCCCGAGTATGTGTCCACTCCTGAAGCCGCTGGCGCGCGCCTGATCTACGCACTGCCCAACTTCCAGAACCCCACTGGCCTGCGCTTGCCCCTGGAGCGCCGCCAGGATCTGGTGGAGCGCTGTGCGGCCGCCCGCATTCCTATCGTCGAAGACGACCCCTATGGCGAGCTGCGCTACGCCGGCGAACGCCTGCCCAGCCTGCTGGCTCTGGGCCGCAAGGCAGGCGCCACCGTGATTCGATTGGGCACCTTCTCCAAGGTTCTGGCCCCTGGTCTGCGTCTGGGCTATATCGTGGCGCCGCGCAAGATCATCGACAAGCTGGTGCAGATCAAGCAAGCCACGGACCTGCACACTTCCACGCTGACCCAGATGGGCGTCTACGAGGCCGTGTGCACCGGCTTCCTGGACAAGCACCTGCCTACGGTGCGCGACCTGTACCAGAAGCAGTGCGGCTACATGCTGGACGCTATGGCCGAGCACTTCCCGGCTACCGCCAAGTGGACCCGTCCCGAAGGCGGCATGTTCATCTGGGTGACCTTGCCCGAGCACGTGGATGCCACCGTGCTGCTGCAAAAAGCCATCGAGAACCTGGTGGCCTTTGTCCCCGGCGAACCCTTCTATGCCGGGGCCGACGTCAAGCGCAATACCCTGCGCCTGAGCTTTGCCACCGTGCCGGAGCAAAAAATCCGCGAAGGCATCGCCATCTTGGGTAAACTCATCAAAGAAGCCTGATCGCCGCGCCATGCATCAGTTCCAGCCGCCCTGCGCCTGGCCTGATGCCGGCAGTACGTCGATCGGCAGCCTTGTTTTCCGGGACTGGCCGCGCCTTTCCCGGTCTGTTGTCCGAATCCATGCCATACCCTCCCCAAGGAGGGTATGCCTGTTTTCAGTCCGTATGCGTGCCGTGCGGACTCAGGTTTTACCGTCATGACATCTCCACCTGCTTCCACTCCTTCCCGGCGCCCCGATCTGTCCGATATGCGCCCTGCGGACGACTGGGTCGCGCGTTACCTGCCTGCGTCCTGGGGGCCGTATGCGCGCCTGTGCCGGCTGGACCGCCCGGTGGGCACCTGGCTGACGCTGTTGCCGGCCATCGCGGCCTTGGTCCAGGCGGCTGACGGTTTGCCCACACTCTGGAGGCTGATCATTTTTTCGCTTGGCGCTTTGTTGATGCGCGGCATAGGCTGCTGCTTCAACGACATGGCCGATCGCAACTTCGATCATCAGGTGGAGCGCACGCGCTTTCGCCCCTTGACCAGCGGCCAGCTCTCGATGCGTCAGGCGGTCATTTTCGTGCTTGCCCAGATTGCTGTCTGCGCCTTGCTGCTGCTGGCCATCAACGAGTACAGCCGTTGGCTGGCGCTGGCGCTGTTTCCCATCGTCATGATCTACCCGCTGTGCAAGCGCTTTACGTACTGGCCGCAGGTGGTGCTGGGCATTTGCTTTAACTGGGGCATGCTCATGGCTTGGTCCGATACGCAGAACATGGTGCCGTTCGGCGCCGTGTTGATGTGGATCGGGGCCATTCTGTGGCAGGTAGGCTATGACTCCATCTATGCCTATATCGACATGGCGGATGACACCAAACTGGGCCTGCATTCGACGGCGCTGCGTTTTCGTGATGACGGCAAGGCCTGGATCAGCGGCTTCTACATTGCCGGCATGGGGTGCTGGCTGGTGGGGGGATGGCTGCTGAACGAGCGCATTCTGTACTACGTCGTCATGGCCGTGATCGCTGCTCACCTGATCTGGCAGATGCGCCACTTCGATGTGCGCTATCCCGAGCGGGGTCTGCGCCTGTTTCGCGCCAATATCTGGGTAGGCGTATTGCTGGTCGTGGCGGCCCTGGCAGGTACCGTCAGCTTGTCCTGATGCGGGTTTCTTCAATTTCAATAATGCTATAAAAAGGTTTGAGGAATGGCTACTCCACTCGAGATCGTTGCAACGGCGCTGTTTGCCATCGCAATTGTCCACACCTTCTCCGTCCCTGTTTTTGCGCGTCTGGCCAATAAAGGAGGCAGTCACGCCGGGCTCTGGCACATGCTCTCGGAGGTCGAGGCTGTTTTCGGCGTCTGGGCCTGTGTGCTCGTGGCGTATATGGCGGTCTTCATCGACCTGAATTCAGCCATCGAATATCTGGAAGGGCGCAACTTCACCGAACCGATGTTCGTGTTCGCGATCATGGTGGTGGCCGCCAGCCGCCCGATTCTGGAACTGGTCAACAAGACCGTCGCCGTGCTGGCCCGTGCGCTGCCCATGCCGGACAAGGTGTCCACGTACCTGATCACCATGTCTGTCGTGCCGCTGTCGGGTTCGCTGATCACGGAACCGGCCGCCATGACGCTGGCCGCGCTGTTGCTGCGCAAGGCGTATTTCCGCCATCAGGGCCATGCGGGGTTCAAGTACCTGACGGTCGGCGTCTTGTTCGTGAATATCTCCATTGGAGGTGTGTTGACCGCCTATGCGGCGCCGCCCGTGCTGATGGTGGCCTCCACCTTTGGCTGGGATACCGCTTATATGGCCACGCACTTCGGCTGGCGCGCCGTGGCGGCGGTGATCATCAATGCGGGACTGGCCACGCTGCTGTGCCGCAAGGCCTTGATGGAAATGGGCGACGGCATCGAGGAAACCAAGCAAAGCCAGCTTCCGGTGCCGGTCACCGTCATGGCCATCCACGTGGCTTTTCTTGTCGCCATCGTGCTGGGTGCCCATCACCCCATCGTCTTCATGGCCCTGCTGATGCTGTTCATCGGCTACGCGCATTCCTACCAGCGTTACCAGAATCCTCTGTTAGTGCGTGAAGGCCTGATGGTGGGCTTTTTCCTGGCTGGGCTGGTGGTCCTGGGCGGTCTGCAGAAATGGTGGCTGCAGGATCTGCTGGGCGGCTTGTCGCCCACGGTGCTGTTCTGGGGCGCGACCGCCTTGACGGCGGTGACGGACAATGCGGCATTGACCTACCTGGGCTCGCTGGTCGAAGGCACCAGCGATATCTGGCGCTATATGCTGGTGGCGGGCGCGGTGACCGGCGGTGGCCTGACGGTCATTGCCAATGCGCCCAATCCGGCCGGCTTCTCTATCCTGAAAGGCAACTTTCCAGACGGTTCGATTTCGCCGCTGCGCCTGCTGGCCAGCGCGGCCGTCCCGACCCTGGTTGCGGCCGTCATGTTCTTGCTGCCGGTCTGAGCGCGTTGCGTGCAGGCCCCGTTTTGGCCCTTGATCAGTGCGACTGAAGGCTAAAAGGGCTAAAATCAAGGTAGAAGCGTCCCTGGCCTGCTCCGCAAGGAACAGGCCAGCGTTTTTCATCACGAAGATTGTTTCGGCTTTTTGTTAGGATTGAGTCGTGCCTATTTATGCGTACAAATGCAGCGCGTGCCAATACGAAAAAGATGTGCTGCAGAAAATGTCGGATCCCGTTCTGGAAGTCTGCCCTGAATGCGGGCAGAACACCTTCAGCAAGCAGGTGACGGCAGCGGGATTCCAGCTCAAAGGTTCGGGCTGGTATGTTACGGATTTCCGCAACCAGGGCGGCAGCAAGCCGTCCGAGAGCAAGTCGTCGGATGGCGGCTCATCGTCGTCATCCTCTTCCACCAGCTGATTTCACTGCCGCCATGCGCCCCTTCAAGCGTTATTTCATCACCGGCCTGCTGATCTGGGTTCCCTTGGTCATCACCGTCTGGGTTCTGACCCTGCTGATCGAAACGCTTGAAAGTGTCGTACCGGAATTTCTGTCGTCGCAGGCCTTGTTCGGCCTGCGTATTCCTGGTTTCCGCATTGTGCTGGTGCTGGCGGTGCTGTTCGGCACCGGCCTGCTGGCGGCCAATTACCTGGGCCGCGCGGTGGTGGATCGCTGGGAATTGCTGCTTGGGCGCATCCCTTTGGTGCGTTCGATTTATAATTCAGTCAAGCAAGTCAGCGACACCGTGCTGGCGCCCGATGGGCAGGCCTTTCGCGAAGCCGTTCTGGTGCAGTATCCCCGGGCGGGCTCCTGGACCATCGCTTTTCTGACCGGCGTGCCGGGCGGCGAAGTGGCGCGCATGCTGGAGGGCGACTTCGTCAGCGTCTACGTGCCCACCACGCCCAACCCCACATCGGGCTTTTTCCTGATGATGCCGCGTGCGGATGTGCGCAAGCTCGACATGACGGTGGACGCCGCGCTTAAATACATTGTTTCCATGGGTGTGGTCGTGCCTGCCGAGCCAGCCGCTCTGCCCATGGGCCCCGATATGCTGGACGGCCCCGATGGGACGCCGCCGCCGACCGGGGCCTGAACTTTCCAATTTGCAGTCTTTACTAATTTCGGAGTCATCCTAGATGCGTACGTGCTATACCGGCGAGGTTTCCAAAGAATACCTGGGCCAGACGGTCAATTTGTTTGGCTGGGTACATCGTCGCCGTGACCACGGGGGTGTGATTTTCATCGATCTGCGCGACCGTGCCGGCCTGGCCCAGGTGGTGGTCAATCCCGACAACGTGCAGGCCTTTGAAACGGCCGAACGCATCCGCAACGAATACTGCCTGCGCATCACCGGTCGCGTGCAGGCCCGTCCTGACGGTACGGTTAATCCCGACCTGCGCTCGGGCGAGATCGAAATCGTTTGCGACGAGATCGAGATCCTGAACGCCTCGGTCACGCCACCGTTCCAGCTGGACGATGACAATCTGTCCGAAACCACGCGCCTGACGCACCGTGTCCTGGACCTGCGCCGCCCGCAGATGCAGAACAATCTGATGCTGCGCTACAAGGTCACGATGGAAACCCGCAAGTTCCTGGACGAGCTGGGCTTCATCGACATCGAAACTCCCATGCTGACCAAGAGCACGCCCGAAGGCGCGCGCGACTACCTGGTGCCTTCGCGCGTCAATGCCGGCGAGTTCTTCGCGCTGCCCCAGTCGCCCCAGCTGTTCAAGCAGATGCTGATGGTGTCGGGCTTTGACCGCTACTATCAGATCACCAAGTGCTTCCGCGACGAAGACCTGCGCGCTGACCGCCAGCCCGAGTTCACTCAGATCGACTGCGAGACCTCCTTTCTGGACGAAGTCCAGATCCGCGAGATCTTCGAGGGCATGGTCACTCATATCTTCAAAAAAGTGCAGCAGGTCGACCTGCCGCAGCCATTCCCCACCATGAGCTGGACCGAAGCCATGCAGCGCTTTGGCTCGGACAAGCCTGACATGCGTGTCAAGTTGGAGTTCACGGATGTGGCCGATCTGATGCGCGATGTGGACTTCAAGGTCTTCTCCGCACCCGCCAACGATCCAGCCTGCCGAGTGGTGGCCTTGCGCGTGCCCGGCGGCGGCTCCATGCCCCGCAGCGAGATCGACGCCTACACCAAGTTCGTGGGCATTTACGGCGCCAAGGGGCTGGCCTACATCAAGGTCAACGATGCCGCTTCCATTCCGGAAGGCCTGCAGTCGCCCATCGTCAAGAACATCCACGTCGATGCGCTCAAGCAGCTTATCGAGCGCACCGGCGCCCAGAATGGCGACCTGATCTTCTTTGGCGCCGACAAGACCAAGGTAGTCAACGATGCCATCGGCGCGTTGCGCATCAAGATCGGTCACAGCGATTTCGGCAAGGAGCAGGGTCTGGTCGAAGCCGGCTGGAAGCCTCTGTGGGTGGTGGACTTCCCCATGTTCGAATACGACGAGGAAGACCAGCGCTACACCGCCGCCCACCATCCTTTCACCAGCCCCAAGGACGGTCACGAAGACCTGCTGGAAACCGATCCCGGCAAGGCGTTTGCCAAGGCCTACGACATGGTGCTGAATGGCTGGGAAATCGGCGGCGGCTCGGTTCGTATCCACCGCGCCGACGTACAGAGCAAAGTGTTCCGCGCCCTGAAGATCGATGCCGAAGAAGCGCAGCTGAAATTCGGCTTCCTGCTGGATGCGCTGCAGTACGGCGCGCCTCCGCATGGCGGCCTGGCACTGGGTCTGGATCGTCTGGTCACCATGATGGCGGGCGCTGACTCCATCCGCGATGTCATCGCCTTCCCCAAGACCCAGCGCGCTCAGTGCCTGCTGACTCAGGCGCCATCGGCCGTGGACGAGAAACAGCTGCGCGAGCTGCACATCCGCTTGCGGGCCGTCGAAGCCAAGTAAGACTCTGTAGGGGGACAACGTGTCGGTGATACGGGTAGTCAGCTACAACATCCACAAGGGCCGTTCGGCGTCCGGAAAGCGCGAGTCTTTGCCTGACTTGCGCCTTGGGCTCTACGGCCTGTCCCCCGATCTGCTGTTTCTGCAGGAAGTGCAGGGGCGCAACCAGCTGCAAGGCAGCCTGGACGCCCAGCACGAATCCCTGGCGGCGGCCTTGCGCATGAATACCGCCTATGGCTGCAATGCCGTGCGCCAGCATACCGACCATGGCAATGCGCTGTTGTCGCGCTTTCCTATCCTGCAATACGAAAATCAGGACATCTCGGACCACCGGCTGGAGCAGCGCGGCCTGCTGCATGCCGTCATTCAAGTGGACGGCCGTCCCGTTCATTGCATCGTGGTGCATCTGGGACTGTTCAACAATGGCCGTGTGCGCCAAGTGCAGGCCTTGCTGGACCGCATCAAGCGGATCGTGCCAGCCGACGAACCCTTGCTGATCGCAGGGGACTTCAACGACTGGAACAATCGTCTGGCGCCCATCTTCGTACAGCAGCTCAATCTGTACGAGGTCTTTTCTTTTTCCCCTCAAGGGCAGGTCGACAAACGCTTTCGCTTGCGCCAGCCCATGAACTGGCTGCGCACTTTCCGGCAAGGCATCATCCAGCCGCCGGAAGGCGGCATCCAATTAGGTGTGAACGGCGCGGCTCGCATGACGCCGCCGCCACGTACTTTCCCGGCGGTATTTCCGTGGCTGCGCCTGGACCGGATCTATCAGCGCGGTTTTGCGGTGCGCAATGCCCGTGTGCTGGTGGGCGACCCCTGGCGGCAATTGTCGGACCACGCGCCCATCCTGACCGAGCTGGAGCTGCCCTGACTCTCTGTCAGGATCGGATTCTTTTCCTCAAGCGACTGAATTTCGTGGTTTAGCGGATAAACACGTATAGACACGTCTTATGGTTTTATGTACTTTTACATATGTAAATACATACATAAACAAGGAGACTAAACATGAACAGACGTGTCGGGGGGATGGTTCTGGCAGGCATTCTGTCTGCTGTGTCGTTGTGCGCGAGTGCACAGACGCAAACCAAAGCAACAGCCATTTCGGCAGCGGACGATTTCTCGGTGACGTTGCTGGGCACCGGCTCAGTGATTCCTCGAGCGGATCGTTTTGGCACCAGCACCTTGGTTCAGGCGGGAGGCCAGAATCTGCTTTTTGATGTCGGGCGAGGCAGTTTCCAACGCTTGTGGCAGAGCGGCTTGTCCCGCAATGACATCAATGCCGTGTTCTTGACCCATCTGCACTCCGATCACACCGTCGGGTTGCCCGACCTGTATCTGTCCGGCGGAACTATTGATACGGTGGCCAGACGGCTGGCTCCCCGGCCGTTCGTTATCTATGGTCCGCAAGCTACGCCGACAACCCTGGGTACGAAGGGACTGATGGAGGGAATCCGAGCGGCTTACCAGGCTGATTCGGCCATCCGTGAGCGGGAGCAGCGTCAGCCTGCCGAAATCGCGATTGTGCAGGCGCATGAAATTGAGCCTGGCGTGGTTTATGAGCAAGGCGGAGTCAAAGTGACTGCGTTTACGGTCGATCACGGTGAAAGCAAGCCGGCATTTGGCTACAGGGTTGATTACGATGGCCGTTCTGTTGTCTTGTCGGGAGATACGAATTACAAGCCGGATGAGCCGCTTTTGCAGACCGGAAAAGGCGCGGATGTCGTCATACATGAGGTGCTGGTGCTTGGGCCGAATTTCCGAGAGAAAAATCCGGTGGTTGCCCAGTCGATCGCCGATAAGCACACGTCGCCCGCAGAGGTCGGGAAGGTGTTTGCGCACATACAGCCCAAGCTGGGTGTGTTCAACCATATTGAATGGGTGTATGACCAGACAGATAACGACGCGGGCGTCATCGCTGATATTAGTGAGCAGGCCAGGGCAAGCTACAAGGGGCCGTTTCTGGTCGGTGCAGACCTTGACAAGATTGTCATAGGAAAAGAGAAGGTTGTGGTGATCAAGCCAAGCGACGAGAGTGTGTCCTCCGCTTCCCGGTAGGACGGGGGGAGGGACGGGATTGCGGGCTCCATGGAATCGGGTGCCATCGGCTATGATTTGCGGATGTGTCGGCTTCTCTGCCCGAGAAGCTGCAGCCATGCGCCGTAGCTCAGGCAAGGCCGGTTTTCTTATGCGATATAACCATGCCCAGTCTTAAACGCGATCCCGTCTGGCACGACGGTAACCGGATCACCCTGCTGCAAAATGGCGGCGATTTCTTTCCGGCCATCTGCGAGGCCATTGCCCAGGCTCAGCGCAGCATTCATCTGGAAACGTATATCTTCAATCTGGACGACAGCGGCCATGGCGTACTGGAGGCCTTGCGCCAGGCCAGTGCGCGCGGCGTGCGCGTTCGGGTGGTGATAGACGGCTTTGGCAGCGACCGGCATGCTCTTGAAATCGGCGAGCAGTTGCGCGCCATGCGCGCTCGTTACCGTGTTTACAGGCCCAAGCCGCGCGGCTGGCGTGAACCGCGCCTGTCCTTGCGCCGCCTGCGCCGTCTGCACCGCAAGGTGCTGGTCGTCGATGAGCGCATCGGGTTTGTCGGCGGGATCAACATCCTGGACGATTTCGACGACGTGCCCCTGCTCGATGGCAAGACCAATCCGCGCTTTGACTTCGCCGTGCGCTGCGAAGGGCCTATTGTGGATGACATGGTGCGCGCGCAGCAGGCCTTGTGGCTGCGCATGGCCTGGCGTCGGCGTGATGACTGGGACAGTTTCACCCAGCGTTTCCAGCAGTGGCGTGAGCGGCGCCAGCAACGCCGTCAAGGGCGTTCTTCCCAGACAGCGCCGGTGCCGGACGGACTGCGCGCCACATTGCTCCTGCGCGACAATGTGCGTCATCGTCAGCAGATCGAGAAAGCCTATCTGCGCTTGCTGGAGTCGGCCCGCAGCGATGTGATTTTGGCCAATGCCTATTTCTTTCCTGGCCGGACTTTGCGCCACCAGCTGGAAGAAACGGCGGCGCGCGGTGTGCGAGTGCGCTTGCTGCTGCAAGGGCATGCCGAATATTTCCTGCAATACCGAGCCTGCCGTTACATGTATGGCCAACTGTTGGATGACGGCATCGAGCTGTACGAATACAACGCCAGCTATCTGCATGCCAAGGTGGCGGTGGTGGACGGCTTTTCCATGGTGGGCTCGTCCAATCTGGATCCATTCAGCCTGCTGTTGGCACGCGAGGCCAATGTGTTGATTGACGATGCTCAGTTCACCGCCGATCTGCGCCGGCGGCTCGAGCGCGAACTGTGCGATTGCTGCACCCGGGTCACGGCCGAGCAGTACCGCAGCCTGGGGCCCTGGAGCCGTCTGGTGGATTATCTGGCTTATGGCATGCTTCGTCTAGGCGTTCTATTGACTGGAAAATCGTCTTTGTACTGACGTCGAGCGGTCTTGTTGACGCTTGCCGGCTGGCCTTTGCGGCGATCTATCTATACATTATGATGTGGCTGCACTGAATTGAGCGTTTGCTCTAATTAGGTGAGGGGCCGGGGACACCATCCAATCAAGAGAGGGCTATGACACAGGAACTGGAACTGTTGAACGAACACCGCTGCTTCGATGGCTGGCAGCGCTATTATCAACACGCCTCGCAGGCCATCGGCCTGCCCATGCGTTTTTCGGTCTACCTGCCGCCGCAGTTGCAGGCCAAGGCGCATAAAGGCGCAGAGAGCCTGGCGCAGGCGGTCGGGCAGAATCGCGTGCCGGTGCTGTTTTTTCTGGCGGGCCTGACCTGCACGGAAGAAACCTTCATGATCAAGGCCGGCGCGCAGCGCTACGCGGCCGAACACGGCATTATGCTGATCGCCCCCGACACCAGTCCGCGCGGCGCAGGCGTGGCGGGCGAGGACGAGGGCTGGGATTTGGGAACGGGGGCCGGATTCTACCTGGACGCCACCGAACCGGGCTGGAGCACGCACTATCGCATGGAAAGTTATGTAGCGCGGGAACTGTTCGAGCTGGCCACTACGATCTTGCCGGGCGATCCCCAGCGTGCCGGTATTTTCGGCCATTCCATGGGAGGCCATGGCGCCCTGACCCTGGCGTTGCGCCATCCCGGTCAGTACCGCTCTGTTTCCGCTTTTGCGCCGATTGCCGCTCCGACGCGTTGCCCTTGGGGCGAAAAAGCTTTCGGGGCCTATCTGGGCCAGGATCGACAGGCTTGGGCCGCGCATGACGCCAGCATCCTGATGGAGCAGACCAGCTCGCCGTATCCGGCCGGCATTCTGGTGGATCAGGGGCTGAGCGACGGTTTTCTGGCCGAACAGCTGTATCCCGAGGAGTTCGAGCAGGCCTGCGAGCGTGCCGAGCAGCCTTTGACGTTGCGTCGTCACGAAGGGTATGACCACGGCTATTACTTCATTTCGACCTTTATCCAGGATCACATGCAGTTTCATGCTGAGCGCTTGTAACACCAAAGAGAGCCTGACTGCTTTTTGTCATACGGGTGCCGTACTACAGCGCTAAGCTCGGACAGGCAGGTTTTTCCTGCCTGTTTTTTCGTCAAAGCGCTGCGCTGGCAACAGGTTGTTTTTTCCCATCAAGACGGAACTTTTTCTTGCTGGGGCCCTCTCAATCCTGTAATGCAAATTTTTAGCACTCCTTGCATTGGAGTGCTAAACTCAAACGATCACCCTGATACGTTTCGTCCGGCGCCTGCCAGAGCGTTTCGCTCCCGCCGGCCGACTTTAGAAGGATTTCCCATGACACAACAAGCGAACGCTTTGACTCTGACGTCTGGTAATGAACTCGTCGCCGCCGTGTCCAATCCCGGCGCCTTGGGCACGATCGAAGCGTATATTTCCGCTGTAAACCGCCTGCCGCTGCTCAGCGCCGAGCGGGAAACCGAGTTGGGCCAGAAGCTGCGCGACCAGGGCGACCTGGACGCTGCGCGTGAACTTATCATGTCGCACCTGCGACTGGTGGTGTCCATTTCCCGCCAGTATCTGGGCTATGGCCTGCCGCACGCCGACCTGATTCAGGAAGGCAATGTAGGCCTGATGAAGGCTGTAAAACGCTTCGATCCCGATCGCGGCGTGCGCCTGGTGTCATTTGCCGTCCATTGGATCAAGGCCGAGATCCACGAATATGTCGTGCGCAACTGGCGCATGGTCAAGGTGGCCACGACCAAGGCCCAGCGCAAGCTGTTTTTCAACCTGCGCCGCATGCGTCCCGACGGCCAGACCCTGGACCCTGCGCAAGTGGACGAGATCGCCCGCGAACTGGACGTTCGTCCGCAGGACGTCAGCGAAATGGAAGTGCGCCTGTCGGGCCATGACATGGCTCTGGAAGCGCCGAACGACGACGACGACAGTTTCGCGCCCATTTCTTACCTGTCCGACGGCGGTCACGAAGAGCCTTCCCGCGTGCTGGAGCGCCGCGCCCAGGACATGCTGGAAGGCAGTGGTCTGGAGCAGGCCATCGATGCTCTGGATGAACGTTCTCAGCGCATTGTCCGCGCCCGCTGGCTGCAGGACGAAGGCGGTGCCACGCTGCACGAACTGGCGGCCGAATTCGGCGTATCCGCAGAGCGCATTCGCCAGATCGAAGCGGCTGCCTTCAAGAAGCTGCGCCTGGCGCTGGCCAGCGCTGCATAAGTCTTAAAAAGTTACAACTTTCCGGGAAATTCGAAGAACTTAAGCTGTTCCTCGCGGACTAAACAATACATGTGCTGATTTTTGCCACCTACGCAATTCAGCCCGTGTCGTCCGCTTCGGCTTCTCCTCTTCCCCTCCCTTTTGAAGCGGATGTTTATGGGACACCAGCAAGGTGTCCCTTTTTTTTTGCCCTGCCGCCAGCCTTGTCCAGGCTCGCCGTCGGCAGGGGACATGCAGGATCAGAACGTCAGTGCCGCCTTCAGCCACACGGTGCGGCCCGGGTCGTTGAAGCGGGACGAGGCCCCAAAGCCGAAGCCGCTATTGCCGGCCAGGTTCAGATGCTCGCCGTAGGCTTTGTCGAACACATTGTCCACACCCGCGGTCAGCGCCAGATAACGGTTGACCTTATAGCCGCCGTACAGCGACAGGGTTCCGAAGCCGCCCGTGGGGCCGAAGTCGTAGCCCACCACATTGCCCTGATTTTGCGCATACCGGTTCTGGGCTGCCACCATACGCCATACGCCGCCTGCCGACCAGGGGCCGCGGGCGTAGTCTGCCGTCAGGCGCAGGTCCAGCGGGGGCATCTGGGGTAACGGACGTCCGTCGCTGCGGTTTCGGCCCCAGGCATAGGCCAGTGTGGTGCCCACGGTCCAGTCGCGACTGGCCTGCACTTCTACGCCCAGTTCCGCACCCATGATGCGGGCCTGCACATTGCGGGCCTGAGTGCTGGTGCCCATCATGCCGCCGGGAAGGTAGTCGAACAAAATGAAATCCTGAATCTGCCCGGCATAGGCGGAGGCCCAGGCCGAGAGCCTGTCGCTTTTATACTGGGCGCCGATATCCAGTTGCGTGGTTTTTTCAGGCTGCACACCCAGGAAGGCGCTGGCGCTGCCCTGCGGGCCGCGACCGGGGGAGATCAGCTCCCAATAGTCGGGCATGCGCTGCACGTGTCCCAGACCGGCATACAGATTCAGCGGCAGAGTGTCCAGATCGTGTTCCAGGCGCAGGAAAGCGCTGGGCAGCGTTTCACTGCGGCGCTCATCGGCGCCGGGATTGGGTCGGCTCATCATGCCGCTGCCCAGGGTGGCGCGCAAATCGCGGGCGCGCGACCTGTCCAGTCGGGCGCCGCCGATCAGCTTGCTGGACGCGCTCAGCGCCCAGCGGGCTTCCGTGAACAGGCCTAGATTGTCGAACTCGGCATCCTTGACCCAGTCCTGATCGTTCACGCTTTGATGACCCATGGCGCTGCGTTTGCGATGCCGGCTGCGCTGCAGATCCAGCCCGGTCGTCACTGTCAGTGTGTCCTCCAGCACCCAGTCCGCGCTGATCCGCCCGCCCCAGGTCAGGCGATCCACATTCGATGCCATGGGCATGGACATGCCGCCGCCGGGCTTGAAGGGGCGCAGTTCATAGTTGTCCATGATGTGGTCGGCATAGTTGTAGTAGAGCTGCGCCTGTATATTGCGCAGCACTCCCTGGCTCATGTCCTTCTGGAAGCGTAGCCCCAGCGTTTCGCGTTTGAAGCGGGTGCCGTCCATGCCACGCCCGGCGTAGCGCGCATAGCCGTCCCCGGTGCCTGCGCTCAGCTCCAGCAAGGTATCGGGATCGGGCGTCAGGCCGATCGCCACATCGGTGTTCCACTTCTTCCAGCGCGAGGGCACGCGCTCTCCGTGTCCGTCGCGGTAGTCCTGCGCACGATCCTGGTTGGCAGTCAGCCGCGCATAATAGGACGCATTGCCTGCTGAAAAATCGACTGTGCCGGCGTGGCGGCCCCAGGACCCGCCCAGCAGGCTGGCCTCCAGGGTGGCGTCGGGTTCCGTGAATCCGGGCGGTTTGCGGTCGAAGCGCACCGTGCCGGCTGACGCTCCGGGACCCCAGCGTACGCTTTGCGGACCCTTGATGATGGTCAGCTCATCGAAGGACTGGGGGGAAATATAGGAGGTGGGCGCGTCCATGCGTGCAGGGCAGGCGCCGGGCATGGCGCTGCCATTGGCCAGAATGGCCAGGCGCGAGCCGAACATGCCGCGCAAGACCGGATCGCCATTGCTGCCGCCATTGCGGATGGCGGCAAAGCCGGGGATGGTTTTCAAGTAATCCGTGCCGTCGCTGGCCGGCAGGGGCAAGCGCGGCAGCTTGGGGTTGGTGCTGAACTCCAGGGGGGACTGCGGCGCCACGCCGGTCACCACGATGGGACTCAATTGTTCTACGGCGGATGGCTGGGCGGCGGCGGGATGCGTCGCGCAGACCAGTAGACCGGCGCTGATCAGGCCGGGTGTGAATAGTGCTTTCATGACGTGCTTCCAGGGGACGGCCCAGTTCCTGCTGCAACGCTGCATGAACCGGGACATCGTATGAGAACGGGCGCCTGGCCAAGGGCCGGACGCAGGAAATCAGGCTGGAAGGGGAGCGGGAGGGGCGCGTTGACCGACGGGAGGCCCACGGATGAAAACCTGAACCAGAATGGGATGCAGGGCGGGCAGCAGCAGGGGACGGAAACGACCGCTGTGCAAGGGGGAAAGCGGCGCCACTGGCGCAGGCGTCAAGGCGGCCTGCAGCAAGGTGGCGAAGGGGCAGGTCGCGCTGGTGGTGGCCTCGTCGTGATGCGCGGCCGGGTCATCGCCCATCAGGGCGGCCCATTGCCGCGCGGCGTCGGGCGACAGAGCCTGCCCGGCGGGCAAGCAGAAAGTCAGGGCATAGCCGTGTTCGGTCTGCTTGGGCATATAGCCCGCGGGCACGATACCGCGCAACATTACCGCCAACAGCAACAGCAACAGGCCCAGACGGCGGGGCCAGAATGCGGCAGTGGAAAGGGTGCGCGGGCAACTCATGGTCCAGGAGTATAACGAGCCGTGACAAGTTCGATTTTGCGCTGGCGCAGTATTTTCGGACGTATTTGCAGCTGCTTCGCCACGGCATGCCGCGGCGCAGGCCCAGCTTGGACGGTCTGGGGAAAACGTAAATTTTGGT
The DNA here is from genome assembly GCA_023439305.1 of Pseudomonadota bacterium. Taxonomy (GTDB): domain Bacteria; phylum Pseudomonadota; class Gammaproteobacteria; order Burkholderiales; family Burkholderiaceae_B; genus Alcaligenes. Next base: position 82,978 of record JAEXOO010000039.1, read on the forward strand.
AGAAAATCGGGATTTGCCGACAGCCTTTCCGGCAAAAGGCGCTATGCTGATCCTTGCGGAAAGCGGGGGATTTTCCGTGCCGATCTGGCCTGTCCGGGGCCATGCCTGTTGTTCATTCATATGCAGATCGGCTCCATGCCGAGGACAAAGGACGTCGCAATGCAGATTGGGCAGTTGGTATTTGGTTTGGCGGGGCTGTTGGCGCTGGTGGCCTTCATGCCGCCGCTGGCGGGACGACTGCGTCTGCCGTACTCCGTCCTTCTGGCCTTGATCGGTTTTGCGCTGGGCATCACGCTGCATCTGCATGCCTGGGCGCCCAAGGTCATGTCCGACTTTTTCGATACCTTGCAGGCGTTCAAGATCTCGTCCGAGACCTTTCTGTACGTGTTCTTGCCCATCTTGTTGTTCGAGACCTCGCTGTCCATGAACCTGCGTCGGCTTCTGGACGATATCGGTCCGATTTTGATGATGGCGGTAGTGGCCGTGGTGGTCTGCACCTTTGCGGTGGGCTATGCCCTGAATGCGGCCTCATCCTATGGCCTGGTGGTGTGTCTGATGTTGGGCGCCATCGTGGCTACCACCGACCCGGTGGCCGTGGTCGGTGTTTTCCGGGAAGTAGGTGCGCCCAAGCGACTGTCCACGCTGGTCGAAGGCGAGGCGCTGTTCAATGACGCAGCCTCTATTGCTTTGTACTCGGTGCTGCTGGCGGTGTTGACCGGCGGCGGGGCGCTGTCGGGCGGCACGGTCCTGAACAGTTTTCTCTTCAGTTTTCTGGGCGGCGCCTTGGCCGGCTACCTGATGGGTCGCCTGTCCAGCAGCTTGTTCGTGCTGCTGCGCGGCTGGCCCTCTGCCGAGGTCACCCTGACCATTGCGCTGGCCTATCTGGCTTTCTTTGTATCCGAACACTATCTGGGCGTCTCGGGCGTGGTGGCGACCGTCATTTCCGGCTTGGTCGTCGGCTCTACCGGCCGCACCCGCATGTCGCCCACTACTTTCGAACTGCTGACTTCCTCCTGGGCGCAGATGGGCTTTCTGGCCAATTCGCTGATCTTCCTGTTCGCGGCCATGTTGATTCCGCGCATGATGGCGGAAATGACCTGGACGCAGGTGGGTTTGATCGGTTTGTTGTTTGTGGTGACCCTGATGGCGCGCGCTGTGATGGTGTTCGGCGTGTTGCCCCTGTTGGGCCGCACGCGCTTTGGCACCCGGGTCAGCCGACCCTATCGCAAGGTGATTCTGTGGGGCGGATTGCGCGGCGCCGTGTCGCTGGCGCTGGCGCTGGCCGTCACCGAGCAGCATGCCGTGCCGCACGACGTGCGCCAGTTCATCGGCGTGGCCACGACCGGCTTCGTGTTGCTGACTTTGTTTGTCAACGGCATGACCTTGCGCCCGCTTATCCGTCGTCTGGGTCTGGACCAGCTCTCGCCGCTGGAGCGGCATTTGCGCGATCAGGCCGTCAGCCTGGCTCTGGAAGAGCTGCGCGACAAGACCGAAGAGCTGGCCCGCCAGGAACAGATCAAGCCCCTGGTCACCGAGCATGTGTGTACGGTATTCGAGGCCAGTCAGGCCAGCGTGGCTTCGGGTCAGATTCAAAGCTTGACCGAGGCGCAGAAGATCAAGATGGGCATGGCCATTCTGTCGGCGCGCGAAGTGGAGCTGTTTTATGAATTGCTCAAGTCCCAGATCGTGGATTGGAAAACGGCCGAATCTTTGTTGAGCCGTGCCGAGCGCATGAATGACGCGGTGCGTCAGGGTGGATTGACCGGTTTTGAGTCGGCCATTGCCGCTGATCTGCGCTATTCCTATGGTTTCCGCTGGGCCTTGCGAGTGCATTATCTGCTGGGGGTGCAAGGCTGGCTGGCCCGCGAGCTGGCCAAGCGTTTCTCCAACCTGATCGCCAAGCGTTCCGTGGCCGAGCGCCTGATCCGCTTTGCACGCGCCGAGTTGCCGCCTTTGTTGGGGCAGCAGGCGACGGAAACCATTGTGCAGGCGCACCAGTTGCGTCTGACGCAGCTCGAGGACGCCATGCACTCGCTGAACCTGCAATATCCGGTGTTCGCACAGTGGCTGCAGGAGTCGTATCTGGCCCGTATCGCCGCCTCGCAGGAGCGGGCGCGCTATCGCGACATGCTCTCGCACTCGCTGATCACGGGCGAAATGTATGCGGACCTCGTCAAGCAGATCGGCTTGCGCTGGCGCTACCTGGACCAGCGGCCTGCGCTGGATATTGCCATGAGCGCGTCCAAGCTGATTGCCCGGGTACCCATGTTCGATGGCATTTCAGAAGAGTCCAAGCAACGCCTGGCCAAGCACCTGCGGCCGCGTCTGGCGCTGCCGGATCAGAAGATACATATGCGCTTTGGCGGCATGCGGGCCATGTACTTTGTGGCCTCGGGAGCTATCGAGACGACTCTGCCCGATGGCAGCACTGTAGAGCTGGGAACGGGCGAGACGATTGGCGAAGTCAATCTGGTGGAACACACGGATTACGCCGGTGTAGCGCGCTCGCTGGGCTATAGCCGCCTGCTGATGCTGACCGAGCGCGATTTCGATGCCTTGCTGAACAAGGATCCCTTGTTGCGAGAAAAAATCGAAACCGTGGCGCGCCAGCGCCAGCGTGCTTATCAGGTCTGGCAGGAATTTGAGTCCGGCCAGCGCCAGCACGAACCTCTGCCGCCGCTGTTCGGCCTGGCGCAGGCCCTGAGCCAGGCGGAAAGCTTTGTCGGGCCGCTGCAGCCGGGTAGTCAGATACCCGTGGGCGGGGACGCGGCCTAGCCGAGCAGCAGGCGTACGTCGTGGGCGATTTCCTCGGGGCTGGCGTCGCCGCGCAGCAGTGAGCGGGCTTCGCCTTGCGGGTCAATTACATAGAACGAGGACGAGTGATCCATGCTGTACTGGTCGGAGCCGGGCGTACCTGAACGGGCGTAAAAAGCCTTGAACGAGCGAGCAGTGCGGGAGAGCTGGTCCGCGCTGCCGGTCAGTCCGACAAAATCCGGGTTGAAGGCGTTCAGGTAGGCGCGCAGCAAGGTGGGCGTATCGCGCGCCGGGTCCACGGTAATCATGATGGCTTGCATGTGGGCAGCATCGTCTCCCAATAGCTCCTGGGCGCTGGCCAGCTGGGCCAAAGCCGTGGGGCATACGTCCGGGCAATGAGTAAAGCCGAAGAACACCACCAGCACCTTACCCCGGTAATCGTCCAGGCGGCGGGTCTGGCCCTCGGTGTCCACCATTTCCATGTCCTGGCCGAAGTGCGAGCCCGAAATATTGCTGCCCTGGAAGGCGAGCGGGGCCGGTTCGGGGGAGCAGGCGGACAGCATAAGTCCCAACGAGGCGGCAAGCAGCAGGCGCCGCCAGAATGCAGCGTGAAGACAGTTCGGCATGGAGGTTCAAGTCAGGGGAAAGACCCTGTCAGAGTAACCGAACCCAGTGATCCAGTAAAAGCGCGCCGAACAGCAGGGCCAGGTACAGAATGGAAAAGCGGAACAGCTTGCGCGCCAGTTCGTCACTGTAGTTGCGGTGCAATTGATGTGCGTACTGGATGAAGCGCGCGCCCAGCAGCACGGCAGCGGCCAGATATAAAAGGCCGCTCATGCGGATGACATACGGCAGGATGGTGCCGGCCAGCAGGATGTAGCTGTAGAGCAGCACATGCAAGGTGGTGAAGGTCTTGCCGTGGGTGACCGGCAGCATGGGCAGGCCCGAGCGCTGGTAGTCGTGTTGGCGGTACAGGGCCAGGGCCCAGAAATGGGGCGGGGTCCAGATGAAGATGATCAGTACCAGCAGCCAGGCCTCCGCAGGCACCGAGCCGGCGACGGCAGCCCAGCCCAGGGCCGGCGGCATGGCGCCTGAAAGCCCGCCGATCACGATGTTCTGCGGCGTCAGGGGCTTGAGAATGACGGTATAGATGATGGCGTAGCCGATGAAGGTAGCCAGCGTCAGCCACATGGTCAGGGCATTGACCCAGTAATACAGCACCAGCATGCCCAGGCCGCCCAGCAGACCGGAGAAGAGCAGCACCTGGGTGGAGGTGATAGCGCCGCGGGCAGTGGCCCGGCGCGCGGTGCGCAGCATGCGCGCATCGATTTCTTTTTCGATCAGGCAGTTGATGGCAAAGGCCGCCGCCGCCAGCATCCAGATGCCTAGTGTGCCGGCCACCACGGTGCCGGGGTCCGGCAGGCCGGGCGTGGCCAGGAACATGCCGATGACGGCACAGAATACAGCCAGCTGGGTGACGCGAGGCTTAGTCAGTACCAGATACTGACGCAGGAGCGAAGCTTGGGCGAGCGTAGCGGTGGTTGTCATACTGTTTTCCTTCGGGGACAGTCGACTTGCGGGACAGCCTTACCAGCAGGGTCACGCAGGTCAGCACCAGACCAGCGGCTCCCCCATTATGCAGGACGGCGATCAGAAGAGGCCACTGGAAAAAGATCGTGGTTAACCCCGTGATGAGTTGCGCCAGCAAGAGCAGCATCATCAGGGTAGCGGGGCGTCGCAGGACGGGGTCGGCGCGCAGTTTCCAGGCTGTCGCGCCTACCAGCAGGAACACCGCGAAGGCCATGTTGCGGTGGATCCAGTGGATGGCGGTCAAGGCCGCTTGCGAGATCATTTCGCCCGACGGCAGCTCGCCCAGAGCGCGGAATACCGAGAAACCGCCCTGCAGGTCCATGTCGGGAATCCATTGTCCGTGGCATTGTGGGAAGTCCATGCAGGCCAGGGCGGCGTAGTTGGTGCTGACCCAGCCGCCCAGTGCGATCTGTACCGTCAGCAGCAGCAGTGAGGCGATCAGCCAGGGGCGCCAGCGACGTGTGGCCGGGTCGGCGGGCGGGCCGGGATTTTCGCGCGCGGCCAGCCAGGTCATCAGGGCCAGCACGCTCATGCCGCCCAGCAGGTGGGTCGTGACGATGATGGGCATCAGCTTGTGGGTGACGGTCCAGGCGCCGAAGGCCCCTTGCAGGCAGACGGCCAGCAAGGTGAAGGTCGCCAGGCGGGCCGAGTGGCCCAACGTGCGGCGGTGACGCCAGGCCATCCACACGATGACAATGATGAGCAGACCGAGCGCAGCGCCGACATAGCGGTGGATCATCTCGATCCAGGCCTTGCCCCAGCTGACGGGACCGTAGGGCATGGCCTGATAGGCTTGTTCGATATGCGCGCCCGCGCCCAGCGGTGTGAGCTTGCCGTAACAGCCCGGCCAGTCCGGGCAGCCCAGGCCGGAGTCGGTCAGGCGCACGAAGGCGCCGAACATGATCAGGTCCAGCGTCAGGAACCAGGTCAGGTAGACCAGTTTGCGGTAGCGGCGGCGTAGGTCGGCCATGCCTTGCCCCTTAACCAATGCGCGAGTTGTTCAGCAGCTTGCGGATGTCCGTGCGCACCTTCAAGGGGTCAGCGTCGCCAGGAAAGGACATCATCAGGTTGCCGTTGGGGTCGATGATCCACATGCCGTTCTTCAAGGCCTGCTGCACATTGGCGTCCGCTGTCTGCGGTGCGAGGAACGCGGCCAATTGCTGCGGATCGGCCCGCAGCATGTGCGTACCCTGATAGGCCTGGAGAATTTGTTCGTCGGGAAGGCCCTGATCGGTCAGGAACCAGACGCGGGCCAGCCGTTCCACGTTCTTGCCCTGGCTGGCGTGCGAGTTGCGCAGGATGAACAGCTTGCGCACGCAGCTTTCCGGGCAGGCGCTCTCGTCGGCGCTGACCAGCACCCAGCGGCCGCGCAGGGATTTCAGATCGAAAGGCTGGCCTGCGATGTCGTGCAGCGGCAGTTCAGCTTGCGCGGGCGCGGGACGCTGCGGATTGATCAATTGTCCATAGGCGTTGCTGTCGTCGGGCCGCAGACCCAGCCCGGGGATGTAATACGCGGCCAGGGCGAACAGCACCGGCGCCAGGCTGACGGCCAGCAGCAGGTACAGCGGAGTCAGCGAGCGGGGGCGGGCGGGGCGTTGAGTCATGTCCACGTCAGGCATTCCTTCTTGTTGATGGGGTGCACGGAGAGCGTCGCAGCCATTTCCACGCTACACCGATCCATGCGCACAGGGCAATCAGGGCAAAACCGAACCATTGCAGGGCATAGCCGCGGTTCTTTTCAAAGTCGATGTTCGGGTCCGGCCAGTCGGTCAGCAGCTCCGACGCGGGGGCGGTCAGCGCCAGCACGCGCGATTGCAGTTTCAGCGCACTGCTGGCGGCCATGTCGGCCACGGCCAGGTTCTGTACCACGGGCGCGGCGCCTGACGGATCGGGTAAGGTGGCGGGAAGAGGGGATTGCCCCAGCTCGAATAAGCGCGGCACCCGCTCCAGCAGCTCGCCCTGGATGGATTGCGGGCCGTTCGGGGCGGGGGGCGGCCAAGGCGGCTGACCGGGTTGACGCGCCAGCCAGCCGCGCAGCACCAGAATGGCGCTGCCTGCCAGTTTGCCTTGGTCCAGCACGAAGGGCGTGGCGACCCAGTAGCCCGGCTTTCCTTTGAAATTACGATTGTCCAGGAGTACAGTTAAATCGCCGCGCCATGATCCATGCAGCGCAATGGTCTGCCACAGGGCGCCTTGGTCCAGCAGGACCTGGGAGTCGACCTGTAGGGGGGCTTGCTGGCGGCCCTGCTCGATCTGCTGGGCCAGCGCCTGGCGTTCGTGCGCCCGATTCAGTTGCCAGCGGCCCAGGCTGATGAACAACATCATCAGCAGGCCCAGGGCGATCAAGGCGAAGAGGGAGCGGCGGGAAGAAAAGCGGGAGAGGCTGGACATCAATAAAACCTGAAGCGGGGTGCTGAATGCGTGTGCTCGTACTGGTGGTGTTTGTGGGAATAATTGCGTCTCTGGGGTCTGCCTTGGTCTATCTGATGCGGGACCGGGGCAATTCCAGCCGCATGGCCTATGCCTTGACCTGGCGGGTGGGGCTGTCGGTGGCTTTGTTCCTGTTCGTGTTGCTGGCCCATCATTGGGGCTGGATCGAAAGCACGGGCGTGCCGATGAATTAAAAAAGACGATAGGGCCCGATATACCGGGCCCGTGTCGTTTCTAGAACCAGTAGACGTACAGGTACAGGCCGAGCCAGACCACGTCCACGAAGTGCCAGTACCAGGCTGCGCCCTCAAAACCGAAATGATGCTCGGCCGTGAAGTGCCCGCGTATCAGACGCAGCAGCATGACGCTGAGCATGGTGGCGCCGATGATCACGTGAAAGCCATGGAAGCCGGTCAGCATGTAGAACAGCGCGCCGTAGGCCCCGGAGGTGAACTTCAGGTTCAGCTCGGTGTAGGCGTGGTGGTATTCGTAGGCCTGGCAGAAGACAAAGATGAAACCCAGGGCCACGGTCAGGAACAGCCAGAAAATGGCGCTGCTGCGCTTGCTGGCGCGCAAGGCATGGTGGGCGATGGTCAGGGTCACGCCCGAGGACAGCAGCAAGGCCGTATTGATGGTGGGCAGCCAGAAGGGGCCCACGGTCTGGAAGGCGGGCACCGTGCCGGCGGGGCCCTGATTAGGCCAGGTGCCTGCAAAATCGGGCCAGAGCAAGGTACGGTGATCCAGGTCGCTCAGCAAGGGCGTGGCGATTTCCCGGGTGTACCACAGGGCGCCGAAGAAGGCGGCGAAGAACATGACCTCCGAGAAGATGAACCAGGACATGCTCCAGCGGTAGGATACGTCTACGCGGACGCTGTTCAGCCCGCCCTCGGATTCGCGGATGGCATCGCTGAACCAGAAATACAGCACGGTCAGAAAGCTCAGGATGCCTACCAGGAACAGCCAGAGGCCGCCGGGCCAGTTGTTGATCCAGGTGGCGGCGCCCAGCAAGGTCAGGCACAGGGAAACGCTGGCGCGCACAGGATGCCCGGACAAACCGGGCACATAGTAATAAGGCGCCTTGGAGGCATGGGCCGTGGATTCGACATGCATGTTGTTCTCCTTCTCCCTATTCGCCCTAAGGGGCGCGATGTAAGCGATGCGGTCAGGCCGCCTGGCCGATGAACCAGCGGGCCACCATGATCAGGCCCACGACGAAAACGACAGTGGCAATGACGGCGGCGATGATCAGGTAGACCGGATTGATCTTGGCGATGTCCTGCTCGTGATCGCGGCCGCGGCGCACGCCGAAAAAGCCCCAGGCAATGGCCTTCAGCGTTTGGAAAAAACTCAGCTTGCGCCGGGTAAGGTCCCGAAAATCATCGTCCATGTCATTGCCCCAGGAATTGGCTGCCCTTCAGGAAGGTCCAGGCCAGGACAGCGACCACGAACAGGGCCAGGAGCAGTCCGGTGCGGCGATTGCGGCGACGTTGTTCTGGGGTCATGGCGTGGATCCTCCGGTGTTACTTGATGACGGGCGGGGTTTCGAAGGTGTGGTGCGGCGCGGGTGAAGGCACCGTCCATTCCAGTCCTTCTGCGCCTTCCCAAGGCTTGGCCGAGGCGACTTCGCCTTTGCCTCGCGCGGCCTGGATCACGATGTAGATCAGCAGCAGCTGGGACAGGCCGAACCAGAATGCGCCGATGGTGGCGACCTGGTGGAAGTCCGTGAATTGGCCGGCGTAGTCTACATAGCGGCGCGGCATGCCGGCCAGGCCCAGGAAGTGCATGGGGAAGAAGGTCACGTTGAAGGAGATCATCGTGGACCAGAAGTGGATCTTGCCCAGGCGCTCGTTGTACATGCGGCCGGTCCATTTGGGCAGCCAGTAGTAGGCGCCGCCGAACAGCGCGAACAGAGAGCCTGCCACCAGCACGTAATGGAAGTGGGCCACAACGTAATACGTGTCGTGCACGGCGATGTCGATGGGCGCCACGGCCAGGATCAGGCCGGTGAAGCCGCCGATGGTGAACACGAAGATAAAGCCGATTGCGAACAACATGGGGGTTTCAAACGACAGCGAGCCGCGCCACATGGTGGCTACCCAGTTGAAGATTTTCACCCCGGTCGGAATGGAGATCAGCATAGTGGCGTACATGAAATACAGCTGGCCCGTCACCGGCATGCCGGTGGTGAACATATGGTGCGCCCAGACCAGGAAGGACAGAATGGCGATGGCGGCCGTGGCATACACCATGGAAGCATAGCCAAAGAGCGGTTTGCGCGAGAAGGCGGGCACGATGGCGGACACGATGCCAAAGGCCGGCAAAATCATGATGTAGACCTCGGGGTGACCGAAGAACCAGAAAATGTGTTGATACAGCACCGGGTCACCGCCGCCGGCGGCATTGAAGAAGTGCGTGCCGAAGTGGCGATCGGTCAGCAGCATGGTCACGGCCGCCGCCAATACGGGCATCACGGCGATCAGCAGGTAGGCGGTGATCAACCAGGTCCAGCAGAACAGCGGCATTTTCATCAGCGTCATGCCGGGCGCGCGCATGTTCAGCACCGTCACCACGATGTTGATGGCGCCCATGATGGACGACGCTCCCAGGATGTGCACCGCAAAAATCGTGAAGTCCATGCCGGGACCCATCTGCAGGGACAGGGGGGCATACATGGTCCAGCCGCCGGCGGGCGCGCCGCCAGGCATGAAGAAGGAGGCGGTGAACAGGAGAGCGCCGACCGGCAGCAGCCAGAAGCTGAAGTTGTTCATGCGCGCAAATGCCATGTCCGAGGCGCCGATCTGCAAGGGGATCATCCAGTTCGCAAAGCCCACGAAGGCGGGCATGATGGCCCCGAAGATCATGATCAGGCCGTGCATGGTGGTGAACTGGTTGAACAGCTCGGGCCGGAAGAACTGCAGGCCGGGCTGGAACAGCTCCGTGCGCAGCAGCAGCGCCAGCACGCCGCCTTCCAGCAGCATCACGAACGAGAAGATCAGGTACATCGTCCCGATGTCTTTGTGGTTGGTGGCGAACAACCAGCGGCGCCAACCCGTGGGTGTGGCATGGGCATGATGATCATCATGTCCGCTCGGGCTCGCTACATGGTCGACGGTAACGCTGCTCATGCTTGACTCCTTCCTGCTGGGCCCTGACCGGAGTCAGGGCTTGAATGACGGTGTGTTGGGCGATGCAGGCCTGGCGCGGACTAGCGCTGGGCCTTGACGTCGGCGGGCTTGACGACGGGATCGGGTCCCTTGCCGGCGTTGCCCCACGCGTTGCGGGTATAGGTGATGACCGCGGCGATCTGCGTGTCGTTGAGCTGGTTGCGGAATGCCGCCATGGCGGTACCGGGATGACCGTTCAACACGGTGTCGATCTGGCCTTTCATGGGCGCGAGCACGAATTTCGTGTCGCCGTCCAGGGGCGGGAAGGTGCCTGGAATGCCCTTGCCGTTAGCCTGGTGGCAGGCCACGCAGTTCTGGCCAAAGACCTGTTCGCCCCGTTTGATCAGTTCTTCGGGCGTCCATTCCTTGTTGGGATCATCCGCCTGGGCCGCCAGTTTTTTCTTCTGGTCGTCGACCCACTTATCGTAGTCAGGCTGCTCCATCACCTGCACTACGATAGGCATGTAGGCATGATCCTTGCCGCAGAGCTCGGCGCACTGGCCCCGGAAAATGCCGGCCTTGTGGGCGCGGAACCAGGTGTCGCGCAGGAATCCAGGGATGGCATCCTGCTTGACGCCGAACTCGGGCACCATCCAGGAGTGGATGACGTCCTCGGCGGTCAGCACAATGCGCACCTTCTTGTTAACGGGCACGACCAGCGGCTCGTCTACTTCCATCAGGTAGTACTCGCCGATGGGCGCGCGCCCTTCAATCTGGTCGCGGGGGGTGGACAGGTTGGACAGGAACTTGACTCCGGAGGCCGGACCGTCCAGATATTCGTAGCCCCATTTCCACTGGTAGCCGGTGACCTTCACGGTCAGGTCGGCGCTGGTGGTGTCCTTCATGGCGACCACGGTCTTGGTGGCGGGCAGGGCCATGCCGATGACGATGAGAAAGGGAATGACGGTCCAGGCCACTTCCACGCCCAGATGTTCGTGAAAGCGCGCTGCGACAGCGCCTTTGGATTTGCGGTGCCGGATGATGGAATAGAACATCACCCCGAACACGCCAATGAAAATGATCGTACAGATGATCAGCATCATCCAGTGCAGCCACGCGATGTCTTGCGCGATGGGCGTCACGCCCGGATGCAGGTTCAACTGATTGACACGCGGCCCCCCTGGCATATCGGTGGTCTGCGCCCAACTGGACAGGGCGGTGAAACTGGCGCCCAAAGCAAACAAACTTCTCCACATCTTCATTGTTGTCCCTCTTTTTGGTGTTGCTACGCCAAACCGGGGTTCGGCTACGTCAACGCTCCGAAAAATCCAACTCTGGAAGAAACTGCGGTGTTGCAGAGGCAGGCTTATAGTTACTGATTTGTTGCCCGCTCGAAGTTTTTTAAAGCTTAACTGTTCGAGGAAATTATATCGAACACTCTTGACCCTTCAAGGGCAGGGTATGTCCCTAGAAAACAAGGTTGGACTAAACGCTACAAAAGCCGTAATGACCCAGGCCTTGAATTACAATTCCCGCTTATGAACGCGTTCCAGAATAGATCGCTCGCCCAGGCCATACGCCAGCGCATGGCGAGCCTCACCAGCCAGATTCAGCAGCTGCCTCCACCCGGTAGCCGTCCCGTCACCGTTTCCGGACGCGTCGCCGGATGGATCACGGCGCGCGCCGCGGCCTGCATCGAACCGCTGCCGGGCGTGGCGATCGAAGAAGACGTGCTGCGTATCAGCGCCTGTACCAGGCAGCGCATGCCCTTGGCTCAAGTGCTGGACCAGGTGGCGGTCGCCTTGCAGGAAGGCGGCTGCATCCGCGCCTGGCGGGACGAGCTTCTGGATGTCGTCGGCGAAGGCCGCCGCCTGTCGCGCATCGAGCGCGGGGCCGTGCGTCCGTTGGGGTTTCTGACCCAGGCTGTGCACCTGAATGGCTGGTCTTCGGATGGCCGGCTCTGGGCGGCGCGCCGCTCTGCAACCAAGTCCACCGATCCTGATATGTGGGACACGCTGGTGGGCGGTCTGGCCGTGTCGGGCGAGCCCCTGGAGACCTCGTTGATCCGTGAAAGCTACGAGGAAGCAGGGCTGGAGCCGCAGGCGCTGCAGGGCTGCAGTCCTTTGCGGGTAGCGCTGCGCATGCACCGCCGCCTACCCGAGGGGTATCAGGTGGAAAATGCGCTGGTCAGCGATTGCATCTTGCCGGACGACGTGCGGCCCTGCAATATGGACGGCGAAGTCAGCGAATTTCGTTTGCTGACGGTGGACGAAACCTGGCAGATGATGGAAGCGGGCCTGTTCACGCTGGAGGCGCAGGTAGCCTTGATGGACAGCATGAAGCAGCGCCTGGCGCAACCCGCCTGAGCCGAACCAGCCAGGGAATGGAATAACCCCCAACGGAGCAATCATGAACCCTAATCCTTTTGGAATTCCCGATTTCAGCGCCCTGGGCGGGGCCAGCTCCAATCCCCTGCTGCGCAGCATGGATATGATGGCCCAGGCCTGGAAGAACATGGCCAGCGGCGGCGCAGCGGAACTGGGCCCGGGCATGATGCCCAGCCTGTCGGCCGAAGACCTGGAGCGCCGTATCCGTGATCTGCGCGCGGTCGAAAGCTGGCTGCAGTTGAACCTGTCCATGTTGGGCACGACCATTCAAGGTCTGGAAATTCAGCGCTCCACGTTGGCGGCGCTCAAGAGCATGGCGCAGCAGGGCGCCATGCCAGCCGGGCAGAATCCTTTCGAAGCCCTGATGGCCTTGAATCCGCTGGCGGCGGGAGCGAACGCCGCTCCGAAAGCGGCTCGGCCCGCCGCCCAAGCGCCGGCAGACAAGCCTCAGGAACAGCAAGCTGAATCGGCGCAGGCCTCGGCATCGGTCGATCCGCAGGCGGGGCCGGCTGCGCAAGCCTGGTGGTCCATGCTGCAACAGCAGTTCGACGCCATGGCCAATGCCACCGCCGCATCCATGCGCCAGGTGGATGCGTTCCGCCAGCAGGCAGGACAAGCTATGGAACAAGCCCAGAAAAGCGCGGCGCAGGAGCCTGCCGCCGCACCTGTGAAAACCGCCCGCAAGACGGCTGGCCGGACCTCGTCCGGCGCCGCCAAGACAGCGCCCAAAGGCGCGGGCAAGAAAACCTGAACGACAACCTGGTAGGTATTTTTTTATGCTGAATATCGTGATTCTGGCAGCCGGCATGGGCAAGCGCATGCAGTCTGATCTGCCCAAGGTTCTGCACCCCATTGCGGGCAAATCCATGCTGGGCCACGTGCTCGACAGCGCGCGCGAGCTGGAGCCGGAAAAAGTAGTGGTGGTCGTGGGGCATGGCGCCGAGCGTGTGCGCCAGGCGTATGGTCAGGACGGCATCGCGTTCGCTCTGCAGCAGCCCCAGCATGGCACGGGTCACGCCGTGCAGCAGGCCGTGCCTGAGCTGGCCGGCGGTCAGGGCAGCGGCGACGCCACCCTGGTGCTGTATGGCGATGTGCCGCTGGTCCAGCCCGACACCTTGCGTCGTCTGCTGGAGGCGCGCGGCCAAGGCGTGGCCGTGCTGACCGAAAATCTGCCTGATCCTACCGGCTATGGGCGCATCATCCGCGGCGCCGACGGCACGGTGCAGCGCATTGTGGAACACAAGGACGCCAGCGAGCAGGAGCGAGCTGTGCAAGAAGTGAACACCGGGATTCTGGTGGCGCCGACGGCCAAGCTGAAGGACTGGCTGAGCCGCATCACCAACGATAATGCTCAGGGTGAATACTACCTGACCGATATCGTGGCTCTGGCGGTGGCCGACGGCGTGCCCGTGCAGGCTGCCCAGCCGGCGGCGTCGTGGGAAACCTTGGGCGTGAACAGCCGTGTGCAGCAGGCGCAATTGGAGCGTCTGTGGCAGGCCGAGCAGGCCCGCCGTCTGCTGGAGCAAGGCGTGACGCTGGCTGATCCGAACCGTTTTGATCTGCGCGGCACGCTGGACTGCGGCCGTGATGTCTTCATCGACGTAGGCTGCGTATTCGAAGGCAAGGTGGTGCTGCAGGACGGCGTGCGCGTCGGCCCCCATTGCGTGCTGCGCGACGTCACCTTGGCGGCTGGCACGCAAGTCGAAGCCTTCAGCCACTTACAGCAGGCGACTGTGGGCGCCGAGGCCCGCATCGGCCCGTATGCCCGCCTGCGTCCGGGCGCTGTATTGGGCGATCACACCCATGTGGGCAACTTCGTGGAGATCAAGAACACGCAGTTGGGCAAGGGTTCCAAAGCCAATCACCTGAGCTACGTGGGCGATGCCGACGTGGGCGAGCGCGTGAATATCGGCGCCGGCACCATCACCTGCAACTACGATGGTGTGAACAAATTCCGCACGGTGATCGGTGACGATGCTTTTATCGGTTCCGATACGCAACTGGTCGCTCCTGTGACCGTGGGCCGGGGCGCTACCATTGGCGCCGGCACGACCCTGACGCGCAATGCCCCGGACGAGCAGCTGACGCTGTCGCGTCCCGAACAGCGTAGCGTGGCTGGCTGGAAGCGCCCGGTGCGCAAGTCCTGATGTACGGCCTGGGCCTCTGCGGCGCGAGCCTGTCCGGCGGCCCGGGCTGAGTCGTCATCATGCGCATTTTGCAGCTTAATTTCGAACGAGGCTGGCGCGGCGGCGAACGCCAGACTCTGATGACCCTGCAGCATTTGCAACAGGCGGGCCATCAGGTCAGCCTGCTGGCCCGTCGCGGCGAAGAGCTGGCTCGCCGGGCGCAGACGGCCGGTCTGACGGTCATCGAATGCGCCTCTGCGCCGGCAGCCATGGCGTATCTGCTGCGCCATGGGCGCGGCTTCGACATTCTGCATGCCCAGACGGCGTCGTGCATGAGCTGGCTGGCCTTGCTGCATGTCTGGCTACCTCGGCGCGTGGTGTTCACGCGGCGCACCGCCTTTGCCGTCGACAAGCACAGAGCCGAACGCCCGCAGGGCGGGGCCTTGTCCGGCAAGGAGCGGCGCACGCGCTGGAAGTGGTGCCAGGCCGACCGCTTGGCGGCTATCAGTCAGGCAGCGGCCGTCGAGCCGCGTCGCCTGGGCCTGTCAGTGGACATCATTCCCAGCGCCATTCAGGCTTTGCCTGAGGATCCCGCTTATGTCGCGCAGCTGCGAGAGCGCTGGAATCCCCACGGCGTGCACGCACTGGGCACAACGGCAGCACTGACAGCCGAGAAAGACCCCCAGACGCTGATCCGAGCAGTGCACTTGCTGGCGCAGCGCCGGCAGGACTTTGTGTTTCTGCATTTTGGCGCCGATGGCTCAGAGACTCCCGCCGCACAAGAGCTGATCGCCCGCATGGGCCTGGAAGAGCGTTATTTTCTGGCAGGCTTCGAGCCGCGTCCGGAACAGGCGTTTCGCCTGCTGGAGGGTTTTGTGCTCAGCTCGCGGCACGAAGCGCTGGGATCCAGCGTGCTGGACGCCTTTGTGTATGGCGTGCCGGTGGCCGCCACCATGGCGGGAGGCTTGCCCGAACTGCTGGACCAGGGACGGGGTTACCTGTGCGCAGTGGGCGATGCGCAGGCCTTGGCGCAGGCCATGGAAGATATATTGGATCAGCCCGAGACTGCCCGCCGCCAAGCGGCGCAGGCCCGGCGCTGGGCCTTGCAGGAACACAGTCCTGTCACCATGGTGCAGCGCTATCTGCGCCTGTATGCGCAACTGGCGCAGACGCGGCAGGCATCGCGGCGCTAGGTCGATCCAGGCAGGTTCAGGACGCCGCAGGTTTGGTGGGCAGGGGAATCCGCGTCTCGAACTTGGCCTGGTGAATAGAGAAAAAACTGCGCACGTTGCGGATGTTGGCCTGCGTAGTGAACAAGGCGTGAGCCAGGCGATGGTAGGCCGTCATGTCGCGTACCTGCAGCACCACAATGAAATCCACGCCAGTCGACACCCGATAACATTGCAGCACGGCCTTTTCCGGCATCACCAGCCGTTCAAAGTCCCGCAGATGTTCTTCGCCCTGGCGGTCCAGGGTGATCTCCACAATCGCCGTCAGGCTGGGGCCGAGCTGTTCGGGATTCAGCAGCGCGACCTGGCGCAGAATCACGCCTTGCTCAGTCAGTCGGCGCACACGCCGCAGGCAGGTGGGGGCGGACGCATGCACCCGTGCCGCCAGTTCTTGATTGCTGATGGAAGCGTCATTCTGCAGTTGCTCCAGAATGCGTAGATCCAGCTCGTCCAGGTCAGTCATGGCTTAATTTATCCATGTGTTATGAAATATAATTTCTTTATTTATCGTTGAAAATAATAAAATTACATAGATAGTGAAAAACGAAATATTAATTCATAACACTAAAAAAACAGAAATTAAATTTCTGACATTTCAGCCCACAATAAGCCCATTCATTACTTGGCCCGGCACTGCCTCGGGCTGGAACAGGAGTCTTGTATGTGTGGAATCGTTGGCGCCGTTGCGCAACGCAATATCGTTCCCGTCTTGCTGGAAGGCCTCAAGCGTTTGGAATACCGCGGTTATGATTCCTGCGGCGTGGCCGTTCATGCCGATGGCCAATTGCGCCGGGCCCGCAGCACGCAGCGCGTGGCGGAATTGCAAGAGCAGGTGCAGACCGAACATCTGGAAGGCTTTACCGGTATCTCCCACACCCGCTGGGCCACGCACGGTGCGCCTGCCACGCATAACGCCCACCCCCATTTCTCGGGCAAGGGCAAGGCGCGCATTGCGCTGGTGCATAACGGCATCATCGAGAACCACGATGAGCTGCGCGCCGAACTGAAAGACATCGGCTACGTTTTCGAAAGCCAGACCGATACCGAGGTCATCGCCCACCTGATCGATCATCTGTACAACGGCGACCTGTTCGAAGCTGTGCAGCACGTTATCCGCCGCCTGAGCGGAGCCTACGCGATTGCCGTCTTCTGCCAGGACGAGCCCCACCGCGTGGTCGGCGCCCGTCATGGCTCGCCCCTGGTCGTGGGCCTGGGCAAGAACGAAAACTTTCTGGCCTCTGATGCGCTGGCCCTGGCCGGCACCACCGATCAGATCATCTACCTGGAAGACGGCGATGTCATCGATCTGCAGATCAACAAGGTCTGGATCGTGGACATCAATGGCAAGCCGGTGGAGCGCACTGTGCACACCGTGCATTCGCATACGGCTGCCGCCGAGCTGGGCCCCTACCGTCATTTCATGCAGAAGGAAATCTTCGAGCAGCCGCGCGCAGTGGGCGACACGCTGCAAGACATTGAGAGCGTGACCCCCGAGCTGTTCGGGGACCAGGCCTACAAGGTGTTCCAGGAAATTGACAATGTGCTGATCCTGGCCTGCGGCACCAGCTACTACGCCGGCCTGACGGCGCGCTACTGGATTGAGTCTCTGGCCAAGATTCCGGTCAATGTGGAGATTGCCAGCGAATACCGCTACCGCGACAGCGTACCCAATCCGCGCACCTTGGTCGTGACTATTTCCCAGTCCGGCGAAACCGCCGACACGCTGGCGGCCTTGAAGCACGCCCGCAGCCTGGGCATGGAACAGACATTGACCATCTGCAATGTATCGACCAGCGCCATGGTGCGCGAGTGCAAGCTCGCCTACATTACCCGTGCGGGCGTGGAGATCGGTGTGGCCTCGACCAAGGCCTTCACCACTCAGCTGACGGCGTTGTTCCTGCTGACCATGGCCCTGGCGCAGGTGAAGGGGCGCATGAACGAACAGCAGGAAGGCGATTACCTGAAGTCCCTGCGCCACCTGCCTACCGCCATTTCGGCTGTGTTGGCTCTGGAGCCCCAGATCATGGCTTGGGCCGACCGCTTCGCCAGTAAGGAAAACGCCTTGTTCCTGGGCCGGGGCATGCACTATCCCATCGCCATGGAAGGCGCGCTCAAGCTCAAGGAAATCAGCTATATCCACGCTGAAGGCTATCCTGCCGGCGAATTGAAGCATGGGCCCCTGGCCCTGGTGACCGAAGCCATGCCGGTCGTCACTATCGCCCCGCGTGACGAGCTGCTGGAAAAGCTCAAGTCCAATATTGAGGAAGTCCAGGCCCGGGGCGGCGAACTGTATGTGTTCGCCGATGCCGACACACGCATCGTCAGCAATGACCGCGTGCATGTCATCCGCATGCCGGAGCACTACGGCAAGCTGTCTCCTATCCTGCACACCGTCACCCTGCAACTGTTGGCCTACCACACTGCCTGCTCGCGCGGCACTGACGTGGACAAGCCGCGCAACCTGGCCAAGAGCGTGACGGTGGAATAATTTTATATCGGATTTTTATGAAACAGGCTGTTATGCAGCCTGTTTTTTCGAAGACAGTTATTGGATTTCGATGTTTTCTTGATTTGTTTTTCTGTCGATTGCTTCATCATCGCTAACTCGTACTGATGCGCCATCGATTGGTTCCATATGGACATCGCCATTTTTTGGATTAAATGTAATTATGTGATTGTTGGAGGATGCAATGAATCTTCCGTTCGCTATAAGTATTCCATTTTTCCATATGGCTAAGCATGGGGTGGATTTTTTTTGGTTTTCATTTTTAGTCGTTTTAGTTTTTTGGTTATTCTTTATAATGATTCTGTCTTCTCTGCTAACTAATGGAGAGCAGTAATCAGCTTCTATGTACCAGCTTTGTAAGTGTTGCTTTGCGGCATCAAATCCTAATATTGGTATAAAAGCAAATAAAGCTATGAATGAAAATATTATTAATACTGCTAGGCTGGGGATTAATCCACCTATGATTGTCGGTAAAAAAAACAATCTTTCTTTGTATGTCCATTTAATGATAGAAAATAAAAAATTGCCTTTGGTTTTATTTTCATAAAAATTAGATTTTAATTTTTCTCCAAACTTGTTTTTAATTAATTTTTTCAATATTAAGAAAGAAATCGTTATTGTGATTCCTGTTGTTAGCGTTGTTATGGTTAGTTTTTTGAAATTTTCTATAAATTTATGATTGCTGAGCGCTTCCGTCCATCCGGAAAAAACATAGCTTGATAAATGTAGTAGTTCTAGTGTGGACGAGTAAGCAAGTTTCGCAGGAATTCCAAAAACAGATTCTATAGCGAGTGCAGCACTGTAACCTAGCAGGAACAGTATGATTGTGCATGCGAGCACTATGGATGAGATTCCAATCGTCAGTTTAACAGATTTATTTTCTATCATTTTTTTCCCTTAATTTTTTCCCTTAATTTTTTATTTTATATCTTTTTATTTGTTGTTTTTTCAAATAATCGATATTCGTTTTTTTTGTATATAAATTATCAAATTATTTTTTACGTCGGCTTCTTTGTCTAGGCCCAGTAGGCTTAAGAAAGTGGTGAGTGCTTATTTTTTATGGGGCCGCCCGACAACGGTCAGCATTATGTCGCCGCGTTGCGCGGCGGAACTTGATCTGTGTGATGGGAGCTTAGAGCAGGAAGAGTTGTTGGCTCTTAAATGTTCCGATCGGTTTCTTGGCCACTGGGTGGGTGTTACGAGATCATCTACGAGGTGGAGTCCGAAAGGGTAAGGCCCAACGCTTAGCGCTGACGTTGTAGGGATGAGGGATGTGGCTGCATGAAGGCCTTTAGGCCACCCTGGCGTGACCGGGACCTTGTCTGACGAACATTTCAGCGTCTGTCGATGCTTCTGTCGTGGAAAGCGCTTTAACGCATTTTCCCTTTACCTCAGCATGTCCACCAGCGTATGCGCAATCACCTTGGTGGCTTTGCTGATGGTCTCCACCGGCACGCGTTCGTCGGCGCGATGGCCATTGGCTTCCAGCAAGTCGCGCGGGCCGGCGCCGTACATGATGGTGGGGATGCCGTGTTCGCTGTAGAGCCGGGCGTCCGTGTACAGGGGAATGCCCATTCCGGCGGGAATGGCTTCGCCCATGACGGCCTGGGCGTTTTGCGCCAGAGTGTCGGCGAAAGCGGCGGATGCGGCCGTGGGTGTCAACGGGCGCGCCAGCAGAATCTGTTCGATTTCGACTTGGATGCCGGGTAGTCCTTGCACGGATTCAGTCAGGATCTGGCGCAGTTCCTGTTCGACCTGGGCGGGGCTTTCTTCGGGGATGATGCGCCGGTCTATGCGCAGCACGACCTCGTCTGCCACCACGTTGGTATTGATGCCGCCTTTGATCAGGCCGACCACGCAGGTCGGCGAAGTGATGCCGGGCGTAGCCGAGACAATCTGATTCAGCGAGTCGCGGTAGCGATAAAACGCGTTCAGCAGAGCGGCGGTGGCTTCGATGGCGTCATGGCCGGTATGTGGAGCGGCCGCGTGGCCCGACTTGCCCTGTAGGCGCACTTCCAGGTGCAGGCAGCCGTTGTGGGCAATGACCACGTTGTACGAGAACGCGGCGCAGATCACGTAGTCCGGCTTGACGATACCGTTCTCCAGCAGCCAGCCGGGCCCCAGCAGGCCGCCGGTTTCCTCGTCGAAGGTCAAGTGCAGTTCGACCGTGCCGTGGAGCGGGACTGCAGCTTGTTTGAGCGCCTGCAAGGCATACGCATAAGTGACGAAGTCGGACTTGGAAACGGCCGCCCCGCGTCCGTACAGCCAGCCGTTCTTCTGTTCCGCGCCGTAGGGGTCCGTAGTCCATCCCAGGCCCGGCGGCACCACGTCGCCATGCGCATTCAAGGCAATGACGGGGCCGTCGCCGAAACGCTCCCGAACCACCAGGTTGACGACTGACTGCATGCCGGCTTGCGCGCAAATCTGCGGGTCGACTTCGTGCAGTTCGATTTCGAAACCCATCTGCATCAGTTGTACCGCCGCCACCTGCGCGATCGGCGCACAGTTGCCAGGAGGATTATCCGAAGGAGTCCGTACCAATTCAGCCAGATGAGTGATAGCGTTACCATGGCTGGCGTCAATCAGCTGCGAGAGCTGGTTCTTGATGGATTCTCTGTGCGGCATGCAACGCGTCTCCTCGGTGAGATGCCAGTGTGTGTGGGCGTGAATGGTAAAATTCAGGCCTGACAATGATGAATAATTTTGTGTTTTTTTTATAAATATATTGTAAACAATCTAATTTAGTACTGTGGTTACTCCGAATGGTAAACATCAAATGCTGACGAAACGCGCGCTGGACGCCGATGAAATCTACGATCGTATTCTCTTGGCGATCACCGAGCGCCGCCTGCAGCCAGGCGCCCGACTGGTGGAAGAGCGCCTCAGTGAAGTCACTGGCGCGAGCCGGGCGCGCATTCGGCAAGTGCTCTCGCGCCTGGCGCATGAGCAATTGGTCAGCTTGGTGCCTAACAAAGGCGCTTGTATCGCCAGCCCGACGGTGGAGGAAGCGCAGGAACTGTTCTATGCCCGGCGCCTGATCGAGCCCAGCCTGGTGGCGGACTTGGCTGGCCGCATCACCCCGGCGCAGATACAGAGGCTGAAGACTCATGTCCAGGCCGAAAAAGAAGCCCGCCGGCAACGTGATATGCGCACGGTGGTACGCCTGTCGGGAGAATTCCACATGTTGTTGGTGGATATGGCGGCATCGCGCATGTTGCATCGGATCATGCGTGAGCTGACCGCCTTCACCTGCCTGATCATCACGCTTTATGACAAACCGACCATGTCCGCTTGTTCGGACCACGAGCATCAGGATCTGATCACATGCCTGGAGGCAGGCGACTCAGTCGGTGCTCACCGCATCATGTTGAATCATCTTCTGGGTATCGAGCAGGCCCTGGACCTGTCGGGCGAGGACGACGAATTGCCGGATTTCGACGATATCTTCAAGTAAGCCCATGGCATGACCGGTGAGCCGGCTGTCTCTGATCAGAGACAGCCGTTTTTTTTCGCCATGACCTAGGCGCGCCGGCATGCTTCGAGAGCATGGAAATCCGCGGGTCTCTGTGAGTGTGAACGTAAACTGTCGTGCAGCTGAATAGGGTTTACGACTATTTTTTGTCATTTTCACCTCTGTATTATTGTTAACTAAACGTCATTGCTTTGTTAACAATTGAACAGGGGTGGTGAGATGAAGCTGAACAAGTTCTTGATGCTGGCCGGGGTGAGCATGGCCTTGCTGTCCGCGGGCGCGCCCGCCAGCGCGGTGGAGCGCCTGCGTATTGCAGGTAATCATCCCGTTGAAGATGCTGTCTCGCGCTCGATGGAGGTCTTCAAGAAACTGGTGGAGGAGCGTTCGGCGGGCGAAATCCAAGTCGACCTGTTTCCCGCCATGCAATTGGGCGGGGCCACCGAGAACGTGGATCAGGTGCGTTCAGGAACCGTGTTCGCCACGCTGATCTCGTCGGCCTACCTGACCCGCTTGGTGCCAGAGTACGAGGCTTTGAGCTTGCCGTTCCTGTTTGATAACCGCGCCCAGGTCGCCAAGCTGGTGGATGGGCCAGCGGGCGATAAGCTTCAGGAGAAAATGGGCAAGCAGGGCTTCGAGGTCCTGAGCTACGGCGAGATCGGGTTTCGCCATGTGACCAATAGCTTGCGCCCGCTGGCGACAGCGGATGATTTCCGCAGCATGCGCATCCGCTTGCAGCCTAACGAAGTGCATCTGGCCACGTTCCGCGCATTGGGCAGCAATCCTATTTCCATGGATGTGTCCGAACTCTATTCGGCCTTGCAGCAAAAAGTCCTGGATGGGCAGGAAAATCCCTACAGTACGATTGCCAGCCGCCGCTTCAACGAGGTTCAGGGGCATTTGTCCGACAGCTCACATTTCTACGATGTGTTGGTGGTCATGGCCAACAAGCGGCGCTACGACAAGCTCTCGCCCGAGCATCAGAAGATCGTAGGCCAGGCCATGCAGGAAGCCATGCAGTGGCAACGGGACACGGCCGAGAAGGAAGACAATGCCTACCGCGACAAACTGATTGAATCGGGTATGGTCTTCACGCCCATCGCGCCCGACGTGCGCGAGCAACTGCGCGCTTCGACGGCGGGGGTCGTGGATCAGGTCAAGAAGCGCACCGATCCCGTTTTTGTGGATCTGGTTCTTGAGCAAGTGAGAGCGCCATGAGCGAGCAGGTGACGGCGCTGCCGCCCGGCTTTGGCGGACTCAAGGCGTTCCTGAGCCGTCTGGACAGGCTGACCTATTGGGTCATTGTGAGTGTGATCGGAGCCATGACTTTGATCGTGGCGATCCAGGTCATCATGCGCTACTTCTTCGGCCTGTCCATCGACTCGGCGGACGAGCTGTCGCGCTTGCTCTTTGTCTGGTCTATTTTTCTGGCCGTGCCGCATGGCGTGCGCATGGGCATCCATGTGGGTATCGATGTCCTGGTAGGTACGCTGTCGGCCACGGCGCGCGACCGCATCTTTCGGGCAACCTGCCTGGTCAGCATGGTGCTGATGGCCGTGGTTTGCCTGGGCGCCTGGACGGCGACGCTTGAGCGCTGGCCCGAGCTGATGCCCACATTGCCCCTGAGCTCGGCCATGTTCTACATCCCCTTGCTGATCTGCGCCGTGCACAGTTTTCTGCATCTGTTGCTGCAACTGCGTTGCGGAGCTTCGGTCTGGGCAGGAGAAAATCTATGAGCGCGTATCTGGTCTTGCTGTTCCTGGTCCTTGCGCTGACAGGCATGCCGCTGGCGTTTGCGCTGGGGCTCGCCTCCGTTTTTGCGATCTGGATGCTGGATTTCGAGCTGGTCGTGATGCCGCAGCGCATGATGCACGCGGTCAACAACTTTCCGCTCATGGCGATTCCGCTGTTCATCCTGGCGGGCGAACTGATGGTGCGCGCCAACATCATGGAAAGGCTGATCGGCTTTGCCAACAGCATGGTGGGGCGGGTCAACGGCGGCCTGGCGCAGGTGACCATTATTTCCGGCACGATTTTCTCGTCAGTATCCGGCGCCGCTGTGGCCAGCGCCAGCGCTTTGGGCAGCACCTTGATGCCTTCGCTGCGCAAGCACTATCCGGACGGCTATTCCGGTGCGGTGATCTGCTCCGCCGCCAACCTGGGCGCTATCTTCCCGCCCAGCAACGCCATGATCGTCTACGCACTGATGGCGGGCTCGTCCGTGTCCGTGGGCGGCTTGTTCATGGCCGGGGTTGTACCCGGCTTCGTGCTGGTGCTGTGCTTCATGCTGTGGGCGGGGTTCACCGCCAAGCGCCGGGGCTACCCTTTTACCGGCGAGCATTTCAGCCTGCGCAATATGCTGGTTCAGGCCCGGCGCGCGCTGGTCATCTTGTTCATGCCCATCATTGTGGTGGGGGGGATTGTGTTCGGCGCGTTCACGGCCACGGAGGGGGCGGCTATTGCCGTGGTGTATTCAGCCCTGATCGGCTTTCTGGTCACCAAGACGCTGCGCATTGCCGACTTGCCGGGCTGCTTGTTCCGGGCGGCGGTGACATCCGCCATGGTCGGTGCGCTGGTGGCTTTCGCGGCAGCGGTCACGTTCATCTTCACGGTGGAGATGGTGCCGGCCCAGCTGTCATCTTTCATCCAGGGCTTGACGCAGAACCCCATGGTGTTCTTGCTGCTGGTCATGGCCCTGCTGATCGTGCTGGGCATGTTCCTGGAGTCGAATGCGGCCTACATCATGCTGGTACCGCTGTTTGCGCCCCTGGCGCTGGCCTATGGCATTGATCCGCTGTACTTCGGCTTTCTGTTCGTGTTCAACCTGATCATCGGCATGATGACCCCGCCGGTAGGCGTGTTGTATTTCGTGGTCAGCGGCATCGGCAAAGTGCCGCTGGGCACCTTGATCCGTGACTCCTTCCCCTTTGTGCTGGTGCAGTTCGCCGTGCTGGGACTGTGCATCGTGTTCCCTGGCCTGGTGACGGCTTTGCCTCGAGCCATGGGTTTCTGATTATCGTACGGCCCCTGAGAAGGGGCCGTCTTGTCATGTAGAGAACTGTATGCGTCTGCTTATCGTCAATCCCAACATTTCCGACAGCGTCTCGGCCTTGATCCAGGCCGAAGCCCGGCGTGCCGCCGCGCCCGAGGTTCAGCTGGACGTGGTCACAGCGCCGTTCGGCGTGGCTTATATCGAAACCCGCGCCGAGGCCTTGATCGGCGGCTATGCCACCCTGACGGTCTTGGCCGAGCAATATCATCACTACGATGCCGCCGTGGTGGCGGCATTCGGCGACCCGGGTTTGCAGGAGGCGCGCGAACTCCTGCCTATTCCGGTGGTGGGCATGACCGAGTCGGCCTTGATGTCGGCCGCCATGCTGGGCGGACGGATTTCCATCGTTGCCATCTCGCGCCGCATCCGCACCTGGTACGAAGAAACCGTGGCGCGCTATGGCATGAGCAGCCGGCTGGCCAGCATACGCAGCCTGGAAAATCCTCTGCGGGACATCGCGACCATTCAGCAGGACCATGGAGACCAACTGGTCGCTTTGTGCGAGCAGGCGATCCAGGAAGATGGCGCAGACGTCATCATCATCGCCGGTGCGCCTTTGGCGGGCCTGGCTCGTTCGGTCGCGGATCGTATCCCGGTGCCTGTGGTGGATGGGGTCAGTTGCGCGGTATGGCAGGCGCAGGCCCTGGCAGGTATAGGCGCGCGCGCCGCCCAGAAGGGCAGTTATGCGCCGCCCGCCGACAAACCGGTGGCGGGCCTGTCTCCTGAACTGATGGCGCTGGTGGGCCGCCAGCCAGTGGCGGGGTAGGAGGGGACGATGCCGGCCATTCTGATCACCGGAGGCAGCGGATTCTGCGGCCTGAATATTGCCGAGCGT
Organism: Pseudomonadota bacterium; assembly: GCA_023439305.1. Taxonomy (GTDB): domain Bacteria; phylum Pseudomonadota; class Gammaproteobacteria; order Burkholderiales; family Burkholderiaceae_B; genus Alcaligenes. The sequence goes on from JAEXOO010000039.1 coordinate 108,460, forward strand.
TTTTTGGTACAGGGGCGCAAGGTGGTGCTGTATGGCTTGGGGGAGCCGCCGCCGCAGGCCCTGGCGGCTTTCAGCGCTTTGCCGGGAGAGCTGCTGCTGGAGCAGGGTGACGTGCGTGATCAGGCTTGCCTGGAGCAGGCCTTGGTTCGTCATGAAGTCGATGAAATGGTGCATGCGGCGGCGATCACGGCGTCGCTGCAGACCGAGCAGCGTGACGGGGCCAGGATTCTGGAGGTCAATCTGCTGGGCACGATGGCCGTGCTGGAAGCCGCCTTGGCGTGCGGGGTGCGTCGGCTGGTGTGCCTCAGCAGCGGCGTGGTGTTCGGCAGCAGCGTCAAGAAAGACGGTTTGCTGGAGGAAGACAGGGATATTCCTGTGCCTGAAAGCCTGTATGCCATCAGCAAATATGCGGCCGAGCGGGCCGCCTTGCGCTATCGGCAAAGCCGCAGCCTGGATGTGGTCGTGCTGCGGGTAGGGACGGCGTTCGGTCGCTGGGAATACCGCTCCGGGGTCAGAGATACCTTGAGCCTGCCGTATTCGCTATGGCACATGGCGCGGCAGGGCGGCGAGGCGGTGTTTGCCGCCGACCTTCCTACGGACTGGGTGTATGGCGATGATGTCGCCCAGGCCGTGTCTCTCCTGCTGAGGGCGTCCGCGTGTCGTCACGGGTTGTACCAGGTTGCAACGGGCGCGAGCTGGAGCGTGTCGCGCTGGTGCGAGCTGCTGCAGGGGTGGTTTCCGTCCTTCGAGTACCGCGTTACGCCTCTCGCGGAGCAGGCCACTATTGGCGTGCCTGCGCCCAGCGCCAGGCCGCCTTTTTCAATCAGCCGCCTGGAGCAGGAGTTCGGGTACCGGCCGCAATTCACGGCCCAGGCCGCGTTTCAGGACTATATGCAGTGGCGCGCCGCGCATCCTGACTGGTAGCGAGCGCGGCAGCGCCCTCAGTTCTTCGTGCCGCGCGCTCCGCAGGACGAGGTCTTGCCGGCTGCGCAGTCGCGCGCACGCTGCTCGTCTTCCCGCAGCAGCTTGGTCCGCCGCTCCTGCTGGCGCAGGCCTTCTTGCGCTGTCAGCAGTTCCTTGCGGGCTTGCTCCGCTTCTTTTCTGGCCTGCTCCAGCTCCTCCCGTGTGGCGGTTTGCGTATGGCCGGCGAGCTGCTCGTCTTCCAGGCGATTCCAGGTGACATAGGTGGGCGGCGGGTTGTCTCCGTGATCCTGGTAGTAGTTGCGCGCAAAGTTCAGACTGATATGGGTTGCACAGCGGTAGGATCGCGCCAGCGAGTCACTCTTGATCAAGCCCGATGTTTCTATGGCACGGGCAAAGCGATTTTGGACTGCATATGGGGTGTTCGGCCCCTGGTAGGCGTCCAGTTCGTCCTGGGCTTTCTGCGAATTGGATGGGTAGGGGTATTCGTAAATCCGCTGATTGATCAGATTGGTGAGGAAGTACTGGATGGGTTTGCCGTCGTGGTTCAGGACGATGTAATAGCAGTAGGACCAAAAATCGCCGTTCTTGCTGACGGGGCCGCCTTTGCCCTTGGCGTTGGGGGGCGAAAGCTGTGCCGCCAGAGTTTTTGCCTTGGATTGTGCGGCGTCGGATGCGGTCTGGGCTTCGGAGAGCTGCTGGCGGGCGGCATCCAATTGTTGTTGCGCCTGGGCTGTCGCTGCGCCGGCTTGCCGGGCTCGTTCGTCACGCGCGGCCTGGGCTGTCGATGCTGCGCTCGGGCCGCCCGAAGCAATGGCTTGTGGCGTTGGGGGGGCGGAAGCAGGGGCGGGGGGCTTGCTGCTGGCGGCACGGAGTGTCGCGCTGTTGGGAACGGTTGGCGCAGCGCGCTCCAGGGCATAGCGATCAGTGGGCTGCAAGGGGCTCAACGATTGCAGCGCGCCATTCTGTATGTCGGCGCCCCGTACTTCGATGGCGCCGTCTTGCGTGCGCAGCACTTGGAACGAAACGGCCATCATGTTCAGGCCTTCGAACAGGACGCTGCCATCATTTTGCACATAGCCTTTCCAGGCGTTGGCTACGGCGCCGGGGGTCTTCAGGTAGAGTACGCCCGGCTGTTCGCCGCGCCACATCGTGTAGGTCTGGGTCGGCGTATCGGAATTGATCATCGACCAGTTTTCTTCCATGACCTGGCCCGGCTTGAGCCAACGCCAGGTCAGACGTTGACCGCCATTGCGGGTGGTCAGGTAAGACGCGCCGGGCATCTGGGTGAAAAAGCCCCAGAGTGCGGGATTGGCGCTGTCGGCAAGCTCTTGCGGCGACGGCGGCGAGCTGCTTGCTTCGGGTATGGGTGGCAAGTGCAGCACCGAGGCGCAGCCGGACAGATACAGTGTCAGCGCCAGGGTGCCGGCGATCATTGGAAATCGTTTCAAGAGAACCTCCCCGCCTTTTGATTTTGTTCGCCATTCTATAGCGCAAATCGAGGTCTGGGCGTGGTTTCGTATCCGGCTCTCTGTACGGACTTCAGAGCCGCGGCGGCGCACGGGCAATCAGTCCTTGCTCTTGATCCTGCGCCCGGCCAGATAATGGCTGGGCGTCGCTCGGAGCGTGCGCTGAAAGGCGGCGGTGAAGGCGCTGGTATTGCTGTACCCCAGCTCCATGGCGACATGGGTGACCGAGTCGCCCAGGCCCAGACGCGTCAGTGCGGCCAGCAGGCAGGCTTGCTGGCGCCACTGTCCAAAACTCATGCCAGTCTGTTCGCGGAACAGGCGGGTGAAATTACGTCGGCTCATGCCTGTTTGCCGAGCCGCCGTGTCCAGGTCGAACTCCAGGGTGGGCGCTTGCAGCAGGTCCCGGCACAGACGGGCCATGCGCGGCTCCACCGGCAGGGGCGCGTTCAGAGGCAGTTCCGGCATGGCGGCGATCTCATCGATCAGCAGCGTCATCAGATGGTCGTCGCGTCCGCCCAGCTCGTATTCGTTGGGCAGGTCCACGGCGGCGGACAGCAGCTCGTGCAGCAAAGGCGATACGCCGATGACCGCGCAGCGGGTCGGCAAGCCGGCTGCCAGCGCAGCATCGGGGGAAATATAGGCGCTGCGGGTGCTGGTTGGGCCGCTCATGCGCACTTCGTGCTCGATTCGCCCGGGCAGCCACGAGGCGCAGCGCGGCGGCACTACCCAGCTGCCTTCCCGAGTGGTGACCGTCAGCACGCCGGTGATGGCGTATAGGCACTGGCTGCGTTGATGGCTGTGAGGCGGCAGCACGCTGCCCGCCGCGTAATCGTTGCCCAGGGCGAGAACGGTGTGCGGCAGGTCCTCGTAGGCATCGAGCAGGGAGTTTCTCATGGTCTGCGAAAGAATGGCCCAAATTCGTAATTATTATGCCCGATACTGATTTCGGGCGGTGCAAAATCCTTCTACAGTGGCATCACCCGTCGCCAGGATGATGGCGCTTTTTTTTCATCTGCTGATTTCACTATGTCTGCAAAAGATCTTGCTCTTGATACCCCGGGTGCTGCGGTGCAGGCCCCGGCAGGGGAGCAGAAGCCGCATGGCTTTCTGCTGCCTGTGGTGGGCGGCGCCGCGCTGGCGCATTTGCTCAACGATATGATCCAGGCTATGTTGCCCGCCATTTTTCCCATGCTCAAGGTCAGCTTTGACTTGAGTTTTCGGGAAATCGGGCTCATCGCGCTGGTGTACCAGGTAACGGCCTCCTTGCTCCAGCCTTGGATCGGCTTGTACACGGACAAGCACCCAAAGCCGTATCTGCTCCCGTCGGGGATGGTCATGACCCTGATCGGCATTGGCCTGATCGCCACCGCTGGCAGTTATTCGATGTTGTTGATCGCGGCGGCGATTGTGGGGGTGGGCTCGGCGACCTTCCATCCCGAAGCATCGCGTATCGCTCGTTTGGCATCCGGCGGGCGCTTTGGCACGGCCCAGTCCACCTTCCAGGTGGGCGGCAACACGGGCACGGCCATTGGCCCCTTGCTGACCGCGCTGGTGGTCATACCCTACGGCCAGCCTGCCGTAGCCTGGTTCATGCTGGTGGCTTTGGCGGCGATCTATGTGCTGTACCGACTGACGGTGTGGGTAAGGCAGAATGGCCAGGCCAAGGCGAAAAGCCTGTCCAAGAGCCATGCGGCAGGGCTGGCGCGCGGCAAGGTCGTCCAGGCGGTGGCCATTATCTGTATTCTGATGTTCGCCAAGTTCGTCTACATCGCATCCTTCACCAATTACTTCACCTTCTATCTGATGGAGCGCTTTGGCCTCAGCGTGCAGCACAGCCAGATCTTCCTGTTCATTTTTCTGGCGGCGGTGGCGGCGGGCACTTTTGCCGGCGGGCCGGTGGGAGATCGGATCGGGCGCAAAGCCGTGATCTGGATATCTTTCCTGGGAGTGGCTCCCTTCGCGCTGATGCTGCCGCATGTTGGCCTGGTATGGACGGCGATTCTGGCCATTGTGATCGGCTTGGTAATGTCCTCGGCCTTTGCCGCGATGGTGGTGTATGCCCAGGAGGCGGTGCCGGGCCGCGTGGGCATGGTATCAGGCTTGATGTTCGGACTGATGTTCGGCATCGGCGGCATTGGCGCGGCGGGTCTGGGCGAACTGGCGGATTCCCACGGCATTGTCTGGGTATACGGCCTGACGTCTTTCTTGCCTTTGTTGGGCCTGGCGACCGCCTTGCTGCCCAGCACGTCCAACAAGGTCAACAAGCTTTAATCCGTCTGTCGCAGGCCGGCCCCCATGCCGGCTCCCATGCCGCCGCCCATCCCCTCTCCCATGCCTGAGCCGCCGGCATTGTCCCGCGACCGGCCGTCGGCATGAGTGTCGCTGCGGCCGCCTCGCCCCGAAGCCGGGGGGATGCGGGTGGGGCCTTGGGCCGGGATGATGGCATCGGCGGGGACCTTTTCAAGATCCAGCGCGCCGCGTATGTAGTTGCGCAGCGATACGACCAGCTCGGCAGTATGGATGACATGCCCTTGCGCCAGTTCGGCGGCCGCTTTGCCGGCCAGCCGCACATGCTCTTCGGTGCCCAGCAGCAGCACATCCGACAAGGCGGCTTCTACGGCGTCCCGCTTTTGCATATGCCGCTCGATGACGACGGGGGAGAGGGTAACGGGATCCTGCACAGCGGCATCCTGATCCAGCAGGGCTTCCTGCCGGGTATAGCTGGGGCCCGTCACCACCGAACCGGTGCCCTCGGTGACGGCTGCCGTGCCCATGGCCACGGCAGCGGCCCGTTCAGGAGTAGGGGCCAGTGTCACCTGTTCATCGGCTTTCTGATCGGAGGGCGGCGAGTCGGGTCGGCCGCGCTGCACCTCACGCCAGGCCCTGGCCTGTCGTTCATAGTCCCGTCGCGAACGTGGATCTACGGTGAGCTTGCCGGTAAACGCGCCGCCCAGCACTTTATAGGCGGCCATCAAGGTGCGCAGACGCTCGTTGATCTGTCGGTTCAGGCGTTGCTGGCGCTGCTGCACGGTCAGCATCAGCATCACGCGCAGGCCGATGCCGATCAGGGCGAACAGCGCCAGTCCCACCAGACTGGTCAGGATGCTTTGCCAGGTACTGAAGTCGAAATAGCGCATGAATCCTCAGGAGAGAGTGAAATAGGATCATTCCAATTCGGGATGCCGGTCCGCCAGGCGCTGCCGCTCCTGTTTTAGCGCCTCCAGCTTGGCCTCCATGTCCGCGATCTGGGCCTCGACATCCTGCACGTTCTGCTCGATGTGGTCGTAGGCTTGTTGCAGCAGTTCTTCGGCCTCGTCGGGGCTGGACGCGGTGGGTGTGTCCCCGCGCAAGGGGCGGTTTGCGGTTTCGGGCAGGAACATGGCGGTGATCAGGCCGATGACGGCGGCGAACATCAGGTAAAAAGCAGGCAGCAGCAGATTGCCGGTCTGCTCGACCAGCCAGGCGGCGATGGTCGGGGTCAGGCCCGCGACGATGATGGCAATGTTGAAGGATGCGGCCAGCGCGCTGTAGCGGATACGCGTGGGAAACAGGGCGGGCAGGGTAGAGGCCATGACGCCCGTCATGCAGTTCAGCAGCACCGCCAGAATCAGCAGGCCCAGGAAGATCTGCACATTATTGTCGCTGCCGATGAAATGAAAGGCGGGCACGGCCAGGATCAGCAGGCCGATGCTGCCGGCGAGCAGGAAGGGTCGGCGACCGATCTTGTCGCTGATGAAGCCGACCACCGGCTGCACGAACAACATGCCTATCATGACCACCACAATGATCAATACGCCGTGCTCTTCGGAATAGCCCAGGCTGCTGGACAGGTAGGTGGGCATGTAGGTCAGCAGCATGTAATAGGTGATGTTGGTCACCAGCACCATGCCGACGCAGATCAGCAGAGCCTTGCGATACGTGGAAAAAATCGCGCGAAAGGAGACGGCGGGCCGCTCTTGCAGGGCGGCGCGGTCTTCCTGCTCCATTTTTTCAAGCTGTTGGGTGAAGGCGGGTGTTTCTTCTGCGGCGTGGCGCAGGTACAGCCCCAGCAGCCCCAGAGGGCCGGCCACGAAGAAGGGCACGCGCCAGCCCCAGTCCAGGAAGTTCTGCTCGGTCATGGCAGATTGCAGCATGACCACCAGGCCGGCGCCCAGGACAAAGCCGGCGATAGAGCCGAAGTCCAGCCAGCTGCCTAGAAATCCGCGCTGCCGGTCGGGCGCGTATTCGGCCACGAAGACGGCGGCACCGGTGTACTCGCCGCCCACGGAAAACCCTTGGGCCAGTTTGCACAGCAACAGCAGAATGGGCGCCCACAGGCCGATGGTCAGGTAGGAGGGGATCAGGCCGATGCAGAAGGTGCTGATGGCCATGATGATGATGGTCAGCGACAGTACTTTCTGGCGTCCGAAGCGGTCGCCCATCACGCCGAAGAAGACGCCGCCCAGCGGCCGCACCAGAAAAGGCACCGAAAAGGTGCCCAGCGCGGCGATGGTCTGCACGGCGGGAGAGGCGTCGGGAAAGAAGACTTTGCCCAGGGTAGCGGCCACAAAGCCGTATACGCCGAAATCAAACCATTCCATGGCGTTGCCCAGTGCGGCGGCGGTAACGGCCTTTTTGAGTTTGGCGTTGTCGATGACGGTGATGTCGTCGATCTGCAGTGGTCGTGCCTCGCTGGATGCCGAGGATGTCTGTTCCATGAATGCTTCCCCTGAAAGGCGGGCCGCAAGGCCCGCTGGTTCAAATGACATTCTTGTTGTGACCGGAACTGCATCGGGCGTGCGCGCCCTGAGTATGGCTTGATTCTACGTCCGGCTTGGCAGGCCGTCCATGACTGGCGCGAACAGGGGCCGCCCGGGCGCTGTATCTACAGAGCGCGACAGCCCTTGGGCAACTGGGCTTGCCTGACATAGGCGCGAACTTCGTCGGCCAAGGCGGCGGCGGCCGGCGTGGGTGTGTGATCCTGGTGGAACATCAGGCACAGGGTGCGCACCAGTCTGGGGGCGCGCAGCAGCGAAAAGGACAGGCCCGGCACCAGCACGCGGTGTGCGGCCAGGGCCGGCAGCAGGGCGATGGCCAGGCCGCTTTGCACCAGGGCGGCCTGCGACGTTGTGCTGGAGGCCTCGTAAAACGGCGCGGCCGCCTCCACGGGCAGGTCGGCCCGCGACTGCAGCACGGCCATGATGCCGGTTTCGTCCACGACGCCGACCAGCTTGCGATGCTGCAAGACTTTCCAGCTGACCGTGCCGCGTGCGTCCGGCCTGATCTGCTCGTCGTCGCTGCGGTACAGCACGCCGAACTGGTCTTCCAGCAGAGGCTGGCTGTCCAGCCCATGTACATCGGCCCAGGGGCTGGTCAGCCCGAAGTCCACGTCGCCAGCAGCGATCTGGCGTTGGATGCGTCCGGAGTTATCGTCGCGCAGATACAGGCGCACGGCTGGATGGCGCTGTGAAAACGTATAGGCGGCCGGCGCGATCAGGTCCGTGATGGCGGACGGAGCGGCGGCCACGCTGACGCGCCCGCTTTTCAGGGCGCCATAGCGCATGACATCGCCGATGGCGCCGTCGAAATCGGCCAGCAGGCGGGTGATGCGTGGCAGGAACTCCTGGCCGACTGGGGTCAGGGCGACGCGCCGGCTGGTACGCGAGAACAGCGGCGTGCTCAGGGCTGCTTCCAGTTGCTGGATCAGCCCTGTGACCGAGGATTGAGTCTGGAAAAGACGGCGGGCCGCATGGGTGAAACTGGCTTCCTGGGCCACGGCCACAAAGGCGTTCAGGTGTTTCAGCGTAATGTGCTTGGGCAGTCTATCCATCTTAATTTGTGATCAATCCATTAACTTAAACAATTTTTAATATTAATCATGCCTTTGGATAATACGCCCAACTCCCGTTTCCGTGGGGGGATTCGTGGAGAAGGGTATGCAGGCAGACGACCGCAGGCTGGACGTCAAGATCACTGATGGATGGATTGTGGATGGTACGGCGGCGCCGCGTTGGCGGGGCGACGTGGGCATCCGCGCCGGGCGCATCGTCGCTCTGGGTGATCTCAGCGCCTGGGCGGCCGAGCGCAGCCTGGATGCGCGCGGACAGGTAGTCGCGCCCGGATTTATCGACACCCACGGGCACGACGACTTGATGTTCATCGAAAAGCCTGCCCTGGACTGGAAAACCAGCCAGGGCATCACGACGGTGGTCGTGGGCAACTGCGGCGTCAGCGGCTTCCCCGCCCCGTTGCCCGGCAACTCCGCCGCGGCGCTGGCCTTGCTGGGCGAGTCGCCTCTGTTCGAGAGCATGGCCGTCTATGTGCAGGCCGTGCAGGCCTTGCGGCCCATGATCAATGTGGCGGCGCTGGTGGGCCATGCCAATCTGCGCATGGCGGTAATGCAGGATCCCATGGCGACGCCGACGGCTGGTGAACAGGCCGCCATGGAAAGCTTGTTGGATCAAGCGTTGGAACAGGGCGCCGTGGGCTTTAGCACCGGCCTGGCCTATGAACCCGGCAGCATGGCCCGGCCGCAGGAGCTGGCAGGCCTGGCCCGGGTGGCGGCGGCGCGCGGTTCGCTGCATACCAGTCATATCCGCAATGAAGGCGATACGGTGGAGGAATCGGTGGACGAAGTGCTGGCCGTGGGCCGTCAGACCGATTGCGCGACGCTGGTGTCGCACCACAAATGCATGCTGCCGGCCAACTGGGGCCGCAGTGACCGGACGCTGGCCAATATCGACCGCGCGCGTGCCGCCGGGCTGCAGGCTACGCTGGATATCTACCCCTATTCGGGCAGCTCCACCATTCTGATTCCGGAACGGGCCCAGACGATTGATCGGATTCGCATCACGTGGTCCGATCCTCATCCCGAATGCAACGGCCAATATCTGGCCGATATTGCCGAACAGTGGGGCTGTGATCGGGAGACTGCCGCCCGGCGCCTGCTGCCGGCCGGCGCGATCTACTTCGCCATGGACGAACAGGAAGTGCAGCGCATCTTTCGTCACCCCTGCTGCATGGTGGGCTCCGACGGCCTGCCGGCGGATGCACATCCGCACCCACGGCTGTGGGGCAGCTTTACCCGCATTCTGGGGCGTTATGTGCGTGAGGACGGCCTGATGCCGCTGGAACAGGCTGTTGCCAAGATGACCTCGCTGCCGGCCTCGGTATTCGGCCTGAAGGACCGGGGCGCACTGACGGTCGGCGCGTGGGCGGACGTAGTCGTGTTCGATCCCGATACCGTGCAGGACTGCGCCACCTGGGAGCAGCCTACTCTGCCGTCGCAAGGCGTGCGGGCGGTGTATGTCAATGGCGTGCAGGTGCATCCCCAGGCTCCGCAACAACGGCCCGGCCAGGTGTTGAGCAGGGCCTTTCCCGCGCAGGCTCGCAGCCTGGCGGCACAGCAGGACCGGCCTTAGCCGGCGCCTGCTCCAGAAGAAAAGATTTGCTGCGTCCTGCTCGTCAAGACAGGTCGCGGCGCAGTGCATCACAATAGGACCGGCTCCGTCATGGGCTGGTCCGGAAGGATCCTAAAGGAGACGTCATGACCTTCACTTTGCAGCAAGCGCCCACTGGCAAGCGTAATGCAGCCATTGCGGTGTTTTTGATCGGGCTAGCCATCGCCCTCTATACTCATTTCTACCTGCCTGGCCAGACCTCGCTGTGGGGTCTGACGCCGGTCGTGGTGTTTGCCGTCATCGCCCTGTTGGGTGTGGACATTGTGCTGGCGACGATAGGCGCGATCGTTCTGGGCGCCATCATGACCAGCACTACGCCGATTGCCATGGGCAAGCTGCTGGCTGAATCGCTGGGCTCGTTCATCGCCGTGGTCGGTCTGATTATTGTGCTGGGCGCGGGTGTGGGCGAAGTCGCCTCCCGTACCGGGGCGGCCGAGCAGTTGGTGCGCGCCATCGTCAAGCGCATCGGCCTGTCGAATCCCGTCCGCGTGCGCCTGGGCATCATGGTAGCGTCCACCTTGATCTGCGGCGCGCTGGGCACGCTGGCCGGCGGCAACGCCATCATTGCCGCTGTGGTGATCCCGATCGCGGCGGCGGTGCGCCTGTCCCCGCCTGCGGTCGCCGCACTGTTCCAGAGTGCCGGCTCCGCCGGCCTGGTGCTGGGCCCGTTCACCCCCAACGTTGTGACCGTGACTGGTCTGACCGGCCTGAGCTACATGGACTACCTGATGGTCGCGGGCCTGCCCATGGCGGCCGCCACCTTGTTGACCGGCTGGTTCATGTCGGGCCGTATCCAGAAGATGACGGCCAAGGATTTCCAGTACGAAGAAGCGGCGCAGGGTGCGGCGGCTTTCGATGTCAATGCCAAGGCGTCCCCCAAGGCTGTGCGCGCAGCCTGGGCGTTCTGCGCAACGATTGTGTCGCTGGCCGTGTTCGGCATCATGGCCAAGGCCGGCTTTGCCTACGCCATTATTGTGATGGTGTCCCTGGGCGCGGCCACTGGCCTGGCCGGCGGCATGGCGCCGCGCGAAATTTTGCAGGCCATGTATGCGGGCGCAGGCAAACTGATCTGGATTTTCTTCCTGTTCTGGCTGTTCAACCCGGTGCTGGTGCTGGTGGATCAGCTCAATGCCTACCATGCCCTGCTGGATGCGGTGCAGCCCTACCTGCTGGGTATCAGCGGCGCGGCCCTGTGCATGATTATCGTGGGTTTCAACGTGGTGGGTCATATTCCGGGCGCAGCGGTGGCGCAGATGACCTTTACCGCCAAGATTTTCGGCCCTGTGCTGGCGGCGGCCGGCGTGGGCCCCGCCGCCACTACGGCAGTGATCCTGGGCAGTTCGCAGATCGACTGGTTCGGCCCGTTTCCGTCGTCCGACATGTTCGGTCAGATGGGTCTGGCCCGGTCTACGCAGCTCAAGTACATGCTGTATAACGGCTGGGCGGTCATGGCCATCAACCTGCTGATGTTCGCAGGCCTGTTCATGATCCTGAACTGACGGGAAAGGAGAGCGGCATGTTCACTCTGGGAAGCAAGACACTGGATGCGACTATGCTGCGCGAGCGGCTGCAGGACAGCCTGGAGCCGCTGTTGAGCCGGAATCCGGCGCGCATCTCCATGGCGGTACGCACCCTGGACGGGGAAAGCCTGTTCGATTGGCTGGCGCAGCGCGTCATGCCGTCGGCCAGCCTGATCAAGGTGCCCATGCTGCTGTGTCTGTTGGACGAGGTGGCGCAGGGCCGCTTGGCCCTGGAAGATTCGTGCGCCTTGCCCGCATCCGGGCGCGCGGGCGGCACCGGTATTTTGAGCCAGTTGCCCAGTGTGCAGGCGATGACGCTGCGTGAACTGGCCCACCTGATGATCGTGCTGAGCGATAACGTCGCCACCAATGCCTTGATCGATTTGCTGGGGATGGAGCGCATCAATCAGTGGTGCCGCCAGGCGGGGCTGCTGCATACCGACCTGCAGCGCCACATGATGGACGTCCAGGCCCGCGCTCAGGGCAAAGACAACTGGACCAGCGCCGCCGACGCCTGCGCCACACTGGTCTATCTGTTGCATTCGCCCACCTTGCCCGAGGCCCTGCGCCAGGAGGGCGTGCAGATGCTGGCGGACCAGCGCGAGCGCGCCCACTTCGCCGCCAAGATGCCGCCCGAGGCGGAGCTGGCGCACAAGACCGGCTCCTTGCCGGGGCTGCGCCACGACGCCGGCATCCTGACTGTGGACGGACGCAGTGTCGTTCTGGCGGTGTTGGCCGATGGTTTTACCGATGATCGCACCCGCAGCACGTTGTACGGAGGCGAAGGCGCTGTGGCGCTGGCGGGCTTGGCCGCCTGTGTCGCCCAGGTGTTGCAGGCCTGATCCAGGCCGTTTTGAGTCGGCCCGGCGCCCTGCCGGGCCAGGAAGAAGGAAATACGATGTCTACGACACGCGTGGCCCTGGTCCAGCTGGACAGCGGCCGTGATCGCAAGGCCAATCTGGCGCAGATCGAGCACTGGGTGCTGGCGGCGGCCAAGGATGGCGCGCAACTGATCATCACCCCTGAATACAGCGATGTGCGCGGCGATACCGAATGGCTGCAACAGAACGCCACCCCTATCCCGGGCCTGGTCACCGACCATATGGCCGATCTGGCGCGGCGCACAGGCGCCTGGATCCACATGGGCTCCATGCATGAGCGCCGATCCGATGATCATCGATTGGGCAATACCGGCCTGACTTTTGCACCGGATGGCGCTATTGCAGCGCAATATCGCAAGGTCCATTTGTATGACGCCGTGGTCAACGGGCTGGAATACCGGGAGTCGGATGATTTCTGCCACGGCGACCATTTGCAGACAGTGGCCGTGGGCGAACTGACCCTGGGCCTGAGCATTTGCTATGACTTGCGCTTTGCCGAGCTGTTTCGCAGCTTGCGTGCGCACGGCGCCAATGTGTTGGTGGTGCCTGCCGCCTTCAATTGGCATACGGGGCGTGATCATTGGGAAGTCCTGCTGCGCGCCCGCGCCATCGAGAACCAGTGCTACGTCCTGGCGGCTGCCCAGATCGGTGGTCCCGGCCCAGCCATGCCGTGCCTGGGGCGCAGCATGATCATCGATCCTTGGGGCACGGTGCTGGCCTGCATGCCCGACCACGCCGGCTATATCTGCGCGGACCTGGATCCGGCGCGTGTATCGCGCCTGCGTGAATCGTTGCCGGCCTGGAGCCATCGTCGCGGCGATTTGTACCCTATTGCCCCTTGATACTGCCGGAGACTGCCCATGACCGCACCTGCCGTCTTTGATTTTCATCCCGGCACCGCACCGTTGCTGATCTCCATGCCGCATGCCGGAACGTACGTGCCGCCGGAAGTGGCGGTGCGTTTCACCGAGTCGGCGCGTCCGGTGCCCGATACCGATTGGCATCTGCCGCGCCTGTATGCCTGCGCCCGCGAGCTGGGCGCGTCGGTGCTGGCGGCCAATTATTCGCGGTTCGTGGTGGATCAGAACCGCCCGCCCGACAATACCAGTCTCTACCCGGGGCAAAGCGTTACCGGCTTGTGCCCGCTGGATACCTTTGACGACGAGCCGGTGTATCAGTCCGGGCAGGCTCCTGACGAGCAGGAAGTGGCGCGGCGCCGCGAGACGATCTGGAGGCCTTACCACCGCCAGCTCGAGCAGGAATTGATGCGCCTGACGGCGGAGCATGGCCGGGTCGTGCTTTGGGATGCCCATTCGATCCGCTCGGTGGTGCCGCGTTTTTTCGAAGGTCGCCTGCCTGACCTGAACTTTGGCACCGTAGACGGCGCAAGCTGCGATTCCGCCCTGAGCGCCCGCCTGATGGCGGCGGCGCAGGCTGACGGGCGTTACAGCAGTGTGCTTAATGGCCGCTTCAAGGGCGGCTATATCACGCGCCATTATGGCCGGCCCGATCAGAACGTTCATGCCATCCAGTTGGAAATGGCGCAATGCTGCTATATGCAGGAACAGTGGCCCTTCGATTACCAGGAAGAATCCGCCCGTCGTGTGCAGCCGCTGATCGAGCGTTTGCTGCGCGAAGCGCTGGCCTTCGCGGCGCAGTCCTGAGCGTGGCGTGCCCCGGACCGCATGGTCGGGGCGCTACACTATCGCCTGGGCCGCATGGCGGCGAAGCGATGGAAACGATGGATACTCATACTCCGCCCTTGTTCGGGCGACTCTGCTGTCCGCTGGATGGATTGCCTCTGGGGTTGCAGGCGCGCAGCTGGCGCTGCCCGTCGGGGCACACATTCGATATGGCCAGCCAGGGCTATGTCAATCTTTTGCCGGTGCAGAACAAGCGCTCGCGTGATCCTGGCGACAGCAAGGAAATGGTGGCCGCGCGTCGCCGTTACCTGGAGTCCGGCGTGTATGCGCCCATTGCCGATGGCGTCGCCCGGGTGCTGACGGACAGCCTGGAGGGGCAGGCGCCTTACGCTTGTCTGGACGCTGGCTGTGGCGAGGGCTATTACCTGCGCCGCTTGCAGGAGCGGGGCACGCGCAATGAGCTGGCCCTGATCGGCTTGGATATCTCAAAATGGGCGGTCATGGCCGCAGCGCGCAGTTCGCCCGGCATGCGCTGGCTGGTGGGCAGCAATGCGCACTTGCCGGTGCCGGATGCCAGCCTAGACGCGGTGATCTGCATGTTCGGCTTTCCCGTCTATGCCGAGTTCCTGCGTGTGCTCAAACCCGGCGGCCTGCTGGTGCAGGTGGAAGCCGGCACAGACCATCTGGTGCAGTTGCGCCGCATCATCTACCCCAGTCTGAAAGACGAGAAGCCGGCGCCCGGCGGCGCGCCGGAAGGCTTCGGCCAGGAGACCAATGAGCGTCTTTCCTTTGACTTTGCGCTGGAATCCCAGGAGCAGATCGCCGACCTGTTGCTGATGACCCCACACCTGTTCCGCGCCAGTGCGCAGGGCCTGGAGCAGGCACGCGCGTTGACGCGCCTGGACCTGACGGCCGATATACGCCTGAGTGTCAGCCGCCGCCTGTAGGCGGCTCAGTCGTCTTTGAGGGGGCGTTCGGGCAGTCCGGCGATTTCTACGCGGTTGCGACCGTTGCGTTTGGCATCATACAGGGCCTGGTCGGCCTGCTTGAGCACGTCGGCTTGTTCAGGGGCGTGTATCGGCCAGTGGGCCACGCCGATGGAAATGGTGATGTTCTCGCCCGTGGGACTGGCCGTATGGGCGACCAGGTTGCGCAGGCGCTCGGCCAGTTGAGCCGCCTGGTCGATATTCTGATTGGGCAGCAGAATGCTGAATTCTTCTCCGCCTGCGCGGCAGACCACGTCGGTATCGCGTGTGCAGGCGCGCATGGTGTCGGACAGGAAGCGCAAGACCAGGTCGCCGGCATCATGTCCGTACGTGTCGTTGACCAGCTTGAAGTGATCGATGTCGCAGGCCAGCACGGCAAACGGAATATCCGCTTCTTTCCATTGCTGCAGGGCCGAGGCCATGCCGCGCCGGTTCATCAGGCCGGTCAGGGGGTCGGTATTGCGCTCCTGGTCCATGACGCCGATCTTGCGGTTCAGCTTCTTGAGCCCGATCAGCATGGCCAGCTTGATCTGGCGGGCTTCGAAATACCAGGCATGGACCTGCTCGATGCGTCCGCTGGCGCTGGGCGAATCCCAGTGAGGAGCTGTGCGCGCCAGCTTGCGCAGCGGCTTGGCGATCAACAGGGCCAGCATCCAGATCATGACCAGCACCACCAGAAAGAACGGAATCGTATTGCGCAGCACTTTGGCCAGCAGTGTGTCCAGCTCGTCCAGCACCACGTGGGTGGGACGCTGCACGACCACGCCCCACTGGATGTCTCCGGCGGGCGCATAGCCGGTCAGCATGCCCACGCCTTGGGTATTGATCAGCGACATGGCGCTGGCCTGGCCCTGGACAACGGAGTCGATGGCAGGATTGCCGTGCACGATCTGACCCACGCGACTGCGGTCCTGGTGATAGATCAGGCGCTTATCCTTGTCCACCACGTAGATTTGCGATCCGTCCCGGTAAAAGTGCTCGCCCAGCAGCGTGTTCAGGCTGTTGGGTTCATGCAGATAAATCGTGCCGCCCACCAGGCCGACATAGTCCCCCTTGGCATCCACGATGGGGTGCGACAGGAAAATCAGCAGGCGCCCCGTGCCCGATACATAGGGTTGGCTGACGCGGGGCATTTTTGCGGCCAGCGCCTGGCGCGTGCCGTCGCTGGCCAGCGTCGTGCCCAGCAGTCCAAGGTCGGGTGGGGAGTTGGCCAGCACCCTGCCTTCTTCGTCCAGGATCAGCACCGAGTTGAAGCTGTTGTTCTGCTCCTTCAGGCGGTGGGACTCCGCTTTGAGCTGCCAGGGCTGGTGCATGCTCAGGGACAGCACACGGGCGCTGTAGGCCAGCTGCTGTTGCAAGGTGTCGATGAATTCATCCGTGCTGCTGGCCAGCTTCAGCGCGTAGGCCCGGTTGTTTTCCAGGGATTGCTCGATCAGGATGGAGCGCTCCGCTGCATAGGCGCCATACAGGGTGTAACCCAGGGTCAGCAGACTGCTGGAAGTGGCCAGCAGCAGGATCAGCCGGCGCAGGTCAACAAAAAACATGGATGAGGGGCGGAGGTTGGGGTGGCGGCAGGCTGCGCCTGGCAGGTGTTTGTGTCGTTCTGTGCGCCATTATACGTAAAGAAATGTTTTGTCACTGCCTGGGCGTCCGCAGGACGGGGAGGGCGTACAGGCGAGCGCCGACCGCAGGGTGCAACGTGTAAGATGGAACATGGCATATGTCATTGTCCATTTACAACAGACACTTAGCAGGCCTTGCAGATTGGCGGCGTCAGGCCCGTGTCCTATTTTGTGGAGATCCCGATATGAAAAGCGTAGATAGTTTTCAGTCATTGGACCATCTGGACGTCGGCGGCGAGCGCTACGAGTACTATCGCCTGGATGCGGTGCGCGGGGATGGGCTGGATGTGGCCGGTCTGCCGTACGGTCTGAAGATTCTGCTTGAAAACCTGCTGCGCACGGAAGACGGGGGCGATGTCACGGCAGACGATATCCGCGCACTGGCAGCCTGGGACCCCGCTGCCGAGCCGGATCGGGAAATCGCCTTTACGCCGGCCCGTGTCGTGCTGCAGGATTTCACCGGCGTGCCGGCGGTGGTCGATCTGGCCGCCATGCGCGAGGCCATGCAGGCCCTGGGCGGCGATCCCCAGAAGATCAATCCCTTGGCGCCCGTCGAGCTGGTCATCGACCACTCGGTCATTGTGGATGACTTCGGCAGCCCCGGCTCTTTCCAGCGCAACGTGGAAATCGAGTACGGCCGCAATATGGAGCGTTATCAGTTCCTGCGCTGGGGGCAGAGCGCCTTCGACAATTTCAAAGTCGTGCCTCCCGGCACGGGGATCGTGCATCAGGTGAATCTGGAGCACCTGGCCCGTGTCGTGTTCACGCGCAACAACGAAGGCCGCATGCTGGCTTATCCCGATACCTGTGTAGGGACGGACTCCCACACCCCCATGGTGAATGGCCTGGGCGTGGTGGCCTGGGGGGTAGGGGGCATCGAAGCCGAAGCCGCCATGTTGGGCCAGCCTATTTCCATGCTGATTCCGCGGGTGGTGGGTTTCAAGCTGACGGGTCAGATGCCCGAAGGCACCACGGCCACCGATCTGGTGCTGACCATTACCGACATGCTGCGCCGTCATGGCGTGGTGGGCAAGTTCGTGGAATTTTATGGGCCGGGCGTCAGCGCCGTCCCGCTGGCCAATCGCGCCACCATTGGTAATATGAGCCCGGAGTACGGCTCGACCATTTCCATGTTCCCTATCGACGAGGAAACCCTGCGCTACATGAAGCTGACGGGTCGCTCGGACGAGCAGATCGCGCTGGTGCAAGCCTATGCCCAGGCGCAGGGCCTGTGGCACGACCCGAATCACGAACCACGTTATTCCGAGCGCCTGGAGCTGGATCTGTCCACAGTGGTGCCGTCCATTGCCGGTCCCAAGCGGCCGCAGGACCGCATTGTGCTGTCTTCGTCCAAGCAGTCTTTCCGCCAGGCGCTGACCGGCCTGCTGGGCGATACGGCGGCCAGTTATGACGAGGCCGTGGAAGAAAGCTTTCCCGCTTCCGACGTGCCCTCGCACGAGCCGCCTGCGCGGCGCAGCAACAGCATTCAGTTCACGCTGGCCGACGGCAGTCAGTGCGAGCTGGACAACGGCTCTGTCGTCATCGCCGCCATCACCTCGTGCACCAACACGTCCAACCCCAGCGTCATGCTGGCGGCGGCCTTGCTCGCCAAGAAGGCGGTGGAAAAAGGTCTGAACCGCAAGCCGTGGGTCAAGACCAGCCTGGCGCCGGGATCGCGTGTGGTCACCGATTATTACGAACGCGCCGGTCTGACGCCGTACTTGAACAAATTGGGCTTTGACCTGGTGGGCTACGGCTGCACGACATGTATCGGCAACTCGGGCCCCTTGATTCCCGAAGTCAGCCAAGCCGTCAACCAGAACGACCTGGCGGTGGTGTCGGTGCTGTCGGGCAATCGTAACTTCGAGGGCCGCATTCATCCCGAAGTGAAGATGAACTACCTGATGTCGCCGCCGCTGGTGGTGGCTTATGCGCTGGCCGGCACCATGGACATCGATCTGTACAAAGAGCCGTTGGGCAAGGACTCAGATGGGCAGGATGTATTCTTGAAAGACATCTGGCCTTCTGAGGCCGAAGTGCAGGCCACCATCGGCCAGGCCATTGCGGCGGATATGTACCGCGACGGTTATGCGGATGTCTTTGCCGGCGACCAGCGCTGGCAGTCGCTGCCCACACCCAAGGGCGATCTGTTCCACTGGCAGGACAGCTCCACTTATGTGCGCAAGCCGCCGTATTTCATCGACCTGCAGCGTGATCCCAGCCCGGTCACGGATATCCACGGCGCTCGCGTGCTGGCCAAGCTGGGCGATTCGGTCACGACCGATCACATCAGCCCGGCGGGCGCGATTTCGCGTACTTCGCCTGCGGCGACCTACTTGATGGGGCATGACGTGGAGCAGCCGGACTTCAATTCCTACGGGTCGCGGCGGGGCAACCACGAGGTCATGATTCGCGGCACCTTCGCCAATGTGCGCCTGCGCAACCAGTTGGCTCCCGGTACGGAAGGCGGCTACACGCGCGACTTCACCCAGGACGGCGCGCCTGTGGCGACCATCTATGACGCCTCGCGCAATTATCTGGCCACCGGCACGCCGCTGGTCATTCTGGCGGGCAAGGAATACGGCTCGGGTTCATCACGCGACTGGGCCGCCAAAGGCACGGTGTTGCTGGGCGTGCGCGCTGTCATCGCCGAATCCTACGAACGCATCCATCGCAGCAATTTGCTGGGCATGGGCGTGTTGCCGCTGCAATTTCCCGACGGTGAAAATGCCCAGACTCTGGGCCTGGCGGGCGACGAGGTCTTTGATATCGTGGGCATTACCGCCTTGAACCAGGGTCAGATTCCCGAAACCGTCATGGTGCGCGCCGGCGACATCCAGTTCGAGGCCCATGTACGCATCGATACCCCGAGCGAAGCGCATTACTACCGCCATGGTGGCATCATGCAGTATGTCTTGCGGGGGCTGCTGAAATCCTGATACGACCCTGAGCGACAGACTCTGCGGGCGGCTCTTCGGCAACGAAGCGCCGCCCGCAGGCGTTTTCAGGTACGGAAATTGCGCTTGCCCTTGTGTACTCGCCGGGTTTTTGTAAACTATCTCGACGGCAAGATTTCGCCTGCATCAGTGGCTCAGTGCCGCTGACACACTTGTACGTCCCTCGCCCTGGCGCATGCGCCGGTCTTTGAGACGCTTCCAGAATTTGTCATGCAATGGCATCAAGGTGACATTGCACAGAGGTTCGACCACGGCAGCGACGCCGCCCGTGGCCAGCGAACCCGTGAAGGCATAGGTCACGGCGAAAGCCACTGACATATGCAGGGCAACCTGGCTGGTCTTGAAGGCGAGAAGAAGCATGATGAATCCACCGATAGTATTTTCTAAATGATAATCACTATCAATGGCGCGAACCAGTTTGTATTTTTCATCGAGCTTATCAATTTTGTATATCGGCCCGCCGCGCGAGCGTGCGGGCCGGTTTATTGGATAAAAAATGCAAAGCGCTCAAGAAGCATCCTGGTCGGAACTGTTGTGGGGCCGCAATGGCCTGCGTTCGCTGGCTCTGGCCGGCGGGGTGGCTGTCCATGCCATCAACGTCTATGTGGCCACCACCATACTGCCGTCCGTTGTGCAGGACATCGGCGGGCTGGAATACTACGCCTGGAACACGACGCTGTTCGTGGTGGCCTCCATCCTGGGGTCGGCCCTGTCGCCGCAAATATTGGACAAGCTGGGCCTGCGACAAGGCTTTCTGCTGTCGCTATTGGTATTTGCCGTGGGCACCACCTTGTGCGCCATAGCCCCTTCCATGCCTTTCCTGTTGTTCGCCCGCACGCTTCAAGGGCTGGGGGGCGGCCTGTTGCTGGGCCTGAGCTATTCGTCGATCCGGCTGGTGTTCGATGAGCGGCTCTGGCCCAGGGCCATGGCCCTAGTTTCCAGCATGTGGGGGGTGGCGACGCTTTCGGGGCCGGCCATCGGCGGCATATTTGCCCAAATGGGCGAATGGCGCCTGGCGTTCTGGAGCGTGCTGCCTTGCGCGGCGGGCCTGGCGCTTCTGGTCTGGACGCAGTTGCGTGATGCGCGTCGTCCGGCGGTCTCCAAGTCGGGTTCTACGCTGGGCAAAGTGCTGTTGTTGACGGCGTCGGTGCTGGTCATGTCCGCGGGCAGCCTGTCCAGCTCGTGGCTGATCAATCTAGCGGGCGTGGCAGGCGGTGCGGTGCTGGTGTACATCATGGCGCGGGCGGATCGGGGTTCCAGCAGCCGCTTGTTTCCCCAGGGCACCTATTCAGTGCACACGGCGCTGGGCAGCCTGTATGCAGGTATCGGTCTGGTCAGCGTGGCCGTTGCCACAGAAATCTTCATTCCTTACTTCCTGCAGATCATCCATCACATGAGCCCGCTTAAGGCCGGTTACCTGACGGCGCTGATGTCGGGGGGCTGGACCTTGGGATCCATTGCCAGCTCCAGCCGAGGCCTGAAAACAGCAGACAGACTGATTGTCATCGGTCCCCTGGTGTCAGGTCTGTCGCTGGCTGCCCTGGGCGTGCTGATCCCCTGGCAGGACCTGGCGAGCGGTCCGGATTATTCCTGGGCGCTGTACCTTGCCTTGCTGGGGGTAGGAGTAGGAATAGGGCTGGCCTGGCCGCACTTGCTGACGCGGGTCTTTCATTCAGCACCTAAGGGCCAGGAAAACATCGCCTCGGCGGCGATCACGACCTTGCAGCTGTTCACCATGGCGCTGGGGGCTGCCCTGGCGGGCATCATCACTACCGCAGCGGGGTTTGTGGAGCCGGGTGGAGTGCAGGGCGCGCGCCAGTCGGCGCAGGTGCTGCTACTGATCTTCGCCCTGGCTCCCGTGCTCGCGGCCCTCTTGTCGGGGCCGGCGCGCAGGGTGCGTCCGTGATGCGTGCCGCCTGATCAGGCGGCCTTGGGCAGGCGAAACAGCTCGGGGTCCGGGCCCAGCCGGCCGCCGGCCTGATCCAGCGCGGCGATATCCGCCATGTCCTGCGGGCTCAGCTCAAAGCTGAAAATATCGAAATTTTCGCGTTGATGTTCGGGCGAATTCGACTTGGTGATGACCATATTGCCCAGTTGGATCTGCCAGCGCAGCACGATCTGGGCGAGCGAGCGGCCATGCTCCTGGGCGATGCGCTGCAACACAGGGTTGTCCCACAGCGTACCCAGACCCAGCGGACTCCACGCCTGAGTCTGCATGGCGTGATCCTGATGGTACTGGCGCAGTTCCGCCTGCTGGAAGCCTGGGTGCAGTTCGATCTGGTTCAGCACCGGCAGCACGCCCGTCTTGTCCAGCAGGGTTTGCAGGTGGTGAGTCTGGAAATTGCATACCCCGATGGACTTGATCAAGCCTTCGTTGCGCAGGTTGATGAGCATTTCCCAGGATTGCACATACTGGCGGTTCTTGGGGACGGGCCAGTGGATCAGGTACAGGTCCACATAGTCCAGCTGCATCTTGTCCAGGCTTTCCTTGAATGCCTTCTGGGTGTTTTCGTGGCCGTGCATGTCATTCCACAGCTTGGTGGTCACGAATAGTTCGTCGCGGCGCAGGCCGCTTTGGCGGATGCCCTGGCCGACTTCGGCTTCGTTGCCGTAGATGGCGGCCGTGTCGATCAGGCGGTACCCTGTTTCGATGGCGCTGCACACCACATCGGCGGTGCGGGCGGGTTCGACCTGCCAGACGCCCAGACCCAGTTGCGGGGCGGTGTTGCCGTCGTGGAAGGTGATGGTAGGTGGTGTAGTGGACATAGGTTTCTCCTAGGTTTCTGCGGGGCAGACCGGGTGGCGGACAACCGGCGCGAATGCCGCGCGGCGAGGCCCTGCGTGGTCGATACGGCAGACCGCGCTGGTACTTAAAGCTTAAAAAAACGAGAATCCGCAAGGGATGGGCACACGGAACTTGTGTGCGGGCAGGAAGTTGGCTTATTGTTTTTTTTCCTGCGGCGATTATATAGGCGCAGTGTTAATTTTTTCTTAACGTTTTGCAATTTGCATCATTCATATTCCCATATTTCGATAAATGGGGCTAAGTTGGAGTAAGTATGAGCGTACACAGCACCCAGGCGCGCTTGAGCGTCCCTGCCTTGATGGCTTACAAGGGCAAGCAAAAGATCGCCTCGCTGACCGCCTACATCGCGCCTATTGCGCGCATGCTGGACGAGCATATGGACATGATCCTGGTGGGCGATTCCACGGCCATGGTGGGCTATGCCATGCCGGATACGCTCAGTATCACGGTGGACATGATGGCGGCGCACGCGGCAGCCGTCGTTCGCGCTACGCAGCATGCCTGCATCGTCGTGGACATGCCATTTGGCAGCTATCAGGAATCGCCGCAGCAGGCCTTCGCCAACGCATCGCGCATGTTGGCCATCAGCGGCGCCCAGGCGGTCAAGCTGGAAGGCGGCCAGGTCATGGCCGATACCACGCGCTTTCTGGTGGAGCGCGGCGTTCCGGTGCTGGCCCATGTCGGCCTGATGCCTCAGTATGTGAACACCATGGGCGGCTACAAGGCCCAGGGCATGAATGACGCAGCCGCCCAGCGCGTACTGGAAGACGCGGTGGCGCACGCCCAGGAGGGCGCCTGGGGCGTTGTGCTGGAAGGCGTGGCCGAAAGCCTGGGCCGTCGCATTACGGAATCCATCGGCATCCCCACCATCGGCATCGGCGCATCTCCGGCCTGCGACGGCCAGGTGCTGGTGACCGAAGACATTCTGGGTCTGACCCACGGCAAGATTCCAAAATTTGCCAAACCCTATGCCGACGTGGGTGCACTGATTTCCCAGGCCGCAGGGCAGTACGCCGCTGAGGTGCGTGATGGATCTTTTCCGACCTTGGAGCATTGTTTCGGAGTTAAACGCTAGTACGTTAAACTATTCCGTATTAGAATATTCCATGTCAATAAATGCGGTATTCACATAGAACGACATGGAAATCCGACAGCTAGAGGCCTTCGCGGCCGTGATGTCCGCTGGCAGCGTCACCGCTGCCGGTCGCTTGCTGGACCGCTCGCAGCCCGTGGTCAGCCGCCAGGTGCAGGAACTGGAGCAGGAGCTGGGCTTCAGATTGTTCACGCGCACGCGTCCCCAGGTCACCCTGACCGAACAGGGGCGCGAATTCTATCTGGAAGCGCGCCCGGTGCTGATGAACCTGGAAGTGCTGCAAAGCCGCGCCCTGGAGATCGCGCGCGGCGGCCTGCGCCCTTTGCGTATCGTAGCGACGCGCGCCTTGTCCATCGGCCTGCTGCCGCAGGTCTTGGGCTTGATGGAGCAGCACGATCCCGCGTTCAAGCAGAAACTGATCATCGACACGGTCAATGCCGAAGAGATCGTGCAGGCCATCGACGAAGGTCGCGCCGATCTGGGCGTGACCAGCCTGCCGCTGGACATCGATAGCTGCACCTTGCATTGGTCAGGACAGAGCCCTTGTCTGTTGGGCATACCTGCCGGACATGCCCTGGCGCAGCAGGAAACCGTGCGCCTGAGCGACATTTCCGGCACACCGTTGATTGCGGTGCAGAACCGACACCGCTTGCGCCATACCTTGGCCACGGCCTTGCTGCGGGCCAGCCATGACGCCGCTGAAGACATTCGTCATATCGAAGTCACGTCCTCCCTGGAGGGTCTGGCCCTGGTCAGCCAGGGCGTGGGCGTGGCTTTGATCGATCCCTTTACCGCCCATAGCCTGCCTATGGCCAATGTGGCGCTGCGTCCCATCGACATCCACGTGCCCTACATGATGGGCGTGGTGTCCCTGAAGTCCCGCGAATTGCGCCCTGATGCAGAGCGTCTGGTCGAGGCCTTGCGTCAATACGTGCTGCAATGCATCCCGCGTTTTGTCATGGGTGATGCGACGGGCTTACCCAGCACGCACGATCCCTTCGATTCTCTTTGAGCCGATTTGTTTTTTCCGGAAGGGGGCCTTTGAGCCGCCTGTAGACATCATGACAGCAGATTTCCCGATTCCCGATGGCCTGGCTGCGCTGCAGTCGCGTGTATGGCAGGATTACGCCTGGCTGGACTTGCCGGCCAAACCCTGGGTGCCCGAGTTCGTCCTGAATGGTCAGACGGTGCTGGATGCCGTAATCGTAGGCGGCGGCATGGCCGGTCTGGCGCTGGCCAATGCTATGAAGAACCTGGGCCTGCGCGTGCAGGTATTCGATCAGGCGCCTGTGGGTTTTGAAGGGCCGTGGGCGACCACGGCCCGCATGGAAACCCTGCGTTCCCCCAAGCAATTGACGGGCCCCGCCCTGGGTTTTCCGGCGCTGACATTCCGCGCCTGGTTTGAAGCCCAGTTCGGTGCGCAGGCCTGGGAAGAGCTGGACAAGATTCCGCGCCTGCAATGGATGGACTATCTGCGTTGGTACCGCCAAGTCAATAAGATCGACATTGCCAACGAGCATGAAGTGCAGGACATCGTTCCCGCGGCGGACCATGTGCGTGTGCGGATTCGAAATGCGCAAGGCGAAGCCGATGTGCTGGCACGCCACGTGGTTCTGGCCACCGGGCGTGCGGGCCTGGGTGGCCCCAGTCTGCCCGGCTGGGCTCAGGCTATTGCGCCGGGCGCGCAGGCGCACTCCTCTGACGTCATGGACTATGCGCAGTTGCGCGGCAAGCGCGTGGCTGTGATCGGCGCTGGGGCCTCGGCCATGGACAGCGCCGCGACGGCTCTGGAAAACGGCGCCGCCGGCGTGGATCTGCTGATCCGCCGCGCTGATATTCCCCGCGTGAACAAGGGCAAGGGATTGGGCAGTCCAGGTGCCGTGCACGGTACGCTGGGTTTGCCGGACGAGTGGAAATGGAAGATCCGCCACTACATCGGCGAGCAGCAGGTGCCGCCGCCGCGCGGCAGCATGTTGCGGGTTTCGCGCCATGACAATGCGCGTTTCTATCTGGATGCGGGCGTGCAGGGTGCGGCCATGGATGGCGACCAGGTGGTGCTGCAGACCAAGCACGGCGAGCGTCGCTACGACTTTGTCATTTTTGCCACCGGTTTCAAGGTCGATTGGCGCTCGCGCCCCGAATACCGCACGATCGCGCCGGCCATTCGTGTCTGGGCCGACCGCTTTGCCGAGCCCGCCGGGCAGGAAAGCCAGGAGCTGCGCGAATCGCCCGACCTGGGTGATCTGTTTGAATTCCAGCCCCGTGTGCCCGGCCAGATGCCGGGCCTGGAGCGTGTGCATTGCTTCTGCTACCCGGCTACGCTGACTCACGGCCAGGTCTCGGGCGACATTCCAGCCATCAGCGATGGCGCCATGCGCCTGTCACAGGGCCTGTGCCGTCAGTTGTTCGTGGAAGACGTGGACACCCATTTCGAGCGTTTGCAGGCCTACGACGAACCGGAAGTCTACGGTGACGAATGGGTTCCGGCGCAGGATTGAACATAACAAGCATGCGGCGCCCGCCGCCACAGGAGAGACCATGAGCGAACATGATGCGGCCGTCGGCGCCGACCTGATCGACCAGTTGCTGGGTGTAGTCCCCGGCGATGATATGTATGCCTTGCGCCATGCCCGCGCCAAGGCCACCGACGCTATCCAGCGCAGCCAGGAGCTGTTTTTCCAGCCCGAATTGGGCGGCGTGTCGCTGCAGGACCGCTTGAGCATTGCGGTGTACGCCTGCGCTCTGTCACGCGCCCGGAAGCTGGGGGCGTATTACCGCGACCAGTTGGCAGCGCAACCCGGCGTGTCGCCGGACTGCTTGTCGGCGTTGGAGCAGGACAATCTGGATTCGATCCCGGATGCTCGCCTGCGAGCCATGCTGGTGTTCACGCGCATCCTGATTCTGACGCCGGTGGAAGGCGACAAAGCCGCTTTGCAGGCCCTGCAGGCGGCCTGCCTGGAAACTCCCGATGTGGTCACCGTGGCGCAATTGATCGCCTATCTGTCGTATCAGATCCGCATGTTGGCCGGCTTGCTGGCACTGCAACAACGCAAGGAGCAAGCATGAGCGAGATCATCCGCAAGAACGGTTTCACCAACGAAAACCTGGACTGGACCGCTTGGCTGGACGTGGTGGATCTGGAGCGCGCCACGCCCGAGCAGATTGCCGTGCTGGAAATGAGCCATCCTAAAGCCAAGGAAATGGATTACTACCGTTTTCTGGTGCATCAGCCGGCCATCCTGCAGCAGCGTTCCGAGGCCTACAACGCCATCATGTACGCGCCGGGCGGCTTGCCCCGAGCCGAGCGCGAACTGGGCGCCCTGACCGTATCGCGCATCAATGGCTGCGCCTATTGCGCGTCCGTGCATGCGCAGCGCTTTGAGCAGCTTGCCAAGCGCAACGACACCGTGCATCAGGTATTCGAGAATCCTCGCACCGCAGGCACCACAGATCGCGAACGCGCCATTGCCGCTTTTGCGGTCAAGCTGACCGAAGCGCCCGACCAACTGGGCGCCGATGACATGGCCGCTTTGCAGGCGCAGGGCCTGAGTGATGCCGACATCCTGGACCTGATCAACTCCGCCGCCATTTTCGGCTGGGCCAATCGTCTGATGCACAATCTGGGGGAGTCGTCTCCGCAGGCTTGAGCATTCAGCCATATACTTCATGCCTAAATAAATAATTCAAACCGGGATCAGAGGCTCTGATCCCGGACGAGGCCTGGAGCATATGAAGCTGAATATCGACGACTTCCGGCGGGAGGCGCAGCGCGCCTTGCCCCGTTTTGTCTACGACTACGTGGCGGGCGGGGCAGAGGATGAACTGTGCGTCCAGCGCAATCGTAATGACTTGCAGAGCTTGACCCTGGCGCCGCGTGCTTTGCGCGACACGGCGGCGGCGTCGACCCAGGTGCAGGTTTTCGGCCGTACCTGGAAGGCGCCGCTGGGCATTGCGCCGGTTGGCCTGATCGACGTGGTCAGGCCCAGAGGCGATATTCTGGCGGCTCGGGCCGCCGGTCAGGCAGGGCTGCCTTACATTCTGTCCACTGCCTCCAACAGCCGCCTGGAAGAGGTGCGTCAGGCGACCGAGGGGCCGTGTTGGATGCAGCTCTATGTGATGCAGGACAGAGGTATGGCCGACTCCATTCTGGATCGGGCGCGGGAAGCGGGTTTCGAGGCGCTGGTTCTGACCGTGGACGTGCCGGTAGGCGGGTACCGTGAAAAAGACCTGCGGCATGGTTTCAAACTGCCGTTTCGGCCCGGGCCGCGCCTGATGCTGGACATGGCCTTGCACCCGGTCTGGCTCAGCCGCCAAGCCGCCGCCGGCGCGCCGCAATTCGTGAATCTGATGCCGACGACGGGTGCGACCTCCGCCCAGGCGCAAGCTGCCTTGTTGTCGCGCACCATGGATCGCACATTGGCCTGGGACGACCTGGCCTGGCTACGCTCCAAGTGGAAGGGGCCGTTGCTGATCAAGGGCGTGCTGCATCCACAGGATGCCCGCCAGGCCGTCCATCTAGGCGTGGACGGCCTGATCGTCTCCAATCACGGTGGACGGCAGTTGGATATCGCTCCATCGACCATTTCCGTATTGCCGCGCATCATGGAGGTGGTGCAGGATCGCATGCCGGTTTTTATCGACAGCGGCTTCCGTCGCGGGGCGGACATCGCCAAGGCCCTGGCCTATGGAGCGCAAGGCGTGTTTCTGGGACGACCCGTGGCCTATGGGCTGGCGCTGGATGGGGAGCAGGGCGTGGCGCAGGTCTTGGATCAGATGGCCCAGGAGTTCTTGCGCACTATGGTTCTGCTGGGCGCCAGCCGTCCTGATCAATTGGCGCAGTGCTTGATGCCGTAGCTCCCCAGGCGGGCCACAGTGCCTTACTAAAAGGAGAGCGAGAATACCGGGGTGCTGACATATACTTTGCGATATGCACGCACTCGTATCCGTTCGGGGCTATATGAAGAAAGCCTGGCAGGCCTTGTTCTGCCTGGCTTTGCTTGCCCTTGTGTGTCGTGCGCTCGTTCCTGCCGGCTATATGCCGCATCATTCCGAGCAGAGCGGCTTGTCCATGACCTTCTGTACCGCCCAAGGCGAGGTCGTGACCTTGTTCGTGGACGGCGGGGCTGCGCCGCAGGATGACCACCCGGCTGGGCTGGACTGTCCCTATGGCGTGTTGGCTTCTCAGGCTTTGCTGCCCCACCTGGATACGCCTCTGCTTGCGTACACGGTCATGTACGCGCGATTGCACTACCTGCCGCCGCCGCTGGCTTTGCCGTCCTTGCCCGCGTCGGGCCCGCCCTTAGGCTCGCGAGCGCCTCCTTTCAACCTTGCGTAAATGTTCTTCATGGCCCGTTCAGGCCATGTTTTCCCATAGATAATGCGTGAGGTTTTGTATGTCCAATTTCTTTCTGTCGGGCCGATTGGCCCTTGTCGTCGCCACGTGGGTGCTGGTCCCCGTCGCCCATGCGCACGTTACCCTGGAAACCCGCCAGGCTCCGGTCGAAAGCGGCTATAAAGCCGTGCTGAAGGTGCCCCACGGGTGCAAAGGTTCTCCTACCAATAAGCTGCGTGTGCGTATTCCCGATGGTGTCCTGGGTGTGAAGCCCCAGCCCAAGGCGGGCTGGACGCTCCAGACGGTGACCGGTGACTACGCCCAGCCCTACACCCTGTATGGCGCCCCGGTTAGCTCAGGCGTGCAGGAAGTCGTCTGGTCGGGCGGCTCGCTGCCGGATGAACACTATGACGAGTTCGTATTCACCGCCTATTTGAGCAGCGCCTTGAAGCCGGGCACGACGGTGTATTTTCCAGTGATTCAGGAGTGCGAGCAGGGCCTGACTCGCTGGATCGACCAGCCTGCGCAGGGACAAAAACCTGCATCCGATCATTCAGATTCGCCCGCCCCAGGATTGACGTTGCTGCCCAAACCTTGAGGCCAGCCGGAATGCGTTCTGTTCTAGCCTTTTTGTCATTGTGGGCAGGTCTGTTCGCCTGGATTCCACCGGCGGCAGGCCATGCCGCCTTGGTGAACAGCAGCCCGCCTTCCGGAGCGGTGCTGGATCAGGTTCCGGACCATGTGCTGTTGCAGTTCAATGAGCCTGTGTCTGCCCTGGTGATCAGGCTCCTCAAGCCCGACGGTCAGGTGGCGGAGCTGACCGGCTTGCCGGCTGTACTCAACGGTCTGTCCTTGTCCTTGCCGCCGTTGGAAGAAGAGGGAACCTACGCGCTGAGCTGGCGTGTGGTTTCCGCAGACGGACATCCGATCGGCGGCTCCGTCGTGTTTTCTGTCGGTGTCCAGGCAGCGGCTGCCGGATTAGGTGATGGAGCGGATTGGATCCGCAACGCCGTGATCTGGCTTGCCCGATGGTTGGGCTATGGGCTGTTGATCCTGGGGGCGGGGTTGACGGTGTCCCGGTTGCCAAGCCGGTCTGTTCGGGGCCGCAGCCGCATGGCGTTCCGGGTCTTGCTGCTAGGGGCCGCAATGGTGGTGTTCAATGCGGGCCTGTGGGGCGTGGACGCGCTGGATCTGCCGCTGTCCGCTGTGCTCAGCGCCGCTGTCTGGCAGGCAGCGGCAGCATCCTCCTTGATGTTTTCATGGGTATTGGCGCTGCTTGCCTTGGTGTGCGCGGCCTGGGCCTGGCGTGTGCGTTCCCAGGCGGCTGCCGGCTTGCTGGCAATAGGCTGTGTTGTGATGCTGGGCGGATCCTGGGCGCTCACCGGCCACGCCAGCGCGGCACCGCCCAGTTGGCTGTCCATGCCGTCGGTGTGGCTGCACACGGTTGCCGTCGTGCTGTGGATTGGCGTTTTGTGGCCCTTGGCGGTCAGTCTGAAAGACAGTCAGGACGTGTCCTTGCTGGGGCGGTTCTCGCGCGGCATACCGTGGGTTCTGCTGGTGTTGTTGGCGACGGGCACGGTGTTGGCCTATTTGCAGTTGGAGGGCATTGCCTCGCTTTGGCAGACCCCCTATGGCCGTATCCTGTCGGCCAAGCTGGGCGTGGTGTCGTTGTTGTTGGGACTGGGAGCCTACAACCGCTATCGCCTGACGGCGGGCGTACTGAAGGGCGAGACGGCGTCCAGAATCGCCCTGCGACGGACGATCCGGTTGGAGTGCGTGCTGGCGTTGTTGGTTCTGGGGCTGGTGGCGCTCTGGCGCTTCACGCCGCCTCCGCGGGCCCTGGCCGTGCCGACAGCCCCGGAGGTGGTCAGCACTCATATCCACACCTCGGCCGTCATGGCGGAACTAAGTCTGGCCCCGTCTTTGTTGGATCAGCACAGCCCCGGCGCCAGAGCGCCTCTACAGCTGGATTTGTCCGGCCCCGACGGCCTGCCGTTGCGGGCTCAGGAAGTGGACATTGCTTTTTCGAGTCCCGAGGCGGGTATCGAGCCGCTGATTTTTTCCGCAAAGGCGCAAGGGCAGGGCCGCTGGCAGGTGCCTGTACTGCATTTGCCCCGCCAGGCCCGTTGGCAGGTGCGCATCGACATTCTGGTGTCGGATTTCGAACGGCTTAGATTGGAAACAGATGTGCAGCTGCCCAGCCGGAAATAATGGATGAGGCAGCTCGCCGATAGCGACGCGATCAGGGCTTAAGCATCCATTTTCCTTGGGCCTTGTTGTGCTCGAACAGTAATTCGCGAGAAGTATTCAAGGCCGTGTTTTCGATGGTGCAGCGGTAGGCCGATGCTTCTTGGGTGCATCCCTTGACGCTGACCTCCTTGGTCAGTGCCTGCCGGAGTTCAGCGCCTCCGCTGGCGGTTTCATAATAATCGTACAGCGCCTGCTTGACCTGCTCATCGCTGGGCGCGCCTGCCGAGCAGCCGGCAAGGTAAACACTGAATATCGACAACAAGGCTTTTTTCAGCATGACAATCCCTTATGGGTTTAGCGTGAAGGCGACCTACACAGGCAGCCGCTGGAAGCTGAGCACAAGACAAGCCGATAGTTTGGCCGATCCCACAGCGTTTTGGCTGGATCACCGCACTAAGCTTGATCAATTTGTCGCACTCAAGCCACCTCGTTGGTCGACTTTAGGTGCAGAAGGCATAGATCGACGACTAATTCGTCCCAAGAAGAGGCGCAAAAGAAAAGGGCCACTATGACTAGTGACCCTTTTTTGCGGAAATTCCGCTGAATGCTTGGTGCCGGCTAAAGGAGTTGAACCCTCGACCTTCGCATTACAAGTGCGCTGCTCTACCAACTGAGCTAAGCCGGCGAATTTCGAATTATAGCGGGCTTGTGGACGAATGCGCAATCGACATGTGCGGCTGGCTGGAATGCCTGCTCTGACTGTTCATTTCTTTTAGCTATAAAGGAATGATGAAAAGTTCGTTTTAAATGCTTTAACCCCTACTCATAATGAAATCCATCAAGGCTTTGGTTATATACGCCAAGCCGCAGGACGGGCACGTGCACGCAGTGCCAAGTTGCTGCAACAAGCCTGTCAGTCGAGATTTTGGATGCTACGGCCCGCACCGGGTCCCAGGGGAAAAACATGAAATTGAAGTCTGTGGTCGGTTCCGCTCTGTTGTTGTCTTCGCTGCTGGGCGGCGTGGCCAGTGCGCAGGTTGCCTTGCTCAATGCCTCGTTCGACGTGGCCCGCGAAACGTTCGCCGCCGTCAACCCCAAGTTTGTGGAACACTGGAAAGCCACCACCGGCCAGGACATCAAGATCGATCAGTCGTTTGCCGGCACGTCTCGCCAGGCCCAGGACATTGTCCAGGGCAAGAAGGTGGACACTGTGACCTTCAACCAGGTGACGGACATCGAATTCCTGGCTGATCGTGGTTTCGTCGCCAAGGACTGGGCCAGCAAGTTCCCCAACAACAGCTCGCCGTACTACAGCACGATCGCGTTCCTGGTGCGTAAGGGCAATCCCAAGAACATCAAGTCCTGGGACGATCTGGCCCGTGACGACGTAAAACTGGTGTTCCCCAATCCCAAGACGTCGGGCAACGCTCGTTATACCTACCTGGCGTCCTGGCTGTATGCCAACGAGCAGTTTGGCGGCGATCAGGCCAAGATTAAGGATTTCGTGCGCAAGATCCTGGGCAATGTGGAAAGCTTCCCCACAGGCGGCCGTGGCGCCACCGTGGCCTTCGCACAGAACGGCCAGGGTGACGTACTGCTGACCTTTGAATCCGAAGTGATCAACATCGCCGGCAGTGATGAATTCAAGGGCAGCGAGCTCGAAATCGTGGTGCCGCCCGTCAGCGTGCTGGCCGAATTTCCTGTCGCCGTGGTGGATAAGGTCGTAGACCAGAAAGGCACGCGCAAAGAAGCGACGGATTACCTGAAGTTCCAGTACACTCCTGACATCCAGCGTCTGCTGGCAGGTTTCAACTATCGGGTGACTGATCCTGCCGTGGCCAAGGAATTCGAATCCAAATACGCGCCGGTCAAGCTGATCAACCCAACCGACGTGCTGGGAAGCTGGAAAGACATCCAGAGCCAGCATTTCGCAGCCAACGGCATTCTGGACCAACTGCTCGCGAAGTAATCAATGACCCGCTCCCTTGTGGACTCGACCGCAGTGCCCTTGGAGGCGCCTGCGGTCAAACCCGTCTTTTTCCTGCGCCGCCCCGTCATACCCGGTTTCGGGCTGAGTTTCGGCTTCAGCGTCCTGTATCTGTCCATCATTGTGCTGCTGCCGCTCTCGGCGCTGTTCATGTATGTCAGCGACATGAGCCTGGCCGATTACTGGCGGGCCGTGACCGACAAACGTGTGGTGAGCAGCTATCAGGTCACCATCAGTGCGGCCTTTTATTCCACGGCGATCGCCAGCGTGGTGGGCTTCATCATCGCCTGGATCATCACGCGCTTCGACTTTCCAGGCCGTCGTCTGATCGATGCCTTGGTGGATCTTCCTTTTGCTTTGCCAACCTCTGTGGCCGGCCTGACCCTGGCTACCTTGTTCGTGCCGGGCGGCTGGTTCGGCCAGTTTCTGCCTGAAGGCTGGAAAGTGGCCTATCAATATCCCGGCATCGTGCTGGCCATGACCTTCACCAGCCTGCCTTTTGTGGTGCGTATCGTGCAGCCGGTCATTGAAGAACTGGGCGATGAGTACGAGGAAGTGGCCCAGACATTGGGGGCGACGGGCTGGCAGACATTTTACAAAGTGGTGTTCCCTCCGCTGATTCCGGCCATGGTGACGGGAGCGTCCCAGGCCTTCATCCGCAGCCTGGGCGAGTTCGGCGCGGTCATCATGATTGCCGGCAATATTCCTTACAAAACCGAAGTGTCGTCGCTGATGATTTTTGTGCGTCTGCAGGAGTTCAACTATCCGGCCGCGGCGGCGATCGCCTCGGTGATTCTGCTGGCATCGCTGTTGCTGTTGTTCACGCTCCAGCTGGTGCAGAACCGCCTGCTGGGCTGGCAACGGAGGGGGGCATGAGAAAAGCGCCTCAAAGCGCGGCAGACCGGGCGATTCTGGCCGTAGGCATCGTATTGGTGCTGGGCCTGCTGGTGGTTCCGCTGCTGCTGATTTTTTCCAAGGCTCTGGGCGATGGCCTGCCCGCGCTGTGGTCCAACCTGCAAGAAGATTTCATGTTGCATGCCATTGGGCTGACCTTGTTCGTGGCAGTTCTGACCGTGCCGCTGAACATGATCTTCGGCATACTTCTGGCCTGGTGCCTGACGCATTATCAGTTCCGAGGGCGGCGTTTGCTCAGCACCCTGGTGGACTTGCCTTATGCCGTCTCGCCCGTGGTGGCGGGCCTGTGTTATCTGGTGGTTTACGGTGTAGAAACCTCGCTGGGGCAATGGTTCAGCGATCGCGATATCCAGTTGATGTTTGCCTGGCCGGGCATTGTCATGGTCACGATCTTCGTGACCACGCCTTATGTGGCGCGCATTCTGATTCCGGTCATGCAAGCGCAAGGTTCGGACGCCGAATCGGCTGCGCTCAGCCTGGGCGCCAACGGCTGGCAGATTTTCTGGCACGTTACCTTGCCGGACATCAAATGGGCCTTGCTGTATGGAGTGGTCCTGACCAACGCCCGCGCCATCGGCGAATTCGGCGCTGTGTCGGTCGTGTCCGGCACCATCATGAATCAGACGCTGACGCTGTCCCTGCTGGTGGATCAGCTCAACAACGACAACAAGGCCGCCGCCGCCTTTACAGCCGCCGCTTTGCTGGCGACCTTCGCCATTGTGTCGGTCATGCTCAAGAGCCTGCTGGAATGGCGTGTGGCTGCCGCCCGGCGCCGGAATCAGGCCGAGGCACAGGCCTGAGGGTTTGCGGTGCTGCAGATCAGCGATGTAAAAAAACAGGGCTCCAGAAATGGAGCCCTGTTTTCATAGGCGCGGTACGCGCTTACTTTACGATCTTCAGGTGCGAAACCTTGTCGCTGTCCTTGGCGCTGTCTGTGCTTGCGGCAGGCGCGCTGTCGGGTGCGGCATCGATGGCGTCGTCGCCCGGGTAGGGTTCGGATTCCACGACGTCAAAGCCCATGCCAGCGCCGGTCTCGCGGGCGTAGATGGCCGATACGGCAGCAACGGGTACGAAGATGTCTTCCGTGACGCCGCCGAAGCGGGTTTGGAATTCAATGTACTCGTTGCCCAGTACCAGGCGGTTGGTAGCCAGATGCCCGATGTTCAGGGTGATCTGGCCGTCCTGGATATGCCCGCGCGGGACGACGGTGTTGGCATCCACGGTGACGACGATGTGCGGCGTGTAGCCGTTGTCGGTGCACCATTCGTGCAGGGCGCGCAGCAGGTAGGGCTTGGTCGAGGTCTCTTGCATGATGGATCAGCGACGCATGACTTTTTCGGACGGCGTCAGCGCTTCGATGTAGGCAGGGCGCGAGAACACGCGTTCGGCGTACTTCTGCACGGGCGCGGCGCTCTTGGGCAGTTCGATACCGTAGTGGTCCAGGCGCCAGAGCAGCGGAGCAATGGCCACGTCCAGCATGGAGAACTCTTCGCCCAGCATGTACTTGTTCTTGAGCAGGATGGGAGCCAGCTGAGCCAGGTGGTTGCGGATTTGCTGGCGAGCCAGATCCTGGGCCTTGGCGTCAGAGTTGCGGCGGTCTTCCAGGGCGGCCACGTGCACGAACAGTTCCTTTTCGAAGTTGTACAGGAACAGGCGCGTGCGTGCGCGCATGGTGGGGTCCGCGGGCATCAGCTGCGGGTGGGGGAAGCGCTCGTCGATGTACTCGTTGATGATGTTCGATTCGTACAGGATCAGATCGCGTTCCACCAGGATAGGCACCTGGCCGTAGGGATTCATGACGGCGATATCTTCAGGCTTGTTGTACAAGTCGATGTCGCGGATCTCGAAATCCATGCCTTTTTCGAACAACACGAAACGGCAGCGTTGCGAGAAAGGGCAGGTCGTTCCAGAGTAGAGCACCATCATGGTATGGGATTCCAGTCGTAGAAATAAAAACAAGAGCCTCACGGCTCAAGAAGCAAGGCCGCGCGGCGGGCCTTGGCAAAACAGGAAGCCGGGCAGGCCAGGTGGCCTGCCCGTCTAGCATAGCGTTTTACTTGATGTCTTTCCAGAAAACGCTGTTCAGGCGCCAGGCAACGGCAAAGAACAGCAGCAGGAACAGAATCACGCCTACGCCGATTTTCTTGCGCACCAGTTGGGCGGGTTCCGCCATCCAGCCCATGAAGTTCGCCAGGTCAGCGACATCGTTGTCGTACTTGACGGCCATCTTGGCGTTGACCGGCTCCAGCTTCACGGCATCGGTAGCGTGGCCGGTGTAGTTGGCCAGAGGCTCTTTGGTGATGGCCGAGAAGCCGTAAGGGTCGTAGGTGGCGGTGGTCTTGACCCACTGCTTGCTGCCGTCGTCCTTGGCTTCTTCAGCCACGGTCGTGCGGTGCAGCGTCACGCCGCCCTGACGCTCCCACAGGGCGTGAGGCATGCCCACGCTGGGGAACACCAGATTGTCCCAGCCCGTGGGGCGGGAGACGTCGCGGTAGAACGTGCGCAGGTAGGTGTAGATATAGTCCGTGCCGCTGGGACCCAGGTTAGTGGACTTGGCACGGGCGATCACGGACAGGTCGGGTGGCGCAGCGCCGAACCACTTCTTGCCCATTTCCGGCGTCATGGCGATCTTCATGAGGTCGCCCACCTTGTCCGAGGAAAACAGCAGGTTCTTCTTGATGTCTTCTTCGGTCAGGCCGATTTCGGTGAGCTTGTTATAGCGCATGGAGTTGGCGCTATGACAGTTCAGACAGTAGTTGACGAACAGCTTTGCACCGTTTTGCAGCGCAGCCATGTCGTTGATGCGATTGGGAGCGCGCTCCAGAGCATAGCCGCCCTCGGCGGCCACAGCCACCGTGCAGGTCAGGGACAAGGCCAGAGCGCCAAGCAGTTTTTTAATCATGGTCATTCCGTAACGTGTTGTGGGCCTAGTGAGGGCGGAAGGTCACGCGATCAGGTTCGGGCTTGAACGTACCCAGACGGCTCCAGACCGGCATCAGCAGGAAGAAGGCCAGGTAGATCACGGTGCCGATCTGGCTCAGCA
This sequence comes from Pseudomonadota bacterium, assembly GCA_023439305.1. Lineage (GTDB taxonomy): Bacteria > Pseudomonadota > Gammaproteobacteria > Burkholderiales > Burkholderiaceae_B > Alcaligenes. The sequence goes on from JAEXOO010000039.1 coordinate 145,264, forward strand.
GGTTGAACAGATCGTTTGGTGCTTGCGTGCCCAGGTAACCCAGGATCAGGAAGTTGACGATGAAAATCGCGTACAGCACTTTGTGCCAGGTAGGACGATAGCGGATCGACTTGACGGGCGACGAATCCAGCCAGGGCAGGAAGAACAGGATCACCACAGCGCCGCCCATGGCCACCACACCCCAGAACTTGGCGTCGATGACGCGGAACAGGATGGCGACGGCGATCAGGATGGCAGGTACAGCCAGACGCCAGATGCCGGGCAGCTTGCCCTTGACGAACAGCACGATGGCGGCAATGACGGAAGCGCCGGCCAGGATCCAGGTGAAGTCGGCGGTCGTGGCGCGCAGCATCGAGTAGAACGGCGTGAAGTACCAGACCGGTGCGATGTGCGGAGGCGTCTTCAGGGCGTCGGCCGGAGTGAAGTTGTTGAACTCCAGGAAGTAGCCGCCCATTTCAGGCGCGAAGAACAGGATGGCGGCGAAAACGATCAGGAAGCCGGCCACGCCCAGAATGTCGTGCACGCTGTAGTAGGGGTGGAACGGGATGCCATCCAGAGGGCGGCCTTGTGCGTCTTTGGGGCCGTTCTTGATTTCGATGCCGTCGGGGTTGTTGGAACCCACTTCGTGCAGGGCGATCAGGTGAGCCACGACCAGGCCGAGCAGGACCAGCGGAATGGCGATCACGTGCAGGGCGAAGAAGCGGTTCAGGGTGGCGTCGGACACCACATAGTCGCCACGGATGAAGATGGCCAGGTCAGGACCGATGAAAGGGATGGCCGAGAACAGGTTCACGATCACCTGGGCGCCCCAGTAGGACATCTGGCCCCATGGCAGCAGGTAGCCCATGAAGGCTTCGCCCATCAGGCACAGGAAAATGGCCACGCCGAAGATCCAGACCAGCTCGCGAGGCTTGCGGTAAGAACCGTAGAACAGGCCGCGCAGCATGTGCAGGTACACCACCACGAAGAACATGGAGGCGCCGGTGGAGTGCATGTAGCGGATGATCCAGCCGCCGGGCACTTCGCGCATGATGTATTCGACCGATTCGAACGCCAGCTTGGCGTCGGGCTTGTAGTTCATGACCAGGAAAATACCGGTCACGATTTGAATAACCAGCACCAGCAGTGCCAGGGAACCGAAGAAGTACCAGAAATTGAAGTTCTTCGGAGCGTAGTATTCCGACATGTGCTCTTTGTACAGGGATGTCAGGGGGAAGCGCCTGTCAATCCATCCCAAGAGTCCTGTCGTTTCGACGGTTTTCTCGCCAGCCATGAAACGGCTCCTTTATCTTTTAATGAATACGTATGGGGTTACAGCCGGCTTAGGCCTTGTTGTCTTCGTCCACGCCGATCGTGACTTTCGAGCCGTCGGCCGAAAATTCGTAGGGGGGGATTTCGAGATTGTCGGGAGCGGGCTTGTTGCTGTAGACACGGCCGGCCAGGTCGAAGGTCGAACCGTGGCAAGGGCACAGGAAGCCGCCTTCCCAACCACCAGGCAGGCCCGGGCCGGCGCCAGCCGCCAGGTGAGGCGTGGGCGAGCAACCCAGGTGGGTGCAGATACCGATACAGATAAAGATTTCAGGGCGACGCGAACGGTATTCGTTCTTGGCGTAGGCGGGCGTGAAGCCAGGGCGATCCGAGTTGGGGTCGGCCAGCTGGCTGTCCAGCTTGGGCAGATCGGCCAGTTGTTCCTTGGTGCGGTGCAGGATCCAGACTGGCTTGCCGCGCCATTCCACCGTGCGCATTTCGCCGGGGGCGATGCCCGAGATGTCGAATTCCACAGGAGCGCCGGCAGCCTTGGCCTTGTCGGACGGGGCAAAGGAGCTGACGAAAGGAACAGCAGTGGCCACACCAGCGACACCACCTAACGCACAGGCGGTGGCGACCCAGGTGCGGCGCGAAGGATCGGGCGGAAGGTTGGGGTCAACCGCGCCTATGTCATCGGGCTGTGTCGTAATCTGACTCATTCTAGTATCCTTATTCCTGCCCGGTTCGGGCATACCACAATTTACGGATTTGGCCTGGGTATATTATTCAACCGCGTATTATAGCGTTACCCAGCACAGCATGACTTGATCAAAGGGGAAGATATGAACAAGGCTAAAGGTTTTCTCAATGAATTCCGGGAGTTCGCCGTCAAGGGCAACATGATTGACCTTGCCGTCGGTGTCATCATCGGCGCCGCGTTCGGCAAAATTATCGACTCGCTTGTGAAGGACATCATCATGCCGCTCATCAGCTTCGTCCTTGGGGGTGAAGTCGATTTTACCAATCAGTTCACAGTGTTACGTCTGCCCGAAGGCTACACCGGTCCTGAAACCTTTGATGCCTTGAACAAGGCAGGCGCCGTCGTTCTTTCGTGGGGCAACTTCCTGACCATTCTGATCAATTTCATCCTGTTGGCCCTGGTGGTGTTCTGCATGGTGAAAATGGTCAACCGCATGCGCGACACCGTGGTCAAGAAGGAAGAAGCCGCTCCCGAGGTAACACCCGAAGACGTGCTGCTGTTGCGCGAAATCCGGGATTCCCTGAAAAAATAAAGGCCCTGTCTGGTCAATGCTCTAAAGCAAGGGTGCCGCCAGGCACCCTTTTCTGTTCATACAAACCAGCCGGCAATGCCAAGTCAGCTTCTGCCGGATGCCTGATTTTAGCCTTTTCCCACCCAGGCTTGTCTAGCTGTCAGCCGCATAAAACCTTGTTCAGCGTCATGTCAGGGCGTGCTTGCCGCGCTCAGACCGGATTGTTCAGGTCCACGAACTCCACCTCAATGCCGAAGCGCTGCGCGATTGCTTCGCCCAGCGCCTTGACGCCGTAACGCTCGGTCGCATGGTGTCCTGCGGCCATGAAGGCGATGCCGTTCTCCTGCGCGCTGTGAAACGTCTGTTCGGAGGCCTCGCCGGTGATGTACAGGTCGGCTCCGGCCTCGATGGCGGCATCGATGAAGCCTTGCGCTCCGCCTGTGCACCAGGCGATGCGTCGGATGTTTCGTTGTAAATCACCAACAACCAGTGGTTCGCGTTGTAAATTACTGCAAACTGTCAGGCGAAAGGTTTCGAGTGTGACGGGCTCGGGCAGCTCGCCCAGCCACACCAGGCCGTCCGGACCGCAGGTCGCAGGCCGACCCTGCTCATCCAACAGGGGCTGGATGCCCAGTTGGCGTCCCAGTTGGGCGTTGTTGCCAAATTCGGGATGCGCATCCAGGGGCAGGTGATAGCCCAACAGGTTAAGCTGGTGTTGCAGGACGCGCTCCATACGCGTTTTCTTGGCGCCGACGATGCAGGGGTTCTCGTTTTTCCAGAACCAGCCATGGTGAACCAGAATGGCGTCTGCTTGGCGGGCGATGGCGGCGTCTACCAGCGCGAGCGACGCGGTCACTCCGGTGACCACTTTACGGACGACGGGTTTGCCCTCGACCTGCAGGCCGTTGGGGCAGTAATCCTTGAAGCGGGCGGCATCCAGGGTGGTGTCCAGCCAGCGGGCCAGATCGGCAGTTGAAACCTGAGTCATGGAAATCCTTATCTGAATGAGTGCTATGCGTCGATTGTGGCTGGTATTTGCTCAAGCGGTGACGGTCTGTCTGGCGGGCTTTTTTATCGTGACGACCTTGCGGCCCCAATGGCTGGGTGCTCCTTCGTTGCCAGTGCGCCCGGCTGCGCCAGCGCTCGCACCGGCACCCGTCGCCGTGCCTGCCACGCCAGGGCCGCTGTCTTATGCCGCCGCCGTTGCCGGCGCCGCGCCCGCCGTGGTCAATGTGTACACGAGCAAGCATCTGGATGGCAGTCTGTCGCCGTTCCACGATCCGGAACTGAACCGCCTTTTCCGTGAGCTTCCCGATCTGATCGAACGCCGGCCCAATACCAATCTGGGCTCGGGAGTGATCGTACACGAGGAAGGCTTCATTCTGACCAATTACCATGTGATCGAGGCCGCTGACGCTATCGAGGTAGCTTTGGCCGATGGCCGCCAGGCCCGGGCCCGCCTGATCGGCGCCGATCCGGAAAGCGATCTGGCCGTCTTGAAGATAGACTTGCCGGGCCTGACCGCGATTGCCGCGGCCGACAGCGCCGATTTGCGCGTGGGTGATGTGGTGCTGGCGATCGGCAATCCCTTCGGCGTGGGGCAAACCACGACCATGGGCATTGTTTCCGGCCTGGGGCGCAATCGCCTGGGCATCAATATCTACGAAAATTTCATCCAGACAGACGCAGCCATCAATCCCGGCAATTCCGGCGGCGCGCTGGTGGATGCCCGCGGCCGCCTGGTCGGTATCAATACCGCCATTTATTCAGAGACAGGCGGCTCGTTGGGCATCGGCTTTGCGATTCCCGCCACAACGGCGCTGGCCATCATGGACGAGATTGTGCGCAACGGTGCAGTAACGCGAGGCTGGCTGGGCATGGAGCCGCAGGACATCACGCCCGATCTGGCCAAGGTCTTTCATTTGAACAGTGATGAAGGGGTCATCATCGCCAGCCTTCAGCATCAAGGCCCCGGCGCCCAGGCGGGCATGCGGGTGGGCGATATCGTGCTGCGTTTCAATGGGCAGAAAGTGACGGATTCTATCGGTTTGCTGAATCAGATTGCGCCCATCAAGCCTGGGCAGGAAGTGACCTTGGCCCTGCTGCGGGACGGAAAGACGCTGGACCTGAAGATCAAGGTGGGTGCACGGCCGGTGGCTCGTAATCGCTAAAGCAAGCGCGCGGCCATTCGGGCTTGCCGAACGCCAAGAAAAAGCCCTTGGGCCTGGGAGCCTAAGGGCTTTTTCAATCTAAGGCAGCAGACTGGTTTTACAGTTCCAGCTCGCGGCCTTCACTTTCTGCGACTTCGCGTTTTTTGATCAGGCTGGCGGCCAGGATGCCCATTTCATAGAGCAGGCACAGAGGCAGGGCCAGCAGCAGTTGGCTGACGACGTCCGGCGGAGTGACGATGGCGGCGATCACAAAGGCGCCCACAATGACGTAGCCGCGAATTTCGCGCAGCTTGGCCACGGTGACGACGCCGGTCTTGACCAGCAGAATGACCGCGATAGGCACTTCGAAGGTGATGCCAAAGGCCAGGAACATGGTCATGACAAAGCCCAGGTAGGCTTCGATGTCCGGCGCCGGCGTGATGGACTGCGGCGCAAAGGTCGCAATGAAATGGAATACCGTGCGGAACACGACGAAGTAGCAGAAGGCCATGCCGGCGATGAACAGCAGCGTGCTGGTCATGATCAATGGCAGGGCCAATTTCTTTTCGTGGTTGTACAGACCGGGAGCGATGAAAGCCCAGGCCTGGTACAGCACGACCGGCAAGGCCAGCACGAAGGCTGCCATCAGGGTGACTTTGACGGGCACCATGAAGGGCGTGATGACGCCGGTGGCGATCATGCGCGTGCCTTCGGGCAGGGAGGCCAGCATGGGCTGGGCCAGGATGTCATAGATGACCGAGGCGCCGGGATAGATGAACAGCACTACGAAAATGGCCACGACCGTGACCACGGCTCGCAGCAGGCGGGTGCGCAACTCGATCAGGTGAGAGATGAACGAGTCTTCTTGAGGCGTTTCGGTGCTCATGCCGACGGTCCTTTGGGAGAGTTGGCTGGAGCATCTGCAGGCTCGGCTTCAGGGGCGGCTGCGGCTGGCGTTGCCGCCGGAACGGGCTTGGATGCGTTGTCTGCGGGAGCGGCATCCGGCGCGCCGGTAGCGGGCTGCGCCGCATCGGCGCCGTCAGCCTGCCCGGACAAAGCCGTGCGGGCCGTGTCCGACGCTTGCTGCAACGTATCGCGGGCTTGCTCGAAGGGCTGCGACAGGCTTTTGCCGGTCTCGTCCACGGAAGAGCGTACGGAGCGTGCAGCCTCTTCCATCTGGTCCTTGAGCTTGTTGACCTCGTCCAGGTTGATTTCGCGCTGGATGTCGGACTTGACCTCGTTGACATAGCGTTGCGCGCGGCCGAGCAGGTGCCCGGCTGTACGCGCCACCTTGGGCAGGCGCTCGGGACCGATAACGATCAGGGCGACCACTCCGATGAGGATTAACTCAGTAAAGCTGACATCAAACATGTAGATTCACACAAAAGCGATCAGGCGCGGTCGGATTTTTCCTTGGCCTGCACGTCGATGGTTTGTGGATCGGCAGCGCGCTGGCTGACCGATTCAGGAGTTTTGCCGTCTTCGGAAACGTCTTTCATGCCTTCTTTGAAGCCCTTGACCGCGCCGCCCAGGTCCGAGCCGATATTGCGCAGTTTCTTGGTGCCGAAAACGAGGGCGACGATGACCAGTACGATCAGCCAGTGCCAAATGCTAAAGCTACCCATAATGTATCTCCGTTATGCAGCTACGGCTGCGCGATGTGCCCATGGGCGGGGACCGCCCAGGATGTGCATGTGTAAGTGATTGATTTCCTGCCCGCCATCGAGACCATTGTTGATCACGACGCGAAAACCGCCTTCGGGGCCCGGACGGCAGCCTGCCTGAGCGGCCAGAGTGGGGGCCATTGCCAGCATTTTACCCAACCAGACGCTGTCTTCGGGGGAAATTGCCTGCATGGAAGCGACGTGCTTCTTGGGGATTACCAGTAGATGCACCGGCGCTGCGGGGCTGATGTCGTGAAAAGCCACGAAATCGTCGTCCTCGTAGACTTTCTTGGAGGGGATGTCGCCGGCGGCGATTTTACAGAAGAGGCAGTTCTCGCTCATGGAAACCTCGGTAGCGGGACACCTGCCTGGCAGGTGCCTTGAATAGGTATTGGTATCCGGACAGTGTAGCGCGTTCACATGACAGGATTACACACTGTCCTTGGGTCGGGAGGCTTTTTCCACCAGACCGGATGTGCCTTCGCGTCGTACCAGCTCGGCCAGCACATCGCGCGGTTCCAATCCATAGTAAGTCAAGGCGACCAGGCTGTGGAACCACAGGTCGGCGGTTTCGCTGACGATGCGCTCGGGCTGGCCATCCTTGGCGGCCATGACCAGCTCCGTGGCCTCTTCGCCGATTTTCTTCAGAAAGGCATCGGGGCCCTTGGCAAACAACTTGGCGGCATAGGACGCGGCAGGGTCGCCGCCCTGGTCGGGCAGCCGCGACTTGAGCGTGCGGCTCAGGTGTTCCAGGATGGTGTCTGTGTTCAGTTCTTGGCTCATCGGTAGATGTGCTCCGGGTCTTTCAGAACGGGGTCGGTGGTGACCCACTGCGCCTGCTCGTCCTGGCCTTGGAGCTGACGAAAGAAGCAGCTTTCCCGACCTGTGTGGCAGGCAATGTGGCCGACCTGTTCGACGCTGATCAGGATGACGTCGCCGTCGCAGTCCAGGCGGATGTCCGAAACATGCTGTACGTGACCGGATTCTTCGCCTTTGCGCCAGAGGCGCTGGCGCGAACGCGACCAGTACACGGCCCGGCGAGTCTGCACGGTTTCCTGCAGTGATTCCTGGTTCATCCAGGCGACCATGAGGATCTTGCCACTGGCCTGGTCCTGGGCGATGGCAGGGATCAGGCCCTGCTCGTCGAACCGGACCTGGGCCAGCCAATCGGGTAGGGTAGACATCAGCGGCGTACCTGTATGCCTTGGGCGGCCATGAAGTCCTTGGCCTCGGCGATTGTGTGCTGTCCGTAGTGGAAGATGCTGGCGGCCAGCACGGCGCTGGCGCCTCCCTGGGTGACGCCGTCGGCCAGATCCTGCAGTCCGCCCACGCCGCCCGAGGCGATTACGGGTACGGACACGGCTTGGGATACGGCGCGGGTCAGCTCAAGGTCGAAGCCCGATTTGGTGCCGTCGCGATCCATGCTGGTCAGCAGCAGTTCGCCGGCGCCATAGTCGGCCATGCGCACCGCCCACTCCACCACGTCCAGCCCGGTGGCGCGGCGTCCGCCGTGGGTGAAGACTTCCCAGCGGGCAGGCTCGCCGTCGGCGCTGACGCGTCGCGCGTCGATGGCCACGACGATGCACTGATTGCCGTGGTGGTCGCTCGCGGCGCGCACCAGATCGGGATTGGTGATGGCGGCGCTGTTGATGGACACTTTGTCGGCGCCTGCATTGAGCAGGCGCTGCACATCGGCGACTTCGCGCACGCCACCGCCGACCGTCAGGGGGATGAAGATCTGGCTGGCGACTTCTTCGATGATGGGCAGAATCAGGTCGCGGTTGTCCGACGTGGCCGTGATGTCCAGGAACGTGAGTTCATCCGCGCCTTGCTCGTTGTACTGGCGGGCGATCTCGACGGGGTCGCCGGCATCCACCAGATCCACGAAGTTCACGCCCTTGACCACGCGGCCGGCGGTGACATCCAGGCAGGGGATGATGCGGCAGGACAGTTCGCTGGCGATGTTCTGGGTCATGCCTGGTACTCGTCGGCGAATTCCTGGGCCTGGGCGAAGTCCAGCGTGCCCTCGTAGATGCTGCGGCCCAGAATCACGCCTTCCACGCCGTCGGATTCGACGGCGCACAGGGCTTCGATGTCTTTCAGGTCGGTGACGCCGCCCGAGGCGATGACCGGGATCTTGACGTGCTGGGACAGGCGCACGGTAGCTTCGATGTTCACGCCCGAGAGCATGCCGTCGCGACCGATGTCGGTGTAGATGATGGATTCACAGCCGTAGTCTTCGAACTTTTTGGCCAGATCCAGTACATCGTGGCGGGTCAGCTTGCTCCAGCCGTCAGTGGCGATCTTGCCGTCGCGGGCGTCCAGGCCCACGATGATGCTGCCCGGGAAGGCGCTGCAGGCATCCTGCAGGAAGCCGGGGCTCTTGACCGCGGCGGTGCCGATGATGACGTAGCTCAGGCCGGCGTCCAGATAGCGTTCGATGGTATCCAGGTCACGGATGCCGCCGCCGATCTGCACGGGGATTTCACCGTCGATGGCTTTCAGGATGGCCTTGATGGCCTCGACGTTCTTGGGCTTGCCGGCGAAGGCGCCGTTCAGGTCCACCAGATGCAGGCGGCGAGCCCCCAGCTCCAGCCACTGTGTCGCTATCTTGGCCGGTTCTTCGGAGAAAACAGTAGCATCGTCCAGGTCGCCCTGGCGAAGGCGCACGCAACGCCCGTCTTTGAGGTCGATGGCGGGAATCAAAAGCATGGTCTTTAGCCGTAAAAACGTAAGAAATACTGAATCGAATGGAGGAAACGGAAAGCCGTCGCGCAAGCACTAATTGGAATTAAGGTTCCCAGCGGGCGAAATTCCGGAACAGTTGCAGGCCGTTATCCGCACTTTTCTCGGGATGACACTGCACCGCGAAAATATTAGCGGTTGCCACCGCCGAGGTAAAGCGTTGGCCGTAGTAAGTCGTGCCGCAGATTTGGCCTGGATCAGAAGGATCGGCGAAATAGCTGTGCACGAAATAGAAATAGGCGCCGTCGGGGATGTTCGCCCACAGCGGGTGGTTATGTGTCTGGTGTACGCGGTTCCAGCCGATATGCGGCACTTTTAGGGGGCCGGCCAACCGGGGGCCGGGCGCCCCGGGGGCGGCCGGGGCAGCGGTTTCGCCC
>JAEXOO010000005.1 GCA_023439305.1 Pseudomonadota bacterium
GCCTTAGGGGCAGGCCGCGTTTTCTCCGGGTCAGGCCTTCATCAGTAGGACAGTTTCAGGTTCAGGACGGCGGAGCGTCCGGGAGCGATGCTGGCATAGTGCGACGCGTAAGCCTTGTCGTAGTACACCTTATCGGTCAGGTTCTGTACATTCAACTGCACACCCACATTCTTGTTGAACTGGTAGGCAGCCATGGCATCGAAGCGCCAGTAGGACGGAATGTAGAGCTTGTTGGCCGCATCACCGTACTGCTTGGCGGTGTAGTAGGCTCCGGCGCCCACGGTCAGCTTCTCTACCGGCTTGTAGGTGGTCCACAGGCTGAAGCTGTGCTCAGGTGTGTTGGGGAAACGGTTGCCGTCATTGGCGGCACCGGTCGGGCCATTGTCCTTGAGCTTGGCGTTCAGGTAGGTGTAGCCGGCATAGACGTTCCAGCGCGGGGTGATGGCGCCCGATGCGCCCAGCTCCAAGCCGTCCACACGCTTCTTACCTGCCATTTCATAATCGCCGTTGGCCAGTGTCACGCGGGCATTGGTGGTTTCGGTGCGGAACACAGCGGCGGACAGCGTCATGGCGTCGTTCAGCACATTCCATTTGGTGCCCAGCTCCACGGTGCGGTTCTTCTCGGGCGACAGTTCGTCAGTATTGCCGCCGCTGACGCGCCCGCCGCGGCTCGATGGGTTGGAGCCGTCGCTACCTTCGCCGGCCGAGGCGTTGAACGGCGTGGACGAAGTAGCGTAGGACACATAGACGGCGCCGTTCTGTACCGGCTTGTAGGTCAGGCCGAGCTGGTAGTTGACCAGTGTGTCGTCCCGGCTCAGGTCAAAGTTGCTGGCTTTGTAATGGGTGGAGTAGTTGTCCAGACGCAGGCCCAGGCCGGCTTGCCACTGCTCGTTGAACTCAATGGTGTCGAAGGCGTAGATCGAGCGCGTGTTGGTCTTGGTTTCGGTCGGGTTGCCGCTGGGGCGGCCATTCAGCGTGTTGACCCATGGATCGCCGGGGTTGGGGCTGTAAAGGCTGGTGCACTGATAGTTCGATGCGGCCCCCACGCCCTGGCGGCAGGCGTTGGTGGCGCCCGAGCCGCTGCCGCGATTCACATTCAGCGAATCACGCTCGCCTTTCTCGCGCGAGAACTCCAGGCCTACATTGAAGCGATGCGTCAGCGAACCCGTTGTGGCGTCGCCCGTCAGCTCGGTCAGGTTGGCCAGGCTGTTGATATGGCTGTCGCGGGTATTGGCGCGGCGCCAGACCAGGCCGTTGGCCACATTGCCCTGGCTGTCGTCAGGCTGGGTCCACACATACTCCTGCGTCGTGCGGGTGTATCGGGTGGTATTGCGCAGTGTCAGGCGGCTGTTGATGTCGTGTTCGACGCCAATGGTCGCCATATCGCTGTTGGTTTTACGGTAGTCGCTTTTCAGGCCGTAGAAGTTGTCTCGGTCCACGTCGATGGGGCCGGTCAGCTCGCCACGCGGCCAGCCGTAAGGAATGCCGCTGTCGGGCAGGTCGTCTGTCTGCAGGTGGTAATAGCTCAGCGATACGCGGGTGGGCGTGTTCAGACCGAAGGTGATGGTGGGCGCCACGCCCCAACGCTTGTTCTTGACGGCATCGCGGCCAGCCACGTCGGCGTCGTGGTACAGGGCGTTCAGGCGAAAGGCGATGGAATCGCTCAGTTGCTGGTTGGTGTCCAATGTGCCGCGGTAGTAGCTGTCGGTGCCCAGGCCCAGGTTCACGTCCGTGAAGGTGTCGGCCTTGGCGGTCTTGTTGATCAGGTTGATGCTGCCGCCGGCCCCGCCGCGGCCGCCGTAGGCGCCGTCCGAGCCTTTGACCACTTCCACTTGCTCCAGATTGAACACTTCGCGCGAGGTGGCGCCAATGTCGCGCATGCCGTCCACGAATGTGCTGCCCTGGGCGTCGTAGCCGCGGATGAAGGGGCGATCGCCCAGCGGGTTGCCGCCTTCGCCGGCGCCGAAGGTGATGCCGGGCGTGTTGCGCAGCACATCGGTCAGCGAGGTGGCCGCCTGGTCGCGTATGACTTCCTGGGGAATGATCTGGACCGACTTGGCGGTGTCCAGCAAGGGGGCCGTGAATTTCTGCGAGGCGGAATTCTGGATGTTGTAGCTGCGTTCCTGCTCGGCCTTGACCTGAATGGGGGCCAGCTGCGTGGTGGAGTCTGCGCTTTGCTGCGCCAGCGCCAGGGGCGAGATCAACAGGGCAGGGGAGGCGAGCGCGGTGGCGATGCCTGTGGCGCGGCGTAGCGAAGAGGAGGTGTTTTCTGGCACGTTGGCTCCGGAATAGAGATGCGAATCATTATTGTTTGAAAGAAGCAAATTATGAGTTCGACTTTTTTTTGGAACCTGACCGACGCCTGAAAATTGTGGGAAAAACAACAGCTTGTTTCAAAAAATATTTTAAGCTTCTAGTAAGAGTGGCCCGCATTGTCGCGCGCCGGCAATGAAAAACGGCCCCCGATCAGGCCGGGGGCCGCCTCTGCAGAGCCGCATCGTTTCTGGCGCTAGGTTGAGACCTCCTCCAGAGAACGTCCTTTGGTTTCTACCCCTAACGTAAGCACCACCAAGGCGGCGACCGTAAAGGAAAGCGCACCCAGCGTGAATACACCCGTGTGACCGGTCCAGGGCAGGATGATGCCGACCAGCAAGGGGCCCAGCAGCGATCCCAGGCGACCGATGGAGGACGCAAAGCCGGCGCCGGTGCTGCGCGAGCGAGTGGGGTACAGTTCGGGCGTGTAGGCATACAACACGGACCACATGCCGAACATGAAGAACTGCATACACAGGCCCGCCCCGATCAGTTGTGCAACCGGCGCTTGGGCGGTTGCCACATGGCCGTAGATAAAGGCCGAGGTGGCGCTGCCGACCAGCATCAGCACCATCGTCATTTTGCGGCCCCATTTCTCCAGCAGCCAGGCGGCGAAGATGAAGCCCGGTATGCCGGCCAAGGAAATGTAGATGGTGTAGGTGACGGATTTGGTCACTTCGTAGCCGGCCTGCTGCAGCAGCGCACCCAGCCAGGTGGTCAGGCCGTAATAGCCCAGCAGGGCAAAGAACCACAGCATCCACAGCATGACGGTACGGCGTGCATACTGACCCTGCCAGAGCTGGGCGAACAGGGCGCCGCGGTCCTGGCGCACGACGGGCACAGGTGGGCGAGGCGCCGGCAGGGGCAAGCCGCCGTTGGCCTGAATGACATGCTTTTCGAAGGCGGTAGTGACCTGATCGGCGCGCTTGTGCTGGCCCGCTTCTTCCAGCCAGCGCGGGGATTCGGGTACATAGCGGCGGATGATGAAGACGAACAGAGCCGGCACGGACAGGGCGATGAAGATCCCGCGCCAGCCGATCAGCTCCAGTGTCAGATAGGTCAGAATGCCCGCGCAGATAAAGCCCAGCGGCCAGAAACCTTCCAGAATCGCGACATAGCGGCCGCGGCTCTTGGCCGGCACGATTTCGGACACCATGGCCAGGCCGATGGGGAACTCCATGCCCATGCCAAAGCCCAGCAGCACCCGAAAAGCCATCAGTTGCTCGACGTTCTGGGACAGGCCACAGGCCAGGCTGCCCACTCCCCAGAAAATCATGCTCCATTGAAAGACGGGCTTGCGGCCGAATTTGTCAGCCAACATGCCGGCGATGGCGGCGCCGAAAAACATGCCCAGGAAACTGCAACTGGCCAGGAGTCCGGCCTGGGCGGTAGTCAGGCCCATTTCCGCTTTGATCGAGCCTAGTACAAACGTCATGATGCCCAAGTCCATCGAATCGAAAAACCAGGCGGTGGCGATGATGCCGAACAGCATCCGTTGATAGCGAGTCATGGGCAATCGTTCCAGACGATTGGCCACATTGGGGTGCTGCTGTGTTGCAGAGGGCATTGCTGTCATGGGTGTCTCCAGGTGTGCCGTTCTTGTGACGGCCTTGATTGACGGACAGTCTGCTTAAGCTTCTGGCAGGTTTTGTTTGTCTAATATATTACATGAATGTCAGTAATATTTATGATTCAGAAAGTCATGGTATGTACTAGGTGGGCGCCAGGGCGGGCAGGGTGTCGGCGGTCAGGTGTCCGGCATGGGCGCGTTCGATGATGCGCGCATAGGCGGCCGACACATCGGATACGGGAAAGGCTTTGGCCAGACGTGTCACCTGCAGAGCATCTTGCAGCAAGCGGGGCAACTGCTCAGGGCTGATGCCAAAGTCGGCCAGACTGGTGGGGATGCCAAGTTGCCCGACCAGCGAACGAATATGTCCCGGCAGATGCAGCAGGGTGTGTTCGTCGTCCGACTCAAGCAGGCCGAGAAGGCGGGCAATCTCCAGCAACTCGGGCGCTCGCGTCTGGCGCAATTCGTCCAGCACATAGGGCAGCATGACGGCGTTCGTGCTGCCGTGCGATTGATGGGTCAGCCCGGCTACCGCATACGCGATGCCGTGCACGGCATTCAGTCCGGCCGTGCCATAGGACAGGGCGGCATAGTAGCTGGCACTGGCCATGCCGTCTCGGGCCGGCTTGTCGGCGCCGTTGCGGTAGGCGCGCAGCAGATACGCGCCGCATAGCCGTATGGATTCGCCGGCGAACAGCACGGTCAGGTCGGAGCGTCCGCTGTAGCCGGGATCGGGATGACCGGCGCGATCGAACCGGACGGCGTCCAGCGTCAAGTACGATTCGATGGCGTGTGTCAGTGCGTCGATTCCGGCATCGGCCGTTACGCGGGGCGGACAGGTATCGGTCAGCTCCGGATCGATGACGGCGATGGCTGGACGCAGTTGATTGTCCATGACGGCGATTTTGGTGGCATTGTCCGGGTCGAGCAGGATGGCGCCGGGCGTGGCTTCGGAGCCGGTGCCGGCGGTTGTGGGCAGAGCTGCCAAGGGCAGGGGGCGGGTATGGCCTGGCCAGGTGCCGGCATAGGACCGGATCGGGGCGCCCGAGGGCACAGTCAGGCACAGGGCCTTGGCCAGGTCGATATTGCTTCCTCCGCCCAGCGCTACGATATGATCCAGCGTCTGGCCCGCCAGGCGGGCGCGGATGTCGGCGGTGGTCTCGTCGCATAGCGTGGTCGACGGATCGGGCGCGCCTGCATCGCAAATCAGGAGCTCGATGTCCAGCGCGCGGCACGCTTGACGATATTCCTGGACCCAATTGGTCTGGGTCGTGAAAAAACGGTCGGTCACCAACAAACCGCGCCGCAGTCCCAGATGGGCCAGCAGCGCAGGCAGCTCGTGACGACAGCCTCGCCCCATCAGGCTGCGAGCAGGCGGGCAGAAAAAAACGTGTTCGTTCATGTACGTGTCCTTGAACTGTGAAAAGAGAGGAAATCGTCGGTCAGCCTGGCGATGTCAGCCGTATGCGAGCTCAATACGCTGTGACCGGCGCCGGGCAGAACATGCAGGGTGGAGCAGGGCAGGCCCTGGTTCAGTTGTTCGGCGTGTGACAAGGGGCAGTCTTCGTCCTGCTCGCCGTGAATGAGCAGACAGGGAATGGAAATGCGGTGCAGTTCGTTGCGCTGGTCGCTGTGACGGTTGGCTTGCCAGGTCCAGGCCACGTCCTGATGGCCGGCAGCCTCGCGCAGCCCCAGCCGTTGTTCGCGCTGCGCGATTTCACTCAGTAGCTCGTCAGGGACATGGGCACGGAACCAGTGCGTCCGTTGCAGGCAGGGCGAACCGGAAATCAACACCAGTGCATCGGGCAAAGTGGCGTTATCGTCCAGCAGGCGCAAGCAGGTCTGCAGAGCAATGGACACGCCCAGACTCCAGCCCGCCAGGATGAAAGTCTGCCCGGGCGGCAGCCGATTCAGCTCGGCGCGCACATCCTGGACAAAGCAGTCCAGGGTGTAGTCGTCCTGGTTTTGACCGCGCCGGGCGTGGCCGCGACCGCGCAGATCGGGCAGGAGCCAGTCGTGTGGGCTGCGGCTGGCTCGGGCCACTGGCAGCCAGCTTGTATGTGATCCCTGTATGCCATGCAGGGCGATGATGGGGCGGCTGCCCGCGGCGACATCAATGCGCATATGGCTTCCTGGAGGCGATAAATGCAACTAATATATGTATCTGTTGCCGACAATCGGCCCTGGTGTGCAGGGCGGCGGCGAATCTGCGCAGCGTAAGCGGCGCTTTCAAGGCGTGGTCAGCATGGTGAGCAAAAAACGGGAAACAACAGTCAAGGGTGAAACGGCGGCGGTGCGCGCTTCCCGAGCGCGTGCGGACATCAAAGAACTGGCCGAACCCAAGCCCAAGCTGACGGATATTGCCTACGAGCGCCTGGAAGAGGCCATCATCACCTTGAAGCTGCCGCCTGGCAGCATCGTGTCCGAACTGACGCTTAGTCAGATGTTCGACATAGGCCGCACGCCCATCCGCGAGGCTATCCAGCGCCTGGCGCGGGAACACCTCATGCTGGTACTGCCCCAGCGCGGCTTGTTGATCCCCGAGATCGATTTGCCCAAGCAGCTGCGTCTGATCGAGACGCGGCGAGAAGTCGAGCGCCTGATCTGCCGCAGCGCGGCCCGGCGCGCGACGCGCGAGCAGCGCGAACAATTCCTGATCTTGCATGATGCGTTCCTGGAAGCGGCCACCCAGAATGATGAAGTCAGCTTCATTCGGGCGGACCGG
This sequence comes from Pseudomonadota bacterium, assembly GCA_023439305.1. Taxonomy (GTDB): domain Bacteria; phylum Pseudomonadota; class Gammaproteobacteria; order Burkholderiales; family Burkholderiaceae_B; genus Alcaligenes. Next base: position 6,609 of record JAEXOO010000005.1, read on the forward strand.
CAATTTAATGAGCTGGAGCTGGAGGCGGCGCGCAACGAATTTGCAGAAGGCGCCATGCGCCTGATGCAGGGCTTGTCGCGGCGTTTCTGGTTCTGCCATTACCAACAAGAGTTGAATCTGTCGGAAATGGGCCGTTTGCACGCCGAGGTCGCATCCGCCATTGCCGCCGGCAATATGGATCAGGCCGGACAGAGCCTGGACCGTTTGATGGATCACATCGAGCAGTTGGCCCGCAGCACCTTGATCTCCAGCCTGTAGTTCCGGTGGTATGGGCGGCCTGCTCAGGCCGCCAAGCCCCGATCCAGCGCGCTTTTCTCTTCGTGCTTGAGTTGAGGGCCATCCGTAGTGTCTCCGGTGTCTTCGAAGCGGAAGCGGCGGATGATGGGCTTGAGCTCTTCCTTCACATGTTTTTCGCTATAGCCATTGAACAAGTGGCCCAGCAAGCCGCGTCGCAGATCGGTGGTACCCATGGCCCAGTCGGCAATCGGGAAGGTCAGGTTCATGTTGTATTTCATCATGATGCCCTGGTTGTGGTGCGCGGTATGGTGGCGGCGTATGGTGTTGATGAATGGCATGTTGCGCACGAACCAGTTTTCGTGGACGTGGCAGCAGTAATGAAAAGTCTCGTAGACCAGATACAGGCCGACCATGGTCATGAACACGAAGTAGCCTGCATTGGGGTTGATAATCCAGGCGGCCAGCCAGCCGAGCAGCCCGCCTCCCACGCCCAGCGTGGCCAGTACGCGCCACGGAAAGAACACGATGCGAAACTCCTTGGTGGTATCGATGGTGGCTTCGTTGTCGGTGAAATATTGATGGTGCTGGCGTGTGTGACGCTCGTAGATTTCACGCAGCCCGACGATGTTGATGCGTCTGTGCATTACATATTTGTGCATGCCCCATTCGACAAAGTTGCCGGCTAGAAAGACGGGTACCATCACCAGCCATTCCCAGCCGACGGCATCGAGTTTGCCGATGCAGTAATAGATTGCGGCCAGGCCGACAAGGTAGGTGACGGCAATGTGCAGCAGACCGTTGTAGGCGGGGCTGATGTTGGCTTTGTAGTCCTCGCGGAATTTGCGTTGACGCTCGCTCATCATGATGTGTGTCTCCATCGTGCATGTTGGTATTAATGTATTCAACTAATATATTAGTCATATTTTTTTCTGCGTCAAGCAGGGTTGATACGGTACCGAACACAGCGAACAAAAGTGCAGGCGAAAAAAAGCCGGCGCAGGCGCCGGCTGGGTCTGGGCAGGGGTGAGGGAGGGTCAGGCGCCCAGTACGTCCTGCATGGTGAACAGGCCCGAGGTCTTGTCGCTCAGGAAGCGGGCGGCGCGCAGACTGCCGTTGGCGTAGCCGGCGCGGCTGGTGGAGCGGTGCGAGATTTCGATGCGCTCGCCCTGTCCGCAGAAAAATACGGTGTGGTCGCCGATGATATCGCCGCCGCGCAGTACGGAAAAGCCGATGCGGCCGTCCTGACGCGCGCCGGTGTGGCCGTGACGGGCCCAGTCGGCGACATCGTTCAGGGATTCGCCCCAGGTCTTGGCGATGGCCTCGCCCATGGCCAGGGCGGTGCCCGAGGGAGCGTCCACTTTATTGCGGTGATGGGCCTCGAAAACCTCGGCGTCGTATCCTTGGTTCAGCAAGGCGGCGGCCAGCTCGATCAGCTTGAGGGTCGCGTTCACGCCGACGCTCATGTTGGGTGCGAAGACGATGCCGATTTCCCGGCCAGCGGCCTGGATTTGCTGTTTCTCGGCGTCGGAAAAACCGGTCGTGCCGATGACCAGACGCGTGCCGTGCTGCAGGCAGGCTTCCAGGTGGGCCAGCGTGCCTTCGGGGCGGGTGAAGTCGATCAGGCAGTCCGCCTGGGCCAGGGCGTGCAGGTCGTCGGTGATGATGACGCCGGTAGGCTTGCCCAGGAAGGCGCCCGCATCCTGACCGATGGAGTGGGCGCCCTGACGATCCAGGGCGACGCTGAGCGTGAGATCCGGGCTGTTCAATACGGCTTCAATCAGCATACGGCCCATACGGCCGTCTGCGCCGGCAATGGCAATGCGCATGTATCCTGTGTCCTTTAAGGCTGGGTGGAGGGCGGTGCGGCATCGTCGCTGCCGCCGGGGCTGGAATGGCCGCCGATGGGGCGTACGAACTGCTGCGTGCTTTGATTGGCGTCGGCCGGCGCTTCGCCACGGCGCTTGCCGGTGTCGGCGCGCTCGAAAGGTTGGCGATCGGGCTGTTCATCGCCTTGCCAGCGAACCAGTGTGTCGCCTTCGAACCAGACGGTGAATGTGCGTTGTTCGGCCTTGCCGTAGCCGGGCTGGTTCAGGTAGGGGTAGTCCCAGCGGTCGGCGTGAAAAATGTCCTGCAGCGTGGGCGAACCCAGCAGGTAGCGTACCTGGTCGCGCGTCATTCCGGTTTGCAGGCGGGACACTTGTTCGGCAGTGATCCAGTTCCCCTGTTGAACGTCGGCGCGGTAGGGGAAGCCCCATTTGGTGGATCCGCAGGCCGTCAGGGCCGCGGCCGCCAGGCTCGCCGCCAGTACGGCGCGGATGACAGGAGTGAATGAATTTGCCTTCTTCTGCACGAAATGCCCCTGTTGGAATAAAATCGTTATCATATAAGGGTTTAGGAAAAAGCGCATGAATTGCGCTACGAAACGCCTCGGGCCGGGCTTGCCCTGAGCTTGCCCAGACCCGGGATCCTCCCCCATCAAGATGCGATAATTTTAGCCATGAACGATCAAAATGAATTGAAAAACATGGGGCTGAAGGCGACTTTTCCGCGCCTGAAGATTTTGGACATATTTCGTCGGTCGGATCAGGAGGGCCAACGCCACCTGAGCGCCGAAGACGTTTACCGCCTGCTGATCGCCGACGAGGTCGACATCGGCCTGGCGACGGTTTACCGGGTGCTGACGCAATTCGAACAAGCCGGCATTCTTGTGCGCAGCCAGTTCGACGGCGGCAAGGCTGTTTTCGAACTGAACGACGGCGATCATCACGATCACCTGATTTGCACCAATTGCGGCGTGGTGGAAGAATTTACAGACGTGCAAATCGAAGCCCGCCAGCACGAGATCGCCAAAGAGCATGGTTTTGCGCTGGAAAGCCATACCATGCTGCTGTATGGCATCTGCCCCAAGTGCGCTCAGGCCGGCAAGCAGGCCAAGCCTGTGCTGCGTTCCTGATTCGGCATACATCCGGAACGGCAGGAGCCTGACTCGGCTTCGGGGGCAGGGCAATGCCGTCAGTTCGGCTGGCGGCGTGTCCTGATATTGAGTTGTGTCAGTGCTGTGCCTATCCGAAAAAACCCCCCATGTTCCTTGTGAACATGGGGGGTTTTGCGTTTGTTCTTGATGCGCGCAGGTCCGCTTATTGTTGGCGCTCCAGCATTTCACGGGCATGCTCGCGCGTGGTGCTGGTGATTTCCAGGCCGCCCAGCATGCGTGCGATTTCGTCCACGCGCTCGGACTCGTCCAAAGGACGTATGGAAGAAAAGGTCTGGCCCTTGACTGATTTTTTCTCGACTTTCAGATGATGGTCGCCGCAGGCGGCCACCTGCGGCAAGTGGGTCACGCACAGCACCTGATGGCGCGCACCCAGCTCCTGCAGCAGCCGGCCCACGACTTCGGCTACGGCGCCGCCCACGCCGGTATCAACTTCGTCGAAAATCAAGGTGGGAACGCGGGCGGCCTGGCTGGCGATGACGGATAAGGCCAGCGAAATACGCGCCAGTTCGCCGCCTGAAGCAACTTTGGCCAGGGCGCGCGGGGTGACACCCTGGTGACCGGCCACGCGGAACTCGACCTGTTCCAGGCCGTGTGACTGCGCTGGGCAGGGCGTCAGGGAGACGTCGAAGCGCCCGCCCTGCATGGCCAGCGATTGCATGGCCTGGGTGACTTGCTTGCTCAATTGCGCGCTGGTCTTGCGCCGCGCTGCGCTGAGCTGCTGCGCCAAAGCGTCGTAGCGGGTCTGCGCCTGCAGTGCCTGTTCTTGCAGGGCCTGCAGATCGAAGGACTGCTGCACCTGTCGCAATTGCTCCTGCCATTGATCCAGCAGGGCGGGCAATTCTTCGGGCTCGGTCTTGAATTTGCGTGCCGTGGAAAAAATAGCCGAAACGCGCTCTTCAGCCTGGGCCAGGCGTTCGGGATCCAGTTCCGTATCGCTCAGGTAGCTGTTCAGGTCGGAAACTGCCTCGGTCACGGCGATACGCGCTGACTCCAGCGTGTCCACGATGGTTTGCAGGCCGGGGTCGTGGCGCAGCAGGGCGGCTATCTCGTGGGTGGCTGCACCGAGCAGGCGCTGTACGGATGTATCGTCGCCATCCAGAGCCTGCAAGGCCTGTGCGCTGCCGTCAATCAAGGCCTGGGAATGAGACAGGCGGGTATGTTCCTGTTGAAGCTGCTCCCATTCCCCCTCGTGCAGGCCCAAGGTGGACAATTCTTCGACCTGCCATTCCAGTTGCTCTTGTTCGCGCAGGCGCTGTTCGGCGCTGTGGCTGGCCTGCTCGACTGCTTTGCGGGCCTGGCCCCACGCCTGCCAGGCTTGTGCCACTTGGCGAGCCAATGGCAAGTGGCCCCCCTGGCTGTCCAGCAGCTCGTATTGGCTGTGCGGCTGCATCAGGCTTTGGTGGGCGTGCTGGCCGTGTATGTCCACCAGTTGCTCGCCCAGTTCCCGCAGTTGGGCCAGGGTGGCCGGACTGCCGTTGATGTAGCTGCGGTTGCGGCCTTGCTGGTCGATCAGGCGGCGCAGTATCAGTTCGTCCGATGCCTCGAAGTCGCGTTCGATCAGCCAGTCGCGCAAGCCCGCAGGACAGTCGAACTGGGCGCTGATTTCCATGCGCGGGCAGCCCTCGCGTATGGCCTGGGCGTCGCCGCGCGAGCCCAAGGCCAGAGACAGGGCGTCGATCAGGATGGATTTTCCGGCGCCGGTCTCGCCGGAAAATACCGTGAAGCCGGTCTCGAAATCGATCGTGGCCTGATCCACGATCACAAAGTCTCGAACGTGCAGGGTACGGAGCATAGGGGCGTTATTCGTTTTCTTCGTTGGGCAGGGGCATGCGGTTCCAGTCCAGCTTGTGCCGCAGCGTGGAGAAGAAACTGTAACCCTTGGGGTGAATGAAGCGTACTGTGTTGCGCGCGCGGCGCACATCGATGCGATCGCCTTGCTGGCAATCCGACCAGGCCTGCATGTCGAAGTGCACGCTGCCGCCTGACTCGACGCGGCCCAGGGCGGTGATGGTCAGGTTCAGGGTGCCGTTGTCAGGCAGGACGATGGGACGGTGCGACAGCGTCTGCGGCGCTACGGGCACCAGCAGAAAGGCATTGAGCGACGGATGCAGAATAGGGCCGTTGGCCGCCAGAGAGTAGGCGGTGGAGCCGGTAGGGGTGGATATGATCAGGCCGTCGGCGCGTTGACGATACATGAATACGCCATCCAGTTCGACGCGCAATTCGATCATGCCGCCGCGTCCCGCGCGATTGATGACCACATCGTTCAGGGCCACGCCCGAATACAGCACCTGTTCGTCGCGTACAACTCGGCCTTCCAGCATGGAACGCTCTTCGATGTCGTAGTGACCGTTCAGCACGCTGACCAGAGCATCGTTGGCATCGTTCAGAGGGATATCGGTAATGAAGCCCAGGCGTCCATGATTGATGCCGATCAGGGGCACTTTGCTGTGCGCCAATTCGCGGGCCGCGCCTATCATGGTGCCGTCGCCGCCCATGACCACCGCCAGATCGGCGCGTGTGCCGATTTCCGCATAGTCGCAGATGGGGAACTCGGTGATGCCGGTATTGCGCGCGGTCGCCGCTTCCAGCAGCACCGAACAGCCGGCTTTGACCAGGGTTTGAGCCAGCGATCGGACGGGCGCATCCAGGCCGGAATCCTGGTATCTGCCGACAATGGCGACCGTTTTGAAATGCATGGGGCGAAAACCTTATTGATTAATGAAATAATTGCGATAAATTGATTATAGAGTTGCTGCTACAGCCTTGGCTGCAAGAATCTCCCCCTTTGTCCAGCGCGGCAGGAAATTCATGCCGGCTTGATTTTCAGTCGGCAGTGAGCCGAAGGCGCAGCGTGGGGGCATTTTTTTAAGTGACATATGCGACATGGATGACAGAGCAAATGCATTGCTGAAAGTGTTGATCGAGCGATATATCGCCGACGGTCAACCGGTCGGATCCCGAACCTTGTCCACTGTCTTTGACTTTTCTCCCGCCACCATACGCAATGTGATGGCCGAGCTGGAGGATCTGGGGTTGATTCACAGCCCGCACACCTCGGCCGGGCGCGTGCCTACGCCCAAAGGCTATCGGCTGTTTGTGGATCGGTTGCTTGCTTCGCAGCGCTTTGAACGGCCCAACACGCAGAACCTGAGTCAGTTCCTGCCGTTTGACGAACCCAATCGCGCCGTCAGTTCCGCCGCGTCCCTGCTGTCCAACTTGTCCCAGTTCGCCGGCGTGGTGCTGGCTCCCAAGAAAGCGCAGACGTTTCGCCAGATAGAATTCATACGGCTTTCCGATAAGCGTGTGCTGCTCATCATCGTCACTCCCGACGGCGATGTGCAGAATCGAATCCTGTTCGTGCCGCGCGACTACCTGGAGCACGAGCTGGTCGAGGCCAGCCATTTCTTCAACCAGCATTTTTCAGGTTTGTCCTTCGATGCCGTCAAGCAGGCGCTGTCCCAGGAGCTCAGCTCCTTGCAGGCGGATATCTCCCGCCTCATGCAGCAGGCAGTGGATGCGGGCAGCCACCAGCCAGACAGCGAAGAGGCCGTGGTAATCGCTGGCGAAAGCAAACTGCTGAACGTGACGGAAATGGTGGCCGACATGGATCGGCTGCGTCGTCTGTTTTCCCTGTTCGAGAAAAAAACCGACCTGTTGCATCTGCTCGATGTGTCCAGCCAGGCCGAAGGCGTGCAGATCTACATCGGCGGGGATTCGCAGCTGGTGCCGCTGGACGATGTCTCGGTGATCACGGCGCCATATGGCGTGGACGGCAAGGTCGTGGGCACGCTGGGGGTCATCGGCCCCTCGCGCATGGCATATGATCGGGTGATTCCGATCGTGGACATTACCGCTCGGCTGTTGTCAAATGCCCTGAGCCATCATTCGGCCGGCTAGCCTGGCCTGTCCAATGGCCGCGCGCCATTCCTTTTCGCGCCGGCCGACTTCTGTTTAAAGATCATGCCCAAGTTGCTTGCTTCCCCCTATCTGCCCGAACCGGCCGACGCCGATATGTTCAATGCCGATGCGCCTGTGCGCGGGGCCGGGCCGATCGGCATTCTGATGATCAATCTGGGCACGCCCGACCAGCCCGATGCCAAGGCGATACGCCGCTATCTGGGCGAATTCCTGTCGGATCCGCGAGTCATTGAAATACCCCAGGCGCTTTGGCAGATCATTCTGCGATTGTTCATCCTGCCGCGCCGGCCGGCCAAACTGGCCCCGCGCTATCAGGATATCTGGCTGGCCGAAGGCGCCCCGCTGCTGGTGTGGAGCCAGGCGCAGGCAGATGGGCTCCAGGAGCTGCTGAGTGCGCGTGGACACGATGTGCGCGTGGAGCTGGGCATGCGCTATGGCAATCCTTCCATTGCCAGCGGGCTGGACAAGCTCAAGGCGGCTGGTTGCGAACGCATTTTGGGCCTGCCCCTGTATCCGCAGTACGCGGCCAGCACCACGGCCACCGCCTTTGATTGCGTGGCGGCGCACTTGGGACGCCAGCGCAATCAGCCGGAGCTGCGCTTCATCAAGCGCTATCACACTCATCCGGACTACATCCGGGCTCTGGCCTCGCAGGTGCGCAGCCATTGGGAAGTGCATGGCAAGCCCGATCGCCTGCTGCTCAGCTTTCATGGCCTGCCGCGCCGTTGTGTCGAATTGGGCGACCCGTACTTGCGCGACTGCCGTGAAACCGCCGCTGCCTTGCGCGCCGAGCTGGACGAGCCGTCGGTGCCGGTGCAGATGTCTTTTCAAAGCCGTTTTGGCGCGCAGCGCTGGCTTGAGCCCTACACGGAACCCTTGTTGCGGCAATGGGGCAAAGAGGGCGTGGGCCGGGTCGATGCCTTATGTCCTGGCTTTTTGGCGGACTGTCTGGAAACGCTGGAGGAAATCCAGGTCGAATGTCGGGACGCGTTCCTGGAGGAAGGAGGACGCGAGTTCCACTATATTCCTTGCCTGAATGCCGACCCCGAGTGGATTGAAGGACTGGGCCGGCTGGCGGTGCAGCACCTGGGCGGCTGGCTGCCTAGCCGGGTCGTGCCGGCGTGAGCCTGGTTTGCAGGGCGCTTCGCGGGCGCTGAGCCGGAAAAAAACAGATTCAGGTCTTGAACTGGGGGCGCATGCCCCCATTTTCATGCGATCAACGATTTATGTAGTGGAGAAAGACGAATGTCGACACATGCCGATCCCAACAAGCCCCTGGACGGGGAAGTGACGGAAAACACGCCTGAGCAGGACCAAGCGGAAGTCCTGGGTCAGCAGCCCGAAGAAAGTCCGGCCGACCTGGCCACCGAACTGGTACAGGCGCAAGAGAAAGTCTCGCAATACTACGATCAGCTGCTGCGCGCCAAGGCTGAAATGGAAAACATCCGCCGCCGTGCGGACGATGATGTGTCCAAGGCGCGCAAGTTCGGCACGGAGTCGTTTGCCGAAAGCCTGATTCCTGTTCGCGACAGCCTGGAAGCAGCCTTGGCCCAGACCGAGCAAAGCGTCGAAGCCTGGAAGGAAGGGGTTGAAACCACCTTGCGTCAGTTGAACAAGGCCTTCGAGCGCAACAGTCTGAAAGAAGTCGCCCCGGCTCCCGGCGACAAGTTCGATCCACATCTGCATCAGGCTATCTCGGCCGTGCCTTCGGAGTTTGATGAAGGCGCCGTGGTTCAACTGCTGCAAAAGGGCTATACCATTTCCGAGCGTGTGCTGCGTCCGGCCCTGGTGATGGTGGCTGCGGCTAAGTAATGTTGTGCCCCCACGCTGCGACTTTGTTTCATTGCCGGCAGCGGTAAAAAAAACAACAGCGGCTCTTGAAATGCACGGACTGTTCCCCATATGCATTTCATCGAACAATTTGCTTACGCAATCAATTTTTTAGTCAGGTAAAAAATCATGGGCAAAATCATTGGTATTGACCTCGGCACCACCAACAGCTGTGTTTCAGTTCTGGATGGCGATCAGGTTCGTATTATCGAAAATGCCGAAGGCGCTCGTACGACGCCTTCCATTGTGGCTTACATGCAGGACGGCGAAATCCTGGTTGGCGCACCCGCCAAACGCCAGGCAGTCACCAACCCTGCCAACACCATCTTCGCCGTCAAGCGTCTGATCGGCCGCAAGTTCACGGAAAAAGCCGTGCAGACGGATATCGATCACGTGCCTTACACCATCGTGGCAGCCGATAACGGCGACGCCTGGGTGGAAGCGCAGGGCAAGCAGCTGGCCCCTCAGCAGGTGTCGGCCGACATTCTGCGCAAGATGAAAAAGACCGCTGAAGACTATCTGGGTGAAGAAGTCACCGAAGCCGTGATCACGGTGCCGGCCTACTTCAACGACAGCCAGCGTCAAGCCACCAAGGACGCCGGCAAGATCGCGGGCCTGGAAGTCAAGCGCATCATCAACGAGCCTACCGCTGCGGCCCTGGCCTTTGGCCTGGACAAGTCCGAGAAAGGCGATCGCAAGATTGCCGTCTATGACCTGGGCGGCGGCACGTTCGACGTGTCCATCATCGAAATCGCCGATGTGGACGGCGAAAAGCAATTCGAAGTGCTCTCGACCAACGGCGACACCTTCCTGGGTGGCGAGGACTTCGACAAGCGCATCATCGACTACATCATTGCCGAGTTCAAGAAAGAAAGCGGCGTGGATCTGTCCAAGGATGTGCTGGCGCTGCAGCGCCTGAAAGAATCCGCTGAAAAGGCCAAGATCGAACTGTCGTCCACGCAGCAGACCGAAATCAACCTGCCGTACATCACGGCGGACGCCTCCGGTCCCAAGCACCTGAACCTGAAGATCACCCGCTCCAAGCTGGAAGCGCTGGTCGAGGACCTGATCGAACGCACGATCGAGCCTTGCCGCGTCGCCATCAAGGATGCCGGTGTCAAGGTTTCCGAGATCGACGACGTGATCCTGGTCGGCGGCATGTCCCGCATGCCCAAGGTACAGGAGCGCGTGAAGGAATTCTTCGGACGCGATCCTCGCAAGGACATCAACCCCGACGAAGCGGTTGCTGCCGGCGCCGCCATCCAGGGCTCCGTGCTCTCGGGTGACCGTACCGACGTGCTGCTGCTGGACGTGACTCCTCTGTCCCTGGGCATTGAGACCCTGGGCGGCGTCATGACCAAGATGATCCAGAAGAACACCACGATCCCGACTCGTCATTCGCAAGTGTTCTCTACGGCTGACGACAACCAGCCTGCCGTGACCATCAAGGTGTTCCAGGGCGAACGCGAGATCGCCGCCGGCAACAAGGCATTGGGCGAGTTCAATCTGGAAGGCATTCCGCCTGCAGCGCGCGGCCTGCCGCAGATCGAAGTCACTTTCGACATCGACGCCAACGGCATTCTGCACGTGTCCGCCAAGGATAAGGGCACCGGCAAGGAAAACAAGATCACCATCAAGGCGAACTCCGGTTTGTCCGACGAGGAGATCGAGCGCATGGTGAAGGACGCGGAAGTCAATGCGGCCGAAGACCACCGCATCGCCGAGCTGGCTGTGGCCCGTAACCAGGCGGAAGCGCTGATCCACTCCACCCGCAAATCGCTGGGCGAGTATGGCGACAAGCTGGATGCCGCCGAGAAAGAAGGCATCGAGACCGCCATCGCCGACCTGGAGGAAACGCTCAAGGAAGGCGACAAGGAAGCCATCGACGCCAAGGTTGAAGCTCTGGGCGTGGCCTCGCAGAAGCTGGGCGAAAAGATGTACGCCGACATGCAGGCTCAGGCCGCTGCACAGCAAGGTGCTGAAGGCGCCGCGCAGCAGCCCGCCGACGAGAACGTGGTCGACGCCGACTTCAAAGAAGTCAAGCGCGATCAGTAATTGCGAGCCTGAATAAGGTCTCTGGCCCGATTTCCGGCTTCGCGCTGGAAATCGGGCATTATTATTCTTATCAGCGGCGCCTCGTGCGTCGTTAAGCAAAAATGGCAAAACGCGACTTATACGAAATTCTCGGTGTGGCCAAGAATGCGACGCAGGATGAACTCCGCAAGGCGTATCGCAAACTCGCCATGAAGTACCATCCTGACCGCAACCCCGACAGCAAAGACGCCGAGGAAAAGTTCAAGGAAGCCAAGGAAGCGTACGAGATCCTGTCCGACGAACAAAAGCGCGAAGCCTACGACCGCTATGGTCATGCCGGAGTCGATCCCAACGCCGGCATGGGCGGTATGGGCGGCGGCATGGGCGGGGCTGGATTTGCGGATGCCTTTGGCGACATTTTCGGGGAGATCTTCGGCGGCGGTCGCCGCGGTGGCGGTGGCCCTCAGGTGTATCGCGGCGCAGACTTGCGTTATTCGCTGGATATCAGTCTGGAGCAGGCTGCTTCGGGTTTCGATACTGAAATCCGCGTGCCCAGCTGGGAAAACTGCGAAACCTGCTCCGGCTCGGGCGCCAAGCCTGGCACCTCGGCGCAGACCTGCCGCACGTGTCATGGCAGCGGCGCGGTTCGCATGCAGCAAGGCATCTTCAGCATGCAGCAGACTTGCCCGACCTGCCATGGCAGCGGCAAGGAAATCCAGGATCCCTGCGTGTCCTGCCACGGAGAAGGTAAGGTCAAGAAGACCAAGACCTTGCAGGTCAAGATCCCGGCCGGTATCGACGACGGCATGCGCATTCGCTCCAGCGGCAATGGCGAACCCGGCGTGAACGGCGGCCCTCCCGGCGATTTGTATGTGGAAATCCGCATCAAGCCGCACGGCATCTTCCAGCGTGACGGCGAGGATCTGCACTGCGAGCTGACCATTCCGTTCACGACGGCGGCCTTGGGCGGCACAGTGGAAGTGCCGACCTTGAACGGGCGTGGTGAGATCACCATTCCTGAAGGCACCCAGGTCGGCAAGACCTTCCGTCTCCGCGGCAAGGGGATCAAGGGCATTCGCTCCAGCTATCCCGGCGATCTGTACTGTCACATCCAGATCGAGACGCCTGTACGCCTGAATGAAGAGCAGAAGAAACTGCTGCGCCAGTTCGAGCAGGCTCTGAATGACGGCGGGGTCAAGCATTCGCCCAAGAGCGAATCCTGGACCGACAAGGTCAAGAGCTTTTTCTCTTGATCACGAAACGGGAAGGCTGATCAGTCTTCCCGTTTTGATTTTCAGTGTCCTAGCAGGGACTGTATACGAGCCACGGCGACGGCCGTGCCATTTTCCGCAGCCATGGCGCGCGCCAGCGCTTTGGCGCGCGATCTGAGCTCTGAGGTTGCGGCAAAGCGGACAGCATCCCGGACCGTGTTCACACTCAGGTTTTGCCTGGAGATCGGCTTGCCGGCCAGGCCCAGCAACTCCAACTGTTTGCCCCAGAAAAACTGGTCCCCCGCGAAAGGCAGGACGATGGACGGGATGCCGGCGGCGCAGGCCGAATGCGTGGTCCCGCTGCCGCCATGATGGATTGCCAAGGACACCCGCGGAAAGAGCCAGTGATGAGGCGTATCGCCGAGTACATATACATTGTCAGGCAAGGCAATATCGGGGATGCCCGCCCAACCCGGATAAAAAAGAACGCGCTCTCCTTCCAGGGCCTGGAGCAGCGTGCGCAGCAAACTCGTGCGGTCAAACCCCCCCATGCTGCCGAATCCCACATAGACCGGCGCTTCTCCGGCATCCAGGAAGGCCTGCAGATCGGCGCTGGGGGTCCAGGGCTGATCCGGCACGCTCCATTGGCCGCACAGCGTGGCGTTGGCTGGCCAGTCGGCGGGCCGGGGCAGCAAGGCCGGCGAGACGCCGTACAGCATGGGGTGCTCGGTCCAGAGGCGGTGGCGCGGCCGCATGCCGAGCACCTGCTTTCTGGCCTGATTGACCGATGTCTTGAATGACAGCCACAGCAGCCAATTGACCAGGCTGTGCGAGGTCCTGTTCAACGATGACGGCAAACGTAGCCCAGACAGGAAGGGCGAGGGAAATGCCTTGGTGGGGGAGATGGGAATCATCCCTGCTCCGATCAGGGGAATGCCCAGGTGTTCGGCTACCGACAAGCCCACGAAGGCGCTCAGGCCGGACACGATCAGGCCGTTGCTGCCGGCCGCTGCCTCGGCGCTTTGCCGCATCCAGCTTTGCGCGTGGGCATTGGCCATGCGCGACAGCCCTTTGACGGTGGCATTGACCCCTACGCCTTGAGCAAGCAGGGTTTGCAAGTCCTGTTTGATGTCTCCGTTCAGGCCGGCGCAGGGAACGGCCAGCTCGCGGGCGCTGTCCAGCGAGCCGGCCTCGGCCAGCAGATGAACCTGATGGCCGGCATCCATCAAGGCGCGACACAGGATGGCCACGGGGCGGGTATCGCCTTCGGTGCCATAGGTCAGGACGGACAGCTTCATGTGGGTCTGTCCAGCCCTTTATTGTTCTTCAGTGAGCTTTTCCGTCTGAGGTTCCGTCGCCTGCGAATCGCCAGTTTTCTGGCGTTCGTGATCGGCTGCGATCGCGACTACCAGGTCTTCGGGTTTCAGATATTTGCGCAGGACTTCGTTGACCTGGTCGGCATCCAGTTTCTGCATGGCTTGATCCATCCGTTCAGACCATTCGAAGGTCCGTCCCAGATCCAGATAATTAAGCCAGGCGCTGCTCAGCACGCTGTCTTTGCTGCGCGACAGCCGACGGTAGTTCAGCAGGGCGTTGACGCCTTCCTTGATCTCTTGTTCGGTAAAGCCGTCCTTGAGCGTTTGCTTCAGCACCTCTTGCACGGTGCTGCTGACCCGGGCGCTGTTGCTGGGAGCGTGAATGGCGTAGACGGTCCACGATCCGTTGGGTTCGTAGCTGGATGCGTCGACCTGACTGCGCACGTTGTAGGACAGGCCGTCCTGTACGCGTACACGGTTCCACAGCCGGGAGGTTTCGGACAAGCCCAGCAGATAGTTAGCGACATAGACGGCCGGGAAGTCGGCGTCGCTGTCCTGCAACTTCAGCGGCAGGTCGGCCAGATAAAAAGCGTTGGCCTTGTCCGGGGTGTTGATATCGAACTGTTTTGGGGCGACGGCGTGGTAGGGATCCTGGGGACGTTGATAGGCAGGCGCCTTGCGCCAGCCCTTGAAACCGTCCGCCAGAGCCTGGCGGACCTGGTCCTTGTCGAAATCGCCCACTGCGCTGAAGGCGACGTCGCCAGTGCCGTAGAACTTCTGGTAGAAATCGCGCACCTGCTTGATCTTCAGGTTCTGGACCTGTTCAATGGCTTCGTCGAAGCTGGGGGTGTAGCGAATGTCGCCCTTGGGCCAGGGATTGCTGTAGCGCTCGATAGCCTGTTGCGCCAGCGCCATCGGGTCGGTGCTGGAGGATTTCAGATCGGTGACTACTGCTTCCTGGTATTTATGCAGCTCGGTCTCGGGCAAGCTTGCGTTGCGCAGGATGTCCAGCGTCAGGGCAATCGCCTTGGGTAGGTTTTCGTGTGTGGATGACAGGCTGACCTGCAGGCGTCCATTGGAGCCGTCAAAGCTGTATTGGGTCTGCAAGGCGGTGAACTGATCGGCGATCTGTTCGCGATCCAGCTTTTGGGTTCCCGTGGCCAGCAGGCTGGCTGCCGCTGCCGCCGCGGCACTTTGGTTCTTCAATTGGTCGGCTGTGCCGAATTTCAGGGATAGCCGCGCTTCCACGCGTTCGGCGCGGGTGGCCTTGGGCAGCAAGGCCATCTTGATCTCGCCTAGCTGCGGTCCCAACGACAGGGCTTGTCGGTCGGTGCGGGCATCGATGTTGGCGGGACTGGGGTCGAAGGCTTCCACGGCTTTGCCGATATCCTTGCCTTTGTAGTCTGTCAGCAGTGTCTGCACATCCGCAGGCGCGGCCTCGGGGGCGCGTATGGGCTTGTCGGTGGGAATGTACAGGCCGTTGGTGCGGTTGCTGGCGACCAGCCAGGTCTGCAGTGCCTGTTGCACCTGATCCAGCTTTGTGTTTTCGACGCGATCGCGCTGCAGGAAAAACAGGCGCCAGTCGCCGCTGGCGGCTGCCTCGGACAGGGCTCCCGCCAGGCTGGATGGATTGGCATAGGTGCGTGTCCAGGCTGTCAGCCATTGGCTGCGTGTGCGCTCCAGATCGGCTGCGGCAAGCGGATTCTTGGCCAGTCCTTCCAGCGTGTCGTTCATGGCTTTCAGGGCTTTCTGCTGGTCCATCCCGGGTTTCAGTTCAGCGCCGAACAGGGCATAGCCCGGGTCGTGACTTTCGGAGTCGAAGCTGAACACCCCGGTGGCCAGCTTTTTGTTGACCAGGTTCTTGTACAACAGGCCGCTGGGCGTGTCGCCCAGGGCATTGATGCCCAGGCTCAGCGGGATATAGTCGGTACTGGCGGCGCTGGGAATATGGTACAGGGACATGATCAGGGGAGTGCCGCCCTGGCGCCGCAGGGTCACGCTGCGGGTGCCGTCCTGAACCGGTTCCACGGTGTATTCCGGGGGCAGGCTGCGGGCGGGCTTGGGAATGCTGCCGAAGGCTTTGGCGATCAGCTCCAGCGTGGCATCGGTATCGATTTGTCCGGTGACGAACAGCACGGCATTATCGGGCTGATAGTATTCGTGGTAGAACTTGCGCAACTGCTCGATATCCACGTTTTCTACGTCTGAGCGGGCGCCTATCGTGCTTTTGCCGTAGCTGTGCCATTGGAAGGCTGCGGCCGTGACCTTTTGCATCAGAACGCGGAAAGGGTTGTTTTCGCCGCTTTCCATTTCGTTGCGGACCACGGGCATTTCGGCTTCCAGGTCTTTTTTGTCGATCAAGGCATTGACCATGACGTCGGCCTGCCAATTGAGATACCACTCCAGCGTTTCGGGCTGGGCGGCGAAGCTGGCGAAGTAATTGGTGCGATCGGTCGAAGTGGTGCCGTTGGCCTCCAGCCCGCGCTTGGAAAATTCGCCCAAGGCATTGCGCAGCGTGGGTGTGCCGCGAAACAGCATGTGCTCCAGCAGGTGGGCCATGCCCGTCTGACCGTAGTTTTCGTGGCGTGAACCCACCAGGTAGGTCATGTTGACTGTGGTGGTGGGCTTGGAGTCGTCCGGAGCCAGCACAATGCGCAAGCCATTGTCCAGGGTGTATTGGGTGACGCCTTCGACCGAGGGGCCCTGGGCCAGGCCGGCCGGCAGAGCGTAGGCAGCCAGCGAGGTGGACAGCAAAGCGGCACCGGCCAGATGGCGCAGGCGCAGGGCGACGGTCAGTAGCGAAAGATTCATGGACAATTCCTTACTGGTTTCACAGATGGAGCAGCCGGCAGGCGCGGCCAGTGTCTTTTGTAGCATGGGCCTGTTTAGCTGGGTAGGTGCATGCCAGGCAGCTTGGGCGCCGGGGCTGTGCGCAGGCAAAAAAAACCCACCTGGAGGCCAGGTGGGCAAAGCAGCAAGAAAGCGTCGGGGTTCAACCCGTTTTGTGTTTCAGCCGTTCCAGCGCTTGCATGCGCAGACCGGCGATACTGTTGAACAGAAAATCATAGATGGCGATGAGCTGGGAAGGATTCAATCGGGCTGTGCGCTCGATAGCCTGTGCGGCGGATTCCTCCATGCCAAGAACAATTGATCGGCAATGCTTGGCGTCGGGATATAAGGCCATCATGCGCCTGTCATCCGGGTGGCGCTCGCGGTAGATGTATCCCGCCAGTTCCAGCCGTCCTATCAGGGCGCTGGCCCCGCTTGCGCTCAGATCCATCAACTGCGCCAGTTGCCCCGGCGAGATAGGATTGAGCTCCAGTATGAATTCCAGCGCTTTGTACTCGGTCAATGTCAGCCCGGCCTTGTGGGCCAGGCTGTATTTGCAGGCTTCAGCATAGACATCGAGCTGACGTCCCATCATGCGCGCGATGTCTCCCTGCATATGTCCTGACAGGACGTCGTCCGAATTGCGCATGCCGGACGATGGAAGCGTGATGGACGAATTATCCGGCATGCGCAGTGCTCCTTAACGTGGTGCGCCGCCCAGCAGACCGCCGAGCAGACCGGTTACAGGGGCCAGCAGACCACCGTTGGCCGCGGCGGGCGGCGTACCATTGCCGGCCGGGGGTGCTCCGGCCCCCGTGTTGGCAGCACCGGTCAGCCCTCCGACCAATCCGCCTACCAGTCCGGTGACGGGGGCCAGCAGGCCGCTGTTGGGCGTCGCACTGCCTTGGCCGCCTGTCAGTCCACCGGTCAGACCGCCGACCAGGTTGGTGACAGGGGCGAGCAGACCGCCATTAGCTTCTCCACCCGCCAATCCTCCGGTCAAACCGCCTACCAGATTGGTGACAGGGGCGAGCAGACCGCCATTGGCTTCTCCACCCGCCAATCCTCCGGTCAGACCGCCGACCAGATTGGTGACAGGGGCGAGCAGACCGCCATTGGCTTCTCCACCTGCCAATCCCCCGGTCAAACCGCCGACCAGATTGGTGACAGGGGCGAGCAGTCCGCCGTTGGCCTGGCCGCCGTTCAGTCCTCCGGTTAGACCGCCGACCAGGTTGGTGACGGGGGCCAGCAAGCCGCCGTTGGCCTCGCCGCCGCCCAATCCACCTGTCAATCCACCGACCAAACCGGTCACAGGCGACAGCAGACCGCCTTCGCCGCCGCCTAGCCCGTCGGTCAGCGAGGCGACCGCGCCAGTGGCATGGCTCAGGGTCGAGCCCAATGGGTTGGGATTGGCATCCGTTGCGTGCAGCAGTCCGCCTGCGCTGGCGACGGTATCGCCCAGACCGCCCAGGAGTCCGCCCAGTCCCAGCCCGGCGGCGCCGTCAATGGCCGCGCCTGTCTGGTTCAGCACCGAACCTACGCCGCCCAGAAGCGCGTTGATAGGTTGGCCTACGCCCAGGCCGTCACCCACTTGCTGTGTTACCTGGGTAACTGTTGCGCCCACCGGAGCGACCACGGTATCCAGAGTTTCCCCGACGTTGCCTAGAATGGGGTTCAGGCCAAGGGGCAGAATGTTGTCGACGGCTTGGCCGGCATTGGCCAGTGCAGGCTCCAGAATGGGAGCGGCATCGCCGCCGTTCAGCAGGCCGTCAAGGCCCAGTTGGCCGGTCAAGGGATACAGCAGGCTGCCTTCGCCCAGCAGCGAGTCCGTCAGGGCAGCCACGCCGCCAGTGGCATGGCCCAGCACCGAGGTCAGGGGGTTGGGGTTATTGGCATCGGCATGCAGCAGTCCGCCTGCGCTGCCGACAGCATTGCCCAGGCCCGTCAGCAAGCCGCCAACGCCTTGGCCCAGATTCAGCGGCAAACCACTATTGCCCAATTGCTCGCCCAGGTTGGAGACGACTCCGCCGGTCTGGCCCAGCAGACCGTTGACCGGCTCACCCAGGCCTGTTGCTCCGCCGACCTGTTGCGTCAGACCGGTTGTGGTGTCGACGATGGGGGAGACCACGGTATCCAGTGTTTGCCCCAGCTTGCCGCCCGTCTCTTCAAGGCCGACAGGAAGGACATTGTCCACGGCTTCGCCAACATTGTTCAGCGTGGTTTCCAAAGGCCCCGGCGTCCGGGCGGGAGGCTCGCCGCCGCCATTGTCACCGCCGCCGTTATCGCCGCCGCCGTTGTCACCACCGCCATTGTCACCGCCGCCGTTGTCGCCGCCGCCATTGTCACCGCCGCCGCCATTGTCACCGCCGCCGTTGTCGCCGCCACCGTTGTCACCACCGCCGCCGCCGCCGTTATCGCTACCGCCACCGCCATTTCCCTGATCGGGGTTGGTGGGGACATTATCTCCGCTGCCGCCGCTGCTGCCTTTGCCGCCGACGGTCAGACCGCCACCGCATGCGGTCAGGGCCAGGCTGCTGACCATCAAGGTGGCCAACAGTGTCAGACGAAGTCCAGGTTTCTTGCTGTCGATGTTTTTATGCATTGCATGCTCCAATAGTGATCTGGGTGTTCCTTTCTTCTTAATAAGTACTAAGCAATTTGCGTGCCAAGTCGTGTGCAGCGCTATAAGCCGCATGCTGCGTGTGCAGAAGGGCAATGCAGGCGGCTTGCAAAGGGACATTTGTTACAGCAATGGCGAATGAACGGCTCGTGTTACGTAACAAAAAAAAGAACCGCTGACGGGCAGCGGTTCAAGCAGGGCAGGGGATCGTTCTTATGCGACGCGCGGCACCAGTGCCTTGGCGTCCAGCCAGGCTTTGGTGTTCTGTCTGAAGGCGCTCATGCTGTCGACCAGGAAGTCATACATGGCGATCAGTTGGGCCGGGTTCTGGTGCGCGGCGGTGTGAATGGCCTGGTTGATGGCGCGTTCCTTGATGGCCAGAATGCTGCGGCATTTTTCCATGACGGGGTGTAAAGCGATGACCCGCTTGTCCAGTGGATGACGGCCGCGCGTAATGTAGCCCTTGTGCTCCAGACGGTTGATCAGGGAGCTCACGCCGCTGGCGCTCAAGTCCATCAACTGCGCCAATTGCCCGGTTGGCAGGGCGTCGAACTCCATGATGTACTCTAATGCCTTGAAGTCATTCAGAGGCATGCCGGCTTCTTCGGCAAGACTGGCTTTCAAGGCTTCCGCGTAGACGGTGAATTGCCGGCCCAGCATCTTGCTCAGATCTAGCAGCATTTTTTCTGACAGCATGGCGTTGACTCCAGAACGTTCCGACCAGCTTGTGCGGCTCCCGACGCTTGGGGCGCCGGGTTGGAAACTGACCGGCCGACTGACAGGGTTCATGACTTTATTCATCATTTACGGCCACCTCCCAACAGCCCCCCCAGCAGGCCGGTCACGGGTGCCAGAAGGCCGCCGTTCGCTTGTTGCGCGGGTTGGCCTGCGCCGCCGGCTGCTCCGGCATTGACGGTGGCTTGCACGCCGACGCCACCCGTCAAGCCGCCAACCAGACCGCCGACTAGACCCGTCACGGGAGCCAGCAGTCCGCCACCTGCCTGAGTCCCGGCGCCGGTCCCTGCGCCCACGGAGACGCTGCCGGTAACGCCGCCCAGCAGACCGGTCACCGGGGCGAGCAGTCCGCCTTCAGCGCCTTGCCCGCCTGTCAGTCCGCCTGTCAATCCGCCCACCAGATTGGTGACCGGGGCGAGCAAACCGCCACTGGTCGCCTCGCCGCCGCCCAGTCCCCCCGTCAGGCCTGCCACCAAGCCGGTCACCGGTGCCAACAGACCACCGTTGGCGGCTTCACCGCCGCCCAGTCCGCCTGTCAGTCCGCCGACCAAGCCGGTGACGGGCGCAAGCAGTCCGCCGTTGGCAGCATCTGCGCCACCCAAACCGCCCGTCAGGCCTCCCACCAGACCGGTTACTGGAGCCAACAGCCCGCCGTTTTCGCCACCGGCAATGCCGCCCAGCCCGCCTGTCAGCGAAGCTACAGCCTGCGTGGTGCTGTTCAGAACATTGCCCAAAGGATTGGTATTGTCCGCCGTTGCGTGCAGCAAGCCGCCAGCCGATGTCACGGCATTGCCCAGATGGCCGACAACGCCTCCCAGGCCCAGGGGTGCGGCCGAATCCAGTGTTCCACCCGCTTGATTCAACACGCTGCCGACGCCGCCCAGCAAGGCATGGATGGGCTGGCCCACACCCAGTCCGTCGCCCACTTGCTGGGTGACATTGGTCACCGTGGCGGCGACAGGAGCGACCGTGTTGTCCAGGGCCGAGCCTACGTCACCGAGAATGGGGTTCAGGCCCAGAGGAACGAGGTTGTCTACTGTCTGGCCGACATTGCCCAGGGCAGGAGCCAGGATAGGCTCGCCGGAATCGGCGAGCAGTGCGCCGCCCAGTCCCAACTGCGAGGTCAGTGGGTGCAGCAGGCTGCCTTCGCCCAGCAACGCGCCGGTCAGCACTTCAACGCCTTTGGTGGCGTGCTGCAAGGTGTTGCCCAAAGGGTTGGCATTGTTAGGGTCATTGACGAGCAAGCCGCCGGCCGAGCCCACGGCCTGGCCCAGGTGGCTGAGCAGGCCGCCAGCGCCTACGCCCAGATTCAGCGGCAGGCCGCTATTGTCCAGCTCGCCGCCCAGTCCGCTGACGACGCCGCCTACTTGCTGGGTCAGGCCGTTGACAGGTTCACCCAGGCCGGTGATACCGCCCACGGTTCGAGTGGTATCGGTCACGATGTCGGTCACGGGCTTCAGGGCGCCATCCAATGTCTGGCCCAGTTGAGAGCCGGTTTTTTCCAGATTCAGCGGGATGACGTTGTCGACGGCTTTACCCAGATTGCCCAGGGCGTTCTGCGTGACGCTGTTATTGCCGCCGTTGTCGCCACCGCCGTTGTCTCCGCCACCGTTGTTGCCGCCACCGTTGTTGCCGCCGCCTCCGCCACCATTTCCGCCTCCGTTGCCGCCGCCATTTCCGCCTCCGTCACCCGGGTTCAAAGGCAGGCCGGGATCCACAACAGGCGGGTTTACCGCTACGTCTGCGCCGCCTCGTACACCGCCGCGCGACGAGCAGCCAGCCATGGCTGCCGCGCTGACGACCAGTGTGGCGACGAGCGTGCGTTGCAGGATACGTTGTACCAAGGCTTTTCTTGCTGAATTCGTTGCTTTCATGTCTGACTCCGTTTTGAAGTGTGAGCACTGCCCGGCAGGGCTGTTGATATACATGAAGCAATTGGCGTGCCAATTTTTATGGCTTTTGTTGTTTTTATTTTTTATTGTTTTTAATCAAAGGCTTGAGTGTTTTTTTGATTGGAGCAAGTATTTTTTCAGTACGAGTTAAGGGAGGGCGTTGGTGGTTACAAGCGATATTTATGTGGCGTGTTCTGTTCCCGTTACGTAACGTTTCCCGTAACACCTTGGTAAGAAAGGACGGGTGATGGGCAATAAAAAAGGCCATCTTGCGATGGCCTTTCAGGGGCGGTGGCGGAGATGCTTTAAAACCCGTCGTAGAAGAACAGGAAGTTGGTATTCAGCCGCAGCTTGCGCTTGTCTGAATTGACGGGCAGGTCGCCCAGGGGCTTGGCAACGTTGATGTCAAACAGATAATGCTTGTTGTTGGACAGCCGTACGCCCAGGGCGGCCGACCGCAGGTTGCGGTTGTTGTAGCTGTTCAGCCGGTCCAAGTTGTACCAGGCGCGGGCCCAGTCGTAGGCAATGTAAGGCTGGATGCTATTGAGCCAGGTAGAGGAGTTGGTGAAGCGCCGGTTCAGCTCTATGGTTGCTCCTATGCCTTTGTCGCCGGCCAGCTCACCTTGCGGATAACCGTAACCGTGGCGCCAGGCTCCGAAGGAAATCTGTTCTGAATTCGGCAGGACATTGCTGCTGTATTGGCCGCTGGCCGACAGGCTGACCCCGAACTGGGCCGGCAGCGCTACATTCTGCTTGATGGACGCCGTCCAGCGCGTGAAGTCCAGATCCAGATCTGATTCCAGGTCGCGTTGCAAGTAGGTATTCAGGGATTTGCGCGCGCCCATGGCGTCCAGCCCCTTATATACGCCCACATTGATCTCCCGCGACTGACGCGTCGAGGCATCGGTGTAGCGCAATTCGGCCTTGAGCGCACGCACGTCCGTCGTATTTTCGATCCACGCGTTGTCCAACGTTTCGTGCGTGTAATCGTCCAGGGAGCGGCTGGCGTAGAAACCGGCATTGCCTTTCAGGCTGCGCTGATTGCTCAGGATGAACGGGTAGCTGATCGCCGCCCCAATGCGTTCGTTGATGACCTTGCGTTGCCATCCTTGGCTCTCCAGTACCTCGTCGCGAGGTTGGGAGCGGTAGTGGTAGCCGTCGATATCCAGGGACAGGCCGTTGCCGCTCAGCGGGACCGACAAGGTGCCGCTGACGTATTTCACGTCTTCGGACGAGATGGGAATAGCCGCGGTCAGTTTGAATTCCTCGCCCAGCGGTGTCAGGCTGCTGGTGGTCAACTGCACAATGCCTTGTTTGCTGGAGCCCATTTCGGCAACGCTTGCATTGACCGCAAAACTGTTGTGCGTGGTATCGATCACCAGTTCGGAGGCGCCGTCTGTGCGCGAGGGCATATCAAGCTTGGGATCTATCTTCAAGCCTGGAATGGTGCGCAGCAGATTCATGGTCCGCTCCAGCGTCCGCTGGGTCAGCGGTTTTTCGTCCAGCATGGCCTGGGCCACGCGGCGTATGCGTGCCTCGCTGCGCCCCGGATCGCCTTCAATGCGCAAACCGCCTACATGGCCTTCGACCACGGTGACTTTGACGTGGCCATTGTCAAAGCTCTGTTCCTGAAGAATGGCAAAAGAAAGCGGATACCCTTGTTCTTGATAAAGCGCCGTAATCCGGTTGACCTGATTGATCAGTTCGGCGATGGTCAGGCGTTTGCCGGCCAGCGGCTCCAGGATGGCGGTGACCTGCTCAAACGGAATGCTGCGGCTGCCGCTGACATCAAAGCTGCGCACAACGAGCTGTTGTTGCAGCCGAGCCTGTAATTGACTTTGAGCAGGCGATTGGGGAATGGCCAGCGGAGCTGTGCGGCTTGGTGGGGTCGGGGCGGATATGGGTGGAAGCGAATCGACAGGATTGCCGCGCATTGGGGCGTCGGCACGACTTTCTCCTGGCAGGAAATTGATTCCCAGACCCAAGGCCATGGTCATTCCAAGAATATGCCGAGAATAATTGAACGGTTTCCCCGAGTGATTTTTCGTTCGATGTAGGTTCATGGTTGCTGCTGAATTGTTATGCATGAAAACGTCGCGTGTCGTTACTGTGCCGCAGATTCAATCTGCTGTCATTTTTAGTTGTGTCTACGTAACCAAAAAATGGGTAGAGCATTTTCAGGACTTAAGTTTTACACCTGGAAACAAAAAGAGTGAAAACACCTTTCTCCTGCGGGCCGGCATAAGCCTTGATGAAAACAATTTTTCAAATTCAGGATTAGGGTATCTACTAATCGTCGTTAGCCGCCACTGAAAAACATACTTGATTCAACTGGGTAAAGAGAAAGGCGAGCCGGAACAGAGGCCTGAAAATAGATCCATTTTCTTTTAAGGCGTAAATTGATAAAAATGTTAACGGCGACACTTTTAGCCATAATTTATGTAAGTGTATGGTTCAAGAGTCCGGTTTTCTACTGTTTTTTCATGAGTAAAACGATGCTCTAGAGCCACAAACATGCTTTTTTTGTATCTTTGAACTAAAATTCAAATCGTCTTACAGCGACTGTTACACGTAAACCCTAGTGAAAACAATAGGCTATATGGTTATAAGATGTGTATCAGTTTGATTTGAAAAAAATGATAATTTTGTGTTGCCGGATCAATGCTCCTGGCAGCGCTGAAGAGCCCTAAGGGGCGTCCTGCCACCACTTTGGCGGCGATTTTTGTTCAAGGGGGAAGTCATGAAGGCTCAACTTCAACAGTTCTGGAACGACGAAGACGGCGCAACGGCCATTGAATACGGCTTGATCGCGGGACTGATCGCGGTTGCGATTATCGGGGTGCTTGGCACACTTTCTGGAAAACTCGAGGACATGTTCGAGTTCATCGGAAACTCCATGCCTTCATCGGCAGACAAAGGTCCTGACGCCTAACAAGACTTTATTTTTTAGCATCGGCCTATTAAGAGTTTTAGGCCGTTTTTACCAGCTCGAATAGGCTGATGCTAATGCTGTCCTGGCTGCAGATTACGTTCTTGTTTCTTCTTGTTTTTTTCTCGATTCAGATTATTTATCGCGACTTGAGATTTCGGAAGATTCATAACGTCGTTCTTGTTCTTTATTTTTTTCCATTCTCCTCCATAAGCTGGTCGCAAGCCTGACGGCAGGTGTGCCCGCGGGCCTGGTGCCGGGATGGGGAGCGTCGGTGATCGGGTTTGTGGGCGCCTTGGCGCTTTTTTTTCCGGTCTGGCATTGGCGCTACATGGGCGCGGCTGATGTGAAACTGATGGCCGTGCTGGGCTTTGCGCTGGGATGGCGGGCGGGTGGAGAAGTGGTGTTGTTGGGGACTGTCCTGGCGGGCTTGCATGCCTTGCTGCTGGTGATGGTGCCGTCATTAGAAAAAAAATATGGATTCTCCTTGCCGGGGATTCGCGTCAAGGCACGCAGCGTTCCGCTCGGAGCGTGGCTGTCGCTAGCAACAGTGGGGTGGTTATGGATGCAGCGTTGAAGGGAGTGCCCGACGGTTTGCCGCTGGCCAGCCGATCCGCCCTGGAGCGCTGGCGTCAACGTGGCGCGTATGCTGTCGAGTTCGCTCTTGTCTTTCCGCTGTTGTTCATTCTGATCTATGCCTTGCTGACCTTCGGTCTGATCATGACCGCTCAGCAATCGCTCAATTTTGCCGCCGAATCGGGAGCTCGTGCCGCGCTGGTCGCGCCGGGCGCCGATGCCGTGCTGGCTGGCTTGACGCCGGCTGAACGTGAGCAGGTCCTGCACAATCGCTTGCTCAGCCGGGTCGAACAGGCCCGAATTCAAGCCGGTGAACAGGTGAGTTGGCTGTCGGATTGGGTCGGCGCCGATCACGTACGGGTCTCGGCTACGCTGGTCGGCAATGATGTGCATGTCGACATTGTGTATGACTACGCCCAGGCTCCTTTGGTCCCCATGCTTGGGCCCAGCGGATGGTTCTCCATGGTGGTTCCGGCCCGGCTGGACGGCCAGGCGCAGGTCAATCTGCAGGTGGCGGGCGAGCTGGGGGCCAGCTTATGAGCCGATCTGTTTTCCATCGGTCATCTTTGTCTGGCGCCCAACGTCAACAGGGCGTGGCGGCGATCGAGTTTGCGCTTGTCATCAGTCTGATGCTGATTGTTTTTGGCGCCATCATCAGTTTCAGCTCTCTTTTTCTGGCACAGCAGAAAATCACGCATCTGGTGGGCGACGCCGCTCGTCAGAGCGCCACCCAGGCCATGTCATCGGCGCAGACAGAGGACTTCTTCCAGAGCTATGTCAGCCGTCGCGTCGCTGACGATGCGTTGCTGGGCTGGCTGGGCGGATTGAGCACGACATTTAGTCAAGCAGCCTGCGCGCTGGAGCCAGCGCATCAGTGCGGGCGTTTCACTGTGGAATTGAATGTGCAGCCCTGGCTTTTGGTCAACCTGATCGACATGCTCTCGCCCTTGCTGGTGCAGGACGGTTCGGATTGGGTGCCGGGAAGCCTGCATGCGTCGGCATTGGTCGTTTTAGGGAGAGGAAGTCAATGAGCAGCATCATGAAGGGAGCGGCAGTCGTCTTGCTGCTGATTGCGGCCATTCTGGTTGGCGCCGCTATCTATCTGGGCATGCAGCCCAAGCCTGCGCCGGTGGCGCCATTGCCGGCTATTGCGCCGCAAGGCGCCAGTGCGAGCCTGCAGCCTGTGGTGCTGCTCAAGCGCGACATGAAGGCGGGTGAGACCTTGACGGCGGATGCTCTGCAGGTCGGGCAGTGGCCAGCCGCGCCGGGGCAGTCTTATCAGGATCTGCGAGCCCTGGAAGGCAAGACTCTGCGCTTTGATCTGGAGGCGGGGCAGCCGGTGCTCAGCAGCTTTATCGCCAAAAGCCTGGCCAGCTATCTGGAAGAAGGCCAGCGGGCGGTGACGATTCCCGTCGATGTCATTTCAGGGGCCGGCAATCGGGTGGAGCCGGGCGATGAGGTCGATATTTTCTTTACTTTCAACAGCAATACTGAGGTCAAGGATACGCAGGCGCGACTGCTGATGCCGCGGGTGCGGGTGCTGTCGTATGGCAAGTCCTCGCTGGCCGGCCCCGATACGGCTGAACCCGTGGGTGGACGACAGGACGGCCAGGCGCGCAACGCCATGTTGGCGGTGCCGGTAGAAGCGGTCAATGAGCTGTTGTTGGCCAGTCGCAGCGGCAATCTGCAGCTTGTGCTGCGGTCTCCCTTGGATACGGCGATGCCGGATGCCGATCTGTTCCCCGAGTTTGCGACCTTGCTGCCCGCGCGCGCTGGACTGGCGCAAGAACAGCGAGACGCCTTGAAACTACCGGACAACCGGGCCATGGCCGGGCTGGGCCTACGTGAGTTTTCCGCCAGTAGCGACACGCTGGGCGAGGTCAAGACCCCGGTGGCCGCACCCAGGTCGGATGGTGTGGCGACGCCGCGCAGAGCAGAGGTCATACGTGGCGGACGGGTCGAGGTGATCCAGTATTGAATGGAGGCGGCCGCGGCCGCCTGCGGAATCCGGCTGATCATGGCGACATGATCGGGGTGGGCGTAGCAAGGCAGCATGGATTAGAGACATGAAACAAAAAATCAGAGCAGCAGGGCTGGGGCTGGTGTGGGCAGTGGCTGTGGCGGCGGGCGTCGTGCCGTCGGCGGTTGTCATGGCGCAGTCTGCCCAGACGGGCGGCAGTCAGAAAATGGTGAAGTTGGTGGCCAACGACCAGGACATCCTGCGCTTGCCGCAGGTGCCTCAGCGTCTGGCGATCGGCGATGAGAGCGTGGCCGATGTGCAGATCCTGTCTCCGGCTGCCGGCCAGCGCGGCGAGGTCCTGCTGGTGGGCAAGCGGCCAGGCACGACCGACCTGCGCATCTGGATGCCGGGTCGCAGTGCGCCGGAACGCTGGACGATCGAAGTGCAAAGCCAGGTCGAGCGTCAACTGGAGCAATCGGGGCGATCTCTGTCGGCCGATGTGTCGACCGCCGGCTCGCAGGCCCTGCTGACTGGCCGCAGCGAGTCCTTGCTCGAGCATCAGGAGGCGGTCGGCGCTGCGCGTTCAGGCGCGGGCGCGGACGGGGCCGTGCTGGATCTGTCGGAGGTCAGCACGTCCGGCATGGTGCAAGTGGAGGTCAAGGTAGTCGAAGTCTCGCGCGAAGTCATGAAGGACATAGGCCTGAGCATGGAGGCGATCGGCGGCAAACCCTGGTCGGGCGGTGTCAATCTATTGCCGCGCGCCTTGGGCGGCGGTTTGAGCCTGGCCTACAGTTCGCGCAATTTCAGCGCTGCCTTGAACCTGCTGGAGCAGAACGGGCTGGCGCGGGTGCTGGCGGAACCGACCCTGGTGGCCATGTCCGGGCATAGCGCCAGCTTCCTGTCGGGCGGTGAAATTCCGGTGCCCGTCTCGGGCGGCCTGGGCAGCACGTCGGTGGAATACAAGCCTTTTGGTATCGGCCTGACCGTGACGCCTACGGTGCTGTCGCGCCAACGCATTGCCTTGAAAGTGGCGCCCGAGGCCAGCGATCTGGATTATTCACGCGTCGTGGAGCTGCCGGGAGGCGGTGTCATGCCATCGCTGCGCACCCGCCGCGCCGACACCACCATTGAGCTGGGCGACGGAGAAAGCTACATCATCAGCGGCCTTGTGTCGCGCCAGACGGCGGCCGCCGTCAAGAAGATCCCATTTCTGGGCGATTTGCCTATTTTGGGAAGTTTCTTTCGGAATGTGCAGTACAGCCAGAAAGAGCTGGAGTTGGTGATTGTGGTGACACCGCGTCTGATCAAGCCGATCCAGAAAGGGGCCACCATTGCTTTGCCGGGCGGGCGTCAGGAAAAGCTGGACGATGCGCCCAATGCCTGGGGCTATTTTCTGCTGGGCCGGCATGGTTATGAGCAGATGCCGGGGTTCTCGCGCTGAGCGGTTGGAGTTGTCATTGTGCAGAGATACAGGGAATACCTGCTGTGTACCGATAGGCCGGAGCTGGCGGATGCGATCAACGCAGCCGCAGCGGGCCTGCTCCAGGTGCGCGCCATCCTTCCGACGCAGGAAAGTCTGCGGCGGGCGCTGGCCGAGCAGGCCGCGCCCATGGTGTTCTTCGACTTTGCCCATATGCAGGCCGACGGTGGCCAGTCCGCAATGGCCGGCCTGGTGCGCAGTCTGGCGCGTCTGGATGCAGGCGTACAGCGTGTGGCGGTGGGCCGGGTGTCGTTTCCCCACGGGGCGGTCGAAGCCTTGCGCGCAGGCGCCAATGAATTCCTGAATCTGGATGGGTCTGAGGATCTGCATGAGGAGCTGCAGCGCATTATCGACCAGGCCGGGCAGAGCCAGCACAGCGTGCTGGTCAAGAAGCCGTTTCGATGCGTTCTGTTGCTGGGTGCGCGGGCCGGAGTAGGCTGCAGCACGTTGGCGAGCAGTCTGGCCTGGATGCTGCAGCAGGAAATGAATCGGCTTGGCAAGCAGGCTCGCGGCTTGCCGGCCGGCAAGCCGCTGCCGACAGAGCTGATTCCTCTGAGCGAGCGCGTCGGACTGATGGATCTGGGGTGGCCGACCGGCGATTGTGCCTTGTATATGGGCACGGGGGCCGAATTCGATTTTATCCAGGCGGCATCCCAGCGGCACCGTCTGGACGACACCATGCTCCATTCTGCTCTGGCTCAGCACAGCAGCGGCCTGAACGTGCTGGCCTTGCCGGCCGATGTGAACAGTCTGAACCAGATCAGCCTGGAGGATTCGCTGGGCTTGTGTACCTATTTGCGCGATCGCATGGGTTGCCTGGTGATCGATGGCGGGGGCTTTCCCAATCCGCGCTTTCTGGTTGAACTGGAGTCGCAGGTAGACGAGGTCTTGATCGTGACGGATCAGAGCATGGGCGCGCTGGTGTCGCTGGCCGAGGCGCAGGCGATCCGCTCGGAGCTCGACGGCCTGGCGAATCTGCGCTTGGTCGTCAATCAGTTCGATGAGCGGTATGGGCTGTCGGCGCACGCCATTGCCGAGCGCTTCGGCCTGGAGTTGGCAACCGTATTGCCGGATCGCCGGCTGGGGCACATGCGCAGCGCCAGCCTGGGCAAGCTGCTGGTACAGGTGGATGAAAAAGATACCTATACGCGGGCCGTTCAGGACATGGCGGCCGGCATGGTGGAACGCAAAGAGGTCCCGTCTCTGGCCGACGCGCCGTCGGTCTGGAATCGGTTCAAGTTCAGGTTTGGGGGCTGAGCAGGCCCATGCATGGAAATTGACGCATGAATAGTATGTCTTTGCTCGGAGGGCGGCCCGACCTGATTCAGGTCAAGGAGCAGGCCCATGAACATCTGCTGGCTCGCATCGAGGAGCTGGGCGCGGAGTTTGGCCGCTGGACGCGTCAGGCGATCCAGGATTTTGTCGGCATCGAAGTGGCCAGTTTTGCCCGCATCAAGCGTCTTCCGGTCAATGAGGCCGAAATCCGCGAGGTCGTCCAGGCCCTGACCAAGGAGCTGGCCGGCCTGGGGCCGCTGGAGGATCTGCTGGAGGATCCGGCAGTCGAAGATATTCTGATCAACGGCTACGACAATGTGTTTGTGTCACGCGGCGGCGTATTGGGCCGGGAGAGCACCAGCTTTACGGATAACCAGCACGTTCTGCGCATTGTCCGCCGTATTCTGGCGCCGCTGGGGCGGCGTCTGGATGAGTCGGTCCCCATGGTCGATGCGCGTCTGCCTGACGGGGGGCGGCTGAATGTGGTCATTCATCCCTTGGCGGTGGATGGTCCCATGGTGTCTATCCGCAAATTCCGCAAGGATCCGCTCAAGCCCGACGATCTGATGCGGCTGGGGGCATTCGACGAGTCCATCAACCGCTTGCTGCAGGCCGCCGTGGGGTCGCGCTGCAATATCCTGATCTCCGGCGGGACCAGTTCGGGCAAGACGTCATTGCTCAATGCCCTGGCCTTCTATGTGCCCAAGACCGAGCGCGTGGTGACGGTGGAAGACACGGCCGAGCTGGCCTTGAACCACCCGCACGTGGTGCGCCTGGAGGCCCGCCAGGCGGGGTATGACGGCAGCGGTGAAATCACTATCCGCGACCTGATCCGCAATAGTCTGCGTATGCGACCCGACCGTGTGGTGGTCGGGGAGGTGCGCGGCGCGGAAGTCATCGACATGCTGCAGGCCATGAATACCGGGCACGAAGGGTCCATGGCCACGATTCACGCGAACTCGCCCCGCGAATGCCTGTATCGGATTGAAATGCTGGCCGGTTTTGCGGGTTTTCAGGGCAGCGAAGACAGTCTGCGGCGGCAGATCGCGAGCGCTTTGGATTTCATTA
This sequence comes from Pseudomonadota bacterium, assembly GCA_023439305.1. GTDB lineage: Bacteria > Pseudomonadota > Gammaproteobacteria > Burkholderiales > Burkholderiaceae_B > Alcaligenes. The sequence continues at coordinate 37,517 of JAEXOO010000005.1, forward strand.
TTCAGATAGGCCGGCTGCCCAATGGCAAGCGCCGGATCTTGTCCATTACCGAGGTCACCGGCATGGGTGATGGCGTCATCGCCATGCAAGAGCTGTACCGACACGAGACCCATGTGTCCGCCGATGATACGGAGCAGGACCGCTGGGTCAGTCTGGGCATTCATCCGCACACGCGCAAGCTGAGCCAATACAAGGACCAGATGACCAACGAACATGTCCAGGCCGGCGAGCCGGCCCCCAAAGAGGGTGGCGGTTTCTGGGATTGGAGGCGCTAAATGGCTCCATTGCTCATAGCCCTGGCGGCTGTCCTGTTGGTGCTGGGCGCCTTGCTGCTCTGGTGGCAGGCAGGGCGTCGTCAGCAAGCGCTGGTGTCCGCCCAGGTTCTGGAGCAGCAGTTGGCACTGCGGCCCTCGGTCCCCCGCTCCGCACGCGAGGAGCGTTTGCAGCAGGATGCCTGGCAAGGGGCTCCGAAGGGTTGGCGCGAGTTCATGTTGCGTACGGGCGTGCAGCCTTCGCGCCGCTTTTATCTGATTCTGCTGGCATGGACGCTGGGCCTGCCGACGCTGCTGCTGGTGCTGGTCGGTCCGGTTGCCGGTCTGGCCGCGCTGGTGGCCGCCGTCGTCGGAGCCTATGCCTTTCTGTGGTTCAAGGCGGATCGCCGCCATCGCAAGATCGTTGCGCAGATTCCTGACTTTCTGGATCTGATGGTGCGCTTGATCACGATCGGCAACAGCATGGGGGCGGCCTTTCTGAATGCCGCCGACAACACGCCTCAGCCTTTAGGCGATGTACTGCAGGAAGCCAAAGCGCTGCATCGTTCGGGGCAGGAGCTGGATGCCACGCTGCGCGGCGTATCACGTCAACATGGCGTGCATGAGCTGTTCTTGGTGGCGGCGGTGATCAGTGTGGCCATGCGTTTTGGCGGACGCAGCGACCAGACCATGGAGCGCATGGCCGGTTTCATGCGCGACCGGGAAAACGCACGCAATGAACTGGTCGCCCTGTCCGCCGAAGTGCGCCTGTCCGCCTGGATTCTGGCCTTATTGCCGGCGGTCATCGCGGTGTACATCTTGATCTTCAACAACAATCTGTTCATGACCATGTGGCTGGACCCGGTGGGGTTTCGCATGCTGATGTTCGCGGCCGTGCTGCAATTGGTCGGGTGCTATTGGCTGTATCGCATGGCGCGTAATGTGTAGGAGCGGCAATGATGGCTGTGGATGCAGGAACCTTGCTGATGTGGGGCGCCGCCGCTTGCGGCGTGGCGGCTTGCTTGCTGTTGGCGGTGTGGGTCGGCGCAAGCTGGCGGCAACGCCAGCAGGAACAGCGCCTGAGCCGCGCGGTAGGCGAGCGTCTGCATACGGCGCCCGCGAGCGGTGCGCCGACCGGCCAATCGAAGCAGGCCGTCGAGCAGATCAAGAGTCAGGCGGGCAAGTTGGGCGCGCGCTGGCTGCAAGGGCGGTTCGGCAGCAGCTTATTGGGCGAAGAAGACAGACAGTTGGTCAACAATGCCGGCTTCGACAATACCGAGGCAGCTCGTCAGTATTTTGTGTTGGGCCGGGTCGGTCTTAGCCTTGCGCTGATGGTGCTGTTCAGTCTGCTGCCGCTGACTCGACGCCTGAATGACTTCGTTCCGTTCATCACCATTTTTCTGGGTTTTGCATTGGGCTGGATGTTGCCCAAATGGTGGCTGATGCGCCGGGCATCGCAGCGCCGTGCACACATCTCGGCTGAGTTGCCGCTATTCGTAGATCTGCTGCGGCTGCTGCAGGGCGTGGGCCTGTCCATGGATCAGACGCTCTATACCATCGAGCGCGATTTTCGGGATGTTCTGCCCGTGATGGGCTCCGAGTTGACCATTGCCGTGGAGCAGTACGCTCGGGGACGCACGCGGGAGCAGTCGCTGGAGCGCATCGCCCACCATTTCGGCAATGAAGACTTGTCCGTGATCTGCCGGCTGATTGTGCAGGTGGACCAGCATGGCGGCGCGATGCAGGAGCCTTTGCATCGGTTTGGCGTGCGTTTGCGTGAACAGCGCCGTCTGGAGTTGAAAGAAAAGGTGGGAAAGCTGACGGTCAAGATGACGGGAGTCATGGTGCTGACTCTCTTGCCGGCTTTGCTGATCATTACCGCGGGGTCCGGCTTCCTGGCCCTGTTCCGAGGCTTGAGCCGGGTGGCTGGAGGATGAGATTCATGAATACCCCTATACGTATGCGCAGACTGGCCGCCCTGGCCGTCATGACCGGCGGCAGCATGTTGCTGGCGGCTTGCTCTACGACAGACTCAGCCTACGACTTGATGCGCCAGCAGCAGGAGCAGGAAGCCTTTTTGCAGAGCAAGGAAATCGAGCACTGGGAGAAGCGCAAACCGACCGACCGGCAGATGGCGGTGCAGATGCTGCAGGAGACACAAAAGCAGGGACGCTACTTTGCTTCATTGGCGTATGCGGACGCCATGCAGAAGGAATATGGAGCCGATCCGGAAATGATGGTCTTGCGCGCTGAGGCTCTGCGTCAGACGGGGCAGCTTGAACAGGCGGCTCGCGCGTTCACGTCCTTGCTCAATACGCCAGTCAGCTCCCGAGCATATCAGGGGTTGGGTTTGATTGCCGGGTCTCAACAGCGTTTTGATGCGGCCGCTCATTATCTGGCCAAGGCTGCATCGCAGGATCCTACCCAGGCTGCCTTGCAAGGCGATCTGGGCTATGCCTATCTGCGCTCCGGTCAGCCCGAGCTTGCTCGCCTGGCGTTGGGCAAGGCGGCAGAACTGGAGCCAGACAATCCCAAGATATTGAGCAATATGGCTTTGTATCTTTTGGTCAGCGGCGCACCGCAGCGCGCTCAGTTCGTGATGCAGCAGGCGGGTATGTCCGAGGCCACGCAATCCGCCGTGGCCGAGATGGCGGCGCAGGTCAGCCAGGAGCTGGAGCAACTGCATGCGGCGCAGCAGCGCGAGCAGCTTCTGGCACGCGCTCGGGCAGGACAGGGCGCAGCTGCGCCGTCTCGCGTGGATCTGGCTTTGTCGACGGTGTCGACCCAGGCATCGCCTGATCCGGCGCGTAGCGTGGTCAGTCAGGATGGCCAGGTCTCTGCGGCCCGGTCATTGAGCAGCCCTCGGGTATCGGATACGGGTTTGAACCGGCCATTGCTCGAGAGTCTGACGCCCGCTTCGGCCTATTGAATCTACGCAGCTTACTCAAGGAAGTGACATGAATCACCTACGTTTTCTGGTTTTCTGCTCGGTTTTTGCGACTGGCTCCGCACTCGCGCAGACTCAGGCGCCTTTGACGGGCTCCATGGCGGGCAGCGCCACGACGTACCCGGTTGCGACCAAGGCGCCGGCTGCCGCGCCTGTGCCGCCGTCGCCAGCGACCGGGCAGGAGCCTGCCCAGCGTCAGCCTTACGAAACCTACCGTTTGGCGGACCACGAGGTGCACCCCTGGCCTGAGGTCGAGGGTCTGCCCGTGCACGTGCAGAATGAACGCCGCCACATTCCGCCTTTTCTGGACGTGGGCGAGGGGACGCGCAGCCTGTTGAGCATGCAGGCCGATCCGCAGCGCGATGGCCAGGAGCTGCCGGTGGCGGGCGCCGCTGCTGCCTTGGCCTGGGAGCGCTATCTGAACAGCTTCAAGCATCCGATTCCTGAATACATGCAGGAACGGGTTAAGACCAGCGGCAAGAATTAACAGGCCGCGCAGCGTGGCGGGGGAAGGCACTATGAACTGGTTCGGCATTCGAGAACGGGCGCAGCGAGCCGATCGGCAGACGGGCTCTGTGATCGTGCCCGCCGCCGCTGCGTTGCTGGTGGGCCTGGTCTTGCTGGGCGCGGCCCAGTTGGGACAGAACTTCTACGTGAAGCGCGAACTGCAGAACGCCGCCGACCTGGCGGCGCTGGCAGGGGCCCAATCGCTGGGAGCGGGCGATGACCTGGGCTGCCAGGAGGCCCAGCGCATGGCGGGAGTCAGCCTGCGCAGCCAGGAAGGCTCGCCTGCCGCGGGATTGACCGGCGACGGCGTGCAGGTGCGTTGCGGACAGTGGGACGGGACAGTGGAGGATTCAGCGCAACGATTCACCCCTGCTTTGCCCGCCCATTCCGTACAGGTGCGTCTCAGCCATCAGGCGCCGTCACTGTTTCCTTTTCTTTCCCCGGCGTCGATTGATGCGGTGGCCACGGCCAATACCAGTGAGCCCGTGGCCACTTTTTCAGTGGGCAGCCGGCTGTTGTCGCTAAAGAAGAATGGTCTGGTCTACCAGCTTCTGAGAGGCGTGGGGTTGAGCGCAGATGACTTGAGATTGCTCGACTCGGATGGTCTGGTCAATGCGTCGATTACTCCTTCCGGCTTGCTTAAGGCTTTGGGCTTGCCTGCGACGGTGATTGCCGGGGTAGGAACGCCTGATGAGTTGACGAAACTAGAGGAACTGACCTTGGCCGATTTGTTGCGAGCCAGCCTGGATCTAGTGGCTCAGCAAGAAACGTTGGGCCTGGATGTCGGGGTTTTGCCGGAATTTATTCGGCTCTTGCTTGGGGTGGGCGCACTTGATGTTCCCATTCAACTCTTGGGAGAGGGAGGGATTTTGGCGGTGGTCGATGGCGTCGATCCCTTATCGGCGTTGAACGTCAAGCTGGATGTCTTGCAGTTGTTGGGCACGGCTGTGGTCGTTGCGAATGGGCAGAACCTGATAAAGCTGGACCTGTCTGCACTGCCGCTGGGCGATTTGAGCCCTATCAATGCAAGGCTGCAGATTGTCGAGCCGCCAAGTATTGCCGTTGGTGGTGTTGGCGCGACAGCTAATTCTGCAGGAATCAGGCTTTATGTAAAAGTCGATGTGCCGTTGATAATTGCGCGGATCAAGCTTAATTTGATTGTCGAGGCGTCACAGGCCCAAGCTCGACTAGAGAACATTTGCTACCCCCCTCTTCAGAGCAATCAGGCAGCGATCTCGGCAACGTCATCCCTGGTGAATGTCTGTGTTGGTGAGTTCAAGAATGTGGCAGATTTTTTCTCTACAGAAAACAGTTGCTTGGCGGCTGGGTTCGGAGATGTTTCGCCTCTGAAGGTCATAGAAATGCCTTTGTTGGGAGCCTTGAAAGTTAAAGTGGCTCAATCCATACCTATGATTTTGGACGAGGATCCTAAGGTATTTACCGCTCCTCCTTCGGAGATGGCAGAGCAAACTTTCACTGCTCAAGGCATTAATTTGAGTAAGTTAGTAAAAGATATTGTGGATACCGTATTGGTCGGTGTATTGGGAGATCTTTTAGGAAAGGATGCAACTTTGAGTTCTACACCTAAAGAGGAGCGCAAAAAAATTGCAAACTACTTGGTGGGTGATGATGGCGCAGGCGAAAGCATTTCGAAGGTTGTAGCCGATAGCACCTGGTCCAATGAAAGAATGGAGGCTTTAAGAAATCGTTTCATCAGTAATGGACTGATCGGCGCATTGAGTGGAACGCTGTCTGTTGTTGATGGGGTTTTGAAAACAGTAGTGGCCGCTCCTATTTCTGACTTTGGTTGCTTGTTCGCCGGTTTAGGTGGAGAAGAGAAATTGCGCCAATGCCGAGTCAATGCAGTGGAAAAGTTGGTGTTGTCGGATGCAAGTTTAATGGGCACCTTATTGAACTTGGTTCTTGGTTTGCTGGACCCTGTTTTGGATTTATTAAGCAAAGTACTGTACGGACTGTTGCAGTTACTGGGTTTGGACTTAGGTTCGCCGACAGTCAAGCTCCATGACGTACAGTGCGGTACTCCGTACTTAGTCCAGTAGGGGCGCTGTATGGATAAAGAGTCATGCCATGAGCAGTAATTTCGTCAGCAATGAAGCCGTTCTTTACGTGTGGGAGGGCAGCTCCGACCTGGCCACGCGCGCTGAGCGCGCGCTGGATAACTCCTCGGTGGCGGTGCTGCGCGTGGATCCCTCGCTGCGGCTGGATGCGGAAACCCATGCCACGCGCCATGCAGTGGCGCTGGTGTCGGTCAGCGTGATGGCGGAAGGCCGTTTCGAGCAGCACGAATGGCTGGTCGAGCATGCCGTTCCCGTCATCTGGGTGGCCTCGGAGGAGCGGAGCTACGATCCGCGCTTCTACCCGTCCGCTTATTCGTACACCTTACCGCTGGGGTTCAGCGGTGCAGAGCTGCGTACTCTGGTGGCCAAGTTGGCCGGTCTGGTCGCGCAGCTGGAGCGCCCCGATTCAGGCGGGCCGCGCCCTCTGGTGGCGGCTTCGCCCGTGATGCGGGCCTTGCTGGCCGAGGCCGATATGTATGCCGACAGCGGCGCCAGCGTGCTTATTCACGGTGAAACCGGCGTCGGCAAGGAGCGCATTGCCCAATTGCTGCATGAACGGTCCGCGCGCGTTCAGGGGCCGTTCGTGCCGGTCAACTGCGGTGCGGTACCCGAAGGCCTGTTCGAAGCACATTTCTTCGGCCATGCGAAAGGGGCCTTTACCGGCGCGATCGGTGCACACAAAGGCTATTTCGAGCAGGCGGACCAAGGCACGCTGTTTCTGGATGAAATCGGCGATCTGCCGCTGCATCAGCAAGTCAAGCTGTTGCGTGTACTGGAGCAACGCACTGTCACGCGCCTGGGTGCCACGCAGGAAATACCAGTGGACTTTCGCATGGTGGCGGCCACCAATAAAAACCTGCTGGGGCTGGTGCAGCAAGGCCTGTTTCGCGCCGACCTGTACTATCGCCTGGCTGTCGTGGAGTTGGTGATTCCCAATCTGGAGCAGCGGGGCGCACAAGAAAAAATCGCTATTTTCTGCGCTCTGCTGGAACAGGAGCTGCAGTGCGACGTCGAAGACATCCCCCAGTGGGTGCTGGATGCGGTGGGCAGTATGCGTTTTAACGGCAATGTGCGCGAGCTGGCCAATCTGGTGGAGCGGGTCGCTGTCATGAGCAAGCAGTTCGGTGCCTGGGAATCGGTTCAGTTGCGGCAGGTGCTGGAACGCTTCAATGCACCCATCATGCCCCCCGCCATGCCTACGGGCGGAGCCGCTCCGCTGCGTGACTACGTCGAGCCAGTTCCGACGCTGAACGCGCACGAGCAGGAGGAGCGTGACCGTATCGTCGCGGCTTTGGATTCGCAGGCCTGGCGCAGGCAGGATACGGCCGCCGTATTGGGAATTTCTCGTAAGGTTTTGTGGGAAAAGATGCGGAAATTCAACATAAAGGCACAAGGCGCTACAACAGGCGTTTAGAATACGCAGTGTTCTTTGTGTCGCGCAATTACAAAAATTGGATTATCAAGGGAAGGGTATGGTGAACCTTAGTCGCAAGACAGGCATGGCTCTGTCGCTGGGTGTGCTGTTTTTGCTGTCGGCTTGCAGTTCGGTGTCCCTGGTGCAGGAACCCGAACGGCCCGTGGTGGCACAGACCCAGGATGAAGCTGTACAGGATGTGGAGCCTGTCGCGCCCGCTGCGGTTCCGTCCGCGCCGGCCCGGCCTGTCGTGAACACGACAGTCGCTGAACTTCAACAGTTGATCCAGGCCCGCGGCGTTCAGGAATTGCGCACGGCCTATAACGGCCGCTATGGCGCCAGCCTGCTGTTTGCGGCGGACAGCCTGACGTATTACGTGGCCTTGTTCCAGCAGCGCGAGTTCTGGCGTGTCTTCAAGACGACCGACGCCTCGCTGGCTGAGCGCATGTATACCCAGTATCGCCAGGATACGGTAGATTATGCCGCCTCCGACCTGGATCGCATCAAGCTGCAGGCGGAAGTCGCGCGCACCGAAAAAGAGCTTAACGACAGCGCGGATCAGTTGACGGTGCTGCAGAACGATCTGGCCATGCAGCGTCAGCAGGAAGCTCTGGCCGTCGCCCAACGTGAAGAAGCCCGCCGTGAAGCCCAGGCCTTGGCGCAGCAAGAGCGCGAAGCCCGAGATCAACTGCTGGAGCTGCAGCGTCAGATCAAAGAGCTGGAGCGCCAGCGCGCCGGATTGCTGGAACGTCAGAAACGGCGCTGAACATCCGTCAAAAAAAACCGCAGCGGCGCGAGCCCTGCGGTTTTTTTATAACCAGATCCTAGCGCGACAAATACCGCATTGCGTCCTCCAGTCCGGCGGCAGTGACTGGGTACATGTGGCCGGACATCAGGTTGTCGATAATGGCGATGGACTGGCGGTAAGGCCAGTAGGCGTGTGGTTCGGGATTCAGCCAGGCCGTGCGCGGCCAGTGATCCTGCAGGCGTTGCAGCCAGGCGGCGCCGGTTTCTTTGTTGTAATGTTCGACCGAGCCGCCGGGCGCCATGATCTCGTAGGGGCTCATGGTAGCGTCACCGACGATGATGACGCGCCAGTCGTCGTTGTACTTGCGCAGCAGATCCCATGTGTCCAGGCGTTCATGCTGGCGGCGCGAGTTGTGGCGCCAGACGGTCTCGTAGACGCAATTGTGGAAGTAATACGCCTCCAGGTGCTTGAATTCCGAACGGGCAGCGGAGAAAAGTGCCTCCACCAGGGCAATGTGATCGTCCATGCTGCCGCCCACGTCGAGCAGCATCAGCACATTGACGCGGTTCTGGCGTTCAGCACGCATCTGCAGATCCAGAAAGCCGGCATTGCGCGCGGTTTCCCGTATGGTGCCATCCAGGTCCAGCTCGGTAGGCGCACCTTCGCGGGCGAAGCGGCGCAGCCGCCGCAAGGCCATCTTGAAGTTGCGCGTGCCCAGTTCCTGCTGGTCGTCGTAATCCTGGAACTCGCGCTTTTCCCAGACTTTGACGGCGGTCCTGTTGCCGGCCGAAGGCCCGCCCAGGCGTATGCCTTCGGGGTGATAGCCGCCATGGCCGAAGGGCGATGAGCCGCCCGTGCCTATCCATTTGCTGCCGCCTGCATGGCGCTCTTGCTGTTCGTTGAGGCGCTCCTTGAACATCTCCAGCAAGCGATCCAGGCCGTGCCTTTCAAGCGCGGCTTTTTCTTCAGGGGTCAGGTGTTTGGTCAGGGTCTGGCGCAGCCAGTCCTCGGGCAGCACTTTGCCGTCCTGCAGCGCCTGCAGTTGCGGGCGGTAGAATTCGCCGAAAGCCTGATCGAAGCGGTCGTAGAGGGTTTCGTCCTTGATCAGCACCAGCCTGGACAGATTGTAGAAATCGTCCAGGCTGGGTGGCATGATGCCCCGGCGCAGCGCATCAAGCAGCGTCAAGTGCTCCTGGATGGAGACAGGCAGGCCGCGGGCCCGCAGATGGTAGAAGAAATCAAGCAACATGACCGTGCCGCCGCAGGCGGTCCAGCAGTTGGGCCCGGGATTCAGGCCATTCGCCGGCCAGCAGGCTGTACATCATGGTGTCGCGCACAGTGCCGTCGCGCCGCAAGGCGTGATGGCGCAGGCGACCGTCAAAGTGCGCGCCCAGACGGCTGATGGCCTGCTGGGATGCAAAATTGAAATTGTCGGTGCGCCAGCCCACCACGGCGGCGCCCAGCGTATCGAAGGCATGCTGCAGCAAGAGCAGCTTGCACGCCGTGTTGACGTGGCTGCGCTGGGCCCGCCGCGCATACCAGGTGTAGCCGATTTCCAGCCTGGCCACGGTGGGCAGGATGTCATGAAAACGGGTCGTGCCCACGGCCTGATCGCTGATCAGATCATGCACCAGAAAGGGGAGCATCAGACCCTGGCGCTGGCCCTCCAGGGCCGTGCGCACATACTGCTGCGCCTGGCCGGGAGCCGGCACGCTGGTAATGCGCAGATTCCAGAGCTCGCCGTCGGTTGCCGCCTGTTCCAGCAAGGGAGCGTGCTCATCCTGCAACGGTGTCAGGCGTACGCTCCAGCCTTCCAGGGTGCAGGGAGACAGCGGAGCGGAGAAAGCGGTGTGGCTCATGTCAGCTCCGGCGCTGGGTGCGCTGGCTCATGGCGGCCAGCCGTTGCATCAAGGTCAGGTCTTGTTCGTTCTTGAGCAGGGCGCCGGCCATCGGCGGCAGTCCCTGGTCCAGCTCTGTCAGCGCGTCGGCGGGGATGTCATTGGCCAGCAGCAGGTGCAGCCAGTCCAGGAATTCGGAGGTGGACGGTTTTTTCTTCAGGCCCGATACCTCGCGCAAGGCAAAGAACGTGTCCAGGGCGCTGCCCAGAATATCGCTGCGCAGGTCCGGGTAATGCACCGCCACGATCTGCTCCATGGTCGCGCGGTCGGGAAAACGGATGTAGTGGAAAAAGCAGCGGCGCAGAAAGGCGTCCGGCAGGTCTTTTTCATTGTTGGAGGTAATGATGATCAGGGGGCGGTGGCTGGCTTTGACGGTCTGGCGTGTTTCATAGACATGGAATTCCATGCGATCCAGTTCCTGCAGCAGGTCGTTGGGAAACTCAATGTCCGCCTTGTCGATTTCGTCGATCAGCACGACGCTGGGCTGTTCCGATTCGAAGGCCTGCCAGAGCACACCCTGAACGATGTAATTGCCGATGTCGCGCACTTTTTCGTCGCCCAGCTGAGAGTCGCGCAGGCGTGAGACGGCGTCGTATTCGTACAGCCCCTGGTGAGCTTTGGTGGTGGACTTGATATGCCATTGCAGGAGCGGGCGGTCCAGGGCGCGGGCTACCTCCAGGGCCAGCAAGGTCTTGCCGGTGCCCGGCTCGCCCTTGATGAGCAAGGGACGTTGCAGGGTCAGGGCGGCATTGACCGCCAGTTTCAGGTCGTCGGTAGCGACATACTGGTCGGTGCCCTCGAAGGTCGGGGCAGGGCCGGAACGGAAGGCGGTATTCATGTTGCGTATCCTGTGACGGGCATGAAATGTTGATCTGTCAAGAATGGAGGCTCAGGGATAAACACTAGTATCAATCATCCTTGGCAATTATCATACAATCGACTCAGTACTCGTCGGTCAGCATCACAGAGCCAGGTGCCGCGTTGTTCCACCCACGCCGTAATTGACGCCGAGCCTGACCCAGACCGTTTTCAACTCCACGACAAAGCGAATAGCGATGATGAAGTTGCAAATGAAGCGGTATGTTTCTTCCATTCTTCTGGCTTCGGGCGCCTGTGTGGGCGCCCTGGCACAAGCGCAGGACGCTGCAGCCATCAAGGCTGACCCGCAAGCGGCCCGCGACAAGGTCTCCATGTGCATAGGCTGTCATGGCCTGCCGGGCTACAAGGCCAGTTTCCCCGAGGTGTACCACGTGCCCATGATTGCGGGGCAGGGAGCGGCTTATATCGAAGCTGCGCTCAAGGAATACGCCAGCGGCGCCCGTACCTTCCCGACCATGCAGGCCATCGCGCAAAGCCTGTCGGAGCAGGACATGGCCGATATCGCGGCGTATTACGCCGGCATCAAACCATAAGAATCGGGGGGACGAGCATGAAGAAAGCGGCACTGTTGTTGGCGATGGGGATCGCGGCCTCGTGGACAGGCGGCGCATGGGCGGCGGACGATCTGAAGGCGACCGGCGAGGCGGCCTGGAAGAAATTCAATTGCGCTTCCTGTCATGGGGCGGACGCCAAGACTCCCCTGAATCCGGAATACCCGATTCTGGCCGGGCAGCATGCAGATTATCTGCGGCAGTCCCTGATGGCCTATCAGCGCGGGCAGGCGGGCGCACCGGCCACGTCCAATATCCGCAAGAATGCGGTCATGGGTGCTATGGCCACCACCTTGAGCCAGGCCGATATCGACAGTATTTCCGTCTGGCTGGCGAGTCAGCCCGGGCCTTTGTCGGTACGCAAGTAGCCGTTCAGTTTCGCGTGGCGTGGCGCAGGATCAGTTCGATATAGCGTTCGTTGTTCAGCGGCGTGCCCAGTCGCTGGGCGTCCCAGATCACCTCTCCCAACGCTTCCATGATGACGTGCGCCGCCTGGTGGCGGTCGTGCGTGGTCAGCAGTTTCTGGTAGGCTGCCTTGATGCCTGGCGGCTGGTCGATGGACAGTTGTTCATCGATGGCCAGGTGCATGGACAGATGCAGAAACGGATTGGTGCGCCCTTGTTCGATTGAATAGTCCTGGGCCACGGCGTCGGGGTTGCGCAGGTCGTCGTGGTATTCGGGATGCTGCTGCATCAGGTCCACGGCCATGGTCTCCAAAGCGGTCAGCAGGTGGCCGCTTTGGTGTTTCTGCCAGGCTTCGATAAAAAATTGGCGGACCTGTTCGCGGGAAGGATTGAACATTGTTTAATCTTGAAATAAAAAGGCGGCTTCAGCGGGAAGGCGCACAGAATCTGGGTATTTTACTATCGGAGCTGCCTGCGCACGGCCTGGTTCCCGTTGTGTAGAATCAATGATCCGCACGGAATGGAGACATTCTTGGCAAACATTGAGTCTGCAGGCGCATGATTGCGCAGGAATTAAGTTAAACTCTTATATAAGACTCCGGAAACGCCGACGCGTTCCGTGTTTAGCCATTTTCTATTATTGGAGCACAACTGGAGCATCCATGTCTTATCAGCACATCAAGATCCCCGCGTCGGGGCAGAAAATCACGGTCAACGCGGACTTTTCCCTGAACGTCCCCGATCAACCCATCGTTCCTTACATCGAGGGTGACGGCACGGGCGTGGATATCTCGCCAGTCATGATCAAGGTCGTTGACGCCGCCGTGGCCAAAGCCTACGACGGCAAGCGCAAGATCCAGTGGATGGAAGTCTACGCCGGCGAAAAATCCACCCAAGTCTACGGTTCCGACGTCTGGCTGCCAGAAGAAACCCTGGACGCCGTCAAAGATTACGTCGTTTCCATCAAAGGCCCCCTGACCACGCCCGTGGGCGGCGGCATCCGTTCCCTGAACGTGGCCCTGCGTCAGCAGCTGGACCTGTACGTCTGCCTGCGTCCCGTGCGCTACTTCGCTGGCGTGCCTTCGCCTGTGCGCGAACCCCAGAAGACCAACATGGTCATCTTCCGCGAGAACTCGGAAGACATCTACGCCGGCATCGAATTCGAAGCTGAATCCGAAAACGCCAAGAAACTGATCGACTTCCTGCAGAACACCTTGGGCGTCAGCAAGATCCGCTTCCCCGGCACGTCCGGCATCGGCGTCAAGCCCGTGTCGCGCGAAGGCACCGAGCGCCTGGTGCGCAAGGCCATCCAGTACGCTATCGACAACGATCGTTCGTCCGTGACCCTGGTCCACAAGGGCAACATCATGAAGTTCACCGAAGGTGGCTTCCGTGATTGGGGCTACGCTCTGGCCCAGAACGAATTCGGCGCTGAGCTGATCGACGGTGGCCCATGGTGCAAGTTCAAGAATCCCAAGACCGGTCGCGAGATCACCGTCAAGGATTCGATCGCTGACGCCTTCCTGCAGCAAATCCTGCTGCGTCCTGCCGAATACGACGTGATCGCCACGCTGAACCTGAACGGCGACTACATCTCCGACGCTCTGGCAGCCCAGGTCGGTGGCATCGGCATCGCTCCCGGCGCCAACCTGTCCGACTCCGTGGCCATGTTCGAAGCCACGCACGGCACGGCTCCCAAGTACGCTGGCAAAGACTACGTGAACCCCGGTTCGCTGATCCTGTCCGCCGAAATGATGCTGCGTCACATGGGCTGGACCGAAGCAGCTGACCTGATCCTCGCCAGCATGGAAAAATCCATCGCCTCGCGCAAGGTCACCTACGACTTCGCCCGTCTGATGGAAGGCGCCACCCAGGTGTCTTGCTCCGGCTTCGGCGACGTCATGATCGAAAACATGTAAATCGCCTCGGGCTCTGCGAGTCCGTTCGATGCATGCGGAAACGCCGGCCTTCGGGCCGGCGTTTTTATTTCTGTTCAGTAGTCGACGCGCTGGGTCATATCGTATTTGTGCGAGGTGATGGTTCCGTACAGCACCCAGCCCAGGAAGTCACGATGGCGCCCCAGTACACGGCTTCCTGGCCGGCGTCGAACTAGGTCCATCCGCTCTAACAGAGCTGGCAAGGCCCGGCGGTCTTAAATACCCAAGTAGGCCTGTTGGATGGCGGGGTCGGCCGCCAGTTCTGCGCATGTTCCTTCACGCACGATATGGCCTTCGGTCAATACATAGGCGCGTTGAGAAATGGACAGGGCCATGCGCGCGTTTTGCTCTGCCAGCAAAATCGCCAGGCCGCCGCGGCTCAGTCCGGCAATGGCGGTGAAGATTTCGGCCACGATCTTGGGAGCCAGTCCCAGTGAGGGCTCGTCCAGCAACAGGTAACGCGGCTTGCCCATCAAGGCGCGCGCAATGGCCAGCATCTGTTGCTCGCCGCCGGACAGTGTGCCAGCGGTCTGCTCCAGGCGTTGTTCCAGTTTGGGAAACAGCGCCAGAACCCAGTCTAGATCCCGACGCACGGCCTGGCGGTCATGGCGAGTGTAGGCACCCATCTGCAGGTTTTCGCGTACACTCAGCGGCGCAAAGACCTGACGGCCTTCGGGCGACAGAGACAGCCCCTGGCGGATGCGCCGATCAGCCGCTTGCGAGTCGAGCGAATGACCATCCAGAGAGATTTTGCCTTCGCGATGGCGCAGCAGCCCGGCCACAGTATTCATCAGAGTGGACTTGCCGGCGCCGTTGGGTCCCAGCAGGCAGACGATTTCCCCAGGTTGCAGGCGCAGGTCGATGCCGTGCAGAATGCGCGCTTGTCCGATCCAGGTCGATACCGACGATATGTCAAGCATGGTGGCCTTCTCCCAGATAGGCGTCGAGCACGGCCGGATCTTCACGGACTTGTGCGGGTGTGCCATCCGCGATGCGGCGGCCGTTGTTCAGGACTGTGATGCGGTCGGACAGGCGCATGACCACGCGCACATTGTGTTCCACCAGCACAGTGGTGACATTCTGGCTTTGCAGATAACGAATAGCTTGCTCCACATGTTCGATAGCGCCGGCCGGCAGGCCCGCCAGCGGCTCATCCAGGAGAACCAGGCTGGGCTCAGAGGCCATGGCGCGGGCGATCTCCATCAGTTTGCCCTCACCGTAACTCAACGAGCCGGCAGGCTGGCCAGCCTTGGCCTGCAGCCCCACTTGCTCAAGCAGGTGCATGGCGCGCTCCTGGCCTTGGCGGTTTTCACGGCGTTGCCGGGGGCTGTTCAACAAAGCGTCCCACAAAGTGCTGCGGGTGCGGGGATGGCAGCCCACCATGACGTTTTCCAGCACGCTCATGTCGCCGAACAATTGCAGGTTCTGGAAGCTGCGGGCCATGCCGGCCTGCGTGCGACGATGCGCGGGCAGGTGTTCGACCGCCTGGCCTTGAAAAAGAATGCGACCGCCCGACACCGGGTTCACGCCGGTAATCAGGTTGAATAAGGTGGATTTGCCCGCGCCGTTCGGTCCGATCAGGGCGTGGATGGCACCGGTCTGCACGCTCAGCGAGACCTCGTCGACCGCTTTCAGTCCGCCGAAATGACGGCTGACCTTGTCCAGTTGCAGAATGGGCTGGCTCATGGGCGGCTCCCGGATTTTGGGCCCAGGCGGCGCAGCAGACCGGCCAGGCCGGAGGGCATGAAGCCCACGACCACGATCATGGCGGCGCCCAGGATCAGCAGCTCCACATCATGGAAACTTCGGATCAGCTCGGGCAGAGCGGTATACAGCAGCGCGCCCAGGAAGGCACCCCAGTAATTGCCGAAGCCGCCGATGGCCACCATGACCAGCAGCAGGATAGAGGTCGAAAAAGAAAAGGAGTCGGGCGAAACGTATTGGTTCTGGTGGGCGAACAGCGCCCCTGCCAGCCCGGCGATGGCGCTGGCCAGCACGAAGACGCTCAGTTTGCCACGCAATACCGAAATGCCCATGCAGGCCGCCGCTACATCGCTGCTGCGTATGGCGCGCAAGGCGCGGCCGCTGCGCGACTGTTCCAGAAAGCACAGGCTCAGCATCACCAGGCCGGTCAACAGCCAACTGAGCTTATAGAATGAAGCAGCATCGGACAGCTCCCAATTCCCCAGGGTGTAGGAAGGGATACCGATCAAACCGTTGGGGCCGCCAGTCCAGTCCACCAGTCCCACCAGCAGTACCGACACAATGGCATTGAAGCCCAGCGTAGCCATGGCCAGGTAGTGACCGCTCAGGCGCAGTGTGGGCCAGCCGACCAGGGCGGCGCACAGCGCGCAGAGCAGCATGGCGGCGACGGTGCCCAGCCAGGGAGACAGACCGGCATGCACGCTGAGCATGCCGCTGGCATAGGCGCCCAGGCCCCAGAAGGCAGCATGCGCCAGCGAGGTCAGCCCGGTATAGCCCACCAGTAGATTCAGGCTGGCGATCAGCAGGAGATGAATGAGGAAAGTGGTGCCCAGACTCAGGATGTAGTCGTTGGGCGCCAGCCAGGGCCAGGCCAGCAGGAGCAGCCAGAGCGGCAGCAGGCGGCGCGCGGTGGAATTGAGCAGCGATGTCATAGCTTGTTGATCTCCGCCTTGCCCAGCAGGCCTTGCGGGCGCAGCAGCAGGACCAGCAACAGGATCAGGAAAGCGGCGGCATCCTTGAACTGCGAGGTGACATAACCGCTGACCAAAGCCTCCAGCAAGCCCAGCAGCAGGCCGCCCAGGGTGGCTCCCAGCAGGCTGCCCAGCCCGCCCAGCATGGCGGCGCTGAACCCTTTGAAGCCGAGCATGGCACCGCTGTCGTACGACATCAGGGTCAACGGGGTGATGATGGTGCCGGCCAGCCCTCCCACGGCCGCGGCAATGACGAACGAACCCAGTACGACACGTCGATGGCGTATGCCCACCAGCGCTGCAGCGGCGGGGTTGGCGGCCGCCGCGCGCATGGCGCAGCCCCAGCGTGTATGGACAAAGAACACATGGGTGAGGGCCATCAGCGCCAGGGTGATGGCCAGGATCCACACTGTCTGGCTGGCGATGGAAGCGCCGCTCAGTTGCACGAACTCCTGGCCCGACAGACCGGGGTAGCCGACTGGGTTTTTGCCCAGGGTCAGCATGACCAGGCTCTTGGACAGCAGGGCGATGCCCACGGTGACCAGCGTCAGGGCAAAGGGCGTCTGGTTGACCAGTGGACGGATCAGCAGGCGTTCAGTAAGCCCGCCCACCAGCGCCACTGCCAGCCCGGCCAGCAGGCAGGCCTGCCATACCGGCAGGTGGGCGTCGTTAAAGCAGAAGGCGGCGAGCATGCCGCCCAGCATGACCCATTCGCCTTGGGCGAAGTTCAGTGCGCCGGTGCTTTTGAAGATGATGTTGAAGCCCACGGCAATCAGGGCGTAGATGCTGCCATTGCCCAATCCCGACAGGGCGATCTGGAGAAAAGAGGAACTGTCCAAGGTGAATCTCGATAGGAGAGCGCCGCGGTCCGCGGGGACTGCGGCGGCTCGGGTGCTACTGGTAGTCGTGCAGGCGGAAGGCGCCGTCCTGCCACTTCAGCAGGACAATGTCGCTCTTGGACAGGCCGGAATGGCGCTGGGCCGAGAAATTGAAGGTGCCGCCCACGCCGTGGTAACCCTGGATAGCCTCCAGAGCGGCGCGAGTCTTGTCCTTGTCGCCGCCGCTGCGTTCCAGGGCCTGGCGCGCCAATTGCACGGCGTCATAGGTCTGGGCGACATACTGATTAGGCTTGCGGCCATAGCGGGTTTCGAACTTGCGCGTAAGCTCTGCAATAACCTCTTTCTGGCTGTCGCTAGCGGGTAGATCGGCTCCCACCGGAAACTTGACGGAAACCAGCAGTACATTGCCGGCGGTGTCGCCCGCCAACTCCATGTACTTTTGCGACACAAAGCCGTAGCTGTGAATCAGCGTGCGGTCGGTCAGTCCCAATTGTGTGGCCTGCTTGTTGAAAATGACGCCGGCTGGCGTTACCGTCCAGCACAGCACGGCCTGAGCGTCGCTGTTCTTGATGCGGGTCAGTTGCGGTGTCAGGTCCGTATCGGTCGGAGCGAAGGCTTCGAAGCGGGCGTCCAGACCCAGTTCGGGCGCCATTTTCTTCAGTTCCTCGGCGGCGGCCTGGCCGAAGCCGCTGGTGTCATGCAGCAGCGCGACGCGGGTAATGCCTTGCTTGCGGAAGTAGTCGGCCAGGCGCTCGAAGACCTGACGGTCGTCCACCGTGCTTTTGAATGCCCAGGGGCGCTGCTCAACGGGGTCGACAATGGCCAGCGAGCCCTCGGTCGAGATGAAGGGGGTCTTGGCCTGGGCGCTGAGCGGAACCATGGCCAGGGCGATGCCGCTCATATTGCCACCACCCACAATGATGTCCACCTTGTCTTGCGACAGCAGGCGGCGGCTGGCCGCCAGAGCTTTGGCGGTCTGGCTTTCGGCATCGTAGAAAACCCATTTGACGGGTTCGCCGGCAATGCCGCCTGCGGCGTTGATTTCCTCGACGGCGATTTCTATGCCGGCTTTCATGTCCTCGCCTAGAAAGGCGGCAGGGCCGGTTGTGGACAGAATGGTGCCTATAGTCAGGGCTTGGGCCTGTTGGCCAGCCAGTCCCAGGGATACGGCGGCCAGCAGGCCGGCGGACCAGTGTTTAAGTTGCATGATGCGAATGTGCTCTACAAGAGTTTCCGGGATTCAGCGCGTGCTGAAGACGCGCACGCTGACCGGGGCGCCCCGGGTCAGCGAACCATAGATGGGGCAGACGGCCTGGAAGCGCGCCACCAGCTCCTGTGCCTGTTCCTGGCTGATGCCCTCGAAGTGATAGTCCAGGGATATGTAGCGATAGTGACCGGGGCGTTCTTCGTCGTTTTCGCAGTCCGCCTCGATATGCAGGGAGTAGCCGTTCAGTCCGAGTTGGCGCGCTTCGTCGTCGATGACAGCATGCGAGCACGTCTGCAAGGCGCCCAGCAACAGTTCGGCGGCCTGCCAGGCCTGGGCCAGGCCGCCGCGTCCGACCGACGCGTCCACGACCAGATGCTGATCGCGGGCGTGCAGCAGAAAACGTCCGGGCTGGCCGCTCAGGCGGCTGTCTACGTGGTTCTTGGCCATGTCGGCTCCTTAGGTGCGGGCGGGGCGTTCCAGCCCAAGGTGATCGCGCAGGGTCGTGCCGGTGTAGTCGCGTCGGAACAGCGCGCGGTCTTGCAGGCGCGGTACGACCAGACGCACAAAGCTTTCCAGGCCGCCGGGCAGATAAGGCACTTGGATCATGAAGCCGTCGCAGGCGCCGGCCTCGAACCAATGCTGCAGGCTGTCGGCGACTTTGTCGGCCGAGCCCACGAAATCGCGCAAAGGGCCGATGCCGTACCGATGGCCCAGTTCGCGCAGGCCGATGCCGCTGCGCCGCGTCAGCTCGGCGACCTCTTTGTAATGGCCTTGCACGCCGGGCACATCCAGGTCCGGCAGTACCTGATCCTGAGGGAATTGAGACAGATCGATGTCCAGGTGGTAGGACAGGGTGGACAGGCCGGCCTCTGGATCGGTCAATGCGCCCAGCAGTTTTTCTTGCTCCTGAGCGATCGTTTCTGTTTCACCCACAATGGGTACGATGCCGGGCAGAATTCGAAGGCTGTCCGGCGAGCGCCCGAAGCGCGCAGCGCGCTCTTTCATTTCGGTATAGAAAGCTTGCGCGGACTCCAGCGAAGAGTGCGTCACAAAGATCACATCGGCCCAGCGCGCGGCAAAGTCCTTGCCACGTCCCGACGCGCCGGCCTGGATGAAGACCGGACGTCCTTGAGGCGGGCGGCTGACGTTCAGCGGGCCCTGGACATTGAACCATTTGCCCTGATGGTCGATGGCACGCACGCCGGCGGGATCCGCAAACTGGGGCGCGGCGGCGTCCAGGCGCAAGGCGCCGTCGTCCCAACTGTCCCATAGCTTGCAAGCGACTTCCACGAATTCTTCGGCCCGGTCATAGCGTTCGTCCCGGCTCAGTTGGTCGGTCAAGCCGAAGTTGGCGGCCTCGGCCTGCTGGAACGAGGTGACGATATTCCAGGCTGCCCGGCCGGCGCTCAGGTGATCCAGCGTGGCCAGCGATCGAGCTACGGCGTAGGGATTGAAGTAGGAAGTCGAGATCGTGCTGGCCAGTCCCAGGTGCTGCGTGGCACCGGCAATCAGCGACAGAACGATCATGGGATCCAGGCGCAGGGCGCCCAGGGCGCCCAATTGGAGCTGGCTGTCCATGCGGCCCTGGTAGCGGCGCGGAATGGCCAGAATATCGGCCAGGAACAGCATGTCGAAGCGCCCCTGTTCCAGCAGTTGGCCTAGACGCGTGTAGTACGAGGCGGACAGCAGTTGTGTGTCGGCCGCCGGGTGGCGCCAGCCGCCATGGCAGCCGGAAACGGGGCCGGCAACGACGAAAGCGGCCAGATGCATGGCGCGTTCAGAGGAAAGTGGGGTAGTCATAAAGCGGTGTTCTTGCTTTTGTTGCGGAGGATTCCTGGGGAGCGGTGAAGGAGTAGCGGCCGCTTTGGGTCAGGATGCAGACGAAGCGCTGGAGACATCCCTATCGAAGGGGTGTTGCCTGGCAATCCGCCTGCCCTGAGGCTTGCCAGGCATGTTAGCAACGGTGGCTAATTGTTTGAATATAAAATAGTTATATGCTTAAAACCCATTCTTCAACGAATTGATTCGAAACGGTTTTAGGTGATCAGGCAGGGTAATACGACCCGCAGACCGGCCGCTTGCCATTGGGGGAAACCGCCTTCCAGCCGGCATGCGTCCCATCCTTGCGACCGCAGCGCCAGGACTGCTTGCCGGGCCAGCGGGGATGCCGGGCCGCGACAATACACCACAATGACGCGGCCTCTAGGCAGCTCGGGCAGCCGCGACGCAAGTTCTTCCAGAGGGATGGTGAAGGCGCCGGGGATATGCCCGAGCGCGTATTCGTCGCTGGGACGCACATCCAGCAGCACGGGACGGTCGCGTTGCTGCACGAGCAAAAAGTCTTCCAGATGCAGGCTGGGGCAGGCTGATGCGGCAGGAGGGGACTGCAGGCCGGCTTCGCCGGCGCCGGCATAATGCTGCAAGGCAGTCAGCAGCGCCAATACCGGACCTTGGCCCAGCCTGTACAGAATCCGCTTGCGGTGGCGGGGCGCTTGCACAACGCGGCGGCGACGCAAGACTTGCAGATGCTGGGACGTGGTGGCGGTGGTCTGCCCGGTCAGGAAGGCCAGCCGTTCGACGTGGCGCTCGCCCTGGGCCAGGTGTTCGAGCAGGGCAAGACGCAATGGATGCCCCAGGGTCCGGGCGGCGTCGGCCAGACCTGCATGGTGTTCAGAGGAAGGTCGTACACGGGTATCCATGCTAAAAATTTATCATCAGTCGTCTCGGGCGACAATATGCGCATGGAATCGATGTGTTTGTTACAAATAGAGTGGGGGCTGAAATGCGAGAAGGATTGGAAAAATTGTTGGCGGCCGGCAAGGACAGCGCCTTGTTGCGCCTGGGGCTGGGCAATGCCTGCCAGAGCGAAGGCGATCTGCAAGCCGCAGAAGAGCATTTGCGCCGGGCGGTGGAGATGGATGCCCGCTACACTGCGGCGTGGAAGCAACTGGGCCGAGTTCTGCTGGCCAATGGGCGCCTGGAACAAGCGCGTACCGCGCTGGAGCAGGGGTTGGCGGTGGCCAGAGAGCATGGGGACAAACAAGCCGAAAAGGAAATGTCTGTTTTTTTGAAACGCACCCTGAAAGGTTTAGGGATGGACGATAAATAAATAATTTAAGTTTAAATAATAAGGTGTGCTGAAAAATTTGGCACCCTGAGTATCAGTGCATTCCCTAAGTGTGACATTGTCATAATTGGGGCACAATGCGTTTCATGCAGGTGAGGAGACAAAGCCCGCACAAGCAGGGCAAAAAGACCGACAACGAGCGGTCACTACTATAAAAGCAATACGCAGTACAACATAACAACAACAAGAAAAAGGCCAGCGTAAGCTGGCCTTTTTCACGTCTGTCGCCTGCGCGTTCTTCGTGTTCAGCGCGGCGGTTCCTGGGCTGGCCCCTGAGCTTGCAAAACTACCTTGACGGCGCCGTCGCCGCCTTCGCTGGGCTCGCACTCCATGAAAGCCAGCACGGCCTGCAATTGGGTCAGCCAGCGGCGCACCGTCTGTTTGAGTACCGGTTCGCCATTGCGGGAACCGTAGCCCGAGCCGTGCACGATGCGAACGCAGCGGACATGGTGTTCCAGACAGGAGCGCAGGAAGTTGTCCAGGCGCTCGCGGGCCTGTTCCAGATCGGAGCCATGCAGGTCCAGGCTGGATTCAATAGGCCAGCGATTGCGTTCCAGGTCGCGCAGCACGTCTGTGCCGCATCCCGGGCGCAAATGGCGCTTGTCGTTGGATTCCCCTTTGACGCTGACGTATTGATCTGAAGCGGCCGGCAGGGCAGGCGCAGTCAGCGGCGCTCCGATCGCGTGACGGCGGCGCTGTTCCAATTGTTCCTGGGTGGCGGCCGGGCGAGTCGTTGATACGGTAGTTCCGCGTGTTTTCAACGGCGCGACGTCGCGCAGCGATTTGCGCAGCAGGCTCAGGTCTTCGGGGTCCAGTTGCGAAACCGGCTCAGGGCTGGTCGGCAAGGGTGCCGCATGGCGAGCCGGCTTGCTGCCTGGATCGGGAGGGCGGGGACGCTGGCGGCGCTGGGGGTGGGCGGGCTCGGGCGCAGGCTCGTCAGCCCGGCGGACCTGGATGTGCAGTTTCTTCAGGTCCGCCAGGCTGGTGCCTACCGCCTTGGGCTTATTCGCTTTCATCCAGCCAGCGCTGCGCGTCCAGAGCGGCCATGCAGCCGCTGGCGGCGCTGGTGATAGCCTGGCGATAGATGTTGTCCTGCACGTCGCCGGCGGCGAAAACGCCCGGCACCGAGGTCATGGTGGCCATGCCTTGCAGACCGCTGCGCGTGGTGATGTAGCCGTCGTGCATGTCCAGCTGGCCCTGGAAGATACCGGTGTTGGGCTTGTGGCCGATGGCGATGAAGGCGCCGGTCACATCCAGGTCTTCGGTGCCGTCGGTTTGCTTGTTCTTCAGGCGCACGCCGGTCACGCCGGAGGCGTCGCCCAGCACTTCCTGCAGCTCGCTGTGCAGCTTGAGCTGGATATTGCCGTTTTCCACCTTGTCCATCAGCTTGTCGGTCAGGATGGGCTCGGAGCGGAAGGTGTCGCGGCGATGCACCAGGGTGACCGTTTTGCAGATATTGGACAGATACAGCGCTTCTTCCACGGCGGTATTGCCTCCGCCCACTACGATGACGTCCTGGTTCTTGTAGAAGAAGCCGTCGCAGGTGGCGCAGCCCGATACGCCCCGGCCCATGAATTCCTGTTCAGAGGGCAGCCCCAGGTACTGGGCCGAAGCGCCGGTGGCAATGATGAGCGCATCGCAGGTATAGACCGTGCCGCTGTCGCCGTTCAGAACGAAGGGACGCTGGTTCAGGTCCACCGAGGCGATCATGTCGAAGATTAATTCTGTTTCGAATCGTTCTGCATGAGCCTGGAAACGTGCCATAAGATCGGGGCCCTGCACACCTTGTGCGTCGGCGGGCCAGTTGTCCACGTCGGTGGTGGTCATGAGCTGGCCGCCCTGTTCCATGCCTGTGACCAATACTGGCTTGAGATTGGCGCGGGCAGCGTAGACCGCCGCGGTGTAACCGGCCGGGCCCGAGCCCAGAATAAGCACTTTTGCGTGTTTTGTAGTCGACATCACAGAAAATCCGAAAAAGACGATCTCCAATTATAATGAGTCCATGGCAAGAATACCTGCAACATCCCCTCGTACCTCCCGGTCATCAAAAAATGTGCGCAACGGCCCTTCGGCCCTGCAACAGCGCCTGACCGGTCTGCTGCGCGAAGCGCGGTGGATCCTCTTTGCCGCTTTGGCAGCCTGGCTGGGACTGGTGCTGGCAACCTGGGATCCGGGCGATCCTGGCTGGTCGCATTCCGTGCATGCGGGCGCTACGCAAAACGGCGGCGGTATTTTTGGCGCCCACATCGCCGACTTCCTGCTTTTTCTTTTCGGCCTGACCTCCTGGCTGTGGGTCGTGTTGCTGGTGCAACGAGTCGGTGTGGGTTTCTACCGCCTGACCACCTTGCTGCTGCCCAGCCGCAAGGGCGAAGACCCCTTGCCGCGGGTGCGCTGGGAAACCGGCATCGGCTTCTTTTTGCTTTTTCTCGGCTGCATGGGCTCGGAAGCCTTGTTTTTCAAAGGCTTTGGCGCGCAGCTGGGCTTGCCGGCGGGAGCCGGCGGGCAGTTGGGCCAATTGCTGGGTCAACTGCTGGCCACGGCCATCGGCGCGGGCGGAGCCACCCTGGTATTGCTGGCCCTGGTGGCCGTGGGCGCCAGTCTGTTCTTCGGTTTTTCCTGGCTGGTGCTGGCCGAGCGCCTGGGCGCCCTGATCGAAAACGGCTTGCGCCGTCTGCTGGCCTTGCGCGCCGCCCGTGAAGACCGTCGCGTGGGCGAGGTCAAGCGCGCCGAACGTACGGAAAGCGTGGTTGCCAAGCAAGAACAACTGGTGCACGAGCAGCCGGTGCGCATCGAACCGGCATTCGTGGCCGTGCCCAAGTCCGAGCGGGTCGAAAAGGAAAAACAGCAGACCTTGTTCAAGGCGCCCCGCCAAGCTGGCGATGCCGGCGATCTGCCGCCGCTGTCGCTGCTGGACGCCGCCACCGAGAATGGCGAAACCGTCTCCCCCGAGACCATCGAATTCACCTCCCGCCTGATCGAAAAGAAACTGTCTGATTTCGGCGTGGCGGTGACCGTGGTGGCGGCGCAGGCCGGGCCGGTCATCACACGTTACGAAATCGAGCCTGCCACAGGCGTGAAAGGCAGCCAGATCGTCAATCTGGGCAAGGATCTGGCGCGCGCGCTCAGTCTGGTCAGCATCCGTGTGGTTGAAACCATTCCGGGCAAGAACCTGATGGGTCTGGAGCTGCCCAATCCGCGCCGCCAGATGGTGCGTCTGGAAGAGATCGTGGGTTCGCAGACCTATCATTCCAGCGCGTCGCTGTTGACCATGGCGCTGGGCAAGGACATCGCGGGCAAGCCTGTCGTGGCGGATCTGGCCAAGATGCCGCACCTGCTGGTGGCCGGCACCACGGGTTCCGGTAAATCGGTGGGGATCAACGCCATGATCCTGTCCTTGTTGTACAAGGCTGACCCGGCCGATGTGCGCTTGATCCTGATCGATCCCAAGATGCTGGAAATGAGCGTTTATGAAGGTATCCCGCATCTGCTGGCGCCGGTGGTCACGGACATGCGGCTGGCCTCCAATGCCTTGAACTGGTGCGTGGCCGAAATGGAAAAACGCTATCGGCTGATGAGCAAGCTGGGCGTGCGCAACCTGGCCGGCTACAACAGCAAAATCCGTGACGCGCAGAAACGTGACGAGGTCATTCCCAATCCTTTCTCGCTGACGCCCGATGCGCCCGAACCCCTGTCCGTGCTGCCCATGATCGTGGTCATCATCGACGAGTTGGCCGACTTGATGATGGTGCAGGGCAAGAAAATCGAAGAGCTGATCGCTCGTCTGGCCCAGAAGGCCCGGGCAGCCGGCATTCACCTGATCCTGGCCACGCAGCGGCCGAGCGTGGACGTCATCACCGGCTTGATCAAGGCCAATATCCCGACCCGTATCGCCTTCCAGGTGTCCTCCAAGATCGACTCGCGCACCATTTTGGATCAGATGGGCGCCGAAACCCTGCTGGGGCAGGGAGACATGCTGTACCTGCCGCCCGGCACCGGCCTGCCTAATCGCGTGCACGGCGCCTTTGTCAGCGACGATGAAGTGCATCGCGTAGTGGAATACCTGAAAGAGCACGGCGAACCGGATTATGTGGAAGGCCTGCTTGAGGGCGCCCTGGAGGGCGAAACCGGCGACGGCGTCAATCCGGTCACGGGCATGGCTGATGCCGAATCGGATCCGCTTTACGATCAAGCGGTGCAGGTCATTATCAAGAATCGGCGTGCGTCGATCTCGTCGGTGCAGCGTCATCTGCGCATCGGCTATAACCGCGCAGCGCGCCTGTTGGAACAAATGGAGCAGGCTGGGCTGGTATCGGCCATGCAGCCCAATGGCAATCGGGAAATTCTGGTTCCCGCTGGAGGTGCGAATGATGAAGATTAAATCCCTGTTGGTCTGCGCGATTCTGGCTGCCACGCCGACCCTGGCGCTGGCGGCGTCGGCCAGCGAGCAATTGCGCGCTTTTGTCCAGGATGTGAAGACGGCCCAAGGGCAGTTCTCCCAACGCACCCTGGATGCCCAGGGCCAGTCCAAGGGCGCGCCGCAGTCGGGCGAGTTCGCATTTCAGCGTCCGGGGCAGTTCAAATGGCAAGTTCAGCGCCCCTACGAGCAACTGATCGTCTCCGATGGAAAGCAGTTGTATCAGTACGACCCCGATTTGGCCCAGGTGACTCAGCGCGGCGTGGATCAGTCTATCGGCACGTCGCCAGCAGCCATCCTGTTCGGCACCGGTGATCTGGAACAGTCTTTCGAGCTGAAGGATCAAGGGGCGCGCGATGGTCTGGATTGGCTGCGCGCTACACCCCGCCAGAGTGATGCGGGCTTTGCCTACGTGGATATCGGTTTCAAGGGCCGCGAGCCGCGCCGGCTGGAACTGAAGGACTCCTTCGGCCAGACCACGTATATCGACTTCACGGGCCTGCAATCCAATCCTGCCTTCGCCGCCGGTACATTCACCTTCAAGGCCCCCGCGGGCGTTGACGTCGTTTCCATGCCCTGATGTCGGATCTGTTCAAGGTCGAGCCGGCCGCGCCTCTGGCCGAAACACTGCGCCCAAGATCGCTGGACGAGGTTATCGGCCAGTCTCATCTATTGGGCGAAGGCCGGCCGCTGCGCCTGGCCTTCCAGTCGGGCAAGCCGCACTCCATGATTTTCTGGGGACCGCCCGGAGTGGGCAAGACTACGCTGGCGCGTCTAACGGCCAACGCCTTCGATTGCGAGTTCATTGCCTTGTCGGCAGTGTTCTCTGGTGTCAAGGATATACGCGCGGCCATGGAGCAGGCCGAAGGCAACTTGAGCCTGGGCAAACGGACCATTTTGTTCGTGGACGAAATTCATCGCTTCAATAAAGGTCAGCAGGACGCGTTGCTGCCTTATGCCGAAAGCGGTCTGGTCACCTTTATCGGCGCAACCACTGAAAACCCATCCTTCGAAGTCAATTCGGCCTTGCTGTCGCGGGCTCAGGTCTATGTGCTCAAGTCCTTGACCGATGACGAGCTGCGCCAGCTGCTGAAGCGCGCCCAGGACAAGGCGCTGTCGCATCTGCAGTTTGATGACCTGGCCGCCGACACCTTGATCGGCTATGCCGACGGCGATGCGCGCCGGTTTCTGAATCTGCTGGAACAGTGCGGCACGGCCGCAGGAGCGGCCGGCACCACGCATATCGATGCCGGTTTCATCGAGCAGGCCCTGACCCTGAATGCCCGCCGGTTCGACAAGGGCGGGGACAACTTCTACGATCAGATTTCCGCTCTGCACAAGTCCGTTCGGGGCTCCAGTCCGGATGGCGCGCTGTACTGGCTGACGCGCATGCTGGACGGGGGCGCCGATCCGCGTTATCTGGCACGGCGCATTGTGCGCATGGCCTGGGAGGACATCGGCCTGGCCGATCCCCGAGCACTGCAGATCGCCAACGACGCTGCCAACACGTACGAACGCCTGGGCAGCCCGGAGGGCGAGCTCGCCCTGGGGCAGGCCGTCATCTACCTGGCTGTGGCGGCCAAGAGCAATGCCGGCTATATGGCCTACAACCAGGCGCGCGCCTTCGTGAAGCAGGACAAGAGCCGGGAAGTGCCCAACCACCTGCGCAATGCGCCGACCAAGCTTATGAAGGAGCTGGGCCACGGCCATGCCTACCGCTATGCCCACGACGAGCCTAACGCCTACGCTGCGGGCGAAAGCTATCTTCCTGACGGCATGGCTGAACCAGGTTGGTACAAGCCCGTGCCGCGGGGCCTGGAAATCAAGATCGGCGAAAAGCTGACGCGCTTGCGTCAGCTGGACGTCGAGGCCGGCAAGAAGTAATCAGGCTTTCTGCTTGCGGCGGCGCTTGTCTTCGTACATGGCCCGGTCGGCCAGATTCAAGGCTTGTTCGGCCATGGTCTGATCGGGATTCAGCGTCATGATGCCCATGCTGGCGCCTTGGTAGTCCAGCCTGACGCCATTTAGTTCGTAGAGGCCCTGCAGGGCCTGCCCCAGCCGCTCACGCAAGGCCGTCATGGCCTGGGGAGCATGCGTCTCGTCGATCAGGGCGGCCAGCACGAATTCGTCGCCACCCAGACGGCCCAGCAGTTCGTCCTGGCGGCATTCGTGTTCCAGGCGGCCCGCTACGGCCTGCAGGAAGTCGTCGCCGGTATCGTGGCCGTGTTCGTCATTGATCGCCTTGAAATCGTCCAGGTCAATGAATACCAGCAGCAGTTGCTGTTCGCGCCGCCGGGCCTGATCCAGTTTTTCTTCCAGGCCTTTGACGATGGCGCGCCGATTGGGCAGACCGGTCAGGGCATCGGTGTAGGAATAGCCCATCAGCGCCTGGTTCGCCTTTTCCAGCTTGTCCAGCAATTGCTCGCGTTCGATGTAGTTCGAAATAAGCTCGGCGAACAAAGTCAGGGTGAGCGGTCCGCGTGAGGTCATGGGCTTGTCCCGCGAGCTGGCTGCGCACAGCGTGCCGAAGAGCGAGCCATCGCTCAGCCGCACGGGCGTACTGGCATAGGTGCGCAGTCCCAGAGCGCGGGCGGCGTCCGAATCGCCCCAGCATTCAGCGACATTGTTGGTGTAGGGCCGGCCTTCATCCAAGGCTCGCTTGCACAGGGTATCGCCCCAGGGCACGACCAGACCTTCGGGGATGTTCAGGGTGCGGATATTACGTGCAAACAGAACGCGCTGCACATTGGCTTGCAGATCAATCTCGGTCAGGTAAGTGGATTCCAGTCCGGTGACCAGTTCCAGCATTTCCAGCAAGCGCCGCACCAAGGTGTCCAGGCGATCGGACGAAGTCAGCGTTTCAGTAATCCTGGCAAGCAGGTCGTCGGTCATGGGACAGCTCCATGGTCAAGGACATGAAAAAAGAAATTGTAGAAGCTCCGGCTGTGCACGCCTAGACGTGCACCCTGCGCGCTGCGGCGCTTGAGGGTAAAATCCTGGGATCAATCTGGACTGAACCCCTCCTTTACGGCAATTACATGTTAGATCTGAACCAATTACGCAAAGACCTGGATCCCCTGGTCCAGGGGCTGGCCAAACGCGGCGTGCCATTCGACACCGAACGCTTCCAGCAGCTGGAGGCCCGCCGCAAATCCGTGCAGGTCGAAACCGAAACGCTGCAGGCCGAGCGCAATGCCCTGGCCAAGCGCATCGGCCAGCTCAAGTCCAAGGGCGAGGACGCCAGCGCCGAATTGGCTCAGTCCCAGCAGATTCCAGTGCGACTGAAGCAGCTTGAACAAGACCTGGCCGATGTGCAGGGCGAGTTGTCTTCTTGGTTCGCTACTATTCCCAACTTACCGCACGAGAGCGTGCCGGTCGGCGCCTCCGAAGACGACAACGTCGAGGTGCGCCGCTGGATTCCGGGCGCCAAGGACGAGCAGGGCAATCCTGCCCATATCGCCTTCACGCCGCGCGATCATGTGGAGCTGGGCGAACAGTTGGGTCTGGATTTTGACGCTGCGCGCAAACTGTCGGGCGCTCGCTTCATGGTGTTGCGCGGCCAGATGGCCCGCCTGCACCGCGCTCTGGCGCAGTTCATGCTGGACGTGCAGACCACCGAGCACGGCTACACCGAGTGCTACACCCCCTACATCGTCAATGCCTCGACTTTGTACGGTACCGGCCAGTTGCCCAAGTTCAAGGACGACATGTTCTGGGTTACCAAGGGCGGCCAGGACAGCGAGTCTGTGGACGAGGGCGAAGGCAAGCCTGAAGACCTGTACTTGATTTCTACTTCGGAAATCACCCTGACGGGCACTGTCCGCGATGAGATCATTCCTGGTGAGCAGTTGCCGCTGCGGTTGACGGCCCATTCTCCCTGCTTCCGTTCCGAGGCCGGCAGCGGCGGCCGCGATACGCGCGGCATGATCCGCCAGCATCAGTTCGACAAGGTTGAAATGGTGCAGATCGTGCACCCCGAAAAGTCCTACCAGGCGCTGGAAGAAATGCTGGGCCATGCCGAGCATGTGCTGCAGGCATTGGGCTTGCCGTATCGCGTCGTTCAACTGTGCACGGGCGATATGGGTTTTTCCTCGGCCAAGACCTACGACCTTGAAGTGTGGTTGCCGGCGCAGAACACCTTTCGCGAAATCTCGTCGGTATCCAACTGCGAGGCTTTCCAGGCTCGTCGTTTGCAGGCGCGTTTCCGCGCCGACAGCAAAGCCAAGCCCGATTTCGTGCATACCTTGAACGGTTCTGGCCTGGCCGTAGGCCGCGCATTGGTTGCCGTGCTGGAAAACTATCAGCAGGAAGATGGTTCCGTGCTGATCCCTGATGCCCTGCGCCCTTATATGGGCGGTTTGGAGCGCCTGGCTATCTAATGCCATGTAGGGCCGCCCAGGGTTGGGGCGGCAGACAGCAAAATGGGCTGACGACCGTACTGGTCATCAGCCCATTTTCATTGCATGCGGGCATGCAGGTCGCGATCAGTCATCCCAATAGCGTTCCTGCTGCTTGCGCCAACGCTTGTAGGCCCGTTTCTGCTCTTTGCGCCATTGTTTGTGATGGCGTCCGTACTCTACATAGCCAGGGCGGTAGACATATCGGGGTTCGTGGTAGACCACGGGCGGCGGCGCCACGTACACCGGGCGTTCCACGACGTGGACGGGCGGGCGGTACACAGGTCCGAAACCGAAGCCAGGGACGCCCACATTAATATCGACGTTAACGCCACCGGCAGACGCAGTGCCTGCGCCCAGCGCCATCAGCGAGGTCAAGCCAGCCAAAAGTAGTTTCTTCATGTGCTGCACCTATAGTGATTCAAGGTGCGGCTATTGTGGCCGAGAATACTCAGGGTAAACGTTAGGCAATCCTGGCAAAGCAATTCCAAACGCTACAGCGCTTGGATGACCCATGCGTACGGTTTACCTTTGTTTACATGTACAGGCCCACACCCGAATAGGCGTGAGCCTGCCGTCAAGGTCAGAAAGTATGGCGCTGGATCTGGCGCTGGCGCAGTAGATGCCGGTCATGATTGGAGTGCAACTGACGACCATGGCTGGTGTAGGCCTGCATGTGCAGGCGTGGCACGCGCCGATCATGGCTGGGTTCAGGCTCGGCTTTGGGGGTGGAGCTGGTGTAGAGCACCCAAAGAATCAAGGAGGCCCAGAACATCAAAGAAATAATGCCGACCAGTCCGCCGTGCAAGGAGGCGTAGCCTGTGGCAGTTGATGCCTGGATGTGCAGGATATCCGAGATGACAGGGGCGTTGCCCAGAGCCTCCACGACCAGACTGCCTGGAATGCGGTAGATCCAACGCACCGTTTCCAGGATTTCGACCAGACTGTAGGAGCCGTCGCCGTTGGCGTCAATGACCCATTGGAAGGTTTGGATTTGCATGACAACTCCTTTGGAAAAATCCGGCGGCCTGGCCGGAATCACAAGGACTGCCCCTTGGGGCAGGGCTGCAATGCATTAGGGAGTGTTGAATCCACTATAGACTTGCGTGGAGTTCGAGACAAGCAAATGGTCTCAAAATAAAGGGTAAACCCTTGAATGAAAAGAATTTTCCTTTTTTGAGTATGCTGCGTCGCGGTATTTTTCAGTAGCGCAGCCTATCATCTGGTGAATTTACCGCTTGCCAGTCCTTGCAGCCTATCGTATATTTATGGGCTAGCTTGTAGCAATGCAGCTAGTCGCGGACAGGTGGCAGAGTGGTCGAATGTACCTGACTCGAAATCAGGCGTACGTGCAAGCGTACCGTGGGTTCGAATCCCACCCTGTCCGCCATTATTCAGTTCAAAGCAGTACAAAGAAGTCTACAGAACCCGCATGTTTAAAAGCATGGCGGGTTTTTTGTCGTCTATTGATTAGGGTTGCGTGTAAGGCAAAATGCCCGATTGGACAAAACAAGTTCGGTCATTGCTTCAATTTGCGCGCGCGCTCAGTATTTCTTTGACTTTGACGGTTTACCCGGTTTTTTCATCGAGGACGGAGCCGGGTAGGTTCAATCAGCAGGACGCCAGCACTGAATTCTTTCTCCTCAGTCTTATACAGGCCAGTTTTCACCTGACGATGGGTTATGGTGACGTCTCCAGTGACTATCTGCGCGGTCGCCGTTTGGAGTTTGACGAAGCGACTGGCATTGCATGAATCCAAGGTCTTCTATGCGTGATCTCAATGATCTGTATTACTTTGTCCAGGTCGTCGATCATGCCGGCTTTGCGCCGGCTGGTCGTGCGTTGGGGATGCCCAAGTCGAAGCTGAGCCGGCGCATTGCCTTGCTGGAAACCGCTCTGGGCGTACGCTTGATCCAGCGCTCCAGCCGAAGCTTCGCCGTGACCGAGATCGGGCAGGAATACTATCAGCGCTGCCTGGCTATGCTGGTGGAGGCGGGCGCGGCTCAGGAGGTCATCGACCGGATCCACGAGGAGCCTCAGGGCGTGGTCCGCCTGAGTTGTCCCATGGCCTTGCTGGGCTATCAGGTGGGCGGCATGCTGGCGCGTTTCATGCGGCAGTACCCGCGCATTCAACTGCAAGTGGACAGTACTAATCGTAGGGTCGACCCGATTCAGGATGGATTGGATATTTCGTTGCGTGTTCGTTTTCCACCCTTGGAAGATAGCGGCCTGATCATGAAGCGATTGGGGGAAAGCATTCAGTTTCTGGTGGCCAGCCCCAGGCTGGTGCAGGAGATGGGCGGCCTGCCGCAGGCGGCGGATCTGTCGCGCTGGCCCGTGTTGGGGGACGGTCGGCTCCAACGCGGCGAGAACTGGCAGTTGCAGGGGCCGCAGGGCGAGGAGCTGCAGGTGCATTATCTGCCGCGCATGGTCTGTGAAGACCGCATTACTCTGCGCCTGGCGGCATTGGAAGGCGTAGGCGTGGTGCAGCTTCCCGCCATGATGATTCTGGATGATCTGCGCAGCGGGCGGCTGGTGGATGTGATTCCGGGGTGGAAGCCGCGTGCGGGCGTCGTTCACGCCGTGTTTCCGTCCCGACGGGGTCTGGTTCCCGCGGTTCGGCTGCTGCTTGAGTTTCTGGCGCATGAGTTTGCCATCGTCCAGGCCCAGATCGAGCAGGTCTAGAGCAATTTCAGTCAGGCTTGTTTTATCGTCCTAAAAAAAGAACGTTGAAGTCAAAAATAGCGGTCTATCCGGCATGTCGTTGCGCTTTTAAAGTGGATGCCAGGGCTTTCTTCTGAAAGCGGGTAGCGACAGTCGCGTGCAGGCAAGTGAACTGCAGAGCCCATTACTATTTTTCAGCGTCTTTAGGATAGAAAAATGAATGCCAAACTTGCGGCTGCCGCGGCAGCCATTCTCTGGGGCTTTACCTACGTGCTGACCACAACGTGGCTTCCGCCTCACCCTTTGTTTCTTGCGGCGTTTCGAGCCGTGGGGGGCGCTCTGGTCTTGCTGGCGATTGTTCGCTGTGTGCCGCCGCGTGTATGGTGGGGACGGCTTTTTGTGCTGGGTACGCTGAACGCGGGTTTGTTCTTTGGCCTGTTCTTTGTGGCGGCTACTCGTCTGCCCGGTGGCGTGGCGGCCATTTTCCAGGCTTTGACACCCTTGGCCGTGATTTTCATCGCCTGGGGCGTTCTGGGATCCAGGCCCACGGCGACCAAGATCGGCTCAGTTCTGCTGGGGGCTTTGGGGGTGTCTTTGGTTGTGCTGTCCAGCCAGGCCCAGCTGGATTGGATCGGCATCGCCGCTGCGGTCGGCAGCATGCTGGCGATCGCCACGGGCGGCGTCTTGTTGAACAAGTGGGGGCAGCCTCCCATGCCGTTGCTGGGATTTACAGGTTGGCAATTGCTGATTGCCGGTGTTGAGCTGGTTCTGGTCGCCGTGTTGGCGCAGGATATGCCAGCACAGTTGAATACCGCCAATATTCTGGGGCTGGGCTTGTTGGCCGTCGCACTGACAGCGGTGCCGTTTGCGCTCTGGTTCGGCGCCATCGAGCGCGCCGGCGCCGTGGCGGTGGCGCCATTCATGCTTTTGGTGCCTGTAACGGCTTTTGTGCTCGACGCTCTGGTCAAAGGCGATCAGCCGACCAGCCTGCAATTGGTGGGGGCGGCCCTGGTGTTGGGAGGCTTGATGCTGAGCTAGAAGGCAGCGGGCGCGCCGGGCAATAAATCTACCCGTCATGTCCGCAATACGGTGACGCAGGATTGACTCTGTTCGCTATTCGACAGCAGCCAAGTTATTGTTCCATCGTTTACAACAGACGCAAGAGGGTGCCATGCAAGCTTTGAAAGGAATAATGTGGCTGATGCTGTTGCAGCTGGCCGGAGAGGCGCTGGCGCATGCGCTCAGGCTGCCGTTTCCTGGGCCTGTGGTGGGGATGTTGCTGCTGGTGTTCGCTCTGTATTTCCCCATGGTGCGAGAGCCCGTGAAGGTGAGCGCCGGCTTTCTGCTGTCCCATCTGTCCCTGTTGTTTGTGCCGGTTGGGGTCGGAGTCATCACCCATCTTGATCTGCTGCGCAATTTTGGCTTCAAGCTTGCGCTGGTCATTGTGGTGTCGGTCTGGGCCGGCATGGCGGTGACAGTGCTGCTGGTGCGCAACCTGATTCGTGAACAGTATGGCCAGGCAGAGAGGGAGGGCAGTCGCA
This sequence comes from Pseudomonadota bacterium, assembly GCA_023439305.1. Lineage (GTDB taxonomy): Bacteria > Pseudomonadota > Gammaproteobacteria > Burkholderiales > Burkholderiaceae_B > Alcaligenes. Next base: position 71,995 of record JAEXOO010000005.1, read on the forward strand.
ATGCCTAATTTTGTACAGCTCTGGGTGTATCTTTCGTCAGAACCTTTGTTCGGGCTGACCGCCACCATTGCCGTGTATGTCGTGGCGCATGGTCTGTATGTGCGCTCCGGCCAGGCAGCGTGGGCCAACCCGGTCTTGTGGTCGGTGGTGGCCCTGGGAGCGGGCTTGATGATCACGCAAGTGCCGTACCCCACGTATTTTGCCGGTGCGCAGTTCATTCACTTTCTGTTGGGGCCTGCCGTGGTGGCGCTGGGGTTTCCGCTTTGGGAGCGGCGCGCCGAGTTGCGGCGCGGGTGGGGGCGCTATTTGCTGGCGGCGCTGGCCGGTGGCGCGACTGCTGCAACCGTGGCCGTGGTACTGGGCTGGGCGCTTGGTCTGCCGGATGAGGTGCTGCGCTCGCTGGCGCCCAAGTCTGTCACTGCTCCGGTGGCCATGGGCATTGCCGAAAAAATAGGCGGCGTGCCCGCCCTGGCTGCGGTATTTGCAGTGTTGACCGGACTGGTCGGCGCTTTGTCCGCTCGTTTCCTGTTTCGTATCCTGGGGGTGGGCACTAGTAATGTGGAGTGGGTGGCCCGGGGTTTTGGCCTGGGCACGGTGTCCCACGGCATTGGCGCGGCGCGCGCCTTGCAAGTGGATGCGGATGCGGGCGCCTATGCGGGTCTGGCGCTCAGTTTGCAGGTGCTGTTGGCGGCTTTGTTGATGCCGCTCATTGCACGCTGGTTCTAACTAGCGAGTAAACTCAAGGCTTCAGTTCTCTGTCGTCAACACTCACGAGGTGCACATGCTGAAAGGTAAACGGGCAGTAGTTACGGGATCCACCAGTGGTATCGGCCTGGCCATGGCGGCTGAGCTGGCCAAGGCCGGGGCGGACGTGGTCATCAACGGCTTTGGCGATGCGGACGCCATCGAGCGCGAACGCAGCGGGTTGGAATCCAAATACGGCATCAAGGCCTATTATCTGAATGCAGACTTGAGTGACGCCCAGGCCACGCGCGACTTCGTCGCCAAGGCGGCGCAGTTGCTGGGTGGCCTGGATATTCTGGTTAACAACGCCGGTATCCAGCACACGGCGCCTATCGAAGACTTCCCGGTAGACAAGTGGAATGCCATCATCGCCCTGAATCTGTCGGCGGTATTCCACGGTACGGCGGCGGCGTTGCCCATCATGCAAAAGCAAGGCTGGGGCCGCATCATCAATATCGCTTCGGCGCATGGCCTGGTCGCTTCGGTATTCAAGTCGGCTTATGTAGCGGCCAAGCACGGCGTTGTAGGCCTGACCAAGGTCACGGCGTTGGAGAACGCCGGCAAGGGCATTACGTGCAACGCCATTTGTCCGGGCTGGGTTCGTACGCCGCTGGTGGAAAAGCAGATTGAAGCCATCAGCCAGCAAAAGGGCATCGATATCGAAGCGGCTGCGCGCGAGCTGCTGGCAGAAAAGCAGCCCTCGCTGCAGTTCGTCACGCCCGAGCAGCTAGGGGGTGCCGCCGTGTTCCTGGCGTCGGATGCTGCCGAACAGATGACAGGCACGACACTGAGTCTGGATGGCGGCTGGACCGCTCGCTGATCGCGGCGAATCTGGTATGTTTATGGACGGCGGGCATCAGCCCGCCGTCCGTTTTTCAACGAAGGATAAAGCGCATGTTGCTGTTGCTGTCGCCAGCCAAGAAGCTGGATTACGATTCCCCTGTACGCACCAATCTCAGCTCCCAGCCTCTGTTCGTAGAGCAGGCGCAGCCTCTGATTGATATTTTGCGTACTCAGTCCGAGGACGATATCGCCGGATTGATGAAGCTCAGCCCCGATCTGGCGCGCTTGAATGTACAGCGCTACCACGAATGGGAGCCGGTGTTTGATCGCTCCAACGCACGTCAAGCAGTGCTGGCTTTCAATGGCGATGTATACGAAGGCATGGCGGCTCAGGACCTGTCGGACAAAGACTTGAAGTGGGCGCAGGATCATCTGGTGTTGCTCAGTGGCCTGTATGGCGCCTTGCGGCCGCTGGACCTGATGCGGCCCTATCGGCTGGAAATGGGCACGCGCTTGAAGAATCCGGCTGGTGCTACCTTGTATGCGTATTGGGGCAGCCGTATTGCCGACTACCTGAATGAGCGCCAGGAAGGCAAGTCGGCCCCGGTAGTGCTGAATCTGGCGTCCGAAGAGTATTTCAAAGTCGTCGACAAGAAGGTGCTGCGCGCCCGCGTGGTGCAGTGCGTATTCCAGGACGAAAAGAACGGCGCCTGGAAAGTCATCAGCTTTTATGCCAAGAAGGCGCGCGGCCTGATGGCGCGCTATGTCATTGATCACCGTATCCAGAAAGTCGAAGGTCTGAAAGCTTTCGATAGCGAAGGCTATGTCTACCAGCCTGACCTGTCCACCGACGATAAACTGGTCTTCCGCCGTCCCGAGCAGGCTTAAGCCATGCCTTGCTCTGCGGCTTGCTTGCGCTCGGGCGGCAGTTGCGGGCCGGCGCTGTATTCCAATCCGCGCATGTCCTGGCGTATCAATTGTGATGCCTTGCTCATCTGGCGGATGGGGTAGGCCAGCATGGCCAGCTCGCCTTCGGTTTCGATGGAGACGGGCGGCTCAGCGTCCTGGTCTTGAATCAGTGAGCCGATGGCATCCAGCGAGCCCTGTATTCCCGGCGGCACTTCTTGCAGATTGGCCAGCAGCGGCACGGCGGCGCTGATCTGCGAGGCCAGGACATGGTTCTGAATCAGCAAGTTGTTCAGCAGGGCGACATTACGTTGCCGGCTGACCGGCTCATCCATCATGCGGTAAAAAGCCGAGGCAAAATTGCTGAAGGCGATATGCACATTCTTGTTGGCCACTTGCCAGGCAGTATCGGCTTCCATCAACTCCAGATCGATCAGATCGCGCTGCGAGTCCGACAGTGTCGGGTCGCCGTCTTTGCGCTCTTTCACCATCTGGTTGTGCAGGCGACTCAAGCGGGCAAACTCCAGGCCGGTGCGCCAGAACTCCTGGTTGGCGGCCAGCGCTGCCCGCGCCAGTCCGGTCATGGCGTTGGCTTCCCAGCTGGGAAGCAGGTAACTTGCAGCCATGGCGATGGCGCAGCCGATCAGCGTATCTACCAGACGCTCGCCGATGATGAAGGTGCCGCCGGTGGACAGGAACTGAAACGACAGGATCACGAAGATCGTATTGAAGAGGGCGGACAGCAGGAAGTTAAGCTGGACCAGGCTGTTGCCCAGCAGGTAAGCCACCAGCATGGCGGCCAGGTAGATTTCCCGGTTGTCGGTCAGCTTGAACAGCACGAAGGCGGCCGTACAGCCCAGCACGGTGCCGAACAGGCGCCAGCCGTTGCGCTGGCGGGTGGTGGCAAAGCCCGGCTTCATGATGACTAGAATGGTCAGGATGATCCAGTAGCTATGGGCCGTCAGCGCGCTGACCAGCCCCAACTGGCTTTCGAAGTGGCTGCTCAAACCGCCTATGCCCAGAGCCACCATGGAAGCAATGCTGACGCGGGCCGCATAGCGAAAGTGGGATGACTTCAGCTTCAGATTACTGGTCAGCATACCCAGACGCACGTCTTCTCGCGACAGGAAGCGGCTCAGGGACTTGTTCAGGTATTGGTCCACCGGCAGGTTCTGGCTGGCGCGGTGGGTCAGGCCGGCCATGTGCTCCACCACCCGGTTCACATTTCGCAGGCGACGCAATACCTGCACCAGCAGAGCATAGGTCTCCGGATCTTTTTCGGGCATGCCCTGGCGGCGATAGTGCTCCAGCTCGTATTCCATGGCGCGTATTTCGGCCTTGACGCTGGCGCGGCGGCGCGTACTGCTGCTGCGCGAGACATTCATGGCGATGCGGCCTATGTCCAGGGACAGTTTGTACAGGCCGTCGCGGGCGAACAGCATGAAGTCGCTGTCGGCGATCTGCCGACGCAGCACGGTGTAGTCTGTGTAGGTGGCCACCAGGGAATCCAGAATACTGACCATGTTCAGAAAGATGGTCAGCAAGGCCTGGCGATGGTGGTCGCCGCGCCCATGGCCGCGCGGCAGCTCGCGCAACACCATGTCGCGGGCGGCCTGGTGCTTGTCGGTCATGTTCGATTGCAGGTTGATCAGGCGACGATAGCAGGTGTCCAGATCCGACGTGGGATCGTAGAATTGGGCGCGGGCCTCCATATATTCCGCGGTCGCAAATAGCGCTACGGCCAGCGTCTGGCGTTCCTCCCGATACCAGAGCAAGCGTCGGAACAAGGTGCTGAACAGGTAATAGGACAGTCCGCCCAGGAACGAATACAGGGTGTGCGCCAGCACCTCGTGTGGCTGCATGGGAAAGCGCATGGTCAGTGTCATCAGCAGCAGAGCGGCAAAGCCGATCAGGCCGCCGCGCCGGCCGAACACGGAAAACATGCTGTACAGAAAGCAGAGCAGCGGCACGACCAGCACCAGCAGCAAGGGCGAGCTGGACGCCAGTCCGGTCAGTCCGACCGTGATGGTTCCTAGAGCAATGCCGCCCAGCATTTCGTTGTTGCGGTAACGGCGCGGGCCGCCCGGTTGGTCGATGATGGCCACGCAGGTGGCCCCCATGGAGGCGATCACGCCGATGTCGTAGTGTCCAAAAAAACGGCCCAGAATAATGACGGGCAGCAGCACCCCGATGGACTGGCGCAGTCCGCCTAAAAAATAATGGCTATACAGGAATTGTTTTAATTGTGGAATGGGCGATGCCATGGGCTCCCCGGACAGCTCGTCGTGGATAGACAGTATATCGTTTTAAGCATGTCTCTTTTTAATCCTTGCCTTTTGCACTTTACCAACAATGCCAGTTGCCGGCTTTGATGCGACAAGGTAAAGTAAGCGGGTATTTTTGCTCTGTATCCCGAGCAATTTGTTGCGAGGCACTGTCAATCGGGCCATCCGCCCGTTTTTTTTGCGCCTGAAAACTCTGTTGCTGGCCGCGTCACAAGCGTGTGATGCCAGGACTTCCGTTTCAAGCTAACGCATACATTGTGTATGCACGCACTGTGTGTCGATGAGTGCAGGCCGGACGGTAATGTGTCTGGGTGGTGTGGTCCCGTGGGCCATGAAGCGCCAGATCATGTTGCTGAAATCGGTTCAAGCTCGGACCGTTGTTGGTCAATCGATGTATCAGGGCAAGACTGAAAGGAAAACTCATGTCTGAATTAAATGGCGCGGATATTGTCGTGCGTACGCTCGCGGACGAAGGCGTGGAACACGTTTTCGGTTATCCCGGCGGCGCCGTGCTCTATATCTACGACGCAATCTTCAAGCAAGACCGCTTCCAGCACATTCTCGTGCGCCACGAACAGGCAGCCGTGCATGCGGCCGACGCCTATTCCCGATCCTCCCAGAAAGTGGGCGTCGCCCTGGTGACCAGCGGTCCCGGCGTGACCAACGCCGTCACCGGCATTGCCACCGCTTATCTGGATTCCATTCCCATGGTGATCATCAGCGGCCAGGTCAGTACCCAGGCCATCGGTGAAGACGCCTTCCAGGAATGCGATGCCATCGGCATCACCCGCCCCTGCGTCAAGCACAATTTCCTGGTGCGTGATGTGCGTGAACTGGCCGACACCATCCGCAAGGCGTTTTACATCGCCACGACAGGCCGTCCCGGCCCCGTGCTGATCGACATCCCCAAGGACATCACCACCGCGACCTGCAAATACACGCCCAAGCGTGGCGAGGTCAAGATGCGTTCTTACGCGCCCGTCACCAAGGGCCACCAGGGACAGATCAAGAAGGCCGTGCAGATGCTCAACAGCGCTGAACGTCCCCTGATCTATGTGGGCGGCGGCGTGGTTCTGGGTAATGCCTCGGATGAACTCAACGAACTGGTCAAGCTCAGCGGCGCTCCCTGCACCACCACCCTGATGGGGCTGGGCGCTTATCCCGGCACGGCCGATCAGTACATCGGCATGCCCGGCATGCACGGCACCTACGAAGCCAACATGACCATGCAGCACTGTGACGTGCTGGTGGCCGTGGGCGCGCGTTTCGACGATCGCGTGATCGGCAACCCGCGTCACTTCACCCAGGTACCGCGCAAGATCATCCATATTGATATCGATCCCTCCGTGATCTCCAAGCGGGTCAAGGTGGACGTGCCCATCGTGGGCGGCGTCAAGGACGTGCTGCAGGAGTTCAACGAACTCTACGCCCAGGCGCGCCAGGAGGCCAATGGCGCCACGCCTTCCCTGAACGACTGGTGGAAGCAGATCAATGTGTGGCGCGGCAAGGACTCGCTGGGCTATGCCAAGTCCGACGAGCTCATCAAGCCCCAGTACGTGATCGAGTCCCTGTGGGAAGTGACCGGCGGCAACGCCTTCGTGACCTCCGACGTGGGCCAGCACCAGATGTGGGCCGCGCAGTACTACAAATTCAACAAGCCCCGCCGCTGGATCAACTCCGGCGGCCTGGGGACCATGGGCGTGGGCTTGCCCTATGCCATGGGCGTGCAGATGGCCAACCCAGGGCAGGACGTCGCCGTTATTACGGGCGAAGGTTCGATCCAGATGAATATTCAGGAGCTGTCCACCTGCAAACAGTACCGTCTGTCGCCCAAGGTGCTGTGCCTGAACAACCGCTACCTGGGCATGGTTCGCCAGTGGCAGCAGATCGATTATGGTTCGCGCTATTCGGAATCCTACGTGGACGCCTTGCCCGACTTCGTCAAGCTGGTCGAAAGCTATGGCCACGTTGGCCTGGAGATCGACAAGCCAGCCGACGTGGTGCCTGCCATCCGCGAAGCCTTCACCAAGCATAAGGATCGCCTGGTGTTCCTGAACATCATCACGGACCAGACCGAAAATGTCTTCCCCATGGTGAAAGCAGGGCGTGGCCTGACTGAAATGCTGCTGGGTCCGGACGACCTGTAAGGAGAGAACCATGAAACACGTCATTTCTATCCTTCTGGAAAACGAGCCCGGCGCGCTGTCACGCGTGGTCGGCCTGTTCTCGGCCCGCGGCTACAACATCGAAACCCTGACCGTGGCGCCTACCGAGGACGATACCTTGTCCCGGATGACCATCGTTACCCAGGGTTCGGATGATGTCATCGAACAGATCACCAAGCACCTGAACCGTCTGGTGGACGTAGTCAAGGTGGTGGACCTGTCTGAGGGGCCGCACATCGAACGTGAGCTCATGCTCATCAAAGTGCGGGCGGTCGGCAAGGAGCGCGAGGAAATGAAGCGCATGGCCGATATCTTCCGTGGCAGCATCATCGACGTCACGGACAAGACCTACACCATCGAATTGACGGGCGTGCAGGAAAAGATCGCCGCCTTCATCAATGCGCTGGATCGTACGGCCATTCTCGAAACCGTTCGCACCGGCGTGTCCGGTGTCAGCCGTGGCGAGCGCGTCCTGAAGCTGTAGGCCCCCCTTTTTATACCGCCGCGGGCACTTCGCGGCACCCATAGAATTGCTGCATAAGCGAAAATTATTACTTGGAGCACCTTAAATGAAAGTTTTCTACGACAAGGATTGTGATCTCTCCCTGATCAAAGGCAAGACCGTTGCCATCATCGGTTACGGCTCGCAAGGCCATGCCCACGCCCTGAACCTGCACGAGTCGGGCGTGAATGTGGTGGTCGGCCTGCGCAAGGGCGGCGCCTCCTGGAGCAAGGCCGAGAACGCCGGCCTGAAAGTTCAGGAAGTGGCCGAGGCCGTCAAGGCCGCCGACGTGGTCATGATTCTGCTGCCCGACGAAAACATTGCCGAGGTCTACCGCACTCAGGTTGCCGACAACATCAAGCCCGGCGCAGCCCTGGCATTTGCCCACGGCTTCAACGTGCATTACGGCCAAGTCGTGCCTCGCGATGACATCGACGTCATCATGGTGGCTCCCAAGGCTCCCGGCCACACCGTGCGCGGCACCTACCGCCAGGGTGGCGGCGTGCCTCACCTGATCGCCGTTTACCAGGACAAGACCGGCGCCGCTCGCGACGTGGCCCTGTCCTACGCTTCGGCTAACGGCGGCGGCCGTGCCGGCATCATCGAAACCAATTTCCGCGAAGAAACCGAAACCGACCTGTTCGGCGAACAAGCCGTGCTGTGCGGCGGTGCGGTCGAGCTGATCAAAGCTGGCTTCGACACGCTGGTGGACGCTGGTTATGCGCCTGAAATGGCCTACTTCGAGTGCCTGCACGAACTGAAGCTGATCGTGGACCTGATCTACGAAGGCGGCATCGCCAACATGAACTACTCGATCTCCAACAACGCCGAATACGGCGAGTACGAGACCGGTCCCAAGATCATCACGGACGAAACCCGCAAGGCCATGCGTAAGGTTCTGGAAGACATCCAGACCGGCGTGTACGCCAAAAACTTCATCCTGGAAAACGCCGCTGGTGCCCCTACGCTGACTTCGCGTCGTCGTATCAACGCCGAATCCCAGATCGAGCAGGTCGGCGGCCAGTTGCGCGCCATGATGCCTTGGATCGCCGCCAACAAGCTGGTGGACAAGACCAAGAACTGATCGCAAAGCGACTTTGCGGTCGCTTGTGATGGGTTTGAAAAGCCTCCTTCGGGAGGCTTTTTTCATGCCGACCATGCGTTTTCTTTTTTTCGGCTGGACCGAGAAAAGCGGGATGAAGGCCTTGCTGTAAGATGGCTTTTAACCGGCAGATACTCAAACCCGGGCCCGTACGCTGTTAGATCAGGGGCAAGTTGCGTTATTCTTGCGGGTGCAGCGGTCATATTCACCCTGGATGGCGCAGCCGCTTTCTCAAAGAAATACTATCGAATCCTATGCCCAATTTCCTCAACGATGAATCTCGTCGTCGGCGCAGCATTTATCTGTTGCCCAATGCGTTCACTACAGCCAACCTGTTTGCCGGGTTCTATGCGGTTGTGCAGGCCATGAACGGCCGCTTCGAAGCGGCTGCCATTGCAATCTTCCTGGCCTTGGTCTTTGATGGAATGGACGGTCGTGTCGCGCGCCTGACCAACACGCAGTCGGCCTTCGGCGAGCAATACGACTCCATGGCCGATATGATCTCTTTCGGCGCCGCGCCAGCGCTGGTCATGTATGTCTGGGCGATGCAGGGGTTGGGGCGCTGGGGCTGGCTGGCCGCTTTTATTTACGTGGTGGGCGGCGCTTTGCGCCTGGCCCGTTTCAATACCAATATCGCCGTTGTCGACAAGCGTTTTTTTCAGGGCCTGCCCAGTCCGGCCGCCGCCGCCTTGGTGGCAGGCTTTGTCTGGCTGGCGGTGGACAATAAATTGTCCTTGCAGGCCAATGCCATCCCTTGGGTGGCCTTTGGGCTGACCATCTATGCCGGCCTGGCCATGGTGTCGAATGCGCCGTTTTACAGTGGCAAATCGTTTGCCGTCAGCCGCAGCGTCCCGTTCTGGGGCATGTTGCTGTTCGTGCTGGTCTTTGTTTTCGTTTCCACGGATCCGCCGGTCATTCTGTTCGGGCTGTTCTGCCTGTACGGGCTCTCGGGCTGGTTTGTCATGGCTTGGCGCTGGCGCCGCGCCCGCGACTTGAGCCGCCGTCGGCGCGAAAACAACTGAGCTGCACGCCGGCAGGGCGGTTTTAGGCGGAAAGCCTGAATCGCGTCTGGCTTTGTGGTTATAATCATGGCTTGTGTCCGGGCAGCCTGGCTGACGGACACATTTCATTCTTTGTTAAACACGTTAGGGCACCTCGGTCCTAACGCATGTCCTAGAGGCTAAATAAAATGGCAGTTGCAGATATCAAAAAAGTCGATATCGTTTCCGAGTTTCAGCGCAAGCAAGGCGATACCGGTTCCCCAGAAGTGCAAGTGGCTCTGTTGACCGCTCGCATCAACGAACTGACCGGTCACTTCAAGGCCCACAACAAGGATCACCACTCCCGTCGTGGTCTGCTGCGCATGGTCAGCCGTCGCCGCAAACTGCTGGATTACCTGAAGGGTCGTAATCCAGATGCTTACCGTGCACTGATCGAAAAACTCGGTCTGCGTAAGTGATACCGGGGCTGGTTCCCCGCTAGACAACCGTGCACACTGCGAACTGATTTCGCAGTGTGCACGGTTTTTTTATTGTAAGGATTCCCCTAATGTTCAATAAAGTCACCAAGTCCTTCCAGTACGGCGAACATACTGTCGTCCTGGAAACCGGGGAAATCGCACGTCAGGCGTCAGGTGCCGTGCTGGTTTCCATCGAAGACACGGTTGTGCTGGCCACTGTCGTAGGCGCCAGCAAGGCCAAGCCAGGTCAGGATTTTTTCCCCCTGACCGTAGACTATGTCGAAAAAACCTATGCAGCCGGCAAGATCCCCGGCGGTTTCTTCAAGCGTGAAGGCAAGCAGTCCGAGCGTGAAATCCTGATCTGCCGCCTGATCGACCGTCCTTTGCGTCCGCTGTTCCCCGAAGGCTTCTACAACGAAGTCCAGGTCATCATCCACACGGTTTCGGTCAATCCTGAAATCGATCCTGATATTGCCGCCATGCTGGGCGCCTCGGCTGCTCTGGCTATTTCGGGCATCCCCTTCAACGGTCCCGTGGGCGCCGCCCGCGTGGGTTACGTCGATGGCCAGTACGTGCTGAACCCGTCGGCCACGCAGCTGAAGTCCTCCGATCTGGACCTGGTCGTGGCCGGTACCGAAGCTGCTGTGCTGATGGTGGAATCCGAAGCCAAGCAGTTGCCTGAAGACATCATGCTGGGTGGCGTTGTTTACGCTCACGAGCAGATGCAGGCTGCTATCAATGCCATCCACGAACTGGTGGAAGAGGCAGGCAAGCCCGAGTGGGACTGGCAGCCCGCGCCTGTCAACGAAGCCCTGAAGACCGCCGTATCCGCCGCCGCCCAGGAAAGCCTGGCTCAGGCCTACCAGACGCGCGAAAAGCAGGCTCGCACCGAACAGGTTCGCGCTGTGTACGCCAACGTCAAGGAAACCCTGGCCGCTCACGCTGAAGCCAAGGGTGAAGCTGCGCCCGACGCCGTGGCCGTGGAAAACATGCTGTTCGATCTGGAAAGCAGCATTGTCCGCAGCCGCATCCTGAGCGGCGAGCCCCGCATCGACGGCCGCGATACCCGCACCGTGCGTCCCATCAGCATTCGTCTGGGCGTTCTGCCCCGTGCACACGGCAGCGCCCTGTTCACGCGCGGCGAAACTCAGGCTCTGGTCGTGACCACGCTGGGTACCAAGCAAGACGAGCAGATCATCGATTCCATCATGGGCGATTACCGTGATCGTTTCATGATGCACTACAACATGCCTCCGTTCGCCACCGGCGAAGCCGGCCGTTTCGGTGCGCCCAAGCGTCGCGAAATCGGTCACGGTCGTCTGGCCAAGCGCGCACTGACTCCGCTGCTGCCTGTTTCCGAAGACTTCCAGTACACCATCCGCATCGTTTCCGAGATCACCGAGTCCAACGGTTCCTCGTCGATGGCATCGGTGTGCGGCGGCTCGCTGTCCATGATGGACGCCGGCGTGCCCGTGCAGGATCACGTGGCCGGCGTGGCCATGGGCTTGATCAAGGAAGGCGGCAAGTTCGCCGTCCTGACCGACATTCTGGGCGACGAAGATCACCTGGGCGATATGGACTTCAAGGTGGCCGGCACTGAAAAGGGCATCACCGCCCTGCAGATGGACATCAAGATCCAGGGCATCACCAAGGAAATCATGCAAGTGGCTCTGGCCCAGGCTCACGAAGGCCGCATGCACATCCTGTCCAAGATGAAGGAAGCCATCGACGGTTCCCGTACTGAGATGTCCGAATTCGCGCCTCGCATGCTGACGGTCAAGATCAATCCCGAAAAGATTCGTGACGTGATCGGCAAGGGCGGTGCCACCATTCGTGCGCTGACCGAAGAAACCGGCACGCAGATCGATATCTCCGATGACGGCACCATCACCATCGCCAGCGCTGATCTGGACAAGGCCCGCGAAGCCGAGCGTCGCATCAAGGAACTGACCGCTGAAGTCGAAGTGGGCCAGGAATACGAAGGTCCAGTGATGCGTCTGCTGGACTTCGGCGCCATTGTTCAGGTCCTGCCTGGCCGCGACGGTCTGCTGCACATCTCCGAGATCGCCAACTACCGCATCGCCAACATCAACGATGTGCTGAAGGTGGGTCAGGTTGTGAAGGTCAAGGTCATTGAAGCCGACGAGAAAGGCCGTCTGCGCCTGTCTATCAAAGCTATCGGTGGTATTGAAGCGCAAGGCGGCCCGGCCGCTCCTGCTGCTCAATAAGCCTGCTCGTCTTCGGACGTTGAAAAGCCCGCCTCACGGCGGGCTTTTTTTATCGCTCGGGCTTCTGGCTTGCATGTGCTTCTGGATGAAGCAGGAGGTTCAGGACTGCAGGGCCAACAGCCCGGCCCGGCTGATGACATAGATGCCAGGGCTGCGTGTGCGAATCAGGCCTCGTGCGCGCAGCCGTTTCCAGGTCTCTATGCTGGCGCCGCTCAGGGTCCAGCCCTCTCGGGACAGGAATGCAACGGATTCGATTTCTCTGCGGGCATCCCGCTCGATCTGTATGAGGCCGCCTTGGGCCAGCATAAGCAGGATACGACGCTCGTGTCGGGATACGTTCATGAGTGCGCTCCTGGGCGGGGAGTGCGTGCGAACGCAGAACAGGCCGGAGCGAATGCTCCTGCCGGTGCAAGGGTATGCATGATGAATAACCAGAAAAAATACGCAGAACGACGCTGGAGTTGATAGGTCCAGGTCAGGGCTAGTTAGGGAATAACTGCGGGCCTCTGCGCATAGGTCTCCGGTTGAGGGCGGGCGTTTGCCCTAAACCCTGCGCCTTTGTAGAAAAGGCGGGTGGTGCATCCAGCCGGAATCGAACCGGCACGATCAAGGATCGAGGGATTTTAAGCCAGAGCATGGCATCCGCACCGGGCTAACGCTGGACTTGGATGAGGCTTGCTGTAGCAGGTTTTCCGCCAGACCAATGCCTTCGATCATATCCCGGTGCGCGATGCAAACCGCCCCGGTTCCCCTCCGCCTGGCTCCTAGCCGGCCCCTGGAATCGGGGCCTTTCAGGAGCACCTCATGGCAAAGATCAAACTCACCAAGTCCGTCGTTGACACGGCGCAGGCGCAAACCTGCGACGTGGAACTCCGGGATACGCTCGTTCCGGGCTTCTTGTGCAAGATAACACCAACGGGCCGCAAGGTCTTTATGGTTCAGTACCGCACGAACTCCGGCGTGCGGCGCAAGCCCGCCCTCGGCCAGTTCGGCGAGCTGACGGTCGAACAGGCCCGATCGCTGGCACAAGACTGGCTGGCCGAAGTCCGGCGCGGCGGCGACCCCGGACTCGACAAGGCCGAGGCCCGCAAGGCGCTGACGGTCAAGGAGCTGTGCGGCCGGTTCATGGACGACCACTCCAGGCCGCACAACAAGCCCAGCACGCAGGCCGGCTACCAGTACCAGATCGACAGCTTCGTCATCCCGGCCTTCGGCAGCAAGAAGGTTCACGAGGTCACGCGCCACGACATCACCGCGCTGATGAAGCGCATGGAGAAGTCTCCGACGCAGGCCAATCGCGTGCTGTCGCTTGTCCGCAAGATGTTCAACCTGGCCGAGCTGTGGGGCTACCGGCCCGACGGCTCGAATCCCTGCCGCCACGTGCCCAAGTACCCGGAGAAAGGCTCGACCCGCCTCATCACCGACGAACAGATGGTCAAGCTGTTCGCCTATCTGGACAAGGCCGAGGCCGAGGAACTGGAGCATCCGATCCACCTGCTGGCTGTCCGGCTGCAATTCGAGTTCGCGGCCCGCATGTCGGAAATCCTGCTGTTGCAGTGGGATTGGCTCGACTTGCCCAATGGCCGGGTTGTCTGGCCGGACAGCAAGACGGGCGATATGTCGAAGCCGTTGAGCGAGGAAGCCCGTCGGCTGCTGACGAACGCACCTCGCTATGGCAAATCGCCCTACATCTGTCCAGCCATCAACGATCACGACAAACCACTCGGCCCCCATTCCTACTACCAGGCATGGCGCCGCATCCTTGATCGCGCCGGCGTACCGAAGGTCGGCACCCACGGCATCCGCCACCGCTCAGCGACCGACATTGCCAACTCCGGCATCCCGGTCAAGGTCGGCATGGCGCTGACAGCGCACAAGACCGTGGCGATGTTCATGCGCTACGTCCACACCGAGGACGACCCGGTGCGTAAGGCGGCCGAATTGGTGGCCAGCCGGCGCAAGTCGGTCATCGGCATGCGCCAGGAGCCGAAAGAGGTGACCACATGACCAGTGGCCAGCGGTCAGCCCTGTCGGCCCAGATTGTCGTATCGCTGTCACGACAATCTGCCCAGCGACCCTCCCCGCCCGGGCATCGCGCGGGGGTCTGGAAAAGTGTACCCGTTTCGGGTATAGTTTGGAGATCAAGATGAAGCGCGTTCTCAAGCGAAAGGACTTTGCGCGGTGGCAGGCAAGCGAGAAGCTGCCTGATGCCGCCTTGTGCAAAGCGGTTCAGGAGATGGAAAGCGGTCTGATTGAAGCGGACTTGGGCGGCTTCCTCTATAAGAAGCGGGTTGCACGCCCCGGCAGCGGCAAGAGCGGTGGTTACCGCACGCTGCTGTCGGCCCGGATCGGTAGCCGCTACGTGTTCCTGCATGGGTTCCCCAAGAGCGACAAGGCGAACATCACGCAAGACGAGAAGAAGGCGCTGCAGTTCGCCGGTAAGGTGTTTCTGGAACTGTCCGCGGAGGCTTTGTCGAAGGCGTTGCGGTCGGGCGCGTTATTGGAGGTGCATTGTGAGCAAGATCATTGAATCCCTGCGTGGCGACTTGGCTGCGCTCCACGAAGCGGGAGCGATCAGCAAGGTGACGATGCGCGAGTTCGACGCGATCTGTCCGCCGCCGGTGCGGCAACTCAGTGCTGCCGACATCAAACGTCTGCGCGAAGCCTTGAAGTTCAGCCAGCCGGTGTTTGCTCTTCATTTGCACACGTCGGCCTCGACCGTGCGCAAGTGGGAGCAAGGCGAAACCCATCCCACCGGGCCGACCCTCAAGCTGCTCAACGTCATCGCCGACAAGGGACTACAGGCAATTCTTTAAGCGAGCAAGCTGGCCAGTAGCCCCTACTGCACCAGCCACAAACCCGGTTACGATCTTCAAAACATGCAAAACCATGGAGGTGACAGATGGCAGACAAAAGGAATGTATTCATCAGCCATGTCCATAAGGACGATCATGGGCTCCAGAAGCTCAAGGATTTGTTGGCTCCGAAAGGTCTGGAGGTCCGGGATTCCTCGATCCATACAGGAAAGTTCAACAATGCCACTGATGAGCACTACATAAAGACGCAGATCCTTGCGCCTGCCATCAATTGGGCTGGGGTGTTCATTTGCTATGTCTCTCCCCAAACCAAGAACAGCGATTGGGTGAACTGGGAAATCGAATATGCGGCCAAACAGGGCAAGCGCATTGTTGGTGTTTGGGAGCATGGTGAGAAGGAATGCGACCTACCAGATGCGCTGAAAGAACATGCGGACGCCTTGGTTGGGTGGAACGGTGATTCAATCATTGACGCGATCAACGGGAAGGACTCGTGGGAAAAGCCTGACGGCGGTGCCTGCGACCCGGTTCCACTCAAGCGGCATCCCTGCTGATGACACGTATTCACTCCTATGTAGTGCGGTACGACAGTGGTTTTGCACCCAACCCCTTCTATAGCTACTGCACGCTCGCGACTTGCAAACCCAGTATCCGCAGAAGCGCTGACATCGGCGATTGGGTGGTCGGTAGTGGAAGCAATGATCGAAGTGTCCGACGCGGTGGGCATCTCGTGTATGCGATGCGGGTCACCGAAGCAATGACATTTGACGAGTATGGCCGAGACCCGCGGTTTGAATCCAAGAAGCCGTACCGCAATGGCAGCCGGAAGCAAAGTTGCGGGGACAACATCTACTTCAGGGCTGCGGCTGGGGTTGCTTGGCAGCAGCGAGACTCATTTCACTCCAGCCCCGATGGCTCGCTCAACCCTGACCATGTGGCCCGTGATACAGGCGTCAACAGGGTTTTGATCAGCAACGATTTCGTATATTTCGGGGGTGAGGGCCCTGCGTTTCCTGATGAATTGCAAGATCAGCAAGGTCGCCCTCTATGCAAAACGGGAATAGGCCTCACAGCCTTTGACGCTGCGCAATTAGTTGGAAATCTTGAGCAATGGATTCGCAACTTGGCAGTGAGCGGCTACCAAGGCGCCCCATTCGAATGGCTGACTCTTCGCAGGTGACCGATGAAAAAGGAAGGCTCCCTCTTGCTCTCGGATTACGCTGCGGGAATTGCAGCCACAGACGTACTCAATCCGAACGACTTCAATCCGGTTCTCCAAGGGCTATATGGAGAAGTTGGCGGAATAATGGCCACGGCCAAAAAGCACGTTCGAGATAAATCAGCATACCCTGGCTACAAGAGAGCGGCGGAAGAAGAATTCGGCGACACTCTTTGGTACTTGGCTGCAATCTGCAGGCGCCTGAATATCCCTCTTGAGGATATCTTCGGGGAAGCCGCCAACCACGGAAATTTTAAGAATGTTGGCGCTGCAAGTGATATCGCTGAAGGTGCATTGGCCTATATCGCAGTGCCTATTGCGGCGACTGCATCGTTAGATGCCACCCTGGCACGTTTGGGGCAGTCAGCAGCAGCCCTAATGGGAAGCACCCCTGCGCGCACTGATTTGGTCGCGTTCGCGCGGGCTTACCTGGATGCAATCCATGCGGCCGAACTAGCATTTTCGGAAGTGGCTCGCGCCAACCTTCGGAAAGCGCGCGGCGCGTTCTTGGAACCACAAGCAGATGATCTGGTTGACCTTGATTTCGACAGTAAATTTGGAATCGAGGAACAGCTACCCAGAGAATTCAGAATCCGAGTCAATCAACGAGGCAGTGGTAAGAGTTATCTCCAATGGAATGGCGTATTCATTGGAGATCCCTTAACCGACAACATTGCCGACCGCGATGGTTACCGGTTCCATGACGTCTTCCATTTTGCGAATGCGGCGATCCTGCACTGGTCACCCGTGATGCGGGCATTGATCAAACACAAACGAAAGAGCAATCCGAAATTCGATGAAGAGCAGGACAGCGGTCGAGCCATCGTCGTTGAAGAAGGGGTTGCAGCTTGGATTTTCTCAAGAGCCAAAGAATTGAATTTCTTCGAGAACCAGGAAAAGGTCTCACTCGGAATTCTCAAGACCATCGGCGAGTTCGTGAGTGGTTACGAGGTAGAGAAGTGCCCACTGAAGCTCTGGGAAAAGGCCATCTTGGAAGGGTATGCGGTCTTCCGACAGCTTAAGGAAAATCAAGGCGGCTGGATCATTGGAAACCGAGAACAACGCACCATCAAATACATGCCACTTGAGTCTGAAAAATGAAGATCCACCCATTCGTTGAGGCAGTTGCTTCGCTGCAATTCGAAGACTGCTTCAATCCGTATTCGGATCGATGTGAAGTCCATGATCGGCGCGATGCGCCGCGTCGCCGTGCTGCAGCACTTTCCGCCATGTTGCGTCGTGCAACAGAGGAGCCTGTAGATGCGATCTGGATCGGGAGAGACCTCGGATATCGCGGAGGGCGCCGCACTGGGCTAGCCCTGACTGACGACGTTCACATGAGCCAGCACGCCAAGCGCTGGAATCTCGATCTGATCGCTGAGCGGCCGACGATAGGAAGTGCTGTAGCTGAACGAACCGCGGCGGTCATATGGGGCATGCTAGAACACATTGATGCTCGCATCTTCCTCTGGAATGTCTTTCCCCTTCATCCGCATGAATCTGGAGATCCATTCACCAACCGCCAGCACAACGCGCACGAAAGACGCGCCGGCGAAGAACTGCTCCAACAACTCATTGTCTTGCTGAAGCCTTCTCGCATCGTTGCCATCGGCAATGATGCCACCGCTGCGGCCCATCGCATCACGGATTCTGTACCGGTAATTTGCGTGAGGCACCCTAGCTACGGAGGACAGACACAGTTCCAGACGCAAATCTCGGAACTCTATGGGCAACCAATGAGTACCGGATCGTTGTTTTGACGAGATGTTCTGACTTCTAGCGAGCGGCGATCGCTGCTTCGATCCAACTCGACAGGTTGTCGCTGATGGAGGTATAGACCGCGCTACTGGTGCCTCCCGGCGGATCGTAGACGCGGACGACGGAGGATAGCTTTCTACCGTCGTTCAAGGTAAATGAGTCGAACGGATTGGCCCCTGCCACTGATGGTTGCTGGTTGTGGTCCAAGAGCTTGTGGACACGTATCCCCAGGAGTCCCTTTCCGCTGTTCCATGACTGCTCAATCTCATATCGAATCCAGGGGCGATTTGCCGTTTCCGCACCAACCAAAACAATTGTGCATGTCCGCCCTTGCAATTGATCGTCAATCCAGCGCTTGATCGCGGTATCACCGCCTCGCTTCACTTCTTCCCATTTATTATCGCTTGCTGACGGGTTACCCTCTACAACCCCAATATTGCGTATCTTGGATGCGCGCCAACTGTCGCGTTGATAATGAAAGCTGTAGAAAACTTTCCGTGGCATGAATAATCCTCGGTTGATTTTTTAGAGCACGGGATCGGGAAACGAACTGACTCTACTTGCCAGCCAAGGGCACCGCCAGATGCTCATGGAAGAGCTGAGCAAAGTCCACATCGACAAGCGCTTCCCCGGTGAAATAGCTATGGTCCTTGGCGAGATTCAGCGCCGCTCCGCCTGGCGAGGACACCGGGAGCACCTTGGCTGCAGGATGGAAGCGCCTGAAAAGCTCATGTTCAGCTTCTACCCCATCCATTCCACCAATAAACACAGCAGCGCTTAAGTCCTCACGTGAGAGCATCTGTTCGCGCATGACAAGCAAGCTTGCCGCCCTGTCATTAGGGACTGCATCGGTGAAGACTACATTTTGGAAATGCTTGTTCTCTTCAGGGAAGATTTCTGCAAAGAACGTGCTCTGATACAAGACAACAGACTGCGAGTAGTCGACCCCCAAGTCTTCACATATGCTCCAAATCATCGGGGTAATCGCAGGATGCCCACCCCACACGATCTTGTACTGGCGAATGACTGCTATGACCAGTTCTCTCACCGCACATTGGATAAGAAATGGATCGGCGGTTTCGTGGTAAGTGCCACGCCCTACAAGTGGCACGCTGGCCGAGAGGAAGATTGCACTCATGGCTACGCCTCCCAGTCCGCGAATTGCCAACCCGCCTCGCTGGCTTTAACCCACCTAGCGGAGTGAATGTGCTGTCCTAACCAGTCCAGATGGCCCAGCCACCTGGGATGCAGACCTACGTGATCGTAGACCACGGCAACGGATTGTTCCGGTGAGTTCGTAGACGCATCGTGCAGCGTAGTTGACGTGGGAACACCGACCGTTGGATAAACAACTACATTTCGCCCATCGGGCAGTTGGACATATACAGCTCTATTGGCGCCCACTCCGACGACTTGGCCGCCGATTGTTTGAATGGCATTGCGCAGATTGCTTACGAGGTTGACAGAGCGAACCGCGTGACTCTGGCTGCGAACTTCCTCCAGTTGAAGACAAATGCGATCCACCGCACCGTCTGCGATGCGTCCGGTCGTCGGATCGACTTCTTCAGGTAACAGTTCCGCCCGACTGGCCGTTGCCGTGCGCGCAGAAGGCGTTGTGTCAGGCCAACCGACCCGCAAGACGCTGATGCCTTTGGCCAAAGCGCGTCCGAACTCAGCACTCGTCCAACGGCTTTCAAAATATCCTGGCGTGTCGAGCATCAGCAGGACATCCGAGTCACAAAGCCGGTGCCATAGCATTGTCTGGAAATCTTCTGCAGGTGGAATACCATGTGTATCGAGAAATACATCAAATAGCCGAGCAGACAGCGCATCGAATAGCTGCAAGGCTGCTTCCCTAGCCTCGCCCCGACGATAGCTTACGAACACCCGGCGCTGTCGAGGAAGGAGCCCAGCACACTCCAGCAAAGCAGACGCGACACGTTGCGGCCCACCTGCGGCGTATGCTAAGCAGTTGAGCGGCTGCAGCAATGCGGGGATTTCTGCACTGACTCGATTGACGTCAGAGGCGACCGGGAGCAATGGGATGCCTCGCGCCAGCAGTCTTGCCACATTGGCAAGAGGAGGCTCATGACCTCCGAAAAATGCCGTAGCAGACGATCGCTGTTGGTCTGGATTGAATTCATCGGGACAAACCTCCCATCCAATCTCATGCCCCAACCGCAAATTGAACATGCCGACAGCCTTTCCGATGACTTCTTCAAGTTCGGAAATTTGAACTGCAGTTGGTGTTCCAAGCAGGGCAAGTTGATATAGGGCTGGCATGCCGTTCCTTGCAATGGCAGTGTTCTAACCAAGCGAGACCCAATACGGGAATCTGTTGTTTCTAAAGATACCCGATTTTGGGGCGTCCCCGAATGGGCCGCGCTGTCGTACTTCGCATCGAGCCACCGTTGGCGTCTCGCCCCTACGGGCGTCCATCGCTGACGCCTCCGGCCTGGACAGGCCTGCGCGCTCCGCTTGCCAGAGTTCATGCGTCGCATGGAGACGGTCTTGCTGTCCCTACACCGTACCACGGCGTTCTCGCCGTCAAGGGCCTCGCGCCTTCGGCGCTTGCGGCCGTGGCCGTCTTCGACCCTGTGACAGCTTGCGCTGCGCCGTGCTGGGCCCGGTTGCCCCGCGATCCTCGATCACAAGAAGCCGTTAAGCCTCCACTCCTACTATCAGGCGTGGCGGCGCATCCTTGACCGTGCCGGTGTGCCGAAGGTCGGCACCCACGGCATCCGCCACCGCTCGGCGACGGACATTGCCAATTCGGGCGTGCCGCTCAAGGTCGGCATGGCGCTGACAGCGCACAAGACCGTGGCTATGTTCATGCGCTACGTCCACACCGAGGACAATCCTGTGCGCCAGGCGGCCGAGCTGGTGGCGACCCCCGGCGCCAGACCATCACGAAGGCGCGGCAGCGCCAGCCCCAGGAGGCCACGACATGAGCGCCCGGATGCCCAAAGCAGTAAAAGGTGCCGCCCCTGCCTGCCGGCTACGCCGGCATCCACGACGGCATGACGGCCAGCTATTGAGAGATTGGCCGCCGCATCGTGGAGGCCGAGCAACAGGGCAAGCGTCGCGCGGGATATGGCGAACAGTTGATTGCCCGGCTGTCCGCCGACCTGACCGTGCGCTTCGGTCGCGGGTTCAGCCCGGACAATCTGGAGAACATGCGGCGGTTCTTCGCCGCATACCCCCGGCCTGTGATTTCCGAGGCACTGTCTCGGAAATCGGGGAACGGGCTGCCCGCCGAGAAATCCGAGACAGTGTCCTCGGAAATTCGCCCTTCTGCACTACAGATGGATCGACCGCCTAAGCAACGCCGCGCTGGCAGGACACAAGTTCGCAGCCTGCCGCGTCGCCAGTACTGAAGCCGGTGCGCTTGTACGCTCCATCGGCTTGAAGCCCGCGCGCTCGAAGAACGGCGCGGCCGTC
>JAEXOO010000007.1 GCA_023439305.1 Pseudomonadota bacterium
ATAAAGCAAAAGGCCGATTATCTTGCGATAACCGGCCTTTTGAGGAATTTGGTGCCCAGGAGAGGACTCGAACCTCCACACCTTGCGGCACATGGACCTGAACCATGCGCGTCTACCAATTCCGCCACCTGGGCTCTGACTGCTTATCGTTGCATGTTGTGCTACGCTCTATAAAAAGCGTCGATCAGCAAGGCAGAAAAGAACTATAACACGATTCCCAAAGAACGCAAACTTTTTTGTACAAAACCTATTTTTTTGAGAGATTGTCTGACCTGCGCTTGCGCGGAGCCGAAAACGCTTCTATGCTTATTCCAGTATCAAGAGTTGGGGCGACCCATGCCAACCTGTGTACCCGCACAAGGTGGATTCACGATACGGCCTCTCGGCAATCAACGGGATCTGTACTGCAACCCGCCGCCGGCGGGTTTTTTATTGGTTGGCCCTCACGGGCCTCCATCGGGTCATTTAATCCAACTTGCTCACCCGGAAGCTGCTTCCAAGAGCTAAACAGGAGCACCACATGCCTGCACCGTTTTACTACCAACTGACCTTGAGCCAGCGCCGCTACCGCATCCAGGCCCGCCCCGGCTGCTCGCGTCTGGCCGTACTGAAAGAACATCACGCCGATGTACTGGGCGCCTACGAGCCGCGCTGGCTGGGCTCTAGCTCTCGCGGCGGCTATTGGGCCTGCTTTCGGAGCGACATCGACAGCCAGTTGCTGCTGAACATGGACGCCATTGCGCGGCTCATAGATCATCATCGTCAGAATGGCCCTGCGGACGAACTGAACGCGGACCTTGAACCGCTGCTGAATCTGGACGGGTGGCTGAGCGCCCTGCCCGCCCAGGAGCGGGCAGCGGCTTAGTCGTGGCGTTCATGCACGGCGCTGTCGCCTTGGCGCCAGTAGCTGCTGGCCCGCAGCAGGGCTTTATCGTGACCGCGCTCATCCACCCAGTATTGACGCAGGGCTTTGGCCGCCGCTGACTCGGCCGCGATCCAGACGTAGCCGCGGCCGGCCAATGTCGGCGCGGCGCGGACCGCATCCAGCAAGCCCGCCTGCCCAGCCAGAGAAGGCACCCAATTGACAGCAATGTGATCGGCTGCCTCCAGGGCGCCCAGCGTCAGCAAATTGCGCGCCAGTACAAATACCTGGATCTGCGCCTGGTCTGGCAGCTCCTGCAAGCGTCGGGCCATGGCCGGAACAGCCGTTTCATCGCCGATCAGGACATGCCAGTCAAAGCCCGTGGCAACCAGGAAAGAGCCACGCGGCCCCGCCACCCCCAACTTGTCACCCGTCTGCGCCTGCGTCGCCCATTGGCACGCGGGACCTTCGCCATGCAGAACAAAATCAATGTCCAGCTCCTGCTCGGCTTCGCGCCAGGCGCGCGGCGTGTAGTCGCGCATGGCCGGCTTGGTCTGACCGGCCGGAAACACCAGGCCGCGTTCACCCAATTGCGGCAAACGCGGCACTTTCTGGCCCGCATCGGGAAAAATAAGCTTGACGTGATCGTCGAAACCAGGCGAGTAGAAACCCGTGAGATCCGGGCCGCTGAGCGTGATGCGCACCAGATCCGGTCCCAGCATGCGACGGGCGGTGACGGTCAGCAGGCGCAGCTTCAAGGGATGGGCCACTTTCTGCGTATCTTCTTGGAACGACATATTCAAGACTCCTTAGGCAAATTTCGTATCTGTTCCAGCGCCTGCTCCAGAATGGCCACCACATCACGTTGGCGCTCCAGGCTGGCGGTGGATTGTTCAAACAACACATTCTTCAATGAGTGGCGGATCTGCACGAACTCCGGCAACCAGCCGGTTTGGTCCTGCGCGGCCTGGAGATCGTCCGGACTGTTTTGATCCGCAAGCATCTGGCGCATCCATACCAGTTTGCGCGCCCGATACGCCAATGACTGCAACAGGTAGTCGCAGTTTTCCTGCTGCCCCTCTAAATAGCGGCGCCCTTCGTCGGTCAGGCTATATAGCTTTCGACGTCCTTCTTCCTGCACATGCACCCAGCCTTGCCCGGCACAATAAGCTAGCGCCGGGTAGACAGCGCCTGCGCTGGGTACATAACTGTTCTGGCTGAGATGAGCAAAACGTCGAATCAAGTGATAGCCATGCGTTTCGCCGTCGCGCAGCATCGCCATCAGCATCAGTTGCATGGCGCGCGCCGTGTACTTGCGGCCCTGACCGAAATCGAGCAGCATGCGCTCGGCTTCTATCGCATTCAATTCCATGCCAATACCTCTTAAGATATATCGTACGATATAACATTAAACGTAATGAGAATGGAAATCAACAACTTTCCGCATAGAAAAAAACTATCCAACAGCGCTTGCCAAAAAACAAAACCCGAGTCTATAATCTAATTCTTGAGTCGAGATACACATCGAAAGCTCAACGCCCAGGTGGCGGAATTGGTAGACGCGCATGGTTCAGGGCCATGTGCCTTCGGGTGTGGAGGTTCGAGTCCTCTTCTGGGCACCACAAATTCCTCAAAAAGCCGATCATTTTGCAATGATCGGCTTTTTGTTTTTCGTCTTCAGAAAACACGGTGTTGAAGGGCCTTGCTTGAAGGCGAGAATGATTGGCATGCAGATCCTGCGGGGATCACCTCAAGGCGCCTAATCCCTCTGCTGGGCACATCAACCGCCGACAGGCAGAGCTTCTGTCAGGATGCGGCCAGAAGCACCCGAAATCAATTCCATATGTACTGAATAACTGCCAGCCACAAAAAAGCCGAAACAAGGCTCATGCTGTTTCGGCTCTTTTTTAACTCTGACGGTGTTATAGCAAGCTATTCAGCTATCCCGCCCTCTTGAGCATCATTCCAATGCGCGATGACGGCGTTGCCAGAAAGGCTGCGCCGCGTAACGTTGCTCCATGCCATACAAAGCGTGCTGCGAATTCAGATGACGCACCAA
>JAEXOO010000051.1 GCA_023439305.1 Pseudomonadota bacterium
TCGCCGCGCAGCGCGCGGCGACCTCGGCGCATTACTTGTCCTGTGGTTTCCAGACCTGGCCGATCGAAATCTTCTGCAGGCGACGTTTGTTGCCATACCAGAGATTGACCAGGGCGCGCACGCCGACCACGGAAGAGAACATGGAGGTCAGAATGCCGATGACGTGCACCACCGCAAAACCGCGGATAGGCCCGGAGCCGAAGGCCAGCAGCGCCACTCCGACGATCAGGCTGGTCAGGTTGGAGTCGAAGATGGTGGCCCAGGCACGATCAAAGCCCAGATGGATGGCTTGCTGAGGCGAGGCGCCGTTACGCAGTTCTTCGCGTATGCGCTCGTTGATCAGCACGTTGGCGTCAATGGCCATGCCCAGCGTCAGCGCAATGGCCGCGATGCCGGGCAGGGTCAGCGTTGCCTGCAGCATGGACAGCACCGCCAGCAGCAACAGTACGTTGAAGGCCAGACCGATGGTGGAGAACACGCCGATCAGGTGGTAGTACAGCACGATGAAGATGGCGATGGCGATGAAGCCGTACAGCGTGGCGTTGAAGCCCTGGCGGATGTTGTCCGCGCCCAGGCTGGGGCCTATGGTGCGCTCTTCGATGATGCTCATGGGCGCGGCCAGCGAGCCGGCGCGCAGCAGCAGGGAAATGTCGGCAGCTTCCTGGGCGTTCATGCTGCCGCTGATCTGCACCTGGCCGTTGGGGATCTCGCTGCGGATGACCGGCGCGGTGACGACTTCGCCCACGCCGTTCTCGAACAGCACGATGGCCATGCGCTTGTTGATGTTGTTGCGGGTGACATCGCGGAAGATGCGCGAGCCCTTGCTGTCCAGCGTCAGGTTGACGGTGGGCTGCTGCGTCTGGGAGTCGCGGCCGGGCTGGGCGTCCTGCAGGTTTTCGCCGGTCAGGATGACCTGGCGGCGCAACAGCAGGGGTGCGCCGCCGCGTTCGGTGTAGCGCTCCAGGCCGAAAGGCACGGTACCGGAGTTCAGGGCGGCGATGGCGGCGGGAGAGTCTTCGACCATGCGCAACTCCAGCGTCGCCGTGCGGCCCAGGATTTCCTTGGCCTTGGCTACGTCCTGCACGCCGGGCAACTGGACCACGATGCGGTCGGCGCCTTGCTGCTGGATGATGGGTTCGGCTACGCCCAGCTCGTTGATCCGGTTGTGCAGCGTGGTGATGTTCTGTTTCAGGGCGTTGCTCTGCACCTGGATGACGGCGGTTTCGGACAGACGGCCGGTCAGGCCGGTGTCGCCGGCATTGGTGAAGACCAGGTCGGGCATGGCGCGGCGCAGTTCCAGTTGCGCCGCATCGCGGTCTTCGGCGGACGCGAAGGACGCGCGCAGGGACTGGCCTTCGCGCTCGATGCCGCCCACGGGGGTCTTGGCCTCGCGCAAAACGCTGCGCACATCGGCCACCATGGAGTCGTAGCGGGCGGTCAGTGCGCCCTGCATGTCTACCTGCAGCAGGAAGTGCACGCCGCCGCGCAGGTCCAGGCCCAGGTACATGGGGTGTGCGCCCAGGGCCGTCAGCCAGGCAGGCGAGGCGGGCAGCAGATTCAGGGCGACGGTGTAATCAGGGGCGGCGGGGTCTTTGTTGAGCTCGCGCTCGATCAGATCCTTGGCCTTGAGCTGGGTGTCGGTGGATTCGAAACGCACGCGCGCCGTGGCGCTGGGACCGTTCTGTTCAAAATACGAACCCGTCGTGGGAATATTGTTGCGCTTGAGCAGCTCGTCGATCTGGCTCAGCAGGCTGGTGTCGATCCGAGTGCTGGACTTGGCGCTAGAGACCTGGACGGCTGGTGACTCACCAAAGAAGTTGGGCAGCGTATAGAGCAGGCCTATCGCCAGGGCTACCAATACGATGAGATATTTCCAGAGGGGATAACGATTCATGGGGTATCTACGGCGGGTGCAGAAATGGCAACCCCGGACCAGAGCCCGGGGTCGGAGACATTACAGCGACTTGATGGTGCCCTTGGGCAACACGGTCGTCACGGCCACACGTTGGACCAGGACTTCGACAGGTTTGTCGGCCAGGTTGGCCACTTCAATGGTCATGTAGTTGTCGTGAACCTTGCTGACCTTGCCCAGCAGGCCGCCGGAGGTGATGACTTCGTCGCCCTTGGCCAGGCCGGCCACCAGGTTGCGGTGTTCTTTCTGACGCTTCATCTGGGGACGGATCATCAGGAAGTACAGCACGACGAACATCAGAATGATGGGCAACATGCCCATCAGGGCGTTTTCGCCGCCGGCGGCTGCCTGGGCGGGAATGAGAGTCAAGATGTCAACTGCGGACATGGAGGGCTCCTGAGTATTTTTTGTGTGGGTTGTAAAAACTAACGGTGTATTGTAGCGGCAGATTGTTGCGGGAAATCAAACCGCCTCTAATCAATGCCCCGTGCGCGGTCTTCGTGGAACTTGGCGCGCCAGGCCTCGAATCGTTGCTGCTCGATGGCTTCGCGCATTTCCGCCATGATCTGCAGGTAGAAATGCAGATTGTGAATGGTGTTCAGGCGCGAGCCGGTGATTTCGTTGGCGCGTTGCAGATGATGCAGATAAGCGCGCGAGAAATTCAGGCAGGTGTGGCAGCGGCAGCCCTCGTCCAGGGGACGGGTGTCTTCGCGGTAGCGGGCGTTGCGGATCTTGATATCGCCGTAGCGGGTGAACAGCCAGCCGTTGCGGGCGTTGCGGGTGGGCATGACGCAATCGAACATGTCCACGCCCCGGCTGACCCCTTCCACGAGGTCTTCGGGCGTGCCCACGCCCATCAGGTAGCGGGGCGCTTGCGCCGGCAGGAGCGGAGTGGTGTGCGCGAGGATGCGCATCATGTCTTCCTTGGGCTCGCCCACCGACAGGCCGCCGATCGCATAGCCTTCGAAACCGATGTCGGTCAGGCCGGCCAGGGACTCGTCGCGCAGATCTTCAAACATGCCGCCCTGGACGATGCCGAACAGGGCGTTGGGGCTCTCCAGGCGTTTGAATTCCTCGCGCGAGCGGCGCGCCCAGCGCAGCGACATGCGCATGGAGGTCGCCGCTTCGGCGTGCGTGGCGGGGCGGTCGTCGATCAGATAGGGCGTGCACTCGTCGAACACCATGGCGATGTCCGAATTCAACGAATACTGGATGCGCATGGACTCTTCGGGGGTCAGGAACAGGCGCTCGCCGGTGATCGGCGAGGCGAACTTGACGCCTTCTTCAGTGATCTTGCGCATGCCTTTCAGGCTGAAGACCTGGAACCCGCCGGAGTCGGTCAGGATGGGCTTGTCCCAGCCCATGAAGCCGTGCAGGCCGCCGAAGCGATCCAGCACCTGGGTACCGGGGCGCAGCCACAGGTGAAAGGTGTTGCCCAGAATGATCTGCGCGCCGTTGTCCTTGAGTTCGTGCGGCATCATGGCCTTGACGCTGCCATAGGTGCCGACCGGCATGAAGATGGGCGTCTGCACGACGCCATGGTTCAGGGTGATCTGGCCGCGGCGCGCCGCGCCGTCCGTGCTCAGCAGGTCAAACTTCAGTCCACTCATGGGGTAGGGGGCTCGATGAACATGGCATCGCCGTAGCTGAAGAAGCGATACCGGGATTGAACGGCGTGCCGGTAGGCACGTTGTATGGGTTCCATGCCCGCCAGCGCCGACACCAGCATCAGCAGGGTGGACTGGGGCAGGTGAAAGTTGGTGATCAGGGCATCGACCATCTGGTACTGGTAGCCGGGCGTGATGAACAGGCGCGTATCGCCTTCGATGCTGCCGTCCGGGCAGAGCTGGCCGTTGCTTGCTTCGGGGCGGGCGGCGGATTCCAGCGAGCGCACGCTGGTCGTGCCTACGGCGATGACGCGCCCGCCTGCGGCGCGAGTGGCCTGGATCTTGGTCAGGGTCTCGGCCGGCACGCGATAACGTTCGGCATGCATGACATGTTCACTGATCTTGTCCACCCGCACGGGCTGGAAGGTCCCGGCGCCTACATGCAAGGTGACGAAGGCCTGGTCCACGCCTTGCTCGCGCAGCAAGGCCAGCATGTCGTCCGTGAAGTGCAGGCCGGCGGTGGGCGCCGCGACGGCGCCCGGATGTCGAGCGTAGACGGTCTGGTAGCGGGATTCATCTTCCTGATCGGCCGCGTGGGTGATATAGGGCGGCAGGGGCGTAGCGCCGTACTGCTCCAGCATGTCCAGTACGGGTTCATGAAAGCGCAGAGCGAACAGGGCACCGTCGCGGCCGGTGCAATCGGCCAGCACGCGGCCTTCGGCCAGTTCGAGCAGGTTGCCCGGCTTGGGCGATTTGCTGGAGCGGATATGAGCCAGCGCAGTGTCCGGGCCGGTCACGCGTTCGATCAGCACTTCTACCTTGCCGCCGCTGCTTTTCTGACCGTGCAGGCGCGCCTTGATGACGCGGGTGTCGTTGAACACCAGCAGATCGCCGCGACGCAGCAGTCCGGGCAGGTCGGTGAAATTCAGATCGTGCAGGCGACCGGCGTCGTCCAGGCGCAGCAGCCGGCTGTCCTGGCGATGGGCGGCCGGGCTTTGCGCGATCAGTTCAGGAGGCAGTTCGTAATCAAACTGGGAAATATCTAGAGAGGGGTCAACGCTCATGGTATGCAATGAAGGGCCCAGGGCCGGAAAAAAGGGGCCAGGCGGGCTAAGCCGACCATTTTAACGCTTTGTGCCCGGTTTACCGAAGTCGCCGTATCCTCGGTGTTTTTCTTTCGGTATGCTTGGAGTTTTCCAGAATGATCAGTCGGAGACGCGTGCATGAGGGCCCTGATGGCAAAGCCTGTTTTTAAAAGATGCAAGCAGTGGGCACTCGCCGTCCTGCTCACGGCGCAGGGAGCGACGCTGGCTCTGGCGCAGGCCTTGCCGCCCGAGCTTGCCAGTGTCTGGAGTGCCAGCCGCTTGCCGCAGTCGGGCCTGTCCATTGTCGTGGATGAAGCCGACGGCGCCCGTCTGATCGGCATCAATG
Organism: Pseudomonadota bacterium; assembly: GCA_023439305.1. Lineage (GTDB taxonomy): Bacteria > Pseudomonadota > Gammaproteobacteria > Burkholderiales > Burkholderiaceae_B > Alcaligenes. The sequence continues at coordinate 4,951 of JAEXOO010000051.1, forward strand.
CCCAGGAACCTCGCAATCCTGCGTCTGTCATGAAATTGGTCAGCACCTGGGCCGGCCTGTCCGCTCTGGGGCCGGAATATACCTGGCGCACCAGCTTGATGGCGCAGGGCGGTCTGCAGGTTGATGCGCAGGGCACGTTGAAAGGGCCTTTGTATATCAAGGCCGGCGGCGATCCATTCCTGACCGTGCCGGAGCTGTGGGACATGCTGCGCGAGCTCAGGCTGCGCGGTGTGAAGAATCTGACCGAAGTGGTGGTCGATCGTTCCATTTTCGGCAATGTCGCCATCAATCCCGGCGATTTTGACAATGCGGGGGACCGTCCCTACAACGCGAGCCCGGACGCCATGATGGTGGGTCTGGGCGCGTCGCGACTGGTATTCCAGCCGGATGCGCAGGCGCGCAAATGGGTGGCCATTGTCGACCCGCCGTTGCCGGGCGTGCGCGTGCAAGGCGATGTGGAGTGGTCCACAGCCGTCTGTCCAGGCTCTCCGGTGGTCGGCACGCAGGTCAGCCCGGAAGGGCGCGATATCGTCATCCGCATCAGCGGCAAGGCGGCGGCGTCCTGCGGCGAGTTCAGCGTCTATCGTCTGGTGCATTCGCAAACCGAGTTCTTCGACAAGCTGTTTCGCTCGCTGTGGCGCGATCTGGGCGGCACGCTGGCTCGCGACATCACGGCCGGGCGCGTTCCGGGCAATGCCCAGGCGATCACCTGGCATGATTCACGTTCGCTTTCGGACCTGATCCGCATCATCAACAAGCAAAGCAACAATGTCATGGCCCGCACTATCTTGCTGACAGTGGGCGCCGAGACCAGCGGGCAGGGCGCCACCGTCGCCAGCGGCGAACGCGCCGTCATGTCCGTTCTGGCGCGTCAGGGCGTGGATACGCGGGGCTGGACCGTCGATAACGGCTCGGGCCTGTCGCGCAATGGCCGTGTCACGGCCGGCGGCATGGCTGACATGCTCAAGGTCGCCTGGCGCTCCAACTGGATGCCTGAATATATTTCCTCCTTCGCCATCTCGGGCGTGGACGGCACCGTGCGCAGACGCTTGCGCGACGATGAGGTCCAGGGGCGCGCGCACTTGAAGACCGGCACGCTGCGCGACAGTCGAGCCTTGGCCGGCTACGTGCTGGGGGCCAGCGGAAAGCGGTATATTGTCGTCATGATGGTCAATGACGAACGTTCTGCCTCCGCTCGGCCTTTTTTCGACGCCGTTGTGAAGTGGCTGGCCGTACGCTGATTTTGTTTTATCCGGGCCCGACGATACCGGGCCCCGTTTTTCTTTCTGTACCTATATTTAGCAGGCAACCATGCCCACACACGAAATACGCCATCCTTTGATTCGCCACAAGCTGGGCTTGATGCGCAAGGCGGAACTGAGCACCAAGAACTTTCGCGAGATGTCCCAGGAGATCGCTTCGCTGCTGACTTACGAAGCCTGCAAGGATCTGCCGCTGGAGCCCACGACCATCGAGGGTTGGTGCGGCGAGGTCGAAGTCGAGAAGCTGGCCGGCAAGAAAGTCACGGTGGTGCCCATTCTGCGCGCCGGCATCGGCATGCTGGACGGCGTACTCAGCCTGATTCCTGGGGCCAAGGTCAGCGTCATCGGCATTGCACGCAACGAAGAAACCCTGCAGGCCCAAACCTATCTGGAGCGCCTGGTCGGGGAGCTGGACCAGCGCCTGGCCTTGATTGTCGACCCCATGCTGGCGACAGGCGGCTCCATGGTCGCCACCATCGATCTGCTCAAGAAAGCCGGCTGCAAGAACATCCGTGCCCTGGTGCTGGTGGCGGCGCCCGAAGGTATCGCCACTCTTGAAAAACATCACCCGGATGTCCATATATATACGGCATCCATCGACAGCCATCTGGATGACAGCGGCTATATCGTGCCAGGCCTGGGCGATGCTGGCGATCGCATTTTCGGCACTCGTCAGAAAGAGTAGCCAGGGCCATTTCAGGATCAGATGCTGTCGCGGTTTTTTACAATCCTTTGCCAGGGCAGCGTCTGGCTTCTGCTTGTTATAGGGTAGGATGGACTGTGATTCCTTGGAGTAAACGGAAGATCATGAAACTACCAGTCTGGTCCGCATTGCCGATGTTCTTGTTGGGCTTGGGCTCTGCCCAGGCCGGTCTGTGCGACGTGCCGTTCATGCACGACGGCGGGCAAGTGCAATTGACCGGTTCCGGTTTTCTGGCCATGGGCGCCGATCTGGCCTTTTCGGATGTCACCAAGTCCGGCGGCGATCATTGCAGCGCCCGGGTGCGCGGCCAGGCCAATATTGCGCTGGCAGGCTTGCCGGCCAGCAAGCCCAGGATCGACTACGTCATGACCGTTCGCGATGGGCGCGCCAGTTTTCAGCGTGACGACGGTCGCGGGGGGCTGGAGCCTGTCAAAGGCTCGTTTGACCTGCGTCTGGTCGGCTTGTTTTCCTACGACCTCAATACGCTGCGCGAAGGCCAGACCTTTCCGCGCCAGGATTTTCAGATCCAGCTGGACAAGCGCGCCCAGACCGATCCTTTGCGCATCCGTACCGGCACCAAGACGGTGGGCGCGGTGCAGGCCATCGACACATCCCAGGGCAATCATCAGTGCTGGCCTATTCGCTATCAGCGCGAAATCGAACCTACCCAAGCCAGCTTCAGCGGAATCACCCTGCCGTTGCCGGGAGTCAATTCCCAGGTTACCGATTGGTACTGCCCGGAGCTGCAGATGGTCATGAAGCAGGAAAGCGTACAGAACGGCGCCACTTCCCTTGTGGACGTGACGCAATTGAAGTAAACCTGTTCAAGCGGCGCTGCGTGCGCCACCAACCCCGGCGATGCGCTGGTCCAAGCGCATCCCTTCAACCACAAGGAGCTGTATATGGCAACTAAGAAAAGTGTGGAAACCAGCGAAGAAACGTTTATCGCCGACGTGAAGGCCAGCCTGGACGAGGCCGAAAAGCTCCTGCGCGAAGCGGCTGATGCCACCGGCGACAAAGCCGGGGAGTTGCGCGAAAAAGCCCTGCGTTCGCTGCGTGTAACGCGCGAATCTCTGCATGACGCCCAGGAGGCCGTGGTCGAGCGCAGCGTGCGCGCCGCCAAGGCCACCGATCATTATGTTCACGACAACCCTTGGCAGGCCATCGGCATTGCCGGCGTCGTGGGCCTGATGTTCGGTATGCTCATGTGCCGTCGTTGATTCTTCGATGATCGTCGCTGCGCGCGCGTCGCGCAGCGCACACCTCTGCCGGCCGGCGACTTGTGCGCAGGCCGGCAGCCTCATACCAATCAGGCGGCCGTCGTTGCGTGCAATGGCAGGACGCCGCGGAGCAGGGACACATTATGGCGCTTCGGCAATCCGTCAGTGAACTGGGCTCGACCCTGGTGTCGTCGGCCCGTACCCGTCTTGAACTGTTTGCGCTGGAAGCCGGGCAGCAGAAGACCAGTCTGATTTCTTTGCTGAGCATGCTGTTTGGCGCGCTGCTGTTCTCCACGCTGGCCGTGCTGGTATTCAGTCTTTTGCTGGCCCTCTACTTCTGGCCTACCGATTATCGTTACCTGGCTCTTGGCATCCTGGTGGTGGTGTATGCCGCTCTGGGCGCGGGGCTGTTTCTGGCCATACGCCGGCGCCTGACCACGGGGCCGATTCCTTTCGCCGCGACGTTGGACGAGCTGCGCCGCGACGCGGCCTTTTTGGAGCGCCTGGGCGACAAGGCAGGAGAGCGCGAATGACGACCAAAGAAAGCATGAGCGCGCAGGAGCGCGCCATCCGCATCGAGTTGCTGCGCGCCCGCGCCGCGCTGGAGCGTCAGGCTCTGTCCCAACAGATCCATACCCTGGGCAGCGAGCTCAGTCCCGGCAATCTGCTGCGCAGCGTGGCGCCGTCGGGTCGCAGCGTGGGGGGATTGTTGACCAGCGCGCTTACCCTTACCCGCCGTTATCCCTTGTTGCTGTCGGGCGCCTCGACCTTGCTCAGCAGCCTGGGCGGGCGCTGGGTCCGCTTGGGAGCGCTGGCCCTGACGGGCTGGAAGCTCTACAGCTCGGCCACGGATCATAAACGCAAGAAGCGCGAAAGCGTGCTGGTGCCGGTCCGGCGGGACGGCGAAGGCGAATTCTGACTCTGCGATTCTTGATGGCGGCTCTTTCTCTGGCCTCCTGAGGCCTGCTAAGCTTACGTTCCAGTTTTGTAGTGGAAATAAGATGATCAGGAGACAGGGGCCGCCATGCAAGTGCCATTACTGAATGCATTACGAACGTTTACGGTATCGGCACAGCGGCTGAACTTCACCAAGGCGGCCGAAGACTTGCTGGTTTCGCCGTCGGCAGTCAGTCACCAGATCAAGGTTCTGGAAGAGTATCTGGGCTGCAAGCTTTTCTTGCGCAAGAATCGTTCGCTGGAGCTGACGGAGCAGGGGCAGTTTCTTTTTGATCGCCTGCAGCGACCCTTCTACGAAATCAACCAGGCCTTGAGCGAGCTGCGCATGCCGCACGGCAAGAGCCGCATCAATCTGTCCTTGCGTCCTTTTGTGTCGAGCATGTGGTTTACCCGGCAGTTGTGCGACTTCTGGCTCAAGCATCCCGATATTGAAATCAATCTGCTGCACCGCCTGCAAGCGCCGGATTTTTTCCGTGACAACATCAACTTTGCCATTGTCTGGGGCCGTCAGGGCGACTGGCCGCAGTTGAAGACCTTGCGCATTATTCCCGGCAACCTGACTCCGGTCTGTGCGCCGTCCTACCTGAAGGCGCATGGCGCCATCGCATCGCCTGCGGACTTGAACCGCCATGTGCTGATCCACGAAGAGAATCATTTGTGCTGGCAACAGTGGCTGCATAAGGCCGCCGGTGTGGAGCTGACCTCCAAGAAGAGCTTTCATATCGACGATACGAATGTGCGCATGAATGCCGTGCTGAACGGGCAGGGGGTGATGCTGGGCTGCCCGGCCCTGCTGCAGCCCTTGATCGAACGGCAGGAAATCGTGCAGCTCTTTGATATATGCCTGGACGAGTACGCGTACTTCCTGGCCTATCCCCAACAAGCCAATCTCAGCAGCCAGGAGCAGGAATTCGTTGACTGGGTCGCCTCCATCGCGATCCGCTAGCGCATTCTTGTTTCTTCCTGTCGCCGCTGACAAGCCCGCTCATCGCGGGCTTTTTCGTTGCGGCTGCGGCTATAGCGAAATGGGGTGACGCAAGCCAGCCTCAAAAAAAACTCATCGATCCGTCAAATTTGCTCAATTTTCAGGGGCGGCTCTCTGTCGCATGATGGCTCTGACCTAACAACAAGCCATTCATGGTGTTTATTCAAGCCAGAGGAGATATCGAGATGAATACGGCCTTGCGCTCCCCCATTGATATTGAAGAACTCGATCGCAGCTACTTTCAACACGAAACGGACGAGGTTTTCGCCTTGCCACCCGAGTGTTTCACCTCGGAAGCGTTTTTTGAGTTTGAACTCAATGCCGTCTGGAAGAAGCAGTGGTTCTGTGTCGGGCGCGCGACCGACATTCCCAATGCGGGCGATTTTTTCACCTTCGATGTGGGTAATGATGCCCTGTTCGCCATTCGTACCCGGGAAGGCGGCATCAATGTCCTGTCCAATGTTTGCCGCCATCGCAATATGCTGTTGCTGGAAGGCGCGGGCAATGTACGCCGTATCAGTTGTCCTTTACACGCCTGGGTGTACAACATGGAAGGCGAACTGGTGTCGGCTCCGGGGCTGACCGACAGCGGCGCTGATTTTGATCCCAAGAGCGTCTGTCTGCCCAAGATCCGTACTGAAGTCTGGGAAGGCTTCATCTTCATCAATTACGACGCCTTGGCGCCTGCTCTGCATACCCGGCTGGACAAGCTGGGCGCACAGCTGGCGAATTACCGGATGTCCGAACTGAAGTCGTCCGAGCCTCTGAAGATGGAAGGCTTTGATTGGAACTGGAAAATCTTCAACGACGAATGCTACCACTGCAGTTTTCTGCATGCCTCGTCCTGGGGCGGGATGTACGAAACCAATCCGGAACGGGTGGATGAAAGCGCCGTCTTCAACGATGTGCCCAATGGCATTGTGTCGTACAACCTCGTCTCCACTCACCGCGATGCGGCGCCGACGCACACGGGTTCCATTCTTCAGCCCCCGATGGAATTCCTGACGGATCAGGAGCGCACGCAGCTTTCCTACGTGACGGTGGCGCCGAACCTGCTGCTGGTCGCCATGCCGGACAAGGTGAAGTATTTCATGTGGCTGCCCAAAAGCGCCAAGCAATCTACCTACGGCGTAGCCTGGATGTATCCGCAGTCCACGCTGGAGCGTGAGGATCACAGGGAAAAGTTCGATCAGGAGCACGATGACCTGTATCCCGTGATGATCGAGGATCTTTTCGCATGGCGTCGTACGCACTTGGGCATGCAATCGAATTTTGCGTCCCGAGGCCGCCTGACCAATGAAGAGCTGGTCATCAAGCGCTTGCAGAACTGGCTGATCGAGCTGTATCGCGCCGAAGACCGCCGCGCTGCCGACGAAAGCCGAGTTCTACCTATCAGAGCGATTGCCTAAGGGATCGGGAGCAGCATCATGCAGCCAACATTGCAGACGCGCGTGCTGAAGAAAACCAGGCTGTCAGACCGGGTTGTCGGTTTGACGCTCGGTTTGTCCGATGGCGCCGAATTGCCTGCCTGGAACCCGGGCGCGCATATCGAACTGGAGCTGGCGCCGACCGGCGTCGAGCCCTTGTACCGACAGTATTCGCTGTGCGGTCCGCAGGCCAATACGTGCGAGTGGCAGATAGCCGTTTTAAAGGAAGAGGCGGGCCGTGGCGGCTCTGCGTATATCCATGACGCGCTGCAGGAGGGCGATGTGCTGGCCGTCAGCACGCCCAAAAATCACTTTCCTTTTGCTGCTGATCAAAAGTGCTTCTTTATCGCCGGCGGCATAGGCATTACGCCCATCATGCCCATGGTCCAGGCCGCTGCGGCGGCCGGCCTGGACTGGCAGTTGCTATACCTGGCCAGAAGCGAGGCTGATTTCATTTTTTTGCAGGAGCTGCGGCAGCTGGATGCGGCGCGCGTCAAGACGCATGCGTCCAATCAGGATGGCCTGTTTGACTTGCGGGCGGCCTTGCAGACGCTGGACGCGCAGACCGTCGTGTATTCCTGCGGGCCGCAAGCCTTGCTTGATGCCCTGGAGAGCTGTCAGCGAAACCAGGTGGAACAGGGCTGGAAGTTGGTGCTGGAACGGTTTTCCGTCCAAGCGAGCGCCAATCAGTTCAAGGGCAGCCGCTTTACCGTGACCCTGCAGCGTTCGGGCAAAAGCATCACGGTGTCGGGCGAGGAAAGCATCCTGGCCGCCTTGAAGCGGGAGGGGGTGCGGGTCAAGTGTTCGTGCCAGAACGGCACCTGCGGCACCTGCGAGACCGTCGTGATTTCAGGACTGCCTGAGCATCGGGATTTTGTGCTGTCCAAGGAGGAGCGGCTGTTGAATGAAACCATGATGATCTGCGTCTCCCGCGCCTTGTCGGACGAATTGGTTTTGGATCTATAAAAACAAACAGGAGAAACACCATGAAAAAAGTGGTGGTAACAGGCGGCTCAGGCCGTGTCGGATCGTACGTGGTGCAGCAGCTGATGCAGACCATGGAGGTGGTGGTGGCGGATTTGAAGCCCAGCCGGCACGAGGTCGCTTTCATCCAGACGGATGTGATGGACCTGGACGCGGTGCGCGCTGCGACCCGGGGTGCGGATGCGGTCATTCATCTGGCGGCGATTGATTTCGACTGGAAGGCGGCCGAAGAGCAGTACATCAATGTCAATGTGCGCGGCACCTGGCATGTGCTGCAGGCCTGCCGCGAAAATGGGGTGAAGAAAGTCGTGCTGTGCTCCAGCATCTCCGCCTGCGGCCTGTCCGAAATGCGCGCCGACTGGAAGCCCCAGTATCTGCCGGTGGACGAGGCGCATGAGAACAAGCCCTATCAGGCCTACAGCGTCAGCAAGATCGTCATGGAACAGATGGCCAAGAGCTTCAGCGACGCCGCGGGCATGGACGTGATCTGCCTGCGTCCCCTGGCTGTAGTCTTGCCGGAAACCATTGCCGATTACATCCAGTTTGTGGACAGCCCCGATCGCCATTGGCTGTTCTACTACATCTGGGCGGCCGATCTGGCGCGCGCGTTTGAGGCGGCGGTCAATGTGCAGGGCCTGCGCTATGGCGTGTTCTTCATCAGTGCCGACGACAGCTCGCATCCCCAGGCCACCACGGACTGGTATCAGCAGATCATGGGACCCGTCCCCGAGGTCAAAAATCCTCGCCGCTACCAGAATCATCCACGCGCTTCTATCTTCAGCAGCAGTGCCGCCAAGGAGATTCTGGGCTGGGAGCCCAGCACGGATTTTAATCAATTGCGGCAAGAGTATGCCTTGGCCAAAGACACGGCCTGACAGCGCCTAGGTGACATCTATCAATGACTAAAAATTCAAATCTGGAGGCTGGCCATGACCGGTATTAAAACAGGCACGTTGGACTGGACGGGCGACAACCCATTTATCTACTTGAAAACCGATCCGGACCAGGATTGGTCTTCTCTGTCTCTGTACTTTCGCATCGCCAGTTCGGCCTACGGCAGCGGTCAAGCCATTCTGGTGCTGGACAAGCCGTACGATGAGGGCGATGACAGCGACCTTCGCGTGCTGATCACGGACAATCAGCCATTGGCCGACTACCTGGTGCGCGATTTCGTGCGTCATTTCGGTTTGTTTCGCAAAGCGGTAGCCCTGGATAAACTGCGTGTTTTCAACGACGGGGTGTTTCAGACGGCCAACCGTTTCCCCGAACAGGTGACGGAGTCGGTCGCATCGGCCGGCGCTGGCCTGAGCATTGCGCTGCAATGGGATCAAATGACCCAGCCGGCGATTTGCGTGGATCTGCCGCAAAGCCAGACCCAGACTCAGCAGCATGAAATGATGTGTGTCTTTCATCCGGCGCAGCAAGCCCGGGTTCTGGTCAATGGCGCTCCCTTGCAGGGCGCCACCATCGAGCGGGACTTCAACGGAACGCGGGCGCAGTCGGCCAGCTTGGCCAACAGTGAAACCTGGGTGCGCGTAGCGTAGGGGGCGGCATGGTTCAGCATGTAAACACAAGCGCGTCATCCGTCATGCCGTTCTGGACGGGAGTCCGGCCGCTGCGAGATATTCTGCCGTCCCAAGGCCGTCTGGTTTTACATGCTGGGCCTCCGTTCCGGGATGTGCATGAAATGCCGGCCGCTGTCCGCAATTCGGTACTGGTCGGCATGTTGTATGAAGGTTGGGCAGCCAGCAAAGCCCAAGCGCAGGCCTTGCTGGATGAAGGCGGGGTCCAGTTGGCGCCCGCCCAGGATTTCGGCGTCGTGGTGCCGCTGGCCGGCGTGGCCACGGCTTCCATGTATGTGCTGGAGGTCAGCGACGACCAGCGGCCTGAACACAAACGGTATTCCGTGCTGAATGAAGGGATGAGCTGGTGCACGCGCCTGGGCATTTTTGACGACGAGATGGTGCCGCATCTGCATTGGTTGCATCAGGAGCTGGGCGCAAGACTGGCGGCCTGTTTCCAGGGCAAGGTGGATTTAGCACCCATTTTGCAGGCTTCGCTGATCAATGGCGATGACGGGCATGCCCGCACCCTGCATGCGTCTCGTCTGCTGGCCGACATTATTGTCTCCTGGGGCATCAATGACGAGCGCAGCAAGACCTTTCTCTACGAGGCACAGGCATGGGCGCTGAACTACTGGATGGCCGCCAGCGCCTTGATCCTGGCAGCGCAGGAGCAGGAGGGCGGCGATGACCGTATCGTCAAGGTAGGCGGTAACGGTTTGCGTTTCGGCGTGCAGATGGCAGGCGCGAATACATGGCTGGTGGCCGATGCACCGGTGATCGCCGGTCATCCAGATCCGGGCCATGAAGAAGCCACAGCGCTGGGCGCTTTGGGCGACAGCGCTGTGGTGGATTTTGTGGGGCTGGGGGGGCAGTGCCTGGATCTGGCCGGCCTGAGCGCCCATAAACTGCGGGCGTTTCTACCGGCGGATTACCTGAACCGCCAAAGTCACTTTTTGACGTCCAGACTGCCTTTTCTGGCCGGACGTGCCGGCATCACGGATTTTGGCTGTGTCTTGTCCCGTGATACCGGGCCTTTGGTCCTGCTGGGCATGATCGACGAGGCAGGGAAACGGGGGCGGATCGGTGGCGGCGTAGCGACCGTGGATGCCCGGTTATTGAAGGCGCTCAAGGAGTGGCACAATGAAACGACAGTGGTTTAAGCTGCCTCTGCATCAACTGCTGCATGCCCTGCACACAGGCGAAGCTGGGCTGCCCGAAATCGTGACGTCTTTTTACGATCGTATTGCTACGCGGGACGAAAAGGTCGGCGCCTGGCAGTATCTGATCGATCAGGAAGACTACCTGGCGGAGTACGAAAGCCGCAGCGATTTCTACAAGGCCTCACCCTTGATGGGGCTGCCTTTTGCCGTCAAGGACGTGATCGACACGGCCGACATTCCGACGGCGATGGGCTCCGCGATTCATCGGGATCGCATTCCGGACATGGATGCGTCCTGCGTAACGGCCATGAAGGCGGCGGGCGGCATCCTGATGGGCAAGACCGTCACGACCGAGTTTGCCTACTTCCAGGCCGGCAAGACGGGCAATCCCCATGACGTCGAGCGCACTCCGGGCGGCTCGTCCAGCGGCTCGGCGGCGGCTGTCGCCGACTACATGGTTCCGATTGCCTTCGGTACTCAAACGGCGGCCTCCGTGATTCGGCCCGCCTCGTATTGCGGTTGCGTCGGCTATGTGGGCAGCAAGAACGAGTTCTCCTTGCGCAATATCCAGCCCTTGGCCCAGTCGCTGGATTCGCTGGGTATCCTCAGCAACGATGTGCTCGATACCCTGCTGGTCCGCGATGTGTTGCTGCACAAAACCCTGAGCCTGGGCGCTCCGGGCCGGTCGCCGTCCTATGGTTTCGGTGTTTTTTCGGGCGAGGTTCTGGGAGCGGTGCAGGACACGATGCTGCAGACGCTGTACGGCTGCCGCCAGGCGCTGCTGGAGCAGGGGCATCGGGCTGTCGACTTTCCCCTGGCGCAAACCGTGGCGGAGTTGAACACGCTGCACGCCCAGATCATGTCCTATGAAGTGGCCCGCAACCTGGTTTACGAGCAGCAGCACCACGAGACTTTGAGCGCACATATGCAGGGCTTGATCAGCGCCGGCCTGGCCTTGCCGTACCGGGACTATGTGGCGGCCCTGCAAAAAGCGCAGATGCACAAACAGGCGCTGCTGGGCTGGTTCGAGCATCACGATGCCGATTTCATCCTGGCCCCTGCGGCTCCCGGTGTTGCGCCTTCTAAAACCGAAGGCACGGGCGCTCCTTTCATGAGCCGAGCCTGGCAGCTCGCCGGCCTGCCTGTCGTATCTTTGCCCTTGGGCTATTGGCAGAAAATGCCCATGGGCCTGCAACTGATCGGCAAGCCGCATCAGGATGATGCCTTGCTGCTGCAGGCCAGGCAGTTGCAGCAGCAGTTCCTGGGGGAGGGCACGGCGCTTGCTGGGTAAGTAATACCGCTTGTCCTGTGTTTGGCTTGCGTCCTGTTTTTACAGGACGTTTTTTTATTCGCCGCGATTCAGAATCGGTTGAGGACGTATTTTTCAAATAGGCGTTTCAAGCCATACAGTGCTGCAGCGATAAGGGCGGCAATCGCCAGAAAATCGATGCTGAATACGCTTTGCTGTTTATGGGGCAGTTCCAGGTAGATATGCTCGTCTGCAGGGCGGGCATAGGTCATGGGAATGGCGGGCTTGGGCAGCTTGGCCCGCATGACGATATATGTGCCGTTGGCGCCAGCTTGCAGCAGCAGCGCGTCCACCTTGACGGGATGCGGACGGGAGCTGAGATCGGGGGCGCAAAGGTGGTGGGCGCCTTGATCCCAGGCATCCTGGTTTTCAGGGCAGTAGGCGTTGATGGATTGACCATTGCTGAACTGGACTTTCAGCCATCCCTCTGAAGACGCTGCGGCATCGCTGCTTACCGTTACGTCTGTCAGGCTTATGGTGGTCATGGCGTATTTCCTTTAGAGCCGGTTTCCGTGCCATGAATGGATCGAGAACGGGTTCCTGTGTATTGCAAAGTCATCCTTCAGTCAGCGGTGGGCAGAACGTGGCTCCGCGTATGACGAATTCTATAAAAGATTATTCTATATAAGCCATTGCGAGAATATGGCTTTTGTATAGGCAGAATGTCTTTTTTGTTCATTGGCTTTACGATGGATCAATGAACGTCGACACAAAAAAAGCCCTGCATGGCAGGGCTTTTTCAGAGTGGCTACGCAGATACGTGATGGGTTAGCTCGCGCTTGCCTTGCCCAGGCCGACAGCAGGCTTGGCATCGGGCATGGGTTCGGTGTGATAGCGGCGCAGGGGTTTGTTGGCCGTCTCGGGCATCAATACCGTGACCCAGAAGAAGCACAGCACCGCCACGACCGTGACATAGAAAGCAGGGGCCAGGTAGCTGCCCGTCTGTGTGGTCAACCAGATGGCCAGGTAGGGAGCTGTGCCGCCGAAGATGGCGAACGTGATGTTGTAGCACATGCTCGATGCGGTATAGCGCATGTCAGTGGGGAACATCTCCGATAGCAGGGTCACGGCGACGACGCTGGCTGCAACCTGGCCGATGCCGATGATCAGCATGCCGAGTATGGCGGTTTCCAGCGAGGCGCCGTTATTGACGATGATATAGGCGGGAATGGTGAACAGGGCATGCCAGATCGCGGCAAACTGCATCATCCGACGGCGGCCCACTTTGTCCGAAATGACGCCGGCGATCGGGGTCAGCGCCGTCACGAACAGCAAGGCGACCATATTGGCGGTCAGCGACTGGACCGGCGACAAGCCGATGACCGTGCGCAGAAAGGTGTTCATGTAGGTGGAAAAAATGTAGAAGGACAGGGCGTACAGTACGATGAATCCGCCCAGCTTCACGATGTTGCTCCCTTCCGCCTTGAAAACCTGTGACGCCGTGTAGCTGGCCTGGCCTTTTTTCTCTGCCCGCATTTGCTGGAACTCAGGCGATTCGGACAAATGGTCGCGAATGAAGAACGCCACCACGCCCATGGGAACAGCCAGCAGGAAAATCGCGCGCCAGCCCCAGTCGCCCATGGCTTCGGCGCCCACCACGGCCGCCAGGCCGGCGCTGATGCCTGCCGCCATGGCAAAGGCGAAGTACGTAGCGCCCGACATGGCCCAGGCATACGAGTTGCGCTTGTTCATAGGGCTGTGTTCGACCGTATAGATGGTAGCGCCGGTGTATTCGCCGCCGGCGGACAGCCCCTGGATACAGCGGATGATGATCAGCAGAATCGGCGCCCAGATGCCGATGCTGTGATAGGTTGGGATCAGGCCGATGGCGGCGGTGGAGCCGGACATCAGCAAGACGGTCAAGGCCAGAATCTTCTTGCGGCCTATTCTATCTCCCAGCCGGCCGAAGTAAATGCCCCCCAAGGGCCGCACGATGAATGACACCAGAAACACGGCGAAGGTAGCCAGCAGGCCAGCCATCTTGTCTTCCGAGGGGAAGAAATTCTGTGCGATGTAGACGGCCATGTAGCCGAACAGGGCGAAATCAAACCATTCAACGATCGTGCCGGCCGCTGAACCCATCATTACTTTCTTGATATGGCTGGTATCGGCATGTTTCGATCCCGCCACGCTGGTTTCCCGTTGCATACTTATGTCTCCTCAAGTATTGGGGCTATCTGTTTTTTTCTGAAGTCAAACCCTGTAGGCGGGTTCTTGTTTTTATTATTGATACGTTGATTTGAGTCTTGTTGATATTGATGTAGAGGTCGAATTTTGCGTCGACCGGAACCGGGTGGATTCCTCCTTTCTATCTGGAGCTGCAGGAGCTCATGACATCCTCGTGGATGTGCTGGCCAGCACGTGATCGATAAGCTAAACCTCTGCAAATTCCTTGTCCATTCACTATTCGCGCTCTATTATTGATCGCGATGTTAATAATGAAAAAAACGAGCTGACCCATGATCCCAGGACGCCTTGATTTGCATCATTTGCGGGCTTTTAAGACAGTCGCCGAGCAGTTGCATTTCAAGAAAGCGGCCGAGCTGCTGCACATCACGCAGCCGGGGCTGACGCGCATCATCAAGAAACTCGAAGACGATCTGCAAGTGAATCTGTTCGAGCGCAGTACCCGGCAGGTCAGGCTTACTCCCGCCGGCTTTCTGCTCTTGCAGGAAATCGAACAGGTGTTCGTGCATCTGGAACGCGGCATCGAGCTGGCCCAGAAGGCCAAGTTCGGCGATATCGGCCACTTGATCATTGCCTACAACGACTACGCCGTGCAGGACGTGCTGCCCAGAACGCTGGAGCATTTCAGGCAGCAGTACTCCAACATCACGACCGATTTGTTATATATGCCGACGCAGCAGCAGATTCAGGGGCTGCAGCAGGGCAGTCTTGATCTAGGCTTCGGCTTTGCCTTTTCCGACGATCCCGAAGAACTGGGTGTACAGTGGAAGCCAGTTTGCCGCGATGACCCGATTGTGCTGCTGCAAAAGGATCATCCCTTGGCCCAGGAGCAGACCGTACGCCTAGCTGATCTGGCTCATGAGCGCTTTGTAGTGGGCAGCAAGACTCATTGGCAGGTCTGGCGGCGTTACTTTTATTCCTTGTGCCGTCACGCGGGGTTTCACCCCAATTCGGTGCAAGAAGCCAGCACGATTACCGGGATCATGAGCATGGTGGCGGCTCATATCGGGATCGCGATCTTGTCGCAGTCTCTGCGCAAGTATGTGCATCGGGACTTGGTGGCGATCGATCTGGACCTGTCGGGGCGACACCCGCAGTCCTTCATCAACATCATGTGGCACGAAAGCAATCCCAATCCCTGTGTGCCCCTGTTCATCCAGACGATCTCGCCGGACCTCATGCCCCAGGGCTAGTCAGCCTTGAGTATTTCTCATGAGTCGTTGATGAGCGGTCATGATGGCAGGCGGGCGCTTTTGCTACATTGCCATTTTCAAATACAGGCCCGTCTTGCCATGAGCACCTCTGACATTCAATTTGGTCTTGATCATGTGATGCTGCGCGTACTAGATCTGGAGCGATCTCTGGCGTTTTACCGGGATATTCTGGGTATGAAGGTCGTGCGTCATACGGACTATGAGTCCGGCAGATTCACCAATGTGTTCCTTAGCTTCGATGAAGCGACTCAGTCCAGTCTTGAGTTGACTTATAACTGGGATCAATCGGAGCCCTATGAAAAAGGCCGTGTTTTCGGTCATCTGGCCTTATCGGTCAAGGATGTTCATCAGGCCGTGAATGTGTTGCAAGAGCTCGGCGTGACCATCAAGACCCCGCCCAAGCAGATGAATCACGGCACGCGCACGATTGCTTTTGTGCTCGATCCCGACGAGAACCTGATCGAGCTGGTCGAGCCGCTTGCCGTGTCTTGAACATTCTGGGACGGTGTAGCTGAAAAAAGACCCAGCCTCGTCATGACGGCGCCGGGTCTTGTGTCGGTCCGGAAGGGCATCCGGACCTGACAAACCGCGCTTACAGCCCCAGTGCGCTCCACATATCGTCCACTTTTGCCTTGATGCTTTCGTCCATCTTGATGGGCGTGCCCCATTCGCGCTGGGTTTCGCCCGGCCATTTGTTGGTGGCGTCCAGCCCCATCTTGCCGCCCAGGCCGGATACCGGCGAGGCGAAATCCAGATAGTCGATGGGGGTGTTTTCCACCAGAACGGCGTCGCGCACGGGATCCATGCGGGTCGTCATGGCCCAGATCACTTCTTTCCAGTCGCGTGTATTCACGTCTTCGTCCACCACGATGATGAACTTGGTGTACATGAACTGGCGCAAGATGCTCCAGACGCCGAACATCACGCGCTTGGCATGCCCGGCATACTGCTTGCGAATAGATACCACGGCCAGGCGGTAGCTGCAGCCTTCGGGCGGCAGATAGAAATCCACGATCTCGGGCAATTGCTTGCGCAGCAGAGGGACGAAGACTTCATTCAGGGCCACGCCCAGCACAGCGGGCTCGTCGGGCGGTTTGCCGGTGTAGGTGCTGTGGTAAATAGGATTGCGGCGCATGGTGATGCGCTCGACGGTAAAGACCGGGAACCAGTCCTGCTCGTTGTAGTAGCCGGTGTGGTCGCCATAGGGGCCTTCCAGCGCCATCTCGTAATCGCCGACCGGCGGCGGGTTGACGCCGTCGGGTACTTCCGGAGTCAGGGCGTCAGGATGGTTGCGGGGCAGGATATGGCCTTCCAGCACGATTTCCGCCCAGGCGGGGACGGATAGTTCGCTGCCCAGGGCCTTGGCGACCTCGGTGCGCGAGCCGCGCAGCAGGCCGGCGAACTGGTATTCGGACAGGCTGTCCGGCACAGGGGTGACGGCTCCCAGAATGGTGGCCGGATCCGTGCCCAGCGCCACGGCGATGGGGAAGGGCTGCCCGGGGTGAGCCAGGGCGTGATCACGGAAGTCCAGGGCACCGCCGCGATGCGACAGCCAGCGCATGATGAGCTTGTTGCGCCCGATCAGTTGCTGGCGGTAGATGCCCAGGTTCTGCCGCTTGGCGTGCGGCCCCTTGGTGATGACCAGACCCCAGGTCAGCAGCGGGGCGATGTCGCCGGGCCAGCACAGCTGCAAGGGGATCTGGTTCAAATCCACGTCCTGGCCTTCCAGTACGATTTCCTGGCAGGCGGGCGAGCGCACGTTCTTGGGGCTCATGTCCCAGAGCGCGGATTTCAGCATGGACACTTTGGCCAGCGCATCGCGCATGCCGCGCGGCGCCTCGGGTTCCTTCAGGGTCGCCAGCAGTTCGCCTGTCTCGCGCAGGGCGGACACTTCTTCCGCTCCCATGCCCAGGGCGACGCGCTGCGGTGTGCCAAACAGATTGGTCAATACCGGCATGGAGGCCTTCTGGCCGTCGTGCTGGGCATTTTCGAACAGCAGGGCCGGGCCACCGGCGCGCAGGACACGGTCGCTGATCTCCGTCATTTCCAGGCGCGTGGAGACTGGCTGCGTAATCCGTTTCAGATCGCCCCGGGCTTCCAGTTGGGCAATAAAGTCCCTCAAGTCACGGTATTTCACAGTTGAAAGTGGCTCCGGTTACATTTGAATCAATCGTTAAGGTTAACATCGGGCAGTCTGCAATACTAAGGATGACACTCAATGGTCTTCCCGGAAATGGATCATGTGCTCAGTCGCTCGGCTCGCACCCTGACGTATCGCGTCGGGGAGCTGGTTCACGTCTGCGCCATGTATCTGGGCATTGCCGTTCTGGTCACGATTGCCGCCTGCGTGGTCGTGCCTTCGATGCGCGCCCAGTTTAACCAGCTTTACACGGGACTCGTGCAAACCTTGCGTCCCGAGGCTGTGAAATACGATGCCTACAGTCAGGCCGTCTGGCCTGGCGAGGCCGAGACACCGTCGGCGTCCGCGGATGGCGATGCCGACCTGACGCCGGCCGAGCAGCGGCAGGCGGTGTCAGCGTACCAGGGCTTCATGCGCAATCTGCGCGCTTCAGTGGCGGGTCAGCCGGTGCCGGGCGTGACGCCCGCCCAGATGCAGGCTCTGCGCAGTTACCTGGCGCGTAAATACAAGATCGCCCATTCTGTAGCAGGCGCCTTGATTCATACGGCCTTTATCGTGGGCAAGGAAAAAAACCTGGATCCGCAATTGATTCTGGCTGTGATCGCGATCGAATCACGCTACAACCCCTACGCCGAAAGCCATGTGGGCGCACAAGGGCTGATGCAGGTCATGACCCGCGTCCACAAGGAAAAGTTCGATATGTATATGGAAGGCACCCTGGCAGTGCTCAGTCCGGAGGCCAATGTGCGCGTGGGTGGTCAGATCTTGTCGGACTGCATACGACGGCGCGGCTCGCTGGAGGGTGGCCTGGCCTGTTATGTGGGGGCTACCGGTCCCAGTGACGGCGGTTATGGCGCCAAGGTACTGGCCGAGCGCCGCCGCATTGCACTCGCGTCTGGGATTCCTATTCGGGCGCGCTGAGCGCACCCTGGACTGGACTTAGCGGCCCAGGAAGCTCCCTAGACGGGCAATGGCTTCTTGCAGTCGGTCCATGCCGGTCGAATAGGCCAGGCGCAAGGTGTAGGGCGCATGCGCCTGTCCGAAGTCGCGGCCCGGCACGGCGGCCACGCCGGCTTCATGCAGCAATTGGTGCGAGAACGCATCGCTGTCCTGGCTGTGCTCACGGATGTCGGTATAAATGTAGAACGCGCCGTCGGGGCGCACGGGCACCCGCAGGCCCAGCCGCTCCAGCTCGGGCAGCAGATAGTCGCGGCGCTGTTTGAACGCCAGGCGGCGCTCTTCGTAGATGGCCATGGTTTCAGGCTCGAAGCAGGCCAGAGCTGCATGTTGGGCCAATGAGGGGGCGCAGATGGCCAGGCTGGAGGCCATGCGCTCGCAGGCGGCCGTCATCCAGGAAGGGGTGATGACCCAGCCCAGGCGCCAGCCCGTCATGTGGAAATATTTGGAAAAACTGTTGATGACGATGATGTCCTGATCCAGTGTCAGGGCGCTGAGCGGCGCTTCTTCGTAGAAAAGGCCCAGGTAGATTTCATCCATGATGATGAAACCGTCGCGGGCGCGCACTTCGGCGATCAGTTCTTTCAGGGCGGGACGCGAGATGGTGGCGCCGGTGGGGTTGCTGGGCGAGGCGATCAGCACCCCGCGAGTGGCAGGCCCCCAGTGGGCGCGGATATGATCGGCGCTGAGCTGAAAGCGTTCTTCGGGGCTGGCTGGAATCAGGCGGGCGACGCCGCCGGCTGCTGTGATGAAGTTCTGGTTCGCCGGGTAGGAGGGGTCGGGCATCAGGACTTCGTCGCCTGGATTGATGAGCGCCAGCGTGGCCAGCGACAGTGCGCCGGAGGCGCCGGCCGTGACCAGGATGCGAGAAGGATCCACGCGCGCCCGGAATTGCTGTTCGTAATACAGGGCAATGCGTTCGCGCAGCGCGGTCAGGCCGGCCGGCGCGGTGTATTGGCCCAGGCCTTGCTCGGTGGCCCGGTGCAGTGCAGCAATGACGGGTTGCGGTGCGGTGAAGTCCGGCTCGCCTATGCCCAGGCTGATGATGTCGCGGCCTGCGGCCTGCAGCGCATTGGCTTGCTTGAAAAGCTCTACGGCATGAAAGGGAACGATCTGGTCAGTGCGGCTGGCAAGGCGGGACATACGGCAAATCTCGGGCAAAAAGTGTATTGTAGTGCGTTGCCTTGGGGGCAGCGGGATGACTGGGCTTTCGGCGCGCCCGCGCGGCTGCGAGGCGCCAGAAGTCCATTCACACTCAAGTTTAGGTCTGTTGCAGGAAAAGTCTATGGTTTCTCCGTCCCGGCGCGCATTTCTCATGGGGCGCCGTCCGCCCCAGACAGCCTGGCAGGCGTTCTGTTCGCGCCTGGCCGGCCGCATCCAGGGCGTATTTCTGGAACTGGACGATCAGGCCGGTCATGAACAGGCCCGGCTGGTCCCTGATTCCAGCGCCGATGTGCACATGGCGCTGAATCTGTCTGCAGAATATGGCGTGACCTTGGCGCTGGACGGCGTAGCGCAAGCCAGCGAGCCACAGGGGCCTGTGCTCTGGCTCGTTCCGGGGCGCCAGATGGCCCGCTGCGAGCGGTTGGAGCCGGGCTCGGCCTTGTGGTTTGTTCAGCCCGGCTGCCTGCTGGGCGAACTGGAGGCGCAGGGCTTCACGGGTTTGGCGCATCTGCCGGCGGGCATGACCGTAGGCGCCTGGCTGGCGGATCGGCGCCTGCATGCCTGGCCGGCGGGGCGCACGGCCTTGTCCGGCGTGCAGCACTGCTCGGTGTTGCTGGCCGACAATACGCAGGCCGCTCTGGGGCCGTTCGGCGAGTCCAACCGCAATCCGCTGGACAGTCTGCGTTTGCAGCAGTTGATTCCTTCCTTGTTCCGGATTATGTCCGGCTCTGATGCGCAAGCCTTGCTGCACACAGGGCAGGCGGGCGACGAGTGGCCAGGGCGTTATAGGCTGGACGCCTTGCAGCCGGCGGCCGGCGAGGCCATCAACCTGGCTCATTTGCTGCTTGGCCATGGCGGCGACCTGGCCTGGGTGGAATGGATTGTTCTGGACGAAAAAATGCAGGGTGGGGCGGATCCGGACCCGTGGAGCTGGCCGGGGGGGGAGCCTTCCTGGCAAGCCCAGGACGTGGACAGTCAGATCAAGGCCCTGTTTGATCCCACCGATCGATTTCCTTATCCTGGGCAGGCCTTGTAACGCCTCTGTCCAGACCGATTTGCCAAGGGCCTGAGCTCAAGGGCTAGAATGGTTCTGTTCCATCCCCTGGGTGGAGCAACGCCACTGGGGCTGACGGCCGCCAGTTCGTTCAATGGTTTTTTGCGCAAGGTACACAGCATGGATGCCAATTTTCGGAAAGCGGCCCTGGAATATCACGAGCAGGGGCGACCCGGAAAGCTGTCGGTCGTACCGACCAAACAATTGTCCAATCAGCGGGATCTGGCGCTGGCCTATTCACCCGGCGTAGCGGCTGCGTGCGAAGAGATCGTCGCCGATCCGCAGAATGCATTCCGCTATACCGGTCGGGGCAATCTGGTGGGTGTCATTTCCAACGGCACCGCCGTGCTGGGACTGGGGAATATCGGCGCGCTTGCGTCCAAGCCTGTCATGGAAGGCAAAGCAGTCTTGTTCAAGAGCTTTGCCGGCCTGGATGTATTCGATATCGAAATCAACGAAACGGATCCGGACAAGCTGGTGGACATCATTGCCGGCCTGGAACCCACCTTTGGCGGCATCAACCTGGAAGACATCAAGGCACCCGAGTGCTTCGAAGTCGAGCGCAAGCTGCGCGAGCGCATGAGCATCCCCGTCTTTCACGACGACCAGCACGGCACCGCCATCTGCGTCACGGCAGCCTTCCTGAATGGCCTGAGCGTCGTGGGCAAGGACATCAAGACAATCAAGGTCGTCACCTCCGGCGCCGGCGCGGCCGCTCTGGCCTGCCTGGACCTGATGGTGGACATGGGCCTGCCTGAAGAAAACGTCTGGGTCACCGACATCGACGGCGTGGTTTATGTAGGCCGCCCCGGCCACCAGGTGCCCGAGCTGGCCCGCTTTGCCAAGGACACCGACGCCCGCAAGCTGGCCGATGTCATCGACGGCGCAGATGTCTTTCTGGGCCTGTCGGCCGGCGGCGTGCTCAAGCCCGATATGCTCAAGCAGATGGCGGCACGGCCTTTGATTCTGGCGCTGGCCAATCCCAATCCCGAGATCCTGCCCGAGGACGCGCATGCAGTGCGCGACGATGTGGTCATGGCGACGGGCCGCTCGGACTACCCGAACCAGGTCAACAACGTTCTTTGCTTCCCCTACATCTTCCGAGGCGCGCTGGATGTGGGTGCCACCACCATTACCCGCGGCATGGAAAAGGCGGCTGTTCATGCCATTTGCCAATTGGCCCGCGAAGAGCAGGACGAAGGCGTGGCCGCCGCCTACGGACTGGAAGAAGTCTCGTTCGGCCCGGCTTTTTTCATCCCTCGTCCGTTTGATTCCCGACTGATCGTGCGCATTGCGCCCGCCGTGGCCAAGGCGGCCATGGAAGAAGGCGTCGCCACGCGTCCGATCCAGGATTTCGACAACTACGTCTATCAACTGCGCCAGTTTGTCTACAAGTCCGGCTCCTTCATGAAGCCCATTTATTCCCTGGCCCGCGGCCTGGTGCAGGACGGTGGCAAGGCGCGTGTGGTGTTCACCGAAGGCGAGGACGAACGTGTTCTGCGCGCCGTGCAGATCATCGTGGACGAAGGACTGGCCCGGCCCATCCTGGTGGGACGCCCGGCCGTCCTGCAGCAGCGCATCGAGCGCTACGGCCTGCGCCTGCGCCTGGGAGTGGACGTGGAAGTCACCAACCCCGAGCAGGATGACCGCTTCCACCAGTACTGGACCTGCTATTGGGAAATCATGTCGCGTCGCGGCATCAGCAAGGAGATGGCCCGGGTGGAAATGCGTCGCCGTCCTACGCTGATCGGCGCCATGATGGTGCATCTGGGTGATGCCGACGGCATGATCTGCGGCACGGTCGGTCGATACGAAAATCACCTTGAACTGGTGGATCAGGTCATCGGCAAGGCTGCCGGCGTGGAAACTTACGCGGCCATGAATATCCTGCTGCTCAGCGAGCGATCCGTGGCCTTGACTGACACCCACATCAACTACGATCCGGATGCTGCCCAGGTGGCCGAAATTACCTTGGCGGCGGCGCGCAAGATGCGCCAGTTCAACATCGAGCCCAAAGTGGCGCTGCTGTCCAGTTCCAACTTCGGCACCAACGATGCGCCGGCTGGCGTGAAGATGCGCCAGGCCTTGCAGGTGGTGCGCGAATTGGACCCTTCCCTGGAAGTCGACGGCGAAATGCACGGAGACTGCGCTCTGGACGAAAAAGCCCGTTTGCAGACTTTGCCCACCTCGACGCTCAGCGGTGAAGCCAATCTGTTGGTGTGTCCCAACGTAGAGGCCGGCAATATCGCCTACAACTTGCTCAAGACGGCGGCCGGCGGCAATGTGGCTATCGGCCCCTTCTTGCTGGGCGCGCGCGCTCCGGTGCATATCATGACCTCCACCTCGTCCGTGCGGCGCATCGTCAACATGACCGCGGTGACAGTGGTCGATGCCAACGTGGCGGCTGATGCCTGATCCCGCACCATGATCTTCCGCACCTCGTCTCCTGTTGCGCTGGTCCTGAACGGGGGCGGGGCTCGGGGCGCATACCAGGCCGGCGTGCTTGCCGGCCTGCTGGAAATTCTGGATCCGCAGCGCCATCCCGATTTCAGTAATCCGTTCGACATCATTTGCGGCTCGTCTGCAGGCGCCATCAATGCGGCGGGCCTGGCCTGCAAGGCCGACAAACCCCACGAAGCTGTGGATCACATACAACAGCTTTGGGCGTCGCTGAATAGCCACAATATCTTTCATTCCGATCCGGTGCTGTTGTTCAAGACCAGCCTGCACTGGCTTGCCACCGTATCGCTGGGGTGGCTGTCGCCGCGCTTGCGCGAGCACATTCCCCATTCACTGCTGGACAACGCGCCATTGCGGCGCCTGCTGGAAGACAGTCTGGATTTCGATCGCTTGCAGCGCAATCTGGCCTGCGAGCACCTGGGCGCTCTGGCTATCACCGCGGCGGCCTACACCACGGGCGAACACCTGACCTTCTATCAGTCGGATCGCCGCATCCGCCCCTGGTCGCGCAATCTGCGCCGCGCCATTCCCGGCGCCATAGGGGTAGACCACCTGATGGCTTCCAGCGCGATTCCTTTTGTCTTTCCCGCCCAGCCCCTGCTGGTCGGCGGGCAGATTCAGTGGTGCGGCGACGGCACCATGCGCCAGTTGGCTCCCATCAGCCCGGCGATCCATCTGGGCGCGCACAAGGTCCTGATTGTGGGCACGGGCTATGCGGACAACACCTACCACAGCGAGGAGTCGCCCGACCCGCCGTATCCCTCGCTGGCGCAGATCAGCGGCTACGCCTTATCCAACATATTTCTGGATAGCGTGTCAATGGATATCGAGCGCATGGAGCGCATCAATACGTTGCTTGCGTACATGCCCGCAAATGTATTACAAAGCCAATCGCTGCGTCCTGTCAGCACATTTGCCATCACTCCCAGCCGCTCGCTGGATGAAATTGCCACGCGGCATATTCATCAGATGCCAACTGCTGCGCGTACCCTATTTCGAGTACTTGGTGTATCTTCAAAGTCCGGTCCGACCACAGGCGGTGCATTAATTTCATATTTGTTGTTCGAGTCCGGCTACACCCAAGAGCTGATCGAACTAGGAAAGACCGATACCATGAGTCGTCGTGAAGAAGTGATAGCGTTTTTTAAGGAGACGTCGCAATGAGCCAGGACCTTAATTTGCAAGCGGTTTTGCAACAAGGCGGTTTGCTCGACGCAGGCAGTCTGAAAACTGCCGATTTCCTGGAGCAGGCCCAGGCTCAAGGCCTGACGGCCTTTGTGGTGGAGTGCGACCGGGCGCGAAACCGTTCGGCCGTGTTGCGCGCGGTCGTCAAAGCAGTGGATTTTCCCGAGTTCTTCGGCGGCAATCTGGACGCTTTGTACGATTGCCTGTGCGATACCGTGCTGGATCAGAAAAGCGGCCTGGCCCTGTGGTTCGACAATCTCCATTCGGGCGATCCCGCCCTGGAGAAGGACGCCCAGGCCATTTTGCGTGTGTGCGACGATGTGCATGAATGGGCCTCGAACAACGATCGTCGTTTTGTGTACGCCATTTTGCATGCCGGCAAGCATC
The DNA here is from genome assembly GCA_023439305.1 of Pseudomonadota bacterium. Taxonomy (GTDB): domain Bacteria; phylum Pseudomonadota; class Gammaproteobacteria; order Burkholderiales; family Burkholderiaceae_B; genus Alcaligenes. Next base: position 29,271 of record JAEXOO010000051.1, read on the forward strand.
CTGACCCCGAACCCGGCGTGGACCCTTTGCCATATTCCGGCCAGGAAGAAGACTGATCGTCTTCACGGGCGTTCAGAGCGCAGCAGTACAAAAACTCCGGCCATGGCCGGAGTTTTTTATTTGCGTTCTGTCTGATGCGGGCGGATGGCGCTGGGCGGCGGACTACTCCCAGCCTTGCAGGGCGCTGATGGCGGAACTGAGCGCCAGGGCGGCGGTTTCGGTGCGCAGCACGCGCCGTCCGAAGCGGATGGCCTGGGCCTGGAGTTGTTGCGCAGCGTCCTGTTCCTCTGGAGCCCAGCCGCCTTCGGGGCCGATCAGGATCACGATGTCCTGGTGCTGGGGAGTCAGGGCCTGCGCCAGCGTGCGCTCGGCGTCGGGGTCGCAGAACAGGTGCAAGCCGTCTTGGGGCTGGCGCGCGTATTCGGCCAAACTGAAGGGATCGGCCAGTGTCATCAAACGGTTGCGGCCGCATTGCTCGCTGGCGGACTCGATGACGCGTTGCCAGTGCGCCATGCGCTTGGCCTGGCGCTCGGCATTGAGCTGCAGCACGCTGCGACGGGCGCGTATGGGCACGAAGCGGCTGACTCCGATCTCAACGGCTTTTTCGATGATCCAGTCCATCTTGTCGCCCGACGCAATGCCTTGCAGCACGGTGATGCGTCCAGCCAGCTCGGTGTTCGGGCTCTGGGCCTGGTCCAGGCGTGCGTATCCTTTCTTGCCGTCTATGCGCAAGATGGCGGGGTACTGGGAGCCGCGACCGTCGAACAACACGATCGGGGAGCCGTCCGCCAGACGCAGAACGCGCAGGGCGTGATGCGCGAGCGTCTCGGGCAGGGCGATATCCGTGCCGGACTCTAGCGCAAGAGGGTGGTAAAAACGGGGAGCGGCCATATTTGGACACCAACAAACACAAAAAACGGCACAAGCATACCGTACCTTGGCAGCGGCATGGTGGCGGCGGTTTAGCGCCAGCAATGCTAAAATAGCGCGTTTTATAAACCAATTTGGGCCGTAGGCTATCCGCAACACCGGAACCGCCGCTTCGCGCGCCCCAACGAGCATCTCATGGATCTTGCCTCAGCCTCTGATAAAACCCTGGCTAACGCCATTCGCGCGTTGTCTATGGACGCCGTGCAACAAGCTAATTCGGGGCACCCCGGTGCGCCCATGGGCATGGCCGATATCGCCCAGGTCTTGTGGTCTCGGCACCTGAAACACAACCCTTCGGACCCTGCCTGGCTGGATCGCGACCGCTTTGTGTTGTCAAACGGCCACGGTTCCATGCTGATCTACGCCTTGCTGCACCTGTCGGGCTACGACCTGCCTATCGAAGAGCTGCGCAATTTCCGTCAAATGCATTCCCGCACGCCCGGCCACCCCGAAGTGGGCATTACGGCAGGCGTGGAAACCACGACCGGCCCGCTGGGCCAGGGACTGGGCAACGCCGTAGGCTTCGCGCTGGCCGAAGCCTTGCTGGCGCGCGAATTCAACCGTGAAGGTCACGATATCGTCGATCACCTGACCTGGGTGTTCGCCGGCGACGGCTGCCTGATGGAAGGGGTATCGCACGAGGCCTGCTCGCTGGCCGGCACCCTGAAGCTGTCCAAGCTGGTCGTGTTCTACGACGACAACGGCATCTCCATCGACGGCCAGGTCAAGAACTGGTTTGGCGACGATACGCCGGCCCGATTCGAGAGCTACGGCTGGAACGTCGTCCGCTCTGTGGACGGTCACGATGCGGCCTCGATTGAAGACGCCATCGAGCAGGCTCGCCGCAATGCGGCCGCCGGCACCGGCCCCACCCTGATCTGCTGTCGCACGGTCATCGGCAAGGGCGCCCCCAATGCCGCCGGCTCCGAAAAAGTGCACGGCGCGCCGTTGGGCGCGGACGAAATCGCCGCCACGCGCGCTGCGCTGGGCTGGAATCACGCTCCTTTCGAGATTCCCCAGGACATTTACCAAGCATGGGACGGACGCGAAAAAGGCGCCGCCTTGCAGGCTGGCTGGCAATCGCGTTTCGATGCTTACCGTCAGGCGCACCCTGAACTGGCCGCCGAGCTGGAACGTCGCCTGAAGGGCGAACTGCCCGAAGGCTTCGCTGCCAAGGTGCAGGCCTTCATCGCTGCTACGGCCGAAAAAGCCGAGACCGTTGCCTCGCGCAAGGCCTCGCAGTTTGCCATTGCCGAGCTGGTGCAGTTGTTGCCTGAAATGTTGGGCGGCTCCGCCGATCTGACCGGTTCCAACTTCACCGACTGGAAGGGGGCCCAGGCGGTGCGCGCCCACGAAGACGGCGTGCATTTCGGTCGCCACATCAACTACGGCGTGCGCGAGTTCGGCATGGCCGCCGTCATGAACGGCCTGGCCCTGCATGGCGGCTATCTGCCGTTCGGCGGCACCTTCCTGACCTTCTCCGACTATTCCCGTAATGCCATCCGCATGGCGGCCTTGATGAAGCAGCGCGTGGTGCATGTGTTCACGCACGACTCCATCGGCCTGGGCGAAGACGGTCCAACCCACCAGTCCATCGAGCACGCCAACAGCCTGCGCCTGATCCCGAACCTGCACGTCTGGCGCCCTTGCGACACCACCGAAACCGCCGTGGCCTGGGCCTGCTCGGTAGAGCGTCCTGCCAGCATCGGCATGGATGTGCATGACGGCGGCCCCAGTGCGCTGCTGCTGTCGCGCCAGAACCTGCCTTTCGTGGCCCGCGATGCCCAGACCATCCAGGACATCCGCCGTGGCGGCTATGTGCTGCGCGATGCCGAAGGCGCTCGCGCCATCATCATGGCCACGGGTTCCGAAGTCGCCCTGGCGCTGCAGGCGCAGGAGCAGTTGGCCGAGCAAGGCATTCCGACGCGGGTCGTGTCCATGCCGTGCACCAACCTGTTCGACACCCAGGATGCCGAATGGCGCAAGCAGGTGCTGACGCCCGGCCTGCCTCGCGTGGCGGTCGAAGCCGGCACCACGGGCCTGTGGTTCAAGTACGTCGGCCTGGAGGGCGCTGTCGTGGGTATCGATACCTACGGTGAGTCCGCCCCTGCCGGCGTCCTGTTCAAGCATTTCGGCCTGACGGCGGACAACGTCGCCGCGACGGTTCAACGAATTCTGTAATTGGAGTCCTGAAATGACGATTCGCGTCGCAATCAATGGTTATGGCCGTATTGGCCGCATGGTTCTGCGTGCCCACTACGAGTACGGCAAGCAGCACGATATCGAGATCGTGGCCATCAACGCTTCGGGCGGTGCCGAGATCAACGAGCACCTGACCCGCTATGACTCGGTGCATGGCCGCTTCAACGCCGACGTCAAGCTGGACGGCGATTACCTGGTGGTCAATGGCGACCGCATCCGCCTGCTGAGCCAGCGCGACGCCCTGACCTTGCCTTGGGGCGAGCTGGGCGTGGACGTGGTGCTGGAATGCACCGGCGCCTTCACCTCCAAGGAGAAGGCGAGCGATCACATCAAGGCCGGCGCCAAGAAGGTCATCATCTCCGCTCCCGGCGGCAAGGATGTGGACGCCACCATCGTCTACGGCGTGAACCACGACATCCTCAAGAGCACGGACACCGTCATCTCCAACGCATCCTGCACCACCAACTGCCTGGCGCCCCTGGTGGCCCCCTTGCACAAGGAACTGGGTGTGGTCAGTGGCCTGATGACGACCATTCACGCCTACACCAACGACCAGGTGCTGACCGACGTGCGCCACAAGGACATGCGTCGCGCCCGTTCGGCCACCAGCAGCATGATCCCCACCAAGACCGGCGCGGCCGCTGCGGTGGGCCTGGTGCTGCCTGAGCTGAACGGCAAGTTGGACGGTTATGCCGTGCGCGTGCCCACGATCAACGTTTCCATGGTGGATCTGACTTTCGTGGCCAGCCGCGACACCACGGTCGAAGAAGTCAACGGCATCCTCAAGAGCGCCTCCGAAGGCCACATGAAGGGCATTCTGGACTACTGCACGGAACCCCTGGTGTCCATCGACTTCAATCACACCACGGCCTCCAGCACGGTGGATTCCCTGCTGACCAAGGTCACTGGCGGCAATATGGTCAAGGTCGCCGCCTGGTACGACAACGAATGGGCTTTCTCTATTCGTATGCTGGACAGCACCATTGCATTGATGTCGGCCAAGTAATCAGGCCGGCCAGCAAGGGCGGGATATCCCGCCCTTGTCACGTTAATTCCCACAACAAAAAATCATGTCTACTACCATCAAGACCTTGTCTGCGCTGGCCGACAGCGATGCGCTGCGTGGCAAGCGGGTATTCATCCGTTCCGATCTGAACGTACCCCTGCAGGATGGCCGCATTACCGAAGACACCCGCGTGCGCGCTTCCGTGCCTGCCATCCGCATGGCGCTGGATGCCGGCGCCGCAGTCATGGTCACGTCCCACCTGGGCCGCCCCACAGAAGGCGAATTCACTCAGGCTGATTCTCTGGCACCGGTGGCTCAGCGCCTGTCCGAGCTCCTGGGTATGCCTGTCGAATTGCGTCGCGATTGGCTGGACGGCGTGCAGGTGTCGCCCGGTCAGGTCGTGCTGCTGGAAAACTGCCGCTGCAATGTCGGCGAAAAGAAGAACAACCCTGAACTGGCCCGCAAGATGGCCGCCCTGTGCGATGTCTACGTGAACGACGCGTTCGGTACGGCGCACCGTGCAGAAGCCACCACAGAAGGCATTGCGCGCTTCGCGCCCGTGGCTTGCGCGGGTCCGCTGCTGGAAGCCGAACTGACGGCCCTGGGCCGTGCCTTGCACCAACCGGCCCGTCCTTTGGTGGCCATTGTGGGCGGCGCCAAGGTGTCCACCAAGCTGTCCATTTTGCGCGCCCTGGCGGCCAAGGTGGACCAGTTGGTCGTGGGCGGCGGCATTGCCAATACTTTCATGTTGGCCAGCGGCCTGCCGGTGGGTAAGTCCTTGGTCGAGGAAAGCCAACTGGAAGAGGCCCGCGAGGTCATCCGCATCATGAAAGAGCGCGGCGCCGATGTGCCGATTCCTGTGGATGTGGTGTGCGCCAAGACCTTTGCCGCTGATGCCCCCGCCCTGACCAAGGCGGCGGACCAGGTAGAAGAAGACGACCTGATCCTGGACGTGGGTCCGAAGACAGCCCAGCAGATTGCCGACATCATCGGCAAGGCCGGCACTGTGGTCTGGAACGGTCCTCTGGGCGTGTTCGAGTTTCCTTCTTTTGCGCAGGGCACCGAAACCCTGTCGCGCGCCATCGCTGCATCGCCCGCGTTCTCCATTGCCGGCGGCGGCGACACCCTGGCCGCCATCGCTCAGTTCGGCATCGGCGAGCAGGTGGGTTACATCTCCACCGGCGGCGGCGCCTTCCTGGAGTTCCTGGAAGGCAAGCGTCTACCCGCCGTGGCTGCCCTGGAAGACCGAGCCTGATTATTCAAGACGGGCAGCTCATCCACTTGTCGGGTGGGCTTTCGGTTTTGTTATGTAGGTATGAAAGCCAGTCAGTGTTGCGCTGACTGGCTTTTTTGCGTCAGTCTTGTTCAAGAGCGTTTTTGTGAAGCCGCCGCTCGCGTGCCGAGCCCTTGCCCCAAGGCTGAGCATTTGCCGGCGCTGCGCGCCGGTTCCCTGGCCGGGCAGTCCCTCCGGGCGCGCCTTGAACTCGCCGTGTGGTTCGTGCCGAACCACAAGCGCACGGCTCACACAGCAAGGCGCTTGCCTCCCGGATCGACTCCCCGCCTGCGGCAAATGCTCTGACCCGCCTTGGGGCAAGGGCTCGGCACGCGAGCGGCTCACAGAGACGTTCTATAACAAGCTTGTTAAATGCCCGGGGTTGTCCGGTGATCAAGCCCCATCCCGAATAAGCTGTGCATAGCCGTTCAGGGCGTCCGGCCAGTCCAGCTCGAAGCCACTGTCCAGCAGGCGCTGGTTGCTCAGGCGTTTGCCGCCTTCGCCGGCGGGTTCGCGGGCGGGGCGGGCGACTTGCAGCAGATCCGCCAGGCCGTCGTACAGTTCGGTGATGGGGTAGGGGCGGCTGTCCGTGCCGATGTAGCAGGGAAAGGGCGCGGGCGCGCGCAGCAGGTGCAGGCAGGCGCGGGCGGCGTCGTCGATGTGGAAACGGTTGGCCCAGTGCTGCGGGTCATTCGGTACGGTTGCCCGGCCCTGGCGCAGCCGATCCAGCAATTGCGTGCGTCCGGGGCCGTACAGGCCGGATGGGCGCAGCACCACGGCCTGAGCCGGGATGGCATGCTGCAGCATCTGTTCAGCCTGCAGCAGCACCTGACCATTGAAATGGGCGGGCTGAGTGGGGGAGTTTTCGTCGAGCCAGTCCGACGTCGGGCCGTAGACAGCGGTGGACGAGACAAAAACCAGGCGTTTTAGGGCGCGCAGATCCAGCTCGTTCAGCAGGTTTTCCAGGCCTTTCAGGAAAACCCGTTCATAGGCGGCCTGGCTGCGCTGGTCCGGCGCCACCGCATACAGCACATGGGTGACGGTGCGGTGTTTCAGGCGCAGGGTCGCCGGATCGCTCAGGTCGGCGGCCACCCATTCAATGCCGGTGTCGTCTCCCGCAGGCGGACGGCGCCGCAGCCCCATGACCTGCCATTCCTCCTGCAAAGCCAGAAGGCCGGTGCGTCGGCCCAGGTCTCCGGCTCCAGCCAGCAGCAAAGTACAGTCTCGTGGGTCCACAGCAGCATGTCCTTGAGTAGAATGGTTGTCGAGCAGAGCTCATGTCGGCTGGTATAACGATAGCATCGGAGGCGGTCATGGAGTGTCGCAATTGGATTGACGGGCAGTTCCTGGGTGCGGAAAGCGGCGCATTGCTGCCGGTGACCGATCCTTCCACCGGCGAAGTCTTTGCCCGGCTGGCCCAGTCCTCAGAGGTGGACATAGACTGGGCGGTCAAGGCGGCGCAGCGCGCCAGCCAGGCGCATTGGCGGACCTTGGGCGCGGCGGCCCGCAGCCAGTTGTTGCTGCGCTGTGCCCGTACTTTGTCCGATGCCCGTGAAGAACTGGCTCGCTTGGAATCGCGCGATACCGGCAAGCCGCTGCGCCAGGCCCAGGCCGATGCGGCCGCCATTGCGCGCTACTTCGAGTTTTACGCCGGCGCTGTCGACAAGCTGCATGGCCAGACCATTCCATTGGGGTCAGAACTGACGGCGTTTACCTTGCGCGAACCGCTGGGTGTCACCGCGCACATCATCCCCTGGAACTACCCCTTGCAGATCTTCGGGCGCAGTGTGGCGGCGTCGCTGGCGGCGGGTAATACCTGCGTGGTCAAGCCCGCGGAAGATGCCAGTCTGTCCTTGTTGCGGGTGGCCGAGCTGCTGCATGAGGCGGGTTTGCCGACGGGCGTGCTGAATGTCTGCACGGGTCTGGGCGCCGAAGCAGGTCAAGCCTTGGCCTCGCATCCGGGCATCAACCACATTTCATTTACAGGTTCGCCCCAGACCGGTCGATCGGTGGCCCTGTTGGCGGCGCAGAATTTCGTGCCGGTCACTCTGGAGTTGGGCGGAAAATCGCCGCAGCTGGTGTTTTCCGATGCTGACCTGGACGCGGCGCTGCCGGTCGTGGTCAATGCCATTGTGCAAAATGCCGGGCAAACCTGCTCGGCAGGCAGCCGCGTGTTGATCCAGCGCGCGGTATACAGCGATTTTCTCGACCGTCTGGCGCAGGCGTTCAAAGGCCTGCTGACGGGCGCTGCGTCCGACAATCTGGATTGCGGTCCATTGATCAGCGCCCGGCAGCACGAGCGGGTGCGCTCGTATCTGGACGGGCTGGAAGATGAGGGCATCGTGGTGGTCGCCCAGGGCAAGTTGGATTCCCAGGCGCCCAAGGGCGGTTTTTATCAAGTGCCGGTCTTGCTGGATCATGTGCCGGCTTCGCATCGGCTGGCCCAGGAAGAGATCTTCGGGCCGGTGCTGGTGGCCCAGCCCTTCGGGACGGAGGACGAGGCGGTCGCCCTGGCTAATGGCACGCCCTACAGTTTGGTGGCTGGAGTCTGGACACGGGACGGTGCGCGCCAGATCCGGCTGGCGCGGCGCCTGCGCGCCGGACAGGTGTACATCAATAATTATGGTGCGGGTGGTGGCGTGGAACTGCCTTTCGGCGGCTCTGGTCAGTCTGGCATCGGACGTGAAAAAGGCTTTGAAGCTCTCTATGCGCTCACCAGCCTGAAGACCGTAGCGGTGCGGCACGATGGCGCCTGAGAGCGCTGCGGCCGCCTGCCTGGCTGGGTCAAGGCGATCCGGCGGAGGGGGACAAGACAGGGGCGGCCCGCAGGCCGCCCTATTCATGACAGCAAGGAGACAATTATGCGTTTGCAAGACAAGGTGGCCATCGTGACCGGCGGCGCATCGGGGTTTGGTTTCGGCATTGCCCAGCGCTTTGCGCGTGAAGGTGCCCGTGTGCTGATTGCGGACCTGAATGCCGAGAAAGGGCAGGCCGCTGCCGCCCATATTCAGGCGCAGGGCGGCCAGGCGCTGTTTGCAGCCTGCGACGTGTCCCATGGCGATGAGGTCGAAGGGCTGCTGGATGTCGCGCTGCGTGAATGCGGCGGACTGCATATTGTGGTCAACAATGCCGGCACTACGCATCGCAACAAGCCTTTGCTGGAGGTCAGCGAGAGTGAGTTCGACCATGTGTATGCCGTCAACGTCAAGAGCATCTACTGGACGGCGCGTCATTTTGTGCCGTATTTCCGGGCGCAGGGTGGCGGCGCCTTCGTCAACATTGCCTCCACGGCGGCGCTCAGGCCGCGCCCCGGCCTGGTCTGGTACAACGGCACCAAAGGGGCGGTCGTCACGATCAGCAAAGGCATGGCCGCCGAACTTGGCCCGGACCGAATTCGGGTCAATTGCGTCAATCCGGTCATCGGCGATACCGGCTTGCTGGAAGACTTCATGGGCATGCCCGATACGCCCGAGAATCGGGAGCGCTTCCTGGCGGGCATTCCCCTGGGACGATTCTCCACGCCCAGGGATGTGGCGTCAGCGGCGCTGTACCTGGCATCCGATGAAGCCGACTTCATTACCGGCGCCTGCATCGAGGTCGATGGGGGGCGCTGCATCTGACGCTGCCGTCTGCCGCTACAATCGTGTTGTTGGCAGGCCTCGTTGCAGGCCTGCCGTCTATTTTGTTGCAAGGAAAAACATGTCTTTACACCTGCAGTCCCGGCGCGGGCATCCCGACCAGTTGATCATCGGCCTGGTGTCGGTGTCCGATCGAGCCTCCAGCGGTCAATACCAGGACGAGGGCATTCCATCTTTGCGGCGCTGGCTGGATTCGGCCTTGACCGTGGCGCCGCTGTATGAAGAGCGCCTGATTCCTGACGAGCGTCCTTTGATCACTGGCACCTTGATCGACCTGGTCGAGGCGGGCTGCGATCTGATCCTGACCACGGGCGGGACTGGTCCGGCGCGCCGCGACGTCACGCCGGAGGCCACCTTGGACGCGGGTACGCGCGAAATGCCCGGTTTCGGTGAACAGATGCGCCAAATCAGTTTAAAATTCGTACCAACAGCGATTTTGTCGCGACAAGTCGCGGTCATTCGTGAAATCCAGGACCATGCCGCCCTGATCATCAATCTGCCAGGGCAGCCCAAGGCCATCCAGGAAACCCTGGAAGGCCTGCGTGATCCGGAATCCGGACGGGTGCAGGTTCCCGGCATTTTCGCGGCCGTGCCTTATTGCATCGATCTCATCGGCGGACCTTACGCGGAAACCCGCGACGAGGTAGTCCAGGCCTTCCGTCCCAAGACGGCGCGCCGGCCCAGCCGTTGAATACGCCAAGCACACAATTGGCTTCGCCTTTAAAATGCGAGGCCACGTTTTCAATTATTTTTCGTCTTCAGGAGGTCTTCTCATGGCCCTAGTTTCCATGCGCCAGCTGCTGGATCACGCAGCCGAGCACGGTTATGGTATTCCAGCGTTCAACGTCAACAACCTGGAGCAGGTCCAGGCCATCATGGAAGCCGCCTCGGAGACGGACAGCCCCGTCATCATGCAGGCCTCGGCCGGCGCCCGCAAATATGCCGGCGAAGCCTTTCTGCGCCACCTGATCGAAGCCGCCGTCGAATCCTACCCGCACATCCCAGTGGTCATGCACCAGGATCACGGCCAGTCGCCCGAGATCTGCAAGGGCGCCATCGATCTGGGTTTTTCCAGCGTCATGATGGACGGCTCGCTGTTGCCTGACGGCAAGACCATTGCCGACTTCGAATACAACGTCGAAGTCACGCGTAAAGTGGTGGACATGGCTCACAAGCTGGGCGTGACCGTCGAAGGCGAACTGGGCTGTCTGGGTTCGTTGGAAACCATGCAGGGCGACAAGGAAGACGGCCATGGCGCCGATGGCACCCTGACCCTGGACCAGTTGCTGACCGATCCCGAGCAGTCTGCAGAATTCGTTACGCGTACTCAGCTGGACGCCCTGGCCATTGCCATCGGCACCAGCCATGGCGCCTACAAGTTCACCCGCAAGCCTACCGGCGACATCCTGTCCATCGAACGCGTCAAGGAAATCCACCGTCGCCTGCCCAACACCCACCTGGTCATGCACGGCAGCTCCAGCGTGCCTCAGGAACTGTTGGCTGAAATTCGCCAGTTCGGCGGCAACATGAAGGAAACCTACGGCGTGCCCGTCGAGGAAATCCAGGAAGCCATCAAGTACGGCGTGCGCAAGATCAACATCGACACCGATATCCGCCTGGCCATGACGGCCGCGATCCGTCGCTTCCTGTTCGAGAACCCCGAGAAATTCGACCCGCGCGAATACCTCAAGCCCGCCCGCGAAGCCGCCAAGAAAGTGTGTATTGCCCGTTACCAGCAATTCGGCACGGCCGGCAATGCGTCCAAGATCAAAGCCACTCCGCTGGATGAAATCGCCCGCCAGTATGCGGCCGGCCAGCTGGCCCAGATCGTTCAGTAATCGTCAGGCAGGGTCCGGGCATGCGTGTCTTTCCCGTTCACTCCGGACCTGTCTTTTCCCCTGGCGCCGCAGGCGCCGGGACTGTCGTCCCGCCCGCTTATCCAGCCAGCGGGATGTTTTCGTTTCAAGGATGAAATCGTGCAAGAGCCCTTACATCAATCCAGCCTGAAATCGCTGCCGCTGATCGCGCGCGGCAAGGTTCGGGACATGTACGCTGTGGGTGATGATAAGTTGTTGATCGTGGCAAGCGACCGCATTTCGGCGTTCGACGTGATTCTGGATGATCCCATTCCCGGCAAAGGCGCCGTGCTGACCCAGATGACCGAATTCTGGCTGAACAAGCTCGCGCACATCATCCCCAACCATTCCACCGGTGTCGATCCTGCCGATGTGGTCGCTCCCAACGAGCGCGACCAGGTCGCGGGCCGCGCCGTGGTGGTCAAGCGGCTGAAACCCGTGCTGGTCGAGGCCGTCGCCCGCGGCTACCTGATCGGTTCCGGCTGGAAAGACTACCAGGCCACCGGTTCGGTATGCGGCATTGCCTTGCCGGCCGGCCTGAAGCAGGCCGCCAAGCTGCCCCAGGTGTTGTTCACTCCGGCTGCCAAGGCCGAGTTCGGGGCGCACGATGAAAACGTGGACTTTGACTACGTGGTCAAGGAAGTGGGCCGCGAACTGGCTGAACAGATCCGCGACGTCACGCTGCGCCTGTACACCGAAGCCGCCGATTATGCCGCCACCCGTGGCATCATCATCGCCGACACTAAGTTCGAGTTCGGTCTGGATGATCAAGGTCAGTTGCACCTGATGGATGAAGTGCTGACGCCCGATTCCTCGCGCTTCTGGCCAGCTGACAGCTATGCTGAAGGCATCAGCCCGCCGTCTTACGACAAACAGTTCGTGCGCGACTGGCTGGAGACCCAGGTCTGGGACAAGACGCCGCCCGCTCCCCGCCTGCCCGAGGAGGTCGCGAGTCGCACCGCCGCCAAGTATCGTGAAGCGCTGGACCGACTGACGGCCTGAGCCTGACTATCGGGGAGGGCCGGCCGGCGCAAGGCGGCCGCTTCCCCCCTACTTTGCAAGGCGCCGCTGTCCGGGTGGCGCCTTTGTCCTTTTTTGATGGTGCATTTCTTATGACCGCAAGCGCATCTTCCTCGACTGCTTCTTCCCCTGTGGTGGGCATTGTCATGGGTTCGTCCAGCGACTGGGACGTGATGAAACAGGCCGTGGCCGTGCTGGATGAGTTCGGCGTACCTTACGAGTGCCGCGTGGTCTCCGCGCACCGCATGCCGATCGATATGGTGGAATATGGCGCCCAGGCGCCTGCGCGCGGCCTCAAGGCCGTGATCGCCGGCGCCGGCGGCGCCGCTCATCTGCCGGGCATGCTGGCTGCCCTGACCCATCTGCCTGTATTCGGCGTACCCGTGCCGTCGCGCTACCTGCGCGGTGAAGACTCGCTGCTGTCCATCGTGCAGATGCCCAAGGGCGTACCGGTCGCCACCTTTGCTATCGGCGAGCCCGGTGCGGCCAACGCCGCTCTGCATGTCATCGCCAACCTGGCAGTCAATGACACCGTGCTGACCGAAAAACTGATTGCATTCCGCGCCCGCCAGACCGAGGCGGCCCGCGCCATGGTTGTTCCTCCTGTTTCCGCCTGATTACCGCTCGATTATGACTATCCCGACGACTGATGCTGCCCTCCTGGTTCCCGGCTCCTGGCTGGGCATGATTGGAGGCGGCCAGCTTGGCCGCATGTTCTGCCATTCCGCGCAGAGCCTGGGCTACAAGGTGGCGGTGCTGGATCCGGACACCGCCAGTCCGGCCGGCGCCGTGGCGGACCTGCATCTGTGCGCTCCGTATGACGACACCGATGCGCTGGCCCGCTTGGGCGAGCTGTGTCAGGCCGTCAGTACCGAGTTTGAAAACGTGCCTGCCCAGTCGCTGCTGACGCTCGCCCGCCATACTCGTGTCACGCCGTCTGGCCATGCTGTGGGCGTGGTGCAGGATCGTATCCGCGAAAAAGCCTTCATCGTGCAAGCTGGCGTGCCGGTCGCCCCTTATGCGGCCATCGAAAGCGCGGCCGACCTGCAGGCTGCCGCGGATGACTTGTTTCCCGGCATTTTGAAGACGGCGCGCTTTGGCTACGATGGCAAGGGGCAGGCCCGCGTGGCCGACCGCGAGCAGGCGTTGGCGGCTTTCGCGCAGTTCGGTTCCCAGGTTTGTGTCCTGGAGGCCTTGCAGCCTCTGGAGTACGAAATTTCCGTGGTGCTGGCGCGCGGTCTGGACGGAGCTGTTCAGACCTTTCCGTGTTCGCGCAACGAGCACCGCGACGGCATTCTGGCCGTCTCTACGGTCAGCGAGCAATTCCAGGGCGGCGCCTTGTCCGAGCAGGCCCGTGCGGCGGCTGCGGACATTGCCCGCACGCTGGATTATTACGGCGTGCTTTGTGTGGAGTTCTTCATTTTGAAGGACGGCCGCTTGCTGGCCAACGAAGTGGCGCCTCGTCCGCACAACAGCGGCCACTACACCATGAACGCCTGTGTCACCAGCCAGTTCGAGCAGCAGGCGCGTGTCATGGCCGCTTTGCCGCTGGGCAGCACCGAGCCTCTGTGCCCGTCCATCATGTTGAATATCCTGGGCGACATCTGGTTCGACGAACAGGGCGCCGGCCGTGAGCCCGACTGGGCGAGCCTGCTGTCCATCGCCGGCGTGTCCCTGCATCTGTACGGCAAGGCGCAGGCGCGCCCGGGCCGCAAGATGGGTCATGTCAATGTGGTCGGGGCCAGCGACGAGCAGGTGCGCCAGCGCGCTGCTCAGGCAGCGGCCGCTTTGCGTATCGCATTCGATCATGACTGAGCGCATCCGGGAGCCCTCCGAGCAGGATATCCAGCAGGCCGCAGAGCGGCTGGCGCAAGGCGGTCTGGTGGCTTTCCCCACGGAAACCGTTTATGGGCTGGGCGCAGATGCCGAGAACCCCGAGGCCGTGCGCGGTATTTATCGCGCCAAGGGCCGTCCGTCGGATCATCCTCTGATCGTGCACGTGGCGCCGCAGGCAGACCTGCTGTATTGGGTTGCGCAAGTTCCGCCTCTGGCCCGGCAACTGATCGACGCCTTCTGGCCAGGGCCGCTGACGCTGATCCTGCCGCGCAATCCCCGTATCCCGGATACCGTCAGCGGCGGGCAGGCCACCATAGGTCTGCGCTGCCCATCGCATCCGGTGGCCCAGACCTTGCTACAGCGCATGGCGCAGCTCAAACCCAGTGGACAGGCCGGGGTGGCGGCGCCGTCGGCCAACAAGTTCGGCCAGGTATCGCCGACGGCGGCCAGTCATGTCCGCGAGGAGTTCGCAGATCTCTCGGCAGATGAACTGTTGATTCTGGAGTCCGGTCCCTCGGAAGTGGGTATTGAATCCACCATTGTGGATGTGTCCCGAACTCATCAGGGATTGGGTGCGGTGCTGCTGCGTCCCGGCCATATCACGGCGGCCATGATCGCGGAGGTGATCGGCTACGAGCCGGCCGCCCCGGATGAGCAGGCGCCGCAGGTGTCGGGCAGCCTGAAAGCCCACTATGCGCCGCGCACACCGCTGTCCTTGTTCGATGCGGACTCTGTACAGGCCGTGCAGGCTGCCTTATCGCAAGGGGGGCGTCATGCCGTGGTGGCTTTTGCCGCCTTGCCGCCGTTTTCGGCCGACCGGCAGGACTGGTATGTATGCGCTACCGATCCGCAGGCCTACGCGCAGGATCTGTATGCCATGCTGCGTCGCCTGGATCAGGGGCAGTACGATCATATCTGGCTGCAGCGCTGCCCGGATACGCCTGCGTGGCAGGCCGTCAATGACCGTCTGGGACGCGCTGCCGCCGCGTTCGAGTAAATCCGGGATTCAGGCGCGACGGGTTCTTTCCAGAAAGTCCTGAATAGCCTGGTTGACCCGTTCCGTCTGGTCTTTGTAGGGCAGATGGCCGCATTGTTCCAGTTCCAGCAGTTCAGTGTGCGGGACCAGTTCGCGTATGCGCCGTATCTGCTCCAGGGTGCCATATTCGTCATCCACGCCTTGAATCGCCAGAATGGGGCAGGTGATGCGGCGCACGTCGTCTTCGATGTTCCAATCGCGGAAAGACGGTTCGGTCCAGGTCCGGTTCCAGCCCCAGAACGCCGACTCCACATCGTCGTGGTAGCGGGCCAGGCGCTCGCGCAGGAAACCCTGTTCGTAGGCCTCTCGCGCCACCAGAATGCCGCGCAGGGAAATGTCTTCTACAAACAGATGCGGTGCCATCACGACGATGCCTTGCAAGCGATCGCTGAAGCCGCTGGCGGCCAGCAGGGCGATGGAGCCGCCGTCGCTGTGGCCGACCAGAACAAGGGGGCGGCGCCCGTCTTCGCCCAACTGATCCAGCAACTGCGGCAGCACATCAAGAGACTGTTCATGCAGATAGTCCGGCGCCTTGGGGCCGTGCTCGCTGCGAGGCGTGCTGCGGCCGTAGCCATAGCGTGAATACATCAGGCCGCTGCAGCCGGTCTGATCGCACAATTGGGCGGGCCAGTCTTTCCACATGGAGATCGAGCCCAGGCCTTCATGCAGGAAGACCAGCAGCGGGGCATCCCGTCGTTCGGGACGTATCCATTGGTACTCCAGGCGTATGGCGTGGCCGCCTTGGGTCAGGGAAGCAAACTGCAGAGACGTGTCCAGGGTAGTCATAGATTCCATTCCGCACGGTGCGCCGCTGGGCGGCGTCGAGTCTGTTTGTTTTGACAAAGTAGTCTTTATGCCACAGATTGTCCGTGCGTGCTTGAACGCCAGGCGGGCGGCCTGTCTGGCGGTGATTTCGGCATGATTCTTGCTGCGCTGCAATTGTCTGCAGACTTGGTACACTGGCGGCCTGAACCTCTTTATTGTTGCATCACAACATGAAATTCGACGAATTCGAAGTGGGTATGGTGATTCATCACCCGCTCGTTCCCGTCACCCGGGAAGAAATGCTGGACTTTGCGCGGCAGTACGATCCGCAGTGGTTCCATGTGGACGAAGCGCGCGCCGAGCAAGGCCATTGGAATGGCCTGATCGGCAGCGGTTGGCTGACCTGCAGCAAAACCATGCGCATGGCGGTGGATGCGGCCCTGCACGACTCCGAGTCTTTCGGATCGCCCGGCCTGGAACGCCTGCGCTGGCTGCTGCCTGTGCGTCCCGGTGACTCCATCCGCCTGGAGGCCACCGTGGCGTCCAAACGCGTCTCCTCAAGCCGTGACGACCTGGGCATCGTGCGCTGGTCCTGGAATGTCTTCAACCAGCACGATCAGCAGGTGCTGGAGCTGGAAGCGACCAGCATGTTTGCTCTGAAGCCTGCCGCAGACTGAGCCCGTTCAGCATACGAAAACGCCCTAAAATGGGCGTTTTTGCGTTTGGGTAATCGAAGCGGGAAGACTTAGAAGAACGCTTGTATGCCCGTCTGCGCCCGGCCCAAGATCAGGGCGTGCACGTCGTGGGTGCCTTCGTAGGTGTTGACCACTTCCAGGTTCACCAGATGGCGGGCGACGCCGAATTCGTCCGAGATGCCGTTGCCGCCCAACATGTCGCGCGCCAGGCGGGCGATGTCCAGCGCCTTGCCGCAGGAATTGCGCTTCATGATGGAGGTGATCTCCACCGCTGCGGTGCCTTCGTCTTTCATGCGTCCCAGGCGCAGACAGCCTTGCAAGGCCAGGGTGATCTCGGTCTGCATGTCGACCAGTTTTTTCTGGATGAGCTGGTTGGCGGCCAGCGGGCGGCCGAACTGTTTGCGGTCCAGGGTGTACTGGCGCGCGGTGTGCCAGCAGGACTCGGCCGCGCCCAGCGCGCCCCAGGCGATGCCGTAGCGGGCCGAGTTCAGGCAAGTGAAGGGGCCGCGCAGCCCGCTGACGCCGGGCATCATGGCGCTGTCCTCGACATGCACGTCATCCATGACGATTTCCCCTGTCAGAGAAGCGCGCAGACCTACTTTGCCATGGATGGCAGGGGTGCTCAGGCCCCTCATTCCTTTGTCCAGGATGAAGCCGCGTATCTTGCCGTCGTCCTCGCCGCCGACAATTTTGGCCCAGACCACGAACACGTCGGCAATCGGTGAATTGGTGATCCACATTTTGCTGCCGCTCAGTCGATAGCCGCCGTCCATCTTAATGGCGCGGGTCTCCATGGCACCGGGGTCCGAGCCGTGATTGGGCTCTGTCAGTCCAAAACAGCCAATCCATTGGCCGCTGGCTAGTTTGGGCAGGTACTTGCGTTTTTGTGCTTCGCTGCCGAACTCGAAGATAGGCACCATGACCAGGGACGACTGCACGCTCATCATGGAACGGTAGCCAGAGTCCACGCGTTCTACTTCCCGGGCGATCAGGCCGTAG
Organism: Pseudomonadota bacterium; assembly: GCA_023439305.1. Taxonomy (GTDB): domain Bacteria; phylum Pseudomonadota; class Gammaproteobacteria; order Burkholderiales; family Burkholderiaceae_B; genus Alcaligenes. Next base: position 46,527 of record JAEXOO010000051.1, read on the forward strand.
CTGACATAATTGAGGCCCGCACCGCCGTACGTTTCGGGGATTGTGGCGCCCAACAGGCCTAACTCGCCCATTTCGGCGAAGATGGCGGGGTCGGTGCGTTCGTGGCGAAAAGCCTCCAGCACGCGGGGTTGCAGCTTGTCCTGCGCATAGGCGTGGGCGGCGTCGCGCACCATGCGCTCTTCGTCGTTGAGTTGCTGATTCAGCAGCAGAGGATCATCCCAGTGGAACGAGGGAGAGGAAGACATCGCGGTACTCCGGGAAATCAAAGGGGCTCAAGGTCGTGCACCGCACTGTGCCGACCGGATTAAAGGGGGCGGACAAGGCGGGTGCATGCCGTCATAATGAGCCAGGATAATGTGCATAAACCGCACATGGCAATTGATAAAATTGCACAATGTCGTGTGCTGGCGGAACGAGCCGGCATTACCACTATGATAGGGTCGGGTGGTCCCGGCCCAGGGAGGTTGCCATGAGGCACGGCATACCCAGCCTGGGAGCCTTGCAGGCTTTCGAGGCCACGGCGCGGCTGGGGTCTTTTTCCCGCGCCGCTGAGGAACTGTCCTTGACGCACAGCGCGGTGCACCGTCAGGTCAGCGGTCTGGAGCAGCGGCTGGGCGTGCAGCTGCTGGCCCGCGTGCGCCGTCGATTGGCCTTGACGCCGGCGGGCCGGGACTATGCGGCGCGGATCCGCCATCACCTGGAGCAGATCGGCAAGGACACCTTCAATCTGGTGGCCCGCGCCGGCGTGGGGCGCAGCGTGCATCTGGCGGTGCTGCCGACCTTGTCCACGGTGTGGCTGATGCCGCGCCTGGCGGCGTTCAGCCGGACTTATCCTGATATCACGGTTAGCCTGTCGGTGCGTACTGCGCCGTTTCAATTTGGTGACCATCCTTTTGATGCGGCCATCTATCATGGACGCGAGCTTTGGCCGCAGACGCAGGGCATACGCTTGTTTGATGAAAGCGAACTGATTCCCGTGTGCTCCCCGGAAGTGGCGCGGAGCGCGCCCTTACAGGATTTGACGCATCTGCATATGTCCACGCGGCCCGATAACTGGGCCGACTGGTACCGGTCGGCCCAGCTGGAACCGGGCTTGCGCGTCAGCGCCGGACCGCGGTATGAATTGTTCACGCTGATTCTGGCAGCGGTACGGGCTGACATGGGAGTGGCGTTGATGCCGCGCTTTCTGGTGCAGGATTCTCTTGCAAGCGGCGAGCTGTGTATGCCGGTGCCGCATGCCTTGCCGGTCAGCGAAGCGTATTTTTTCAGTTACCCGACGGCCGATGGCCCGGGGGAGGCGGTCTTGCTGTTGGAGCAATGGCTGGCCCAGGAACACAAGGAGACAGCATGAGACACGCCTGGATGCGCGGCCTGAGCGCCGCTGCCTTGACACTGGCCTTGACGGGGCTGGCCAGCGCGCGCGGCCCTATCACGACGGATCTGAACCCCGAAGCTGCCACAGCCAGCCTGCAGCGTGACAAAGTCGTCAGCAGCAAGAGCATGGTCGTGACGGCTCATCCCCTGGCCACGCGCGCAGGTTTGCGCATGCTGGATCAGGGCGGCAGCGCGGTGGACGCCGCTGTCGCCAGCCAACTGGTGTTGGGCCTGGTGGAACCGCAGTCCTCCGGCATCGGCGGCGGCGGTTTTCTGCTGTTGTTCCAGCCCGGCAAGGGCCTGCTCAGCTACGACGGGCGCGAGACGGCGCCGGCCACCAGCTCCTTGGATCGCTTCGAGATGGACGGCAAGACCATGTCCTTTAAACAGGCAGTCAATAGCGGGCGCTCGGTCGGCGTGCCGGGTTTGATCCGCGCCCTGGAACTGATGCACAAGGATGGCGGCAGATTGCCGTGGTCCAGCCTGTTCGAGCCGGCCATTGAACTGGCACAGCAGGGCTTCGAGGTCAGTCCTCGTTTACATGCCTTGATAACCGACAATCCCGAGCTGGCGGACAAGCCGGCTGCGCGCGCCTACTTCCTGGATGAACAGGGGCAGCCCTGGCCCGTGGGGCACAGGCTGCACAACCCGGCGTATGCCCAGGTGTTGAAGACGCTGGCTCGGCAGGGAGCTGATGCCTTTTACAGCGGCGATCTGGCCCGCGACATGGCGGCGGCAGTAGCGGCCGATCCTATCCCAGGCGATCTGTCGGAATCGGATCTGCGCGATTACCGCGCTCTGCGCCGCGAGCCGCTGTGCATGGACTGGCAGCGCTGGGCCTTGTGCGGCATGGCGCCGCCCAGTTCCGGGCCGCTGTCCGTCATGCAGATGCTGGGTATTTTGCAGCACACGCCCATAGCATCATTGGATCCGCAGTCGGCCCAAGCCATTCACTACTTTGCCGAGGCCGGCCGCCTGGCCTTTGCCGACCGCGATGCCTGGGTGGCAGACCCAGCGTTTGTCCCGGTTCCTCAGCAGGCCATGTTGGCGCCCGCCTATTTGAAAGCGCGGGCGGGATTGATCCGTCCCGATCGCTCCTTAGGCCATGCGTCGCCCGGTCAGCCGCTGGCCGACAGACAGGCGGCAGCCGACAGCACGTTGGAGCTGCCGTCCACCACGCATTTGTCGGTGGCCGATGCACAAGGGCAGGTCGTGTCCATGACGACCTCGGTGGAGTCGGCCTTCGGCAGCAAGATCATGGTGCACGGTTTCCTGCTGAATAATCAGCTGACCGATTTTGCGCTCAGCCCCAGGGACGAGGCAGGGCGCTTGTCCGTGAACCGCGTGGAGCCGGGCAAGCGCCCGCGCAGCTCCATGGCGCCCATGATGGTGCTGGAACAGGGACGGCCCGTGATTGCCCTGGGTTCACCCGGCGGCAGCGCGATCATACTGTATGTGGCGCAGGCACTGACGGGCATGCTGATGTGGGATCTGGACGCCCAGCAGGCGGTCAGCTTGCCGCATTACGGCAGCCGCAACTGGGCGACGGAACTGGAGGCGGGCACGACCATCACGGAACAGGCGCCAGCCTTGCGGGCCATGGGGCACGAGGTGCGCGAACAGCCATTTCCCAGCGGCACGCATGTGATCCGCTGGACGGCGCAAGGCATGGAGGCGGGCGTGGACCCTAGACGGGAAGGCTTGGCGTTGGGGCGGTGATGCCCTATTGTCTCAACGGGGTCGGGCTCTGTGCTTGGATATAGCATCGAGTCCGGCGCTGAAGGGGCTATAGAGTCAGCTTGTGCGCTTGGTTCCTGAGACCTATGGCCGGCAGGCTGGACAGTCGCCGGCGCCAAACGCCGGTTCCCTTGGCGAGCCTAGTGACGGGCGGTGCGTGAACTCGCGGAGCAGCTCGTCCCCCGGACGAGCTGCAAGCGTTCCGCTCAAACAGCACGCCCCTTGCCTCCCGCCCCTGCGTCTCGCCTGCGGCGACTGCCCTGACCCGCCTGCCGGCCATAGGTCTCAGGAACCAAGCTGAAAATCGAAAACCCCTTCAGTGCCGGACGCCGGACAGCTTTTTTTAGACTGCACGGCTCTGACACATGGAAAAGAGAGGCCCGGAAACGAAAAAACCCGGCCATGGAGGCCGGGTTTCGGTACAGGGCGAAGAGTCCGATGGATTAACGGAACACGACGGTGCGCTGGCCGTTGAGCAGAATGCGGTGCTCGACGTGGGCGCGCACGGCGCGGGACAGGACCAGGGATTCGACATCGCTGCCCACTTGGGTCAGTTCGAGCGGGCTGACGGAGTGGCTGACGCGCTCTACGTCCTGCTCGATGATCGGGCCTTCGTCCAGGTCTTCGGTTACGTAATGAGCAGTGGCGCCAATGATCTTCACACCGCGGGCATGAGCCTGGTGGTAGGGGCGCGCGCCCTTGAAGCTGGGCAGGAAGCTGTGGTGAATGTTGATGGCGCGGCCAGACAAGGAGCGGCACAGGTTCTGCGACAGTATCTGCATGTATCGCGCCAGCACGACCAGATCCACCTTCAGGTCGCTGGCCAGTTGCAGGATCTGTTCTTCCTGCTGCGGACGCGTTTCAGGCGTGACGGGCAGGTGATGGAAAGGAATGCCGTAGGACGAGGCCAGGCCGGCGTGGTCGGTGTGATTGGACACCACGGCGGCGATTTCCACAGGCAACTGGCCGCTGTGGGCGCGGAACAGCAGATCGTTCAGGCAATGCCCCTGGCGGCTCACCAGGATAAGCAGGCGGGCTTTGCGCTGAGCGTCGTAGATGTTGGCATCCATACCGAATTTCTCGGCAATGGGGGCGAAACGGGCCTGCAGCTCGTTCACGGCCACTTTTCCGGGCAGGGAGAACTGGATGCGCAGGAAGAAGCGCTGGGTCTCGGCATCGCCGAACTGCTGGGCTTCGTTGATGTTGCCGTTCTGTTCAAGCAGCCAGCCGGACACGTTGTGCACAATGCCGGTGCGGTCCGGGCAGGAAAGGGTCAAAATGTAATCGTTCATCGACGGTATTGTAATGACTTCAGAGGGTTTTTTGATCTGGGGAGGTCAGGATTTCCCGGCTGTGTTGCGCAATCGCCAGACAGGCGGTCAGACCGGGCGACTCGATGCCGAACAAGTTCAGCAAGCCGGGCAGGCCGTGCTGCCCGGGGCCTGAAAACAGAAAGTCGGCGGCAGGAACGCCCGCCGGCACGATCTTGGGGCGTATGCCGCTGTAGGCGGGACTCAGGCTGTCGTCTTTCAAGTCGGGCCAGTACTCGCGCACGGCAGCATAGAAGGATTCGCCGCGTTGCGGGTCCATGTCGTAGTTCTCGTCCTGGACCCATTCCGTGTCCGGGCCGAAACGAGCCTGGCCGGCCAGGTCCAGGGTCAGGTGCACGCCCAGGCCGGCATGGTTGTGCATGGGGTAAATCAGATGCTTGAAGGGCGAGCGCCCGGCCAGGGAAAAATAACTGCCCTTGCACAGATAGGCCGACGGGACATGACTTGCGTCCAGTCCCTGAATGCCGCGGGCGACAGCCACCGCTCCCAGACCTGCTGCGTTCACCAGGCGAGTGCTCGTCAGGGAAAATGCTTCGGGGCCGCCCACCTGGACCTCAAAGCCCTGGCCGGGCAGCGCACGGGCGCCCGTGAAAGGGGTATTGAAGACCATCTGCGCACCCAGGTTCTCGGCATCGCCCTGCAGCGCCAACATCAGTCCGTGGCTGTCGACGATACCGGTCGAGGGTGAAAGCAGGGCGGCGGTGCAGCGCAAGGCGGGTTCTAGCGCTCGGGCCTGTTCGGCGGACAGCCATTGCAGATCGTGTACGTCGCTGGTCTGGGCGTTGGCCTGCAAGGAGCGCAGGTCGGCTTCCTGCTCGGCGGACGTGGCCACGATCAGTTTGCCGCAGCGCTGATGATCCACATGGCGTTCGCGGCAATAGTCGTAGAGCTGTTCTTTACCTTGGACGCAGAGCCGGGCCTTCAGGCTGCCGGGCATGTAGTAGATGCCGCCGTGGATGACTTCCGAATTGCGCGAACTGACACCGTTGCCTATGCCTGGGGTCTGTTCAATGACCAGCACATCCATGCCGTTCTGAGCCAGTTCCCGGGCGATGGCCAGTCCGACCACCCCTGCGCCCAGCACTACGCAATCTACATCGTTCGCCATGATCAAGTTCCTGTTTGCGGCATCATGCAAAGGAACTAGTGTACTCCTGGCTTCGGGCCGAGGTCAGCCTTGTGATGGCGTCAGGTCGAAGTCGCCCGCGTGATAGATCAGTGGCTGGTGGGCGCTGCGTTCGCAATGGGTGACCTCGCCGATGAAGATCAGATGGTCGCCGGCTTCGTGGCAGGCGTAGGGCTTGCATTCGAACCAGGCGCTGCAGCGTTCGTCGTCCAGCATGGGCAGACCGTTGGGCGAGGCGGTCAGGGGATGATCGCGAAAGCGGTCGGCCTGTTCGCCCCAGGCAAAGCGTTTGGCGACGGACAACTGGCTGGCGCCCAGAACGTGGATGACATAGCCGGCGCTCTGCTGGAAATGGGGCAAAGAGCGCGCTTTGCGAGCCAGCGACCACAGCACCAGAGGAGGATCGAGCGAAACCGAGTTGAAGGAGCTGACGGTCAGGCCGATGGCCTGGCCGGGATGATCCTTGTCCGCCGTGGTCACGACGGTGACGCCGGTGGCGAAGCGGCCCAGGGCGGAACGGAAGAAGTCGGTATCGAAGGTGGACGGCAAGGCGGTCATTGAGTGGCGAATCACCTTAGGGAGCCAGCCGGCTCAGCTCCCATTGGCCTTGCTCGTTGCGGTTGAATACCAGTCGGTCGTGCAGGCGCGAGGCGCGGCCCTGCCAGAACTCAACATGATCGGGTATCAGGCGCAGGCCGCCCCAATGGTCGGGGCGTGCGGGATGATCGCCCAGGCTGCGGGTGTAGTGCGCGGTTCGGGCATCGAGTTCGTCGCGGGATATGGGCTCGCTTTGGGGCGACGCCCAGGCGCCGATGCGCGAGCCTAGAGGGCGGCTGTGGAAGTAGTCGTCGGATTCGGCCTGGCTGATGCGGCTGACGCGACCTTCAAAGCGCACCTGACGCTGCATGGATGGCCAGAAAAAGGACAGGCTGGCCCAGGGGTTGTCGTCCAGGTCGGCGCCCTTGCGCGAATTGTAGTTGGTGAAGAACACCAGTCCCTGTTCGTCGTAGCCCTTGAGCAGCACGATGCGGGCCGAAGGGCGGCCCAGCGCGTCCACCGTGGCCAGGGTCATGGCAGTGGGTTCGGTTTCCTTGAGTTCCAGCGCCTGGTCCAGCCAGCGCTGGAACTGTGTACGCGGATCGTCCGCGATTTCGCTTTCGCTCAGGGAGAAACGTTCGTATTCGTTACGAATATCGGCAAGGGACATGATGCGCTCTTATGCTTGATGGGGAATAGCCTGTTCAGTATAACTTTGTAGCAATTGAACCACTGATTGCAGGCGTTTATCCAGGATTTTAGAGCGTCGGAGCGCAGACGCGGTTTCCATCACGTATTCAATGCAGGGGCCGTTGATGCCCTGGGCCGAGTGCACGACCTGCATAAGCTGGTCATCGGGCATGCGGGGCACATAGGCGTCGGTCTTGCGGTTCATGGTGAACACCAGGGCGCGGATGTCGCCCTGAGTGGTGCGGCAGCGCAGCCAGCGCGGGATGTACGCGCCGCTGGGCATTTCGCGTTGCCAGAGAGCATCGAATACTTTGGGTACATCGCGGCCGGGAATGCGGAAAGCCATGCCGCGGCAGGATCCGCCCACGTCCAGTCCGAAGACCAGGCCGGGTTGTTCAGGGGTGCCACGGTTGATGCGCGACCACAAGCACAGCGCGCGGTGGTAGCCGCGCAACAAGGCCTGACGTTGTTCGATGAATTCGAAATCGGGGCGCCAGATCAAGGAGCCATAGCCGTAGACCCAAAGGTCTTGTTGTCCGCACCACTGGGCCTGGTCCAGGGACTGACGCAAGGAGGCATTGCGTTCGTCATCGGTCAATACGCGGAAGCTGCAGGGCTTGGGCGCTTCGGGGAGCTGGGCGGAAAAGGGATCCATGTTCACGGCAAAAGGGCTTGTGGCCTGAGTCACTGATAGTTGATACCTGTACGGATTGTAGATCAAGCAGAACTTACTGTAGCGGGCTTTCTGTCTGATAACTAAGGAAAAATAATAATTTGCTTATATGAGTGTTGCTATTTGGCAGGGGGCTGTCAAGACGAGAGGCCATAAGGCTTGAAGCCGCAAGAATTTACGTAAAATCGAAGGGTTTGGCCGGACCGTCCGGCGGTGGAAGGATGTATGACAGAAGAGCAGGGCATGGATGCCGAGCGCCGTTTTGGCGGCATAGATCGTTTGTACGGAGCAGGCGCCAGGCAACGCCTGTCGCAGGCCCACGTAATGGTGGCCGGCATAGGCGGGGTGGGAACCTGGGCCGTGGAAGCCCTGGCTCGGTCCGCCGTGGGGGCGATCACCTTGGTCGACCTGGATCACATTGCGGAATCCAATATCAACCGCCAGCTTGCGGCGCTGGACAGCACCCTGGGCCAGGGCAAGGCGCAGGCCATGGCTCAGCGTATCCTGGACATCAACCCTGTCTGCCGGGTGCAGGTCGTGGACGACTTCGTATCGGAAGAGAACGTGGCGGCCCTGATCGGCCAGAAGCCTGACGTGTTCCTGGACTGCACAGATCAGTCCAGCGCCAAGATCGCCCTGATCCTGGAAGCGCGCCGCTGTGGTGTGGCTTTGCTGACCTGCGGCGGCGCTGGCGGCAAGACCGATCCCCTGGCCTTGAGATCCGGCGACCTGTCACAGGCGCGCCACGACGCTTTGCTGGGCCGCTTGCGCCAGATCCTGCGCAAGCAGCACGGCTTTGCGCGTGGCAGCGACGCGCAGGGCCGCGCCTTGAAGCGCGTGCCGCGTATGGGCGTGGACTGCGTGTGGTTCGAGCAGGAAACGCGCCTTCCTGAAGCCTGGACCGCGCAGGACGACGGCGCTCTGCAGGGCCTGGCCTGCGCCGGCTATGGATCGGGAGTGACCATCACGGCCAGCATGGGCATGCTGGCGGCCGACTACGCCTTAGGTCGCATCCTGCAGCAATAAGGCATCTTGCCAGCCGCGCAGGGCATTGGATACCCGCAGCGCCCGGGCTTGCTTCAGGGTGTTGAGCGAAATGTCGGTTTCGCGCACCAAGCCGCTGTTCAGCAGCGCCTGGCGCTGCACGCCGGGCAGCAGCCAGCCATTGGCCGCCGGCGTCCACCAGGCGCCTTGTTCGTCCTGGATGTAGATATTGCTTCGGCTGCCTTCACATACATTGCCCTGGCCATCAACGAAGATGATGTCGAACAATTCGGGTTCGGCCGCCAGCAGACGGCTGGCCTGCACGTACCACGGACGATGCGTGGTCTTGTGGGTCAGCAGCGGATCCAGCGCGGGCAAGGGCTCGGCGGACAGGCGCAGTCGCAGGGGCAGGGACAGCTCCGGCAGGGGTTCGGCCTGCGCGGTGGCAGCACCATGAGCCTGCCACAGCACGCGCAGGCGCAAGGCCGTGTGGCTGGGAGCCTGACCCAGGGCCAGGTGCAGGGCCTGCAACCAGATCTGCGTGTCCCAGTCGTAGCGCAAGGCGGCGCAACTGCGCGCCACGCGTTCCAGGTGCAGCTCCAGCAGCGGGATCTGGCCGTCGGCGTCCACCCGCAGCGTTTCGATCAGTTCAGGTTTGCCGTGCGTCATGACGGGGCCTTTGGGTAAGGGTTACAGGAGTCTGCAGTACACGCGCCTTCCAGAGGCATTCCTGCCATTCCTGAGCTGGGTCCGAGTCCAGGACGATGCCGCCGCCGGCGCCGAATACGCCCTGGCCGTGGTTGTCCAGTTCCAGCGTGCGGATGCTGACGTTCAGCGACAGGTCGCCCTGAGGGCTCAGAAAGCCCACCGAACCGCAGTAAATGCCGCGTCGCCAGGGTTCGAGCCGCCGTATGCACTGCATGGCCGCCAGCTTGGGAGCGCCTGTGATGGATCCGCAGGGAAACAGGGCGCGCAGCAGAGTTTCCAGCCCGCAATCCGGTTCCAGTTCGGCTTCCACGGTGGAGGTCATGGTCCAGACGGAGGCGTATTGCTCAACATCGAACAGGGGGGGCGTGCGCACCGTGCGGGTGCGCGCTACCTGGCCCAGGTCGTTGCGCAGCAAATCCACGATCATTACATTCTCCGCCCGGTCTTTCAGGCTGTCACGCAGATCCTGGGCGTTGGCCTGGTCCTGGGCTGGATCGGTGTCGCGTGGACGGGTGCCTTTCATGGGGCGGGTGCGGATGCGCACGCCTCGTTTTTCCAGGAACAGTTCGGGCGACAGGGACAGGATGTGACGGCCGCCCAAGTCCAGATACGCGCCGTAGGCTACAGGGTGCCGGCTCGCCAGGGCGGCGTACAGCTCGCGCGGCGGCATGTCCGACTGGATGTGCAAGGGGACGGTGTAATTGATCTGGTAGAACTCGCCGGCCCGCAGGCCGTCTTGGATCCGGTTCAGGGCGGCGTGGTAATCCGATTGTTCAACGTCCAGGCTGGCATGCAGCCTGGGTGCATCCGAGCTGTTCCACAAGGGTACGGTGTCGGCCTGGGCGAAGACCAAGGCGGTCAGGGGGGCGTGGGCGCGCGCGGGACGCGGGTCCAGGCGCGGCTCCAGCAGTTCGGCCAGCTCGTAGTCCAGGGCCAGGGCGACCCAGTGGCCTGCTTGCCGGGCCTGTTCAATGTCGGCGAAAGCCTGCGCCAGTTCCTCGTGGGTGCGGGCCTCGATCCGGCCCAGGCACTCCCGCATTTCCAGCGCGGTATTCGTCAGTCTGTCTTCGAATCGGCCATACATGCGCCGTGTTCCTCTAAAAATCCGGCCAGCGCTGCGCCTGTGTGCGAGGCCGGCGTGGCCTGCACCTGTTCGGGCGTGCCTTGCACGACCAGTCGGCCGCCGCCTGAACCGCCTTCGGGGCCCAGGTCCACGATCCAGTCGGCCTCGGCGATCAGGTCCAGATTGTGTTCGATCACGATCACGGTGTGGCCGGCATCGACCAGCCGATGCAGCACCAGGATCAGCTTTTCCACATCCGCCATGGACAGGCCGACGGTGGGCTCATCCAGCACGTACAGCGTATGCGGGGCCTTGTAGGCCCGTCCGGTGCGGGTCAGGCCTTCGCCCAGGCGAGCCTTGACCAGTTCGCTGACCAGCTTGATGCGCTGGGCTTCGCCGCCGGACAAGGTGGGGGAGGGCTGTCCCAGAGTCAGGTAGCCCAGGCCCACGCTCTGCATCAGCTGCAGGGGGCGCAGTATCTTGGGGTGGGCGGCGAAATACTCGACGGCTTCGTCCACGTCCATTTGCAGCAACTGGCCGATGGACACGTCGCGCCAGGTCACGGACAGGGTTTCGGGGTTGAAGCGCTGGCCGTGGCAGGCGTCGCACGGGACTTTGACGTCCGGCAGGAAGCTCATTTCCAGCGTGCGCATGCCCTGGCCTTCGCACAGGGGGCAGCGACCGTCGCCGGTATTGAAGGAAAAGCGCGAGGCGCTCCAGCCGCGCAGACGCGCATCGTTGGTGCCTGCGAACAGCTTGCGAACCTCGTCCCAGAAGCCTATATAGGTGGCCGGGCAGGAGCGCGGCGTCTTGCCGATCGGGGTCTGGTCTACTTCCAGCACGCGGTCCAGCGATTCCCAACCGCTGATGCGGGTGCAGCCTTGCCAGGTCGGCGTCTGCTTGCTGCCCACGACGCGAGCCAGGTTGTCCAGCAGCACATCGCGCGCAAACGTGGATTTACCCGAGCCCGACACGCCGGTGACGATGCTGAGCTTGCTCAGCGGAATGGAGGCCTGAACACTTTGCAGGTTGTGCAGGTGGGCGCCGTGCACCGTCAGCATCGGGGTGTCAGCGTCAACCGGACGGCGCTCCTGCATGGGGTGCTGCAAAGGCTCGCGCAGGTAACGGCCGGTCAGGGAGGCCGGATTGGCTTCGATTTCTTCCAGGGTGCCCTGAGCGATGACCTGACCGCCCCGCTTGCCGGCGCCTGGGCCCATGTCGATGATGTGCTGGGCGCGGCGTATGGTGTCTTCGTCGTGCTCGACCACCACCAGGGTGTTGCCATTGCCTTCCAGGCGCGCCATGGCCTTGAGAAGTATCTGGTTGTCGCGTGGATGCAGGCCGATGGTGGGCTCGTCCAGCACATAGCACACGCCCTGCAGGTTGGAACCCAGTTGCGCGGCCAGCCGTATGCGCTGCGCCTCGCCGCCTGAAAGCGTGGGCGCGGCGCGGTCCAGCGCCAGGTAGCCCAGGCCGACTTCGTGCATGAAGTCCAGGCGGCTGCGGATTTCGTTCAGTATGTCGCGGGCGATGTCGGCTTCACGGCCGGTCAGGCCCAGGCCGGTAAAGAAGGTCTGGGCGTCTTCCACCGGCAGGGCGGCCAGTTGGGCGATGGAGCGGTCGCGCCATTCGAAGGCCAGGGACACCGGATTCAGACGCTGGCCGTGACAGCTTGGGCATTCTACGGCCTCGCCCTCGTAGCCGGCGTTCCAGGAGCTTTCCTCGCCGGTCTGTTCCTGGTCGAAGCCGGTCAGCTTCAGGCCTGTGCCGAAGCAGTCCGTGCACCAGCCGTGCTTGGAGTTGTAGGAGAACATGCGCGGATCGGGCTCGGGGAAGCTGGTGCCGCAGCAGGGACAGGCGCGTTTGACCGAGAAATGCTGCTGGGCCGCATCCGCAGAAGGATGCCCCTGGCGGCGTTCATCCAGCGACAGGGTGCTGCGGGACGTCAGCGGCGCCAGTACGCTGAGCGTGCCGTGGCCAAGCTCCAGCGCTTCGCGTATGGCCTGGCGCAATTGCAATTCGTGGCGCGGGTCCACGATCAGGTCGGCTACGGGCAGCTCCAGTGTGTGTTCGCTGTAGCGGTCCAGACGCGGCCACGGCGATACCGGGATGAACTCGCCGTCCACGCGCAGGTGGGTGTAGCCCTTGCCCTGGGCCCATTTGGCCAGGTCCGTGTAGTAGCCCTTGCGCGCTGTCACCAGCGGCGCCAGCAAGCCGATGTGCTCGCCCTTGTGTTCGCGCAGCAATTGCGCGGCGATCTGCTCGGGCGTCTGCGGCGCTACCGGCACATGGCAGTCGGGGCAGTACTGGGTGGCCAGCTTCACGTAGAGCAGGCGCAGGAAATGGTGGATTTCGGTCATGGTGGCCACGGTGGACTTGCGTCCGCCGCGGCTGGTGCGCTGTTCGATGGCCACGGTGGGCGGGATGCCATAGATGGCGTCCACATCGGGCTGGCCGGCGGGCTGCACGATGGCGCGGGCGTAGGCGTTCAGGGATTCCAGATAGCGGCGCTGGCCTTCGTTGAACAGGATGTCGAAGGCCAGGGTGGATTTGCCCGAGCCCGACACGCCGGTCACGACGGTGAAGGTGTTGCGCGGGATATGGACCGAAATCCCTTTCAGGTTGTGCTCGCGCGCATTCAGGATCGCGATATGGCCGTCGTCCGCCTTGAGGGGGGCCGTCGCGTAGGACGCAGCGGGTTCGGCCAGCAGAGGGCTTGCCTTGCCGATGATGGCTTCTTCGTATTCCTTCAGGGCGCGTCCGGTATGGGACTGCGGCAAGGCCATGATGTGCTCGGGCGTACCGGCGCCTAGCAGCAGCCCGCCGTGTTCGCCGCCTTCGGGCCCCAGGTCGATGACCCAGTCGGCGGCGCGGATCAGGTCCAGATTGTGTTCGATGATAAGCAGGCTGTGGCCGGCGGCCAGTAGCTTGCGGAAGGCGCGCATCAGGCGGGCGATGTCGTCGAAGTGCAGGCCTGTGGTGGGCTCGTCGAACAGGAACAGATGGCCTTTCTTGACCACCTGGACGCGGCTCAGGCGGCTGCGCGAGGCTTCGGCAAGATAACCGGCCAGCTTCAGGCGCTGGGCCTCGCCGCCCGACAGCGTGGGCACGGGCTGGCCCAGTTTCAGGTAGTCCAGACCCACGTCGGCCAAGGGTGCCAGGCCGGTCTGCACGTCCCGCAGGCCTTCGAAGAACTCCATCGCTTCGTGCACGGTCATGTCCAGCACTTCGTCGATAGAGGCGCTGCGGCCGAAGTGCTCGATGCGCACTTCCAGGACTTCGGGGCGGAAACGCTTGCCGTCGCAGTCCGGACAACGCAGGTAGACGTCCGACAGGAACTGCATTTCGATGTGCTCGAAGCCTGTGCCGCCGCAGGTGGGGCACCGGCCGTCGCCGCTGTTGAAGCTGAAGGTGCCAGGCAGGTAGCCGCGCTCCTTGGACAGCGGCGCCTGGGCGAACAGCTTGCGTATGGGGTCGAAGGCGCCGACATAGCTCGCCGGATTGGAGCGTGCGGTCTTGCCGATGGGAGTCTGGTCGACCATGACCACGTCGGCGATCTGTTCTACGCCCAGCAGCGCGCCGTAAGCGCCGGGCGCTTCGGTGGGTTTGCCCTGCTGCTTGAGCATGGCGGGGTAGAGCACGTCCTGGATCAGGGTGGATTTTCCCGAGCCCGACACGCCGGTCACGCACACCAGGCGACCCAGCGGTATGGAGACGGAGATGTGCTGCAGGTTGTGCGCGCTGACGTCTTCCAGCAGCAGTCGCGGTGTATTGTCCGCAACCGGCAGGGGGCGGGGCGATTCGATGCTCAGCTCGCCGCTCAGGTAGCGGCCGGTCAGGGTTTCGGCGCTGCGCAGGGCCTGGGGCGGGCCGTCGAACAGGATCTGCCCGCCGCGCTCGCCCGGCCCGGGCCCCATGTCCAGAATGCGGTCCGCCGCCACCATGACTTGAGGATCATGCTCGACGACGACCAGCGTGTTGCCGTTGCCGCGCAGTCGGCGCATGACCTGGATGATGCGGTGCATGTCGCGTGGATGCAGGCCGATGGAGGGCTCGTCCAGCACGAACAGGGTATTGACCAGGGAGGTGCCCAGGGCTGTGGTCAGGTTGATGCGCTGCACTTCGCCGCCGGACAAAGTGCGGCTCTGGCGGTCCAATGACAAGTAAGCCAGGCCGACGTCACAGAGGTAGTCCAGGCGCGACAGGGTTTCTTTCAGCAGCAGGTCGATGGCGGCATCGCGCGCGTCGCCAAAGTGCAGTCCGCGGAAAAAATCGCGTACATGCTCGATGGGCAGGCGCATCAGGTCGGGAACGCTCAAACCGGGCTGGGCGTCCAGCTGTTCGCGTGACCAAAGCGCATGCACAGGCATGAAGCGCTTGTAGATCGAATCGACGGGCTGGCTTTCCTGGCCTACGCGCCACAGGCTGGCGTCGGGTTTCAGGCGCGAGCCGGCGCAGGCCGGGCAGGTGTTGTAGCTGCGGTATTTGGACAGCAGCACGCGCACGTGCATCTTGTAGGCGCGTGATTCCAGCCAGTCGAAGAAACGCTGCGCGCCGTACCATTGGGTCTTCCAGGCGTGATTGCCGCCCTTCCAGTCCGGGGCGCCGTGGATGACCCAGTCTTTTTCGGCCTCGGTCAGGTCTTTCCAGGGCACGCCCAGGCGTACCTTGGCCGCGGGCGCATAGCGTTCCATTTCCTGCTGGCATTCTTTGTAGCTGGCCGTTTGCCAGGGGCGTACGGCGCCTTCCAGCAGGCTTTTGTTCTGGTCCGGGACCACCAGGCCGTAGTCTATGCCCATGACACGGCCAAAGCCGCGGCAGCTATCGCAGGCGCCCAGTGGCGAGTTGAACGAGAAAGTGCTGGCGACCGGCGTGCTGTAGTGGATGTCGCAGTGCGCGCAGTGCAGGCCCTGGCTGAAGCGCCAGGCGGTTTCCGGGCTGTTGCTATCGGCTGATGCGTAGACCGTCAGCCGTCCCTGGCCGTGGCGCAGGGCGGCTTCGATGGCTTCCATGAAGCGCTCGGGTTCCACCGAGCCGGCACGGAATCGATCCTGGATTACAAACAGCGTCTTCTGCTCCGTGGCGACGGGCTTTGCCGCCTTTCCTTTGCCCTTGACCGGTGCAGGCTGCGCCGGCCCGGTTTCTTCGTGGTGCAAGCGGGTATAGCCTTGCTGGTGCAGCAGTTGCTCGATTTCGTCGCTGGTGAAATTGGCCGGCACCTTGACCGGAAAGGTCAGCACCAGGCGCGGGTCATTGTGACTGGCGGCGAGGGCGCGGATCTGCCGCGCGATGCTGTCGGCATTGTCCCGGTGCACGGGATGCGAGCACTGGCGGCAGAACAGGTCGCCCAGACGGGCATACAGCAACTTGATGTAGTCGTTCAGCTCGGTCATGGTGCCCACCGTGCTGCGCGAGTTGCGCACCGGGTTCACCTGGTCGATGGCGATGGCCGGCAGAATGCCTTCGATGCGGTCCACCTGCGGTTTGTCCATGCGGTCCAGAAACTGGCGCGCGTAGGGTGAAAACGTTTCCACGTAACGCCGCTGGCCTTCTGCATAGAGTGTATCGAAGGCCAGCGAGCTTTTTCCCGAGCCAGATACGCCGGTGATGACCAGCAGTTCGCCGGTCTTGATGCTGACATCCAGATTTTTCAGGGTGTTTTGGCGGGCGCCGAAAATGCGTATTTCTGAACTCATGGCAAAGTAGGCTTCTTGGAGAGGGCGGAGAAGGATGCGCAGGAGAATATCGCCTGGGAGCGATGTGGCGCGCCAGTGCGAGCCGAGGCTGGATCGTAGCGACTTGTGGGGTCTGAGCGTCGATTCACCCGGGGATGCTTACGCTAATCTTTGTATCTTAACGCGGATTACGGTAGAATTTCTGGTTAGCTTTTGCGCTTTTGTCGGGATCATCCGGCAGGGCTTACATTTAGTGAATCGGAGATCACCATGGCGGAAATCAAACGCACTCGCCGCAACACGCTCGAGCGTCGTTGCCTGGGCAAGGCCTTCAAACGTCTGTTTGTTCGTGCCCCCAAAGGCGTGTTCAAGATGCTGGAAAAAGTCAAGCGCGTGTAATTGCGCCTGACCGCATTCTGCGCCGCCCGGATAGACTGCGCAGCGCCAATTGGATGCGAACTGTTTCTGAACAGAAAAAGAACCACAGGTCTGCCTGTGGTTTTTTTTTGCGACGCGGCGGCTCGCATGGCGCAGACGACGTGCCGCCCTGTCGCCCAGGCGGCGTTCGGACGCTCCGGACCCACTGGTGACACAGGTTAAAAATGGATACCAATCCTTGGCTGCCCAGAGTGGGCGGGGCCATGGCGCGGGGACGCCGGCATGCTAATGTAGTCATGCATCTTGGCCCGGGCAGGCGAGTCTGCCTTCGGGCCCCACACTTGGGAAAGAAGAAAAAGAATCATGGAATGGCGCCATTTGTTCACTGTCTTGACGCCCACCTACAATCGGGCCCACACGCTGGAGCGAGCCTATCGTTCCTTGTGTGAACAGACTTATCAGGATTTTGAGTGGGTGGTGATCGATGACGGCTCGACGGACAATACCCGTGAGCTGGTGCAGGGTTGGCAGCAGCAGGCCCGTTTCCCCATTCATTATGCCTGGCAGGAAAATCGCCACAAGAAGGCGGCATTCAACCACGGCGTGTCATTGGCGCACGGCGAGCTGATTGTGGCGCTGGATAGCGACGACACCCTCGATACCAATGCCTTGTACGACATGGCCCAGGTCTGGCATGACATTCCTGAACAGGAGCGGGGCGGCTATGCCGGCGTGACCGGGCTGTGCGTGCGCCCGGACGGCAAGGTCGTGGGCGATATGTATCCCAGCGATGTATTCGACGCCACGTCCCTGGATCTGACGTTCCGCTACGATATCCGCGGCGAGAAATTCGGCTGCCTGAGCACGGCGGTCTTGCGCCAGTTTCCCTTCCCCGACCAGATCGAAGGCTTTGTGCCGGAAAGCATGGTCTGGCGCGCCATTGCCCGCGCCGGCTTCAAGAACCGCTTCGTCAATACGGTATTTCGCGTCTACCACGACAGTCCTGATTCGCTGTCGGTGCAGGGCAGAACCAGCCAGCAGCATGCGCTGGGTCTCTGGCTGCTGGCCCAGGATACGGTGGTGGAATGTCTGCCCTGGTTTCGGTACCAGCCCAAGGCCTTCCTGATGGCGGCGGCCCGTTATACGCGTTTCGGGCTGCATCTACGTGCCAGCGGACGAACCCCGCCGCCGCAGTACCGCTTGAAGGGGCTGGCGTCCCGCCTGCTGGTGGGCGTGATGTGGCCGGTGGGTGCGGCCTTGTACCTACGAGACAGGCTGCGAGCCTGATATAAAAAACCGGGGCTTGCCCCGGCTTTTTTCATCAATGCAGCGTTTGGCCGCGGCTGTCCGGCAGTTCGTCGTCCTGATCGTCATCGTCTTCGTCGTCTTCGTCATCGGGGGCGAAGGCGTCGTCTTTCAGGGCGAAAGGCAGCAGTTCTTCCAGGGTTTCGGTCCAGGCGACTTCCTCGCCTTCTTCATCGACCTTGATGAAGCGCACGGGTTCGGCATCGCTCAGTTGCACGGCCCACAGATAGCGGCACGCATAGACTGACATGTCGTCGGGCTCCAGCCCGCCTCGGTTGCCCAGCACGCGCGCGCCTTCGCCGCCGATCTGCACGACGGTGAATTTGCTTTCGTCCTCGTCCTTGTCCAGGGGTACGGCGAAAATGGCCCATTCAAAGCCGGTTTCCTCGGCGTCGATGACTTCGGCCAGCACGGCGCGGCCCAGATAGGCGCTCAGGGCGTCGGCGGTGCGGCCCAGGGTTTCCAGCTCGTCGGCGGTAAATACAAGATCAGGGGCTTCAGGGTTGGACATGGTGTCTTTGGTTTGTCAGCATAAAGTGAGTATATTACCCGACAGTGCCTATGGGCAGAGGGCGCGCCAAACGCCTACAATCCTTGTTTTCAGAACATGACCGAGCGCCTTTGCGCCTGCTTCATCCGTTTTTTCCTTTCTAGGTTCTTATGGCTCAATACGTTTATTCGATGAACCGCGTCGGCAAGATCGTGCCGCCCAAGCGTCAGATCCTGCGCAATATCTCCCTGTCCTTCTTCCCGGGCGCCAAGATCGGCGTACTGGGCCTGAACGGATCGGGCAAATCCACCTTGCTCAAGATCATGGCGGGTGTGGACAAGGATATCGAGGGCGAAGCCATCCCCATGGCCGGCATCAAGATCGGCTACCTGCCTCAGGAGCCGCAGCTCGATCCCGCACACACGGTGCGCGAAGCCGTGCAGGCCGGATTGGGTCAGGTGTTCGAGGCGCGCCAGCGCCTTGAGCAGGTTTATTCCGACTATGCTGAGCCGGATGCCGACTTCGATGCGCTCGCCGCCGAGCAGGCCGAGCTGGAAGCCATTATCGCCGCCGCCGCTACCAGCGGCGCAGACGACATCGAAACGCAGATGGAAATCGCGGCTGATGCGCTGCGCCTGCCGCCATGGGATGCCGTGATCGGCAATCTTTCCGGGGGCGAGAAACGTCGCGTGGCCCTGTGCCAGCTTCTGCTCTCCAAGCCCGACATGCTTTTGCTGGACGAGCCCACCAACCACCTGGATGCGGAAAGTGTGGAATGGCTGGAAGTATTCCTGCGCCAGTTCCCCGGCACCGTGGTGGCGGTAACCCACGACCGATACTTTCTGGACAATGCGGCCGAGTGGATTCTGGAGCTGGATCGCGGCCACGGTATTCCCTGGAAAGGCAACTACAGCTCCTGGCTGGAGCAAAAGGAAGACCGCCTGAAACAGGAGGAATCGTCCGAAAGCGCCCGTCAGCGCACCATTAAGAAAGAGCTGGAATGGGTGCGCCAGAACCCCAAGGGCCGTCAGGCCAAGGCCAAGGCGCGTCTGGCCCGCTTCGAAGAACTGTCCTCGCACGAATACCAGAAGCGCAACGAAACCCAGGAAATCTTCATTCCCGTGGCCGAGCGCCTGGGCAACGAAGTCATCGAATTCGAGAATGTCAGCAAAGGCTATGGCGACCGCCTGCTGATCGACGACCTCAGCTTCAAGGTGCCGGCCGGCGCCATCGTGGGGATCATCGGTCCGAACGGCGCGGGTAAATCCACGCTGTTCCGCATGCTGGCCGGCAAAGAGCAGCCTGATTCCGGCACGGTCAAGCTGGGCCAGACGGTCAAGCTGGCGTATGTGGACCAGTCCCGCGATGCGCTGGCCAACGAAAAGACGGTGTTCGATGCTATCGCCGACGGGGCGGATCTGCTGACCGTGGGCAAGTTCGAAATGCCGTCGCGCGCCTACCTGGGCCGCTTCAACTTCAAGGGCGCCGACCAGAACAAGGTCGTGGGCAATCTGTCGGGCGGAGAACGCGGCCGTCTGCACTTGGCCAAGACCCTGATCGCGGGCGGTAACGTACTGCTGCTGGATGAACCGTCCAACGACCTGGACGTGGAAACCTTGCGCGCCCTGGAAGACGCGCTGCTGGAATTCGCCGGCACCGTCATGGTGATCAGTCATGATCGCTGGTTCCTGGATCGTATCGCTACACATATTCTGGCGTTCGAAGGCGATTCCCAAGCCGTGTTCTTCGACGGCAACTACCAGGAATACGAAGCCGACAAGAAGCGCCGTCTGGGCGAAGAGGCCGCCAAGCCTCGCCGTATCCGCTACAAGTCCCTGAAGTAAGGAGTGTTCATGCCTGTACTGACCGCCCATCAATCGCAAGTCCTGATCGTCGATATGCAGACGGGCCTATTGCCGGCCATTGCCGACAGTCAGGCGCTGATCGAGCGCGCCGGCAAGCTGGCCCAGGCTGCGCGGCTGCTGGGCGTGCCGGTGCTGGCGACCGAGCACTGGGCCGACAAGATCGGCCCGACCGATCCGGCCCTGGCGCCGCACGTGGATCATGTGCTGCACAAGAAGCATTTCGACGCCACGCGTGAAACGGATTTTCTGCCGGCCCTGCCGGTCGGCAGACCGCGAGTGTTGCTTATGGGCACGGAGGCCCATATTTGCGTGTTACAAACCGGCCTGGGCCTGAAAGAGCGGGGTTATGAACCCGTTCTGGTGGGGGATTGCGTGGGTTCGCGCCGTCAGGAAGACAGGCAGGCGGCCTGGGATCGCTGGGCGTATCATGGGCTGGAGCGCGTCACGGCGGAAATGGCCATGTTCGAGTGGCTGGAAATCCCGTCCCACCCGGCATTCAAACAGGTTCTGTCCTTGATCAAGTAGGCACAGGCCCGGTTTTACAAATGTAGTGTTACCTAACAACCCCGTGGCCGTGATCGGTTGCTACACAGATGTCATATCCGTTAATGTAGTTTCAACATCTGCTATTTCACGGAGAGTTGCAAATGAAATTAGCTACTATCACCAAAGCGGGTCTGGCCGCCGTCCTGGCCATTACCATGGCCGGTTGTTCTTCCTGGGACAACATGAGTCATCGCCAGAAGAGCACGGTCACCGGCGCGGGGCTGGGTGGCGTAGCCGGCGCTGTCATCAGCGGTGGCGGCGTGCTGGGCACTGTGGGTGGCGCTGCTATCGGTGGCGTGATCGGCGATCAGGTCGGCAAGAATCGCTGATTCCCTGCTCCTTCAGGACAGAACGAAAAACCCCTTGGAAATCCAAGGGGTTTTTTCATGCCTGATCGGGGCGGTGAGCGAGTATTCAGCGCAGGCGGCAGCAAACACTGCGCCTAGCGCAGCCGTCCGTCCAGCGTGGGCTTCTGGCAGGGCATGAATTCGCCGGCGCCGGTTTCGCCGACGAATTGGAAGTCTTTGCTGACGAGCTTGCCGCGCGAAAAGGTCATCATGGGCCAGCCGCGTACCGTGATGCCCTCGTAGGGGGTGTAGTCCACGGCGTGGTGCAGCGCCTCGTTGCGGATGGTGACGCTCTGGTCTGTTTTCCAGAACACCAGGTCGGCGTCGCCGCCGATCACAATTGACCCCTTGCGTGGATACAGACCGTACAGCTTGGCAGGATTGGTGGCGGTCAGCGCCACGAACTGGTGCACATTCAGGCGGCCTTCGCTCACTCCCCCCGAAAACAGCAGGGGCAGGCGGGTTTCAAGGCCCGGAATGCCGTTGGGAATGTACTGGAAGTCCGGCTCCTGGCCAGCCAGCTTCTTGCCGCAGGGATCCTCGAAGTTGAAGGGGGCATGATCGGACGAAAACACGCTGAAGATGTTTTTTTCCAGACCGTTCCAGACCGCTTGCTGGTTGTCCTTGTCGCGCGGCGGCGGACTGCATACAAACTTGGCACCGTGGAAATGCGGTTCTTCCAGATGATCCTGGGTCAGGAACAGGTATTGCGGGCAGGTTTCGGCATGGATCTTCAGCCCCTGACCTTGCGCCCAGTGAATTTGGGCGATGGCCTCGCGGCCCGACACGTGCACGATCAGAATCGGTACGTCTACCAGTTCGGAAAAAGTAATGGCGCGGTGAGTGGCTTCGCGCTCTACGGCGGATGGGCGCGAAACAGCATGGTAGTGCGGCTCGGTGTGCCCGGCGGCGCTCAGGCGCTCGGTCAGCCAGGTGATGCAGTCGGCGCTTTCGGCATGGATCATGACCAGAGCGCCTTCGCCGCGCGCCACGTCCAGCACCTTCAGGATTTCCAGGTCGCTCAGCTTCAGGTCATCGTAGGTCATGTAGATCTTGAAGGACGTGTAGCCTTCGCGGATCAGGGCAGGCAGCTCGTGCTCCAGAACTTCGGGTGTGGCGTCCGCCACGATCAGGTGAAAGGCATAGTCGATGGCCGCCTTGCCATGCGCGCGCTGGTGGTAGTCCTCTACGGCGGCGCGCAAGGACTGGCCTTTTTCCTGTGCGGCAAAGGGAATGACGGTGGTGGTGCCGCCGCAAGCGGCCGAGCGCGTGCCGCTCAGGAAGTCGTCGGCCATGCGCACGCCTTCGGGCATGGGCTGGTCCAGGTGGCAATGGGCGTCCACGCCGCCGGGCAGCACCAGATAGCCGGCGGCGTCGATGGTCTCGCGCCCGCCTTCCAGGCCCTGGGCCAGGGCGGCGATGCGCCCGTCCCGTATGCCGATGTCGCAGGTGAAGCGTTCGCTGGCGGTAGCGATGTCGGCGTTCTTGATGATCAGGTCAAACATGGAAAGGCTCCTCCGCGTGCCTCTGTGGGCACTGTGGTTCAGGGGTGTTGGATCAATCGTGTTCGTCGGCGGGCAGGCCGGCCAGTACGGCCTGGCCGGTGTTGCGCATGTGTTCGCTCATGGCGGCAATCAGGCCGGTCCGGTCGCGGGCCTGCAGGGCCTGCATGATGCGGCCGTGTTCGTTGACGGACTCCAGCCAGCGATTGGGATTCAGGTTGGCCAGGTAGCGGGCGCGGGCGATCTTCACGCCCAGTTGCTTCTCGATGTCCGCCAGCACGCTGTTGCCGGCCAGGCGGCTCAGTTCGTGGTGCACGCTCTGGTTCAGTTTGAAGTAGGTGTCGCGATCGCCCTGTTCTGCGGCGCGCACCATGGCCTGGTGCAGTTGCAGCAGGCCGCGCACGTCGTGCTCGTTAGCCTGTTCCAGGAGTTGCTCGGCCACCAGGGCCTGCAGATTGGTCATGACCTGGAAGATTTCCTGCAGTTCTTTGACATCGATGGCGGTGATGCGGGCGCCCTTGTTGGGCAGCAGCTCAATCAGCCCTTCCTGGGCGATGACTTTCAAGGCCTCGCGCAGCGGCGTACGCGAGACGTCGAACAATTCGGACAGGTATTGCTCGTGCACTCGGCTGCCCGGCTTCAGCTCGGCTCTCAGGATCAGGTTGCGCAACTGATTGGCGATGGCCAGATACATGGGCTCGCGCTTCAAGCGCAGGGCGGCGGTGGAGGTGTTGCTGGTGCCATTCATGGCGGGGCTCCGAATCGGGTTCTTAGAACAATCCCTAATCCGCTCGATTTTCGATTGCGGCTTTGCAGTGAATTTTATAGCATGTTTTTGAAGATTGAATTTTGCATACAAAATTAAAAACGCAATTTTACTCAGGAGACCCTCTGATGAAGCGGACCTTGCTCGGCATGATCACCCCTTCCTCCAACACGGTATTGGAGCCTTACACCAGCGCCATGCTGATGGATCTGTTTCCACAGGTGACGGCGCACTTCCAGCGTTTCGTAGTGCGCGAGATTTCTCTGGAAGATGGCGCATTGGCCCAGTTTTCTCTGCCCGCGCTGCTGGAAGCCGCTGAACTGCTGAGCGATGCACGCATGGATGCCATTGCCTGGAGCGGCACGGCGGCCAGTTGGTTGGGTTTCGAGGTGGATGAGCGGCTTTGCGCGGCGATTACCGAGCGCACGGGCATTGCGGCCACGACCAGCGTGCTGGCATTGAACGAGGTGTTGGCGCGCGGCAACGTGGGCCGCCTGGGCCTGGTGACGCCTTATCTGGATGATGTGCAGCGCGCCATTGTGCGCAATTATGACGCTGCCGGACATCAGGTGGTCGCTGAAGAGCATCTGGGCGACAAGGGCAACTTCTCGTTTTCCGAATACGATGAGCCCGTGCTGCGGGACATGATCTATCGCGTGGCCGAGAGCGGTCCAGAGGCCATCGCGATTCTCTGTACCAATCTGCGTGGCGCCCGGATGGTCGAGGAGATCGAGCAGGAAATCGGTATTCCAGTCTATGACTCGGTCAGCGTGACAGTGTGGAAGTCGCTGCTGCTGGCCGGGCAGGACCCCACCCGCATCCGCGGCTGGGGGCAGTTGTTTCAACAAACCAGCCTGGTTGAAAAGGCGTAAAGCCCCATCAGGCAATCTGTTCAGGTCAACAAGCAAGGAGGAGACACCATGCATCACCTGAAAATCGCGAAGTGGGTAGGGAGCGCCCTATTGGGAGCGGGCATTCTGGGCAGCGGCATCAGCCAGGCGCAGACGCCGCTGCGGGTCGTGGGCAATTTTTCCGGCAACAAGATCCATGTCGAGGAGATTGAGCGCCCGTTTTTCGAGCAACTGCAGACCAGCATGGGCGTTCCCGTGGTCTATAACACCATGGACGCCATCGGCGTGAACGCTGCCGACGCTCTGCGCATGCTGCGTTCGGGATCCTTTGACGTGATGTCGGTGCAGATCGGCATGGCGTCCCGCGATGATCCGTTTTTTGAAGGTATTGATCTGGCCGGCGTATCGGCCGACCTGGACAGCCAGTGCAAGGCGGTGGATGCATTTCGCACCAAGATGGACGAACGCCTGCAGCAACGTTTCAACACCAAGCTGCTGACACTGTGGCCGTTTGGCGCACAGGTGCTGTTCTGCAACGGCGACATCAATTCGGTGGACGACCTGAAGGGCAAAAAGGTGCGTGTATTCACGCCGTCCATGTCCCGGCTGGTCGAAGGCCTGGGCGCCACGCCCGTTACCTTGCAGTTCAGCGAAGTGTATCTGGCCTTGCAGCGCGGCGTGGCCGACTGCGGCGTGACCGCGCCCAGCGCCGGCAACAGTGGGAAATGGCCCGAGGTGACCAAGGTGCTGCTGCCCTTGCCGCTGTCCTACTCGGTGCAGGGGCATTTCATGAACCTGGATCGCTGGAAAGAACTCAGTCCGGAACAGCAGGCCAAGCTGGAGGCCGAGTTCAAGAAGATGGACGAGCGCATGTGGAGTCTTGCCCTGGACTACAACAAGGATGCGATTCAATGCAGTACCGGGCAGGGCGAGTGCAAGCATCACACGGCCTATTCCATGCGCGAGGTGCCTATCGACGGCAAGAACCGTGAGCGTGTGGTGGAGCTGACCAATCAGGCTGTTCTGCCGGCCTGGGGCAGCAGTTGCTCACGCGGCTACAAGGAGTGCAAGACCGTCTGGAACGAGACCGTAGGCCAGGCGACGGGCTTTGCCATTCAATAGATGTGATCCAGTCAAACCGCGCGGGCAGGGGCCCGCGCGGTCGGGAGGAGTGCTATGTCTGAACAAGAAACCGGCGCGGCCCAGGTCATCGTGAAGATGGCCGCCATGGTGGCCGGCTACGCAACGTTCATCCTGTCTATCCTGATCACCGTCGAAGTGATCAGCCGCAAATTCTTCGGGTTTTCCTTTCAGGGCGTCGACGAATACGGCGGCTATGTCCTGGCGATCGGCGTCAGTCTGAGCCTGTCCTATGCGCTGGCCATGCGGGCGCATACGCGGGTGGATGTCCTGATCAACCCTTTGGGCCGCCGCGTGCGCGCCTTTTTCAATGTGTTGGCCGCCGCCATGATGGCTGCGCTAGCCGTGTTCCTGTGCTGGCAAAGCGTGTCCACGCTGCGCGAGACGCTGGAGTTCGACAGCCGCGCATCCACGCCGCTGGAGACGCCATTGTGGATACCCCAGACGATCTGGATGATTGGTTTCGCCCTGTTTGCCGTGGTAGCGCTGACTTATCTGGTGCGGGGCCTGCGTCTGGCGTGCCGCGGCGAAGTCGATTCCGTGAACCGCCTGCTGGGGCCCAAGACCACGGATGAAGAATTGAACGAGGCTCTGGAGGACAGCCAGATGGCGCCGCTGCCCGTCCAAGGTCTGGAAACACGCCTGGAGGCCAAGCCATGATTACATTACTGGGAATCGGCGGCGGTTTTGTCCTGCTGCTGGCCTTGCTGGCGGCCGGGATCAGCGTCGCGGTCGCCATCTTCACAGTGGCGACTACCGGGGTGCTGATGTACCTGAACACCTCATTGCTGTTCAACTTCGGCAACAATCTGTGGGCTACGCTGAACGACTTTCTGCTGACCGCCATTCCGCTGTTCATTCTGTTGGGAGAAATCCTGCTTCGTTGCGGTATTACCGAACGCATGTACGGCGCCCTGTCGGTCTGGATGCAGCGCATGCCCGGCGGATTGCTGCACACCAATATCGGCGCCTCCACGGTGTTCTCGGCCATGTCCGGCTCGTCCGTAGCCACGGCGGCCACCATCGGCACGGTAGCCTTGCCGGCTTTCCAGCAGCGCGGCTACAACGAGCGCCTGGCCTTGGGGTCGCTGGCTGCAGGCGCGACGCTGGGCATTTTGATTCCGCCCAGCATCAATATGATCATCTACGGAGCCATTACCAATACCTCCATCGGCAAGTTGTTCATCGCTGGCATTCTGCCGGGACTGGCCTTGGCGGCGGCTTTCAGCGCCACCATCTATCTGTATGCCGTTTTCAAGCCGGGTGTGGCAGGGCAAGGCGAACCGCCTGCAAGCTGGAGCGAGAAAATGGCGGCGCTGAAGGACCTGCTGCCGCCGGCCTTTGTCTTTTTCATTGTGATGGGCAGCATCTACAGCGGCTGGGCCACCCCGACCGAGGCGGCGGCGCTGGGCGTGGTCGCCGCGCTGCTGGTGGCGGCACAGCGCCGCAAGCTGACCCTGGCCATGCTGCATGAGTGCTTCTTGTCCATGGCGCGCACCACCGCCATGCTGCTGCTCATCATCGTGGGCGCCTACTTCATGAACTACGTCGTGGGCATTCTGGGTATTCCGGCTGCCTTGTCGCGCTGGGTCTCGGACCTGGGGCTCAGCCCGCTGACTTTGATCCTGATGCTGGTCGTGTTCTACCTGGTGCTGGGCTGCTTTCTGGAAACCCTGTCCATGATGATCGCCACCGTGCCTATCGTGGTGCCGTTGGTGATGCAGTTCGGTTTCGACCCGGTCTGGTTCGGTATTTTCCTGGTGCTGATGATGGAGATTTCGCTCATTACACCGCCTGTGGGTATGAACCTGTACGTGGTCCAGGGCGTGCGGGGCAGAGGGCCGATCACCGATGTCATGCTGGGCAGCCTGCCCTTCATGCTGGTCATGCTGCTGTTCGTGTTCGCTATCATCGCCTGGCCGCAGACGGTGATGTGGCTGCCGGACCTGATGATGTCGGGGAAGTGATCGTCTGCTCGGTCAAGCCCCGGCCGAGTCGCCCTTCGATGGGGCCTCTCTCCCGCAGTTGAATCGGGAGAGAGGCCGCTGATTTGACCAACAAGGCCGGCGCCTATTCTATCTAATCGGCGCCGGCTTTCGCCTGTTGCGCTTACAACGCAGGATCGTCCATCATCCGCCGATACCATTCGTGGAAGTGGCGCATGCCGTCTTCCAGGGGCGTTTGGTAGGGGCCGGTTTCGGACAGGCCGCGCTGCATCAGCGCACGTCGGCCAGCATCCATGCGCTCGGCGATCTCGTCGTCCTCGAGGGCGGTTTCCATGTAGGCGGCGCGCTGGGCGTGCACGAAGTCGCGCTCGAAAGCCACGATATCTTCGGGATAGTAGAACTCCACCACATTGATGGTTTCCTGCGGTCCTTGTGGGTGGAGCGTGGACAGCACCAGCACGTGGGGGTAGATCTCGATCATGTGGGTCGGGAAGTACGTGACCCAGACCGCACCGAAGTCGGGCGCTTGGCCGCCTCGATAAGCCAGCAGGCTGTCATGCCATTGGCGGTAGGCATCGGAGCCCGGATCGGCCAGCGCTTGGTGCACGCCGACGCGCTGCAGGCTGTACCAGTCATTGAACTCCCATTCCAGGTTGTCGCAGGTGACGAACTGGCCCAAGCCTGGATGAAAGGGCGCGACGTGATAGTCCTCCAGATAGACCTCGATGAAGGTCTTCCAGTTGTAATGGCAGGGGTGTATCTCGACGTGATCCAGCACGTAGTCGCCGAAGTCGAATTCGGGGCGGCTGAAAAGGGGGGCCATGTCGGCGGACGGATCGCGCGGTCCTTCGAAAAGAAGTCCGTGGCAGTCGCGCAGGCGATAGTGCTGCAGGTTCAGGCAGGGTTTGTCTGCAAAGCGCGGAGCCTGCATCAGCTCGCCGGTGTTGCTGTAGGTCCAGCTGTGCAGAGGGCAGACGATATGGCCGCCTGTTGCGCCCAGGTTGCCGCTGTTGTTGGCAGGACCCTGCACCTGGCCGGCCGTGCCGCCCAGCATCAAGGCCTGGCGGTGGCGGCAGACGTTGGATAGCAATTGCACACCCTGATCGCCGCGTACGAGGACACGGCCGGCGTTTTCGTGGGATAAGGTGCGCCAGTCGCCGGGGTCGGGCACGAGTTTTTCGTTGCCGACGTAGAGCGAGGATTGCTGGAAGATGAGTTCCTGCTCGCGTTCGAACAGGGCTCCGTCAAAATAAGCGCTGACAGGAAGCTGGGGGCGAGTCGGCACTAGCTGTGCCATTCGACCGATGTCGGTCATGATTCCCTCCGCATGGGTAGATAAGCCAGGCTGATGGTGCGCAGCGTAGGCTGCGTATATCGAGACCGGCGCGAAGAAAAATCGGAACTGGCCGATTGCAAACCGAAAATTGTACCCTGTCCCGTTGACTCGATAGCCTGGGCAGGGAAGGAGAAGTGCTGCTTACGGATTGTGCACGTGTGAACAAGCGGTGCGGGCGCTGCAGGCCTTGCGCCGACAGACCGGCTCTCGAATGACGGGGGGCCGCCGGGCCGGATTGTGGCTTTCAGAAACTCCGGCCGCCTGCAAGACGGCCGGAGTCCGGTTCAGGCCTTGCCGTCGGCCGGCTTAGCGGCGAGGGCGGCCGCATCCAGTTGCGGCATTTCAATTTTGACTTCCAGCACTTCCAGCGAGTCCTGGCGATCAAGGTTGACCTTGATGTCGTCGGGGTCGATTTTCACGTAGCGCGAAATGACCTCCACCAGCTCTTTCTGCAGGCGAGGCAGGTAGTCGGGGGCCACGCCGCCCTGACCGCGTTCGTTGATGAGGATCAGCTGCAGGCGGTCTTTGGCGACCGTGGCTGATGTTTTCTTATGACCGAGCAGGAAGGACAGGAAAGACATATCACTTTCCTCCGAACAGGCGCTTGAACAGGCCGGGTTTTTCGTAATCGACGAAGCGCAGGGGTTTTTCTTCGCCCAGGTAGCGGGCCACGATGTCCTGGTAGGCCAGCGATACGTCGCTTTCGCGGATATGGATGACAGGCACGCCCTGGTTGGAGGCCTGCAGCACGGTTTCCGATTCGGGGGTGACGCCGATCAGCTTGATGCGCAGGATGTCTTCCACGTCCTGCAGCGACAGCATTTCGCCTTCGGACACGCGCTTGGGGCTGTAGCGGGTCAGCAGCAGGTATTCCTTGATGGGCTCGCCACCCTGTTCGCCGCGACGTGACTTGGCGGCCAGAATGCCCAGGATGCGGTCCGAGTCCCGTACCGAGGAGACCTCGGGGTTGGTGACCACCAGCGCGTCGTCGGCAAAGTAGGACGCCATCAAGGCGCCGGTTTCGATACCCGCGGGCGAGTCGCACACGATGTATTCGAAGCCCATGCCTTTGAGCTCTTCCAGAATCTTTTCCACGCCTTCGCGGGTCAGCGCGTCTTTGTCGCGTGTCTGGGAGGCGGGCAGGATATACAGATTTTCCAGTTGCTTGTCGCGGATCAAGGCCTGGTTCAGGGTGGCTTCACCCTGGATGACGTTGACGAAGTCGTACACGACGCGCCGTTCGCAGCCCATGATCAGGTCCAGGTTGCGCAGGCCCACGTCGAAGTCGATGACGACGGTCTTGTGACCGCGCATCGCAAGACCGGATGCAAAACTGGCACTGGTGGTGGTCTTGCCCACACCGCCCTTGCCTGATGTCACCACAACTATACGCGCCATGACAATCGGATTCCTTTGTTTTTCAAGTCACATAATCGTAAAGCATAACCGGCGCTATTTTGGCATTGGTCCTGAGACTTCGCCTACTGCTTGGCAACAAAAAATATCATTTGCGTCGATTCGTGCCGGTTTGCCGGGAATACTGCGGTGGGACGGCCCCTCCGGGCCGACCTTGGGTACGTTTCAGGCGCCCAGAGGGTCTATCCTGAGCTTGTCGCCGTCCAGAGCCACGACGGCCGGCTTATTGCGAAGTTCGGCTTCCAGACGCGTTTCGATGACGCGATAGACGCCCGCGATGGCCACCAGTTCCGGATCCAGTTCGGTGGTGAAGACGCGCGCATTGGCATCGCCCCGGGCGCCGGCCATGGCTTTGCCGCGCAGCGGCCCGTAGACATGGATATTGCCGTCGGCGATGACTTCGGCGCCCTGGCTGACCGCACCCACGATGATCAAGTCGGTGTGGCGAGCATAAATGCGCTGGCCGGAACGCAGTTGCCGGTTGATGATGAGGGCGGCGGGGGCGATGGCCGGGGCCGGCGGGACCGGTGCAGGCGCGGCTTGCGGCGCCTGCTGGGCGGCGACCGACAGGGCCGGCACTTCTTTTTCGGGGGCGGCTTCTGCTTGCGGGCGGGAAGGCGGGCTGGACAGCTCGACGTTGGGCAGGCCGCTGTCCAGCGCTGCGTCCACATGGCTCGGATGGGCGACCACGCCCACCGGATGGAGCTTATATTGGCGCAGGGCGGCGGTCAGGGCGGCCCAATCCACGGGGGCATCGATGGCGCTGGCGTCGATGACGACGGGCTCGTCTTCAAAGAAAGAGCCGGCGTCCTTCATGCGTTGCGCCAGGGCCGCCAACTGCTCGGCCGTATCGGCCGAGCGCAGCACCACGCGCACGGCGTACAGCGTGGCGCTTTTGAAATCCAGGGCCTGCGGCCCTTTGGCATGAGTCTGATCGTTCACTTGAGTCGCTTGTGATCGTTGAGGGTAGGCTTAGACCCAGGTGTCTTTCAGGGTCGTGGTGCGGTTGAGCACGGGTTTTTCCAGGGTGGAGTCCACACGGTCGGCCACGAAATAGCCCAGGCGTTCGAACTGCCAATGGGCATCGGGTTCGGCGCGCGTGCCCGGCTCGATCCAGCCCTGGATGACGCGCAGCGAATCCGGATTGATATGTTCCAGGAAGTCCTGCTCGCCCGAATCCGGATGCGGGTGCGCGAACAGGCGATCGTACAGGCGGAACTCGGCTGCGATGGCGTGCTCTGCGCTGACCCAGGTGATGTTCCCCTTGACCTTGACTGCATCCGCACCGGGCGTACCGCTCTTGGTGTCAGGCAGGTACTCGGCATGCACTTCGGTAACCTGGCCTTGTTCGTCCTTGACGAAGCCGGTGCAGCGCACGACGTA
This sequence comes from Pseudomonadota bacterium, assembly GCA_023439305.1. GTDB lineage: Bacteria > Pseudomonadota > Gammaproteobacteria > Burkholderiales > Burkholderiaceae_B > Alcaligenes. The sequence continues at coordinate 77,696 of JAEXOO010000051.1, forward strand.
GCCGTATTTCAGGCGGACCTGGTTGCCCGGAAACAGGCGGAAGTATTTCTTGGGCGGCTCTTCCTTGAAGTCTTCGCGCTCGATGTAAAGCGTGCGCGAAAACGGGAATTCGCGTTGTCCGGCTTCCGGCTTGTGCGGATTGCGCGGTGCATGGCACAGCTCGCTCTGGCCTTCCGGGTAGTTGGTGATGATGAGCTTGATGGGGTCCAGTATGGCGACGCTGCGATCGGCCACCGGGTCCAGGTCGTCTCGCAGGGCTTGCTCAAGGCTGCTGTAGTCGATGTGCTGGGCCGCCTTGGAGACGCCCAGTCTGTCGGTGAACAGGCGGATGGCGCCCGGCGTGTAGCCGCGGCGGCGCAGGCCGGCCAGCGTAGGCATGCGGGGGTCGTCCCAGCCCTGCACGTGGTTCTCCAGGACCAACTGGCGCAGCTTGCGCTTGCTGGTGACCACATAAGACAGGTTCAGGCGCGAGAACTCGTATTGCTGGGGAAGCGGGTCGGAGAGTTGCCCCAGTTCCACCAGGCGCTCCAGGATCCAGTTGTAGAAAGGGCGCTGGTCTTCGAATTCCAGGGTGCACAGGCTGTGGGTGATGCGCTCGAGTGCGTCTTCGACGGGATGCGCCCAGCTGTACATTGGGTAGATGCACCACTTGCTGCCGGTGCGGTGGTGCTCGGCATGGCGGATGCGGTACATGACCGGATCGCGCAGATTGATATTGGGCGAGGCCATGTCGATCTTGGCGCGCAGCGCCATGCTGCCGTCCGGATGCTTGCCGTCGCGCATCTCGCGCAGCAGGTCCAGGGATTCCTGGGCCGGGCGATCGCGCCAGGGCGAGTTCACGCCTTTTTCGGTCAAGGTGCCGCGGTTGGCGCGCATCTCGTCTGCGCTTTGCTCGTCCACATAGGCGTAGCCGGCCTCGATCAGGGCCTCGGCGAAGCGATACATGTGATCGAAGTAATCGCTGGCGAAGTAAAGATTGGTTTCGCTTTTGAACGACCAGTCAAAACCCAGCCACTTCACCATGTCGATAATGGCGTCCACGTACTCCTGTTCTTCTTTTTCAGGATTCGTGTCGTCAAAGCGCAGGTGGCAGGCGCCCAGGTATTCGCTGGCCAGACCGAAGTTCAGGCAGATGCTCTTGGCATGGCCGATGTGCAGGTAGCCGTTGGGTTCGGGGGGGAAGCGGGTGCGGATGCGGGCCATGTCCGGCTCGGCGCCCTGCTGGACATCGGCGGGGCCGGGCTGTCCGGCCCAGGTCTTCTGGGCATAGCGGCCGGCGCTCAGGTCCTGCTCGATGATCGTGCGCAGAAAATTAGAGGCGGGGGCGGGAGTGGAGGCAGAGGTCATACACGTATGAAAAAAAGAAAGCGACAGGCTAATCGGTCATTTTGCCACGTTCTTGTTTTACTGGGGTATTCACGCATCGAAATGGTGTCGCGCGCCAGAATGACAGTGGTGGCGTTCGCAGGCCGATTCGCCCTAAACTACCGCACATTATGACGCACTCCGCCCTTTCTCTGTCCCAGGCTCAGTTTTTCATCAGCCTGGGCTTCATGTTGCTGTTCCTGGCCCTGGAGCTGGGCTTGTCTTGGGTGCTGTTCTATTTTAGGATTAAAACATTCGGTTCTAAACAAAATGCCTGGATGGGCGCGTATCGCTTCTGGGTGCGTATTTTCGCCCTGGCCTTCATCCTGAGCTTTGCCGCCTCCATGCCGGTGCTGATCCAGTTCGGCAGTGTCTGGCCGGGGCTGATGGAACGGGTGGGCGATGTGGTGGGGCCCATGCTGGCGGCCTCCATGCTGTCGCTGTTCATCTTCAAGTCCTGCTTTCTGGGCGTGATGCTGTTCGCCCAGCGCATGCTGTCCAATCTGGTGCACACCCTGGTGGTGTTCATGGTGGCCGTGGGCGTCACGCTGACGGCGTTCTGGCTGGTGGCGATACTGGCCTGGATGCAGGTACCCACGGGGGTGGACGTGCTGGAAGGACACTATGTGGTGCTGGATTGGCTGGCGGTGCTGCAGACCCCGGCCTTGCCCTGGTATGGCGGGCTGCTGCTGGCCGGCAGCCTGTTGACCGTGGCGTTTTTCATGTTGGGAGTGACCTGCGCGCAGACCATGCAACGCCCTGTGACAGACAATGAACGACTGGCTTTTCGCACCGCCCTGTTCCTGGGGGCGGCGGCTTGGTGCGCGCAGCTTGGGTTGGTGGTGGGCAATGGCTTCATGACAGCCGAGCACCAGCCGGCCAAGGCGGCGGCAGCGGCAGCGTACTGGCACAGCGCAGAGCAGCCGGACCTGATTCTGCTGGCGGCGCCGTCGCGCCTTCAGGACGGTATCCTGGGGGCGCTGCGTTGGTCGCACGCCGGCGGACGCTGGCTGGGTCAGGATGAAAACGGCCTGGTGGGACTGGATCAGTTCGCGGACTCCCTGCCTCCTGTCGCCTTGACATTCTGGTCGTTTCGCATCGCTGTGCTAGCGGGCGTGCTGATGGCGCTGGTGTTGGCCGGGGTGTTGCTGCGCACGCGCCGCTATGGCCTGGACCCGCATTCTCTGTCGTATCGGTCGCGCCAGATACTGACAGCGACCTGCGCGCTGGGGTGGATCATGCTGTTGGCGGGCGCGTCCTATCTTCTGTTCGGCTTTGCGCCTTACCTGGTCGGCACGGATATCACGCTGGCCGAGGTGCAGGGCAGCAACAGCGTCTTCACGGTCTCGCTGGGGTTGCTGGTCTACGGGCTGGTGTACGCACTGTGCATGGTCGGCTTCTTTCAGATGTTGCGGCATGTCGTGCGTTTCGGCGTGGTGCCCGTGGCCCGTCATCGGGGGCGCGCATGATAGCCTCCTTTGCCAACGCGGTGGGCATCGGCGCTCACGATCCGGCCTTCTGGATGCCGCTGGCGTTTCTGGCGCTGTTTTTCCTGATCATCGTGGCCGCGACGGTGCTGGACGGCTTTGATATCGGCGTGGGCTGTCTGTCCTTGCTGGCGCCTGAGTCTTTGCGGCCGCGCATGCTGTCGCTGCTCAGTCCCTGGCGCGATGCCAATGAATTCTGGCTGTTTCTGGGGCTTGGCTTGTTCGTCTGCGCTTTCCCCAAGGCCTGGGGGGCGGTCATGGGCGAGTTGTACGCCCCCTTGGGCGCACTGGGCGTAGGGGTGTTCGTGCGCTCGGTGTCGTTCGAGTTCCGCATGCGTGCGCCTGTGGAGCTGCAGTCGCGCTGGCAGATCGGTTTTGCCCTGGGCTCCATCATCACTGCGTTTGCGCACGGCGTCCTGCTGGCCCAGGTGGCCGTCGGCTTCCAGAGCGACTCGGGCTACGCCTGGTTTTCGGTCTTCATGGGCTTTTGCGCCATTGCCGCTTATTGCTTGCTGGGGGCCAGTTGGCTGATCATGCGCGAGGCTGGCGAGCTGCGCGCGCGCGCCGTGACCTGGGGCCGCCGCTCGGTACGGTGGTTCGCCGCCGGCGCTGTTGGCGTTTCCGTGGTGCTGGCCTTCGTCAATGCGGGCGTGCTGCTCAAGTGGACCGACGGCCCTTATTGGGGCGTGGTACTGCTGCTGTGGGCGGCGATCCTGATCAGCTTCGTCTCCATCGAAATGAGCCTTCAGCGCATGATCAACAGCAGCTATCGCACCACGACGTTGCCGTTTCTGCTGACCTTGTTCGTGATGGTGTCCGTTATGGGCGGCTTGGCGTTCAGCTTTTTCCCGTACCTGATACTGGATGAAATGACTATCTGGGACGCGGCGGCCTCTGTGCCTTCGCTCAGCCTGATCCTGTCGGCCATCATCATTGCCTTGCCGATCACGCTGATTTTCAATGTCTGGGTCTACTGGCGCATGTTCGGTCTGTCGCGGCCGCCGCAGCCGCCCAGCTTCAAAGGCTGACCGCGATTGTGATTGCTCACTCCGTTCTTTCCATGCGCAAGCGCCTGCAAGGTTTCCGATGGCTGTCGGACATGCCGGCCATGCTGGCCTGGGCGGTGCTGGCCGGCGTGCTCGGGGCCTTGGCCACTATTGCCTTTCATCAGGGCATGAAGCTTATCCAGCAGTGGGTGACGGGCCAGCATGGCGGAATCGTGGCGGTCACCGAAAGTCTGTCCTGGCCCATGCGTATATTGTTTCCCACACTGGGCGGCTTGTGCGCGGGCGTACTGTTATGGCTGGCGAGCCGGCTGCCTTCCAAGGGCAATTCGGATTACATGGAAGCGGTGGCCATCGGCGACGGCCGCCTGTCGGTGCGCCAAGGCCTGTTGCGCTCACTGTCCTCGTTGATGACGGTGGCCTCGGGGGGCTCCATCGGTCGAGAGGGCGCCATGGTGCACCTGGCCTCGCTGTCCGCCTCGGCCATCGGACGCTTTACTTTGTTCAGCGAGGCGCGCCTGCGTCTGCTGGTGGCCTGCGGGGCGGCGGCGGGCGTGGCGGCCGCCTATGGCGCGCCGATCGCGGGGGCGGTGTTCGTGGCCGAGATCGTGCTGGGCACCATGACCATGACCAGCTTCGGGCCCTTGCTGATGGCGGCGGTCAGCGCTCACATCACCATGCGCTTGCTGGGCGGCTACCATGCTCCTTACGAAATGTCGGGCGTTCAGGCGGTGGCGGGCTGGGATATTTTGCCGTTTCTGATCCTGGGCGCACTGATAGGCGTAGCCGCGCCGGCTTTCCTGAAATTGATGAACCTGTCGCGCAGCCTGTTCAAGCGTACTGGCCTGGGCTTGCCGCTGCGCCTGGCACTGGGCGGCCTGTTGCTGGGGCTGCTGCTGGTTTTCGTGCCCCGCGTGGCCGGCAACGGCTTCAGTGTGGTGTCGTCGATGCTGCACAGCGATTGGGCCTGGCATGCCGTGTTGTTGATGCTGTTCTTCAAGGTGTTGGCGACCGGCCTGACAGTAGGCTCGGGCGCAGTCGGCGGCGTGTTCACGCCCGCTATTTTCGTCGGGGCCGCGTTTGGCACCTTGTTCGGCAAGCTGACCCTGATGCTGCTGCCCGGCCTGGATGTGCCGCTCTACTTGTTCACCCTGGTGGGCATGGGCGCGTTCCTGGGCGCGGCGACCAGCGCGCCGTTCATGGCCATCCTGATGCTGTTCGAGATGACCCTCAGCTACCAGCTCGTGCTGCCCTTGATCGTGGCTTGCGTCATGGCGTATTTTGTGTCGCGCGCGGTGGCGGAAGTGGCCATGTATGAAGTCACTCTGGTGCGCGAGCGCGACGCGCTGCTGCGCCACAAATTGCGCCACACGACCCTGGCCGAACTGATCCGACCGGCCGACACCGTGGTCAGCACTACCACCCAGGTGCGCGAAGCGTTGCAGATGTTTCTGGAATATCCTGTGCGTTATCTGTACGTGGTGGATGAAAACCAGGTCTATCAAGGGGTGATCGCCCAGCAGGATCTGACCCGCATGTTGCTTGACGGCAACGATGCGCAACAGCGTCTCGTAGGCGATATCCTGCGCATGGACTTTGTAAAGACCCTTTATCCCGACATGAGTCTGGATGAAGCCCAGGAGCATTTTGTACACTTTCTGGGTGAGCGCCTGCCGGTGCTCAACGGCGACGGCTCCGGCCGCCTGATCGGCGTGGTGTACAAATCCGCCGTGCTGGAAAAATACTCCGCCATCAAGCGTTCGCTGGATGCCAGTGGCGAAGTCATGCTGGACGCCCGCCGCTGATCTCTTGTTATCATGGTTTGAATCATGCCCATCCTTGCCCGCGCCTCTTGGTCGGCGGCGGTGCTGATGTCCGGCCTGACAGCGGCGCTGGTGTGCCCGGTCGCTGTCGCGCAAAACCGCATTGGTCTGGAAAACCTGTCGTCCACACAGGTATACGGGGTGTCGGAGACCCGTGCAATTCCTGCGCAGGAACTGCCGCCTCCCGCTCCTTTCTTCGATCCCTCGCAGTGGCAGGCCGACACGCTCCCTGTGTCCGACGCTGACGATGCTTTTTCTTTCTCCGACTACAGCTTGACTGGGGCGGGGACGGCCAGCCTTGCGCGCTCCATGCAGTACAGCCGCCAGACCTCGCCCTTGTGGCGCGCGCGCTGGCTGCCCCGGGCGTCGGATCAGGCGTGGGTCTTTGGCGAGCGCAACTGGCGCTATGTAGGTGAACAAGGGTTGCAACTGACGCTGGGCAATGACACTGTCATGGGCGCGGACTGGGCTCAGCCGGTTGCGCTGGGCGGCGTCAACTTGAGCCAGGACTTCCACGACGGCCTGACCGGGCCGTGGCGCTATGCCTTGGCCATTGGCGCATTGGATGCCACCGGCAGTCGCGACAATGGCGATCTGGTCTATGGGCCGACGGCCGGCAGCCTTTTGCTCAGCACGGATGTCAGCCAGAACGCCAGCGTGGATACGCAAATGGAAACCGCCCGCGACTTTGCCATGACGGGGCTGGGCGCCACGTACCGTTCGCCTGATTGGGGCGTATGGCAGGCCAGTGTGGCGCGGGCCTCGCACTCCCTGGGACAGGGCTGGCGCTATCAGGCGGCCTACGGCATGGATGTGCTGGAGGACCTGCACCTGGAATGGAGCGGGGAGCGCTACCAGGATCAGTTCGTGGATCTGAGCCGTTACCAAGGCATGAAGACATCGATGGCCAGCAGCCGGCAGGTGCTGGGCGCCACGGTGCCCTTGCGCCGCTGGGGCGAATTCAAGACGCAGTACGAGGTGCAGCATCCCTTGGCGGGCGGCGCAAATCGGTATGTTGGGGTGTCGCAGCAGTTCTGGTACAGTCCCAGCCTCAGGGTGGGTTTGCAGGCCCGCCGTCACCTGGAAAGCCGCCAGTCGAATATCGCCGTGCGTTTTTCCGTCCCGATCTTTTAAGCAGGCGGCATGGCCCAGTCAGCACTCGACGTTCTTCAGGAAATTTTTGGCTACGACAGTTTTCGTGGGTCTCAGCACGAGATCATCGACACCCTGATCCAGGGCGGCGATGCGTTGGTGCTGATGCCTACGGGCGGCGGCAAATCCTTGTGCTACCAGATTCCCGCTCTGGTGCGCCCGGGTACGGGCGTAGTGGTCTCGCCCTTGATCGCGCTGATGCAGGATCAGGTCGATGCCTTGAATGAACTGGGCGTGAATGCCGCTTATCTGAATTCGTCCCAGGACTGGCAGACGGCCCGCGAAGTCGAGCGCGAGTTCCTGACCGGCCAGCTCGACCTGTTGTACGTGGCGCCCGAGCGCCTGCTGACCGACCGCTGCCTGGATCTGCTGGCGCGCGGCAATATTTCGTTGTTCGCCATTGACGAGGCGCACTGCGTGTCGCAGTGGGGGCACGATTTCCGACCAGAATACCTGGGCCTGGATCTGCTGGCGCAGCGCTGGCCCGATGTGCCGCGCGTGGCATTGACCGCAACGGCCACCCAGATGACGCGGGTGGAAATCGCCCAGCGCCTCAAGCTGGAAGATGCGCGCCATTTTGTCGCCAGTTTCGACCGGCCCAATATCTGCTATCGCATCATTGAAAAGAACGAGGTGCGCAAGCAGCTGCTCAGCTTCATTCAGGAAGAACACGCCGGCCAGGCCGGCATTGTCTATTGTCTGTCGCGTTCACGAGTGGACGATACGGCCGAATTCCTGTGCCGCAACGGCATTCATGCCTTGCCCTATCATGCCGGGCTGGATGCTCAGGTGCGGGCTACCAACCAGGCCCGTTTCCTGCGCGAGGAAGGGGTAGTCATGGTGGCCACGATTGCGTTCGGCATGGGGGTGAACAAGCCGGATGTGCGTTTTGTCGCGCACATCGACCTGCCCAAGTCTGTGGAAGGGTATTACCAGGAAACAGGGCGCGCGGGTCGTGACGGCGAACCGGCCACGGCCTGGCTGGCGTACGGACTGCAGGACGTGGTGCAACTGCACCGCATGATCAATGAGTCCCAGGGGGATGCGGCGCATCGGCGTCAGCAGGGGCAGGCCCTGGACGCCATGCTGGGCCTGTGCGAGACCATTTCCTGCCGCCGCCAGCGCCTGCTGGCGTATTTCGATCAGCAGATCGAGCCTTGCGGCAATTGCGATACCTGCCTGGAAGCCCCGCAGGCCTGGGACGGCACCGTGGCGGCGCAGAAGATGCTGTCCACCATCTACCGTCTGTGGCGCGAGCGCGGGCAGCGCTTTGGCGCCGGCCACCTGATCGATATCCTGCGCGGCAAGCTGACCGACCGCGTGAAGGAGAACGGGCACGACACCTTGACCGTCTTTGGCGTGGGTACGGATATTTCTGACCAGGCCTGGCGCGGGGTATTGCGGCAGCTTCTGGCGCATAATCTCGTGTCCGTGGATCCGGAAGGGTATGGCACACTGATGCTGACCGAGGCCAGCCGCGAAGTCCTCAAGGGGGAACGCACCTTGATGCTGCGCCGCGAGACAGCCTCTCGCGGTCCGGCCGCCCATCGCACCCGCGGGCAGGCCAATCAGGGGCCGGCGCTGGAACCGGATCAGCAGTCCCGCTTCGAGGCCTTGCGCGCATGGCGCGCCGCCACCGCCAAGGAGCACGGCGTGCCGGCTTACGTCATTTTCCATGACGCGACCTTGCGCGAAGTCGCTATCCGCTGCCCTCGCTCCGAAGCAGATCTGGAACACATCACCGGCATAGGCGTGCGCAAGCGGGAGGCTTACGGCGAGGCGCTGTTGCGCTGCGTCGAGGAAATCCACCCGCAGTAAGCCTCGGCTTGCCCGAGCCCGGCCCAGGTTCCTGCCGCGCATTCGTTTTTACATACCGCATCATGAATACACATACTGTCTCCGACTCGTCGACCTTGATCCGCCTGGTCAATGTCAACAAGACCTTTACGCTGCCCGACGGCACGCGCTATCCGGCCATCCGTTCGGTATCGCTGGATATTGAGCAAGGCCAGATATTCGGCCTGATCGGCAAAAGCGGCGCCGGCAAGTCCACCTTGCTGCGCATGATCAACCTCTTGGAACGTCCCGATTCCGGTCAGGTCATTCTGGCGGGCCAGGACCTGACCCGCTTGGCCAAAAAGCCATTGCGTCTGGCGCGGCAGGATCTGGGCATGATCTTCCAGCAGTTCAACCTGCTGCAAAATGCCACGGTCTATGACAATGTGGCCTTTCCGCTGACCTTGCATGGCAAGTTCAGCCAGGCCGAGATCCGCGCGCGGGTGCTGGAATGCCTGGCGCTGGTCGGGTTGAGCGACAAGGCCCAGCATTATCCGGCGCAACTGTCGGGCGGACAGAAGCAGCGCGTGGCGATCGCCCGAGCCTTGGCGCCCAGGCCCAAAGTCATGCTGTGCGATGAGCCGACCTCGGCGCTGGACACGGAAACCACCCGCTCGGTGCTGGACACCTTGCGCGACATCAATCAGCAGTTGGGCGTGACCATCATCATCGTCACGCATGAGCTGCCGGTGGTGCTGCAGTTGTGCACGCGCGTCGCGGTGCTGGAGCAAGGCCAGTTCATTGAGCAATTCAATGTGGCCGACCAGGAGACGCCGCGTCAAAGCGTCTTGGGCCGGGAACTCGCCCAGGAACAGAAACGCCACGATTTGCTGAAAACCCTGATGGATCAGAACAACCATGTTTGAAAATATCATTCCCATCCTGCCGGAACTGTGGCTGTCCATTGGCCAGACTTTCCTGATGCTGGGCATAGGCCTGACGGCGGCCATCGTGTTGGGCGGTCCGCTGGGGGTCTTGCTGTTCCTGATGAGCCCCGGGCAGTCGCTGGCCCACAAGCCGGCCTATATGGTGCTGAGCTGGATCGTGAATACGGTGCGCTCTTTTCCTTTCATCATCTTGCTGGTGGCTCTGGTCCCGGTTACCCGTGTGCTGGTGGGAACGTCCATCGGCCCCTTGGCCGCTTCCGTGCCCTTGTCGGTGGCCGCCATTCCGTATCTGGCCCGTCTGGTGGAGCAAAGCCTGCGTGAAGTCCCGCGCGGGGTGATCGAAGCCGCCCAGGCCATGGGCGCATCCGAATTGCAGATCGTCTGGCGCGTGCTGGCCCGCGAAGCCCGTTCGGGCCTGATCCTGGCCCTGACCGTGCTGGCCGTCAGCTTCCTGTCCTATTCGGCCATTGCGGGCGTGGTGGGCGGCGGCGGCATCGGCGATCTGGCCATACGCTACGGCTACTATCGCTTTCAGACCGACATCATGTTGCTGACGGTTGCGATTCTGATCGTGCTGGTGCAGATTATTCAGTTTGGCGGCAATGCGCTTGCACACCGTCTGGACAAACGTTAGTAACGCTATTTCTTATAAGGAAATGTCATGGTGAAGTTTCGTCGTCAACTGCTGCTGGGCACGGCAGCCGCTTTGTTCTCGTTCAGCATGGGCGCTGCGCATGCGGCCGATCCCGCCAAGCCCAATCTGGTGTTCGGCGCGACCGCCGGCTACAACTACGATGTGCTGAAATTGGCCATCGTGCCGCAGCTGGAAGAGCAAGGCTACAAGGTCAAACTGGTCGAATTCAACGACTACGTGCAGCCCAATATGGCGCTGGCGCAGGGCTCCCTGGATGCCAATCTGTTCCAGCACATTGCCTACCTGAACCGCTTCAAGACTGACCAGAAGCTGGACCTGATCGATCTGGTGCAAAGCACGACCGCTCCCATGGGCATCTATGCGTCCAATCGCAAAAGCCTGAAGGATGTGCAGGAAGGCGATCGTTTCACGGTACCTAACGATCCCAGCAACCTGGCCCGCGCTCTGCAATTGCTGCAAAGCAATGGCGTGCTGACCATGAAGGAAGGCATTGACCCGCTGCGCGTTACCGAGAAAGACATTGCCGACAATCCTAAAAAAGTGCGCTTCCAGCCGGTGGAAGCGGCTCAGTTGCCGCGCACCATTGGGGATGCCGAGTTCGCCATTGTTCCCGGTAATTTCGCCATTGCCTCGGGCCTGGATCTGACCAGCGCCGTGGTGCTGGAAGTGCCGCCGGTGCAATACCAGCAGGTGGTGGCGGTACGCAGCGCCGACAAAGAGTCGCCTTGGGCCAAGGATCTGGCCGCCAGCTTCACTTCGCCGGCGTTCAAGCAAGCCCTGGACAAGCATTTCCCAGGCTACGTGCGTCCGGCTGCGTTGCAGTAAATCGGCGCTTGGGTAAGTGAGGCCACAGGCCTCGACCTTAATGCCAGTCTGTTAAGCGCAGGCTGGCATTTTTTTGATCTTTGTACCGCCCCCGTACGCAAATGGGTGGTGCAGAGCTGGTTTCTATAGACGCCGATCAAGGCTCTGTCTGCACGGTGCAGGCTGACCGCTTGCCGGCGCTGCGCGCCGGTGCCCTGGTCGGGCCACGTTGACGGGCGCGTCGTGAACTCCGGCGGGTTGCTTGTCCCCCGGACAAGCAACAAGCGCCGCCGTCAGACAGCACGACACTTGCCTCCCGTCCCCGCGTCCCGCCTGCGGCAAGCCGTCTGACCCGCCTGTCCCGTGCAGACAGAGCCTTGACCGGCTCGAAGCCCGGATTGCACCGATTTGGGCAGCCGTCTTGCCGGTCTATCACTGGCTTATTGTGAGCAGGCCTGGCGGCAGAAAAGAAACGTCGTGTCAGTTG
>JAEXOO010000047.1 GCA_023439305.1 Pseudomonadota bacterium
CGGCGTGGGCCGCGGCCGCGCCCCCCCCCGGACTCATCAGGTGCGTGCGCCCCAGCGCGCCCTGCCGGCCTTCGAAGTTGCGATTGGATGTAGAGGCGCAGCGTTCGCCCGGATTCAAGCGGTCCTCGTTCATGCCCAGGCACATTGAGCAGCCTGGCTCGCGCCATTCAAATCCGGCCTGCAAGAAGATGCGGTCCAGCCCTTCTTGCTCGGCCTGCCTACGGACCAGCCCCGAGCCGGGCACGACAAGGGCCTGTATGACATTGCCGGCTACCCGGCCGCCTTGGATGACGGTGGCGGCGCTGCGCAGATCTTCGATGCGCGCATTGGTGCAGGAGCCGATGAACACCCGGTCGATGGGAATGCCTGCCAAGGGCTGGCCTGCCTGCAAGCCCATATAGTCCAGAGCACGTTGGACATCGGCCTGCTTGCCCGCAGCCGCCTGCTGCGGGCCGGGCACGAGCTGGTCTATCGGGGCGGCCATGTCGGGAGAGGTGCCCCAGGTTACTGTGGGCGCAACCTGGGTGGCGTCGATCTGCAGGTATCGATCATAACGGCAGCCTGGGTCGCTGATCAGACTACGCCAATAGCGCTCGGCCCGATCCCAGAGTTCCCCCTGCGGCGCCAGCGGCCGGCCTCTGACGTAGTCCAGGGTTTTGTCGTCTACGGCGACCAGTCCGATGCGTGCGCCTGCCTCGATGGCCATATTGCACAGGGTCATGCGCCCTTCCATGGACAGGGACTGAATGACTGGCCCTGTGAATTCGATGGCGCAGTCGCGTCCGCCATCGGCGCCCATGGCGGCGATGACGTGCAGGATCAGATCTTTGGCCGTGCAGGCGCTTGGCAGTTCCCCCTGTACATCGACCTGGTAGGTGTGCATGCGCCGTGCGGCCAGGCACTGGGTGGCCAGCACGTGTTCGACCTCGGAGGTGCCGATGCCGAAGGCCAGGGCGGCAAAGGCGCCGTGCGTGCTGGTGTGTGAATCACCGGCCACGATGCTGGAGCCGGGCAATGTCATGCCTTGTTCCGGGCCGATGACGTGGATGATGCCCTGGCGCTCATCGTCCAGGCCGAAGTATGGCAGGCCGAAATCACGGCTGTTGATCGCCATCTGGTCGATCTGCGCCTGGGCCAGGGGGTCGGCCAGTCGGTGGGCGCGCAGGCGGGTCGGCACATTGTGGTCCACAGTAGCCAGCGCGGTATCGGGGCGGCGCACGCCTCGACCCGCCAGGCGCAGGCTTTCGAAAGCCTGGGGGCTGGTGACTTCGTACAGCAACTGCCGATCGATGTAGATCAAGTCGTGTTCCTCGTCCAGGCTGGCGACGCGGTGCGCATCCCACAGTTTCTGGAACAGTGTGCGGGCGTGGCTCATGACGGGCATACCTTCAGGGCGTAGGCGGGGCCGGCTTTGTGCAGCCGGCTTTGCATGGGTTCTTGTGTCAGGGCGGTGATCTCCACGGCCAGCGGCTGCAGGGCCTCCAGTTTCAAGCCGGTGGATACGCCGCTGATCTCGAACATGTGGGCCATGTCTTCCAGGCTGGCATTGCCGCTGGCGCCGGGTGCATACGGACAGCCACCCAGGCCTGCCAGCGCAGCGTCGAAGCGGCGAGCGCCCTCCCGATATGCCGCCCAGGCATTGGCCAGGGCCAGGCCGCGGGTATCGTGGAAATGGCCGGTGACGCCTTGCTCGCCGTACAGGGCCAGCGCGGCCTGGGTCAACCGTGCTGCATCGGCGGGAGACCCCATGCCGGTGGTGTCGCACAGACTGATGGAATTTGCGCCCAGGCCATGCACTTGCTGCATCAGCGCGATGACATGAGCGGGGGCAACAGCGCCCGTGAAGGGGCAGCCGAAGGCGGTGGACAGAGAAACATTCACCGGCGTGGCGCCAGCCGCCTCCAGCACCTGCTCCAGCTGTGCCAGCGACTGGGCAATGGACATGCGCAGATTGGCCTGGTTATGTGCTTCGGAGGCCGACAATACGACGTTGAGCTCGTCCATGCCGGCCGCCAGAGCGCGCTGCGCGCCGCGCAGGTTGGGCACCAGGGCGGTATAGCAGACGGCTGGATCGCGTGTGATCCGACGCGCCAGTTCGTCGGCGTCGGCCAGGGCGGGAATGGCCTTGGGTGATGTGAAGGAGGTTAGTTCGATTTTGCGCACGCCGGCGGCGGGCAGGGCCTGCGCCATGCGCAGCTTGTCAGGGGTGGGTACCCAGCGCGGCACGATCTGCAGGCCGTCGCGCAGAGTGACATCGGTGATCAATACAGAGTTCATTCCACGACTCCTTGTTCGCGCAGGGCTTGCCGCCGCTCGGGGGCGATGCCCAGCTCCTGCAGGATGGCCTCGGTGTGCTCGCCCAGTTCGGGCCCCAGCCATTGTGTGGCGCCGGGGGTGCGACTGAGCTTGGGGACGATGCCCGGCACGGTCAGCGGCTGGCCATCCGCCAGCGTGTGCGTCTCGAGCATGCCGCGCGCCTGATAGTGCGGGTCCTGCAGAATGTCGGCCGCGGTGTAGATGCTGCCGCTGGGCACTTCGGCCTGTTCCAGCGCAGCCAGCACATGCTCCAGGGTACGGGCGCCTGTCCAGTCGGCGATGGTCTGGTCCAGCATAGTGCTGTGCTCGACCCGCCCTGCGTTGTCGCCCAGGCGCTCGTCTTCTGCCAGGTCGGGCCTGTCCATGGCCTGCATCAGGCGCGTGAAGATGGCGTCGCTGTTGGCAGCGATGACCACCCATTTGCCATCGCCCGTGGGGTAGGTGTTGGAGGGCGCGATGCCGGGCAGGCTGGCACCGGTACGCTCGCGCTGGTGGCCGTTGAGCTGGTAGTCGGGTACTAGGCTTTCCATTACGGCAAAGACGGATTCATACAAGGCGACATCGATCATCTGCCCCTGTCCGCCCTCCTGGCGCAGGTGGTGCATGGCCAGTAATGCGCCTATGGTGCCGTACAGCGAAGCCAGGGTATCGCCCAGGCTCACGCCAGCGCGCACCGGGGGGCGATCGGGGTAGCCGGTGCCGTGGCGCAGGCCGCCCATGCATTCGGCGATGGCGGCAAAGCCGGGGCGGCGGTGGTAGGGGCCGTCCTGTCCGTAGCCCGACACTCGCAGCATGATCAGGTGTGGATTGAGCGCATGCAGCGCCTCCCACCCCAGGCCCCAGCGCTCCAGCACGCCGGGACGGAAGTTCTCGATGACAATGTCGCTTTGCAAGGCCAGTTCGCGGGCGATCTGCTGGCCTTCGGTCTGGCGCAGATCCAGGGCGATGGAACGTTTGTTGCGGCTTTGCACGCGCCACCAGAGCGAGGTGTCTTTGTGCAGCTGCCGCCAGCGACGCAGCGGGTCGCCCTTGCCGGGCGGCTCGATCTTGATGACGTCGGCCCCGAACTGGGCGAGCAGGCTGCCGGCGTAAGGCCCTGCGATCAGCGAGCCCAGTTCCAGGACTTTGATGCCCTTCAAGGGCGGTTCGGTAAATGTGTTCTTATCCATTTCTGTTTCCTCCAGAGATTGATTCTGGTGCAGAAAAAGAAAGGAGAAAAGCAATGAAATATTATGCTGCCATCGTGAAAAACGTGGATGAGAAAAATAAAAAACCCGCACAAGGCGGGTTGGTTTTTTTAAAGTTTTCGGGGTAGCCAGAGAACAATGTCGGGAAATATCGTCAATATGACGATTGCCAGAATTTCCAGACCTACGAAGGGCAACGCGCCTCGGGTGATCTGCTGCAGGGATATCTGCGGGGCAATGCCTTTGATCACATACAAATTCAATCCGACCGGCGGGGTGATCACAGCCATTTCGCAGGCAATAATCATCACAATGCCGAACCAGAGCGGATCGTAGCCCAGCGCAATAATGACGGGCAGCAAAACCGGAGTCGTAATCAGAATAAGTGAAACAATATCCAGGAACATGCCGATCAGAATCAAGAACAGCAGTATGAATATCAATATCATCCAGGCGGGCTGAGACGATGCCGTGATCAGCGTCACCAGTTTCTGCGGAATCATCAGGCGGGTCATGATGTAGCCGAACAGCAGCGCGGCGGCCAGGATCAGCAGAATCATGCCGCTGGTGACGGCCGTGGAGCGCAGAATCTGAAGTGCGGTGCGCCAGTTCATTTCGCCGTAGGCGATGGCGATCAGGAAAGCGCCAGCCGCGCCGATACCGGCGGCCTCGGTCGGCGTGGCGATGCCCAGGTAAATGGTGCCCAGGACCAGCAGGATCAGCAGGGAGGCGGCCCAGATGTCCTTCAGAGCCAGCAGCTTCTGCGCCCAGGTAACAGTTTCCGCATTGCGGGGCGCGGCCTCGGGGCGGAATACGGCGATCAGGGCGACGTAAATCACCATCATGACCGTGACCATCAAGGCCGGCAGCAGCGCGCCGATGAACAGCTTGCCGATGGACTGGTCGGCCATTTCCCCATAAAGCACGAAACCGATGCTGGGGGGAATCAGCAGGGCCAGTGCGCCGGCAGCGGCAATCGTTCCTCCCGACAGGCTGGGCGAATAGCCGCGCTTGAGCATTTCGGGAATGGCGAAGCGGCCTATGGTGGCGGCGCCGGCTACGCTGACCCCGCTCATGGCGCCGAATACCGCCGAGCTGCCTACGCTGGCGACAGCCAGGCCGCCGGGCAGGCGGTTCAGCCATAGATAGAACAGTTGGTAGAGCTTGCCGCCTATGCTGGTGCGCGCAATGACCTCGCCCATCAGAATGAACAGCGGAATGGCGATCAGGGAATAGCTGGCCATACCGCGATGCAGCGTGGCCGGAATGACGTCCAGGCCGGACAGGCCGGATTTCATCAGGATGCCGGAAATGCTGGCTACGCCCAGGGCGGCGAAGATCGGCGTGCCGATGACCATCAGGATGGCGAAGCAAGCCATCATCAGGCTGAAGATGAGCATGGAATCCATGTCAGAACTCCTTGAGGCTGTCGTTGGATTCCACGCTGTCCGGAATGAACAGCTGGCGCAGGGTGGCCAGGCCGAGCAGTACGCCGCCCAGCGGAATCATGCCGTAGGCTATCCACAAGGGAAAGCGCAGCATGGAGGCGGACCGGTAATTGCGGGCGATGGCGGTTTCGACCACCGAAATGCCCGCCCACAACAGCACCAGGCAGAAGAACAGAATGCACAGCTGCGAGACGCAGGTTGCCAGACGCTGTCCGCGCGGCGAGAACTTCTGGTGAAAGGCCTCGACGCTGACGTGTCGGCTTTCCAGGTGGACCCAGCCTATGGACAGCCAGGAGCAGACCAGCAGCAGGTATACACAGATTTCGGTGATGTAGATGCTGGGGCTGTTGAAGACATAGCGGGCGATGACGCCGTAGGTGCAGGCGATCATCAGGGCGGCCAGCGCGATTTCGGCCACCAGGATGGCGACCCGGTTGCTGCCGCGCGCGAACGCCCCCAGCGAATGGATGAATGGATTCATGGTGTCTCCGCACAGATCAGGCGCGCCGGATCGGCGGCGCGCCTGTTATCTGCGATCAGGGCTGGCGGGTTTTCTCGATCAAGGCCAGGTAGGCGGGGCCGTTATCCACCTGCTTGCTCCATTCGTCGATGGCCGGGCGGGTCATCTGGCGCATTTCCTCCAGCTGGGCAGGCTCCACGCGGTTGATCGTCACGCCGGCTTGCTCGTAGCGCTGCAGGGCGTGTTCCACGAAGGCGTTGACGCGCTCGAACTGTTCTTTGTCGCGCTGCTGGGCGGCCTTGCGGATGATGTCTTGCAGGTCGGCGGGCAAGGCATCCCATTTCTTGCGGTTGATGCTCAGCACGGACACGTCAATGCCGAAGTTGGCGATGGATACGTGCTTGGCCACTTCGTACAGATTGCGCCCAATGCCTGTCAGCAGCGGACGCGGAGTGGCGTCGATCACGCCGCGATCAAAGGCCAGGTACAGTTCGGAGGACGGCATGCCGGTCGGCGAGCCGCCCAGCAGTTGCAGAGCGCGCGCGTCCATGGAGCTGGTCGAGGCCCAGACCTTGCCTTTGACATCGGCCGCCGAGTTGATGGGGGTCTTGCGGCTGTAGAACTCGTAGGGATCCCACGGCGCCAGGCCCAGTACCACGGCGTCGTGGGTGTCACGCAGTTCCTGCTCCGCGCCCAGCTTGAACAGCCCGCCATCCAGTGCGCGCTGAAGGTGAGCGGTGCTGTCGAACAGGAACGGCAGCGTGAAGATGTTCAGCGCCGGCACGGTGCCGCTGGGGTAGGTGCTGGTCATGTTGACGATGTCCACGTCGCCCCGCGACAGGGCGGGCAATTCCTCGTAGCCGTCGAACAACTGGCCCGAGTGGAACACATTGATCTTGATCCTGCCCTGGCTTTCCTTTTCCACGGTCTGGACAAAATTCTCGATCGGCTTCCATGCGTATTCGTAGGAAGGCGGCAGGTAGGTCGAGAAGGTCAGTTCGACTTCCTGGGCATGCGCGGGCGAGATGCCCAGCGCCAGGGTGCAGGCGGCCAGAGCCGCAGTCAGGGCTTTTTTCATGATGTCTCCTGTGGATCTTATTGTCGTGCGCGGCGCTCAGAGCGTCTGCAGGTGATGGATCAATTGTGCCGAGGGCTGGACCTCGGCGTACTTGCTGGCCATGTCGACCAGGTTGCTGCGGTGCTGGGCCGCCGATCGGTCTGCGACCGCATCGTCGGCCACGAACGGGGCGAATCCGGATTGCAGGGCATCCACTACGCTGGCGCGCACGCAGCCGCTGGTGGTGGCTCCGGCCACGATCAGCATGTCACAGCCCTGATGCGCCAACAGCGCCGGCAGGGGCGTTCCATAGAAGGCTGATGCCTGGGTCTTGTGCAGGATGATGTCCTGTTCGGGATCGTAGTCCAGTCGAGGGTCCAGCTCACAGGCGGCCGTGCCGCGCAGCAAGGTGCGTAACGAAGACGCCTTCTTCAGCCACAGATTGGCATCGGCCAGGTGCGCTTCATACCCGATGATGGTGAATATCACGCGACCTTTGCCGCGCATCGCGCCAATCAGCTGGTTGGTATAGTCGATCTGGCTGTCGCAGTTCGAGGCCAGCGGGGTCAGCCCGGGTTCGGTAAAGCCGCGCTGGAAATCGATGACCAGCAGAGCCGGCCGGCGTCCCAGGGGCAGCGTGCCGTCAAAGCCCCCTTTCAGGTTGTCGCTGTCGCGCATCTCTTCTCCTCCAGATATTTTTCTGATTTGAATAATCAGTTGCCGTATTTTTTGTGGAGTCTGTCATCGCTAATGACGTGAGTACAGCGTCCAATTGCGATGGTGCTATCGCATTTGATGATGGCGGCAGACTTGCCGTCCTGATTTTCCTAGGGTGGAATACCGGCTTATGAATATTGATCCCAAGTCTCTGCGGCTCTTTCTGCTGGTGATCGAGCGCGGCACGATCTCGGGCGCAGCCGAGCAGTTCCACATTGCTCCGGCCGCCGTCAGCAAACGCTTGAGCGATCTGGAGGGGCAACTGGGCGCCGCCTTGATCGAGCGCAGCAACAAGGGTGTACATCCCACGGCGGCCGGCAAGGCGCTGGCGTCCATGTCGCAGCGCCTGCTGGACGACATGGATGCCATGGGCGCGCTGATGCGCGACTTCGCCGGCGGAGCGACCGGGCACGTGCGCATTGCGGCCAATCTGTCGTCAATCACGCAGTTCCTGCCTCAGGCTCTGAGCTCGTTCATGGCGCGTCATCCAAAGGTACGGGTGTCGCTGGAGGAGCGCATCAGCTCAGAGGTGGCTCAGGCCGTGGCCGACAACAATGCCGATCTGGGCGTGTTGATACGGGGCGTAGGAAGTGTGGAGGTCGAATATTACGATTATCGACAGGACGAGCTGGTTCTGCTGGTTCCTGCCAGTCATCCCCTGGCGGGTCGCTCCGACCTGGCCTTTGCCGATACGCTGGATTTCGACTATGTGGGCATGCATACGGGCAGTCACCCGAATCTGCTCCTCCTGCGGGCCGCCAGTGAGCTGGAGCGTACCTGGCGCTGCCGCGTGCAAGTGACGAGCTATGACGCACAATGCCGCATGATTGAAGCGGGTCTGGGCATAGGCGTGCTGCCGCGCTCGGTGGCCGAGTCCTACGTACAGGGTTTGGGCCTGGCCATGTGCGTGCTGAACGAACCCTGGACGCACAGGCGCGTGGCCTTGTGCGTGCGCAGCAGGTACAGTTTGTCGCCGGCGGCTCGTTTGCTGATGGATCATCTGTTGCAGAATTGACGCGATTTCTGCCGTTTCCGCTGGCCAGTGGAAGCAGCGCTCATAGGGAGGCGGAACAGAGTGTGCAAACTAAATGAGAATGACTATTGATCTTTTCAATGTTCTTGATGATAATTGTTCTCATGTATATTTGCATATGTAATGCCATCACCGAGCGTCAAGTACAGGAAGCTGTGCAAGGCGGCGCTGCCAGCCTGGCGGACCTTCAGGGTCAGCTGGGGGTTGCGTCCTGCTGCGGTTGTTGCGCGGATACGGCCCAGGATTACCTGCCGGGCGGGCGCTATGCCAACCAGGTCATGATCGCCGCGGCCGGGGCCACCCGGGTCGAGGAAGCCGCCAACGACAACCATATTGCCGTGCAACCGTTCGAACGTATCGTCTGCCGCGCCTGAGGCGGCGCTGGTGACTGGTCGGCCCCGAAACAACCCGCTGCTTTTGTAGTGGGAATGAGTTTCGTTAGTCCTGCTATTAACCCAAATCCGCAACGGATTGGGCAGCGGGACTGTCGTGTTTTCTGCCCGAATCCTCCTGTGCATGGTAGTCTTTGGCTTTCATCCCCCCAAAGCCATGAGCCGGATTTCGTGTTCATTCCGAAACCGATTCTGCGTTGCGGGCGTCCGGCGTCCTGTTGGGGCAGGCGCCGCCAGATTCACAGGAGAAGAACATGAAGACCGATAAAGTAGTGGTTCAGCACCTGAACAAACAGCTGAAAAACGAACTGACGGCCATCAACCAGTATTTTCTGCATGCCCGCATGCTGAACCACTGGGGTTTCAACAAGCTGGGCAAGCACGAATACGACGAATCCATCGGCGAAATGAAGCACGCCGACATGCTGATCGAGCGCATCTTCATGTTGGACGGCCTGCCCAACCTGCAGGATATGCACAAGATCATGATCGGCGAGAACGTGCCCGAGCTGCTGGGCTGTGATCTGAAGCTGGAAAAGGCGGCCCATACCACCGTGGTCGAGGCAATCGAGTACTGCGAGTCGGCTCGTGATTACGTCTCGCGTGATCTGTTCCTGAAGATCCTGGACGACACCGAAGAGCACATCGACTGGCTGGAAACCCAGATCGACCTGATCGACAAGGTCGGCCTGCAGAACTACCTGCAATCCCAGATGGGCGAGCACGGCGAATAAGCCGATTTGGCCCGTATAAAAAAAGCGCCCGTCAGGGCGCTTTTTTCATGGTCAGTTCTCGACAGCTCAGAAGGCCTTGCTGGGGCACCCGGGCGTGCGTCCCCAACCGTTGTTGGGTCCACAGTACTTGTTGCGGGCTTCCCAGGAGCAGCTTGGGCGCTCGAAGAAGCCTTTGGCGCCGCAGGCATTCAGTTCCTGCTGGAGCTGGGCCTGCCAGGCGCCGCTGTTGGCGCCGGCGACCTGCACATTCTGTGAAGGTGGCGGCGGCGGCGTGCCTACGTCCACCGGTTGGATGGCCTGCTGGCCGTCCAGGTTGCTGATGGTGGCAATGCCTTGCAGCTCGCGATTCTGTTCGCTCATGGCGATCTGGATGGCTTCTTCCAGGGAAATGGACGTGGTGGCCAGCGCGATGGGGGGCTTTTCGTCTTCCAGGGATTCCGTGTTGATTTCCCAGGCCACCGGCGTGCCGGCGGCGGGAACGCCCAGGCGGCCGTCGGGCAGAGGCTGCGGCGGCTGCGCGGTAAAGGGCTTGCCGTCGGCATCCAGCGTGGGCAGGTTGTCTGGATCAGCCTGCGCCACGACCATGGACTTCTCGGGACCGTGCGCGATCAGCCAGTTTCCCAGCTCCAGGCCGCCCCATACCGAGGCTCCTGCAACCAGCAGCAAAACAGCAATGATAAAACGCCAGGGCATAGGCAAGGTCTCGGTCTAGTCAGAGAGCAATCCGCGTTCCGGATGCGTGAAATTGGTCAATGGGAGCCGCCATTGTAGCGAAATGTCGGCTCCGCTCTTGTGACAGAATTAGACGGCGTCTCCGAAAACATGTCCACCATGTTCGCGCAGGGCGTGAAATTCGATGCCGGGGTTGAGCTCCTGGGCTACACGCAGCTGAGCGGGCGAGGTGGCCAGAAAGGCCGTGGCCTCGACCACGTCATAGGCGATATTGCCCGCGTTGGTCTCGATGAATTTCTTCATGTCTTTGGGGGCCTTGGCGGTCACCCAGCGTGCCATGTTGAAGCGGCTGGAGGACAGGCGGGCATCCACTCCATATTCGGTCTTGAGGCGATGGGCGACGACCTCGAACTGTAGTTGTCCGACCGCGCCCAGCAGCATCATGCCGCCGGCCATGTGGGGGCGGAAAACCTGGATGGCGCCTTCTTCGCCCAATTGGGTCAGGCCGGTGCGCAGTTGCTTGGTGCGCAAAGGATCTTTGACTTCGATGGACTGGAAGAGTTCAGGGGCGAAGAACGGCAGGCCGGTGAACTGGAGGTTCTCGCCTTCGGTCAGCACGTCGCCCAGTTGCAGTACGCCGTGGTTGGGCACGCCGATGATGTCGCCGGCAAAGGCGTCATCCAGTAGCTCGCGACGCTGCGACAGGAAGGAGACGACGTTGTTGGGGCGGATTTCCTTGCCGGTGCGCGATACCTTGAGCTTCATGCCGCGCTTGAAGTGGCCGGAGCTGACGCGCACGAAGGCCACGCGGTCGCGGTGTGCGGGATCCATATTGGCCTGCACCTTGAAGACCACGCCGCTGAACTTGGGTTCTTCGGGCTGCACCTCGCGTTGCAGGGCGGTACGCGGGCCGGGGGCCGGGGCCAGCTCGACCAGGGCGTCCAGGACTTCCTGTACGCCGAAGTTGTTGATGGCCGAACCGAAGAACACCGGCGTCTGGCGGCCTTCCAGGAAAGCCTGGTGGTCGAAGGCAGGGGCGGCTTCGGAAATCAGTTCGATTTCTTCGCGGGCTTTTTCAAAGGCTTCGCCGAAACGCTCGGCGATGACCGGATTGTCCAGGCCAGGGATCAGCTCTTCGTCGCCGTGGCGCTCCTGGCCGGGCTTGAACACGCGCATATGGTTCTGGCGCAGATTGAACACACCGCCAAAACGGCGCGCCATCCCTATGGGCCAGGAGAACGGCACGGCTTCCATGCCCAGATGCGATTCGATCTCCGACAGCAGGTTCAACGGTTCCTGGACTTCGCGGTCCAGCTTGTTGACGAAGGTGATGATGGGCGTGTTGCGGGCGCGACAAACTTGCAGCAGGCGGATGGTCTGGGGTTCCACACCGTTGGCGGCGTCGATCACCATCAGGGCCGCGTCCACGGCGGTCAGCACGCGGTAAGTGTCCTCGGAGAAGTCCTGGTGGCCGGGGGTGTCGAGCAGATTGATCACGCAGTCGCGGTATTCCATCTGCATCACGGACGACGCCACCGAAATGCCGCGCTGCTTTTCAATCTCCATCCAGTCCGAGGAGGCGTGACGGCTGGCCTTGCGGGCCTTCACGCTGCCGGCGATCTGAATTGCGCCTGCGAACAACAGCAGTTTTTCCGTCAGCGTGGTCTTGCCCGCGTCGGGGTGGGAGATGATGGCGAAAGTGCGACGTTTCTTGACTTCAGAGCGTATGTCACCGGACGACATTGAAAATCCTTGTGGCGGCGCCGCGGACGGCGCGTGGAAAACAGTGAGCGAATTATCCGTAAAGGGCGGGCGCGGGGCAAGCGGCATTGCCCGGCGCCGGTCGCCTTCAGTGGCGTGACACGCTTGCCAGCACGGTGCCGGCCAGGATGAACAGCGAGCCAAAGAGGCGGTTCATCAAGCGGATGTGACGCGCCTGGCGCAACAGGCGCAGCATGCGCGCCGCCAGCGAGGTGTAGCAGGCCATGGCCACCAGGTCCGTGAAGCACAGCGTCAGGGCGATCAGCAGGTATTGCACAGGCAGCGGACGGCCCAGGTCCAGGAACTGCGGCATGATAGCCAGCAGAAAGACGGTGCCCTTGGGATTGGTGATATTGATCAGGCAGCCGCGCAGCAGGAGATCGCGGATGCGGAAATCGCTGGGCTCCTGCCCCGTGACCTGCACTGGCATGGCATCGGTGCGCAGTTGTTTCCAGCCCAGATAGATCAGGTAGGCGGCGCCCAGCCATTTGATGATGTTGAACGCCAGTTCGGAGCGGGCCAGTACTTGTCCCAGCCCCAGGCTGATGATCAGCACCTGGATCATGATGCCGATGTTCAGGCCTATAGCCATCCAGTAGCCGCGCCGGAATCCGTACTTCAGTCCGGACGACATGGACGAAATCGCGCCGGGTCCGGGCGAAAAAGAGATGACCCAGGAAGCCGCGAAAAAGGCGAGCCAGGTGCTCAGTGCCATGATGTTGTTCTAGTCAGAGACGGGCGCATGGCCCGCCTCCGGCAGGCGATGCGCCCAGTACGGGATCAGGCCTTGGCGTGTTGCGCGCCGCGACCACCGTTGCCACGACCCTGGCCTTGGCCGCGACCTTCCTGGCGGCCTTGGGCAGGACGACCCTGAGCCGAGGCGCCGTTGCGGCGAGGACGGCTGTCGTTGCCGGGACGGCGCGGACGGGTGTCGGCATTGCCGCGGCTTTCGCCGGGACGGCCCTGGCCGGCACGCCGGGGAGCGTGGGCGCGAGGAGCGGGCGCATTGTTGAAGCGACGCTCGGCGTAGCTTTCTTCGCTGGCCTGTTCTTCAGCGATGGCCTGGCGCGACGGAGGCGTCCAGCCTTCCACCACGATGCGCTCGATGGGGTTGCGGGTCATGCGCTCGATCTGCTTGAGCAGGCGCATTTCAGTGCGGTCCACCAGCGACAGTGCCACGCCTTCGCTGCCGGCGCGACCCGTGCGGCCGATGCGGTGCACGTAGTCTTCCGGCACGTTGGGCAGCTCGAAGTTGACCACGTAAGGCAGTTGGTCGATGTCCAGGCCGCGGGCGGCGATGTCGGTGGCGACCAGCACCACGACCTTGCCGTTCTTGAAGCCGGCCAGCGCGCGGGTGCGGGCTGCCTGGCTCTTGTTGCCGTGCAGTGCTTCGGCGGCCATGCCGTCCTTGGACAGCTTTTCGGCCAGGCGGTTGGCGCCATGCTTGGTGCGGCAGAACACCAGTACCTGGTTCCAGCTGCTTTCACGGATGATGTGGCTGAGCAGATCGCGCTTGTGGGCCTGGTCGGCCAGAATGACTTGCTGGGTGATCAGCTCGTTGGTGGTGTTGCGCGCGGCAACGGCCACTTCCTGGGGATTGTTCAGCGAGCTGCGGGCCAGGTCGCGGATTTCGTCCGAGAAGGTGGCCGAGAACAGCAGAGTCTGGCGCTCCACGGGCATCAGGCTGATGATCTTGCGGATGTCGCGGATGAAGCCCATGTCCAGCATGCGATCGGCTTCGTCCAGAACCAGGATTTCGACGCCGGTCAGGTCCACGGTGCGTTGGCGCACGTGATCCAGCAGACGGCCGGGCGTGGCCACTAGGATGTCCACAGGCTTGCGCAGGGCGCTGAACTGGGGATTGATGTTGACGCCGCCGAAAATGACCAGCGAACGCAGGCGAGCGTGCTGGCTGTACAGACGCACGGATTCCTCGACCTGGGCGGCCAGCTCGCGCGTGGGGGCCAGGATCAGGGCGCGGGGGCGGCCGGGCTTGCGGTTCTGCAGAGGGTTGTTCAGCAGACGGTGCAGGATGGGCAGCGTGAAACCAGCGGTCTTGCCGGTGCCGGTCTGGGCGGCGGCGAGCAGGTCAACGCCTTCGATGACCTTGGGGATGGCCTGAGCCTGAATAGGGGTGGGGTGTACGTAGCCTGCGTCAGTTACGGCACGCAAAAGGGGTTCTGCCAACCCGAGGGAGGCAAAGGTGATTTGAGAGTCCAAGAATTTTCCAGTGACCAGCCCAAAAGCCCTCTTTGGGGCCCTACCAATCCAGGCTAACTTATTTTAGGTTTATGGCGGATGCCACGGCAGGGGCAAGAACGCCGCCTGCTGCAAGAGGCGCAGTGATTGGTGCGCTGCGCAATCGGTCATTATACCGTGAAATCAGTAAAAATCCTCATTGACCGCATTGGCTTGCGTGTTGACCGCGTCGGAAAAAACCACAGTTCAGTCTGGATTTGCTGCGCTTCGGGGCTGGAGCGGTGTGACAGAAATTGTGAAGTTCGGCCATTCACGCACTTGTCCTGCCGCAGGGGCCGGTTTACGCTTGGCGCTGTCAGCCTTGCCGATGCCTCGTCGCGATCGCGCCGTCAAGTTTGGCCTGGCCTTCTTTTGTTGTTTATCTGCTTATTTTTGCAGGAAGAAAATCATGACACGTTGGATTCGATGGGTATTCATCACCGGTTTGGCCGCACTTCTGTCCGGCTGTGGCTATAACGAGATCCAGCGCCTGGATGAGCAGGTCAAGGCGGCCTGGTCGCAGACTCTGAACCAATACGAGCGGCGCGCCGAGCTGGTGCCCAAGCTGGTCAGTGCGGTCAATGCCTATATGGTCAACGAGCGCGCCGTGCTGACGCAGGTCACGGAGGCGCGCGCCAAGGTCGGCACGATCCAAATGAAGGTGGATGACGTGGACAATCCCGAGGTCATGGCGCGTTTCCAGGAAGCGCAGAACCAGTTGTCCTCGGCCCTGTCGCGTCTGATCGCCGTGTCCGAGAACTACCCTCAACTCAAGAGCGATGGCTTGTTCCGCGACCTGATGACGCAATTGGAAGGCACGGAGAACCGCATCGCCACGGAGCGCGGCCGCTACGTCCAGGCCATCCAGGAATACAACTTGTTCATCCGTCAGTTCCCGACCGTGATCACGGCCAAGATCTTTGGCTACAAGGTCAAGGAAAACTATGGCGTGGATCGCCAGAGCGAAATCACGCGCGATCCCGAGGTCAAGTTTGATCTGCCTGTCACGCCCGCTCCGGCCGCCCGTTGATCTCTCGCGAGGGCAACACCATGATGATGCGTGAGCACCTGGCCGGCGCGCCGGCCGCCGGCCTGTACAGGATTCTGGCGCTGGCCGCCCTGCTGCTGGCCCTGCTGTGGCCCTGGACGGGCGCGCAGGCCAAGCCCGAAGCCATTCCGCCTATCGCCGGCTGGGTCACTGACACCACCGGCACCCTGACGGCAGGGCAGAAATCCAGCTTGGATCAACAACTGAAGGCGCTGGAAAAGGATAAAGGCGCACAGGTCGTCATCCTTATGGTGCCGACCACAGGCGAAGAAACCATCGAGCAGTATGCATTGCGTGTCTTTGATACCTGGAAGATCGGGCGCCAGAAAGTAGACGACGGTATCTTGCTGCTGGTGGCCAAGGATGATCGGCGCATGCGTATCCAGACAGGCTATGGGCTTGAGGGCGCCGTTACCGATCTGCAATCGGGGCGCATCATTCGCGAGCAGATGACGCCGCGTTTTCGCGAAGGCGATTTTTACGGTGGCATTCAGGCCGCTACCGACAGCCTGGTGGGCTTGGTGAATGGCGAAGAGCTGCCTCCCCCGCCTAAGACTGCGCCTGTCACCTCGTCCGGCGAGGAAGGTGTTTTCTGGGAACCGTTGCTGGCGGTGGGCGCCATTGTCTTTTTTGCTTCTCCGTTGTTCGCCGCGCTTGCCGCTGGTGTATTCACCTTGGTGGTGTCAGGCAGCATCACGCTGGCCTTGATCGCTGCCGTGGTGGGCGCGGTGCTTAGCATGATAGGGCGCTTGTTTGGTGCGGGCGGCAAGTCCAGCTCTGGCCGGGCCTCCCGGCGCGGCGGCGTCATCGGCGGGCTGGGCGGGTATGGCTCGGGCGGCGGTTTTGGCGGCGGCAGCAGCGGGGGCGGTTTTGGCGGCTTCGGCGGGGGCGGCGGAGGCGGTGGCGGGGGCAGCGGCGGAGGCGGCGCCTCCGGCAGCTGGTAGGCCGCAAGGGAGAGATCATGAGCAATACCTGGAAGAACCTGACGGGCTGGGCGTCGCTGGAAGGCCAGTGGCTGCGTCGCCGCCATTTCAATGCCGAAGTGCTGGCCCATCTGGCCGAGCAGATCCGCAAGAGTGAACAGAACCACAGCGGCGAACTGGTGGTGGCCATCGAAGCCGTCCTGCCTGCCCACGAAGGGGACAGCGCTCAGCGCGCTCTGGAGGTATTTGGTCGTCTGCGAGTCTGGGACACGCCTCTGAACAGCGGTGTGCTGTTGTACCTGGCCCTGGATCAGCGGCGCATCCATATCATTGCCGACCGCGGCATCCGGGCCGATCCGCTGCAGTGGGAGCAGATTTGCGGGCAATTGCAGCAGGATCTGGCCTCACGCGAATATCTGTCCGGCCTGTTGACGGCGGTCGCCGCTATCGAGCAGGTGCTGCAGCAAGGCGCACCGTCGGCCCAAGGCGCGTCGGACGGCAACGCCCTGCCCGATGAGCCTGTGCTGCTGTAGCCGGCGGGGATGACCATGAATGCAGCCGAATCCGCCGGTCGCTGGCAGCAGCAGACGCTGATCGAGGCCGTGCGCCTGCGGGAAGCCTTATGGGGGCCGGTCGAAGATTTGTCGGAGTCGCGGCTGGCGCGCGCCGCCGGCGGGACGTTCGAGCAGCGTATCTGGCGCCGTGCCCTGGCCCTGGCCCGTCGCGACGGGCTGCAACTGGCTTGGCAGCAATGGTGGCAGGCCGCGCGCTGGCTGCTTGTGCTCATGGGAGTACTCGCTCTGGTGGCCGGTGCAGGGACGGCCGCGGGCGCGCTGGGCGATGGCAGCCGTCCCGTCAATGTCTTGCTGGCGCTGGGCGCATTGCTGGGCCTGCACGTGCTGACCTTGCTGTTCTGGCTGTTCAGCCTGGCTTGGAGCGGCAAGGGCGCAGGCGGCGGCAGTTGGGCGGGCGATGCCTGGCTGTGGCTGAGCAGGCGTATGGTCAAGGGTCAGGCCAGCCTGGTGCCGCAGGCGTTTGCGGCGGTGCTGTCGCGCCGTCGCAGCCAGCCTTGGCTATTCGGCATGGTCAGCCATGGCCTGTGGATTCTGGCCTTGGGGGCGGCCGTGGCCACGCTCCTGCTCCTGCTGGCTTCGCGCCGCTATCAGTTCAACTGGGAAACCACGCTGCTGTCGCCCGACGCCTTTGTCTGGTTGACCGAGCATATCGGCGCCCTGCCGTCTGTGCTGGGTTTTTCCATACCCGATGCGCAGACCATACGCATCAGCGATGGCTTGCATGCGCTCGACGCCCAGGCGCAGGCGCAGTGGTCGGGTTGGCTGCTGGGCGCGCTGGTGGTTTATGGCTTGCTGCCGCGCGCAGCAGCGCTGGTCTGGAGCGTGTGGCAATGGTCGCGTCATAGTGCCGCTTTGCGTCTGGATGACAGCCTGCCCGGTCTGGCCGAACTGCGACCCCGGCTCATGCCGGCCAGCGAGCCCACCGGCGTGGATGTGCTGGCGTCCCCCGATACGGTGGCCCATATCCAGCCCGCCCTGGATGCCGCGCTGCCTGTGGACTCCGTCTGTGTGGTGGGTCTGGAGCTGGCCCCGGAGCAGCCGTGGCCGCCCTCTTTCCTGCCGCCTGACATGCAGGATTTGGGGCGCGTCGATGCGCGTGCCGAACGCCTGACCATCCTGGGCCGGCTGCAAGCAGCGACGCCGCGTCGCCTGCTGATGGTGTGCGATGCGGGCCAGACGCCGGACCGCGGCATTGTCGCCACCTTGGTCGAATGGGCGCAGCTGGCGCGTCAGGCCGATGTCATATTGATGGACAGTCCGACGGCGCCCGTCAGCCCGGAGCGCCGCCAGAGCTGGCATCAGCGCCTGAGCGCCGCTGGTTTTGCGGCTGTGCAGATTCATGATCATTGGCCTGCGGCCCTGACGGAGGAATCGCCATGAATCCGGCGCCTTTGAGTCTGGCGGTGGTTGGTCACACCAATACCGGCAAGACGTCCTTGTTGCGCACCCTGACCCGCGACACACGTTTCGGCGAGGTCCGCAACAGCCCTGGCACGACCCGTCATGTGGAAGGCGCCAGGTTGGCTGTGGACGATGAAGCGCTGGTCGAATTATTCGACACGCCAGGCCTGGAGGACAGCATGGCCTTGCTGGACTTCATGGACCAGCTCAGCCAGCCGGGCGAGCGCATCGACGGCCCCGAGCGCATCCGTCGTTTTCTGGAGTCGCCCGCCGCTCAGGGGCGATTTGAGCAAGAGGCGCGCGTGCTGCGCAAGCTGCAGGCCTGCGACGCCGGCCTGTATGTGGTCGATGCCCGCGATCCGGTGCTCAGCAAACACAAGGACGAGCTTACCTTGCTGGCCTATAGCGGTCGGCCTTTGTTGCCGGTGCTCAATTTCGTGCGCAGCCCTCAGGCGCGCGTCCAGGAATGGCGCAGCGCCCTGGCTCGCCTGGGATTGCACGCGCTGGCCGAGTTCGATACGGTCGCGCCCGCGCTGGATGGCGAAGCGCTGCTGTATGACAAGCTGGCCGTGCTGCTGGAAACCCATGCCGATGTGCTGCAGCGGCTGAAGATGGATTTGAATCGCCAGGCGGGACTGCGCCGGCGTGATGCGCTGCGCCTGCTGGCCGAGCTGTTGGTGGACGTGGCGGCCTGGCGCATCAGCAGCGCCCCGGATGCCGAATCCATGGAGCTGGCCGGGAACCGGCTGCGTGAGCGTGTGGTCGAGCGCGAAGCCAAGAGCGTGCAGGCGCTGTTGAGGCGCTACAGCTTCAGTCGACAGGATCTGGTGGCCGACCTGTTGCATTTCGACGGTGAACGCTGGGGCATGGATTTGTTCGATCCGCAGGCCTTGAAGGAGTTTGGCGTGCAGTTAAGCAAAGGCGTCGCCGCCGGGGCCATGGCCGGCGCGACGCTGGACGTGGTCACGGGCGGCCTGAGCCTGGGCGCGGGTACGGTGCTGGGTGCTCTGGCAGGCGGCCTGTGGCAGGGAGCGGATAAATGGGGGCAGCGCCTGATGGGCAAGCTGCGCGGGGAAACCGAACTGAGTGTGGACGATGCCGTCCTGCGCCTGCTGGCGGTGCGCCAGCTCAGCTTGGTTGCCGCCCTGGAGCGTCGTGGCCATGCGGCCCAGACGCCCATACGCCTGGGCGAAATCGATGCTCAGGATCTGGATCAGCCGTTGCAGCGCGAGCTGAATGTCTGGCGCGCCCAGCCCTTGCCGGACGAGCTGCGCCAGGCGCGCATCCACCCCCAGTGGTCGACACTGCGCGATGACTACGCTCCCGACGCACGCCGCGAAGCCTGCGTGCGCCAGCTTGCTGAACGGCTTCTGGACGCGCGCGAGCGTCCAGCCAAGGTGCCGCCCACCTGATGCTTCAAAAAAAACCGCCTGCACGCAAGTGTCAGGCGGTTTTTTCTAGCCCCTCGGCGGATCAGGAGCGTTTGGCGATCATGCCATAGATGAACAGCACGATGATGGCGCCCACGATGGAGCCGATCCAGCCGGCGCCTTGGCCGGGCTGATACCAGCCCATGGCCTGGCCCAGATAGCCGGCTACAAAAGCGCCGACAATACCCAGTATAGCCGTCAGTATCCAACCCATCTTCTGGTCGCCGGGCATGATGGCCCGCGCCAGCAAACCCACAATAAAGCCAACAATGATCATGGAGATGATGCCCATCGTTCTACTCCTGTCAGTTCGTTTGCCGGTCATGGGGTCAGACCGCTGAACCTATCTTAGGTATGAAGTATTGCGGCGTCTAGCGTTCCGTCGTCATCAGCGTGGCGAAAACGTCAGATTTTGTTAATGAAAAGGGCGCCGGCTGTTGGCGTATAGTGTGTTGCATGACCATCCCCCTGCCCCTGCTGGACTTGAGCGATTGTGATTCCAGGCAGCCCTTGCGTGCCTTCATTGGCCTGTGGCCGGATCAGGCCACGCGGGACTATCTGCAGACGATGGCGCAGCGCGCTCATGCCGACTATGGCGGGCGGGCGATGTTGCCCGAGCATTTCCATCTGACCCTGGCGTTTCTGGACGGCAGCCCGGTTCCGGCCTTGCAGGACCTGGCCGGGCAGATGGCGAGTTGGCGCGCGCCCCGCATCGGCTTTGACTTGAGCGTACAGGACGCGTTCATCAAACCCCGTGTCGTGTGGGCGGGGCCGGACGAAACACAGCAGGCGGCCCTGGCGCTGCTGGACGATTGGCATGAGCAGATCTGGATGCGTCTGGAGGTGCTGGGCTGGGCGCGCACCGAGCGCCGCTTCCGCCCGCATGTATCGCTGCTGCGCCACGCCCGACTTCAGGTCGGCATGGATTACCGGCAGATCCTGCCGCCGCAGGCATTTGTAGCGGACGGCGCAGGCTTGATCGTTTCGATCCCGGTGCAAGGTCGCAGTCAGTATCACCTGGCCGCCCCATTAGGCGCGGTATGATGCTGGCATAACTAAAAACGACAAGGCTGGACATGAACATCCGGTTTCTGGAGACATTCACCTGGATTGCCCGTCTGGGCAGTTTCAGGGCTGCGGCGAACAAGCAGCATCTGACACAGGCGGCGGTATCGGGACGGATCGCGGCCTTGGAGAATGAGTTGCAGCAGCAATTGTTCGAGCGCGGCAATCGCGAGGTACGCCTGACGCCGGCCGGCCGTACGTTGATGCAGTATGCCGAACAGATGCTGGGCGTGGAGCAAGGCTTGCGCGAAGCCTTGGATGGGCCTTGCAGCCTGCGCGGCCGGGTGCGCCTGGGCGTCGTCGAATCCATTGTGCATACCTGGTTCAAGGCCTTGATACGTGAGCTGCACGGGCTGTATCCCGAACTGGAGATCGAGCTCACGGCCGAGTCCACCTTGCGCCTGCACGACCTGCTCAAGCGCGGCATTATTGATGTGGCCTTGCAGACCGACCCCATCATGGGCGACGGTATACGCAATCTGCCCATGGGCGCCATGCGCATGGGCTGGGTCAGTGTGGCCGGGGGGGATATTGCGCCGCGCAGCAGCCTGCTGGAGCTGGCGGGACGCTGGCCCGTGGTGACGTTTCCCAGGGGGTCGCAGCCTCATTTGGCCTTGATGCAGTTGCTTGAGCAGCAGCATGTGGATCGCGTGCATATCCATTACGTCTCGTCGATCGCTGCCAGCACTCAGTTGATCGATGCCCACCCCTGCGTCGGCACTCTGCCGGTGGCGGCGGTGGCGGCGCAACTGGTCAGCGGCCACTATCAGGAGGTGGCGTGCGAGCACACGCTGCCCGATTTGCGCTTGGTGGCCAGCTGGCGACCGGATCCTTTGACGCGCACGGCCGAAGCGGTGATCGGCGTTGCCTTGGACAGAATGCATCAGTTTGCTGCCGAACATCCCGACCAGGCCCAGCCGCCGCCCGACACCAGCGCCTTTGCCATTTGAGGCTTGAGGGTTTTCCCCTTGGGGCTGCGCGCGTCCTGCCGCTTGAAGATGGCGGTGATGCACACAGCAGGCCGCTTTGGGTTCGTGATCGCTTTTTCCTATCACGGCATGCCGAAAAAAACCGTTGGAGCCTGATCGTCGGGCGTTCCAGAATCTGAGTCAGAGTGTATCTATCACATTGATTCCGGGAGGGATTTGACGTGTCTGCCGTTTTACGTACTGATCGGGATGCGCCGGGGGAACTGTTCATCTGGACCGATATTGCGTCCGAATTCGAACATGATTTCAACCAGTGGTATGACCGCGAGCACATGGCTGAACGCGCGGCCATCCCGGGTTTCAATTGGTCGCGCCGTTATGTGCGCCAGGGTGAGGGTCGCAAGTATCTGGCGGTGTACCGCACCCAGTCGCTGGAGGTCTTCACCAGCGGACCGTACAAGCAGGCCTTCGAGCACCAGACTGCGTGGTCCGTCGCCAACTTCGGCCGCATGAACAATACCCAGCGGCGCGTGATGGCCGTATCTCTGCTGGGCGGAGAAGGAACAGGCGGCCGCTTGTTGCTGGCTCGCCTGCCGCAGGCCCGGCAGGCGCAGCAGGCCGCCGAGCACAGCGCGCAGTGGCTGCAGGATATCGCCGGCGTGGTGGCGTTGCGCGTGTTGACGCCCGATCCGGTCTTGTCCACACCGCTGCCCTCCGAAGATCCGGCGCGGCGCACCTTGGATGCCTATTTGCTGGCCGACCTGAGCACGCAAGAGGCGGCGCAGGCGCTGGCGAAGCGTTTGAAGGATGACTGCGGCGTGGCGGCCGAAGATCTGTCCGAGTTTTGCTTGTTGTGGGATTTGCGTTCAAGCGATCTGAACGCGGGCCGCACTTAGGCGGCTGTAACGTCAATTCACGAGAGGGGCTTACACCATGATCAAAAAACTGCTTTCCGTGGCCTGCGCGCTGGCGTTGGCCGGCACCGCCCAGGCGGCCACCAACTGGAATATGTCCACCGAGCAGCCGGACGGCAATTTCCTGACTCAGAATGCGCGCGAATTTGCGGCCGACATCAAGAAGGCGACCAATGGCGAGCTGAACATCAATGTGCAGTCCAACTCGGTGCTGCTCAAGCGGCCCGAGGTCAAGCGCGGCGTACAGCAGGGCGTGGTGCAGGCGGGCGAAATGCTGGTGGCCGCCATCGGCAACGAGGATCCGCTGTTCGAGGTGGACAGCGTGCCCTTCCTGGCCTCGTCCTTCGATCAGTCCGAGAAGCTTTGGAAAGCCACCCGGCCTATGCTGGCCGAGCGTCTGGACAAACAGGGCATTGTGCTCGTGTACGGCTCGCCCTGGCCGCCCCAAGGCATTTATACCAAGCAGCCGGTCGAGCAGTTGTCGGACCTGCAGGGCGTGCGGTTCCGAGCCTACAGTCCGGCTACCAGCCGGCTGGCCACCTTGATGGGAGCGGTGCCTACCACGGTGCAGACGCCAGAGGTGCCGCAGGCCTTTTCGACCGGTGTGATTGACGCTATGTTGACCTCGCCGGCCACCGGCGTGGATTCGCAGGCCTGGGACTATGTGAAGTATTACTACGACGCGCAGGTCTTTATTCCGCAAAGCTTTGTCATCGTCAACAAGCGCGCTTTCCAGCGTTTGCCTGAAGATGTGCAGAAAGCGGTGCTGGAGGCCGGCCAACGCGCCGAGGAGCGCGGTTGGGCCATGTCGCGCGAACAGACCTCCAAGCTGACCCAGACCATGGCCGACAAGGGTATGACGGTCGGCATGCTGCCGGAAAAACTGGCAGGCGAGCTGCACAAGATCGGCGAGACCATGACGCAGGAGTGGCTGGCCAAGTCGGGTGCGGACGGCCAGAAGCTGCTCGATACTTATCGTCAGCCTTGAGGGAGCGCCGCCATGATCTGGTTGGAACGTTTGGCCAGGCTGTGCGGCGCACTGGCTGCGCTCTTTCTGTGCCTGATCGGGGTAGTGGTGACGGCGCAGATCGTGGCGCGGCTGTTTTCCATGCAGATACCGGCCTCGGATGATTTCGCGGCCTGGTGCATGTCGGCCTCTATCTTTCTGGCCCTGCCCTACGCCATGCTGCGCGGCGATCACATCCGTGTCTCGCTGCTGCTGCAGGTGATGCCGCCGCGGCTGCATCGACCCTATGAATTGCTGGCCACGCTGATCGGCCTGGCTCTGGCCGCCTGGTGCACGTGGGAGACTGCTTTTTTCGTCTACGAATCCTTCATCTACAAGGAAGTGTCGCAGGGCATGCTGGCCGTGCCGCTGTGGATCCCCCAGCTCGGCATGCCCGTGGGCCTGGGGCTGTTGACGCTGATGCTGGCGCGGCGCCTGCTGCGCAGCGTGCAGGGCCTGGAACTGGAGGCGACCGAACATGGCTGATCTTTCCCAAGCCATCGTGCTTTTCGTGGCCTTGATCGCCTTGTTGGCGATGGGCGTGTGGGTGGCCCTGGTGCTGGTGGCCTGCGGCATTCTGTCCATTGTGCTGTTCGCCGATGCGCCGGCGGGCATCATTTTTGCCACCAAGGCCTGGGACTCGTCGGCCAGCTGGGCCTTGACCGCCCTGCCGCTGTTCATCTGGATGGGGGAAATTCTGTACCGCACCCGCCTGGCCGAAGACATGTTCAGCGGGCTGGGGCCCTGGGTGCAGCGCCTGCCGGGACGGCTCGTGCACGTGAACACGCTGGGCTGCGGCATTTTTGCCGCTGTCAGCGGCTCGTCGGCGGCCACGGCCGCCACCATAGGCCGCATTTCCCTGCCGGAACTGAAGGCGCGTGGCTATGACGACAGCATCAGCATCGGTTCGCTGGCCGGTGCGGGCACACTGGGCTTGCTGATTCCGCCCTCTATTGTCATGATCGTCTACGCCGTCGCGGCGCAGGTGTCCATCATCCGTCTGTTCGTGGCCGGCGTGTTGCCGGGCATCATGCTGATGTGTCTGTTTTCGGCCTACATCGCGATCTGGTCTCTGCGCCATCCCGACCGGGTGCCGCCCGTGACCGAGCAGATCGGCCTGGGCGAGAAGATACGCCGTCTGCGGCTGCTCTTGCCCGTGGTGCTGCTGATCATGGCGGTCATCGGTTCCATCTACGGCGGCATCGCCACGGCCACGGAAGCGGCGGTGCTGGGCGTGATCGGTTCCCTGGTCATCGCCGCTTTCGGGCGGTCGCTGACCTGGGCGACGTTTTCGGCCAGTCTGCTGGGTGCGGCGCGAACCTCCTGCATGATCTCTTTCATCCTGATCGGGGCCGCCTATCTGACCAGCGCCATGAGCTTTACCGGCCTGCCTGCCAATCTGGCGGCCTGGATAGGCTCGCTGGGACTGAGTCAGTATGCCCTGATCGCGGTGCTGACGGTCTTCTTCATCATTCTGGGCGCCTTCCTGGATGGCATCTCCATCGTGGTGTTGACGACGTCCGTGCTGTTGCCGGCCGTGCTGGCGGCGGGCATAGATCCAATCTGGTTCGGCATTTACCTGATCCTGACCGTGGAGATGGCGCAGATCACCCCGCCCATCGGCTTCAACCTGTTCGTTATCCAAGGCATCACGGGGCGCAATCTGTTCGAGTTGGTGCGCATGGCCTTCCCCTTCTTCCTGGTGCTGGTCCTGGCCACTGTCCTTGTGACCCTGTTCCCGCAGATAGTCATGGTACTGCCCAATGCCATGTAAGGAGATCGTATGCAGGCCTATGTGAGTCTGGGCGCGCAACGCTATCGGGTGGATCGGGACTGGGCGCAGGCGGATGTGCGCAGCCTGTCCAGCGTGGCGGTGCTGTCCGATGGGCGTATTGCTGTCCTGCTGCGTGCACCGCTGATCGTGATCGTGCTGGATCCCGACGGCCGCCTGGCGGCGCAGTGGGCCTTGGAGCAGATTTGCTGCCCGCACCACATCAGCGCCCGGCCTGGCGGCGGGGCGCTGGTGGCGGATCTGGACGGCCACCAGATCGTGGCTCTGGATGAGCAGGGGCGCGAGCAATGGCGTCTGGGCGACCCGAGCCGGCCCCGTTGGCAGGAGCCGTTTAACCATCCCACCCATGCGCTGGAGTGGCCGGATGGTTCGATGTGGGTCAGCGATGGGTATGGCAACACAGTGGTGCATCGCTTCGATGCGCAGCGCCGCTGGCTGGGCGCAGTGGGCTCGCCGGGGAACGGGCCTGGGCAGTTCAGCACGCCGCACATGCTGGCGCGCAGCGGGGATGAAACCATCCTGGTGGCTGACCGTGAAAACCATCGCATACAGGTTCTGGACCGACAGGGACGCTATCAATCGGAGCTTCGGCCTTTGCACAAGCCCATGGCGCTGGCCGTGCTGCCTGACGGCGATGTGCTGGTCAGCGACCAGACAGCCAGCCTGGCGC
This sequence comes from Pseudomonadota bacterium, assembly GCA_023439305.1. Taxonomy (GTDB): domain Bacteria; phylum Pseudomonadota; class Gammaproteobacteria; order Burkholderiales; family Burkholderiaceae_B; genus Alcaligenes. Next base: position 25,769 of record JAEXOO010000047.1, read on the forward strand.
GATTTTCACAAGGTCGGCTGGTCGGCCGTTGCCGCGTGCAGGGTGTCTATGGGCACGGACTGGCCGTCGATGCCCACGGGTGCATCTATGTGGCGGAAATGCTGCCGGACTGCCTGACGCGATTGCGGCCGGTCTGATACTGTGCATTTTCTGTAGGGCGGGCCTTTCTGACGGTGTCGGGCGTCAGGCAATTCCGTTAGACTACGCGTCATGACGACACCCTCGCCTGCGTATCTCCGCGTTGACAGCTCCGGCCAGTTGCACTTGCTGGGCGACTGGACGCTGCGTCACTATGCTGCCTTGCAGGCCGGCCTGAAACAGGCCGCCGGCCAGGGGGCGGCGCGCAGCCTGGATTTCAGCGCGCTCCAGACCCTGGATACGGTGGGCGCGCAAGTGTTGTGCGAATGGTTGGGCGACGACGGTATTCAAAGTGCCTTGTCCGACGCGCAAGGCCTGTCCGACGAACGCCGCCAGCTTTTGCAGACCGTGGCTCGGGCCATGGGTCGCCTGCAGAAGCCCGAACCGCCGCCGCGCCATTGGCTGCTGACTGATGTGCTCGAACGCGTGGGCCTGTCCACCGAGCGATTCTTTCGCCAGGCACGCGATCTGCTGGGCTTTATCGGGCTGACGCTGGAAACCTTGTTTTTCAATGTATTGCGGCCCAGCCAGTGGCGCGTCACCTCGATTGTGGCGCAACTGGAGGAAACGGCCTTCAACGCTGTGCCTATCGTGGCATTGCTGACTTTTCTGGTAGGCGCGGTGATTGCCTTCCTGGGGGCAACGGTGCTGGCCGACTTCGGCGCCACCATCTATACCGTCAATCTGGTGGGTTTTTCCTTTCTGCGCGAATTCGCCGTATTGCTGACGGCCATCCTGATGGCGGGCCGCACGGCCAGCGCTTTCACGGCCCAGATCGGTTCCATGAAGGCCAACGAGGAAATTGACGCGCTGCGTGCCCAGGGCCTGAACCCCATGCTGATCCTGGTGATTCCTCGTGTGCTGGCCATGCTGCTGGCTATGCCTATACTCACCTTCATCGGCATGGTCGCGGGCATTTTCGGCGGCGCACTGGTGTGCGCACTGACGCTGGATATCTCCCCCACCATGTTTCTGGACATCTTCAGCCAGGACATCGAGCTGCGACATTTCATCCTGGGCATGGCCAAGGCGCCGGTCTTCGCTTTCCTGATTGCCGTGATCGGCTGTCAGGAAGGCTTCAAAGTCAGCGGCAGCGCGCAGTCGGTGGGCGAGCACACGACCTCCGCCGTGGTGCATTCGATTTTCATCGTGATTCTGATCGACGCTCTGGCGGCCCTGTTCTTCATGGAGATGGGATGGTAGAGCGGCAGCGTGAACCCATCATCCAGGTGCGCGATCTGAGCAATCGCTTTGGCGACCACGTGGTCCACGAACATCTGGACATGGATGTCTACCAGGGCGAGATCGTGGGCGTGGTGGGCGGCTCGGGCACCGGCAAGTCGGTCTTGCTGCGCTCCATTCTGGGCCTGCGTCCGCCATCGGGCGGCAAAGTGCGTATTTTCGATCAGGAAATCGGCACTCTGGACCCGGATGCGCGCTCCAGGCTGGAGCGCCGCCTGGGCGTGTTGTTTCAGCAGGGGGCTTTGTTTTCGTCCCTGACCGTGGTGGAGAACATCGCCATGCCGCTGATTGAACACATTCACCTGAGCCGTACGCAGGCCGAGCACATCGCCGCCATGAAAATGGCCTTGGCCGGATTGCCGGCCAATGCGGCGGGCAAGTATCCGTCCGAGCTGTCGGGCGGCATGATCAAACGCGCCGCCCTGGCCCGCGCCCTGGCCCTGGATCCGGAAATCTTATTTTTGGACGAACCCACGGCAGGGCTGGATCCCATCGGTGCGGGGGATTTCGACCAGCTTATTCTGACTTTGCGCGACGCTCTGGGCCTGACGGTCTTTCTGGTCACGCACGATCTGGACACGCTCTACACCATTTGCGACCGGGTCGCCGTGCTGGCCGAAAAGCGGGTGCTGGTCAACGACACGCTCAGCCGGGTGGAGCAAGTCGATAACGCCTGGATCCGGGAGTATTTCCAGGGTCCTCGGGGGCGGGCCGCCCAACAGGCCCAAAGCCGACGTTTGGAGCATTCTTAATGGAACCTCGCGCCCATCATGTATTGATTGGGGTCTTTACCTTGCTGGTCGCCACGGCTGCCGTACTGTTCTCGCTCTGGCTTACCAAGGCCGGCCGTGATGCCGAGACCCGCGACTATGAAATCGTCTTCCTGGAAGGGGTGCGCGGACTGTCGCGCGGCAGCGCCGTGCAGTACAACGGCCTGCGCGTAGGAGAAGTACGTTCGCTGCGCCTGGACCCGAATGATCTGCAGCGTGTGCGCGCCCAGGTGTCGATTCAGGCCAGTATTCCTATCTATGAAGATACCCGCGCGCGCCTGGCCCTGGCCGGCATCACGGGACAGTCCGTCATCGAGCTGAGCGGCGGCACGCCCAACAGCACCTTGTTGCCGGAGGTCAACGGCGGGCCGCCGGTGATCGTGGCCTCGCCCTCTCCGCTGGCGCAGCTGATGGCGGGCGGGGAAGAGCTGATGAGCAAGATTTCCAATCTGCTGGATAACGCCAATCATTTCCTGTCGGACGAGAACTCTCAGTCCATTACCGCCAGCCTGCAGCAGCTTGAAACCCTGATGGGCCAGTTGTCACGTGCGGGTGAAGGCGTGCCCGAGCTGGTCAGCCAGCTTTCCAGCGCCAGCCAGCAGGCCGCCAGCCTGCTCAAGTCCACGCAGGGCCTGGTGGACAAGCAAGGTGCGCAGGCCATGAACGCCATCCAGAAATCCATGGACGATTTCAGCCGCGCCACCCAGAGTCTGGACAAGCTGGTGCGCGACAATGCATCGGCCGTCGGCCGCGGCGCTCAGGGTCTGACCGAGATCGAACCTACGCTGCGCGAGCTGCGTCAGGCGCTCGTCGGCTTGCGCGCCATCACTAGCCGACTGAATGACAATCCGGCCGGCTATCTGCTGGGTCGCGATAAATTACAGGAGTTCACGCCATGATTCTCGCCCTTGCGCGCCGTCTGGCGCTGGGCTCCGCCTTAAGCGCAGCCGCTCTGCTGGCTGCCTGCTCCGTGCTGCCCGAGCCCGAAACTCTGACCTACTATCAACTGCCGGCCGCGACCTTGCCGGCACAGCCGTCCGATGCGACTCGCCAGGCGTTGATCGTGCAGGTGGACCGTCCCTATGCGGATCGCGCCCTGTCCAGTTCGCGCATTGTTGTGCTGCCGGACGGCAACCAGCTCAGCGCCTACCAGGGTGTGCGCTGGGGGGATGATGCGCCTGCGCTGCTGCGCAACCGCCTGGTGGGCGCCTTGCGGGACACGGGGCAGTTCCGTGCCGTGGCGCTGGACAGTGACGCTATTGTGGCCGACTGGGAATTGAGCGGTTCGCTCAACGCTTTCCAGGTCGACTATGTTCAAGGCGCACCTCGGGTACGTATCCAGTACGACGCTACCTTGCGCGATCAGCGCAATGGGACGTTGCTGCAGACGCGCCGCTTTACGCTGGATGAGCCAGTGGATGGCACGGCGGTGCCGCAGGTTGTGCAGGCCTTTGGCCGCGCGGCCGATGCCCTGGCCTTGCAGCTCAGCCAATGGCTGGGCGCTGTTCCCACAGGGGCTCGTTGATGCCATGTACGAGTCGCGCAATCAACCCCTGATCAGCCGAGGCCATTTTCTGTGGCGGCTGCTGGTGCACGCGTTCTGGGGCGTGCTGTTTGTCGGGCTGTCCCTGATGCTGGGCGTGGTGGGCCATGTCTGGCTGGAAGAGAACGTGCTCTGGCATGACGCGGTCCTGAACGCCGCCATGATCGCGGGTGGCGTGGGGCCCTTGCTGGTGCCTGAAACCATGGGCGGAAAACTGTTTTTTGCCTTTTATGGCGCCTATGTCAGCCTGGTTATGGCGGCAGCATTCGGGCTTATCATTGCGCCCGTTCTGCACCGGGTGCTGCATGCCTTCCATCTGGAAGAATGATGCGGGCGGGCCCCGCCCGAGACCGTTTTAGTAGGCGCCGCTCTAGTATTGAGCGGCGTTTTCTTTTTCCAGACGGGCGATCAAGCCCGGCAGCTCGTCCATGCGTCGAAAGGTCTCGCGTACGCCGGCCAGCTTCATTTCTGCTTCCTTGCCGCCTACGGGGCAATAGCCCACGACAGTGGCGCCGGCCGCCATGCCGGCAGTGGCGCCCGTTACGCTGTCTTCCACGACCACGCAGTGGTGCGGATCCACGCCCAGGCCGCGGGCGGCCGCCTCGTAGACATCGGGATAGGGCTTGTTGCGCGGGGTTTCGGCGCCGCTGTAGATATGGTCGCCGAAGTAGTCCAGCAGGCCGGTCTGGCCCAACTGCAGCACCAGCTTGGGCCGGTCCGCGCCCGAGGCGCAGGCGATCATGCCCGGCTTGTCGCGCAGAATGGCTTCGATCGCGGCCTTGATGCCAGGAATAGGCATGACTTCGCCCGATAGGGCATGGTTGCGGCGCATGCGAAAGGCCATGACCCATTCCATGTCCAGATCCTTGCCGGTCATCTCGCGCACCACAGGCATTTCGTCGGGCAAGGCCTTGCCGATGAACCAGTCGTAGCACTGGTCGTAGCTCATCACCCAGCCCTCTTCCTCCAGCATGTCGCGCAGCACGCGCACTGTGATGGGTTCGCTGTCGACCAGCACGCCGTCGCAATCGAAGAGCACAGCGGAAAACGTCATGGGTGAAACCTTTTTGCATCGGGAAGCCAGAGAAGGCTTAGATGATACCGCAGGTGGCAGGCAAGGGTGTTTCAGCCGAAAAAACAAGGCTCTGGAGACGATCAGAAAAATTTCCCTAAGTGAAAACCCCAACACATAAATAATTGAGTATTCATATATTCATTTCTAAAATAAATACTCATAAAAAAATCTTTTTCGGGGATTTCCGTCATGATTACCAAAACGACTCGAGTGGCGGCAGCCCTGCTGCTGGCGATGGGGATGGCCGGCGCCCAGGCGGCAGAAGTCACGCTCAAGGCGGTGTCTGTCTTTACCATGGACACCTTCTTTACCAAGCGCTTCAAGCAGTTCGTGGACAAGGTCAATGCCGAAGGCAAGGGCCTGGTACAGATCAATGTCATTGGCGGCCCGGAAGCCATTCCGCCGTTCGAGGTGGGCAATGCCCTGCGTGCAGGCGTGGTCGACTTCGCCAATACGACGGCCGTGTTTCATGCCAATCTGGTGCCTGAAGCCCTGGCCCTGACGCTGACGGAAAAGCCCATGAGCGAGCTGCGCCAGAACGGCGGCTACGAGCTGATGGACAAGATCCACCGGGAAAAAGCGAACATTACCTGGCTGGCTCGCACCACTGACGGCCTGCAGTACCACATTTATTCCAACAAGCCTGTGACCTCGGCCGACCTGTCTGGCTTCAAGCTGCGCGGTGTGCCGGTCTATCTGGCCTTCTTCCGCGAGATCGGCGCCACGCCGCTGCAGATTCCGCCCGGCGAGGTCTACACCGCCTTGGAGCGCGGCGTGGTGGACGGTTATGGCTGGCCTTCGGTAGGCGTCATGGAAATGGGCTGGCACGAAAAGACCAAGTATCGCGTCGAACCTGGCTTCTACAACGTGGAAGTGGGCTTCTTCATGAACCAGAAGAGCTGGGAAAAGCTGGACGAAGAGCAGAAAGCCTTCATGCGCAAGCAGATCGAGTGGATGGAGTCCCAGAACGTGACCGAGCACCAGATGGCCATCGACGAGAAGGCGGCGACCGAGCAAGCCGGCGTCCAGGCCTTGACGCTGGAGCCTGAAGTGGCGCGCGCCTTGCGCACCAAGGCTTACGAGGCAGGCTGGGCGGGCATCGACAAGTCCAGCCCCAAGTACGCCGCGCAACTGCGCGAGCTGTTCGGCGGCTATCAGCCCTAAGCGCATCGCGGAGAAGACGACATGTCTGCTGCAACTTCCCCGGAAGGCGGAACGCCTTCCAACCCAGCCTGGGGGCGGCCTTACGCCCTGCTGATGCACGCGTGCGGCGCCGTGGCGGCCCTGACCTTCGGCTTGATGAGCCTGCTGGTCTGCGCCGATGTGGTGCTGCGCAACTTGGGGTATGACGTGCTGTCCACCAGTGTGGAAATCACGGAATACATGCTCATCATCGCTACGTTTGTGGCGGCGCCCTGGGTGCTGTACCTGGGCGGCCATATCCGCATCGACGTGCTGTTCAACACGCTGCCCAGGAGCGCGCAGCGTGCGCTGGACCTGGTCTCGAACTTGCTGGGCCTGGCTGTCAGCGGCGTGCTGGCCTGGCAGTGCCTGGCGGTGGCGCTGGATGCCCATGAGCAAGGTGCCATGGTCTTCAAGGCCCTGGTGTTTCCGGAGTGGTGGCTGAATCTGCCGCTGATGTTCGGTTCGGCCATGCTGGCGCTGGAGTTCCTGCGCCGCCTGGTATCGCCTTCCGCCCAGCAAGGAGTCTGATCATGGATTGGCAAATGGCAATGATCCTGATGCTGGGATCGCTGTTTCTGTTGATGGCCATCGGCACGCCTGTCGTGTTCGCCTTCTTGTCGGTGAACCTGCTGGGCGCCTGGTTGTTCCTGGGCGAGGCTGCCGGCCTGGCTCAGTGGGCGCGCAACACCACGGCGTCCATCGGTAGTTTCTCGTTGACGCCGATTCCCTTGTTTGTGCTGATGGGCGAAGTGCTGTTTCATACGGGGCTGGCGTTCAAGGCCATCGACTCGATCGAGCGCATGATTTCACGCGTGCCCGGCAAGCTGTCCATCGTCAGCATTCTGGGCGGCACGACCTTCGCTACTCTGTCGGGCTCGTCCATCGCCAATACCGCCATGATGGGCGGGGTGATGCTGCCCGAGATGCTGCGCCGGGGCTATCACCCCACCATGGCCATGGGTCCCATCATGGCCGTGGGCGGCATTGCCATGTTGATTCCGCCCTCGGCCTTGGCCGTGATGCTGGGCAGCCTGGCCGGCATTTCCATTGAGCGCCTGCTGATCGGCGGCATTTTGCCCGGCATGCTGATGGCCTTGGGTTTCCTGGCCTATGTGGTGGTGCGTAGCCGCCTGCGTCCACAGGACGCGCCCATGAGCGAAGACGACGAAGCCACGCGCCTGAAAGGCTGGGCGCTGTGGAAGCCGTTCGTGTTCAATGTCGTGCCTTTGCTGGGTATCTTCATTGCGGTGGTCGGCTCCATGCTGATCGGCTGGGCCTCGCCTACGGAATCGGCCGCCATCGGCGTGCTGGCCTCGGTGCTGGCAACCATCGCCTATCGTGCACTGACCATGAAGGCGCTGTGGAAGAGCCTGATCGAAACGGCCAAGGTGTCGGTGGTGATCCTGTTCATCCTGGCCGCTTCTACCACCTTCGCGCAACTGCTCAGCTTCTCGGGTGCGAGCTCGGGTTTCCTGGGCATGATCAAGGACTACAACCTGTCGCCCTTTGTGTTGGTCATCTGCATGCTGCTGGTGCTGCTGGTGATGGGCATGGTGCTGGACCAGATCTCCATGATGATGATCGCGCTGCCCTTCTTCATGCCCCTGGCCCTGGCCGCCGGCGTGGACACGGTGTGGCTGGGCGTGATGATTCTGATCGCCCTGGAAATCGGCCTGCTGACCCCGCCCTTCGGCCTCTTGCTGATCGTGATGCAGAGTGTGGCGCCGCCTTCGATCCGCCTGCCGCACATCTACAGCGCAGCGGTGCCTTTCCTGGCCATCGAGGTCGGCATCCTGGCGCTGGTGCTGTTTGTCCCCTGGATCGCCATCGGCCTGCCCGGCCTGATCGGGTAATCCCGTCCCGCATGCTCGGATCTCTTGGGCGTGCGGGGCTCAGTGGACAGCATAAAGGCCTCGCTTCGGGGAGGCCTTTATGCTTTGCAGCAGGGACCTTGGGCGCAGTCTCAAACAGCGGTGCATCCGCCGCCCGGCAAGAGGCTGATCTATTCCCCCGCAGGCTCCGCATGAATCCCGCCATCCCGCATCACCAGCCGCACGGGGTCGCCGCGCTGGATGTGCTCGCCGTGCAGTCGGGCGATCAGCATGGGGCCGGCGGCGCTGGCGATGGTGGCCAGCTGCAGCACCTGGGCCTGGCCATCGGCGCTGCGTTGGAGGCTGTGGGTCAGTTCCTGCACCGTGCCCGAATCGCAGGGCTCGGGCTGGAACTGGGCGCCATGGCAGCGCGGGCACAGATGGCGGGCGGGAAAGACGTGATGGTCGCAGTTCAGGCAACGGAAAACAGCGGGGCTCATGACAGGGACTCCAGAATCAAAGCAGTGGAACACATGCCGTAGCGGTATTCGACCATGCCGTAGCCGGTCACCAGACCATAGCGGGCCTGGGCAAGCTGGCGTTCGCCCGCCTGGCCGCCCAGCTGGCGCATGACTTCGACCAATCCGTGCAGGCTGCACGCGGCGCCTGCTTGCCCGGCCGATAGTTGCCCGCCGGAGGTGTTCAGCGCCAGGCGTCCGGTGGCGATCTCTTCGTGGATGAAGCGCTTGGCGTCCTGCGCCTGGAAAAACCCCAGATCCTGCAACTGGGCCAGCACCATGACCGGATAGTCGTCGTAGATGCTGACCACATCCATGTCTGCGGGGCTCAGGCCGCTTTGCGGCCATAGGTCGGGTGCCAGGCGAGCCAGGCCGGTGCTCAGGCCGTCGCCCTGCTGGTCATCGATATTGTGCAGGCTGCGCAAGGCGCGCACAGTGATGCCGGGCTTGCCTTGGACGGCCGGGTGATCCTGGCGGGTGACGATGATGGCGTTGGCGCCGTCCACGACAGGCACGCAGTCCAGACGGCCCAGGGGCCAGGCCACGTCCGGCGCATTCAGGTAGTCGTCCAGGCTCATGGGGGTGCGATAGACGGCTTGCGGGTTCAAGGCTGCCCATTGGCGTTGACGCATGACCAGGGCGCCATAGTCGGCGCGTTCCAGGCCCAGCGTGCGTGTCTGGGCGGCTGTCAGCATGGCAAAGACCTGGTTCGGACTGCCCGCGCCCAGGGGGCGCAGATGGTCGCTCGTGGTCTGGTTGTAGTTTTCCACCAGGCGGCGGAAGTCCTCGGCCTCGAAATGGTCGCCGGCCACGATGGCGATGGCGCGCGCATCGCCTGCCTGCACGGCCCGGATGGCATGCTGCAAAATGTTCAGCCCACTGGCCCCGCCATTGCTGTCATCCATGATCCAGCGCGGCTGCAGTCCCAGTTTCCAGGCCAGGTCGATGGCGCGGTCGGGGGCGTGCGTGAACGAGGCCACGCCCAGACCGTCGATGTCGCTCGCGCGCAGGCCGGCCTCATCCAGCGCCTGGCGGAACGCCAGGGCCAGCAGTTCGGATGTGCTGCGCTGGCCGCGCCGTGTGTAGGTGACTTCGGTGGCGCCCAGCAGGCGCACGGTGTTCAGGTTGAAATCAGTGTTCATGCACGGCTCTCTGTGTCAGCGGCGAACCTGGTAGCCGGCTTTTTCGCGGTCCCAGGTCGCCGGGCCAACGCCGCGGTCACGCAGCGCGAATTTCTGAATTTTGCCATTTTCGGTGGTGGGCAGGCTGTCGGCGAACTCCACAAAACGCGGTACGGCGAAATACGGCAGGGTGCGTTCGCAGTGGCCCAGCAGCTCCTCGCAACTGACTTGCACATTCGGGCGCAGCACAATCATGGCCATGACCTCGTCCTCGGCCAGCTCGGACTTGGCGGCGTAAACGGCCACGGTCTGCACGGCCGGATGGCTGGACAAGGCCTCTTCGACTTCGAACGAAGAAATGTTCTCGCCGCGACGGCGGATCATGTCTTTCAGGCGATCCACGAAGCGATAGTAGCCGTCCGCGTCGCGTACCACGCGGTCGCCGGTGTGGAACCACAAGTTCTTCCAGGTTTCCACGGTTTTTTCGGGCATGCCGTAGTAGCCCAGGGCGAAGGCGTAGGGTTCGTCGGCGCGCAGCAGCAGTTCGCCCACCTGGCCGTCAGGCAGCTCGTTGTCGTTTTCGTCCACGACACGGGCTTCGAAGCCGTCGGACAGGCGGCCCATGTAGCCGTTGCGCTGCTCTTCGATGCCGCGCCCCATCACATAGTTGGTTTCCGTCGATCCGAATCCGTCCAGCAGGTGCATGCCGCAGCGCTCGAGGAACTGGGCATGAAACTGCTCGGGTACGCCAGGCCCCAGGGCGATGCGCGTCTTGTGCAGCTTTTCGGATGGGACGACGGGCTTGGACAGCAGGATGGGCACCATGGCGCCCAGCAGGTACGTGACGGTGGCGCCGGTCTCGTGCAGATTATCGAAGAAGCGGCTGGCCGAGAACTTGCGGTCCGCAACCATGCGGGCGTCGCTGACCAGGGCCTGGAAGAAGGTGTTGAGCGCATTGGTGTGGAACATGGGCAGACAGGTGTAGAGCACGTCGTCGGGACGCATGCCCAGCTTGCTGGCCGTGTAGATGCCCCACCAATAGAACTGGGCGTGTGGGCATTGTACGCCTTTGGACGGCCCCGAAGTGCCGGAAGTGTACAGAATGGCCAGCGTGTCGCCGGGGGCGATATCGGCCGGCTCACAGTATTCACCCAGAGGGGGAAGTTCGCAGGTGGCTACGCCCAGCGGCTGAGCGGATTTTTCACCGGGAACCAGCCAGGCCTGCGTCACGCAGGTGGCCGCCAGGTCCACCTCTGACAGCAAAGGCGTCAGATCTGTTTCCACGACCAACAGCGTGGCGCCGCTGTTGCCCAGGATATGTTGCAGCTGCGCGCCGCGCGAGGCGGTGTTGATGGGTACGACGACGGCGCCTAGCCAGCCGCATCCCAGTACCATGTCCAGGAACTCCCGGCGGTTGGTGCACAGCAGAGCGACCCGGTCGCCGCGGCGTATGCCGGCGGCGGCCAGGCGGCTGGCGCTGGCGGCGGCGGCTTGCAGGGTCTGCGCACCGGTATAGCTGCTTTGCCGATCCGAGAATAGAGGCGCATCGCCCATGCGCTCGGCGCGCAGGCGCAGCAAGGCGGGCACGGTGCGCTGGGCGGCGGGCACCGAATACAGCGGCAATTGAGAGGCGGGAATGGAATGGGCGTGCATGTCTGTCTCCCGGCAAACCGCGCGAAACGAAGGCGGCAAGCCGATTTATATGGGTGGAATCACTAATACCGTACAAACAGTATACTGCAATATATTATTTAGAAATTCATTTCCTCAGCCGGAAAAACCCGTAGTGCAGAAGACGGTAAAGTGGGACACATCGCTGCTGCATCATTGGAATACCGGCCATGGGGTGGAGGAGGCAGGCATGGCGCAACCCATGGAAGCACGGCCTGTGAACAGGCCCGCAGCAGCGGGCGCGACAATGACTTTGAATGAGCCCAGACAGGCTCCGGGGATGAACTATGAAGTTGTGGCTTAAATTCGCTACCTGCTGCGCCGTGATGCTGGGCGCACAGGCCCATGCGCAGGAAAAGAACGTCACTCTGGTGGTGCCCTACCCGCCCGGTGGCGCCGCCGACCAGCTCGCCCGGGTGATTTCGCAGGAAATGGGCACGCGCTTCGGCCAGAAGGTGATTGTGGAGAACCGTCCAGGCGCCGGCGCTCAGGTAGCCATGAATGTGGTCAAGAACGCCAATCCTGCCGCCATGGGCACGGTGCTGTTCCTGGCCGACAGCGGCGCCTATTCGTTGAACCGCCATCTGTACAAGCGCCTGAACTACAACGTGGCCACTGACTTGGTGCCCATGACACTGGCTGCCAAAGCCCCTGTGTTCCTGCTGGTGAACAAGGACAGTCCGTTCAAGAGCGTGCAGGACCTGGTGGCGGCCGGCAAGCAGCACGAGTTGACCTATGGCTCGCCCGGCATGGGCACAGGCACGCATTTGTTGGGCGAGATGCTGCGCAAGGAAACGGGTGCGCGCCTGGTGCACGTGCCTTATAAAGGCGCGGGTCCGGCCTTGATTGACGCTGTCAGCGGTCAGATCGACTTTATTTTCGACGTGCTGACCGGCAGCCGCGGCTTCCTGGAAGACGGTCGCCTGCGCGCCATCGCCGCCGCCACGACCGAGCGCAGCCCATTGCGTCCTGACGTGCCAACCATTGCCGAAAGCGGTATCCCGAATGTGGCATTCACGATCTGGTGGGGTATCTCGGCCAAGGCCGGCACGCCCGCCGACGACGTGGCGCGTCTGACCGAGCAATTGACGACCGTGCTGAAGGAGCCCGAAGTCGTCAAGAAATTCGTGGACTTCGGTATTCAGATCGAGTCCTCGACGCCCCAGGAGTTCTCCGAGTTGATCGAACAAGACGCCAAGTCCATGGGGCCCATGATCCAGTCCTTGGACATCACGCTGGATTGATTGACCTAGCGTAAACAGAGTACGCGCCCTTTTGGCATTGTGTCCGCCAAGAGGGCGTTTTTTTATGCGACGTGCAGACTCTCTGCCAGGCTGAGGCCGGACTTCACCGGCCTCGCGACAAGGTCAGGATTGATGCCCTGCCCGCAGCCGGAACACCGCCACCGCCTGTACCAGGCTCTGCGCCTGGCTGCGCAGGCTGCCCGCGGCGGCCGCCATTTCGTCGACCAGCGCGGCGTTTTGTTGGGTGACGCCGTCCATTTGCGTGACGGCCTCGCCGATCTGGGTGACGCCTGTGCTTTGCTCGATGCTGGCGGCGCTGATCTCGCCCATGATGTCGGTCACGCGGCGGATCGAGGTCACGACATTGCTCATGGTCTCGCCGGCCTTGTCCACCAGCTGAGTTCCCTGGCCCACGCGCTCGACGCTGGCATTGATCAGGTCCTTGATTTCTTTGGCCGCCTGGGCGCTGCGCTGGGCCAGAGAGCGCACCTCGCCCGCTACTACGGCAAAGCCCTTGCCTTGCTCGCCGGCGCGGGCAGCCTCCACGGCCGCATTCAGGGCCAGGATATTGGTCTGGAAGGCAATGCCGTCGATGACACCGATGATGTCTGCGATCTTGCGACTGGATTCGTTGATGCCTTTCATGGTGTCCACGACTTCCGCCACCACACTGCCGCCGTGTTCCGCGACCGTGCTGGCCGTGACCGCCAGCTGATTGGCCTGGCGGGCATTGTCGGCGTTCTGCCGGACGGTGGCCGACAGCTCCTCCATGGACGCGGCGGTTTCTTCCAGCGCGCTGGCCTGATTGCCGGTGCGCGTGCTCAGGTCGTGGTTGCCCTGTGCGATCTGGGCGCTGGCGACGGCCACGGAGTCGCTGCCTTGTCGCACAGTGGAGACCACGGTCACCAGGCTATGCTGCATGCGCCGGAGCGCGTCCATCAGTTGCGCTACTTCGTCGCGGCCGCTGGAGGCTATGGTGTTGGTCAGGTTGCCCTGGGCCACGTCGTCGGCCACTGTGACGGCCTGGCGCATGGACACGATGACGCTGTTGAAGATGCTCCAGAGCATCAGGAAGAACAGGCCCAGCGCCAGGGCGCTGCTGCTTAGCTGCAGGGCGGTCCAGCGCGCTGCCGACGCCTGGGCGGCCGCAATGGCGCCGGTGGTGCGGGCATCCAGCAATTGAAAGAAATCACTGACGGGCTCCATGATGCGGGCTTTGGTGCGATGGTAGGCGGCGCCATTGACCAGCTCGCGCGCCGTGTCCAGCTCGGGAGCATCGGGGGGGAGCTCCTTGACCAGCTTGATGGCTTGCATCTCGGTCTGGGCCAGGGCGATGGACAGGCTGGCTGCCTCGCTGAGCTTGGCCAGCTCGGCGCTGGAAAAGTCCGCTTGTCGCATCAGCTCCAGCAGAGCGACGGTCGGGCCGCTGGCGCCGGGCACTGCGATGCCGGCCGCGCGCAGGTCCCAGTAGATGCCTTCATAGCCGCCGGGGCGGGCAATTTTGCCGGCCTGGATGTCGGCGACCTCGTGGTATTGCTGTTCCCAGCGCGCCTCGCCGGTATCGACATAGGAGCGCACCAGGCGGGTCAGGTCGTCGGAGTTGCGGCGCAGCTCATTGGCGAGCATGTAGGAGGTATAGCGTTGCTGATAGGCTTGTGCGACGGTATCAGCAGCCTGGTTGACTCGCCATTGGGTTACGGCCAGCACGCCGATGACGATGCACAGCAAGCCGGTCAGAACCAATAGCTTCTGGCGCAAGCGCAGGTGATGAAGAATGGACATGAAGCGCCTTTTGTCTCTTTATTATGTTGAAGTCGCCCTGTGCAGGGCTGATATAGGGTCAGCCCTGTCTGCGATTTCCATGTCTGTGCGGGCAGGGCTGATGCGATTACGGCATCCGCCCTGCCCGCTTTAGACCGCATGGCAAGAATTAAAGACGTTTTTTAGGATGTTTCTGTCAGGCCAGCAACTGCGCCTGTTTCAGGCAGTAGGCCGCGCTGCAGATGACCAGATTTTCGTGGATCAGGCGGGCTGCTTCGTCGGCTTGTTGCTGGCGGAATGCCTCGCAGATGCCCTGGGCGCGCTGCATGGTTTCCAGGCGAAAGCGGGCATCCTGCAGACAGGCGATGCGCGCCTGGTCGGCGCGGTCATGCAGACGCTCCATGGTGTCCACCAATTGCTTGTTGGGCACCATATTGATCCAGGCGCTGCGAAAGGACCAGTTGGCCTGGATATTGTCCAGGGGATCGCCCTGTTGATGGGTGGCTTCGATGCGGGCCACGGCCTGCTCCATGGCCAGCAGGCCCATGGCGCTCTGGTTGCGGCAGGCATGATGCGCGGCGGCCGGCTCGAGCAGCAGGCGCACGGAAAAAATGTCCTCGATGTCCTGCGGCGTGTAGACCTTGAGCACGAAGCCGCGCGAGGTGCTGTCCAGCATGCCCTCGTTTTTCAGTTGCAGCAGAGCTTCGCGCACGGGCATGCGCGATACATTCAGGCTGGAGGCGATTTCGTTGTCCACCAGCCGAACATCAAAGCCGATCTTGCCCAGGGCGATGTCCTGGCGCAGCATGCCGTAGACCTGTTCTCGGATATTGGGTTCGCGTTTTTTGTAGGGGGAGGCAGCCATGAAAGCACGCGGCGCGAGGCACGCGAAAAAAGAGTGGATGTGACGGGCTATAGGATAGCAAGGAAGCGCGGGGGGGCGATCCGATTTATGCTAGCGCTGGCGGCGACCATGGGCGGTCGGGCCGTGAGCCCTTGAAACAGGAGAATCAATCAGTGCGCTGGCGCCATGTGGAAATCTTCGATGCGATCTGTCGGGGCGGAACCCTGACGGAGGCGGCGCGCCTGCTGCATATTTCCCAGCCGGCGGCCAGCAAGCTGCTGGCCACGGCGGAAATGCAGTTGGGCTTTCGCTTGTTCGATCGCGTGCGCGGCCGGCTGGTGCCGACCCGAGAAGCCGGTATTCTGGCGCCCCACGTGGCGCGTCTGCATCAGGAGCTGGGGGATGTGGGCCGGTTGGCGCGCAATCTGCGCTTTCATCACCAAGGACTGTGGCGCATCGGCAGCAGCCCGGCGTTTGGCCTGGAGCTGTTGCCGGTCGCGGTCAGTCGCTGCCGCCAGGCCCATCCGGCCATGAGCTTCGAGCTGCGCACGCATCACAGCGGCGAGCTGCTGCAGGCGCTGGAGACGCGCGACCTGGACATGGTGCTGACCTTTGACCAAGGCGAGCACCCCGGGGTGCAGCGCCAGGAACTGGCAGCGACCCAGCTGGTGCACGTGGCGCCCAGCGGCGCGCCGGCGCTGCGCTCCTGGGCCGACATGGCGGCGCGCTCGTTCATTGCCTTGGATGCGCAGGACCCCATGGGCGCCATGGTGGAGCGTCTGCTGGAGGCCCATGTACCGGAGTTCGCACCGGTCATGCGGGTGCAGACGCATTACGTCGCTTGCTCGCTGGTCATGCAGGGCGCCGGAGAGGCCCTGGTGGATCTGGTGACGGCGCGCGCCATGCTGCGTCCGGGCTTGTGCCTGCATCGTCTGCCGCAGGCTCTGGACGTGCCGGTCAGTATCCTGACGGTGCACGATGACGCGGGTTCGGGGTCGCGGCAGGTGGTGTTGGATCACATTCGCCAGGCCCTGCTGGAGTGTGACTTTCCAGAGGCGTAATTCCATAACCTCAGGTTATGGAGAGCGGTGTTTTTTGATTGGCCTGCAAGGCTAGGCAAGCGCAGAATAACCGGTAGTTATCGGGAGTTTTCTGCATGCACGTTTGTATCATCGGCGCCGGCGTTATCGGCATGAGCACGGCCTTCATGCTGCGCCAGAAAGGCGTGAGGGTCACGGTTCTGGAAGCAGGCCCGCAGGTGGCTGGCGGCACCAGCTATGCCAATGGCGGTCAGCTCAGCTACAGCTATGTGGCGCCGCTGGCTGATCCGGGTGTGTTCAAGGATCTGCCGCGCTGGCTGCTCAAAAAAGATTCGCCCTTGCGCTTTCGCCCGGCTCTGGATCTGCAGCAATGGCGCTGGCTGATGCGCTTTTTGCAGCTGTGCCGCAGCGATGTGGTGAGCCAGTCCACAGCGCAGATGTTGACCTTGTCGTATCTGAGCCGTGATGTGCTGCACGACTGGCAAGCGCGCTTCAATCTGGAGTTCGCCCATCAGACCAATGGAAAGCTGATTGTGTTTCGCAGCAGCGGCCCCTTTGAGCACGCTCGCGAGCAGGCGCAATTACAGGCGAAGCTGGGCTCGGATCAGCAAGTACTGGATGCGCAGGCCGTGCTGGCGCTGGAGCCGTCTCTGCAGACCCTGGGTTCCAGCTTGAAAGGCGCCATTTACACGCCCAGCGAGGAAGCCGGCGACACCCGCCTGTTCTGCGAGGCCCTGCACGCCCGCCTGCAGGGTGATGCTGATTATGAGTTGCGCTTGAATCATCCGGTTCAGGGTTTTGTGCGCGAGGGGCGCGATATTCGTGCTGTCGTCACGCCCCAAGGCGAGCTGGAGGCCGATCAGTTCGTGGTGGCGGGCGGCATGGGGGCGGTGCAATTGCTGCGCCAGCTGGGCGGCCAGCCCTTGATCTATCCGCTCAAGGGCTACAGCCTGAGCCTGCCGCTGGAGGGCGTGACGCAGGCCGTGCCGGCCATCAGCGTGACCGATTATGAACGTCGGATTGTCTACGCCCGCCTGGGCCAGGTGCTGCGCATGGCCGCGATGGTGGATATCGGATTCGGCGGGCTGGATATTCCACCGGCGCGCATGGACGGTTTCAAACAACAGGTCAGGGAGCTGTTTCCCGGTTTGCCGCTGGAGCAGGCGCAGACCTGGGCGGGGCTGCGCCCGGCCACGCCGTCAGGCAAGCCTGTCATTGGCCCCAGCAAGCTGGCGGGGCGTCTGTGGGTCAATGCGGGCCATGGCGCGCTGGGCTTTACGCTGGCGTGCGGCAGCGCGGCGGTCCTGACCGCGCGCCTGCTGGGCGAAGCGTCCCCCATCGACGACGCGCCGTTCCGGCCTTGATGCGTTTCTAGACCGCCGCTCGCAGGCCTGGGGTGGCCCGGAAGAGGGCGGCCAGGACCAAGGAGGCGGCATAGATACCGGCTGCCAGCACCGGAATGGACCACAGGGCATTGAAATCCAGCGCTGTGAACAGGTAGCGATACATCAGGTCGATCAGCCAGGGGTGGATCAGGTAAACGCCCAGGGTCAGCTCGGCCAGATGACGGCTGACGGGTGGACTGATCAAGGGACGGTCCCAGTCTCGCAGCAGCAAGATCAGCGCCAGCGACATGGGAATGACGGTCACGCTCAGGTAGTCGTAGAAGTAGGCCCCGGTCTGCAGATCATGCAGGGAGGCCAGCGCGTAACAGCCCCAGGCCGTGGCGGCGATGGAGGCCAGCAGCACGGTCAGGCTCAGCCAGCGGGGAACCGCCAGGGGGACTTTGCGCACCAGGTAGCCCAGCAGGAAGTAGGGCAGGTAGGACAGAAACCAGGTAAAGAAAGGCGTGGAATTGGTCTTCAGGTCCGCACTGCTTAGGGTGCTGAGCGCCGACAGCACAAAGGCGGCGGCCGTCAGCGCCGCCAGGTGTCGCAGCCGACATGCCTGCACCAGACGCCGCAGAAAAGGCGTGAACAGGTACAGGAAGACGATCATGTACAGGAACCACAGGTGAAAGTAAGGCCGGCCTTGCAGCACCCGTTGCAGGTAAGGATAGGGTTGCGCGTCGGGCGTCCACCAGTGCTGTTTGAAGGCCGTCCACAGCAGATAGAATGCGGTCCAGAACAGCAAAGGGGTCAGGATGCGGCCGGCGCGCTTGCGGTAGAAGCGGCTCATGCTTTCTTCGGGCCGGGGTTCCAGCAGCAGCGCACCGCTGACCATCACAAAGACGGGCACGCACCAGCGGGTGGCGGCATCATACAGATTGCCGCTCCACCAGTCCGGACTGCCCAGCTCGGCGTTCAAGACGGCGTAAGCGGCAATGTGCAGCCAGACGACAGAGAAAATGGCGACAATGCGTGTGTTGTTGATCCAGTTCATGGGCCCAAGCCTGTGGTTGCCGGGATCAGTGCATCGTAGCGGCTAAACGTTTCCCATTTGTCCCGGGGATACGGGATTTGGCGTCCAGATCTGACGGGATGTTTCGGGACGCCGCCGGGGACGGCGACAGGGAATGCAAGACGGTGATGGTCTGCGGGCGGCATGCGCCCGCAGAAAGGGGGGGATCAGTCCCACTCGGGGGCCAGGCCCTCGGGGCTGACTTCGCGGCCATTGCGCTCCAGAGCGGCGATCTGCGCCATGTCCTGCGCGTCCAGCGTCAGGTCGGGGGCGAGCAGGTTGCTGGCCAGGTTTTCGCGTTTGGTCGAGGATGGAATCACCGCGTAGCCCAATTGCAGCGCCCAGGCCAGGGCCACTTGGGCTACGGTTGCGTGGTGTTTCCGGGCAATCTGCGCCAGTACGGGATCCTTCAGAACCTTCCCGTAGGCCAAGGTCATGTAGGAGGTCACGGCGATGCCTTGCTCTTTCAGGAAGGCGGTCAAGGCGCTGTTCTGCAGGTAAGGGCTCAGTTCGATCTGGTTGGTGGCCAGCTCGCCTTGGCCGACCGCAGCGATAGCTTGCCGTGTCAGTTCGATATTGAAATTGGAAACGCCGATCTGGCGCGTCAGGCCCAGCGCCTTGGCCTCGGCCAGTGCTTCCATATATTCCGCCAGCTCGACGCCGTTGCCGGGGGCGGGCCAGTGGATCAGTGTCAGGTCTACATAGTCGGTGCGCAGCTTTTCCAGGCTGTCGCGCAGGCTGGGCACCAGTTTGGACTTGGCGTAATTGTCGGTCCAGATCTTGGTGGTTACGAACAGCTCGGAGCGGGGCACGCCGCCCTGGGCGATGGCCTGGCCTACGTCGGCTTCATTGCCGTAGATCTGGGCTGTGTCGACGGCACGATAGCCCAGCTCGAGTGCGTTGCGGACCGAATCAATCACGGTCTGGCCGGTCAGGCGAAAGGTGCCGACGCCAAAGGAAGGGATGCTCATATAAGACTCCTGAATCAGTGTGTGTAGAGCGCCGGCGCATGCCGGGCGCTTGGTATGGCTTTCGCTATGGATTACAGTGTGCCTTCTTGATCTTTGCGGATTAAGTCCTTTATCTGTCAAATACAATTGATAAAAAATCAATAATAAGGTGATGAGTCCTGTCGGCAGCGTCTGCGCATCGCACGGACAATAAAAAACCCCCGAAAGCGGGATCCGTGTCCGCTATTCGGGGGCGATCCAGCAAGGTGCTGGCGTGTCAGTCTCGACGGGAAGGCTTACTGCACCGAAATGCCGGCATTTTCCACGATTTTTGCCCATTTCTTCAGTTCGCTGTCCAGCAGGGCGTCAGCCTGGGCCGGCGTGCCGCCCAAGGTGGTGGCGCCCAGGTTGGCCAGTTTCTCCTGCACGTCCGGCTGGGCCAGTACCTTGTTCAGGGCGGCGTTGGCGCGGGCGATGATCTCGGGCGAGGTGCCTTTGGGAGCCAGCAGGGCGAACCAGGTAGAGGACAGCAGTTCGGGATAGCCTTGTTCCACCGTGGTCGGAACGTCCGGCAAGGTGGCCGCGCGTGTCGCGGAGGTCACGGCCAGCGCTTTCACCTGCCCTGCTTTCACCTGGCCGACAATACCGGGAATCAACTGGAACATGGCCTGGATTTCACCCGTGATCAGGTTGGTCGTAGCCTGGCCGGGCGCGCTGTAGGGAATGTGCAGCATATTGGTATCGGTCTGGGCCATAAAGAGCTCGCCCGCCAGGTGCATGGAGCTGCCGTTGCCCGTGGAGCCGAAGTTGACCTGGCCCGGGTGCTGCTTGACGTAATCCGCGAACGACTTCACCGAGTCCACGGGCAGGGACGGGCTGACGACCAGGATATTGGGCACTTCGGCCACCAGGCCTATCATGTCAAAGCTTTTTTGTGGATCGAATTGCAGCTTCTGGTACAGGGCGGGGCTCACGGCCAGGGTGCCGGCCCAGGAAAACAGCAGCTTGGAGCCGTCCGGCTTGGCCGCGGCGGCGATGCCGGCGCCGATGTTGCCGTTGGCGCCGCCGTGGTTGTCGATGACGAAATTGCCGTCCAGCTCCTTGGACAGTCCTTCGGCGATCAGACGGGCGATGGAGTCGCCGGTCCCGCCGCCGGCTGGGGCCGGAACGACGATCTGCACCGCCTTGCCGGCGGGCGGCCAGTCAGCCGCGACGGAGTTGAACGACAGGCCCAGGGCCAGAGTGCCCAGCAGGGCGCGCAGGGAGAATGACATGATGGTTCCGCAAAAAAGGCGTACCGCTCGCGTAAAGGCGGCGGCATTTTACGCAATTAATTTATCATGATGCCGCGTCATATAACCATTTGATCTTATACGTTTAAATAATATGTTTATAAACCAGAAAAAGACGCCGAGGGCGTCCCGGTATGATGGCGGCTGGATGCGACACAGGAGTGAGCGGGATGGATGTTGAGCTGAATGGCATGTGGGTGGCGGCGGTGCTGGCCGCGCTGGTGCTGGGGGCCATGTTGGGTGCCTGGTTGCGGTCCCGGATGACGGCGCCTGTGTTGCGCGCTCTGGAGGCCGAGCGTACGCGCCTGGCGCAGGCGGCGATCGCTGACAGAGAGCAGATCGAGCAGGCCCGCGACCGGACGGCGGACCTGGAGAAAGAGCTGATCCGCCGTGATGCGGATCTGCACGCTCAACAGGCGCGCAATCAGGCCATGCAGGCGGATCTGGAAAACAGTCGGGAGCAGATGCGACTACAGTTTGAATCGCTGGCGCAGCAAATATTGGAGTCCAAGGGACAGACGCTGCGCCAGGATAGCCAGCGCACGCTGGACGAAATGCTGCGACCGTTCCGCGAGCAATTGGCCGGTTTTCAGCTGCGCGTCAATCAAGTGCATGATGAATCGGTCAAGGGCCAGGCGGCCCTGGGTGCAGAGTTGCAGCGCATGCAGGAAATGGGTCTGCGCATGAGCGCCGAGGCGCATTCCTTGGCGGTGGCCTTGAAGGGCGACAAGAAAACCACGGGCAACTGGGGGGAAACCCAGTTGGAAAAAACGCTGGAAGTGGCCGGGCTGGTCCGTGGCGTGCATTTCGATACGCAGTGGCAGGCGCGCGACGAGCAAGGCCGACTGCGCTATCCCGACTTCGTGATCCACTTGCCTCAGGACAAGCACCTGGTGCTGGACTGCAAGGTGTCGCTGGTGGATTACGACCGCGCCGTGCGGGCCGAGTCCGAGCCCGAGCGCCTGCAAAGCTTGAATGCCCACGTGCAGGCCTTGCGCAATCACATCGACGACTTGTCGTCCAAGGACTACAGCGCCTTGCCGGGTCTGGGCAGTCCGGGTTTTGTCTTCATGTACGTGCCTGTCGAGGCCGCTTATATGCAGGCCTTGCAGCAACAGCATGGCCTGTTCGATTACGGCTTGTCCAAAAATGTGCTGATGGTGTCGCACACGACGCTATTGCCGATCCTGCGCACCGTGGCCAATGTCTGGATGATGGTGCGCAGTAATGAACAGGCCCACGAGCTGAGCCAGCGCGCCGGCGATATCTATAACCAGGTGTCCCTGCTGGCCGAGCGTCTGAAAAAACTGGGCGAAACCCTGGGACAGGCGGGCAAGCACTACAACAACACGGTCACCGCCCTGGCCGGCCAGCAGGGCCTGTATGGCAAGGTCAGCCGCTTCGCGGAGCTGTCAGCACGTGCCAACCGGACTCAGCCCGCCATCGAACCCTGGCACGGCGATATCGAGCACGAGAAACTGGATTGGGTGCTGCCGCAGGACGAGCCGCCTACCGCCGCAATGTCGGATGACCTGAAGTAGGCCGTATTTGCGGATGCCAATTTCAGTGCAGAACAAAGGCTTTCTGCGACATAGGTTATGGGAGTGGATAAATAATTAGGCGCAAGTTAATTGAGATATCAATTATTTGAAAAAATAATCAAACCAAGAGTGATCAGAAAAATAATTAATTTTCCGATATGATGTATTTTGTAAGTGTTTCTCTCAGAATGCGTTATGTCGGAAGAAAAAAAACCTTACCATCTTTATTGGGGAAAACTGGATCGAAAGTCATACGCGGCTGGAACAGCGGATTTTCATCTATTGCCCTATCACTGCTTGGATGTGGCCGCTGTCGCGTATCGATATTTACAGGCCAGGCCTGAATTCGTTCAGTCCATGGCAGCTTTCCTGGGCATGCACAAAGATGATCTGATACGTGTGTTCGTGCTGTTGGTGGTATTTCACGATTTGGGGAAATTCGCCTCTGCTTTTCAAGGCTTGAATACGTATTCTGATAAACGCCTGTGGCCTGGAAATGCAAAATATCCCTATGATGCGGCGCATGCTCATCACGACCGATTAGGCTCCTGTTTTTGGGAGGCATTGAAAGACGAGTTTTTGTGCTTGTTTTCCGATGCTGAGGCCTTGAATCCACGGGAGCAACGCAAAGCGCTGGGTAGTCTTTGGGTGTTGGTGGAGTGTTCTTTAGGGCATCACGGCCAGCCTATTACGCCGGATATGGGGGCCGACGCTTTGGTAGGTCGCTACACGCACCCACATGATTTTGAGGCGGCCAGCCTGTTTTTGCACGATGTATGTCGGATCGGCGATTTGTCTCCGGCAGAATTGTCAGCGCAGTTCTGGGCAGACAAAGAACTTCAGAACCGACTCAAACAGCTAAGCTGGCCGTTGGCCGGCATCGTGGTGCTGGCGGACTGGCTGGGCTCCAACCGCGATTACTTTCCCTATGTGACTGAGCCCATGCCCTTGGAGACCTACTGGACTCAGACCTTGGCGCAGGCCGAGCAGGCTTTACAGAAAACTGAAATGGCGGATGTCCCCATTGTGTCCAAGTTTGAATCTGTAGAGCAGTATTTTCATTTTCCTCCTTCCCCTTTGCAACGTTGGGCTGAGAACGTTCAGGTGGACGGCACGCCGCAATTATTCATCCTGGAAGACGTGACGGGGGCGGGGAAGACGGAAGCGGCGTTGGTGTTGACACATCGCCTGCTGCGGGCTGGCGCTGCCGATGGCTTTTACTTTGGCTTGCCGACCATGGCCACCTCCAATGCCATGTTCAATCGCGTGGCGGATTACTACGTGCAGATGCTGCGCCGACCGGATGGCTCGACTCCCAGCATCGTGCTCGCGCATGGGGCCAGAGACATGCATCCCGTCTTCCGGCAGGCCGTTCAGGCTGAGGCCCCAGAGGACGGCGCCTATGCGGCCGGCGACGACACCGCTACCTTGCAATGCAATCAATGGCTGGCTGATTCTCGCAAAAAGGCGCTGCTGGCGCCCGTCGGCGTGGGCACGATAGACCAGGCCCTGCTGGCGGTCTTGCCGCGCAGGCATCAATCTTTGCGTCTGCTGGGCTTGAGCCGGAAGGTGCTGGTGTTCGATGAAGTCCATGCTGCCGATGCCTATATGTTTGAACTGCTGGAAGGTCTGTTGACTCTGCACCTGCATCAGGGCGGGTCTGCCGTGCTTTTGACAGCGACGTTGTCGCGTGCGCAACGGCAACGGCTGGTCAACATCTGGTTGAAGGGCATACAGGCGCCGGCTCATGCGCTTCAGAACGACAGCTTCCCCTTGGCCACAACGGTCAATTTGCATAGGAAAAGCTTGGTTCACGAGCAGACTGTAGCCTCCCGGCCAGAGTCCGAGCGTCATGTTGACGTGCGTTTCTTGGAAGGTGTTGCGAGCTGCGTCGCCCGATTAGTCGAGGCTGCCGAGCAAGGTCAATGTGCGGTGTGGGTGCGCAATACCGTGGCCGAGGCTATCGAGGCCTATCAGGCTGTGCGCGAGCAACTGTCTGATCCGGAATGGTGCCTGCTGTTCCACAGCCGTTTTGTGCTTGCCGACCGCCAACGCATAGAGACCGACGTGCTGCAGCATTTTGGCAAGACGGGGGGAGCGCAGCAGCGTGCCGGCCGCGTCTTGATTGCGACCCAGGTTTTTCAGGAAAGTCTGGATGCGGACGCTGATGTCATGATCAGCGATCTTTGCCTGATTGACGACTTGATTCAACGGGCAGGGCGCCTCTACCGACATGCGCGCGACGCGCAGGGTAATCGCCAGCCTCAAGGGCAAGCCGATGCGCGCGGCACGCCCGTTCTGTATGTGCACGCGCCTGCCTGGCAAGAGCCGCCGCAGAAGGATTGGCTGAAGGCGGCCGGTTTTGGCGGTACGCAGGCAATTTACGGTTCGCCCGGTCGACTGTGGCTGGGGATGCGCAAGCTGCGGGAGCTGGGCGGATGGCGCTTGCCTGAGCAAGCTCGTGAGCTGATCGAGGCCGTCTATGGGGAGCCGGCGCAAGATGATATTCCCGAGGCCCTGCTCGACGACGAGCTTCGTGCGGAAGGGAAAGAGCGCAGCATGGCGGCCGCGGGCCGATCCAACACCTTGAACTGGGAATACGGCTATTCCGCGGGCGGGCGTCAAAACTGGCATGAAGACGAGCTGGATATCAGCACGCGCTATATCGATGACGAGTCCGCCAATGTCGTGCTGCTGCGCCGCACCGAGCAAGGCTTGACTCCCTGGATCGACGACGACCGTTTTGCCTGGGAGTTGAGCACGGTCCGGCTGTCCAAGAAGCGTCTGGCCAGCCGATTGCCGGTCTTATCGGACGCGGACCAGCACGATTGGGACCGTCTGACGCAGCAGCATCGCAAATTGCGGTTTCTGCATCCGTGGTTGGTCGAGCAGGAAACCAGTATCGACTACGACCCGACGCTGGGCGTGTACGAAAAAGTCCCCGCCGGAGCGGGAAATGGAGGGCTGTTGCCGTGATCTCACCAGTGCAATTTTGTGGAACCTTGAAATGCAAAATCTATTGACCGATCCCTGGCTGCCCTTTCGTCTCAGAGACGGCTCAACAGAGGTTCTGCCGATCACGGCTCTGGTTCGTGACGATGTGGTGGATCTGGCCCTGCCGCGCGAGGATTTCGCCAGTTCGGCGTATGTCTTGTTGATCGCCTTGTTGCAGACCGCGATGCAGCCTGATGATGAAGATGACTGGGTAGATTGGTTCGAGGACCCGCCCTCCGAGTCCGAGTTGGCCGATCGTCTGGCGGCCTTGGAGCATGCATTTCAACTGACTGGCCCGGGTCCGTGCTTCATGCAGGATTTCGATCTTCTGGACGACAAGAAAGCAGTGCCGGTGTCCGGCTTGCTGATCGATGCGCCTGGCGAAAATACGATCAAGAACAATACCGATCACTTCATCAAGCGTGGAGTAGGCGAAGTCATGTCACCGGGCATGGCCGCCTTGGCGTTGTGGACCTTGCAGATCAATGCGCCGGCGGGTGGTGCAGGCCACCGCGTCGGCCTGCGCGGGGGCGGGCCGTTGACGGTGCTGGTCATGCCGGAAGATCCGCTGGCTCCTCTATGGCAAAAGGTGTGGTTCAACGTGATTCACCATGATGCGTGGCCTTATGCCAAACCGGATCTGCACAGCGCGACGGTTTTTCCGTGGTTGGGGCCGACGCGACTCAGCGAACAGCCCGGGACGGAAGTCTATGCGCATGCAGTGCATCCTTTGCATATGTATTGGTCCATGCCACGCCGTATACGTCTGCTGGTGGAAGACCGTGCGGCAGAGTGTGCCATCAGCGGGGTCAAGAGCGCGCAATCCGTACGCAACTACAGGACTCAAAACTACGGCAACAACTATGCGGGCAATTGGGATCATCCATTGACGCCCTATCGGTGGGATCCCAAAAAGCCAGACTCGCCGGAACTGTCCTTGAAGGGGCAGCCGGGCGGGCTGAATTACAAGATCTGGGATGTACTGACGTTCAGCAGTCAGCAGCAAGGACAACGTTGCCCTCGCAATGTTGTTCAGTACGACTCCGTGCGCAAGATTCTGGATACCCGGGGGCGTGCGGTGCCTCAGCTGTGGGTGTCGGGCTACGACATGGACAATATGAAGGCCAGGGGCTGGCATGCCGCTGCCATGCCGTTGTTCGGCATCGCGCCAGAGCAGCAGGGCGCCGTCCTTGTCTTGATCAAGGAGTTACAGGACTTGGCGAACCTGGCGCTGTGGCATTGCCGCGGCAAGATCAAGGCCGCCTGGTTCGACAGCCCGACCGATGCCAAGGGCGATACGTCCTTCATCGATGTCAGTTTCTGGCAGCGCACCGAGTCGGCATTTTTTGATGTCGTGCGTCACATTGCTCAAAGCGAAAACCAGGAACTGAGCAGCGAGCTGGCTGGGCAATGGCTGCGTACCTTGCAGGCGGCGGCCTTGAGGATTTTTGACCAGTATGCATTCACGGATTTGGGCGATATCCGCTCCATGAGCAAACGCATGCTGGCTCGTCGGCAATTGGAGGGATGGTTGCGTGGGGGCAAGGAGGTGAAGGCCTTTAAGTCAGCGTATCAAATTCAATCAGCAACAGAGCAGGGGAGCGTGGCGCATGAATAGCAAAGTGGTACAGGAAAAGACACTGCGCTGGTGGCGCAGCATGGTGGAAAGCCGGGGCGAACTGGAAAAACAGGGGATCAAACCGGCGCCCACGAAATATCGCGCTGAACTGAAACGCTGCGCGACGGTGGACGACATCGTGCTGACAGAAGGATTCAGGGCATTGTGGTTCAGTGTGGCGGATGCTCACGAGCAGGATGCCGGCATGGATGTGGAATGTTTGGCTGTTATCGCCGGTGTGCTGGCCTATGCGTCTAAAAACAGCAGTCATTCCTTCGGCGTGGCGGCTGGCTGGGTCAACAAGGAAAAATCGTTCGCCAAGCCTGCAATCAGCGAGCCGCAGTTGAACAAGTTGCTCCAGGTACGCAGCGCCAACGAGTTGCTGCGCCAGTTGCGACGTCTGGCGCAACAGTTGGACCATGCCCTGCCGGTAGAAACCGTAGCGGCGGATATCGTGCAATGGTTCAAAGAAAAAAATCGTCTGCGCCCCGGGAAAACGGATCAGCGGGTCGTTGTGCGGTGGGCCATGGACTATTTCCGGACAGTGGCATTAGGCAAGAAGTAAATCCTTAGCCAGGCATTTTCTGTGCATGCCTTCACGGCAATAGTTGTCACGAGAATACCTGGGTTCTGTATGAATCGAACGGTCAGTTTTTAAGAGGTAACGACGTGAGTGAATTTATCCAATTGCATTTGTTGACATCCTACCCTCCCGCTAACCTGAACCGGGATGATCTCGGCCGCCCTAAAACGGCTTTGATGGGCGGCACTGAGCGCTTGCGCGTCAGCTCGCAAAGCCTGAAGCGGCACTGGCGCGTGTCGGAGCTGTTTCAGGAAGCGCTTGCAGGTCACTTGGGCACACGCACCAAGCGTTTCGGACTGGAAATCCACCAGCAATTGCTGGATGCCGGCGTGGCGGAAAAGCAAGCGCGTGAATGGGCGGCCAGCATTGCCGGTGTATTTGGCAAGGGCAAAAAAGACTCTTTGGAAATCGAGCAATTGGCGCACATCAGCCCTGCCGAGCAAAAAGCGGCACAGGCGCTGGCAGTTCTACTGGCAGAGGAAAAGCGTGCGCCCACTAAAGAAGAGCTGGCCTTGCTCAAGCACGATCACAGCGCCGTGGATATCGCTCTGTTCGGCCGCATGCTGGCTTCAACCCCTGAGTACTCGGTGGAGGCGGCCTGCCAGGTGGCCCATGCCATCAGCGTGCATTCGGTTGTAGTCGAAGATGACTACTTCACGGCGGTGGACGATTTGAATGACGGCAAGGACGATGCGGGTTCGGCGCACATCGGCGAATCCGGTTTTGCAGCAGCGCTGTTCTACAGCTACATCTGCATCAACAAGAGCCAGTTGTTGGAGAGTCTGGGTGGCAACACAGAATTGACGGGCCAGACGATTCGGGCCTTGGTCGAGGCGGCCGCCAAGGTCGCTCCCTCTGGCAAGCAGAACAGTTTTGCCAGTCGCGCCTATGCCAGCTATGTGCTTGCAGAAAAAGGGGCGCAGCAGCCGCGCTCGCTTTCAGTGGCGTTTCTGAAACCCGTACAAGGAGAGGATTATCTGGCCGACGCTATTGCCGCTCTGGAAAACCAGGTGGAGCGTTTTGACCAGGCTTACGGTCCATGCGCCGATCAGCGCAGCACGTTGAATCTTCTGTCGGCGGAGGGCTCATTGGCCGATATTCTGAATTTTGCGAGTGCCTAAGGAGCCGGCCATGCAGGAATACTTGGTTTTTCGCCTGTATGGTCCGCTCGCCAGTTGGGGTACCACAGCCGTGGGCGAGGAGCGACCGACGGCCGATATGCCGTCCCGTTCTGCCTTGCTGGGCTTGCTGGGAGCGGCCTTGGGTATCCGGCGGGATGACGGCGCAGCTTTGCGCGCCTTGCAGGATAGTGTGTGCTTCGGCGTCAAGCAATGTGCGCCGGGCAGTCTGCTGCGCGACTACCATACGGCGCAAGTGCCGCCGCAGCGCAGCAAGGTGGTGCACCTGACCCGGCAGTCGGAACTGTCCGACCCTAAGCCTGAGACGGTGTTGTCCAAGCGCGATTATCGCTGTGACAGCCTGTGGGTCGTGGCGGTCTGGCTGACAGAGTCGTCGGCCTATGCGCTGGAACAACTGCAACAGGCCTTGCTGCGGCCTGTATTCCAATTGTACTTGGGGCGTAAATCGTGTCCTCCGGCCTTGCCGCTGACACCGACGGTATGTACGGTTGTCACGCTGAAGGAAGCGCTCAATCAATCGTTTGCGCCCTTGACGTGTTCCCATAAGGAAGACGGCTGGTGGCTTCAGCATGACCAGTGGGCCCGTTATTGCTGGGAAGGCGATCAGGATCGGTTGGGAGGTGACGTCACGCATGCTGTGCGTACCATGCCCTGGGATGAGCCCTTGAGCCGCGATCGTTGGCAGTTTACGCAGCGTGTGCGCTATCAGCTGGATGAACAGGAGGCATAAATGTATTTGTCCAAGATCAGCCTGGCCCCAGGCGGGGCAGGGCAGGTGATCGCGCAGGTGCTGGAGCGCAATGGCGCTTATGCCGAGCACCAGCTGCTGTGGCAGCTGTTCAGCGAGGATTCGCAGCGTTCTTTTCTTTTTCGCCAGGAGATGGCGGCGGGCGGCATGCAGTTTTATGTGTTGTCAGAAAATCAGCCTGATGCCCATCCGGGGTTCAGGATCAACTGCAAGGCATTTCACCCGCGCTTACAGCCGGGGCAGAAACTGGCATTTAGTTTGCGCGCCAATCCTACGATTTGTTCCGACCATAAACGCCACGACGTGCTGATGCATGCCAAGCAGGCTTCCCGACGGCAGGGCTTTAGCCCCGAACAATGCCAGACGGCGATGGAGCAGGCCGCTCAGGACTGGCTGGGGCAAGGGCGGCGCGCTCAGGAATGGGGTTTTTCCTTGGATGTTCCTGCGCTGGTGGAGGGCTATATGCAGCATCAAAGCAGGAAAAAGGGCGCCCTTATCCGGTTTTCCAGCGTGGACTACCAAGGAGTGCTGACGGTGCGGGATCCGGATCGTTTCTGGCACCAATACCGTCAAGGATTTGGTCGTTCCAAGGCCATGGGTTGCGGACTGATGCTCATCAAGCCCGTGTAATGGCCTATCTTCCTCTTCGGCCCATTCCCATCAAAGAGCGCAATTCCATGATTTTTGTGGGCATGGGCCGTATCGATGTGCGCGACGGTGCTTTTGTGGTGATTGACGAGGTCAATGGCGAGCGCATGCATATTCCGGTCGGATCTGTGGTGTGCATCATGTTGGAGCCGGGAACCCGCATCAGTCATGCGGCCATCAAATTGGCGGCGACGACCGGCACCCTGCTGATCTGGGTCGGCGAGGCGGGCGTCAGGCTGTATTCCGCCGGTCAGCCGGGGGGGGGCGCGGTCCGACAAACTGTTGTATCAGGCTCAACTGGCTCTTGCCCCGGATTTGCGTCTGAAAGTGGTGCGCAAGATGTTCGAGCTTCGGTTCGGCGAGCCGGCGCCCGAACGGCGCAGCATTGATCAACTGCGGGGTGTCGAGGGCGCGCGGGTGCGAGCTATTTACCAGACAATGGCCAAGAAGTATGGCGTGGATTGGCAGGTCAGGCGTTATGACCCGAAGGACTGGGCAGCGGGCGATATCGCCAATCAATGCGTCAGTGCGGCGACGTCCTGTCTGTATGGAGTCACAGAGGCTGCAGTTCTGGCCGCTGGTTATGCGCCCGCCATTGGTTTCTTGCATAGTGGCAAGCCCTTGTCCTTTGTCTACGACATTGCCGATATCGTGAAATTCGAGACGGTCGTTCCGGTGGCGTTCAAGGTGGCGGCTGGCAAGCCTCGGCATCCGGATCGGGAAGTTAGGCTGGCATGTCGTGAAATTTTCAGGAGCAGTCGCTTGTTGAGTCGGCTGATTCCACTGATTGAAGATGTGTTGGCCGCGGGAGAAATCTCGCCTCCGGCACCGCCCGAAGATGCTCAACCCCCCGCTATTCCCGAGCCGCCGTCGATGGGCGACCAAGGGCATCGCACTACGTAGGAGGCGGTATGAGCATGTTGGTCGTGGTGACCGAAACTGTACCGCCTCGCCTGCGAGGGCGTCTGGCCGTCTGGTTGTTAGAGGTCCGCGCAGGCGTGTACGTCGGCGACGTCAGCCGCCGTATCCGCGAAATGATCTGGCATCAGGTTGTTGAGCTGGCGGAAGACGGCAATGTGGTCATGGCATGGGCGGCGCCTACCGAGTCGGGCTTCGATTTCATCACGTACGGGTCGAACCGGCGTATGCCGGTGGATTTTGATGGTTTGCGGCTGGTGCGTTTTTTGCCGGAAGAGTCTGACGGATCTTGACTAGAGGGTTCGCTGGAGATTGAGACATGCGAAGGCGTCAAGCCTACCCAAGCGAAAGATATACATGCTGCGTTGGAGCTGGCGCGGCAACTGTGAGCGAGGCCGCAATGGAAACTATCACATTACATAAGTGGGACAGTGCCGAACACCTGAGGACGGACGAAGATATCGTGTTGTACCTGGAGGCATGCATGGAGGAAGCAGGAGACGACGCTGCTTTCATTGCCAAGGCATTGGGGAATATCGCGCGAGCCAGAGGGATGACTCAGCTTGCTAAAGATACGGGACTGGGCCGGGAAAGCCTTTACAAAGCACTTTCTGGAGAGGGTAATCCCAGTTTCAAGACCATCTTGAAGGTGTTGCACGCGCTGGGTATTGAGCTTCGTCCAAAAGCGTGCCGCTCTTGAGCGTCTTGAAACAGTATTGGGCGACCTGGGGCCTTTTTGTGCCTATCTCTGTTTAAAAAGACGTTTGTCCAGCTGCAAACTTTCGACGGTAAGTGTGAGCTGTTCCGCGAGAGGGTGGGAGGGGTTCAGCAGCCAGTTGTGGGTATGAGGCATGATGGCGCTGGGTACCTGCAACAGCGCGGTGTTCCGGGATTGCAGCCATTCGCTCCCGATAGTTTGGGTCATATCCATATGGTCGAACCAATTGTCAGGTAGGTCCGGCCGTGCTGCGCTGGCCGCGACCTGCTCGGGGACGTGGATCCGCATCAGGCGCACGTTGTCCGGCAAATCCTCGGGGTCGACCTCCAGATGTACCAGTACTTCCAGCATGGCGCCCGCCGGGCTTTCCGCCAGATAGACCACTGGATTACCTGCGCGGTGCCAGCGGCCTGATGTCAATAGGCCGCCGCGACCGGTAAGGTCTGCGAACGCGCTGATTCGCCAGAGGATCAAAATGCGTATCCTTCCGCCAGTTGAATCAACATTTCTTCGACTTGACGTGTGCCATGCAGGCTGAGCAGCATCGACGTGGGGCTGTGCCCATCAAATCGTTCTTTAGGCTTGCTGAGCCAGCGTTTAGCCTTGTCTCGGTCGCCAAAAATGGTTTCTGCCATTGCGGTGATGTGGGCCGTGCGAAACAGACGATCGCTTTCCGCTACGGTCAGCACCTGCCCTTTCGCCAGGCGGGTTTTAAGGGTGCGTAGGGGAATAATCTGGTCGCGTTCCAGGGGAGTCATTTCGCCTTTTTCGCACAGTTCAAGCAGGCGATTGGCGGGAAACCCATCTACGATGCGATCATGGATTTGATTTTCAGTGGCATCCATGGGTATGCCCAGTAGCGTTTTAAGGCGGCTTCTGTACGTGGCATAGCCTGCTTCGCGCAATATTTCTGCAAACATATCAGCCTCCTTGCTGGGGCGGTGTTTACCGTATTATAAGCGGTAAATGCCGGCTTGCGCCCTGGTTGCTGTTCGTCACTGTCACTGAATTCGTGGCTTAAAATGTGGATCGGTTTTTGTGGGTTTGGGTTCTTTTTTTGGTGGAAAATATAGGGTTGATTTTCTTTATTGAAATCAATGGCTTATTTTTAGAGTGTTCCCCGCGCAAGCGGGGATGAACCGTGGCCGATTCCGCCATCTGCTCCACCACTGTTGTGTTCCCCGCGCAAGCGGGGATGAACCGGTGCAGCACCACACCGTTCGAGGACAAATTGCGTGTTCCCCGCGCAAGCGGGGATGAACCGGTAGAGGGCGGTCACCGGCTTGATCGGCTCTCGTGTTCCCCGCGCAAGCGGGGATGAACCGGGCGCCACGGACCGAATCACGAGCCGCCGGATGTGTTCCCCGCGCAAGCGGGGATGAACCGGCTTCGTATGCGCTCCAGTCGTTGCCCGGCCCGTGTTCCCCGCGCAAGCGGGGATGAACCGCCACAGATGGCAGAGGGGTCGGGGCGTACACAGTGTTCCCCGCGCAAGCGGGGATGAACCGGTCGATGTTTCCGAAAACATGGTCGAGAATTTGTGTTCCCCGCGCAAGCGGGGATGAACCTCACAAGCGAGCAAGCGGATGCTGCCACTGAACGTGTTCCCCGCGCAAGCGGGGATGAACCGTCGGCTCACGCGTCTAGAATTTGCGGCTTGGACGTGTTCCCCGCTCAAGCGGGGATGAACCGATTGGCTAGAGCCGATGCGGTGTGGAAATAAGGTGTTCCCCGCGTAAGCGGGGATGAATCGCCGTACCATCGAAACCATGTCCGGCCTCGAAGTGTTCCCCGCACAAGGGTAAAGCCCCGCTCGCGTACCTCACTGGCCCGGAGCCGTTTGCTCATGCACCGCTTTCACCCAGTCTTCAATGGGCTGGGGTGGGCTCAGCAAGTAGCCTTGAAGGGCGTGGCAGCCGCGGCGCAGCAGGAAGACGCGTTGCTGTTCGTTCTCGATGCCTTCGGCCACCACGTGCAGGCCCAGTTGGCGCGCCATGGCCAGCACGGTGCGCACGATTGCGTTGGCGTCCGGCTCCATCGGCACGCCCAGGATCAGGCTGCGGTCTATCTTCAATTCGAACAAGGGCAGGCGGCGGATGGCGGCCAGGTTGGAGTAGCCGGTGCCGAAGTCGTCCATGGAAAAGCGTATGCCCAGATCGGTCAGTTCGTGCATCATGGCGCTGGCGGAGTCGAAGTCTTCCATCAGTACGCCTTCGGTGATCTCGAAGATCAGCCTGTGGGCTGGTGCGCCGCTGCTTTCCAGTATCTGACGGGTCCGTGCGGCGAAGTCGGGGCGGCGAAACTGGATGGGACTGACGTTAATGGAGATGGGAAAGGCTGCCGGCTGGGTCTGCAGCAGCAGGTCGCAGACCGACGCCATGATCCAGTCGCCTAGTGGCGTGATCAGATCAGTGCTTTCGGCCAATGGAATGAACAGATTGGGCGTAAGGATGCCGCGAGCGGGATGGTGCCAGCGCAGCAGCACCTCTGCGCCGCTGATCTGACCCTGCTTGTCGTATTGTGATTGCACGAACAGGCGCAACTGGTCCGAGCCTATGGCAAAAGTCAGGTCGTGCTGCAGGTTCAGGTGCTCTTCCAGCGCCTCCTGCATGCCAGGCTCGTACAGGGTGATCTGATTGCGGCCGCTTTCTTTGGAGCGGTACATGGCGGTGTCGGCCTGGCGCATCAATTCTTCGGCAGTCAGGCTTTTGTCCGTGATCAGGGCCAGGCCGATGCTGCTGCTGCTTAGGTAAGAGTGGCCTTCGATGACGTATGGCTCTTCCAGGCGCTTGCGCAATTGCTCGGCGATCGTCAGGGCCTGTTCCTGACATTGTTGCAGCGTGCCGGGCTGGAGCAGCTTCAGGATGACGAACTCGTCCCCCCCGAGCCGCGCCACGATATCCTGAGCGTCTATGAGCAAGGACAGGCGGTGCGCCACCAGGCGCAGCAGCGAATCGCCAATGGCGTGGCCGCGGGCGTCATTGATGTGCTTGAAGCGGTCCAGGTCCAGAAAGTACAGCGCGCTGGGTTGCTGGCAGGGCTCGATGGTTTGCAGGTGCCACTCCAGGCGCTGCAGCAGCAGACGACGATTGGGCAATTCGGTCAGCGGGTCGTAGAAGGCCAGGCGGTAGTTCTCCGACTGGGTGGCTTTCAATGCCGATATATTGGTGGAGATGCCGTACAGCACAGTCTGCTGCGTGTCGGGATCCTGGACCGGCATCTTGATGGAAAAAAAGGTGGCGCGCACGTCGCCCTTGCGGTCGCGCACGATTTCTTCCGTGGCCAGGCGCTCCAGGCTGTAGAGCACTTGCTCGTCGTTGCGGCGGAATTCGTTGATGGTCTGCTTGTTGGCGTACAGATCCTTATCGGTCTTGCCTATGATCCCGTCTGCAGTGTAGTTCAGGTCTTCGCACAGCTTGCGGTTGGCATACAGATAGCGGAAGTTGTGGTCTTTAATGAAAACATAGGCGTCGATGGCATCCAGCACGGTATGCATGCGATGCTCGGTCTGCACGAGCTTTTCTCGCTGGCGGCGCAAGCCGCTGCGCATCAGGTACATTGTCAGCAATGCGATGAGCAGCAATGCGCCCAGAATCATCAGCGATGGCATGATCCAGGGCTTGGGCGGTTTTTCGATCAGCCGTATGCCCCAATGGCCCAGGGTGTCGGTGTAGAAGGAATCGGCATTGTCCTGCCATTGGCGCAGTTGGGTTTCGATGGCGGACAGCAGCTCGGGGTGCTGCCCCTTGGCCGTGACGTAGAAGATGCTGGACGGCTCGAAGCGGATCGCCGTGCTTTTCAGTCCGTAGTCGCTGGCATAGCGCAGTCCATACAGATGGCCGACTACCGTGGCATCGGCCTGTTTGCTCTGGACCAATTCCATGGCATGAGCTTGCGACGACGCGGTGACGACCTGGGCCGTCAGATGCAGTCTGTCCAGCAGGCCATGGAGCTGAATCTGCTGCACTGTGCCAGCCATGACGGCGATGCGTTTGCCGTTCAGGTCGTTGATAGCGCGGATCAGGGTGTCGTTGGCGGCAAAGAACTGCGACCAATCTTCCAAGGCGGGCGTGGTGTGAAAACTGTAGAGCGATTCGCGCAAAGGGTTGCTGGCCAGGCCTGGCACCAGATCTATCAGCCCTCCTTGAAGTGCGTTCAGACATTGCTGCCAGTCGCATTGCACGGTTTCCAGAACCCAACCCTGGCGGCGGGCGATTTCCACCAGCAGCTCTCCCAGAATGCCGCCGGGCTTGCCTTGGCTGTCCAGAAATAGCTTGGGCGGATTATCGAAGACGCCCACGCGCACGAGCGTCGGCTGGGCTGCGCGTGCTTCTGTCAGTGTCAGCAGACAGGCCAGAGCGACGACTAACTGGCCCAGTATGCGGATCGCCCTGCGCAGTGAGAACAGGGAATGACGGGGCAGAATCATGATGGGGAAGGCCGCGAGGCACGAGCGGTCAGAGGAGGGGGCGGGCATGCAACAATAGTGTGACTAGATTAACTGAATATCGGGAACGGGGGCAGCGCGTGCCGCCGTTCTGACGACAAATAGCGGGAGCAGTGCACAGTGAGTCAGGAAACAGTGGATGTGCGGGTCAAAGGCAAAGTGCAGGGCGTGGGCTTTCGGGCGGCAGCGGTGCGCCATGCCCACTTGTACGGAGTGCATGGCTGGGTCAGCAATGCAGCCGATGGATCGGTGGAGCTGGTGCTTCAGGGGAGCCCTGATCAGCTCGACCTGATGGTCAGTTGGCTGCATCGCGGACCGGAGTCAGCGGTCGTGGAGCACGTGGAAATACAGCGCTCCTATTCGGACAAGCAGTACGGTCGGTTCGAGATTCGCTGATCAATCAAATGCTATGCCATTTAATAATTTAAATATTAAGCATTGATTTTACAGGGTTTGTCTGCGGGCAAACCCTGATAAAACATTTGTTTTTTCAGTGAAGGTTCAGGTTACCATGCGTTTTGTCCCGTCTCAGGAGCGCTGTGGTGGATGCCTTGGAACCCCTGCTCCGGTTGCAGCGCGCGCTGCCCGGGCTGACTCCCGAATTGCGTCGCGCCGCCCACTGGGTGGAGCAGCATCCGGTTGAAGTCGGCCTGTGGTCGATGCGCCGGCAGGCGCAGGCCCTGGCTCTGGCGCCGGCCACGATGCTGCGGTTGGCCAGGGCGGCCGGCTACGACAGCTACGACAGTTTCCGTGCGCCGTTCCAGCAGGCCCTGAGCAATGGCACTGGCAGTCTGGCCAGCCGGGCGCGAGGCCTGCAGGGAGAGCGCGAGACAACGCGTCAGAGCATCGTGTTGCGCCAGCAGCAGGAATCCGCTCTGGAGTCGGTGCTGCGGCTCAATTCCGTGCGGGCGCTGGATGCGGCCGCCCAGTGCATACTGGATTCGCGCAAAGTCGGGTTTCTGGGGATGGGGTCGAGCTTTGGCTGCGCGTTTCAGATGCACTACGCGTACCAGCTCATGCGCGGCAGCGGCGTGCTGTTCAATCGCTCGGCGGATGTCATCCTGGAACTGGAAGGCATGCAGGGCAAGCAGGCTGTGCTGGTGGTGATCAGCCAGGCGCCTTATTTGCGCGCCGTGGTGCTGAGCTTGAGGCAGGCCCTGGCGCGTGGCGTCACGGTGGTGGCCTTGACCGACAGCGCCTTGTCGCCGGTCGCACGAGGCGCGCGGCACGTGCTGTTGTTCGATGCCGTGCCGGGAGATCGCCAGCCGGCCAGCTTTTTTCACTCCATGGTCGGCCCGGTGGCTTTGGCCGAGCATGTGCTGGCCCGATTGGCCGTGTTGGGGGGAGAGACTGTGGTGCAACGGCTGACGCGCATGGAGTCCATGCTGCAGGCCCAGCAAATGTATTGGCAGGAGGCGGGGCGCGCCTGAATCGCCCCGATCCCATAACGGACGCCGCCTGGCGAGCCGAACGCGACATTCCGGCATGCTGCTTTCACAAGAGGCGGTATGTCCGACAAGAGAAAACCGGCGTCATGCCGGCCATTAAACAGGGGTCACCCCCAAAGGGAGAGAGAGTGATGCGTCACGTATTCAAAAAAACAGGCAAGAAATCGTCCCTGGCGCTGACGGCCGCCGCCGCCATGTGCGCCATGCTGGTCAGCCCATTGCCGGCCAGTGCGCAGCAAAAGTTCGTCAGTATCGGCACAGGCGGCGTGACGGGTGTGTACTACGCTGCCGGCGGCGCCATCTGCCGTCTGGTCAACAAGGATCGCTCCGATCATGGCATACGTTGCTCGGTGGAATCCACCGGCGGCTCCGTGTTCAACGTCAACACCATCAAGGCCAACGAGCTTGATCTGGGTGTGGTGCAGTCGGACGTGGGCTACAACGCCTACAACGGCGATGGCCAGTTCAAGGACGCGGGCGCCTTCAAGAAACTGCGCTCGGTGTTCTCCATCCACCCCGAGCCCTTCACGGTGCTGTCGCGCAAGGAAGCCAACATCCAGAAGTTCGAGGACTTCAAGGGCAAGCGCTTCAACGTAGGCAACCCAGGGTCGGGCACGCGCGCCTCCATGGATCAATTGCTGCAGGCCATGGGCCTGGACAACAGCTTCTTCTCCCTGGCGTCCGAGCTGCGTCCTGACGAGCACGGCCCTGCCCTGTGCGACGGCAAGATCGACGGCTTCATCTACGGCGTGGGCCACCCCTCGGCCAACATCCAGGATCCCACGACGTCCTGCGGCGCCAAGCTGGTCCCCCTGACCGGCCCTGCCGTGGACAAGCTGGTGGAAACCTACCCGTACTACGCCAAGGTGGCCATTCCCGGCGGCCTGTATCCGAACAACCCCGACGATACCCAGACCTACGGCGTGCTGGCGACTTTCGTGACCTCGGAAGATGTGCCTGACGAAGCGGTCTATACCGTGGTCAAGGCCGTGTTCGATAACTTCGACGATTTCAAGCGTCTGCACCCTGCCTTCGCCAACCTGAAGAAGGAAGACATGGTCAAGAACGGCCTGTCCGCCCCTCTGCACCCGGGCGCTGAAAAGTACTTCAAGGAAAAGGGCCTGCTGTAAGCCAGCAGCCTTCCGGGCCGGCGCGTGCCGGTCCGGGCAGGCGTACAGGGCCGCCGGTGCGGCGGCCTGCCTGAACCAGGACCGTCCGGCCGGACGGTCTTCCTGATCGGGCGCCCGCGGGCGCCGGTCCGGTGCAACCGGATCAAGACCCAGGCTTTCCTGGAGACGAAGCAATGACACGACAAGAACATCAAAATCCAGGGCCCGATATCGCCCTGACACAGAACGAGACGGCCGAACTGGAGCAGTTGGTCGCCGATGTGGACCGGGGCGGACGCTCCGTGGCCGGGGTGGCCGGCATGATTCTGTTTCTGACCGCCGTAGGCTGGTCCCTGTTCCAGCTCTGGTATGCGTCACCGATACCATTCGCCCTGAATCTGGGCATTTTCAACGATACGGAAGCGCGCGCCCTGCACCTGGGCATCGCCATGTTCCTGGCCTATCTGGCCTATCCGGCGCGCAAGAAGTCAGCCCGGGATCGCATACCGGTGCACGATTGGCTGTTGGCCTTGATCGCGGCCTTCTGCGGTTCCTATCTGTTTTTCTTCTATAAAGAGCTGGCCATGCGGCCGGGCATTCCCACAACCATGGATGTGGCGGTGGCCAGTGTCGGCCTGGTGCTGCTGCTGGAGGCGACGCGGCGTTCGCTGGGCGCGCCCATGGCGGTACTGGCGCTGATCTTCATCGCCTACATTTTCCTGGGCCCATGGCTGCCGGATGCGCTCTCGCACCGAGGCGCTTCGCTGGAGCGCCTGGTGTCGCACATGTGGCTGACCACCGAAGGCGTCTATGGGGTGGCCCTGGGCGTGTCGGTGTCCTACATCTTCATTTTCGTGTTGCTGGGATCCTTGTTGGACCGCTGCGGCGCCGGCAATTACATGATGCAGGTGTCCTTCGCCTTGCTGGGCCACCTGCGCGGGGGGCCGGCCAAGGTGGCCGTGGTGTCTTCGGCGGTGAATGGCATCGTATCCGCCTCGTCGGTGGCCAACGTGGTCACGGGCGGCATCTTCACCATCCCCCTGATGAAAAAGGCGGGCTACGGCGGCATACGGGCCGGGGCTATTGAAACCGCTTCGTCGGTCAATGGGCAGATCATGCCGCCGGTCATGGGGGCGGCCGCCTTCCTGATGATTGAATATGTAGGCATTCCCTACACCGACATCATCCGCCACGCCTTTCTGCCGGCGGTCATCTCTTACATCGCCCTGTTTTATATTGTGCACCTGGAGGCGCTCAAGCTGGGAATCAAGCCCATGATGAGTGCTGGAGCCCCCAAGAGCGTCGGGCAGAAACTGGTCGGCTGGGGCATGGGGATTGCTGGCACCCTGATCGTGATGGGGCTGGTTTACTGGATAGGAGTTGGCGTGCAGGCGGCGGCCGGCGACGCAGCTATCTGGATCCTGCTGTTCCTGATGTTGGTGCTGTATGTGTTCCTGTTGCGTGTGGCCGCTCGTCATGACGATCTGCCCACCGATATCAACGTGACCAATCCCGTGCGTCCCGAGCCGTGGCCTACGGTGCGCGCAGGCCTGTACTTTTTGATTCCCATCGGGGTGCTGGTGTGGTGCCTGTCCGTGGAAGTCATGTCGGCCGGTTTGTCCGCCTTCTGGGCGGTAGTGGCCATGCTCTTCCAGATGGTCACTCAGCGTCCGCTCATCGCCTGGTTCCGACGCCAGGCCGTGGCTGAGCCGGCCAAACTGGGCGTGCGCGAGGCCGT
Source organism: Pseudomonadota bacterium (assembly GCA_023439305.1). GTDB lineage: Bacteria > Pseudomonadota > Gammaproteobacteria > Burkholderiales > Burkholderiaceae_B > Alcaligenes. The sequence goes on from JAEXOO010000047.1 coordinate 66,023, forward strand.
CGTGGGCTTGCAGGAAGGCGCGCGCAACATGGTGGGCATCGGCATCGCCTGCGGCACGGCTGGCCTTATCGTGGGCGCCATCACCCTGACCGGCCTGGGCCTGCGCATGACGGCCTTCGTGGAACTGGTGTCCATGGGCAATGTGCTGGCCATGCTGTTCTTCACGGCGGCCGTCTGCCTGGTGCTGGGCCTGGGCATGCCGACTACGGCCAACTACATTCTGATGGCGACGCTGATGGCTCCCGTGGTGGTGGAGCTGGGCGCGCAGAGCGGCATGGTGATTCCGCTGATCGCTGTGCATATGTTCGTGTTCTATTACGGCATCATGGCGGACATCACCCCGCCCGTGGGGCTGGCCACTTTTGCGGCTGCCGCCATATCGGGAGAGGACCCCATCAAGACCGGGATCCAGGGTGTGACCTATGCCATGCGTACGGCTGTGCTGCCCTTCATGTTCATCTTCAACCCCATGCTGTTGCTGATCGGCATACACAGTACGTGGGAGCTGATCCTGGTGATAGTGGGCGCCACGGTGGCGTCCATGGCCTTCGCAGCGGCCACCATGCGCTGGTTCCGCATCCGTGCGACCTGGACAGAGGTGCTTCTCTTGCTGGTGGTGACGTTCATGCTGTTCCGCCCCGACTGGTTCATGGATCACATGACCGACAAGTATCAGGGCAGGCCGCCGGCCGAGCTGTTGCAGATTGCCGAAAAACTGCCGGACGGCGCCAACCTGGTGGTGCAGTTGGCCGGCATGAATCTGGAAGGCGACGACCTGCAGAAAACGGTGGCGGTGGCCTTGCCTGCCTTGCCTGAGGGCGATACCTCGACAGGTGCCGCCGCGGGCACCAAGCGCCTGTCCATGGCGGGTCTGACGGTGATGGCCTTTGGCGACACGGCCCAGATTGCGTCGGTCTCCTTCGGCAGTCCGGCGCGTCGCGCCGGTTGGGAGCAGGGCTGGGATATCCAGCAGGTGAAAGTGCCGCATCCGGATCGTCCTTCTGAGTTCTGGGTGTTCGTCCCTGCCTTTTTGATCCTGGCCTGGCTGTGGTTCCGCCAGGGCGTGCGCATGCGCCGCTCGGAAACAGATCCGGTGACAGTGCCTGCGTGACCTGTCCGCGCAGCCTGCCTGAATGCAGGCTGCGGTAGTAAACTGGACGGCATGGATTATCCGGCCCGCCTGACCGGCGGGCCGTTTTCTTGCCTGCCATGAACATGAATCTGAATAAAGCCCGCCCGCCCGTGCCCGCGCGCGATGGCGTCACACCCAGCAAGGTATGGTGCCCGCGCGGCCCCTGGCGCACGCTGGATGAATTTCTATTGGAACGTTTTCCTCACGTCAGTCCCGAGGTATTGCGCGAACGCCTGGCGCGGGGCGACATCCTGGATACCGAAGGCCGCATCCAGCAGCCCGGTTCGTACTACCAGGCTGACCGCTGGCTCTGGTATTTCCGCATGGTGGACGATGAGCGCCCCGTGCCGTTTCCCATGCCCATTCTGCATGCGGATGCGCGCCTGATCGCGGTGGACAAACCCCACTTCCTGGCGACGACGCCGGGAGGGCGCTATCTGCTGGAAACGGCCCTGACGCGGGTGCGACGCCATTTTGGGGAGGACGGCATCACCCCCCTGCACAGATTGGACCGCGAAACCGCCGGTATCCTTTTGTTCTGCCGCGACCCCGCCTTGCGCGGCGCATACCAGTCGTTGTTCCAGCAGGGACAAGTGGATAAGGAATACGAGGCTGTAGCGCCGTTTCTGGATCTGCCGCCGCAGGGCCATACGCATGCCAGCCGCATGGAAGATGTGCCGGGCCAGTTCGTGATGCGGGAAGTCGGCGGAGAGCCTAACAGTCGCACCGACATTCAGCGCGAGCAGGACTGGACGGATGAGCACGGCCGCCGCCTGGCCTTATACCGGTTGCGGCCTCACAGCGGGCGCAAGCATCAGCTGCGCCTGCACATGAGCAGCCTGGGCGCGCCTATCTTGAACGATGTGTTTTATCCCGATCTTTTGCCGCCGCGCGACGATGATGATTTCGAACAGCCCTTGCAATTGCTGGCGCGGCACATCGGATTTGTCGATCCCGTCACAGGCCAGGCTGTGCGCTTCAGCAGCCAACGCCGCTTGAGCGCTGCAGGGTAAGGCAGTCTCAGCAGGCCTGGAACCGTTCCTGCAACTCGGCCTCGTCAAGCTGCGCCGCCAGGCCCAGCATCAGCAGGATGCGGGCTTTCTGGGCGGGCAGCCAGTGGGCGGCGATGGTGTGGTGGTCCTGGTCGTAGGCGCTGTCGGTGACCGGTCCCGCATGAATGCGCGAGGCGCGCACGCAGGTCACGCCCAGCCGGTGCGCACGGCTAACGCCCTCCAGCGCGCCGGGGGTCAGGCTGCCGTTGCCGGTGGCCGCCACGACAATGCCGCGTACGCCGTTCTGAGCGGCGCTGCGGTACAGCTCGGCCAGGGTGTCGGGATGGTCGTAGAAGATCTGGACTTTGGGCAAGGCGGACAGGCCGCGCACGTCAAAGCTGCTGTCCAGCGTGTGAGGCAGCAGGCAGCGCGTGGCAAAGCGTACCCGACCAGCCGCCACCAGGCCCAGCGGGCCGGCGTCGGGCGAGCCGAAGGCATTGACTTGGGTGGTGTGCTGCTTGCTCAGGAAACGGGCGCTGTGGATCTGGTCGTTCAGCAAAACCAGCACGCCCGCGCCCCGGGCCTGGGGGCAGCAGGCCACGCGCACGGCATTGTGCAAATTGAGCGGGCCGTCGGCGCTCAGGGCCGACGCCGGTCGCATGGCGGCGGTCAGCACCACCGGCTTGTCGGTCTTCAGAGTCAGGTGCAGGAAGAAGGCGCTTTCTTCCAGAGTGTCAGTGCCGTGGGTCAGCACGACGCCGTCCAGGTCCGGGCGGGCCAGCAGTTCGTTCAGTTTCTGTGACAGCTCCAGCAGCATGAGCGAGCTCATGGCGCGGCTATCCACATTGAAGATCTGGTGGCACTCCAGCTCGGCCAGCTCCTGCAGTTCGGGCACGGCATGCAGCAGAGCATGCACGCCTTCAGTGATGTCGTAATCGGTCAGGCCGGTGCTGGACTGCGTGGTGGCGGCGATGGTGCCGCCCGTGCCCACCAGGGCCAGTCGGGGACGGGTCGGGATGGGCTGGGCAGGCATGGTCAGCGGCGTATTTTCAGCCAGCGCTCCACCAGGTGGACGCCGGACAGCAGGGTGAAGTTGATCAGCAGGTACAACAGGCCTGCGATCACGAAAGTTTCGATAATGGCGTAGTTCTGGTTCATCAGCCGCTTGGCGTGGCCGGTCAGATCCATCACCGCAATGGTGGAGGCCAGGCTGGTGCCCTTGATGGCCAGCACGATCTCGTTGCTGTAGGCAGGCAGGGCCTGCCGTATGGCCAGGGGGAAGGCGACACGGCGAAAGCGCATCCAGGCCGACATGCCGATGGCTTTGGCGGCCTCGATCTGCCCGGTGGGAATGGCCTGGAAGCCGCCGCGGAACACTTCGCTGACATAGGCGCCGCTATTCAGTCCTATGGCCAGAATGGCGCAGCGCATGCCGTCGCTGAACAGCCACCACAGAATGGGGGACTGGCGCACGAAAGGCAGGGTGCCCACGCCGTAATAAAGCAGGAAAAGCTGCACCAGCAGCGGCGTGCCGCGAAACAGCGTGCTGTATCCGAACGCAAAGCCTTGCAGGGCGCGGTTGCCGGACTGGCGAATCAAGGCCAGCGACAGGCCGATGGCCAAGGACAGCACGATGCCCCACAGGCCGATATAGACGCTCAGGCCAAAGCCCTTGAACAGGGTCTGCACGGTGGTGGTGAACAGGTCCAGATCGATCATGCCCGGGCCCTCATGCCTTTGCCTGTGTAACGTTCGGCCAGCACAAACAGCGCCTGGCTCAGCGCGCCGATCAGAAAATACAGCACCCCGGCAATCAGGTACATGGCCATGGGCTCGCGGGTGTTGGCTGCGCCCAGAGTGGCGGCGCGCATGATCTCGACCAGGCCTACCAGGGAAATCAGGGCGGTATCCTTCAGGGCGGTTTGCCAGACGTTATTGGCCCCAGGCAGGGCATACCAGAACATCTGCGGCAGGATAATTCGTTTCAGACGCATCCAGGAGGGCATGCCGATGGCTTTGGCAGCCTCGATCTGGCCTTCAGGAATGGCCTGCAGTGCGCCGCGGAAGACTTCCACGCTGTACGAGCCGGAGATCAGGCCGATGGCCAGCACGCCGACCAGCGCCGGAAACCAGCGGGTCATGGCGTCTTCCCAGCGCATCAGGTCGGCCAGGTCGGACATGACCTGGACCGAGCCGAAGAACAGCAGGTAGATGATGAGCAGCTCGGGGATGCTGCGCACCACCGTGGTGTACAGGCTGACCAGCCCGCGCAGCCAGCGCGGACCGGTCGTCTTGATGCTGGCTCCCGTTATGCCGATGACCACGCCCAGCGCCATGCCCAGAATGGATATGACCAGCGTCATCATCACGCCGCGAAGGAACATCCAGCCCCAGCCTTCGCGCAGCACGTTGAAAATGGTGTCTAGCATCAAGTGGTGCTTCTCGGTTTATTTCTTGCAGATCTCGTAGTTGGAAATGTCGATGTCGAACCATTTCTCGCTGGAGGTCTTGATGGTGCCGTCTTCGATCAGCTTGCACAGGGCGGCGTCCACCTTGGCCTTGAGCTCGGCGTTGTCTTTGTGGATGCCCACGGCGATGCCGTAGCCCAGCGTTTCAGGATCGGAGGAGCCCTTGATGACCTGCTTGGACAGCGCGAAGTTGGCTTCGCCCACTTTGTGCAGGAACTTGGACTGCGAGGTCAGGTCGGCGAAGGTGCCGTCCAGACGGCCGGCGTCCAGGTCGATCTGCATCTGGTCCAGCGTGTCGTAGTTCTTGATCGTGGTCTTGGGGGCCATCTTGGTCAGGTAGGCGCCGTGCGTGGTGCCGCCCTGCACGCCGATGGTCTTGCCTTCCAGACCGTCGAAAATGGCTTTTTCCGAGTCGGCGGAGACCAGTGCGCTGTTCTTGGGCAGCACGAAGATGGCGTCTTCGACGGCGTAGGGAATGCTGAAGTTGATGCGCTTGGCGCGCTCGGGGGTGAAGGACATGCCCGAGATGATCAGATCAAAGCGCTTGGCATCCAGAGATGGAATCAGGCTGTCGAACGCCTGCACCACGAACTTGCAGTCCGATCCCAGCTGCTTGCACAGGGCCGCGCCTACGTCGGCGTCAAAGCCGGTGACCTTGCCGGCGGCGTCCACCATGCTCCATGGCGGGTAGCCACCTTCGGTGCCGATTTTCAGGGTGTCGGCGACCGCTGCCTGGCTGCCCAGCAGGGCCAGGCTGGCGCAGATCAGGGTCTTGCTGATGAATTTCATGGTCTGGCTCTCCTTTGTGGAAGGGCTGGCGGCGGGCCGCGTGTGTCCGTGGCGCCGTCCCAGCCGGTATCGTGTAGAGGAAGCAGTGATCTTACTGCATGGGCTGCAAGAATTGACGCAGACGCTCCGAACAGGGCGCATCGAATAATTGCCCGGGATGGCCGGACTCTTCGACCAGGCCGTTGTGCATGAAGACCGTTTCGCTGGAGACTTCGCGCGCGAAGTTCATTTCGTGCGTGACCAGGATCATGGTGCGGCCTTCTTCAGCCAGCTGGCGGATGACGCGCAGCACCTCACCGACCATTTCGGGGTCCAGAGCGGACGTGGGCTCGTCGAACAGCAGCACGTCCGGATCCATGGCCAGGGCGCGGGCGATGGCCACGCGCTGCTGCTGGCCGCCGGAGAGCTCAGCCGGGTAGGCATCGCATTTATTGCTCAGTCCCACCTTGGCCAGCAGCTCGCGCGCGTAGTCCGCCGCTTCGTGAGCCGGGCGGCGCTTGACGTGCACGGGCCCTTCGGTCACGTTCTGCAGCACAGTGCGATGCGACCACAGATTGAAATTCTGGAACACCATCCCCAAGCGGGCGCGCACCTGTTCGAGCAGCCGAGGATTGTCGCTGACGCACACGCCCTTGCGATTGCGGTGGCTGCGCAGGATGTCGGCACCGATCTGCACTTCGCCCTGGTCGGGCACGACCAGATGGTTGATGCAGCGCAGCAGGGTGCTTTTGCCTGAGCCGGAAGCACCGATGATGGACAGCACATCGCCCTTGTGGGCGCTGAGCGAAATGCCCTTGAGTACCTCGTTGCTGCCGAAGCGTTTGTGGATGTCGCGTACTTGGACGGCCGCGTTCGTGTCAGTGTGACTCACAGGCACATCCTTGCGGTCGAAGAGAAAGGGGAAAGCGTTTCATACGGGTGTCATGTCGTGATTACCCTGATTTTAACGCTTTCCCCGCCTTCAGACCGTACAGGGTCTATCCCACCTTGTTAAAAAAGTAGTATAGACATTTAATAGTGTGCCTCAAGGATAGAGTCCGCGCACCTGGCGCGACTCCAGGATGCGGGCGCAGCCCACGATGAAGGCGGCCGTGCGCAAGGTGACGTTGTGCTCGCGGGCGACCGCCGCCATGGCATGGTAGGCCGAGCGCATCATGTGGCCCAGGCGCGCATTGATCTCGTCTTCGGTCCAGAAGAAGCTGGAGAAATCCTGCACCCACTCAAAGTAGGACACCGTGACCCCGCCCGCGTTGGCCACCACGTCCGGCACGATGACCACGCCCTTGTCGTTCAGGATGTCGTCGGCTTCGGGGGTGGTCGGGCCGTTGGCGCCCTCGATGATGATGCGCGCGCGGATACGGTCGGCGTTGTCCTTGTTGATCTGGCCTTCCAAAGCGGCAGGGATCAGCAAGTCGGTTTCGATGTGCCAGAAATCAGCGTCGGCAATGGCTTCGGTGTTGGGCGCACCGGCCACGCCCTTGTTCTGTTCTACATGGTTCAGCAGCGACAGCACATCCAGCCCGTTGGGGTTGTAGACCGTGCCGGTGTGGTCCTGCACGGCCAGCACCTTGGCGCCGGCCTCCTGGAACAGACGGGCGGCTGTGCCGCCGACGTTGCCAAAGCCCTGCACAATGACGCGCGCACCGTTGACGTCAATGCCAGCGTCGCGAGCCGCTTCGCAGCCTACGGTAAATACGCCACGGCCCGTGGCTTCCACGCGGCCCAGGCTGCCGCCCAGCGAAACGGGCTTACCGGTGACTACGCCGGTGGAGGTGCCGCCCACGTTCATGGAATAGGTGTCCATCATCCAGGCCATGGTCTGGGCGTTGGTGTTGACGTCGGGTGCGGGGATATCTTTGTTGGGGCCGATGATCACGCCGATTTCGCTGGTGTAGCGGCGCGTGACGCGTTCCAGCTCAGCCTGGGAGAAGTCCCGCGGGTCGATGCGTATGCCGCCCTTGGCGCCGCCAAAGGGCAGGTTGACCGCAGCGGACTTGACTGACATCCAGGCGGCCAGCGCCATGACCTCGGACAAGGTGACGTCCTGGTGGTAGCGCACGCCGCCCTTGCCGGGCCCGCGCGAGGTGTTGTGCTGGACGCGGTAACCTTCGAAATGGGCCACGGTGCCGTTGTCCAGTTCGATGGGCACGTCCACGATCAGGGTGCGCTTGGGGCGCTTGAGTGTTTCCACCCAGCGGGACAGCTTGCCCAGGTAAGGGGTGACCCGCTCCACTTGTTCGAGATAGATACCCCATGGACCGATGTTGTCGGGGTTAAGGTAAGACGGCAGGGCATGAGTTGGACGATCTGTCATGGGCTCCTCGATAGGGTTGGGTAAGGGGAGGGGGCTGGGGATGAAGGCGGTTTCGGGTCGGTGCAGCAAGCGCAGCCAAAGGCGTGGGCCCGGTTGGGCGCAGGCAGGCGGCAAGAGTTATGCTATCGGAAATGGCCGGTCTTGTGTTTGCCGTCTCCGGTCGCGGCTTATCTGAAGCCTGTGCCTGCAATGCTCCCCACTCCATCTCCCTTAAGCACGCGTCTGGCGCAGTTGCGCGATCGCATTGAACAAGCTTGCCGGCAGGCGGGCCGCGAACCGGAATCGGTGAATTTGCTGCCAGTCAGCAAGACTTTCCCGGTTGATCTGCTGGCTCAGGCGCTGGATCTGGGCCTGACCCGTCTGGGCGAAAACAAGCTGCAGGAAATCCGCGACAAGCAGATTCAACTGGCGGAGCGCAACGTGCAGTGGGTGATGATAGGCCATTTGCAGACGAATAAGGCCAAGGATGCCGCCCGATGGGTCAGCGAAGTGCAGTCCCTGGATCGATTGGCGCTGGCTCAGGCGCTGGACAAGCGGCTGCAGATCGAACAGCGCAGCCTGGACGTGCTGGTGCAGGTCAAGACCTCGCCCGAGGACAGCAAGTTCGGTCTGCCTCCTGACGAATTGCCGGCGTTCCTGCAAGCGCTGCGCTCTCTGGACACCTTGAAGGTGCGTGGACTGATGACTCTGGCCGAGAACAGTCCCGATCCTCAGGCGGTGCGGGCGTGCTTCCGACAGCTGCGGCTGTGGCGCGATCGGCTGCAGGAACTGGGGCACGACCAGGTGCAGCGCCTGTCCATGGGCATGAGCGGCGACTTCGCGCTGGCCATCCAGGAAGGTTCCACGGAGATCCGTGTCGGTTCGGCGCTGTTCGGAGCCCGCGACTACACCTGAGTTCCTGCCCGATGTCCGAGCCGTCCGCCTGGCGGTATCCGCATCGCTCCTAATGCCGCCCGATCAGACCCTGGCGCATAATGTCTCGGCGCACCCTGCGGGTGCAATCACTCAACGATAAAAAGAGCGGCGCTCCAAGCGTGCTCGAACAAAGACTGAGGAGACAATATGCGTTGGAAGACTTTTGGCATTAGCATTGCGCTGGCCAGCGCCGGTGTGATGGGTACGGCAGTGGCGGCGGACTGGCCCCAGTCGCCGGTGCAGTGGGTCGTGCCTTATCCGGCTGGCGGCGGCTCGGACGTGATTGCGCGGCTGGTGGCCAAGCAGCTTGAAACCACCTTGGGCCAGAGCCTGATCGTGGAAAACAAGCCGGGCGCCGCCACCATTATCGGCGCGACGTATGTGGCCAATGCCAAGCCGGACGGTTACACGGTGGGTACGGCCGATTCGGGAACCCTGGCCTATAACCCGTCCATGTACCGCAGCTTGCAATACGACCCTTCCAAGTTCACCTATGTGGGCGGTCTGGCGCGGTTTCCCTTGATGCTGGCCGTGCCGCAGGAATCCCCCTACAAGACGCTGGAAGAACTGCTGGCGGCCGCCCGGGCAGAGCCTGAAAAGCTGACGGCCTCGTCGGCCGGCAGTGGCTCGCCCCACCACCTGGCCCTGGAAATGTTCAAGCAGCTGACCGACACCAAGATCGTGCATGTGCCCTACAAGGGTGCTGCGCCGGCGATCCAGGATTTGCTGGGACGCCAGGTGGACATGTCCTTTGTGGATTCGGCGGCGGGCTTGTCCAACATCAAGGCGGGCAAGCTGCGCGTCTTGGCGGTGGCCACGCCCAAGCGCATCGACCTTCTGCCCGATGTGCCCACCATGGCCGAGGCTGGCGTTAAGAATTTCCATGCCTACGCCTGGCAAGGCATGGTCGGCCCTCAGAATATGGATGCGCAGGCGCAAAAACGCATGAGCGAGGCCTTGACGCAGGCGCTGCAGGATCCGTCCGTGTCGCAGCGCATCCGGGATATGGGCGTGGAGCCCATGCCCATGTCGTCTGATGAATTCCGCAAGTTCGCCGAACGCGAGCGGGCGGAATGGGCCATCGTTATTCAGCGCGCCGATATCCGCATGGAATAAGCCCGGCCTTGCTAGGCCACCTGGATGTCCCCGTAGTGCTTCAGGGCATCCAGGTCCAGCACCTGGACCGCGCCGTATTCGATCAGCAGCAGGCCTTCGCTCTCCAGCTGGCGCAATGCCTGGTTGGCGCGCTGGCGCGACACGCGGGCCAGGTAGCCGATCTCTTCCTGGGTAATGTCCAGGCGCAATCCCTTGCCGGGATACAGCAGGGGGTTGAACAGCTCGGCCAGGCTGCGTGCCACCCGGGCGTCGGGCGTGGACAGGCGGTCGTATTCGGCCTTGCCGATGAATTGCGCCACGCGCTCATTGAGCTGATGCAGGAGGTAGCGATTGAACGCAATGCTCTGGTCCAGCAAATCGTTAAAGGTACGCGCCGGCAGCCGGGCGATCTGGCTGGCGCGCAGCGCCACCACATCGTATTTGCGTTCTTCGTCCTTGAGCAGCGAACCTTCGCCAATCCAGCCGCCCGCCGGCACGCCCGTCAAGGAGGCGATCTTGCCGTCGGGATTGCCCACGGACACCTTGATCAGGCCGGACATCACGCCCAGCCAGGCCGTGGCGCGCCCGCCCTTGTGCTCGATGATGGCGCCGGCCTCGTACTGGGTGACCAGCAGGTCGCGGCGCACGCGCTCCTGCAGCTCGGGGGTCAGCAGACCGAACCACGCTGCGCGCTCGGTCAGGGCATCTAGAACGTGCATGAGGATTAACCCTAGATAAAGGTGGAATGTCATGTCCGTGACAGTTAGGTGGACAGGCAGCCGATACCTTGATTAACAACAGGATGCAAACAGCAGACTGACATAAAGCAAGTCTTCCTTGGCCATCATAAGCAGCCTCCTGGAGCAGAACAAGCCGGGAAAATTCGGAGGAGACATGGTTGTACGGACGGATGGAGGGCAGGCGGCCGGCGTACCCGGCACCTTTCCCGCGTGGATAGATCATCATGCCCGCGTGCGCGGCGATCATGTCGCCATGCGCGAGAAAGACCTGGGCATCTGGCAGACCTGGACCTGGCGGCAGGTGGCCGAGCAGGCCGAGCAGCTGGCAGCCGGCCTGGCGGGTCTGGGCGTGCAGAATGGCCAGCACATCGCCGTGATCGGTGAAAACCGGCCCCGCTTGTACCTGGCCATGATGGCGGCCCAGATGCTGGGCGCCGTGCCGGTGCCGTTGTACCAGGATGCAGTGGCGCAGGAAATGCTGCATGTGCTGCGCGACGCCAGCATCCGCGTGGCGGTGGTCGAAGACCAGGAACAGGTCGACAAGTTGCTGGAGGTCTGGGAGGAGTGCCCGGACTTGAGTCACGTGGTTTTCGACGACCCGCGCGGTCTGCGCAATTATCGTCAGGAACAATTGCAGGACATCGAACGCGTGATGGAGCAGGGGTGCGTGGTCTTGGAGCGGGACCCGGATGCGGTGCGGCGTCTGTGGCAGGCGATCAGCCCCGAGCACACGGCGGCCATGTTCTACACCTCCGGCACCACCGGCAAGCCCAAGGGCGTGGTGCTGACGCATGCCGCACTGATCGACCGGGCCCTGGCCATCCAGGACATGGAGTCGCTGACCGATCACGAGGAAGTGCTGGCTTATCTGCCGCCGGCCTGGATCGGGCAGAACATGTTTTCCTATACGCAGTTCCTGGTGACCGGCTTTACCGTCAACCATCCCGAGTCGCCCAATACCGTTTCCATCGATCTGCACGACATAGGGCCGACCTATTACTTTGCGCCGCCGCGCGTGTTGGAAGGGTTGCTGACGCAAGTGACCATACGCATGGAGGATGCCGGCGCGATCAAGCGCGCACTGTACCGGCGCTGCATGAGTCTGGCGCGACGCGTAGGCGTGCGCATTCTGGACGGCCGCCGCGACGTGGGCGCCTGGGACCGTCTGCGTTATGCCTTGGGCAATGTGCTGATCTACGGGCCCTTGCGCAACGCCCTGGGCATGAGTCGGGTGCGCGTAGCCTATACCGCCGGCGAGGCCATTGGCCCGGACTTGTTCGATTTCTACCGCTCTATCGGCATCAACTTGAAGCAGTTGTATGGCTCTACCGAAACGTCGGTGTTTGTCTGCGTGCAGGAGGACGGCCAGGTGCGCGCCGACACCGTCGGCCCGCCGGTGCGGGGCGTGGATATACGGGTGGCCGACAATGGCGAAATCCAGGTGCGCAGCCCCGGCCTGTTCAAGGAGTACTACCGCAACCCTGAATCCACCATCGAGTCTTTTACCGAGGATGGCTGGTATCACACCGGGGATGCCGGCTATCTGGATGGCGACGGTCAGTTGAAGATCATCGACCGGGCCAAGGATGTGGGCAAGCTGGCTGATGGCTCGTTGTTTGCGCCCAAGTACATCGAGAACAAGCTCAAATTCTTTCCGTTCATCAAGGAAGCCGTGGCCTTTGGTGCGGATCAGGACCAGGTCTGCGCCTTCATCAATATCGATCTGGAGGCCGTCGGCAACTGGGCCGAGCGCCGCAACCTGCCGTATGCCGGCTACACCGACCTGGCTGCCAAGCCCGAGGTCTATGCTTTGATTCGCGAGTGCGTGGCCGAGGTCAACCAGGACCTGGCCGCCGATCCCAAGCTGGCAGGCTCTTGCATCCGCGCTTTCCTGATTCTGCACAAAGAGCTGGATCCGGATGATGACGAGCTGACACGCACCCGCAAAGTGCGGCGCGGCTTCATCGCACAGAAGTACGACGTGCTGGTGCAGGCTCTGTTTTCGGGCCTGGATCACCAGTACGTCGAGACCGAGGTGAAATTCGAAGATGGCCGCACAGGCCGCATTGCTGCGGATCTGCGCATCGAGCGCATGCCCGCCGCAGCGGGGAGGAGCCAATGATGCAGGACGCGCAGACACAGGACCGGCGTATCGGACCGGTGGTACTGGACTTGAAGAATATTTCGCTGGCCTTTGGTGGGGTGAAGGCGCTGACGGACATTTCCTTCGACATACGCGAACACGAGATCCGTTCCATCATCGGCCCCAATGGCGCAGGCAAAAGCTCCATGCTGAACGTCATCAACGGCGTCTATGCACCACAAAAGGGCGAGATTGTTTTACGCGGACGCGCTCATGCACGCATGAACTCGCGCCATACCGCCGAGCAAGGCATCGCCCGCACTTTCCAGAACCTGGCGCTGTTCAAGGGGATGAGCGTGCTGGACAACATCATGACGGGCCGCAATCTGCACATGAAAAGCGGCGTGCTGGCGCAGGCGTTCCGCCTGGGGCGCGCCGAGCGCGAGGAAATCCGCAACCGTGAATACGTGGAAGGCATCATCGACTTCCTGGAAATCCAGGCCTACCGCAAGACGCCTGTGGGACGCCTGCCCTATGGCCTGCAAAAGCGTGTGGACCTGGGCCGGGCGCTGGCCATGCAGCCCAGCATTCTGTTGCTGGACGAGCCCATGGCGGGCATGAACATCGAGGAAAAGCAGGACATGTGCCGCTTCATCCTGGATGTGAACGAAGAATACGGCACTACCATCGTGCTGATCGAGCATGACATGGGCGTGGTCATGGATATTTCCGACCGGGTCGTAGTGCTGGATTACGGTAAGAAGATCGGCGATGGCGCGCCTGATGCGGTGCGGCAGAATCCGGATGTCATCCGCGCCTATCTGGGCGCCGGACACTGAGGGGAAGGGACATGGCATTTTTTCTGGAAACCGTGCTGGGCGGACTGATGATCGGGATGCTGTATGCCCTGGTCGCCCTGGGTTTTGTCCTGATCTTCAAGGCCTCTGGAGTATTCAACTTCGCCCAGGGCGCCATGGTGCTGGTGGCCGCGCTGGCCATGGCCCGCCTGTCCCATTGGATCCCTCAATGGCTGGGCATGGAGCCGGGACTGTGGGGCAATGTGCTGGCTTTCATCGTGTCGGCGCTGCTGATGTGGGTGCTGGCCGTGGTGATCGAGCGCTGGGTGCTGCGCTATCTGGTCAATCAGGAAGGCACGACCTTGCTCATGGCCACCATAGGTATCAGCTATTTTCTGGACGGCATGGGTCAGATCATTTTCGGCAGCTCGGTCTATTCGATCGATGTGGGCATGCCCAAGGATCCGGTCTTCATTCTGGAATCCATGTTCGAGGGCGGCGTGCTGGTCAGCATGGAAGACTTGAGCTCGGCGGTGCTGGCGGCGCTGCTGGTCGCGGCCTTGGCCTTTTTCTTCCAGTACACCGGGGTAGGCCGGGCGCTGCGCGCCGTGGCCGACGACCATCAGGCGGCGCAGTCCATCGGCATTCCGCTGAATCGCATCTGGGTCGTGGTCTGGACGGTGGCCGGTCTGGTGGCCCTGGTGGCGGGCGTGATCTGGGGGTCCAAATACGGGGTGCAGTTCACCTTGTCCACGGCGGCGCTGCGCGCCTTGCCGGTGGTGATCCTGGGCGGACTGACCTCCATTCCCGGCGCTATCGTAGGTGGGCTGATCATAGGGGTGGGCGAAAAAGTGTCCGAGGTCTATCTGGGCCCGTACGTGGGCGGCGGCATCGAGATCTGGTTTGCCTATGTGCTGGCCCTGGTATTCCTGCTGTTCCGGCCGCAAGGCCTGTTCGGCGAGAAGATTATTGATCGCGTCTGAGGTGGAGTCGACATGATTTATCGCGAGAACGGCCAGTTCAAGAGCAGCTACCGGGCTGACCAGCAGATTTTTCCTATCCGCCAGGATCGCTACGTGGTGGCAGGCGTGCTGCTGGTGGCGTTCGTGCTGGCGCCGCTGCTGGCATCGAACTATTTCCTGCAGGCCATACTGACGCCGTTTCTGATCCTGTCCCTGGCGGCGATCGGCCTGAATATCCTGGTGGGCTATTGCGGGCAGATCTCCATCGGTTCGGGCGCTTTCATGGCGGTGGGGGCCTATGCCGCCTGGAACTTCGGCGTGCGTATTCCCGAGCTGCCGCTGGTGGGGCAGATCCTGCTGGGCGGCGTGTTCGCTACTTTGGTGGGCGTGGTCTTCGGCATTCCCAGCCTGCGCATCCGCGGCCTGTACCTGGCGGTGACCACGCTGGCGGCGCAGTTCTTCGTGGACTGGGCGTTCCTGCGCATCGCTTTTTTTACCAATTACTCCCCCTCGGGCAACGTGTCAGTGCCGGCGCTGACCGCCTTCGGCCTGCCCGTGCAGACTCCGGCGCAGAAATACGTGTTCGTGCTGATCTTCGTGGTGGTGTTTGCCTTGCTGGCCAAGAATCTGGTGCGCGGGGCCATAGGCCGTCAATGGATGGCTATCCGCGACATGGACGTGGCGGCCGAGGTCATCGGCATACGGCCGGTGTACGCCAAGCTCACCGCCTTTGCCGTCAGTTCTTTTTTCATCGGCGTGGCCGGGGCGTTGTGGGCCTATATCCACCTGGGTTCCTGGGAGCCCCTGGCCTTTGACCTGAATCGCTCATTGCAGTTGCTGTTCATCGTCATCATCGGCGGGCTGGGGTCCATTGTGGGCAGTTTCTTCGGCGCGGCCTTCATGGTGCTGTTGCCGGTGCTGCTGACCAATGTGCCGCACTGGTTTGGCCTGTCGCTGGGCGTGGATACGGCCTCGCACATCGAGCACATGGTGTTCGGCGCCTTGATTGTCTTCTTTTTGATTGTGGAGCCGCATGGTCTGGCGCGGCTCTGGAGTATTGGCAAGGAAAAGCTGCGCCTGTGGCCTTTCCCCCATTGATGCAGGCAGGTAGTTCGTGATGACAACAGTCCCGCCATCAGGACGGGACAACAAAACATGGTACTTATCGGAGGACCAGGAGATGACGACACGACTGAAACGCGCCGCGCTGGGTTTGAGCGCCTGCGCCGCAATGCTGACCATGAGCACCGCCGCCCTGGCGGCCGAAGAGCAGTACGTTCCGTTGCTGACCTACCGCACCGGCTCCTTTGCGCCACTGGGCATCCCCTGGGCCGACGGCAAGCTGGACTACCTGGCGCTGGTCAATGAGCGCGACGGCGGGGTCAACGGCGTCAAGCTGGTGTATGAGGAGTGCGAGACCGCCTACGCCACCGACCGGGGCGTGGAGTGCTACGAACGGATGAAGGGCAAGAACGGCGGGGCTTCGGGCTTTGACACTCAGTCCACAGGCATTACCTTCGCGTTGACCGACAAGGCATTCGTGGACGGCATCCCTATCGAGACCATGGGCTACGGCCTGTCGCACTCGGTGAACGGCTCGGTGTTCGAGTGGAACTTCCCCTTGCTGGGCACGTACTGGACGGCGGCCGACGTCATGATCCAGGATATTGCCAAGCAGGTTGGGCAGGACAAGCTCAAGGATCAGCGCATTGCACTGGTCTACCACGACTCGCCCTATGGCAAGGAACCCATTGCGCTGTTGCAGGCGCGCGCCAAGGCCGAAGGCTTCAAGTTGGATCTGTATCCGGTCACCGCGCCCGGCGTGGAGCAGAAATCCACCTGGTTGCAGGTGCGCAAGAACCGCCCTGACTTCATCCTGCTCTGGAGCGCCGGCATCATGACGCCGACCGCGATCCGCGAAGCGCAGGCTGTGGGCTATCCGCGCGACAAAATCTACGGCATCTGGTGGGCAGCATCCGAAAGCGATGTAGCCGACCTGGGCGCGTCGGCCAAGGGCTACAAGGGAATCACCATCCACAACAGCGCCGAGGACGGCCCGGTGCACGCCGCCGTCAAGGATCTGCATGCCAAGGGCAAGGGCGCCGAGAACCGCGATAAGTACGTAGGCACCTTGGCGCACACCCGCGGCATGATGATTTCCATGATGCAGGTCGAAGCCATACGCACCGCCCAGGAAAAGTTCGGCAAGGGCAAGCACATGACGCCCGAGCAGGTGCGTTGGGGCTTCGAGAACCTGAACCTGGACGAGGCGCGCCTGAAGGAGCTGGGGTTCGAGGGCATCATGCGGCCGGTCAAGACATCCTGCAGCAACCACATGGGCGATGACTGGGCCCGCATCGTGCAGTGGGACGGCAGCAAGTTCGAGGTCGTGTCGGATTGGTATCAGTCCGATAAGAACTTCATCGATCCGCTGGTCAAGGAAATGTCGGCCAAGTATGCAGCCGAGAAGAAGATCACGCCTCGCACCTGCGAGGGTTGAGTCCAGGCGCCCGGGGGCGACTCCGGGCGCTTTTTGTGCGGGGACGATCATGAATCAAGCTGCAGGCCAGACGACCGAGCCGCCCGTGCTGCTGGACGTCAACGGCATTGAAGTGATTTACAACCACGTCATTCTGGTGCTCAAGGGAGTCTCCTTGCGAGTTCCGGAAGGGCGTATCGTGGCCTTGCTGGGCGCTAACGGCGCGGGCAAGACCACGACGCTGCGCGCGGTCTCCAATCTGCTGCGGGCCGAGCGTGGCGATGTCACCAAGGGCCATATTCAGCTGCGTGGCGAGCGCATCGAGCAGTTGACGCCCGCCGATCTGGTCAAGCGCGGCGTGGTTCAGGTCATGGAGGGCCGGCACTGCTTCGCCCACCTTAGTATTGAAGAAAACCTGCTGACGGGCGCCTACACGCGCTCCTTGTCGCGTGGCGATCTCCAGGCCGAGCTGGACAAGGTCTACCAGTATTTTCCGCGGCTCAAGCAGCGCCGGACGAGTCAGGCAGGCTATACGTCCGGGGGTGAGCAACAGATGTGCGCCATTGGCCGGGCGTTGATGGCCAATCCCGGCATGATTCTGCTCGATGAGCCATCCATGGGACTGGCTCCCCAGGTGGTGGAAGAGATTTTCGAAATCGTGCGCGACTTGAACCAGCGCGAGCAGGTCAGTTTTCTGCTGGCGGAGCAGAACACCAATGTGGCGCTGAAGTACGCCGACTACGGCTACATCCTGGAAAACGGTCGTGTCATGATGGATGGCCCTTCCAAGGCGTTGGCCGAGAACGAGGATGTGAAGGAGTTTTATCTGGGTGTCTCACATGGCGAGCGTAAAAGCTTTCGGGACAATAAATTCTATCGCCGCCGCAAACGCTGGCTGGCGTGAAGGAGGGGGCATGAGCGAATACTACGACGAACGTGAGGTCCTGCCGCCCGAGCAGCGCGAAGAGCAGTTGATGGCGCGCCTGCCGCACGTGCTGCGGGCTGCGCGTGATCGCGCGCCGGCGATCGCGGTGCAACTGCAGGGCGTGGATGTAGAGGCGATGCGCTGCCGCGATGCCCTGGCCAGCATCCCGGTCATACGCAAGAGCGAGCTGCTGCAGGCGCAACTGGAGGCGCGCGAGCAGGCCCGCGTTCGGGGGCCGTCATCTCAGCATGCGCAATATGTGTTCGGCGGGTTTTCCAGCATAGGCTGGGGGCGGGCGCGACGCGTCTTCGCATCGCCCGGCCCCATGTACGAGCCCGAAAGCGCACGGCCGGACTATTGGGGCTTTGCCCGGGCCTTGTATGCCGCCGGATTCCGGCGCGATGAATTGATCTATAACTGTTTTTCCTACCATTTCACCCCGGCAGGCTCCATGATGGAGACGGCCGGCCATGCTTTGGGCTGCACGGTGTTTCCGGGCGGTGTGGGCCAGACCGAGCAGCAGGTCCAGGCCATGGCTGATCTGATGCCGCATGGTTATACCGGCACGCCCAGTTTTTTGAAAATCATTCTGGAAAAGGCCCAAGCCATGAGCGTGGTCTTGCCCAGTCTGAGCAAGGCCCTGTTTTCGGGCGAGGCGTATCCCCCGAGCCTGCAGCACTGGTTCACCGAGCACGGGATTGCGGGCTATCAGGCCTACGGCAGCGCCGACCTGGGCATGATCGCCTATGAAACATCGGCCCGCGAAGGGCTGGTGCTGAATGAAGACCTGATTCTGGAGATCGTGCGGCCAGGTACCGGGCATGCGGTCGAGCCTGGCGAGGTGGGTGAAGTCGTGATCACTTCGTTCAACCCCGATTACCCTTTGGTGCGCTTCGGCACCGGCGACCTGTCGGCCTTGATGCCGGGAGCGTCGCCTTGCGGACGCACCAATCAGCGTATACGCGGCTGGATGGGGCGGGCAGACCAGACCACCAAGGTGCGCGGCATGTTCGTGCACCCGGCGCAGGTGGAGCAGATCCGCGCCCGTCACCCGGAAGTGGGCCGGGCCCGTCTGCTCGTGCGCGGCGCACCTGGCCAGGACCAGATGGTGTTCCAGGTGGAGGTCGGCGGCGGTCCGCTGGGCCTGGAACAGGCGCTGGCCGACACCATACGGGAGATCACCAAGCTGCGCGCCCAGGTCGAACTCCTGGCTCCGGACAGCCTGCCGCGCGATGGTAAAGTGATCGAGGATCAGCGCAGCTACGAATAATCCGTAATGAATTTATGCCGACAGGGTTATATCGGGCTGCGGTAATATGCAGGAAAATTATGTATTCAGCATCACGAGAGGAGAGACCGATGCGTTTCCTGAAATACTCCGCCGGCGTCCTGGCCCTGTTGGCCGGCGCACAGGCGGCCCAAGCTGCCACCCTGGATACCGTCAAGCAGCGCGGCCATGTGCTGTGTGGCGTCACGACGGGCTTTGCCGGTTTTTCCGCTCCGGACGACAAGGGCAACTGGACTGGCCTGGACATCGATGTGTGCCGCGCCGTGGCCGCCGCCACTTTGGGCGATGCCAGCAAGTACAAGGCTGTGCCCCTGAATTCCCAGCAGCGTTTTACTGCCCTGCAGTCGGGCGAGATCGACCTGCTGGCGCGCAACACTACGGTCACCCAGCAGCGCGACACAGCCGTGGGCGCCATTCATGCCGGCATCAACTTCTATGACGGCCAGGGTTTTCTGGTGTCCAAGAAGCTGGGCGTCTCCAGTGCCAAGGAGCTGAACGGCGCCACGGTTTGCATGCAGACCGGAACCTCTAACGAAAACACCATGGCCGACTGGGCGCGCGCCAACAAGGTTGAATACAAGCCGGTGGTCATCGAGCAGTTCAACGAAGTGGTCAATGCCTTTGTAGCCGGCCGTTGCGACGTGTTCTCCACGGACGCCTCGGGCCTGGCTTCCATCCGCATCTCCAAGATGCAGAACCCCGACGACTACCAGGTGCTGCCGGAGATCATCTCCAAAGAGCCTCTGGGGCCCTTCGTGCGCCAGGGCGACGACGCCTGGCTGAACATCGTCAAATGGTCGCTGCAGGCCACTTTTAACGCCGAAGAGCTGGGCGTGACCTCGGCCAATGTGGATGAACAGCTCAAGAGCACCAATCCCAACGTGCAGCGCCTGTTGGGTGTTACGCCCGGCGCGGGCAAGAACCTGGGCCTGGATGAACAGTGGGCCTACAACATCATCAAGCAAGTGGGCAATTACGGCGAGTCGTTCGAGCGCACGGTGGGCAAGGACAGCCCGCTCAAGATCGAGCGCGGCTTGAATGCCCTGTGGACCAACGGTGGCCTGATCTACGGGCTGCCAATCCGCTGATCTCGGCGCAGCCGGTTCGGCGCTCGCATGAAAAACGGCTCCCTTCGGGGAGCTGTTTTTTGTCCTGCGGGTGGTGCTCAGGTCTTGCGCCGCAAGACCAGCGAGATCTTGGCGAAGGCCACCTGCAGCTCCGGCGTGGCCGCCTGGAAAATGATGGGGCGGCCGCGACGGGTAAAGCAAATCAGGCGCTTGGAATTGAACAGCGGTACGAACTTGGCGAAATGGATGTCGTGCCATTGCACCTGTCGCTTCATGATCCAGCTCTGGCGTATGCCGTCCTGGTCGATAGTCGTCACGCCGTGCCACATGTACCAGGCGATCACGATCAGGCCGGTAAAGAGCAACACCAGGCTGCCGGCCAGCAGCGGGCTGATATTGGCGCCCTGCGGCGAACCGGCCACCAGGGCCATGCGCACGCCGATCAGGGCCAGCACGACCCAGGCCGTGGCCGCGACCCAGCGGGGCCAGGACCGGCCCTGGATGGGCAGGGGGGAAATATCCTTGAGCAGGGCGTCGATGTCCTCTTGCGAGGCAGGTTGAGTCATCAGCACGACACCGCTCCTTTGCGCGCAGCCAGGGCATTGCCGGCGTGGCTGGCCGATTTGCGGCCCAGATGGCCCGAGATCCATTGGCCGGTATCCACCACCGCGTCCAGGTCCACGCCGGTTTCTATGCCCAGCCCCTGCATCAGGTACAGCACGTCCTCGGTGGCCACATTACCCGTAGCGCCTTTGGCGTAGGGGCAGCCGCCCAGCCCCGAAACGGAGCTGTGGAAGATATGGATGCCGGCCTGCAGAGAAGCCACGATGTTGGCGATGGCCTGGCCGTAGGTGTCATGGAAATGACCCGATACGCGGCTGGGGTCGACTTGTTCAGTGACCTGGCGCATCAGCTCGTAGACCTGACGCGCATTGCCCACACCTATGGTGTCGGCCACATCGATTTCGTCGCAGCCCAAGGCGATCAGGCTGCGCGCGACGCGCAGCACCTTGGCGGGAGGCACTTCGCCTTCATAGGGACAGCCCAGCGCACAGCTGATGGAGCCGCGCAGGCGCAGGCCGGCCTGCTTGGCCGCCTGGGCGACCGGGGCGAAGCGTTCCAGCGACTCGTCCACGCTGCAGTTGATGTTGCGCTGCGAAAACGATTCGCTGGCGGCGGCAAAGATCACGACCTCGTCGGCCTTGGCGGCCAGCGCGCCTTCAAAGCCGCGCATATTGGGGGTCAGCACGGAATAGATCGTTCCTGATCCGCGGGCGATGGACTCCATGACCTGTGCGCCGTCGGCCATCTGCGGCACCCACTTGGGCGACACGAAGGAGGCGGCTTCCACATTGGCAAAGCCCGCCTGCGTCAGCCGGTCAACCAGTTCGATCTTGATGGCGGTGGGGATGAATTCTTTTTCGTTCTGCAGGCCGTCTCGGGGACCGACCTCGACGATCTTGACGCGCGATGGGTATGACATGGTGATTTCCGGAAAGGGCGCGCGGCCCTGCGGCCGCTCATGATGACATCATGATAACCGTTCGCGCCGCAGTGATTAAGGTTTCAAGCGTTGGTAGCGGCCGTCGGGCAGGGCTTCGATGCAGCCGGCCAGCTCCAGCTCGGCCAGGATGGCGGGCAATTCGGTTGCCAGCAGACCGGTGCGGCGCAGCAACTGGTCAGGCGACAGCGGCGCAAAATCGATGCGCTCTAGAATGGGGCGCAACTCGTCGGGCACGTTGTCGGGATAGGCGAATAAAGAGGCGGTTGAGCCCAGAGCAGGCGAGGCCGCCGGTTCGGGGCGGGCTGCCCCCAGTTCGTCCAGAATATCCTGGGCGCTTTCCACCAGCTTGGCGCCCTGCCGGATCAGCGCATGGCAGCCGCGAGACAGCGGCGAATGGATGGATCCCGGAATGGCGAAGACCTCGCGCCCCAGCTCGCCGCCCAGCCGGGCGGTGATGAGCGATCCGCTCTGACGGGCCGCCTCCACGACCAGCACGCCTTTGGACAGCGCGGCAACCAGGCGGTTGCGGCGCGGAAAGTGATGGGGCAGGGCACGGGTGCCCAGCGGCAGCTCGCTGAGCAACAGGCCGTGTTCGGCAATCTGGTGGGCCAGATCCCGGTGCGCAGCAGGATAGACCAGGTCCATGCCTGTTCCCATGACAGCGATGGTGCCGCCGCCTTGGGGGCCGGCGCGCAACGCGCCCTGGTGGGCCGCCTGGTCTATGCCGGCGGCCAGTCCGCTGATGATGCACCACCCTTGTGCGGCCAGCGCGCCGGCAAAATCACGTGCTGTTTCCTGGCCGGACAGAGTGGCGCTGCGTGCACCCACCATA
The DNA here is from genome assembly GCA_023439305.1 of Pseudomonadota bacterium. Taxonomy (GTDB): domain Bacteria; phylum Pseudomonadota; class Gammaproteobacteria; order Burkholderiales; family Burkholderiaceae_B; genus Alcaligenes. The sequence goes on from JAEXOO010000047.1 coordinate 88,405, forward strand.
GCCAGTCCGGGCGTGCGCAGCAAAGCCTGGTCGCCGTTGGCATAGAGCACCAGGGGAGGGTCGTGCAGATCCAGCAGGCTTGCCGGGTAGCTGGGGTCGGCCAGGGTCAGCAGATGATGCCGCGGTTCGGCCAGCCAGGCTTGCGTCTGGGCGATCGCGGCGAGCAGTTCGTCGGATGGATCCTGGCTCATTTGGGCGGCCAGGGCCGGCGGCACATGGTGCGCCAGCGTGGAGGCGGAGCTGTGGTAAATATGGTGCGGCAGGCCCAAGGCGGCCAGCAATTGACGCGCCTGGGCCGGTCCCAGGTCGGGTTCCAGTGACAGACGCAGCCAGGCCTGGCGTTCTTCCGATGTAAAATGATGGGGCATGCGGCAGTGTGGCACGAAAAAGCAGCCTTGCCGATTGCCGGCAGGACCTGCGTGTCCAGCTGGACGTTGCGGCGCGACAGGTCTTTCCTGACCTGAATCGTGTTTTATTATATAGACTTATCGGTTTTCTTCGGACTTGCACCATGGCTTTGCTTCCCATCCTTCAATTCCCTGACCCGCGTCTGCATACGGTGGCAAAACCGGTGCAGGAAGTGGACGAACGCGTGCGCACGCTGGTCAAGGACATGGCGCAGACCATGTACGATGCGCCCGGCGTAGGCCTGGCCGCCACGCAGGTGGACGTGCACGAGCGCATCGTGGTCATCGATGTGTCCGAAGAAGGCAACGAATTGCTGGTGCTGATCAATCCAGTCATCACCTGGAAAAGCGACGAGCTGCAAGTCTACGAAGAAGGCTGCCTGTCGGTGCCCGGCATCTACGACAAGGTCGAACGCTCGGCGCGTATCCGTTTCAAGGCCCTGAACGAAAAGGGCGAGGAATACGAGAAAGAAGCCGATGGCCTGCTGGCGGTCTGCGTACAGCACGAGCTCGATCATCTGGACGGCAAAGTCTTTGTGGAATACCTGTCCGTGCTCAAGCGCGAACGCATTCGCAGCCGCCTGCGCAAGCAGCAGCGCGAAGCTCTGAAGGCAGGCAGCTGATCCCATGCGTATCGTCTTTGCCGGAACCCCCGAATTTGCTCGCATCGCGCTGGACGCCCTGCTGGCGCAGGGCTTTGATATCCCGCTAGTCCTGACCCAGCCCGACCGCCCCTCGGGGCGTGGTCTGAAGCTCACACCCAGTCCGGTCAAGCAAGCTGCTGTGCAGGCGGGTATTCCGGTTCTGCAGCCGCTCAGCCTGCGCCTGGACGGCAAGTACCCCGACGACGCGGCGCAGGCGCGCCAGGCTCTGCTGGATGTGCAGCCGGACCTGATGGTCGTGGCCGCCTATGGTTTGATCCTTCCTGCCTGGACTTTGCAGTTGCCTCGCTACGGCTGCTTCAATATCCATGCCAGTCTGCTGCCGCGCTGGCGCGGAGCGGCGCCCATCCAGCGCGCCATCGAGGCCGGCGATGCGGCCACGGGCATCACCATCATGCAGATGGACGAAGGGCTGGATACCGGCGATATGCTGGTGCGTCGCGAACTGCCCATCCGGGCGGATCACAGCGCCGCCACTCTGCACGACGAATTGGCCGAGCTGGGAGCCCAGGCTTTATTGGAATCCTTACGGCAATTGAGAGACGGCAACTTGGCGGCTACGCCCCAGCCCGAACAGGGTGTGACCTACGCTGCCAAGCTGTCCAAGGCGGAGTCCGCCCTGGATCTGACCTTGTCGGCTCAGGTGCTGGAGCGCCGCATCCGCGCCTTTGATCCGGTGCCCGGATCAACATTGACCTTGCCCGGTCTGGAGCAGCCCATCAAGGTATGGCGGGCACAGGCCTTGTCGCAGGAGCATCAGGTGCAGCCTGGTCAGGTGCTCAATTCAAGCGCGCAGGGCATCGACATCGCGTGCGGCCAGGGCGTGCTGCGCCTGCTGGAAGTTCAAAAGGCCGGCGGCAAGCGCCAGCCCGTCAGTGCTTTTGTCCAGGGCTGGCAGGCTCGGGCCGATTAAGCGTGTTCAGGCGCCGGGTCTAGCCTGGCGCCGCCATTCCAGAGCGCCGATCACGATGCCGCTGGCACAGACCACGGCAATGCCGATCCAGGTGAACATATCGGGGAACTGGCCCCAGATCATCCAGCCCAGCGCGGCCGCCGCCACGATCTGCAGGTACACAAAAGGCGCCAGCAGCGACGCTGAGGCGCGCTGGTAGGCTTGTATCTGTAGCAAATGGCCCAGGCAGCCCCAGAAACCGGTAGAAATCAAAATCAGCCACTGGAAGAGCGTCAGTTCCTTAAGCGCAGGCAGGGCGCTCGGCAGGATGAAAGGCAGGGCGATGGTCAGGCAGATACTGCCGACCGCGCCGCTCCAGATCAGGGTGGTCATGGCATCGTCCACGGCCACGCGACGCGTGGCGATGAACTGGGTGGCGAACATACACGCCGTAATCAAGCCGAACATCACGCCCATGGGGTGCAGGCCGCCCGTGGGCCGGATGATGATCAGCACACCCAGGAAACCGACGCCTGCCGCGATCCAGCGGCTCATGCGCGGCGGCTCCTTGAGCAGCCATGGCGCGACGGACAGCACCAGCAGCGGGGCCAGGAAGTTGATGGCGGTGGCCTCGGCCTGGGGCAGGTAGCGCAGGGCCGAGAAAAAAGAAAACGTGGCCAGCATCATGACGGTGCCGCGCAGGATCTGCGCCTTGGGACGCGTGCTGCGCAGCACGCGCCGTCCCTTGACGGGCAGGACCAGGGCCAGCACCAGCCCCAAGTGCACCACATAGCGGAACCAGCACATCACCAGCAGGGGCACGCCAAAGCCCATAACCCATTTGCCGCTGGCGTCCAGCCCGGACAGGGCCCAGGATGACAGCACCAGGATCAGCACGCCGGCCAGCGGAAAGGCGCTGGGCGACAGTGCCGTCCGGTTGCGGCGGGAAGTGGGTTCGGGCGTGCTCATGACGGACTCCTGGCGCAAAGCACAAGGACGGCCGGGGGGCCGTCCTGGGGTTGAAACGATCTTACGAGATCAGCGGCCGCGCTGCGGCAATACCCTTTCGATAGCTGCGCCTACCCCCAGCAGATGCTCGTCGTGGTAGGCGGGCGCGGCCACCATCAGGCCCACGGGCGCTTCGCCCTGGGCATGGCAGGGCAGCGACAGGGCGCAGCCGTCCAGGAAGTTGATCAGGGTGGGATTGCGCAGGATCAGGCCGTTGTTGGCGAAATACAGGTCTTCGGATTCGACCAGATCCTGGATGCGGGGAGCAACTACAGGCACGGTGGGCAGCAGCACGGCGTCATAGCGCTCCAGGCGGCTTTCAACTGCGGCGATCCAGGCCTGGCGCGTGTCCAGCAGTTCGATGTAGTCGGCGCAGTCTATGCCCTGGCCGCGCATGATGCGCGAGGCCACGCGGGGGTCGTATTGCTCGCCTTTGGCTTCGATCAGATCGCGATGCACGGACCATGCTTCGGCGCAGACAAAGCCGCCCTTGCGGTTGATGTGGGGCAGTTGGTCGAATTCGGGAATGTCGATCTCTTCGACCTGCGCGCCTTGTTCGCGCAACAGGGCGATGGCGCGATCAAAGGCCGCGCGCACGGTGTCGTCGATGCCGTCGAACACAAAGGACGTAGGTACGGCCAGGCGCAGGGTGTTCAGAGCGGGGGCCACAACAGGCACGTAGGGCTGATCGGTCAGGATGGCGTCGACGATGGCGCAGCATTCCACTGAGGCCGCCAGAGGGCCGTTGGAGTCCAGGCTGCGCGACAGGGGCATGGTGCCCTCGCCGGGCACGCGCTCGGCAGTGGGCTTGAAGCCGGTCAGGCCATTGAAGGCCGAAGGAATACGGATCGAGCCGCCGGTGTCGGTGCCGATGGAAAACACCGACATGCCTTCGGCCACGGCGACGCCGGCGCCCGAGGACGAGCCGCCGGGGATGCGCGCGTTGTCGCGATCCCAGGGCGAACGGGGCGTTCCGTGATGGGGGTTGATACCCAGTCCCGAGAACGCGAATTCGGTCATATTGGTCGAGCCGACCAGAATGGCGCCGGCCTTGAGCAGGCGGTCCACGATGGCGGCATTGTGTTCAGCCGGCTCGGCGTCCTTCAGGACGGCCGAACCTCCCAGAGTGATGTAGCCGGCGATGTCGAACAGGTTCTTGACCGACATGGGCAGGCCTTCGACCAGCGAGCGGCGCAAGCCGGCGGCGCGCAGGATGTCCGATGCCTGGGCAGCCTGCAGGGCTTGCTCGGCAAAGACCTCGATGAAAGTGGCTGCGCCCTCGCCGTTTTCGTCCTGGATGCGGTCCAGGGCGAGTCGGGTCAGGGCGACCGAGGTGGTTTCACCCCGGTCCAGGGCGCGTTGCAGTTCGGTAATCGTCGCTAGCATAATGACTCTCAAAAAAGAAAGGCTGAACTCAGTGGCAGTTTAGGCCACTTCGGGCAGGATTTCCGTCACGTAGGTGTGGCGGATGCTGCGCTGGCGGCGGGGGTCGAACAGTTCCATGGTGAAGCTGGTCGCGGGGCGGATACCGCCGATGGCCGCCACTGTGCCGCAGGTCATGCCGTAGCCGGCGGGCATGGTCGCGGACTGGAAGCAGCCTTCGATCAGTTCCAGCGGGTTCTTCAGGCTGGCCAGCGTGCCTTCCTGATACAGCACTTCCTTGCCATCTTCCTGGATGTAGGCGCGCACTACCAGTTCGTCCCAGTAGTCCGCCACATCGCTGAACAGCCAGGCTTCACGAGCAACGGGCTTGGCGCAGATCTGCTTGGACAGGGCCACGCTGTGCGCTTCCAGCACGCGGTCGGTATGGTCCGAGGCCAGGCTGACGATCAGGCGGTCCTGATGGCTGAACACGAAGACTTCGGTTTCGCCCGACGAACCGGCGCCCACCACCTGGATGGTGTCGTCTTGCACCATCTGGTTGGCGGCGATGCGGTAGTACAGGGGCACGGAGCTGGGGCGGGGCACGCCCAGCTCGGCCAGTTCTTCGATGTGGTGCTCGATGGCGGCCAGGTCGCGACCGGCCCAGCCGGCCACGATGCAATGCTGCAAGTCGGCTTCGATGATTTCAGTGTGGGTGGCCTGGGCCAGCTCAAAGGTCAGACGCATAGCAATACTCGTTTATTCAAGGGTCAAGACAGGATCAGCCGAACAGGCGGGGCAGCCACAGGGCCAGATCCGGGAAGATGGCCAGCAGGGCCACCATGGCCAGCAGCATGATCACGAAGGGCAGGCTGCCGATCATGACGTCGTTCATGCTGCCGCTCTTGCGCAGGCTCTGCACCACAAACAGGTTCAGGCCCACGGGCGGTGTGATCAGGGCCACTTCCACCAGGATGATGATGGCAATGCCCAGCCACACCGGGTCAAAGCCCAGGGCGATCATGATGGGCGCCACAATCGGGATGGTGGTGATCATCATGGACAGCGTTTCCATGAAGCAGCCCAGCACCAGATAGAACACCACGATGATCAGCAGCATGGTCATGGGCGAGACGCCCAGGCCTGTGATGGATTCGGTCAGGGCATTGGTGAGGCCGGTGGCGGCCATGACGAAGTTCAGGAAGGCCGAGCCGATCACGATCAGCATGATCATGGCGGTGGCTTTCATGGTGCCTTCCAGCACTTCCTTGATCATGGCCCAGCTGATGCGGCCCGCGAAGGCGGCCAGGATCAGCGCGCCCACCACGCCCAGCGCAGCCGCTTCCGTGGGAGTGGCGATGCCGGCGTAGATGGACCCCACCACCAGCAGGAAGATGCCCATGGGAGGGACCAGGTGGACCAGGCTGGCGAAGCGTTGACCCCAGGAGGCTTTGATCTTGGCGCCGCCCCAAGAGGGCTTGATCATGCAGGCCAGGGCGATGGACACCATGAAAAGCAAGGCCATCCCCAGGCCGGGAATGATGCCGGCCAGATACAGCTTGGGCACGGAGGTGTTGGTGATGACGCCGTAGATGACCAGATTGATCGAAGGCGGGATCAGAATGCCCAGGGTGCCGCCGGCGGCCAGGCTGCCCAGGAACAGAGGCTCGTTATAGCCTTGTTTCTTGACCTGCGGCAAGGCTACGGTGCCCACGGTGGCGGCGGTGGCCACGCTGGAGCCGGAGGTGGCGGCGAACAGGGCGCTGGCGCCGATGTTGGCGTGCATCAGGCCGCCGGGCAACCAGGACAGCCACAGGCTCATGGCGTTGTACATGCGCTCGGCCATGCCCGAGCGCAGCAGGATTTCGCCCAGCATGATGAACAGCGGAATGGCGACCAGCAGGAATTCATTGCTGGTGCCCCAGGAAATCTCGCCCAGCGCGCCGGTCAAGGGCAACATGGAATACAGCGGGTCCAGAATCAGGCCCAGTACGCCCAGGGCAGCGCCCACGGGGATGCTCAGTCCGATCAGGACGAGCAGCAGAGTCAGTGCAGTGGTAATCATTTGGTGTCTCCGTGGACCATGCGTTGGCCGGCCTCGGCTTCTTCAAGGGCTTCTTCCTGGGTGCTGCGGATGCCGCACAGGGACTGGATCGCGGCCACATCGCCGGTGATCAGCGCCAGGCTGGAGCGCAGCAGCATCAGAGCCAGCACGACGCACAGCCAGATCAGGCCGGCCACCCACAGGAACTGGGGAATCCACAAAGGCGTGCCCATGGCGGTATTGGCGGTGGACTGGTTGGCCCAGGACACGCCGGCGACATCAGAGGCGTACATGGTCAGGTAGACAATGAAAGCAGACAGGGCCACCAGGGCGATCCAGTCCAGCAGCGCGGCCAGGCGCACGGGCAGGTGCTGGTAGATGGCGTCGATGCGGATGTTGGCGCGTTGCAGGGTGGCGAAGGACAGCGCCCAGGAGATGCTGATGGCAAAGGCGTAGCCGGACAGTTCATCCGATCCGCCCAGAGAGCGGCCGGTGAATTTGCGCATGAGTACGTCTGCGGTGATGTAGAGGGCGCTGATCAGCGTCAGGCTGCCTGCGAACCAGATGGCGATGCGCGATAGGGTCGTGGCACCGGACAGCATGCGGTTCAGCAGTGCGAATTTTTCGGTATTTTCCATGGTGTCTACCCCGTACAGGGTCTAGAGGGAGGGGCCTGGGATGCAGGCCGCCGGCTGCCGCGCGGATGGCGGCGGCCGGCAGTCACGGTACAGATTTACTTCTTGGCTTCAAAGCCCAGGATGGGGCTCAGGCTGGCGTTGAACGCGGCCACGGTGTCGGCAGAGCTGCGCTCGGCCCACTTGGGCACCACGGTCTCGCTCATGACCTTCTTGAGCAGTTCGCGATCAGCGTCGGTCGGCTCGACCAGGGTCATCTTGCCTTTCAGAGGCTGCGTGCAAGCGGCGGCGCCGGTGTTGCAGTCGTAGCCTTCCTGGGTTTCCTTGGCAGCGGCATCCCAGATCTGGTTGGTCATGACCTTGATGTTGCTGGCCAGGAATTCCTGCACCTTGGGATCCAGTTTTTTCCAGGCGCTCAGGTTGGCGGCATGGATCTGCTGGTTCCAGTTGATGGGCATCTTGTACAGCTTCGAGCTGACTTCGTACCATTTGGCCGAGTAGCCGGACATGGAGCCGGTGATGGCGCAGTCCACCACGCCGTTCTGCAAAGCAGGAACCACTTCGCCGAACGGAATGGTCACGCTGTTGCCGCCCAGGGCCTGGACGAATTCAGCCTGAGTGCGGCTGCTGGTGCGCACTTTCTTGCCCTTCAGATCGGCCAGGCCGTTGAAGTTGCCGTTGCAGAACAGCACCTGGGCGGGATAGGTCGAGAAACCCAGCACTTTCACGTTGTTCTTTTCGTAGAACTGCTCGTAAGCGGGCGTGAAGGCATCGGTCAGCTTCTTGGCCACGGCGATGTCCGGCGCCAGGCCGGCCAGGTCGATGGCCTCGTTGATCGAGTTGTCGCTGGCGAAGTAAGCCAGGGTGGCGGTGCCGAAGGGGATCACGCCCTGACCGATCAGGCGCATGATTTCAGGACCTTTCAGGCCCATGTCGTTGAAACCCTTGATGTCGGCCGTGACTTGGCCGCCGGACAGCTCAGGAATGGTCTTGGTCCAGAAAGGCTGTTCCGTATTCTGGTAAGCCGTCAGGTTGCTCAGGCCGCCGACCACCTTCAACTGGGTCTTGGGCAGGTCTTGGGCGCTGGTTTGTGCCAGGGCGGCAGAGCCCAGGGCCAGTGTGCCCAGAGCCAGGGAGGTCAACACGATTTTTTTCATAATGTGCTCCGAATAGCTGTCTAGCTGCAATGCTTGGAATGTGTCGGTAGGACACGGGAAGAACAGCAATTTAAAACCACGAAGGGAACCGGGATCAGCCGGTCAAACTAAGATCAAAGCGCTGCCAGGCGTGTGTTCAGGAGATCGGTGATCAGCATGTGCCCGGGGGCGTGCGTGATGCAGAACTCCGGTCGGGCCTGGGCCGCGACGGCTTGCGGGGTGACGCCGCAGGCCCAGAACACGGGCAGCTCGTCCGGCCTGATCTGGACGGCGTCGCCGTAGTCAGGCTGGTTGATGTTGGATATGCCGATCAGGGCAGGGTCGCCGATATGAATCGGGGCGCCGTGCACCGAAGGAAAACGAGAGGTAATCTGAACAGCCCGAATGGCATCGGCGGCGCGCATGGGACGCATGGAAACCACCAGAGGACCTGCCAGACGCCGGGTCGCGTGCGTCTGGATCGAGCTGCGGTACATGGGTACGTTCACGCCTGCGCTGATATGGCGCACGTCGATTCCGTCCGCCACCAAGGCCTCTTCGAAGGAAAACGAGCAACCGATCAGGAAAGAGACCAGATCGTCGCGCCAGAGATCGCGAATATCGACAGGTTCAGCGCTGAGTTGTCCGTCGCGCCAGACCCGATAGCGGGGGAAGTCAGTGCGTAAATCGATGGAACGACCCAGGGACGGCACCTGATACTGACCAGGCTCAGTTACGGCCAGCAGGGGGCAGGGTTTAGGGTTGCGCTGGCAGAACAGCAGGAACTCGTCGGCCCAGTCCTTGGGAAGCATCATCAGATTGGCCTGGACATGGCCTGCCGCCAGTCCGGCAGTGGGACCAGTATGGAGTTCGTTGCGGATGCGCTCGCGGCACTGTTCGGCCTCGGGCGCCAGTATTGGCAGGGGTTCCAGGTTCACGATGACCACTCGCACGCAGGGGGTTGATCACAGAAACGAATTGCAACCGATGGGGCAATGCCTGTCCAATCGTAAGTTCAAATATAAGGTTATAAATTTTACTTATCAGTCTGTGCATATAGTTGCGCGATGCGCTGCGCTTGATCGGCCACCGCGCGGGCGATATGGCTGTCCGGAGAATCCATCCAACAGGCGAAAAACTCGATCGCGGGCAAGGGCTGATCCACCTTCAAAAGACGCAGTTTCCCCTCGGCCAGCTCTTCTTTTATGACCGCTGGCGCGAGCACGCTGGGGCCCATCGCGCGGCGCGTCATCTGCACGATGGTGCTGAGCGATGCACTGCCGAAAAGACGCGGCGATTTGACCCCCGCGCGCAGCAATGCTTCGCGTGTGGACTGATAGGGAACGCTGCCCGACGGATAGGTAATCACAGGGTAAACCCCTAGGTCAGAAACGCTGATTTTTCGGCCATGCAGCTTCAGGGCGGGGCTGGCGACCCATCCCAATTGGTATTCGCACAGTCGCAAACAATGTTCTTTCGGATCTTGTCCCACGCCCACGATCATGGCCATGTCGATCTGGAAGGCTGCCAATTGCTGGCGTAGCACGCTGGTGGTGTCTACATGGATTTCGATGTCCAGGGCTGGGTATTCCTGGTGCAGGTGATCGATCAGGTTGTGCAGCCAGGTTTGTACGATGGTTTCGGCCACACCCAGGCGCAGCAGGCCGCGGATGGCATTTTGAGCTTTGGCGGCGCGCAGCATGTCGGTGCGCAGATCCAGCATGCGCTGGGCGTGGGAGAGCAGCTCCTGGCCTTTGTCCGTGAGCTTGATGCCGCGCGCCCCGCGATCGAACACCCGCACTTCCAGGGCGGCTTCCAGACCGGCGATGCGCTGCGAGATGGAAGGCTGCGTCGTGTTCAGCTTTTCCGCCGCAGCCCGAAAGCCGCCCAGTTCAGCGACCCATACAAAGGCTTCGATCTGTTTGAAATCAATCATGTTTCCGGTCCAGGAGAGTTCTTTCTATTATGCCTTACGTAGCCGGATCTCCTTTTGCGCCAGAGTGCAATTTTTTGCTGGCGTGTGCTTGATCTGCACCTGTCCCCACTATAATCCCGCCATGACTTGCAAGATACTCATAGTGCGTACGTCCTCCCTGGGAGATCTGGTGCATATGCTGCCGGCGATCTCGGACATCGCACGCCATGTGCCCGGTGCACAGATCGACTGGCTGGTCGAAGAAGGCTTTGCCGAGATTCCCCGTTGGCATCCGGCTGTGCACGAAGCTATTCCTGTTGCGCATCGCCGCTGGCGCAAGCAGTGGTGGTCGGCGCAGACTCGCCGGGAGCGCGCGGCCCTGCGCGACAACCTGGACGGGCGCCGCTACGACGTGGTTCTGGACATGCAGGCGCTCATGAAATCCATCTGGCTGGTGCGCCAGGCCCATGGCCGGCGGCACGGGCTGGACTGGAAGTCGGCGCGCGAACCCCTGGCGTCCTTGTTCTACGACGTACGTCATCGCGTCGGCTTCTGGCAGCCTGCCGTATTTCGCCAGCGCAGCCTGGCCGCAGCAGCATTCGCTTATCAGTTTGATGGCCCGCCCGATTTTGGCTTGCAAGGCCTGGTCGCCCGAGCGCCGGCCGGCCAGCCGCCGTATGCCGTCATCATGCCCTCCGCCAGCCGCGACGATAAGCTCTGGGCGCCTGCTCATTGGCAACAGGTCTTTGACCGTCTGCAAGGCGATGGTCTGGCCCTGCGTCTGCTGGCTGGCAGCCCTGCAGAAACAGAGCGCGCCCAGGCGCTGATCGCGGGACGCGAGCAGGCCTGTGTATTGCCCCGCATGGGCTTGACTCCTATCGCTCTTGAGCTGGCCGGCGCCCGCATCATGGTGGGACTGGATAGCGGCTTGACGCATCTGTCGGCCGGATTGGGACGCCCGACTATCGGTATTTACAAAGCATCGACGCCGGTGCGCACGCCCTTGGAAGGGGCCGGCTATACCGCCAGTCTGGGGGAGCGCGGACATGCGCCGTCGGCTCAGACGGTGCTGTGCGCCATCGACCAGGCCCTCGACAGCCAGGACAGGGGGCAAACGTCGGTCCTGGCCCTGCCTGCTCTTTAGAGGCCTGCCGTTTGGCGGCCTGGCTTTGTGCGTACAATGTGTGCTGACCCTGGGCAGAGGCTAGGCTGGTGAATCGTTTTTTCTATACTGCTTCCATACGAGTGCTGGCCCCGGCCTTGATGGCCTGGATGGGGCTGCGCGCGCGGCGCGCAGGCGGCGACTGGCAGGTATTGTCCGGTCCGCGCTTCGGTTATTACAAAGGACAGGCCGTTCCTGTGCAGGCGCCTGTGTGGGTGCATGCGGTCAGCCTGGGCGAGACCCGCGCCGCCCAGCCTTTGATTCGCGCCTTGCTGGATCAGGGCGAAACGGTGTTGCTGACCCACATGACCGTGACCGGGCGCAAAGAAGGCGCAGACGCCTTCGCCGCCGAGATCGAGCAGGGGCGTCTGGTTCAGCAATGGCTGCCCTACGACTTTCCTGGTTCTGTGCGTCGCTTTCTGGCCTATTACCGGCCCAGCGCCGGCGTCCTGATCGAGCGTGAAGTCTGGCCCAATCTACTGGCGGCGGCTCGTCGCCAAGGGGTGCCGATGATGCTGGCCAGCGCCCGCTTTTCCGAATCGGCTTTGGTGGGCAGCCTTCGTGCAGGCTCGGTGATGCGGGAGGCCTATCGCTCCTTCAGGCTGGTCTATGCGCAAAGCTTGGCCGACGCGCAGCGGCTAGAGCAGGCGGGCGCGCATGGCGTGCGCGTGTCGGGCAATCTGAAGTTCGACATGGACCTGCCGCAAGACAAAATTGCGCGGGGCCGTCGTTTCGCCAGCGACCTGAATCGACGTATCGTGGTTATCGCCAGCACGCGCGAAACCGAGGACATGGATTTCTCCGACGCCATTGCCCATTATTTGCGCCGGGAACGCGAGCACGGCAGCGAGCTGCACGCACCTATTCTGTTTGTGTTGGTGCCGCGTCATCCCCAGCGTTTCGAGGATGCCGCGGCCTATCTGGACAAGCTGGGCCTGCGACATGTGCGACGCAGCGCTTTGCTGCAGCAAGGAGATGCCAGTTCTTCGGCGCTGCAGGCGTGTCGGGATGTGGATGTGTTGCTGGGCGATACCCTGGGAGAGATGTACTGGTATTACGCCCTGGCCCGCGTGGCGATTGTGGCGGGCAGTTTCCAGCCTCTGGGCGGTCAGAACTTCATCGAAGCCAGCGCCATCGGCGTTCCGGTCATCGTAGGGCCGCATACGCGTAATTTCGAACAAGCGGTCCAGGATGCCTTGCATGCCGGCGCGGCCCTGCGCGCCGGGACGCCGTCGGCCGCTTTGCAGCAGGCGGTAGAACTGGTGGATCAGCCCGCCAGGCATCACAGAATGTCGGATGCCGGTCTGCATTGGGTGCAGATGCACGAAGGGGCGGTGCTGCGGGTGCTCTCGGGCCTGGCCGAGATACGCGGCCAGCGTTCAGGCGACTATAAGTAAATAAGTAATCGATCCAAGGCGGCGGCTTGGGATGTCGCAATTTTCTGACATTTACCTGTAGGCAAGCAATGAGAAGACGAAAAAAAGCCCGCGCAAGCGGGCTTTTTTCAGAGATCAGATACTGTAAGTATTACAGCTTCTGGATGCTCTTGGCTTGTGGACCTTTCTGGCCTTCAGCAGACACGTACGAAACGCGCTGGTTTTCTTCCAGAGATTTGAAGCCCGTGCCCAGGATGTCCGAATGGTGCACGAAAAGGTCTTTGCCACCGTTGTCGGGGGAGATAAAGCCGTAGCCCTTTTCGTTATTGAACCATTTAACAATACCGGTTTCTGTTTGCATTTCCTGCATTCCCTAAAAATGACGAGCAATCTGCTCAAAAAAGATTGTCAAGATGTAAAAATCAGGGCAATGAGTATTAGAAACAATACCGTATTGAACAAACTTCG
>JAEXOO010000035.1 GCA_023439305.1 Pseudomonadota bacterium
CCCGCCGGCGGATCTCGCCGACGGTGGCCCGCCCGGCCATCACAGGCCGCCAGATCAGGAATTCCCGCTCGATTTCCGGGCGATAGCGCCCAACTGGCCTGGTTGGATTCGGCTCAGGTCCAGACCAGTACGGCTGAGCCAACGCCCCAAAGGGCCTGCGAAATTCACTTTGATGACGTGGAACAGCAGCTCCAGGATGTCGGTGAATTCGCGGAATGCCATCGTGCGCGCGGCGGCGTCCAACGCCATGTCCTTGCCGTTGATCGACACAGCCACAGAGTCCTGGGTAATCAGTCGGTCCGTCCAGGCTTTGAGCTGCTTGCCATCCAGTTTCATGGACAGTTTCTCGATTGCGCTGGCCATGGCCTGCTCGCGGTTGTCGCCGGCCTCGCCCTCCCCCTCCCCGCCAAACCCCACCGCAACCAGCTCCCCGATTGCAGGCAGCAGGTCCTTTTGCAGGTCGCCAAACACTTCCAGAGCCTGGAACGCGTCCATAGGCGTGATGAAAAACGTGGTTTCGTTGATCGTGACTTCGATTGGGCGGGCCATCAGCCGTTACCTCCATGTGAGAATGCACCGACCGCTTCAAGCGGCCATTCTTTGTTTTCAGCTGCGCTGGCGAAGGTTGCCGACGCCTTCTTGACCACCCAAGCGGTGCCCGCAAACAGCGTGCCGCCGCGCAGGTCGGTCACCAGAATCGGGAATGCCCCGTTACCACCAGACAGGTGGTCTACATCACGCAGTGACGACAGCACAGCGTTGGAGCGACTGGTTTGTTGAAGGGTGATTGCAATGGTGTGGCGGGGGTCATGGTTCAAGGTTCGCACCACATCTCCGTAGGCGCCGGCCGTGCTCGTCACGCCATCCCCTGCGGGTTCAATGGTGATGAACGTGCCATCAGCCACCCCGGTGATGGTGTGCGCGCCCACCACTATCTTGACCCGTTTAGGGTCGTAGGTTGTCACTTCAGTTGCCATTCGAGGCTCCAGAAAGAAGAAGCCCGGCGCAAGGCCGGGCCGATTGCATTACAGGGCGTAGCTCAAGCTGCCCTTGATTTCGGTGACATGGATGGCGCCGGCCAGGCGGGCCGTGAAATAGACGTCGCGCAACACTCGGTTGGCCTTGTCATTGAATGGGACTTGGCTCGAACGCGGCAGACGCAGCGTGTAACTGGGTACGATGCGATCGTCCTCGTCCAATTCCTCGGGCGCGATCCCGCCCCGGCGCACATTCAAGTCCAGCGGGCTGCGGATGGCATTACCGATCACCTGGATACCGTCGTCCACAAACGCCAGTTTTCCGTCTGCGTTGATCATTGCCGACACCACCGAGACCTTGATCTGGTCCACCAGCGCATCGCGCAGGCGGATGACGTCGATCCACTCCCCGGCGGCTGTCTTGCCACCCTGGGTCACGGCGAAGTTGCGGAAAAGCTCGAACGTCGAGAAATTTTTGCTATGCGCAGTGATAGCCTGACCTTCCCCCAGTTCGTCGTAGGCAATGCCGGCGAGCTTTTTCAGCGCCCAGGTTTCCTGGCCCGGGTAGTAGGTGAACATGGACGACATAATCGCCGCCTCGGGGTATTGCGTAGCGGCCCGGGCGCAGTAAAAACCGAACGTGCGGAAATACTGGTTTGCCTGGAGCTCGGACGCCAGATCATTCGTCGTGCCTGGATCGATAATGCCGGGTTCATCCGACGCGGTCCCGAACAATCGCTCGTTCGTCTCGGCCCATGCCGCCGCTGCCTTCACATCAGCCTTGGCCCGACTGGTGATGACCAGGCCGTACCAGTTGAATGGGCCATTGGCGACGGCGGCGAGCGCCTGGGACACCGTTTCAGTGCTCGGCGTGACCTCCATGCTCAGGTTGCCCCGCAGTTGCACAGACATGGCCTTACCGGTCACATCGTTGGTTACGGTGACCACCCCAGCGGCTGCTGCAGCTGTGAATGGCGCTGCTGTGGCGTTGATCGCCGAAGCCAAGCCGGTACCGATAGCCGTGGTGGAGTCGGCGGCCAGCGCCGTGTATTTAGCCTCGGCCTCGACTTGGTTGCCAGAGTCGTCCCGCCAGCGCAGCTGGGCGATGTAGTCCGCCCCTTCCGCTGCCCGCGTGACGGTAATCTTCACCTCGTCCACTTGGCGGCGGCCAATAAAGACCTGTCGGACAGCCGGGATCTGGGCGAAGGCATCGCGCGCTGCCCAGTACAGTGGATCAGTATCGGGCAGGCCCATGCCTAGCAGCTCGTCGGCGCCGGTGATGGTCATGGCGCGAGCGGTGGACAGGACGTGGCTGCCCAGGATAAGCATGTCCGAAAAAGAAAGTTCATTGATCGCCGTGGTACGCAACGCAATGGTCACGTTGGCGAGCCGGGAAAGTTTTGCCATGGGTGGCTCCAAAAATAAAAAAGCCACCGCGGCGGTGGCTGTGGCAATGAATAGGGTTGATCAGGGCAAAAGCGTCATTAACGGCCTGGGCGGGCTCTCGCCAGGCGTGGTGTCCATGGTGATCTCAACAGACTCGATAACGCCCACCTCGTCCGTGATGCTGGCGGTGTACATGGATTCCAGATCGAGGATGGCGCGCGACTCGTAGCTCACCCCGTCCAACAACGCTGGCACAGGCTGCAGGCGCACCGGCCGCAACGTCGAGATGTTCAATTGCTCGCTCAGGCCTTGAATGGACTCCCGCTGCAGGACCAGCTGCAGGCGGTCCAGGATCTCCAGGCTGTCAGCGCCATAGCACTGCAGCTGTATAGAGACCGGCCGGTGGGAACTGACGACCCGCACGCCCTCGTCACTCACTGGCCCGTGATGGCTCGGGCCGGGCTGGCCAACCTGCACTGACAGCGTGATGTAAGGCCGCGCCGGGCGCTTGCCGTTCTGATCGCTGTAAATGACCTTGAGAGGCGCTGCGGCGGTCGAGATCAACGTGTAGAACGACTCATGGGCATTGCTCATTGCTGACCTCCTGCGCGGCCAGGTATCGGTAATGGGCGAGGGCCGTGGATCGCCATGGACTGATGCCAACCACCAAATACCGCCCGCCCTCCCAAAGCAAAATGGCGCCGTTCGTATCATCCTCGCCGGCCACCTGAAGTACCGAGTCGGTGTAGATCCGCACCATGCGCTCAATGCGCCGCCCCCCCGGCTCGGCCCGCATCTGGTCGTAGTCGCCGGCGCTGGCCGGCTGGACAGATGCCAGGATGGTCACGGGCTCCAACTCAAGGCCATCAACCCATTTGCCCTGGACATACTCCCCTTCCGCACGCGGGATGATCTGATGTGGTTTACGAAAGCTCATCGTTTTCGGACCTCATGATCAAGGATGTTGTAGAGGAACTTAGATTCGACCAGCGGCTGATCGCGGCCTTTGCGCCGGATTGTGGACTCCGCATTGCCTTCCCAGGGCCCATTGTCGATATGAGCATTGATACGGCCTCGAAACCACCGCCCCAACTCATCCGCAGCTGCATGCGGGCTCAGCGATCCATCCATGACCCGAGCAGCGTAATCCTGCATCACATCCGCTGTTTTATGCTCGTAAGCGGTGGCCGTTCCAGTCATAAAATCTCGGGCGGGAATGGTGGCCGTGCCATAAATCATCAGCAAAGCCACCTCCAGCACCGTCATGCCATTGGGGTAGGTCTTGTCCGCATCCTTGGGCAGCACACCCGCCACGATATCCAGGCCCGCCAAGCGGTTGGTCTCGCGCACGATGGCCTCGAACCCGCGATCATTGACTTTCATCGCGCACAAGCCCCCCGCACCAACCGGGCGCCGCATCGCTTGGCCAGCGCATCAAAACGCGCTTTGAAGCCAGCGGAATCCAGTACCGCTCCCGCATCCCCGTAGGTTTTGGACAAATCGCCTTCGGATTCGGATACAACGCCGAACTCACGCACGCCGCCCGCTTGATTCTGTGCGCGCAGCGTCAGCACCCAGGCGGCATAAAAGGCCTGGGCCTCATCCTGCAGGGCATCCGGCAGGCACCAGGGGCGGTATGGCGCTGCCATTTCCAAAGCCAGGCTCTTCTCATTGTCCGTGGCCACTAGACCCGGTGCGATGAAATTGAGCAGTTCAAGCAGCGTCATTGACTTCCCCAAAGCTTAGTTATTCCTGGCCGCCTGGCGCCCATTGAGCATCACGCAGCGCGAGACGGATTTTGTCAGCACCGGCATTGTGGTGAACATTCACGCCGCGCTCTTGAACCAGAGTGCGAAGCGCATCGATGTCCAATTCGTCCAGCCCGTCGTTGATCACGCCATTGGCCAGGCCAGCATGCGAGCCGGCGGGCGCGAAGCGCAAATCCACGATTTTGTATCCGCGTGCGCGCAGCTCGGCCTTGCGCTCGGGGGATACCGGATGGGGCTCGTACTTGATGTTGGGTTCTTTGTTCATTGCAGTTACCTTGAGATCAAGGCCGACCCGAAGGTCAGCCATGAGGTTTTACTTGGAAGCGTCACCGATGGTGATCACGCCGGCCGTGTGCTTGTTGCTGGAGGCGGTCTTGTCCCAGTTGCTGCCCGTGCCGATATCGGCATCGCTCGGCGATTTGCCGCCGTTGCCCTCGTCCCAGGTGTAGCCCTTCAAGCCCAGGCCAAAGGTGTAGTCCACCTGCAGCGTGGTTTCGATACGGGTCTGGCCGTTGGAGGTTTCGATGTTGCTGATGATGTCGCTGCCGTCGAACACCGTGGCCGCGCCTTCGGCCAGCGACAACACCTTCAGCTTGGCGGGCGCCGCGGGCTCGGTCACAGCCGCACTGGACAGCGCAGGCGCGTCGGTAACAACCACTGGTTTACCCAGGATATTGACCACCAGCACGTTCTGGCTCTGGAACAGGTTCTGGGCATTGGCCAGGTTCAAGCCAATCAGCTTGTGGTAGGCCGTACCGTTCATCACCTGCGCCACAAGGTTGCCCGAGTGGTCGCCGAACTTGCCGTGCGCTTCATTCATGGCGATATAGCTCACACCAGCAGTGGACGAGACATCGTTGGTCACGTCCGTGTTGTTGCTGATGGCCGCCACCAGCGCCGCGATAGCGGTATTGAGCTGATCCGCCATCATGGCTTCGGCGAAGTTGCGCGAGGCCACTTCGATACCTTCGGCGGTGGGCTTGTTCAGCCAGGTCAGTTGCGCCGGCTCGAAGCGGATGGGACCAAAGCCGCCCGCGATCTTGACCGAGCTGTGCTTGACTTGGCTCAGGTCGGTGGCCTGGGCCGGGGCCTGGGCCGCATAACGATCCACACGGCGCTGAGCCGAATGAATGGCCGCAAAGAACGATTCCTGCAGGAAGTCGCCGTCAAAACCCTCAGTGGTCAGACGGATGGCGCCATTGCTGGCTTGGTTGAACTTTTGCACCATCTGAGCCAGCGTCTCGATGGTCGCCGGCATGATGTATTTATTGAAAACCTGCATTTGGGAAAGAGACATGATGGTCCTTTAAGTATTTGATAGAGCGAATAGAGAAAATTTGATCAGGGCATCCGCCCTACCGCGCCACATTCCCATCCAAGACTGCGGCCACAACGCCCCCGTTCAGGCCTGGGGCAAGCCGTACTTCTGCGCAATGGCTGCGCGACGTTCATCGCGCGAACCACCAAAATCGCCCGCTGGCACACCCTGGCGGGGGCTGGGCTTGCCCGCATCGGAGCCCATACCACCGCTGCCCGGGGCCTTCAGGATCTGATCCTTGTAGGGATACTGATCAACCAGCGATTCGAGCGCCTCCTCGAAGTCAGCCAGTTCACCTGGACGCGAGCGAGAAAAAATCTTGTTGCCGGATTGGTCATATGCGACCGTTTTGCCGTCTTCGATCTTGAAAGCACCGCCAAACCGGGCCTGCACCAGATCGGCAGGGATAGCGAACTTCTCAGCGATCAGTTGCGAGCGGGCAAAGGCACCGCCGATCTTTTCCGCATAGAGCTGCTGCTCGTAGCCGGCCACCTTCGTATTGGCTTCGTCCAGTTGCGCCTGAAATGCCTTGCTGATTTCGGCCTTGACCTTGTCGACCTCACCGGCATCGATCAGTTTCTTCTGATCCAGATTTGCAACCACTTCCAGGGCTTTGATAGCAGCGACCGGATCCGCGATACCTTCAAAGCCCTTGAGCGTCTTTTCCGCCCCTTCAGCGCGATCGCGGAAGCTTTTCGCCTCGGAGTTCAAGCGGGCGATCGTCTGCACCGTTGCAGGAGCATCGAAAGCGACTTCCTTGCCATCGTCGTGCACATAGACAGGCTTGCCATCTTGCAGCACCACATTTCCGTTTTCGTCGAGTTTCAGTTTCATGAGTTGGTCCTCTGCCATCCGGCATTGAATGCGGCATCCGCCGCTGTGCGCCCCGCCTATCCAGGCAACAGGCATAAAAAAACCCGCATCGTGCGGGCCTATTCATTTCGTGCAGCGTCAGCTGCTGTACTTTTCCCGGAGCTCGTCCAGGGTCAACGCTCGTCCGTGTCCATTGATCAAATCAGTCAGCGTGATATCGCCTCGCTGCCAGAGTTCGTAGCGGCCAGGACCGAAATAGCGCGCCTGGTACTTCTTGGATTTCCCACCCAACCAGTCAGCGAACGTGATCCCCCGGCTGACCTTGCCATCTGGCCCAGGAACCGCACTCGCTGGCCCCGAATCCGGTAGTTCCGGAATCATGGTGCACCGGCAGTGTGGGTGGTAAGGAGCGGCGCCCTCCCCTCGAATGGCTGGGTTCAGTGCGATCATGTTCCGATCGAACAACTCGCCATCCAGAGCACCACAGCGCAAGCACGTCTTGCCATCAAACATCGAGCTTGAGCGAAACCCGGAGATCAGACTCGACTCCGTAGCCACCGCCTTCTTGACCGATGTTTCTGCCGCCAGCGCCAACTCTTGCGCGGCGGACTGAACGGTGCGGGCGGATCGCTCGATCACGCCCCCCTTCCCGAACAGCGGCAAGGCCAGATCCTGCTGGCCCGACAGCGCAGAGAGGCGGATGGCGCGCGTGATTGACAGCCGTAGCGCCTCAGAACGAGCCTGCCACCCTTCAGCCGCACTTAACCCGCCCGTGAAGACATCGCCGATCCTGGGCACAGCGGTACGGCGTGACCGTGCGGTACGAGCCAGGAATGGAATGATCGCTGCCATCATTTCTTCCAGGCCCCTGGCCGTGTCGATGTCGATCTGCCCATAGCCTGACTCGATCACAGCGGCCAGGCGAGCCAGCAACGCTCTGAGCTGGCGACGGTTCAGCCGGGACAGGTCTTTACCTGCCAGCAATATCTGGATTTCATCACCCAGCGCCAAGACCTGATTGCGCGCCGAGGCCTCCAGGGCGCGGGAGTACGCCAGCACATCCATGTGCAAATCGGCAAACCTACGCTGCATGGCCGCCACCGTTCAGGATTCGTTGCTGCTCGACCTCCCAGGTAAGCTCGTTGCTGATCAGGCCCCGCCGCTTGGCTTCATTGAAAGCCGTTTCCTCTGAAATGATTTCCGACGCGACCATCTTGGTCAGACCATCCACGCCGGCAGTCTGATCGTCCAGCGCATCAAAATCGTCGTTCACATCGGCATGCCCGCCGTCGTCGATGCCGCGATACTGCGCCATCAGTTGCAGCATCTGATCAATGGCGTCTTCAAACGACTGAGCCATGGCGCCCAGCGCCGACTGCTCAATAATCGCGTCAGAACGCGCCTGGGCGACCGCCTTGGTCGCCTGGGACGATTTGACCAGCAGCTTGGCACCCGCTTCGCGCATCTGCTCTTCGAGCTTGGCCAGGCTATCGGCACCCACCTTGACGCTTTCGGCAGAACCCTGCACCACGCCAATCTCCCCCCCACTTGGCAAAGTGATGACGCTGTCTGCACTGGCAGAGATCTTGGTTTCCGGCTCAACGCCAGTGGCATAGACCATCCGCACCCGTGCAAAGCTGACGCTGGCATCCTGATCAGACTGCTCTTGCCAGTGCTTGACGTTCAAATGCGCCAGCTCCAGCAAGGGCGGTGTGGCGGTCAGAATACCGGTACGGTTCGTGTAGAACGGCACCAATGGGATGACGCCAAGCGAGTTCACGCCTTCGTCAACCAAGACCCACTCATTCCCGTTGTTGCCTTTTTGGTGCTCCCAGACCTCAAAGCGGTCGGACTCGATGACCCGGATCCGATCAACGGCCTCTACGCCGTACCGCCCACTGCGCCGCTGTGCCACTTCCTTGATCCGCACCTGGGTCAAGGTGTCCACATTGTTGATCCGCTCAATAATCCAGCCGATCACATCATGAGGACGAACCAGGCGCACGTAAGGCTGCACGCCCCCGACCGCCAGATCCTGCAGGGTGACAACGCCGTCGGCTCGCTTGGATAGGCTGCTCGTTTGCGGATAATCGACCAGAGCAAAGCACACACCGTAGGCCAAGCCCAAGCTGAACCATTCAGCCGCAAAGACTTCCAGGTCATTGCCTTGCAGGTCGATGTTTTTGATGTCCTGCTCCAACCCCGGCGCCACGTTGTCGCGGTTGATCGGGCGATAGAACACCCGGCCTGTCATGTTCTTGATGGTTTCGGAGTACGCGGGGAACAGCGTGGCACGCTCAAGCCGCGCCTGATAGTCCTTGTCGCACTCCATGGTGAACTCCGGCATGTATGTCTTGCCGGCTCTGCGCATGGCGACCGTGCCGCCCATCAGCGCATCAATCAGGTCCCGGCCCTCTTTCCCAACGGTCCAGGCCTGGCTTTCATCATTTATTTTCACGGTCATCGTAGCCTGCCAGTTGTTTGGGTGACTGTCGGTCGATTAATCGGGAAGCGGTACACAAGCATGTAGCCCTGGGCGTCACAAGGATGATCATGACCACTGCTCTTGTCCGGCTCCCCGTTCTTGTCGTAGGCCTGCTGCTCCAGCGCTTCGGTCAGCACCGGGCAACGGTCCGTGTTCACTTTCCAGCGCCGCTGGCCCATATCGTTGAGAAGCATGGCGTTCACCGCGTTGACGCGGTCGCGCACGGATGGGTTGCGGCTGTTCGCCCGTACAGTGAAGCCGGCCTGCCGCAGAATGCTCAGGTCCGATTCGCTCGCGTTCTTGCTGCTCGTGTTCTGACCACTGGCGTCGGGATAGACCACCACGGCATGCCCTCGATCCTTGAACCGGTCTTTGAGCAGCTTGGCCATGGCGGGCGTGTCCCGCACCTCAGTCAGCTCAGCCACGGTGATCGGCAAGTCATCGCGGATCACATTGATGGTGGCCGTCATATTCAGCACGTTGAAGTCCATACCCACATGCAGCGTCTCGTTCGGTCGTTCGACCTCGGCGCTGTGATTGCGCCGCCGGCAGAAGGACGGATACACGCTGCCGCTGTTCAGGTTCACGAACCGGCCCTGCAGGTACGCCTCGATCAGTTGGGCCGGATAGGACTCGCGCAAGGAGTCCACATAATCGTCCGGCAAGAACGGATTGCTTGAGGTGGCCGCCTGGACCATCACATAGCCCGGCTTGGGCTTGCGGGCCCAGGTCTCATAAGCAAACCGGAATCCCTCGGGCGTGGAATAGGCGCTCACCCGGTTGAATGGCTTGTCCACGCCTTTGGGCTTTTGCCGATTTCGGGCAATGATCTTGCGCCAGGCTGCCTCGGCCTGCACCTTCTTGAGCGTGTCGATCTCGTCCACGTGCGCCCGGTAGGACTCATATCCCACGATGCGCGCCGGGTTCTCCAGCGTGCGCAGGATGAAGTCGCCGCAGTTGGGCGCGCTGGTATAGATGATGTTTTCCTGCTTGTTGTACTTGTACCGAATGCCTAGTTCAGACAGCTTCTCTTCCATCCGCGGCGCCAGGATCAGGCGTACCAGGTCATAGGTCGGCTCATACAGGGCAATCAGGGCATCCGAGGACTCCAGCGCGTCACGCAATGCGCAGTTGGCCAGAGTCTCTGTCTTGCCGCTTCCAAAGCCGCCAATGAAAGCCGGGTATTTGGCCTCAGTCTGAAAGAACCGCGCTTGCGGCTCCGTCATCTGTAGGCGAAGGGTTCGGCTTTGCATGAACAATCTCAATCTGGATCTTGCCTACCGGCGTTTCATCTGGTGGCGAATTCTTGGCCAGCTCGGCCCGTGTTCGTTCCAGGCTCTCAATGCGAGCCGTCAGCTTATCAATCAGGCCCGTGTAGTCCCGTACCTTGCTAGTGGTAGTCACCTGCTCAGCACCGGCAACCACCACGCCTTCGATGATGACCGGCTCACGCTTTTCGCTATCCAGCTCCAGGGTGTTGCCGTACTCGGTTTCCCGAGCCAAGGCACGCATCAGGCGAATCCGCGTCAGGCGCAGCTCTTCATCAACCTTGCCCAGTTCGATCTGGGCGGCCAGCTCTTTTTCTTCTTCAGTGAAATACCGGGAGTAGATGCTCCCTGGGGTAGCGGCGTTCCGGTTGCCCTTGTTGGCCTTGCTCGCCCCACCACCGTGTAGTTTGCAGCGCTTGGACCCCGGCACCGCATGGCGCTTACATGGCTCCCCGCTGCGCGTCTTTGCGCCACATAGGGCCATGTCAGCACCTCATTCATGGGGTGTTTTGGATAATTGGAAAAACGTAGGCAATAAAAAACCGCCCTGGAGGCGGCGTATTAGAATCCTAACTCCTTCGCCGTAACTTCTGTATCGGCTCCGGCATCAACCATATTGGCCACCTCACGGAACTCGACATGAACCAGCCAAAAAACATGAGCGCACCTGACACATCCGTGGCAGCTCCTGCACTTCTCCCTATTCGGTTAGCACACTGCACATCAATGAGGCAGGCCCTTGCCTTTTTAGAGGAACAAATACGAGCTGCCCCCGATAACACCGAGCTATTAAAAATCTATAGAGACCTCTGCGTTGAAGACGCAAAGCTCGAGGGCGAGCACAACGAGCGCTTGGTTGAAAGGCACAAAATTGACTCTGCCGAACGGGTCAGCCTTCGAAAGCTCGAAATTGAGGGGCATGGAAACCAAACAAAATCGCTTATAGAAACAAATAAGGCGTATCTAGAAAAAAATGTGGCAGGCCAACAGACTTACCCCTTAACCTGGGTATACCTGCCCCCTACCCCGGCCTACCCACCCACTCCTCCCGTCTCGTATTCGACATCTTTTCCTTTTCTTTCAAGTACATAGGAGATGTCGGAAGCATATTAAAAACGTTGCCAAAATTTAGAAAGTACGTTCCGCGTCATGCACAAAAGACGGTTCTTCGCATACCATAAAGAACCACTGGTCATCGCTGCCGGCGGGCTTTGTTTCCTACTCATTTGCGCACAAGCGACGCTGACTCAGCGCCGTGTACTTTGCCTTATCACCTTCAACTCGCGTCTGGTTTCCGCACATCCAGCATGAGCAGGGCTTGGGAGTCTCCACTGCCCTGCCCAGCTCCTTACCCGTCAACTCACGGCCCCACCAGAAACGACGCTGCGTCTTCAAGCGCTTCACATGAGCGCGACGCACAGCACGCATTGACATGCCAACCTCCAAAATCGATAGTTGAAGGCAGCAAAGCCCGCTCAATCTTTCGACTGGCGGGCCTGTTCAAAACCTATAGGCACAGTTGTGCTGCCTGTATTGTTGCGGTTTCTGTTGCGGTCGGCAAGAACTTGATGTTGCGGTTTTCCACCAATATTCAGCATCGCCGCCATTCACCGTCTGCGCGCGGGAACTATAAATCTGCCCATTGGTTTCAAGCGCGTAAAGCACACGCTGAATTCCGACGCGTATAGATGCCCGCTGTTTAGGGGTTGAGTTCGGCGCCACGTATCCAACGATATGTCGAACCTTAAACCGCCGACCAGGATGCGCACCCATGAGATTGATGACTTCATTGGCGTACTTCACCGCACCTCCCTCCACACCAATTCCTTGAACAGCCCCAGGTACAGCTTGTACTCGGGTTCTCGAATCCATACCCCTGTCACGCCCTGGATCCACCGCTGGGCCTTTTCGCGGCGCTGGCGGGCCGTCAGGCCCTGGAAGAAGCCGTGACGCTGCGGATACTCGGCAATGATGATCATCTGTTCGTGATGCGGCAGGGTCTTATGCAGGCGCTCTACCTGCTCGGCCTGCTCCGGCAAGATGACTGGCTTGAGCGCTTCCTCGTCGTCGCAATGCGGCACCACGTCCAGCATGTTCCCCACCCGCTCGCCCGAGGCGCACCAGCGTGCCCAGTTCCACAAGATCGAATCCGCGTCGTAACGTTGCATCAAACCTCCCGCACAGAAATGCCATGGACCTGGAGCATGAGCTTGCGCTTCACGATGTAGTCCCGCGTGCGCATGCCCTTGGCGTCCTCGATTACCTGCTGACCGGTGCGGGCGTCCGTGTACCGGAAATCCGCCACGTACTCACAGGCCCGCTCTGCCTTGCCATCCGCCCGCCGCTGCTTAGGGATCAACTCGAACCGTGGCTGCAGCTCCAGGCCGCTGATCTGCCCTGCCCGTTCCAGCAGCTTCAGTTGCTGGTAGCGGGCGGCTTCCAGCTTGCTGGGAAACTGAATGCCGTCGATTACCGTCTTACGGTTTCCGTACTTGCGCTTCATGCTTGCAGCCTCCGAGGCTCTACCCCCAGCATTACCGCACCCAGCTCTTGCTCTCCGAGCTGCTGGAATCCGATGCGCGGGCTATCAGATCCACCCAGCAGCACTTGTTTTGCGCGGGCAGCATCCCCAATCAGCACGGGCGGCTGTGATCTGAGCCCATTTTGGGAGTTCTGCGCCTCAGCAATACCGATCAATGTGCGCGGGTATTCGACTGCTCCACCACGGTTCCGGTAGCCGCGATATCGGTTCTCAAACTCCTTGGCGACGAACGGCCACTCATGTTCAGTCTTGGTGCCTAGGGCCACCCAGCCCCCCATGTCCATGACAACCGCGTGGATGATCGAATCATCAAACACTACGGTCTGATAGGTTCCGATGCTGCGAACCGCCTCATTCACCTTCGACCAGGCCAGCAGCGCACCGTCCTGAGTCGTTCCGCCGATCATTCGAATCACATCAGCGGGCTTGGGCATGAACTGGCCAGAATCTGGGCTCTGCATATGTCTGTTCAAGCCCTCACGGACGGCAGCCAAGTCGTACTGGTTCAGCACGTTCCACCACAACGAGATGGCCATGCCGGACATGGTTTTTCCATACAGGTCTGCTGTTGCGTTCAACAGCTGGGAGAATTGATCGAAATCACCCTGTTGCATTGCCACCTCCAAAAATCATTGCTTTGGCATGCGCCGCAGCTGCCATGTTTTGCTCAAACAGCGAGCCACTAGGCGTACGGGACGCCGCATGAGCGCCCACCGGTACACCGTCCTCCCAGCGGCGCTGGTTCAGGTATGTCAACGGCGCAGGCTCATACCCTCCCAGCCATTGCGGCGTGGTTTTGATGGCCAGCAAGTGGCTCAGAATGTCGTCGGCAACCTCGTCCAGCTTTCTGGCTTTCCAGATTTGGGCGCACTTTGCCTTTGCGACCTTGCGGCCAGTGCTCGGGTAGGATTGCCAGAACTTCTGGAATTTCTCGGAGGCCAGTGCGCGACGGTTCGGTTCGGCAGAACCGGACATATCTGTTTCTGTAGTCTCTGTAGTAGTCTTCCCTATTAACGAATTGCGCTTTGCGTCATCCCCCGATTGCGGAATGTGTTGCCCCCCAATTGCGTTTTCGTCGTTCGGGAAATGCGCTTCCCGCAAGTCGCCATTTTCAGGTTCGGATGCCGCCGATACGGACTCAATCCAAGCGTTAAAGGCCTCCCGGTTCAACTTGTAAAAGATGCGGTGCTTAAGACGTTCGGGGGTTTCAATAAGGAGTCCCAGATCCCGCAGCTTCTTGCGTGCCGTTGCTTGCTCACGGTAGGAAAGCCCTGTCTCGTCCTCCCACTGCTTGGATTCTTTGTGGACGCCGCGCTCGTCTGTCGATTTCTCGTCCCAATACATCAGCTGACCAAGAAAAATGGCCGTAGCCACGCCGCCGACATAACGGGCCAGAGCCGCGTGATAGGCAATAGGCCTGCCGATGGCCCTGATAGTGTCCAAGGGCCTCATGCCGCCCCTCCATCTCGAATAGGCGCCCAACGGGCATAGGCAGCGTCCCAGAGCGAAAACTTCAGCTCCTTGGCCGCACCAGATTGATCAATGAACCGATGGCAGGCCATGCAGCCTGGAACGGTGTAAATGTCGTCGGCCTTGCGGCCTGTGGCTTTGCCATGGCGGGCCTGGTTGCTGTGGCACGGAACTACCGTGTCAAAGCCGGCTGGGCCCAGGCAGACCCAATCAATGGCCAGGAAACACGGCTGCCTGCGGCAGGCGTCCAGCATCGACTTGTCATGCCGGCCTGGCCGCTTCTTGGGCGCCCGCTTCTTCCAGGCCGTGGCCTTCATCGGTTTGTAGGCGCGCAGAGGGCCGCCGGCGCGCAATGTGCTATTCCAGGCGGTCTTCATTGGGCTTGCTGCGGAAACTCAAGCATCACGCCGCGGGCGCTGAAATCAGCCTGCACAGTCTCCGCATACGCGCTCAACTGCTTACGACTCATGAGCGATGTCACCGGTAGGTACTTCATCATCAGAAGCTTCTCTTCGTAGCTCCGACCTTTGATGATCGAGTCGTACATGCTGCGGAACTCGTCATCCTCGGCGCGCATGATCGGGACGCCGTGATGCAGCTTGCAGTAGCAGCGCCAGCCCAACGCATCATCTTCGGGAAGCTCGCGGGCAATCTGCCCGTACCAGACATGGGTAATGTCGTTCTGAGGCAAGGTGCGGGCCTTGCCGGTCTTGATTGAAATGCGTAGGTATCGGTGGGCCTGGTACTGGCTACGCAGGTCGCCCATGAAGCGCTGCAGTGACTCGTCGCTGTTCACGATTTGCATGTCAGCGCCCCTTCTCTACTGCGCGCAAAACATTGCGTTCTGAGCGGTGTAGTAGGACACGGGTATCTCTAAATAGAGGCACCAGCTGATCCGCCTCTTTCTGCTCAATAGCGTTGTCTTGCACAGTCGCAGACGTAGCAGCGGCAATTTGCCCCCATTTTTCCGAAATAAGCAGAAATTTTTCCTGTAATGCTTTGCACTCATCTTCCCAGCCGCCAACCGGCGCGGGAGGAACGTAATCGACATGAATGCCGCGCTGAGCGTTCATGACGAGAAGCCAGTCCCAGGCATACTCGGCCCCGCCGACCTTCTCTTCCATCCATTCGCCCAGCATTTCAGCCATCGAAATGCTGATTTCATCCCCATTGGCGCCACGAAGTTTGGCGCGCAGGCTCTCTGGATGGATGCTGCGCCCTCGCCGCTCCGTCAGAAATCGGGCGGCCTCCACCACCCCACCGGGCGTTTTGCGGACGCTGTTATAAAGAACGTCCAGCCAGTCTGTATTTGAGTATTTGCAGGTCATTACCTTGAAACCCTCGCTATTTCAGTGTTTCGCTGGATCCGGCGCGTCGATACGATGCAAGTGTGGAAACTACGTATCGGAAAGCACGAATGGAAACGAATGGGTTGGCGCCGGACACTACCGGCATGGAAGAAGAAATCGACTTAGAGCGCCTGGAGCTGCTGGACCGTGCCGAAGAGCTGGCCAGGCAAATGTTTGAATACCCAACAGAGGCCCATGTAGAGGGCGTGCTGGACAGGCTGCTGTGGAATGAGCTTCACGGCCTGGGTGAAGCCGGGGCCGCGACGTTGCACTAAACGTCGGTTGGGCCAATCGGGATCGGCTCGCGGTCTTTTGAGTCAGGCATGGCTGCTCTCCTTCGTTTGTTGGCGATACAGATCCTCCAGGCGAATGCGCTTGCCATGCCGCTTCGCCAACGCAACTAGGCTAAGCGCATGGTCAATTGCAGGCCTGGTCACACCCCGCTCATATTGAGAAATGGTTGGCTGCGTCACGCCGAGCAGGGCTGCCAAGGCAGATTGCGACATGCCAGCCGTCTTTCGGATTTCATGGATCATGTTCATGAATTTATTATAAGCATTGCTTCTATTACAAGCAATGCTTTTTGCCTCTTAGAAGCACCACTTATATATTTCATTCATGGAAAAAGACTCAAAATCAACCGCCGATGTGATTGGTGACGCGCAACGCCTCATGTCTAGATACAAGACATGGAAGGCCGAGAGGCACGCGGCCGGCGAAAGAGTCAACCAAGAAGCAGTTGCTGGCGCTTTGAATATGTCTCAAAGTGCCTTCAGCCAATTTTGCAGAGGCATCCGGCCAATCAATGTGGATCTTCTAACGAAGCTCAAGAACCACTTCGGTTGGGAACCATCGGAAATAAGCCCCACACTGGCACTCAAGATGGCAGAGGTCGCTGCGGCGACGGGAGCCATCGATCCTGAAGAGCATGCCCCGATCAAGATGATTGACGCCAAAGCGTCTGCAGGCAAAGGAAGGATTGTCTACTCAGAAGACATCAGCAAATTGCTCATGTTTCGCAGAGACTGGCTTGCGAAAAATGGAGCCAAGCCCGAGACCGTGCTTGCCTTCCCTGTTGATGGGGATTCGATGATAGACGCGCATATTCCTGATGAGTCTGTAGTCCTGGCTAACACAGCCTTGTGCGAGCCAATATCCAAGCGCATCTACGTACTATGGATAGATGGACAGTTGCTGGTGAAACAGTTGGTGCAAGAGGACGGGGTCTGGCTTGCTAGATCGCACAACGTAGCCAGGGCCAAGGACCTGCCAGACATTCAAATAGACATCGATGACCGGGTTGTAGGCCTCGCCTTCTGGTGCGGGTTTGGCCTTTAGTTTTGCTTAAAATCGGGCTGTTTTGTGTGCATGAAACAGCCGACTTCGCAGCGGAGTTTATGATGCGAAACCATACTTCGGCGCCAAGGTGCCATCACAACGCGCAGATCATCGGAACGATGGTGGAGCATAGGAAGTACTACAGAAGATCGTGAGACAAGGATCAAGGCCTCCCACCGACGGCCTCAAGCAACTCAAATAAATCTATAAAAATCAACAGATTACAATCCAAAAGAAAAATTTCACTTCAAAACGAAGAATTTTAGATGTATTATCCGTTTATCGAAGAATGAATGGATGCCACATGAAAATCGATATCGTTGAGTACATCACCAAACGGACCCCTGTTTCGTTCTTTGCGCGAGCCAACGAATTGCTCGAAGCTGCTTTTTTTGACGCATACCAGCATTCAGAGACATACGAGGATCCGGAGAAGCGCCGTATTCTAGGTCAGGTGCGGCACTACAAGCAAAATGCTGCTTTGCGTGCTGCTGGGCAGGCGGCCGGCTTAATTACAGCAGCGCCGCACACCGAGCCAAAAGGCGAGCGATATAGCATTGTTGCAGCCGAGGATATTCGGTTTGGGCGCATCTCGGTTCCCGCTCACAACAGGCTTCCTCGATTTTCCAAACATAGAGGTGCCATAGCGGCCTTGAACTCGCGCCTTGAGCCAGTATGCCTCTCACTTTTTGACCAGCCCCCAGTAACACCTGCCGACGGCTTGGGATGTCTGATTGTTACAGCCAATCCGCATTGGAGAGATGTACAATCCGTACCCCACAAAATAATTGTCGGAGTTCCATACTCAAATATGAAAGGGTGGCACTTGTTCGAACCCTTATCCGACGTGCTGGCTGCCTACAATCAGCCAGTTGAGATCGAAATGCAAGATTTGGCATGGGCCAAACTGAAGAAACAGCTCAATGGAGCTGAGGAGTAAACGATGCGCTCTGGCGTTGCAGGGTTTCAGCCAGCACGTCTTGCGCAGGCCAGAATGGCCCGCAGCATGACGCAAATTGCCCTTGGAAGAATGATAGGACGAAGCTCTGGCACTTTGTCCAAATGGGAGTCAGGTGATCAGCAGCCAGAAGCTGAGGCGTTGGAGCGCCTATCTGCATGCTTAGGGCTTCCCTCCGCATGGTTTCTGAAACCTGTGCCAAACTATGGAGAGAGTGTTTGTTTTTTCAGAAGCACTGCGGCGGCCACCAAAACCGCACAAGCAATAGCGCAGGTTCGTTTAAAATGGCTCAATGAAATCAGCTTAGATCTACAGCAGTTTTTAGAGTGGCCAGATATTAATCTCCCTACTCTTGACCAAATAGATCATAAAAACATATCAGAAGAAGATATCGAAGAAGCTGCTGCACTTTGTCGAAACACTTGGAAATTAGGTTTAGGCCCTATTTCCAATATGCTGCTTGCGCTCGAAAACTCAGGTGTAATCTGTACTCGTGAAGAGCTCGGCTACACTAGGATGGATGGGGCGTCGCAATGGTTTTTAACTGACGGACGGCCTTATGTCTTTCTATCGGCTGACAAAGCTAATGCTATGCGCAGCCGCTTTGATGCTGCGCATGAGCTAGGACACCTGGTCCTTCACAGGTCCGTGACCGGGTTGGACTTCACTAAAAGAAATCCAGAAATTGAAAGGCAAGCCCATCGTTTTGCGTCTGCATTTTTGCTGCCAGCGGAATCGTTTGCAGCGGAGATATCACATCCAAGTTTAGACACATTCTTGGCCCTTAAGCCTAGGTGGAAGGTGTCAGTCGCCGCAATGATCGTCCGCTGTGCCGATCTCGGTATTATCGACGAGGCATACACAATTCGGCTTTGGAAAAATTACAGCGCTCGGGGCTGGAGGCGCGGCGAACCACTTGACGATTCAATTCCAGTTGAAAAAACCAAACTCTTACCAAGAGCTATTGAACTTATTTTATCAAGCGGAGTCTTTGATAGGCCGGGCATTGTATCCACACTCGGGCTTAGCCAAAGTGACACAGAAAGCCTATGCGGACTACCACTTGGCTGGCTGTCCGAAACCAAAAATCAAAATATATCCGACATAGTTCGATTAAAAACAGAAGTTGGAATGTCGAGCAACGTAGATAGACCCGCTCATCATCAAGCGAATATTATTGACTTTAGCAAACATTATAAATCAAGTTCAAATTAATATGGCTCTGCCGTACTGAGAGTAGCATTCTTTGCATAGCTCCAAGCCCCTCCCGGGGCTTTTTCTTTGCCTGCTTGCCAGGTAGCGCGCTGCCCCTCATGACCTTAGAATAAGGCAACACCAATAAGAGCGAGGCATGGATGATCACCCTAGAGACCGGCCTGTATCTTCGTGTTCAAGAGCTGGAAGACGGACCGAAGCCCTTCCCGCTTCAGAGTGGATTCAATCTGCATACTGCCTACCGTGCCCTGGGCATGTTCAACCCGTCGGAAACGTCAGATGCCTTCTTTATCCTGGCAAACGACAGGGACGAAATCTGGTTCATCTGCAACAGGCATCTACGTGCTGTTGAGGTCAGCCCAGAGCCCAGAGATCTCAGGCGTGCGCTTGACTCCATATAACCGCGAAGGGCGCACAAGCATCCTCCTGACAGGCAGCTTACAAAGTAAGACTATACTTATTTAGCTATATAGCCCACACTGGTCAGGTGAGTTTACCCTCACTCAGCGATGGCAATTTAGCCATCGCATTACCCTGCAAATCTATCGTCAAACGAGCTTCACCAAAAAGCTTGGATGACAGATTGAAGAAATATAAAGGTTTTTTATTATTTACGAAAAGCTCAATCAGGCTAGCCGCAGCCCCCTGCACACTTCTCCGTTGCGCGAGCCCGCTCGCCGAACAGTCGAAAGCCATAAAGCATCTACACAACGAGTGGTATCGACCCGGCAAACTCTTATCCGACAATTGAAAGACCGGTTTCCCGGCCTCCCGTTCTGATACGTCAGCTCACGTAACGAGCCCATTGCCACAAGCCCCGTTCAGGGGCTTTTTCTTTGCCTGCTTACTACGCGGCGCCCTTCCCCTTCTCCATCTAGGCCTGGCCTGATGGAGAGCTGGCCGCAGCGCCTGAGGCGCACTGCTTTTGCGCCCCATGGCCAAGACCGTAACCTCACGCGCGCCCCTCTTCAGTAATCCCACCACCGTGCGGTGCGCCTTATCTACACACGCCCTTGACGCCAAAAAAGAAGCACTGCTAATTATTTGTTGACTATTTTTAGAAGCATTGCTTATAATTTATTCAACGCTTCACCAACCACTGCAGAACAGCCTAGCCCCCAAGGGCAGCCCAGTAACGGTACAGAGAGCGCCAGCAGCGAAGGCTGCGCCTGTTACGGCAGGAGCTCTTTAACAAAACGGGAATTCAGGAGAGGGCGCGCAGGAATGTGCGCTTGAGGAAGGTGGGTTCAGGAGAAGCGGGACGGCGTGAACCGCCCCGCTTTGCCTAGGTAACGACGATCATGACGATGAAAGCTACCACCCTTAGGATGGCGGCCACATCAACCTTAACGTCCACCTGCACAGTCACTTTCTGGTTCATTTGCAGATCCAAGGAAAGCCTGTGGCCACAGGCGTTAAGCCTGGTCGTACTTGTATAGCGCCCTTGCACGGCGCTTGCGGTTTGCTACCTAGGATGCTCCCCGCGCCACTGCCAAGCCTCGCCCTGCAGCGGTCGGCTAACACCTTATTCGATATATGCCGGGCATCGCGCCCACCCAGTTATCCAACTGGTGCACCGAATCGAACAGAGGATGAATCACCTTCAGCGGCTTACTAGGCCGCAGCCGGGGGTAGTAGCCCCGGCACAGCGAGTATAGCGGACCTGTAGCGCCCTCCCCTGAATTCCCGACTCATAGCCGATGTTGCTCACCCCACCTATGCGGGGTATTCGTCCGGCTCAATAGCACCTATGGGCATGGCCGTAGCTCTGCGCGGTATCCCTGCCGTTCCCAGTCCGCCAAAGCGCGGTTCACGGGGCAAGAGGGTGAGGCGTAGACGGCCAAGAGTAGAAACGGTCACTGCCGGCTGGAATGTCGGCGCCGGCCCTGCACAGGGGCCGCATCCACCAGCGCCCTGGCTCTCAGGGTGCTGACGGATGACATAGGAGATAGACATGATCACCGAAGCTACTTAGCGGCAGAGCCGCCCCACCCCTGAGTTCACGGGCGCAGAAAGCCGGGCGATATCGGCATGGGATCAAAATCGCCTGACAGTTGGGGAGCACCCCCCCCCCCCGATAACTGGATGACGGCACACCAAATCGAGCAGCAATACGCCAGCCTGTAGGCGCACAGGCCCATGGTCCGCATGGTGAGAGCGGGCGCCTAAATGCGAAAAGGCCGGGCCCAATGTTTCAATGGGTCCGGCCTTAACCGATCAACACAACACTTGCCTAGTCAGGCAAGCAGGGGATCAAACGATTTGGATCTGGGTAGCGCAAGGGCCTTTTTGGCCAACGCCCGCAACGAAAGAAACTCGTTGGTTTTCTTCAAGAGACTTAAACCCAGAGCCCTGAATTTCACTGTGGTGTGCGAAGAGGTCTTTACCGCCACTCTCCGGCATGATGAAGCCGAAGCCTTTTTCGTTATTGAACCACTTCACAATACCAATTTCTGTTTTCAATGTATGTCCTAAGTAATCAGGGGAAAAATATCCCTATCCCACTATCGTCGCTATCCGCATATATAGATAGCACTGTTACAAAGTAAGCCGCCAATTGCACATCGCATCCGCTGATGTGCCTCTCGTTGCGTAGTTACCCAGCCCGGCGCCTGCCGGGCCTTCCAGCCGCAGCATTCCTCCCCCCTCCCACTGATCTCCGCCCACCCCGGGCGGCAGGGAGTGCTGCGCCTAGAGGGCCACTGTGAGCCGATCCAGGCCGCATTTCAAAGCGAGAGCCAGATCAAGCCGGTTCAAGCCCTCTTCCTTTCACCAGCGCCGGACGCGGCGCGCCCCCCCCGCTCGGAGCACACCATGAACGCTATTGCTGAGTGCGAATACATCGCGCATGAGCTGGCGGAGCGCCGCCGCGCCTATATCGCGGAGCAGATCCGCAGCTGCCTGTACGGCAAAACGCTGTACGTAAACATGGCCTGGAGCCTGCAATCGATTGTCCAGCGCGAAAGCCGCCTGGGCCTGATCGAGTGCATGGAGCACAAGCTGATCGAATCAACCGGCTTCGACTACTCAGCCAAGCTGCTGATCGCCCTGGATGACGAGAGCATGCGCCAGGGGCTGCGCACCGAGCGCGAACGCATCATCGAGAACTGGGCCGACGTCACGCATAACTGTATGACCATTCAGGAGCTGGAGGCGCTGCCGTGCTGATCGAGTTTCTCATTTTCTGCGGCTTTTTCTGCTGCGCGGCTTTTGCTGTCGCGCTGGCGGCTGAGGCCGTGATCAATATCTGGAGGCAGTCATGAGCGACAGCAACCCTGGCTTCCCCCGCACCCGGCGCCGCAACCCGTATGACGGCGTCGGCGGGTGGGCGTCCGACAGTAGCACCCCGCCCTGGGGCTGGATCCCTTCCATCGCAGTGTCCGCTGCACTTCTCGCTGCCTTTGGCAGCGTTCTTATTTATGGCCCCGCCCTTATGGCGCTGGTCGTCGGAGCATGACATGAACGAATCTACTGAACTTATAGATCTGCCGCCAGCCGAAACAGCGCTGCAAATCTACCAAACGCCGAACGGCCTGGACCCATACATCGAGCGCATCCGACAGGAAGTCACTGGGCATACGCCGAACCTCAAGACCGACAAGGGCCGAAAGGAAATCGCCAGCCGCGCATTCAAGGTGCGCAAGATCAAAACCGCTCTGGATGGCCTGGGCAAAGAGCAGGTGGACCGGCTCAAGGAAATCCCCAAGCTGATCGACGCTGAGCGCAAGCGCATGCGGGAAACGCTGGACGCGCTCGCCGATGAAGTGCGCAAACCCCTGACTGATTGGGAGGAAGCGGAAGATCGCCGCGTAGCGCAACACAGGGCGAACCTGGCCGACATCGCGCAGAATGCAACAGATGTTGGCGGTCTGAACGCAGAAAACCTCCGGCAACGCCTGGCGGCGGTTGAGTCTATGACCGTGGACGAGGCCTGGGAAGAATTCGAGGCCGAAGCCCACCGCGTGAAGGCCAAAGCGCTGGAAATCCTGGGCGCCGCCCTGGCTGATCGCCAGAAGTACGAGGCGGAACAAGCCGAACTGGCCGAACTGCGCCGCAAGCAGGCTGAGCAGGATCAGAAAGACCGCGAAGCCGAGATCGCCCGCCAAGCCGCTGAAAAGGCTCGCGCCGATGCAGAAGCCAAGGCTCAGGCCGAACGCGATGCCGCCGCCCAGCGTGAAGCCGATGCAAAAGCGGCCGCCGAACTGGCCGAGCGGGAACGGGCCGACGCCATCGAGCGCCAGAAGCAGGCCGAGGCCCGCGCCGAAGCGGAGAAGCTGGCCGCTGAGCAACGTGCCAAGGATGCCGCCGAAGCCGCGCGCCAGGCAGAAATCAAACGCCAGGCCGACGCCAAGGCAGCCGAAGAAGCCGCTCAGCGCCGGCGCGAAGCCGATATCGCCCACAAGGCCAGCATCAACAACGCCGCCCTGGCTGCCTTCATCGAAAACGGCATGCCCGACGAATGCGCCAAGCAGGCCGTCATTCTGATCGCCAAGGGCCTTATCCCTAACATCCGCATTCAATATTGAGGACACCATGAACACAGAAATCATTGAGGCCCCGCAGCGCGAGCTGGGCGCGCCGGCAGATCAGGTGCCTGCCAACTCCCCCATGGGCATGATGATGGCAGCGATGAAACAAGGTGCCACGCTCGACCAGGTGGAGCAGATGATGAACCTGCAGCAACGCTGGGAAGAGCGCGAGGCCGAAAAGGCCTTCAACGATGCCTTGGCCGCATTCAAGTCCGAGGCTGTCGAAATCATCAAGCGCAAAACTGTCGATTTCACCGGTAAGAACGGACGCACTCACTACAAGCACGCAGAGCTTTCCGATGTGGTCGAAGCGGTCGGCCCCTCCCTTTCAAAGCATGGCTTCGCCTGGAGCTGGAAAACTCACCAAGAAAAAGACCTGATCCGCGTAACCTGCATTCTCAAACACCGTCAGGGACATACCGACTCTGTGTCCCTTGAGGCCCATGCGGACCAAAGCGGGAGCAAGAACAACATCCAGGCGATCGCCTCGACCGTCACTTACTTGCAGCGCCACACGCTCAAGGCAATCACTGGCGTCTCAGAGAAAGGTGACGACGATGATGGGCAAGGCAGCGCGAACTCGAAGATCAGCGCCGATCTGCGCGACGAGTGGATCAGCGCAGTAGCCCAGGTCGACACGCTCGAAAAACTGGAAACCATCTGGCAAGAAGGCGGCAACGTCATTTACGCAACCAACAACCTAGCCGATTACAACGCCTTCAAAAAGGCCGTATCAGACAAGAAAAAAATGCTCACGGAGGCTCAATAATGGAAGGCTTGATCATTCACACCGCAGAACAAGGCACGCCGGACTGGCTCCAGGCTCGCAAAGGCGTCATCACCGGCAGCCGCTTCAAAGACTGCCGCGACCGTCTAAAAAGCGGTGCTCCATCCAAGAAATGCCTGGATTACGCCATGGACGTAGCCCGAGAGCGCGAAGGCGGCGAGCCTATGCAGGTCTTTGTGAACGGCGCCATGCGCTTGGGCACCGAGCAAGAGCCCTACGCCCGCGCCGTTTATGAGCGCAAAACCGGCCACATCGTTGACGAAGCCGGTTTCATCACAACGCCAGACCGTCTGTTTGGGGTCAGCGTAGACGGCCTGGTGGGCGATGATGGGATCATTGAAATCAAGACGATGGTCAGCAGCGACACTCTGTTCACAGCCTTCGTGAACGGTGATGTTTCCGCGTACGTAGACCAATGCAATGGCGCGATGTGGCTGCTTGGACGTAAATGGGTGGATCTGGTGCTGTGGGTTCACGACCTGAGCCGCATGAAGATCATCCGCATCGAGCGCGACGACAACCAGATCGACGCTCTTGAATCCGACCTGATGGCGTTTGAGCGGACGGTCACCAAATATCAGCACGAACTGCGGGACGCCCTGCTGGAGGCCGCATAAATGGCCTCAGTCAACAAAGTCATTCTGGTGGGCAATCTTGGCCGCGATCCAGAAGTACGCTACAGCGCAGAAGGCTCGGCCATCTGCAATATTTCCATTGCCACGACCTCGCAGTGGAAAGATCGCAACTCGGGCGAACGCCGCGAGGAAACTGAGTGGCACCGCGTGGTGTTCTACAACCGCCTGGCTGAAATCGCCGGCGAATACCTGAAAAAAGGCCGCTCCGTTTACGTCGAAGGCCGCCTGCGCACCCGCAAGTGGACCGGCCAGGACAATCAGGAGCGTTTCACCACTGAGGTCATTGCCGAGCAAATGCAGATGCTGGGTGGCCGCGACGGTGGAGGCGAGAGCTACGGCAGCGCACCCCAGCCAGAGCAGCAACCACAGGGCCAGCAGCGCAACAACTACGCAGACGTCAAAGGACGCGGGCAGCCGCAACAACGTCCACCCATGACGGACAACTTAGCCGATATGGATGACGATATTCCGTTCTAGGCAGGCGGGTAGCCCTCAGCGGCCCTGATATCCCTGATATAGGAAAGAGCCAACTCAGTGGCTGCTTTCTG
The DNA here is from genome assembly GCA_023439305.1 of Pseudomonadota bacterium. Classification (GTDB taxonomy): domain Bacteria; phylum Pseudomonadota; class Gammaproteobacteria; order Burkholderiales; family Burkholderiaceae_B; genus Alcaligenes. The sequence continues at coordinate 25,388 of JAEXOO010000035.1, forward strand.
GGCTTCCTCCATGCTGTCGTAAGGGCCGTCGAGCATTCGAGCTGGGTGTTCGCCAGGACGCACTCGAACGTAGATCTTTCTGTCTACGATTTTAACTTCGACCGCACATACCCACCCCTCGCTTGTGACCTCCCCGGTCTGCCCCCATCCGTTATCCATTTACACCTCCGCTGTCGGTTAAATCAATTCTTCAATAAAGCATAGCCCATCCTGAAAGGAATACACCCATGAACTGGTTTAAAAACTTGCGTATCTATCGTCTGGATATGGCGATCTTTGCCATGCCCGCTCACGAACTGGCCGACCTGCTGGCCAAGCATCGGTTTTCCCCGTGCGTCAGCCAAGAGCCGCTCAGCATGGGCTGGGTCTCGCCACGCGGTAATGGCGAGCTGGTGCATGAAGTGAATGGCCAGTACTTGCTCTGCCACCGTACTGAGAAGCGGCTGCTGCCCAGCGCCGTGGTGAACCAGACGGCCCGCGAGAAGGCGCAGGAAATCGAAGAACAACAAGGCTACAAGCCAGGCCGCAAGCAGATGAAGGAAATCAAGGAGCAGGTCATCACGGAGCTGCTGCCCAAGTCTCATGTGGTGCAGCGCGACACCATGGTCTGGATCGACACACGAAACTGCTGGTTTGTGATTGATACGGCGGCGGCTCACAAGAGCGACGAAGTGCTGGGCTTGTTCGCCAAGAGCGTCGAGCCATTCCCGGTGCTGCCGCTCTATACCGAGTACTCCACGGCATCAATGATGACCTCTTGGCTGATCGACAATGATCCGCCGGCCAATTTCACCATCGACCAGGACACAGAGTTGCGCTCCACCGGCGACAGCGGTGCGGCCGTGCGCTACGTGAAGCAAAGCGTGGACATCGAAGAAGTGCGCAAGCACGTTCAGGCCGGCAAGCAGTGCACTCGTCTGGCCCTGACCTGGGCCGAGCGCATCAGCTTCGTGCTGACCGACGCGCTGGACATCAAGCGCATCAGCCCCCTGGACATCCTGACCGAAAAGCAGGATCTCGGCGCCACGAACGATGATGAGATCTTTGACGGCGACATGACACTGATGACTTCGGAGCTGACCGACCTGATCGCCGACGTCGTGGGCGTGCTGGGCGGCGAGCGTAGGAGCTGACATGAAGACGAAAACCTTTGAGATCGAGGTCGTGACGACCAAGCGAGTTCGAGTTGTCCTGCCCGAGTGGTATGCGCAGGCTGAGGCCCAAGAGGATTGGGAGACCGGCCTTTGGATGCTGGAGGGCGACTCGTGCGAAGAAAAGATGGCTGATATTGCTAAATACGCCGCCCGCATGGCAGCGAATTTCTCAGGCGGATACAGCCATGACGGAGTCGGCGTAATGATTGAATCGCCATTCGAGAGGCCTGATTACGGCAAGAACAGATATCAGGTAATAGCCATCGTCACAGATGACGAGGACGAGCAGGAGGTGGTGGCCCAGTCCGACTGGGCATCGGCATGACGCATCACGCCCAACAGTAAATGACCCTGCCACCCTCACTGCCAGAGTAGATGTTCTGGCGTCCCAGTAGATGAAAACGGAGGCCGCATGGCCAGACAAGCCGACTTTGCCCGACCCCTGCCCCGCCTTCGACACATCGAGCCGGGGCAATTTTTTACCCTTCGCCATGACCCGACGCCCCGCGTGCTGCTGCACAAATCGCGGCACCACGGGCATTTCAATAATGGATTTGCATCCCTCTGCCATGAGCTCGATATCGGGTGTGTGGTGTGGGGTGAGAACGGATGGAGAGCCAAGACATGACTACTGAACAGCGATTCTTGAAGGACGTAGAAAGCCACGTCATGGAAATCATCAAAGAGGACGGCCTGCACCGGCATATCCGCTTTCGCAAACCGGGCACGATGTGCATGCACTTCGATCTGATCACCTGGCCGGGATACCTCTGCTACACGGGCGACATGGGCACGTTCGTTTTTCGTCGCCTGGAGGATATGTTTCAGTTCTTCCGCGCTGACCGGGAATATGCCCAGAGTCGCGGCAAGCAGTTGGGCATCAACGTAGGTTACTGGGCCGAGAAGCTTGAAGCCGTTGATGGCAACAGCCACCGCAGCGGCGCCACAGAGTTTGACTCGGATAAGTTCAAACAGATCGTCAACGAATACCGCACAAAGTGGATCAGGTCCGCCAAAGGAGACGGTTCGCTCAACGCGATAGAGCGCCGCGAACTCTGGGAGGAGGTAGAGGATCGGGTTCTTGGATGCGTGGATGACGGTGCTGAACGAGCCCAGATAGCAGCGTATGACTTCTCTTGGCGTCCAGGCCTTCCCGGCTCCCGTGGCCGACGCTGGCAGTTCGATGACCTATTCGAGCACAGCTTCACAAAACCTACAGGCCGTTTCATGTGGTGCTGCTATGCGCTGGCTTGGGCAGTCCAGAAATATGACGAATACAAGGAGGCTGCCAATGCGCCAAAATCCGCACACGCCTGACGACATGCGCCGCAATCCGGTGCAGGCCTGCAGCCAGGAATCTATCAACCTGCAGCGCGCCGCCGCCGTCTACGGCACACGCGCATTTATCCCGGTGACCTCAAAGGCCACCCCCAATCACGACTATTACAACGCTCAGGAGAAACGGCGATGATCACCACCACGAAACCTGCCCAGCCCTGCGACGCAGAGCTGTGGGTCATGGCTGGCAAATACCCCTCTATCCCAGCACAGCTGTTCATTGACGTTGCACGGGAGATTCTGAATAAATTCGGCGCTGGCCAGGCTGCCGCCCCTGTGAGCGCGGAGCCGATCGACTGGCTTCGAGTAGAGGCAGGCCGCGCCCTTGTGGCCAGCCGCTTGAAATGGATTAATGGCTGTCCTGAACGCCTTAAAGCGCTGGGCGGTCGGGCAGACGATTTTCTTCTGAACACTTTCGTTGGCGAAGATGAAATAGCGGATTTTGAAACTATGACCGCTTTAGGTTCCGCCCCCGTTGCCGCCCAGGCGCAGCCAACGACAGACGGCGACATTCTGGACAGCCGAAAACGCATTCTCGATGCGGCGCTTCATTGGGCGGAGTGCCGAGATATTGGCCCATCCCCCGCAAAGACAGCATGGCGCGATCTTGAGCTGCGTGTTCAAGCTGAACTGAACTACACCCGATCTATCGCCAATGAGGACGCCCAGGCGCAGCAACCTGAACCACCCGCAGGGTTCGTGCCTGTCGCTGCATTCGACCGGCTGGAAGCGCTTTGCCAGTCCCAGGCCGAACGCCTGCTTGCGATTGATGACGCGCAGCAACCTGTAAGCGGTGCTGATGAACAGGCGGCTTTTGAAGCGATACACTTCGGCTGGCGCGCAGCAGACGTGCCTCATGCATTCAAACTATGGAAAAAGGCGTGCGCTTGGCAACGTCAGGCCGCACTCGCCCAGCAGGACGCCGACAAGGTGGATGCGGAGCGGTATAGGTTCATCCGGGACGGCGAGCAGGTGGTGTGGTGCTCTTCCAGCGAGGATTGCATTTTGTTTACCCATGGGCTGGACGCCGCTATCGACGCAGCCCGTAAGGAGCAGGCATGAACCAATTCCTATCGTGGGTGGGCGCCTTTTTTGTGATCGCTGCCGCGGCGGGCGTATTCATCCCTGGGGTGGCATTCCATGCCTACCTCGGGTCTTCCGAGGGCGCCCTCAAATGGCACAAGGATGCGGTCGCCAAGGGCGTCGCTCGTAAGGAGGCAGGCCAATGACCATCGACATACAGAAGCTGCGCGAACTCGAAGCCAAGGCGACGGCGGGCCCATGGCATACCAAAACCGAATGCCCTGGTCGCTGCTGCTGGCATGTATTCCCTGGCCTACCGATGTACGGCGGCACACCCGACCCGAGTGACGGCACTCAGGACCGGCCCATTGTCATGGATGAATGCAGCGAAGAGGATGCGGCATTCATGGTGGAGGCGCGCAACCAAATGCGGGCCTTGCTTGACCGAATGGACAGCACGCAGGGTGCCCTCGACCGCGTCACCTCATTCGTCGCCAGCAATGCCCTGGCCATCTCGTACCAGAGCCTGGGCGAATACCGCACTGCCCTGCTGCGGATGCTGCGCGAGGCACAGACCAACACGGAGGGAGCATGAGCATTTCACCCGAGGCCGCAGAGGCTGGCCGCAAGACGATATGGGAGCTGTTCCTCAAGTGGGTGGACAGCCTGCCCCTGTAACCGAAAATTGACGGAGAACGAATGAAATACAACTGCGAACGACACAGCGAAGCCCAGGTGCAGCGCGGGCGGACATGTGTGGCCTGCGAAATGGAAGCGCTCCAGCAGCAGATCACGCGGGCGCAGATGCTCAGCACGCGGATGTGGAACTGGATGCGCAACCCCGACCACGCCAAAGATCTGACCGGCGAAGATCTGCAGGCGCGGTTCCAGCGGGAGTTTCGCGGCGCCACATGATGCAGGATCGAATTTTGGAAATGTTGGCCAGAACGGCCGAAGATTGGAATCTACCCGCCCCCGGTGGCGGGTTTTTAATGGAGTCCGGATATGATTGCGATTCATCCAGATCAACTCGAAGCAATGTTACAACGTGCTGCACAGATTGGGGCGCAACTCGGGGCAAAGCAGGCCATCGAAGGCATGGTGTGCTATCACTACAAAGACGCCTGCAAACGCCTTGGCATCAGCTACAATACGCTGCAAAAAAGGATCCAAGAAGGCAAGATCAACCCTGTCGATGGTCGAATAACTGGCGCGGAACTGTTGCGCTACCTCGGCCAAAAAACAACATGAGGCGTATGGGGCCTCGGCCCCATGCAGGCCCCACAGTAAATTTAAGTCATTGATTCCTTGACAAAATCGAGTCTCTCCGTTCGCACCATAAAACGAAATCGGTTGATTCAATAATCATAAGTAAAATCAACGCACTAAACCGAACACCCGCATCTTGAATCGGCCGCCTGCGGGCAGCCGCTCAGGCCTGCCCTGGTCAATTTCACGCAGCAGACTACAATGAAGGCTCAATCAAGGAGTCTTATGTTGGAATTTCAGCCCCGTGAACGGGCGTACTTAGTGGAAATCGGCGCCCTGTGCCAAGATCAGGACGACAATACGGTATTTGTAGGCATGACCGCCAACGAGTCCCTCTGGTATGCGAACTACCTCGAGGAATCGTTCAAAGGCTCCGTAGCACGAGCCGATGAGGCAGAGGCGCGCTATCTCGCCTTGCACGATCAGCACGAAGAAGCACGCCGGACTGTTCTGGCCTCGGAATCACTGCTTCGATCGCTTGAAGCGACAGCGTAGCAATAGATCAAGGCGGCCTGCAGCCGCCTTTTTTTTCTTTGCCGAATGCTCTGCACAAGCCGCTCAGCGGCTTTTTTTGCGCACCCCGCCACGCATTGGCGCCCGCAAAAATCGAGTAGCCGCTCGTAGCAATTCGTAGGCTTGCCGCCGGGCGACGATGGTACGGTGAATACATCCATTGAGGTGACGGCAAGTTCACAACGTGTCACTCTGGATTCCTTTCCACAGTAGGTCAGAGGGATGTTTTTTACGTAAAACACCCTTGCTTATATTGGGAGAACTATCCATGAAGAAATCCGCACTACTTTCCAGCCTGTTGATGACCACCGCCCTGACCATGGGCGTGCAGACTGGCGCCATGGCCAATGACAACGGCAAGAATATGGATCACTCTGCCACGGCGGGCGAAGCCGTCAGCGATGCGTGGATCACCACGAAGATCAAGGCAGACCTGGCAAGCACCCAGGATCTGAAGAGCACGGACATTTCCGTGGAAACCAACAACGGTGTGGCCACCTTGACCGGCACGGTGCCCAGCGAGATTGAGCTGAAGAAAGCCGTCGCGGCCGCAGAAAGCGTCAAAGGCGTGAACAAGGTCGATTCAGCCGGGCTGAAAGTCAAGGCGAACAATTGATCCGCCGGGCTTCAGCCTGACGGATTTCCACTTTTAGGAGATTCACCATGAACGAAGATACGATCAAGGGAAAATGGAAACAGCTCACCGGCACTATCCAGGAAAAATGGGGCAAGCTGACCCACGATGACCTGGACGTAGCAGAAGGCAATACCGAGTACCTGGTGGGCAAAATCCAGGAACGATACGGCATTGCACGCGAAGAAGCCGAAAAACAGGTGAAGGAGTTCAACGACGCAGGCCGATACTGACCGGCCAGCTGAACCTCTTTATCGCCACCGACGCCCTCCACCAGGAGGGCGTTTTTTCCTCGCTTCGCGCCAAGCGGCAGGCTAACGGTGAAATCTATTGCGTCGGGCTCGGCGTCAAACAGCGCTACGCTGTCTGCTTGGGCCGATCCGCGCCCCAACGTCCCACCAAACGCACATACACGAGCTCGGCGAACAGCTCCACCAATGTCTGGGCTACGACGATGGCCGGCAAGACAGGCATAGCACCGGGAACTGCCAGCGCCAGCGGCAGCACGACCAGCGAATTGCGTGTGGCGGCGCTAAAGGCGATAGCGCGGCTGGCCGGCACATCCAGGCGGGCCCTGCGGGCCAGCCACCAGCCGACCACGGGCGCCAGCACGGCGTACAGCATATAGACGGGCAGCACCTGGCCCACCGCATGCCACGCCGCCCCCAACTGCGGCGCCACCGCCGCAACGACAATAAACAAGACTAGGGCCGTGGCAGGCACCGGGGCCAGGCTCAGGCGCTGCTGCAACCGCACCCAGGCTGGTCGGCGCATCGCCAGATACTGGCTTACTCCCGCCAGCGCCAAAGGAATGGCGATCAAGTACACAAACGCGTGCACAAACGGGCCTGCATGGATGAGCAGCGCGGCGTCCCGCCCCAGCGCCAAAGCCAGGTACGCCGGCAACAGCAACATCTGCAGCAACAGCAGCACCGGCGTGCAGGCCAGCAGGGAACGCGCATCGGCGCGCCCTAGATGAGCGAAAGTGACGACGTAATCAATACAGGGCGCCAACAATACCAGCAAGACACCCAGACGCAGCAAAGCATCATCGGGCAGCAAGCCGAGCAAGGCAAAAACCAGCAGCGGCATCACCAGGAAATTGGCGATCAGCAGAACGACGACAAAACGCAGCTGCCTCAAGGCCTTGCCCAGCTCTGCCAGCGGCACTTGCAGAAAAGTGACGTACAGCATGAACGCCAACGCCGGATTGACCAGCACATCCAGCGCCTGCATGTCGGGTGTCAGCCAGGCCAGAAGCCCAGCAGCAAGAACCGCGCCGAAGTAAAGGGCAATCTGCCTGCGCTCCAAGCAGTCACGAATATCACTCAGGTCCATCGCCATTGACCGCCCCGCTCTAAAAGCGCAAAGGCTACCGGCTCAACGTCCTCTGCGCAAGCGTGCCGACGAGGCCCGGTTCAAGTCGCGGGCTTCTTGCTCGGCGTATTCGCGCTCGCCTGGCTCGTAGCGCCCTTCATGCATGCAGCTGCTGCGGTTCCATGTGCATTCATTGACCAGCTTGGGAACATTCGTCCCGCCCGATGAACAAGCCGCCAGCAGCACAGCCACGCCCAGCACCACACCGGATCGGCCCATTATTCGTATGATCATCTTCCATTTCCCTACAGAACATCCTGATCTGTTTTTATAGCAGATAAGAGAGGGTCGCCCGTCCAGCCTTTGCACACGGAAACAATAAGCCACCTTAGCAATTACCCTGAAATCAACAAAACGGAACCAGTAGTTTCGTTTTTTAGTGATAGCATGCCTGAACTCTTCGTTTTTATAAAAAATAGAGACAAAATATGTCGATTTTCAAGAAACAACATGCCATCTTGTTGGCCAGCCTGTCCCTGGCCTTGCCTTTCTCTGCTCAGGCTCAGGATTACCCGCAGCGCCCCGTCACCTTGGTAGTCCCTTTCGTGGCTGGCGGCGCCTTCGACGTGGTGGCCCGTCTGGCCGCCGAGCGGCTGCGCAACGAGCTGGGACAGCAATTCATTGTCGAGAACAAGCCCGGCGCCGGCGGCACGCTGGGCGGGCGCATCGTCTCCCAAGCCAAGCCTGATGGCTACACCATCCTGCTGTCCGGGGTGGGCCCCATTTCAATCTCCCCGGCCGTCTACAAGAACCTGGGTTACGATCCGGCCACCGCACTGGCCCCGGTCGTGCAATTGACCTCTTCTCCCTTTGTATTGACGACCAGCCAGGCTTTTCCCGGCACCACAGTGGCCGAGTTCATCCAGTTCCTGAACGACAAGCCGGGTGACTACAACTATGCTTCTACCGGCAATGGCACACTGGTGCACCTGGCCGGCGAATACTTCCGCGCCAGCACTGGCGCCCAATTCGAACATATTCCCTACGCCGGGGGATCCCAGACCGCCTTGGCCCTGCTCAATGGCGAGGCTACCTTCTCCATCACCAACATCCCCAATGTGCTGTCACAGATCCAGGCGGGCAAGCTCAAAGCCCTGGCCACGACAGGCACACACCGGCCCGCCGCTTTGCCCGAGCTGCCGACCATGACCGAAGCCGGTGTCAAGGATTTCGAGTTTTCGGGATGGATCGGCATTTTCGCGCCGGCCGGCACGCCGGACGAGGTGATCGCCACGCTGAACACGGCGTTCAACAAAGCCATGAACGATCCTCAGATGCAGGAGCGACTGCAACAGCAAGGTGACGAGGTCGCCGGCGGCACAGCCGCGCAATTCAAGCAATTCGTTGCCGAAAGCGATGCAAAATGGAAGGCTGTCGCGACTCAGGCGAACGTCTCCATCGACTGAGAGCATCATGCCTTGTAAATTCAACACCTTGAAAGCGCGGGTGGGCCAGAATGAGCGCCTGATCGGGCTGTGGTGCTCCCTGACCAGCGCCACGGCGGTCGAACTGCTGTCCAGCACGCACTATGACTGGTTTCTGCTGGACATGGAGCACGCCCCCAACAGCCTGGAAAGCATCGTCGAGCAATTGCGGGTCCTGGACTCGTCGCCAGTAGCGGCGTTTGTCCGGCCGGCCGGCACAGACAGAGTGACCATCAAGCGTCTGCTGGACGCAGGCGCCAAGAACCTGCTGCTGCCCTACGTCGAAACGGCGGAGCAGGCCCGGGAGATCATCCGCTCCACCCGCTACGCTCCTGAGGGCGTGCGCGGCGTCTCCACGGCCGGGCGCGCAGCGTGGCATGGTCAACAACCGGGCTATCTGGCCGCTGCCGCACAAGAACTGGTGCTCGCCATGCAGATCGAGACGACGGGTGCGCTGCGCGCGCTGCCGGATCTGCTCAGCCTGCCCGAAATCGACTTGTTGTTCTTCGGCCCTGCCGACCTATCCGCCGACATGGGATTGCTGGGCCAGGCTGAACACCCCCGCGTCCAGGAGGCTATTCTGGATGGTATCCGTCAGGTCAGGGCTGCGGGGAAGATGGCGGGCGTACTGGCTCCAAACCTGCAGCTTGCACGGCAATACTATCAGGCCGGCGCCCGGCTGATCGCCGTCGGCAGCGACCTGCAAAGCCTGTACTCGGCTGCCTCGAACCTGCTGCAATCGGCACAGGAACAATTGCGCTGATTTCTGCGAAAAACAGGCGGCGCGTCTACGGGCGCGCCGCCTGTTCAACCGCTGCGGTCGCGGCAGCCATTGCTTAGAAACGCGTACGCATCCCCACACCCACGGTATCGCCGCGCGACAAGTCCGTCAGCTTGTCGCTGTAGTAGGCGGCATAGATGTCCGTGCGCTTGGACAACGGATAGTCATAGCCCAAAGCCCAGCTATTGCGCTTGACCTCGCTGGCCCCGCTGCTGCGCGTATGCCCATATGAGGCCAGCAGGCTGCCACCGCCCATGGGCACCGACACCCCCACCTGCCCCCCTTTCATGGTGATATCGCCGCTGCGAATGCTGTTCTTCACGTACTGAAACTGCGCAAAGAGCTTGGCGAACTCAAAATCGTAGGCCATGCCCAGCTGCGCGGCCCGCTGATGACGGAAGCCCGCAATGATGTTTTCCAGATCCTCGGCCTGGTTGTCGAACTTGACCTGCTGATACGCCAAGGTCGCGGAAAATGCGCCATTGAAGTACAAGGCATTGCCACCCCATTTATTGGAACCTGATTTATTGGCCTCGTTGCTGAAGCCATAAATCAGGTTGGCGGTCAGGCCGTTGAAATCCGGCGTGGTGTACTTGACGGCGTTGCTCCAGCCCGAGTCGCCCAGCACCCCCTGCCCCTGCATGCCCAGATAAGTATGGAAAACGGCCGGCGAAAAGGTATAGGAATCGCCAAAAGGATTGAACAAGATGGTGGAGATGAAATACGGCGTGGTCAGTCGCCCCAGAGTGAGCGTACCTGCATCATCGCTTTGCAGCCCCACGTAAGCGCTGCGTGAGAACATCGGGTCGCCATTGAACCGTCCCGATTGCCCGGTCTCGGGGCGAAAAAAACCCTCCATGGCAAAAATGGCCCGAATGCCATTGGACAGATCCTCTTGCCCCTTCAATCCCCAGTACGAGGTGGTCATGCCGCCCCCGCCCGTCGTTCCTGCACGCTTGCTGTCCCCCACCGGCTTGTGCGCACCGGCCCAGGCATCGACCAGACCATACAACTGCACGCTGGACTGTGCGCTGGCTGCATTTCCCATTCCCAGCAAAGCGGCCAGCAGTCCGCCTGCCAACATCGGCATTTTCAAAACCATGGTGTCTCCGTTCTGTTTTTCAGTGTTGTGATCCTCCTTCCCTTTCTCAAGGAGGAACCCCGACCGGATGGCGCCCGCAGCGTCGCGCCAGATCCTGGCCCGACGCTGCGCACGCCCCGGTCAGCGCGGGGCTTTTTTATTATTACTGCCGCTTACATCTGGTTTGGACACGTGTAGGTGATAGAGGTTATTCCTGTGCTTTTCTCTGTTCAACAAGGAGCACGCATGCCTCATACGCCTGATCCCAAGCACGCCCTCGGCGCTCCGCAACCGGGCATTGATCCCGGACGCCCCTCTCATCCGAACCCGGACCCCACACCCAATCCGGGGCACAACCCGGATCGGCCGCCGGAGATTGATCCGGGCCGCAGCCCCATTGAACTGCCTTCGGACACGCCTCAGGATCCGGACCCGCAAGATCCGCCCGGCTCCTAAGAAAGGTTAGGTATCTCTGGCGCCATTTATTTGGTGGTATAGCCTCCATTGACCAGAATAGTCTGCCCCGTCACCCACCAACCGTCGCTGACCAGATGGCGGATAAAAGGCACGACATCGTGTATATCTGTCAGTCCAGTCTGGCTGAAACCCGAAAGTGCAGCCGCTGTCTTGTGATAGGCCACGGCATCTTCGCCTTCGGCTGGGTAGAAGAACGGCGTGTCCATGGGGCCTGGGCCGACGGCGGTCACTGAAATGCCGCGCACGCCCAGTTCCTTGGCGGCCGCGCGGGTGAAATGTTCCACAGGTGCCTTGGTACCGGCATACGCCGCATAGAATGGCGTGAAGGCACCCAGCAAGGAGGTAACCAAGGTGCAGATCTTGCCGCCGTCCTGCACATGCCGCCCCGCTTCTTTCAGGAAGAAAAAGGCGCTCTTGGCATTGACGGCGCTCATCTCGTCATATTCCACCTCGCTTACCTCCAGCATAGGCTTTTTAAGCACCTTGCCCACCGTGTTGATCGCGATGTCCGGCCGTCCCAGCGCCGCCACCGTATCGGCGAACAGACGCTCGACAGCGCTGGCCGAGCTCAGATCCGCCTGCAAGGCCACAGCCTTGGCGCCGCTGCGCTCAATAGCCTGTATTGTCGCCATCGCATCGGCCTTGGAGGCATCGCTGTGATAATGAATCGCCACGGCCGCTGCGCCATGCTCAGCCAGGTCGCGAGCGATCAGTCCGCCCAGATTCTTGGCTCCGCCAGCCACCAGCACCACCTTGCCTGCAATCCCGTTCCGAGTCATGAGAATCTCCTTATGTGATGAGGGATACTCTGACTGTATGGGTCCGGCAAAATCGAATAAATCTGTTTATTGCATCTACACTAGTCATAAACAATGACCAATCGACGCCATGGACCGCCTTGACCAATTTCGTATTTTCATACGCGTGGCCCACGCAGGCGGATTCACTGCCGCGGCCGAGCAATTGGGGCTGCCTCGCCCCACCGTCTCGCTGGCGGTCCAGCAACTGGAGAATCGGCTGGGCGCTCGCCTGTTCAATCGCACGACCCGTCGCATCAGCCTGACCCGCGACGGAGAAATACTGCTCGAGCGGGCTTCGTCCCTGGTCAGCGACAGCGAAGAACTGGATACCCTGTTCAAACCCAACGCCCATGAGCTGAACGGACGCCTGCGCGTGGAGCTGCCCAGCCGGCTGGCGCGACGTCTGGTCGCTCCAGCCCTGCCCGACTTTCTGGAGCGGCACCCCGCGCTGCAGATTGACCTGGGTTCCAGCGACCGGACCGTGGATCTGGTGCAGGACGCGGTGGACTGTGCGCTGCGTGTCGGCGAGCTGGCCTCCAGCAGCCTGGTCTCCAGACCGCTGGGCCACTTCAAGATGATCAACTGTGCCAGCCCATCCTACCTGGCCCGCTACGGCATGCCGCGCCACCCGCTCGATCTGATGCATCATTGCACCGTGGGCTACTGGCCGCCGTCCAGCAGTCGAGCGGCCCTGTGGGAATGGCACGAAGAAGGAAAGGCCAGGGCACAGGCCTTTGCGGCCACGGTCTGCGCCAACAATGCTGAAACCTATATTGCCTGCTGTCTGGCAGGGCTGGGGTTGATACAGATTCCGGCCTACGATGTACAAGAGCATCTGGAAAACGGCGAGCTTCAAGAGGTGCTTCTGGACTGGCCCGCACCCAGCATGCCGGTGCAGCTCGTCTATCCGCACCGACGGCACCTGTCACGCCGCGTCCAAGTCTTCGGCCAATGGCTTGCGCAGACCTTGGCCCCCTTTCTGCAGGACACCCCCGGCGGCAGGACTCTTGACTGAACCCGCACCCGGCCACCATATATACATGGAGATTGCCGCTCGGGTATTCCCTTCACTACGGATATGAACCATGACCAAATACGTGTTTGCCCTGCTCACCCTGGCCGCCTGCGCGGCCACCCAGGCCGACGAGAGCTATAAAGCCATCGACGCTCAACTGAACAATACCTACAAGGAAATCACGGCTCGCTTGAAAGACGACGCAGATGGCAAAAAGCTGCTTTTGGACGCGCAGCGAGCTTGGATTAAATTCCGCGATGCAGAATGTGCATTCCAGGCTTCAACCGTCACCGGGGGCAGCGCCTATCCCATGGTGATGCAAACCTGCATGGCTTCCCTTACCCAGCAGCGCGTCCAGGACTTGAAACGCTACACGCAATGCGAGGAAGGCGACCTGACCTGCCCTGTTCCGCGTTGAATCAAGATGCAGGCGTCAATACCGGCAACAAATGCAAACCTGTGCGCCGCACGAACTCTTCATACGTGATCGGCGCTCCCGCCTTGGTCGCTGCATCATTCGCCTGCCAATGAACCCAGGATCGGCGTGTCGTGGCATCGTACACCACCTTGAAAAGATGGCTGGGCACAGCGACCCGCCCGGTCCCGATGGCGGCAGGCCGCCCGGCATAGACTGGACCGGTAAAGACATACACATCGCCCGATGCGCGCAGCACATATTTGCGGGTATCGCCTTCGATCTGATTCCAGGGACCGCCGTTATGCACCTGATTCTGGGGAACCATATTGGCCAGGGAAAAACTCTGCGCCATCCCCTGCTCGCTGGACATATCGCCCGCAGGCGCCATGTGTCCGCGTGAATAGCCCGACCCGCGATAGTCCGCCAGCTCGGCCCGCTCCGAGGACGGCAAGCGGGCCTCGGCATAGAACCTGTCCGTGCGCTTGAGCCCCTGCCCCGCCTGCAAGGCGCGGCGATTCAGACGCTGAGCCACAAAAACCGGTGTCTTGGTCTGGCCGCTGTGCAGGATGGCGAAGGCGCTGAAACACAGTTCGCGCTGCGTGTAGGCGGCCGGAACAATCGGCGGTTTTCCGGGAAAAAATTGCGGACATTGGGCAAAGGACGTCTGGACGTAGCCATCGACCGGCGCCGGTGCCGACGGCGCGCTGGCCGAGGGCACCTGCGGCCACTCCAACCTGGCCAGGACCTGCTCCAGTCCGGACCAATCGCGCAATTGAGGATTGATGGCGCAACTGGCGACGCCAAAAGCCGCCAGGGCGGACGCGGCCGCTGACTTCAGAAAGCGCTGGATGCTGCCTTGTCCTGTCCGGTTCCTGCTGGTCGATTTTCTTGTAGATACTGCTTTTTTCTTTCGGGTCATGCCACTCGTACTGGATGCCATGCCGGCCTGCATCGGTGCGCCGGCAGCGCCACGATTATAAGCAGCCTGTGCGCCGCCGCCCCCCCTATAGGCCAAGTGGACTTGTAAAAAACGTTACCGAAGCGTCATCAGGCCCCAGACAGGCTCTCCAGCTCCTGCAACTCATCCTGGAGCTGCATCAATTCCTCGCGTTCACGCGCCAGCTTGCGTTCCAGTTTCTGCACCTTGTCCTGACGGCCGTCCGCCCGTTTTTCCTGGAGCTCAGCCAGCACCTCCTGAATATCCCGTTCCTGATCCCGAATCTGCTCCCGCTTTTCCCGCAGCAGATCGGTGTCACTGCAATGCGCTTTTACATTGGCCAGAGCGCGCTCGAGTCCGCGCACACGGTGCGTGTTGCCGTGCTCACGCGCGTGTTGGATCTGCGTCTCGATCTCCGAGGCCTTGTACTGGCATGCAGGGTTACTCGCCAGCACCGGCAGGCAGAACAGGCCCAGCAGCAGGCTGACAGCAATACGAGGGGTCGGGTTCATGGTGAACATTCTCCGTTGAAGACCGCTTGACACGAGGCCATGCCCGGTTACGCTGTGGACATGGGCTCACGCATTGTCGCAGACTTTGCGCCGGTCCAGCGCTAAGGTGCAAAGACCAACCAAGGAGACGCACATGAAAACCCAGATCACGTTTATCAGACTCGATGGTGGAGAAGGATTGGCACTGGTCAATGGACATGTATCCGAGGGAACGCCCGCCAAACATGCCCTGGCGGACAAGCTGGGACTGCCGCAGGACGACGACCTGTCCGACTCGCTTGATGAGCGGATTGATGTGCGCCTGCAGGAAGGCGGTATCGAGCCGAGCTCGATTCGGGTCACACTGATCGGGGAATGAACCCTTCTGTAGGCGGATGGCGCTACGCTGTCCGCCGAACACTTTCTTCAACTTAAATGTAAGTAAATATTTAAATAAACATTATTTTGCAATAATGTGATTTATTAATGAATGACGCTATTTACATAACTTATTCTCATAGAACAAGATTTTCTGTTACACTAAAAAGCATCTGTACAACAGCTACTTAACTCTTGATTGCGCTCATCATGAACAACAGAAACCTGATTTTTGGCCTGTGCGCATCCCTGCTCGCCTTCTGGTTTCTGCCCTTTGCCCATATCAGCAACAGCATGGCTCCGACATCGGCAGCCTATTCAGGATCCAGCGCCGGATTCTTCGGTTTTCTGCTCCCACTTTCTGTCCTGGCCGTAGCCAGCCTGATCTGGGCCGAGAAAATCCAGTTCGCCTGGCTTGCCATGGCCGCGCATATCGGCATTTTCGCCTCGACCATCAAGAGCATTTGCGAAAAATCCCTGCTGTTCTCAAAAGTCTGTGGAATGGGGGTTTCGTTTTCCTACGGCTCCATCATTTATGGTCTATGCACCGCCGCCTTGTGCGTGCTGCTGCTGACCTACAAGAAATCCGCCGCGTCCTGATCCTAGCCTGAGGCTGGCTGTTTTTCCGGACGCCCCTGTATGACCATGATGGTTTGCTGCATCAAGGCGCATGGGGTTTCCTTGCCGTCTTGCACACCAAACACCTCGGCTCGAGTCACAATCAGGCTGCGCCCAGGACGCACGACCGCCCCCCTGGCGATCAGCACCTGCCCTTGCGCCGGAGCCAGAAAATTCACCTTGTATTCCACGCTCAGGACCGACGCGCCCAGCGGCGCCAGTGTCATGGCGGCATAGCCGGCGGCCGAATCGGCGATCATGCCGACCACCCCGCCATGTACAAAACCATGCTGCTGCTCTACGCCTTCCCAATGAGGCAAATGGATTTCGATGCGGCCGGCCGCCACGACAGGCATGTGGGCCCGGATCAGGGACATGACCTGCTGCCGCTCAAAACTGCGACGGACCTCATCCGCCACACGGACATCCAGCTCGGGAAAATCGGGCTGGGACAACGAAGATGCGGACATGGTGCAGCTCCTGGCAGAAGGCCTTGGCCGGAGAGTGATCCGACACAGGGCGAGGCCGTCAGAACGGCCAGAACAGAGGAATAAAGGTCACCCCCAGCACCCAGAAGATCAGGTTCAAGGGCAAGCCCACCTTGATGAAATCGACAAAACGATAGCCGCCCGCCCCATAGACCATGGTGTTGGTCTGGTAGCCGACCGGCGTGGCAAAGCTGGTGGAGGCGGCAAAGGTCACCGCGATCAGGAACGGAGTGGCATCCACCTCCATCATCTTGGCCGTGGACATGCCCAGGGGGGTCAGCAAAACAGCGGCGGCCGCATTGCTCATGAACTCCGTCAGCACCAAGGCCATCAGATAGAGCACCGCCAGCACCACCAGCGGCCCCGATGACCGTACCAGCCCAACGGTATTTTCGACCAGAAACTGCGCCGCCCCGGTTTCACTCATGGCCACGCCCAAGGGCAGCAGGCCCGCCAGCAGAATGATGATGCGCCAATCGATGGCATCGTAGACTTCATCGGCATTCAGGCATCCGGCCAGCGTCATGGCTACGGCTCCCGCCAGCGACGTAATGGCGATGGGCACCCATCCGATGGCGGACACGACGATCACCAACGCCATGGTCGCCAGCGCGAACGGCGCGCGCCAGCCCATGGGCTTTTCGGCATCGCGTTCCGACAACACAATGACATTGGCATCCGAGCGCAGCGCTGCCGTTTCAGACGCCGGCATCAACATCAGCAGAATATCCCCCACCCGCAGCCTGACATCCCTGAGCTTGTCGCGCAGCACCTGCCCGCGCCGGTGAATCCCCAGTACGGTGGCATTGTGATGCCAGCGCGGGTCCAAGGTCCCCAGGGTGCTGCCGCTGATGCGCGAACGCGGCGCAATCATCACTTCGGTTAATACCTGATCCGCATCGTCAAACGAACCCTGCTGCAGCTTGAACTGAGGGTCCACCTCCAGCCCGGCTTCTTTGCGCAGCTCATCCAGCTGGGACCAGTCGCCGCGCGCCAGCAGAACATCACCTTCCTGCAATTGCTGTTCCCGCGGCGCCCAGACCTTGCTTTCACCGCGCAGCAGCTCCAGCACGAACACGCCATATTGCTCCCCCAGCTTGACTTCCCCCACCGAGGTGCCGATCAGGGAGGATTCCGGCATGACCCGCAGCTCGGTAATGTATTTTCCCAGCTGATAATCTTCCACCAATTCTGCACTGCGCGTATCGGGCAGCAGCCAGCGTCCTACCGTCAACAGATACAGACAACCGGCCGCCATGCAGATGAGGCCCAAGGCCGTGAATTCGAACATGCTGAAGCCAGGATGACCCAGGTCCCGGGCAATGGCATTGACCAGCAAGTTGGTGGACGTGCCGACCAGAGTGCAAACGCCGGCCATCTGGGAAACATAGGACAAAGGGATCAGCGCCTTGGATGCCGACATGCCAATGCTGGCGGTGGCTGCCATGACAATAGGCATGAACACCGCCACAACGGCCGTATTGTTCACAAAGGGCGCGATCAGCGCCAGAACCCCGAACAGTATCAGCAGAAACTGCGTGGGTGAGCGGGCTTTTCCCAACAAGCGCCCGATACCCGAGAGCGCGCCGCTGTTCTGCAAGCCCGCCGCCAGCACGAACATGGCCGCTACGGTGATCGTGGCCGGATTGCTGAAGCCGCCCAAGGCCTGCTCGGGCGACACCAGCCCCACGATGGCCAGCGTACTGAGCACGAGCAAGGCCACCGCGTCGATCCTGAGCTTTTCGGTTGCAAACAAAACCACAGCCACCAGGGCTATGCCAAGGACCGTCGCGATGTCTGCTGTCATGCTTGCTTGTCTCCTGTATTATTTCCAGGCGGCGGATTGACGCAGTGCAATCCTGCGAATGGAAAAAATCACCCGCTGCAATATGCCTGCCGATTCAGCTTGAAGCAAAAAAATTATACACATCCGCAAAGGAACGAATGCTCGACGAAGCCCCGAATCAGCCGCATGAAAAAATAAGATCTATAAAAAACCGCCGATAGTCGGCGGTTTTTTGTTCACGCACGTGATTTCTTACCAACGGGTACGCGCCCTGCCCCCTATGGTTGCCGCCAGACTGGCGACAAAAGCGCCGACCAGCAGTGAAGCGAAGGCCCACAGAGCAAAGGCAGCCGCCGCCTTGCGGGCGGCATCAGCCGCTTCGCGCGCTTGCTGCTCTATTTTCTCGGCGGTTTCGCGAGCCTGCGCCTGAACAGCGTCCAAACGCTGCTGGGCTTGCTGCGGCGTCATACCGGTACGTTCGGCGACCAATCGGAGCAGATAGTCCTTGTCCTGGGCGGCAAGCTCGCCGTCCTGGAAGCTGCGGGCCAGAATACGGGCGACTTCTTTACGATCGTCTCCTGTACGTGCGAGGGGCGCCGCGCCGTCTGCCGGCCGCAACAGGGAATCAGCAAAGTAGTCCAAGCCCGAACCCGGCGCCGAGTGCTTGTCGGCCTGCGTGACCGCCGCAGCGGCAGCGCCCGCTCCCGCCCCAGCCAGACTGGCTCCAGCCTGGGCCGTGCCTGACACGATGGAGGCCGCGGTCGATCCCAGCATGAATACAGCGACCACCGCGCTGAGCGCCCAGACAAGAAAGCCGTGGGCCGTATCCCGGAAATAGACTTCATCACTGGGGACTTCCGTCCAATTGGTGCGCAAGCGGCCCGTCACATAACCCGCTATGCCATAGGCAATGAGCTGGGTGACAAACAGCCAGGCGATGGTGCCAATTGCCAAAGCGGTTCCCGAGGCGCCGTCATTGCTCCAGGGCGAAACGGCCAGGAACCCCAACCCCGTGCCGCCGATAATCAGCGTCGCCGTCAAGGCGGCGCTGATGACGGCGCCTGCAATGACAGCGCCCCAGGATACGGCGGAGCGCGATGACTCCATCGTCCAGCGTGGAGCGCGTTCTGAACCAGGTGCATAGTGCGTATCAGGCATGGTTTTTCCTTTTCAAAAAAATGTCGACGAACTGCACATCAATGCCAGAACAAAGCCAACAAAATAATGATTGGAATCGGCACTCCCAATAACCAAAGCAATATGGATCGCATAGCCTTCTCCTTTCCATAAAAACAAATTGGATAAAAGACAAAAAACTATCTATTGCCAAACTCTGCAATCCATTCTAATCACGCTCTTTCGAACAAAAACCAAAGCAATGTAATTAAAAACTGAAAATTGTTAAAAATAATAATTACTAGATCGTAATAAAAACACGTCGAGTGAAAAAGGTTGCCGGGCTGCTTCCGCCGTCTTGCCCTTACCAGGACCTTCCGCCAACCCAAGCGTTTAAGTACGGCACTAGCTATCCAGACCCGCTGCCCGCCTACAAACGATTGCAGACAGCATCACATAGGCATCATATGCTCTATTTTTGACATGAAAAATTACACAACCATGTGTTTCAGACATTTTGCAGACTATTTCAACTGTATTTCACCTGATATTCACGCATTCACGGCATAAGAACGCCGTATGCCCGCATCCACAGCAATAAGAAAGCCGGGCGATTATCGGTACCCTATTAAACTCTTTTAAAAGAATAGCAATGGTAATTTAACAATGCTTGACTATCATGTCGTCAAACCATTCTCACGCTACCTTATCCATTGGCTGCATCATGCTGAAGATCGATTCCAGTTATACACAGCGTCAGGCCGGCGACAAGCTGGACTACACCGTCTACGGAAAACGTTTCTCCGTGCACCAAAAGACGCGTCGCCTTATCCTGAGCCTGCTCGTACCGTGCCTGATACTGGCGCTGCCCGTGCTTCTATTGGCCGGCTTTCTGAACGCGTATCTGCCGCAGCAAGGCACCTTGCTGGCGATACTGGCGGGCTTGCTGGCTCTGGCCTTCGTGGCGCTGCGCCTGGGACGCGATCAGCGCCGCATCCGTGTGGCTCCGGGACAAGGCCTTATCATCAACGGTCAGCTCGTGCAGCGCGACGATATCCGCTCCTTGTCCATCACGCGCCTGAAAAGCCACCTGTATGACGACGGCTCCAGTTATCTGTCCGCCGCCCTGCCCGATGGCGAGCATCGCCTCAGCCCTTATATTGATAAAGAGGTCGCCAAGGCCTTGCTCAAGGAACTGAGCGCCACCTTGAATGAAGGCGGCGCTGGCGCCGGCACCGCCTAAGGCTGCGCGTCCAATTTCAATTCGCTGATCAAAGGCGCCCAGCGGCCGCGCTCCTGATCCATGTACTGCGCGAACTCCTCCGGTGTGCTCCCGACCGGTTCCATCGCCATGGCCCGCAGGCGCTGCACCACCGTTTCGCTGTGAAGGCTGGCGGCCAGCGCTTGGGACAAGGGCTGCGCTATGTCCGCCGGCAAACCGGCAGGCGCCACAAACCCAATCCAGCCCGAACCCTCAATGCCGGGATAGCCTTGTTCTTCCAAGGTCGGCACACCGGGAACCAGATCGCTGCGCTGCGTGTAGATCAGGGCCAAGGGGCGCACTCGCCCCTGAACCACCAGAGGCATGACGGCGACGGGCGGCAAAGCGCCAAACTGCGTATCGTGGCCCACCAGCGACGTCAGTGCTTGCGGCGAAGATGTGTAAGGCACATGCTGAGCCTGGCCCTGCATGACCTTCAGCAATAGCTCGACCGCCAGATGCGACACCGTCCCCGAGCCTGTGGAAGGGAAATTGAATGCCTGTTTGTCATCCTGCAAAGCGGATTTCAGATCCGCCATGGACTGGATAGGCGAATCGGCCGCCACAACCAGCACATTGGGCTGGTGGACCGCCAGCGACAGCGGCATCAGGTCTTTGCGCGGGTCATACCCCAGCTCCTGCCCCATCAAGCCATTGTTGACCATGGGGCCCGTTATCGACACTCCGAAGGTATAGCCATCGGCTTTGGCCTGGGCAATGGCGCGGGTACCGATATTGCCGCTGGCTCCGGCGCGATTGGTGACCACCACGCTCTGCCCCAGTCGTTGCGACAGATCCTCGGCCACCACCCGCACCATCTGGTCCGGGCTGGACCCGGGCCCAAAAGGCACGATGACAGTCAAAGGTCGATCCGGCCAAGCAGCTATGGCTGCTCCAGCGGCCGCCCACATCACGATGCCGCCCGCCAGGGCCAGCATCTGCCTGCGCATAGCACTTCGCATTCTTCAGCTCCTCTCGTTAAGCCACAAATGATAATGTAAATCCGTCTCATTTTGACATTTGACGAAAACCTTCCCCTCCTTCTTGCGGTGCAGCATAAATTCGTGGCGGGGACGCGCCGGACTCGGTTATCCTGTGGTCTTGACCAAACCTTGGCCGCATCGGCGGCGAACCCGCGCCCAGCGCGCCTTTGTCTGCCGCCAGCGGCCTGACTCGACGCAGAGCCTAGACCATGAGCGATCTCCAACGTCTGATCGACGAAGCGTGGGAACACCGCGCCTCCATTTCCCCCAGCCGGCACAGCCCGGAACTGCGCAACGCCATCCATACCGTCATCGAGAAACTGGATTATGGCTCCCTGCGCGTAGCGGAAAAGATCGACGGCAACTGGCTCGTGCATGACTGGATCAAAAAGGCCATCCTGCTGTCCTTTCGCCTGAACGACAACCGCGTCATGGGCGCCGAACCCGCGCCCTTCTACGACAAAGTGCCGCTCAAATTCGAATCCTACGATCAGGCCGCTTTCGAGCAGGCCGGCTATCGGGCCGTGCCCGGCGCTGTCGTGCGCCAGGGCGCTTATGTCGCGCCCGATGTCGTGCTGATGCCCTCCTTCGTGAATATCGGCGCCTATGTAGGCGAGGGCACGATGGTCGACACCTGGGCGACCGTGGGCTCCTGCGCCCAGATCGGCAAGCATGTGCACCTGTCCGGCGGCGTGGGCATAGGCGGGGTGCTCGAACCCCTGCAGGCCAACCCCACCATCATTGAAGACAACTGTTTCATCGGTGCGCGCTCCGAAGTCGTGGAAGGCGTCATCGTGGAAGAAAACTCCGTGCTGGCCATGGGCGTGTTCCTGTCCCAGAGCACCAAGATCTACGAACGTGAAACCGGCAAGATCCATCAAGGCCGCGTCCCGTCGGGCTCGGTCGTGGTGCCCGGATCGCTGCCCTCCGAGGACGGTCGCTACAGCCTGGCCTGCGCCATCATCGTCAAGCGCGTGGACGCCCGCACGCGCGCCAAGACCAGCATCAACGATTTGCTTCGCGCCTAAGACATGAGCACTGACAACCCTGTATTGAACACGCTTCAAGACCTGATCGCCCGCCCCTCGGTCACCCCCGACGACGCCGATTGCCAGCAATGGCTGGGCGAGCGCCTGGCCCGTTCGGGCTTTGCGCTGGAATCGCTGCCCAGCGGTCCGGTGCGCAATCTATGGGCGCGCAAGGGCACGCAAGGCCCTCTGTTCGTCTTTGCCGGCCACACCGATGTGGTTCCTCCCGGCCCGGAACAAGCCTGGGACTCCCCTCCTTTCGAGCCCGTGATCCGTGACGGCCAGCTCTATGGGCGCGGGGCGGCAGACATGAAGGCCTCCATTGCCGCCTTCGTGCATGCCGCCGAGGAATTCATCCAGGCCCATCCTGATCATGCCGGCTCTATTGCGCTGCTGCTGACCTCTGACGAAGAAGGCCCGGCCATCGATGGCACGGTCCAGGTCTGCCGGATCCTCAAGGAACGCGGCGAACTGCCCGACTACTGCATCGTGGGCGAGCCTACCAGTGCACGCCAGTTGGGCGACACCATCAAGAACGGTCGTCGTGGCTCCCTGTCGGGGCGCCTGGCCGTGATCGGCCGCCAGGGCCATGTGGCCTACCCGCAATTGGCGCGCAATCCGGTTCACCTGGCCGCACCAGCGCTGGCTGAACTGAGCGACCGTATGTGGGATGCCGGCAATATGGATTTCCCGCCCACGACCTTCCAGATTTCCAATATCCACGCCGGCACCGGCGCCGGCAACGTCATTCCCGGCCACTTGGACGTGCAGTTCAATTTCCGCTTTTCTACCGAGCAGACGCCGGCCGGCCTGCAAGCGGAAGTCGATTCCATTCTGCGCCGCCACGGACTGGAGTTCACGCTGGACTGGACGCTGGGCGGAGAACCCTTTCTGACCGAAGCCGGCCCGCTCAGCCAGGCTCTGAGCCAGGCGATCGAGGCCGAAACCGGCGTGCAGCCAGAGCTGTCGACCACCGGGGGCACCTCGGACGGGCGTTTTATCGCTAAAATCTGCCCCCAGGTCGTGGAGTTCGGCCCTTTGAACGCCAGCATCCACCAGATCAACGAACACGTGGCCGTGGCCGACCTTCAACCCTTGAAGAACATCTACCGCCGCACATTGGAAGCCCTGCTTTGCTAAGTCCCTCCATCGAATCCTCCGCCCTGCTGGATGCCCAGCAGGAACTGCAGACCGTGCGCGACCTGTTGCGCTGGTCCGTCACCCAGATGAACCGCTGCGGCGTGGCTTTCGGCCACGGCAGCGACAATGCCTGGGACGAGGCCGCTTACCTGCTGCTGCATACGCTGAACCTGCCGCTGGACACGCTGGAACCCTACCTGGATGCCCGCGTGCTGCGCAGTGAGCGCGAACAGTACCTGACTCTGATCCAGCGCCGCTGCAACGAACGCCTGCCGGCCGCCTACCTGACCGGCGAAGCCTGGCTTCAAGGCCACCGTTTTCGCGTCACCGCCGACACCATCGTGCCACGCTCACCGATCGCGGAGCTGCTGGCCGAACAATTACACCCCTGGGTCTCCGACCCCGACGCGGTCTACAGCGCGCTGGACCTGTGTACCGGCACGGGCTGCCTGGCCATTCTGACCGCCCTGGCCTTTCCCCAGGCCCAAGTCGACGCGGTGGACCTGTCCGACGCCGCCCTGGCCGTAGCGCAATCGAATATCGAGGAGTTCGGCCTGAGCGAGCGCATCACCCTGCACAAGAGCGATCTGCTGGATCAGTTGCCCGACGCAGCCTACGATCTGATCGTCTGCAATCCTCCCTATGTGAACGAATCGTCCATGCAGACCTTGCCCCAGGAATACGTGCATGAACCCCGGCTGGCACTGGCCGGCGGCGACGACGGCATGGATCTGGTGCGCCGCATTCTGGATGCAGCACCCGATTTTCTGACGCCGCAAGGCGTGCTGGTGCTGGAAATCGGCAACGAGTACGACCATTTCCTGGCGGCCTTTCCCGAGCTGGAGCCCGTCTGGCTTAGCACCGAAACAGCCGAGGACCAGATTTTGCTGCTGACCCGGGAGCAACTGGCTCCGTGATACGCGCAACTGGAATCACGCTGCGGCGCGGCGTCAAAGTACTGCTGGAAGACACTGAGTTCATCGTCAATCCGGGTGAGCGCCTGGGTATCGTGGGCAAGAACGGCGCCGGCAAATCCTCCTTGTTCGCTCTGCTTCAGGGCGAACTGGACCTGGACGCCGGCGATCTGAGCATCCCCGATGCCTGGGAAGTGGCCAGCGTACGCCAGACCATTCCGGATCGCGACCGTCCTGCGCGCGAATTCGTGATTGACGGCGACGAGCGCCTGCGTGCGCTGCAGCAGGCGCGAGCCGATACGCCGGATTCGGATGGTCAGCGCATCGCCGAACTGGAAAATGCCCTCATCGAAGCCGATGCCTGGTCCGCTCCCTCTCGAGCCGAGCAATTGCTGGCCGGCCTGGGTTTCCGGCCTGATCAGTGGATGCTGCCCGTGCGCGAATTTTCCGGCGGCTGGCAAATGCGCCTGTCGCTGGCGCGCGCCCTGATGGCGCCCTCCGACCTGCTGCTGCTGGACGAGCCGACCAACCACCTGGACCTGGACGCCATGCTGTGGCTGGAGCGCTGGCTGGCCTCCTACCCCGGCACCGTGCTGCTGATCTCACACGACACCGAATTCCTGGATGCCGTAGCCCGTTCCATCCTGCATCTGGATCACGGCAAACTGGTCCGTTACAAGGGCGGCTACAACGACTTTCTGGCCCAGCGCGCCGAGCGCCTGCAACAAAGCCAGATCGCCTACGAACGCCAGACACGCGAAGCGGCGCGCCTGCAAGGCTTCATCGACCGCTTCAAGGCGCAGGCCACCAAGGCCAAGCAGGCGCAAAGCCGCGTCAAAGCCCTGGCCCGCATGCAGACGCTGGCTCCGCTGCGAGTAGAGTCGGGCGTCTCCATACGGCTGCCCTCGCCTGAATACACACCCGATCCGCTGTTGACGCTGGAACAAGCCGACCTGGGCTACCCGGACCGCCCGGCCCCCATCCTGAGCCAAGTGCGCCTGATGGTGCGCGGCGGTGCTCGCGTGGGCATATTGGGCATGAACGGCGCAGGCAAATCCACACTGGTCAAGACACTGGCGGGCAAGCTCGCTCCCATCAAAGGCGAGCGCCTGGAGTCCAAAGGCCTGGCCATCGGCTACTTTGCCCAGCACCAGCTTGACTCCATCGACCCCGATGCCACCCCGCTGCAGCATCTGGCTCGGCTGGCGCCCGACACCCGCGAACAGGAGCTACGCAATTACCTGGGCTCCTTCGGCTTCAGCGGCGACATGGCATCCAGCGTCACGGCGCCGTTTTCAGGCGGGGAAAAAGCGCGCCTGGCCCTGGCCCTGATCGTCTGGCAAAAACCCAATCTGCTGCTGCTGGATGAGCCGACCAACCACCTGGATGTGGACACTCGCGAGGCCCTGGCCGACGCGCTGGCCGACTACGGCGGCAGTGTGCTGCTGGTCTCGCACGATCGCCATTTGCTGCGCTCGACGGTGGATTCGTTCTGGATCGTGGCCGATGGCCAAATGCAGGAATTCGACGGCGACCTGGAAGACTACCGCGATTGGCTGCTGGCGCGCAGCGCCCAGGCGCGCTCCGAAGCTCGCCAGGAAACGCGCTCCGAAGGCGGCGACATCGTGGACCGCAAGGCCCAGCGACGCCTGGAAGCCGAGCTGCGCCAGCGCCAGGCTTTGCAGCGCAAGCCGCTGGAAGTCCGGCTGAAAAAAGTAGAGGCGGCCATGGACAAGGCCGGCGCCCGGCTGCAGGAGCTGGATACCTTGATGCAGGACCCGGATTTTTATTCGGATGCCTACAAAGACCAGCGTCCCACCCTGATGGCCGAGCACGGCGAGCTCAGCAAAGAGCGCGACACCCTGGACGAAGAATGGCTGGAGCTGCAAGAAGCGATCGAAGCGATCAACAGCCAGGATTAACACCAGGCCGGGACATCCGTCCCGGCCTGTTTTTTGCTAGGCCGTTTTCTCGCCGCTGATCTGCGTGCGGCGGACCTCGGTGATATACATAATGATGAGCGACACCCAGACCACGCCGTAAAGCAGCATGAAATTACTGGAGCGTATGCCCAGCCACTCCAGCTCCAGCCCGAATAGCAGCGGCAGCAAGAAGCCGCCCAGGCCGCCCGCCAGGCCCACAATACCGGACACCACGCCCATATTGTCGGGAAAGTCGTCAGCCACGTACTTGAATGTCGAGGCCATGCCGAAGGCAAAGCTCATGCCCAGTATGAACAGCAGAATGGTGAACAGCCACAAGGGCAGATAGATGTGCAGGTCCAAGAAGCCGTCAATGGTCTTGATGCTCATGGTGGTGTCCGGGTACGACAGGATAAACAGGCAGATCCACGCTACCCACAGGCACCACCACGTGGTGCTGTGCGCGCCGAAGCGATCAGCCAGCACGCCCCCCAGCGCCCGTAACACGGAACCGGGCAGGGAAAAACCCGCCGCCAGCCCGGCCGCCGCCGCTATGCCCAGGCTGTACTCATCCTTCATGTACTGCGGTATCCACAGCGACAGGGCCGTGAAGCCGCCGAAGGTGATCGAATAATACTGGCAGTAACGCCATACCTTGGGATTGCGCAGGACCTGGAACTGCGACAACACGCTGCCGCTCCTCTTGCCGGCCCCTGGGTCCGGGGCGGAAGCCATCCAGAACACCACGGCCGTGATCAGCAGCAGCACGGCGTAGATGCGCGGCACCATGCGCCAGCCGAACTGATCCAGCAGCACCGGCGTCACGAATAGGTTGACCGCCGCCCCTACCGTGCCGGCGCCGAAAAAACCCATGGCGAAGCCCCGCCGCGCGGGCGGGAAAAAACGGGCGACATACGGCGTCCCCACGGCGAACGACGCCCCCACCAGGCCCAGAAACAGACCAATCAAGAGGAACTGCCACAGCGCCTGCGCGTAAGTCACCAGGAAGACCGGCACCGCGCACAGCACCAGCAGAATCGTCATGACGACACGTCCGCCGAACCGATCCGTCCACATGCCCAGCGGCAGGCGGAACACGGCTCCCGTCAGCACCGGGGTGGAGGTCAACAGACCGAACTCGAAGGCGCTCAGGCCCAGCTCTTCGCGAATGGGGATTCCCAGTACGCCGAACATCATCCAGACAACAAAACACACCATGAAGGCAAAGGTGCTGGCATACAGCACCGAATAGGCCTTGGGCAGCGGCTGATCCATGCGAACTCCCTAGCGATATGGTCGAGAGGCCCCCCCAGCGGGAGGTCGGGTTACTGCACCAGTGGTGAATCGGCCCCTTGCATGGCAATGCCCTGGATACGCGCCTGCCCTACCAGCCATTGCAAATACTGGGCCTGCGCCCGCCGCCGGCTGGCGGCTTCCAGCCAGGCCGCAATCCGGGGCTGCATGGTCTCGAAAGGACTGGGCGAACCCTCTTCTTTGTGGCCGATACGCACAATATGGAAGCCGTGTCGCGTATCGACCAGGCCCGGCGCCAAGGCTTGAGGCTCCAGCCGGAACACGGCCTGTTCGAACTCGGGCGCCGCCTCGCCTCGCCGCAGCACGCCCAGATAGCCGCCTCCCGCCCCCGACGGACAGTTGGAGTATTGGCGGGCGCTCTGGGCGAAGTCCGCCCCTCCCGCCAGCAGTTCATTCAGTACCGTGACCGCGCGTTCGCGCAACAAGCGCGGATCCAGACGCGGCGTCAGCTGGAACAGAATATGGCTGAGCTCCACACTGTCTCCTTCCACGAACTGATCCAGATGCTGCTCGTAATAGCGCCGGCAGCTCGGCTCGTCGGCCTGGGGCGTACTGACCTCCCGATCCAGCACTGCTTGCAAGGCCTGCTCCGAACCAGAGTCGTCCATGCCCAGCTCGGCTGCGCGCTGACGCAGCAGCTCGCGCAGTGTCAGCTCCTGAGCGGCGCTCATCATGGGATCTTCCGCGTCCTGGTGACGTTCCAGCTCCTCCTCGACGTCCGCCTCGGTGATGACATGGTGATTGATGGTGATCATGGGCGGTCCTCTCTCAGCGCGAACGTACCAGTTGCCAGGCGCGGCCCAGATAGGCCAGCGAGCCAAAGCCGCTCCAGACATGGACCAGGCGGGTGAATGGAAAGATCACGAACAAGGTCATGCCCAGCACCATGTGCGCCTGATAGACCAGCGGCACGCCTTTCATGATGTCGGCCGTGCCGCTGCGAAAGGTCACGATGTGCTGCGCCCAGTCGCCCAATTGCACCATCAGCGCACCGTCCTCGTGTTGCCGCGAGGTCAGGATGGACAGCAACCCCAGCGACAGCACGATCAGTATCCACAGCAGCGTCAACCAATCCGAAAAACGCGACGTCGCCCGCAGGCGCGGCTCGGACCAACGCCGCCAAAGCAGCAGCAACAGCCCCGCCAGGCAGATCAGTCCCAGGACAGCGCCCACTACGATGGCCATGGACTGCTTGAAGGCCGTCGAGATGCCAAAGGCGTGGTACACCCAAGGCGGTGTCAACAGCCCCACCAAATGAGTAAAAAACAAAGAGATGATGCCGATGTGGAACAGATTGCTGCCCCAGCGCAGCGTGCCATGTTTCAATAGCTGCGATGAATCGCTCTTCCAGCCATACTGGCCCCGATCAAAGCGCAGCAAGCTGCCCAGCAGAAAGACGGCCAGGGCGATATAGGGATAGACGGCGAAGAAAAAGGAATGCAGGTAGTCAGCCATGATGCTCTCCTTCGGAACGGAATCCCGAATCGGGCCGGCCTTCCTGGCGACGCGGATCACGGGCGTAAATTTGCACAGGCTGGGGCTGCCCATTCATCTGGCGCAGCATGGCTTGCGGACCGCCAGCCTGCGGGCCGAACTCCACTGGGCTTTCCTCGAACTCGCCCTCGGCCGGTTCGGCCAAGGGCTGGGCGGCGACGTCGGACAGGCTGCACAGCAATTCAAATACACAGGCGTACGGGCTGCCCGCCTGTGCCAGCTTGTCGGCCAGTCGCGCCAACACGTGGACGGCATCGCCTAGCAAGCGACGCGCCTCGGCTGCGGGAATACGCGCCAGGAACTCCAGAAACAGCGGCACATAGTCCGGCAGCTCGGCAGGGTCCGGCTCCAGCCCATGGGCCAGGTATTCCTGGCGCAAATCCACCATGGCCGGCCCGCGATCGCGGGACTGCCCATGAATATGCTCAAACAGATGCAGGGAATGGCTGGGCCGACTGTCGAAAGTCTCGACATAGCGCTCCTGCAATTCAATCAGATCGCCTCCCTGTTCCAGCCAGTCCAGCAAGGGGGCCAGTTGCTGCGCACGAGAAGGCGGCAACGCCGCGCGGATCTGACTCAGTTCCGCCAGCCATGGCTGGCGCGGATAGGACAGCAGCAAAGCGCTGGCGGCATACAGCTCGGACTCCGTATCCATCAAGGCGGAAGTGCTCATGACTGCACCTCCTGGCCGGGCCGCTCGATCTGCATGAACACCACTTTGCGCTCGGCAGGTTTGGCCGCCGGGCTGCCGAACAGCGACTGAGGACGCGTCGTGCTTTCCGGGGAGCAGCCATTGCCGAAGGAAAAGCCGCAACTGCCCTTCAAGTCGTACGCGTTCTCGGCGTATTCGCGATGCGACGTCGGGATGACAAAACGGTCCTCGTAATTGGCGATAGCCAGATAGCGGTACATTTCCTGAACCTGGGCCACGCTCAGGCCGACCTGCTCCAAAATGGCCGGCCGTTCCTCGCCGTCTACGGTGCGCGCCCGCATGAAGGCGCGCATGGCCAACAGACGTTCCAGCGCCAAGGCCACGGGCGCTTCATCGCCGGCAGTCAGCATATTGGCCAGATAGCGCAAGGGAATACGCAATGACTTCACATCCGGCAACTCCCCGAAACTGCCTATATGGCCGCTGTTGGCGGCCGCCTGGATCGGCGAGAGCGGCGGCACATACCAGACCATGGGCAGTGTTCGGTATTCCGGGTGCAGCGGAAAGGCGATCTTCCACTGCACGGCCATTTTGTAGGTCGGCGAGGCGCGCGCCGCCGTCAGCCAGTCCTGCGGCACGCCGTCCGCCAGAGCCTGACGTATGACGTCGGGATCCTCCGGGTCCAGAAACACATCCAACTGCGCCTGGTACAGATCACGCTCCTGCGCCACCGAGGCCGCCTGTTCGATGCGGTCCGCGTCATACAGCAGCACGCCCAGATAGCGGATGCGTCCCACACAGGTTTCTGAACAGATGGTAGGTTGGCCGGCTTCGATGCGCGGATAGCAGAAAATACATTTTTCCGCCTTGCCGCTGTGCCAGTTGTAGTAGATCTTCTTGTAGGGGCAGCCCGATACGCACATGCGCCAGCCTCGGCACTTGTTCTGATCCACCAGCACGATGCCGTCTTCCTCGCGCTTATAGATCGACCCTGACGGACAACTGGCCACGCAGCTGGGATTCAGACAGTGCTCGCACAGGCGCGGCAAATACATCATGAAGGTGTTTTCAAACTGGCCGTAGATGTCTTTCTGCACGTCCTCGAAGTTGTAGTCCTTGGACCGCTTGGCGAACTCGCCGCCCAGGATTTCCTCCCAGTTCGGCCCCCATTCGATCTTTTCCATGCGCTGCCCGGTGATCAAGGAACGCGGCCTTGCCGTGGGCGCCGCACGCAGCTCGGGCGCGGATTGCAGGTGGTCGTAATCGAAAGTGAAGGGTTCGTAGTAGTCGTCGATCTCGGGCAGGTTGGGGTTGGCAAAAATACGCGAAAGCAGCTTGAGCTTGCCGCCCTGGCGCGGTTCTATCTTGCCGCTGGGCAGGCGGCGCCAGCCGCCGTTCCAGTGATTCTGGTTTTCCCAATCCTTGGGGTAGCCTATGCCCGGCTTGGTTTCCACATTGTTGAACCAGGCATATTCCATGCCCTCGCGGGAGGTCCACACATTCTTGCAGGTGACCGAACAGGTATGACAGCCAATGCACTTGTCCAGGTTCAGCACCATGGCGATCTGAGCGCGTACTTTCATGCCCCACTCCTTATGCGGAAACAGAGGATGGGGGAGCGTCGCTGCGTTCGCCCTCCAGCCAGTCGATACGGGCCATCTTGCGCACGATGACAAACTCGTCGCGATTCGAACCCACGGTGCCGTAGTAGTTCAGGCCGTAAGACAACTGCGCATAGCCCCCTATCATGTGCGTGGGCTTGAGCACCGCGCGCGTGACCGAATTGTGTATGCCGCCCCGCGTGCCGGTGATCTCCGAACCCGGCATGTTCACGATCTTTTCCTGGGCGTGATACATCATGGTCATGCCTTCGGGCACGCGTTGACTGACCACCGCGCGCGCCACCAGGGCGCCGTTGACATTGAAGGCCTCGATCCAGTCGTTGTCCGCAATGCCGGCGCGAGCGGCATCTTTTTCGGACATCCAGATGATGGGCCCGCCGCGAGAGAGCGACAGCATGATCAGATTGTCGGTATAGGTGGAATGGATCCCCCACTTCTGGTGCGGCGTAATGAAGTTCAGCACCACGGTCTTGTGGCCGTTGTCATGAACGCCCGCCAGGGGCTGCACGGACTTGGTATCCACAGGAGGGCGATACACGCACAGAC
Organism: Pseudomonadota bacterium; assembly: GCA_023439305.1. Taxonomy (GTDB): domain Bacteria; phylum Pseudomonadota; class Gammaproteobacteria; order Burkholderiales; family Burkholderiaceae_B; genus Alcaligenes. The sequence continues at coordinate 57,382 of JAEXOO010000035.1, forward strand.
CTTCGCCAAAAGCACGCATCCAGGCATGATCCTGGTAGAGTTGCTGACGGCCCGTCAGGGTACGCCAGGGAATCAGCTCGTGCACATTGGTATAGCCCGCGTTGTAACTGACCTTGTCGGACTCCAGCCCTGACCAGGTCGGCGAGGAGATGATCTTGCGCGGCTGGGCCAGCAGATCCCGGAAGCGAATCTTTTCATGCTCGCGCGGCAAGGCCAGGTGCTCATGATCGCGGCCCGTCACCTGCGACAGGGCGCGCCAGGCCTTTACCGCCACTTCGCCATTGGTTTCGGGCGCCAGCATCAAGATAGCCTCGGCTGCATCGATATCGCTGTCCATGCGCGGCAGGCCGTGACTGTCGCCGTTCTCCTGGACGGCCTGGTTCAACTGGGCCAGCAGATCACATTCACGCTCCGCGGGCCAGTTGATGCCTTTGCCGCCCACTCCCAGCTTGCGAGTCAGCGGCCCCAGGCTGGTGAACTGTTCGTACAGCTGGCCGTACCGGCGCTCCACCACCGCCATCGAAGGCGCCGTCTTGCCGGGCTGGAAGTCGACCTCACCGCGTTTCCAGTCCTTGACGCCGTGCGGATCGCCCAGCTCCAGCGGCGTGTCGTGCTGCAAAGGCGTCAGCACCAGGTCATGGGCTACGGGCAATTCCGTGCGGGCCAGGCGCGTAAAGGCCTTCGCGATGCCCTTGTAGATCTCCCAATCGCTGCGCGACTCCCACACCGGGTCCACGGCCGCCGAGAGCGGGTGGATGAAAGGATGCATATCCGACGTATTAAGATCGTTTTTTTCATACCAGGTCGCCGTGGGCAAGACCACGTCCGAATACACACAGGTCGTAGACATGCGAAAATCCAGCGTCACCAGCAGATCCAGCTTGCCGCGCGGCGCGTCGTCATGCCAGGCGACCTCCTGCGGCTTCTCGCCGCCCGTCTCGCCCAGATCCTTGCCCTGCACGCCGTGCTCGGTTCCCAGCAAATGCTTCAGAAAATACTCATGTCCCTTGCCGGACGAGCCCAACAGGTTCGAGCGCCAGACAAACAGATTGCGCGGATAATTGTTCGGATGGTCGGGATCTTCGCAGGCGAATTTAAGGCGGCCGCTGCGCAAGGCCTCTGTCGCGTAGGCCACAGGGTCCTGGCCGGCTTGCTGGGCGGCTCGCACCACCTCCAGCGGGTTTTCGTGCAGTTGCGGCGCTGACGGCAGCCAGCCCATGCGTTCCGCCCGCACGTTGTAGTCGATGAAGCTGCCGCTGAACTGGCTCGCGTCGGCCAGCGGCGACAGAATGTCGTCCACCTTCAGGGATTCGTACCGCCACTGGTCGGTGTGCGCATAAAAGAACGATGTGCCGTTCATGTGGCGCGGCGGGCGGCACCAGTCCAGCCCGAATGCCACGGTGGACCAGCCAGTCTGGGGCCTGAGCTTTTCCTGTCCCACGTAATGGCACCAGCCGCCCCCCGACTGGCCCACGCAGCCGCACATCACCACCAGATTGATAATGCCCCGATAGGCCATGTCCATGTGATACCAGTGATTCAAGCCTGCTCCCAGGATGATCATGGACTTACCCTGCGTCTTGTCGGCATTGTCGGCGAATTGGCGCGCCACCGTGATCACATCCTCGCGCCGCACCCCGGTGATGCGCTCCTGCCAAGCGGGCGTGTACGGCACATCGTCATCATAGGACGTGGCCACATTGCCGCCGCCCAGCCCACGATCCAGGCCGTAGTTGGCCATCAGCAGGTCATATACCGTCACCACCAACGCCGGACCTTCGCGGGTCTGTACTTGCCGTGCGGCCATATTGCGCACCTGCACTTCGGCATGCTCCGTCCCCTGGAAATAATCGTGCTGACGCGCGCCGAAGTACGGAAAGGCCACCGGCACGACATCGGACGGTCCGCCGACCAGCGTCAGGCGCAAGTCGACGTCCTGCCCATCGGCATCCTTGCTGTCCAGATTCCACTTGCCCAGGTCGCCGCCCTCTTTCTGACCCCAGCGAAAACCGATGGAGCCGCGCGGCGCCACCAATCGGTCGCTGCCCTCGTCAAAGGCCACGGGCTTCCAGTCCGGATTGTTATCCTGGCCCAGATTGCCGTCGAAATCGCCGGCGCGCAGAAATCGTTCAGGCACATAGCGTCCATCCTGTTCGACCAGGCGCACCAGAAAAGGCATGTCCGAATAGCGTTTGCAGTAGTCGCGGAAATACGCGCTGGCCCCGCCCAAATGGAATTCCTTCAGGATGACGTGGCCCATGGCCAGCGCCAGCGCCGCATCCGTACCCTGCTTGGGATGCAGCCAGATATCGCCGAACTTGGCCCCTTCCGCATAATCCGGAAACACAGACACGATCTTGGCGCCGCGGTAGCGCGCCTCGACCATGAAGTGCGCATCGGGCGTGCGGGTCTGGGGCACATTCGAGCCCCACATCATGATGAAGCTGGAATTGAACCAGTCGGCCGATTCGGCCACGTCAGTCTGCTCGCCCCAAGTTTGGGGGCTGGACGGCGGAAGATCGCAGTACCAGTCGTAGAAACTGAGAATACTGGCGCCCAGCAAGGACAGATAACGGCTGCCGGCGGCGAATGACACCATGGACATGGCCGGTATGGGAGAGAAACCCACGACCCGATCCGGACCGTAACGCTTGATGGTATACAGATTGGCGGCCGCCACCAGCTCGTTGACCTCGTCCCAGTCAGCGCGCACAAAGCCGCCCATGCCACGCAGAGACTTATACTGCTGCGCCAGCTCCGGGCTTTCGCAGATGTGCTGCCAGGCCTGCAAAGGCTCCATGGTCTGGCGGGCCTCGCGCCACAGGCGGGCAAGCCGCCCGCGCAGCATCGGATACTTGATGCGGTTGGCGCTGTACAGGTACCAGGAATACGAAGCCCCGCGGGAACAGCCGCGCGGCTCGTGGTTAGGCATGTCGGGCCGGGTACGGGGATAGTCGGTCTGCTGGGTTTCCCAGGTGACGATGCCGCCTTTCACATAGATTTTCCACGAACAGGAGCCGGTGCAATTGACACCATGCGTAGAGCGCACGATCTTGTCGTGCTGCCAACGGGCGCGGTAGGCGTCCTCCCATTGCCGGTCTTCCCGACTGGAGCTGCCATGGCCGTCGGAGAACGACGCGCGGGGCCGGGAAAAATACTTGAGACGTTCCAGAAAATAGCTCACTGCGCCTTCTCCTGCGAATAATGGACGCACAGGGATGCGCCATCCGAGGAGCGGAGGGTCCGGCGTCGATAGAGTGAAAGAGGATGTGCGTCCGCCCGCGTATGGGACGGGAGCCTACAGGGATAGTGCGAACGTGGGGCCAGAGCGTAAGGCGGTGTCTGGCGAGCGAAAGAATGCCTGAAACGGCAAGACATCAGAAACACCATATCGCGACTCCGTGGAAAACGGGTGGGACTCAGGCGACTGAATTGCAAAATCAGGCTAACAGAGAGAGTGACAAACCGTCAACAAATGCCTTTTAAAAGATACATTTGCAGAAAATAAAGGCATAAAAAAAGCTCCCCATGGGGAGCTTGTACGGGAGGCTAACCGCCTATTTCCCGGCTACCGAGTTGACGTAGTCCGCAACTGCGTTGCGCTCGTCATCGCTGAGCGTCGCCGCAAACGACGGCATGGCACCCATGCCTTCCTGCATAACCTTCAGGATCTGTGCTTTCGACGGCTTGAGCTCGTCCAAGTCTGGACCGATCGCGCCGGCGGAACCCGCATCGGCCAAGGTGTGGCAAACGGCACAGGCGACAGGCTTGGCGCCCGTCAAAAACAGCTCTTTGCCCTGGGCGCTGTCGGCGTGCGCTTGGCCCGCTATTGCCAGGGTCAGTCCTGCTACTGCTACTACAAGGTATTTCTTCATGATTTCCTTCCAGACCGCCCCGGTGAGCCGGGGCGGGTTCAACACTTAGACAACGGTAACGGCCAGCATGTGGTCACGCCAGCTATTGTTCAAATAACCGCGATTGTTCGGTACGCGCTCCTCGGGCTGCACCGTCCCGGCTTGACTGGTGGCGCGGCTGGCAATTTCGTACTTGCCCGGCTTGAGATCCACCCCAACCGCAAATTGACGCCAGGCATACTTGCCCAGATCCGGCCCCACAAAAGCGGCCTTGACCCAGTTCTTGCCCCCGTCCACCGACACCTCGACTTCCTTGGCCTCGGACATGCCGCCAAATGCCAGCCCTTGAATCTGGATTTTGCCGGCCTTGACCTGTTCGCCGGGCTCGCCATTAGGGCTGGTGATCCAGGATTTGACCGGCATCTCCCAGACCGATTCCTGGTTGGGATTGGACTTCTCTCCCACCGGGGCCAGACGATAACTGTTCTGCTGAATATTGGCGGCGGACTGTTCGGCCGTAAATGCCAATTGCTTGATGTACTTGACGTTGTTCACACCGGTATAGCCAGGCACCACCAGACGCAGCGGTCCGCCGTGTGCCAGGGGGATGGGCTGTCCATTGATCTCCCAGGCCAGCAGCGCATCGCCGATGGCTTCCACGGGGATCGAACGCTCCACCATGATGGTGTTGGGATCCAGGCCCTGCGGGATTTCTTCGCCGCCCATGCCTGTCATGTACTTGGCACCCGAGTCCATGCCGCCCAGGGCTTCCAGCACCGCCTTGATGGGAACGCCGGTAAATACCACGCAGCCTGCGGCGCCGACCGTCCATTGTGTGCCGCTGGGCTTTTCGGGGAAATAAGCCCGGCCATTGCCCGAGCACTGCAGTACCATGGGCACGGCAACCAGGCCCAGGCGCTTCAGGTCGGCGACCGTCATATCCTTGGGTTCTTTCACGCCCTTGATCGACAGAACCCAGGCATCCGGGTCGGCTACGATTTTTTCCGAGGGCGGTGCGACGTTGTTGCGCACGAACAAGCGATCCAGCGGCGTGATCAGGCCGGAGCCAAAGGCGCTGCGTTTGGTTTCAATGGTGTTGGCGCTATGCACGATCAGGCTGTCGGCATGCTTCCAGGATGCATAGGCCGGCAAGGCCTTGGCGTCCGATTTCGCTTTTTCCTGGGCCAGAGCCTGGGACAGCGGGGTCAGACTGCCGGCCCCGGCCAGCGCCATCACGCCCCCGGTAGACAGGAGCATGCGCCGCCGTGAGAGATTGCTGGGTTCCATTCTCGCCTCCATGTGTATATGTATCGACTTAATTTAGGCTTCGATTTTATGGAGACTATAGGCTTATAACTAGAACTTATAACCCTAATATATAACGGTCCAATCCGATTCTTTCGACGGCCTGATTTCGCTCGAAAATGGCATGAACACACCGTTTTTTTGGATCCATGCGTAGTCATACGCGGGTCAAAAAGCTGGATTCAGTCTGTTCCAACCCGGCTCCACCCCCCATGCTTAAGCGGATGTCACTGCCTGGACTCTCCACATCATGTCTTTGCTTGATGCCTGCTATCGCGCCCTCTTCAATCATCGGCTTCTGTTACACGGACGGACTCATGGCCTTGCCGGCCTATTCATCCTGATCTGCCGAATTCAGCACAACCAAGGGCTAGAGCATCTGAACAAACTAATGCAGACTGTTCTGGAACAACACCTGGTTCAGAGCCTTCTGCGAGACTTGGACGCATCAATGGGAAGCCAACGGTTTCCAAAAGGGAAGCCTGAAAGCTCAACAAACGACTTTGCTGCGATTGCTGCATCACAAATTCGGCAAACTACCCAAATCCCGCCGCCAGCAGCTCATGCAAGCTGGCTCACGCCAATTAAGCTTTTGGAGCTTGCGCGTGCTTGACTCTCTGACCTTAGACGATGTCTTTGCTGCAGCGCCGGGCACGCAGTCTGACTAGTGTCGCTACCCAGCGTAAACGCACCTGAAATATCTGCGCTCAAGCTGCAAACCGCCTGTATCCAAAACCGCTTTGCTTGATTGCGCAAATTATAAAAAAGCCCCCTGTAAAAACAGAGGGCTTTAGACCGACGATGCCGATAGCGGCAAGATCAGGTCACGCTATCAAGCTTGGCGATCGCCAGAGCCAAGGTCTTGCTGCCTACTTCACGGAAATGGATCTGCGCCTGAGCGTCGTCGCCACGGCCCGTCAGGCTGACGATGGTGCCTTCACCGAAACGCGCATGGCGCACGCCTTGCCCGACTCGGAACGACTGGCCGTTGACCTCCAGCACGCTGGTCTGACTGCGCCCGCCATAGGGTGTCGCGCTGCTGCCCGACCCCGAGGCCTTCCAGCTCTGGCCGCGCCGGAATGCACCACCAAACGAAGGCTGCGCATCCTGTTGCACCGGAGCGCTGGCATATCGTGCCGACAGCCACTTGATATGATCGTCGGGCAGTTCATCCAGAAAGCGCGAGCGTAAGGCATAGCGTGTCTGGCCGTGCAGCATGCGGCTTTGCGCCAGGGTGATGTACAGGCGCTGACGCGCCCGTGTGATGGCCACATACATCAGACGGCGCTCTTCTTCCAGGCCACCTGGATCGAACATGCTGTTCTCGTGGGGGAACAGACCTTCTTCCAGACCTGTGATGAACACCGCATCGAACTCCAGACCTTTGGCGGCATGGATGGTCATGAGCTGAATCGCATCCTGGCCCGCCTGAGCCTGGTTGTCGCCCGCTTCCAGTGACGCATGGGTCAGGAAGGCGCCTAAGGGCGACATGGGCGCCAAGGCGACAGGAGCCCCTTCCGGCGCTTGGGCCTGTTCGCCTTGCGATGCGTCCGGCACCCGACCCGCCGGCACGTCGGAGAAGCCTTCCTCGCCCACGAAGACCGTGGCGGCGTTGACCAGTTCCTGCAGGTTCTCCAGGCGCTCGGCCCCTTCCTTGTCGGCCTGATAATGAGCCAGCAAGGTGCTTTCGTGCACGACGTGCTCGATCAGCTCGGGCAAGGACAACACCTGCGCCTGGTGCGCCATGCCCTGGATCAAGGCGGCAAAGCGGGCCATACCGGCCGCTGCGCGTCCTTGCAGATAGGGCACAGCCCGCAGCAGGCTGGTGCCGCGCTCACGGGCGACATCGGCCAGTTGCTCGACCGACCGGGCGCCTATGCCGCGGGTAGGGAAATTGACCACTCGCAGAAAAGCGGTGTCGTCGTCCGCATTGTCCATCAAGCGCAAGTAGGCCAGCACGTGCTTGACTTCCTGACGCTCAAAAAAACGTTGGCCACCGTAGACCTTGTACGGCAAGCCCTGCGAAAAAAGACGGTGCTCGATAACACGCGATTGCGCATTGCTACGATACAGAATGGCGATCTCACGCCGTGGCTTGCCTTCGGCGATCAGGGCGCGGATTTCGTCCACAATCCACTGGGCTTCCAGCGCATCCGAAGCTTGTTCGCTGATGCGGATCAGCTCGCCTTCGCCGCTGTCGGTCCACAGGTTCTTGCCCAGACGTCCCGTGTTGTGCTCGATCAAGGCATTGGCGGCATCCAGAATGTGGCCGCAGGAACGATAGTTCTGCTCCAGGCGTATGACGTTCCCGCGCGCGTAATCGCGCTCGAAATCCGCCATATTGCCGACATTGGCGCCACGGAAAGCATAGATGGACTGATCGTCGTCGCCCACGGCAAACAGACTGGCCTGGTCGCCAGCCAACAGGCGCAGCCAGCGATACTGCAGTACGTTGGTATCCTGGAATTCGTCCACCAGGATATGTTTGAAGCGGCGCTGATAATGCTCCCGGATAGGCGCATTGCGCGACAACAGCTCGTAGGCGCGCAGCAACAGCTCACCAAAATCCACCACGCCCTCGCGCTCGCACTGCTCTTGATAAAGCCGGTACAGGTCGATCAGGCGGCGACGATGCGGATCAAAGCCGTCCAGATCGCCAGGGCGCTGGCCGTCTTCCTTGCAGGCATTGATGAACTGCTGGATTTCCTTGGGAGGAAATTTTTCATCATCGATATTGTTGGCTTTGACCAGGCGCTTGATGGACGCCAATTGGTCGGCGCTGTCCAGAATCTGGAACGTCTGTATCAGGCCCGCATCGCGGTAATGCATGCGCAGCAGGCGATTGCACAGGCCGTGGAACGTGCCAACCCACATGCCGCGCGTATCGATGGGCAATAATGAAGTAAGCCGCGTCAGCATTTCGCGCGCGGCTTTATTGGTGAAGGTGACGGCAGCCAGGCCATACGGACTAACCTGCCCGGTCTGGATCAGCCAGGCCATTCGGGAGGTCAGTACGCTGGTCTTGCCGCTGCCCGCCCCGGCCAACACTAAAGCGTGTTGTCCGGAAGGCAGGGTGACGGCGGCATGCTGCTGTGGGTTGAGGCGATCCATCATGCCGCGTAGCGGCGCAGACGCAGGGCGAACTGCTCAAGGCTGTCGATGCCGCTTTGCTGGGCGCGTTGGCACCAGCCGCGCAGGTCGGCCAGCAATTGTTCGCTGGAGGAACTGGAGCTTTCCCAGATGCCGGCCAATTCGCGCTGCATGCGCACCAGGATGGATAGGCGGGAGTCCCCGGCAGCCACGGTTTCCAGTTCGGCGCGCTGTTCAGGCGCCAGGACGTCGTCGCCGCGACCGATCCAGTCCTTGCAGCTTTCCAGCAGCGACCACGAGCAATTGGGATTGTCGCGGTTGACCTGGGGCTTGAGGCGGGCCATTTCTTCAGATGCCGTCGTCTTGATGATGTCGGCATAGCGGGCCAGGATTTCGTAGCGGTGCGTGATCACGCCTTGCAACGTGGCCAGACTGATGGAGTCCACCGACGAAGACGAGGCGGCAGGCTCCAGGCGCAGCTTGGGAGCAACCTTCTTGACTTTGGCCAGGCCCAGCGCCTTGAACACCGATATATAGCACCAGCCCAGATCGAATTCGTACCATTTGCTGGAGAACTTGGCCGAGGTGCCGTAGGCATGGTGGTTGTTGTGCAGTTCTTCGCCGCCGATGATGATCCCCCAAGGGAACACATTGGTGCTGGTGTCGGGGCTGGCAAAGTTGCGATAACCAAAAGCATGGCCCACGCCGTTGACCACGCCCGCCGCCCAGAAGGGGATCCAGGCCATCTGGATGGCCCAGACGGTCAGGCCCAGCAGGCCGAACAGGAACAGGTCAATACCCAGCATAATGGTGATGCCCAGCATGCTGTACTTGGTGTACACATTGCGCTCAATCCAGTCGTCGGGCGTGCCGTGACCAAAACGCTTGAGGGTTTCAGGATTGGTGGCTTCCTGGCGGTAGAGTTCGGCACCGCGAAAGAACACCTGGCCCAGGCCGAACACCACGGGCGAGTGAGGATCGCCTTCGCGTTCGCACTTGGCGTGGTGCTTGCGGTGGATGGCCACCCATTCCTTGGTGACCATGCCGGTGGTCATCCAGAGCCAGAAGCGAAAGAAGTGCATGAGGGCCGGATGCAGATCCAGCCCACGGTGCGCCTGACTGCGGTGCAGAAAGACGGTGACTGACACAATGGTGACATGTGTTATCACGAGAATGACGAGAGTGAGCTGCCACCAAGACAGTTGCAGCCAGCCATCGGCAAGAAAAGATAGAAACGATTGCATAGACCCTTTTAGACCTGATCTTTGTTAAGGGAAACCAGAAAAGTGTAGCCCACTTGACTGGTTAACAATAGCATTATTTAAGGCTGAACTTGCTTTAAATCAAGCACTTTGCGCACTTCGTTCCAGTGCCGCCGCAAAGAAGCAGTCAGTCTGGTGGCGATCGGTGCGCAGGTTCAGGTAAGGCCCTTCGAGCGCCAGGGCCGGGCTCTTGTCCTTCAGGATTTCCCGGGCGTCCAGCAGACGAAACTCGGGATGGGTTTGCAGAAAGGCCTCGACCTGCTGCTCGTTTTCTTCAGGAAGAAAACTGCAGGTGGCATAGACCAGTCGTCCCCCGGGAGCCACACACGCGGCGGCCTGATCCAGGATCTGGGCCTGCATGCGGGTGTACTGCTGCAGGGCTTCGGGGTGTTGACGCCATTTAAGATCGGGATTTCGCCGTAAAGTTCCCAGACCGCTGCACGGCGCATCCACCAGCACGCGCTGCGCCTTGCCATGCAGGCGGCGCACGCGCTGGTCGCCGTCTTCCTGGATCACTACGGGCACCACATTGGACAGTCCGGCGCGCGCAAAGCGCGGCTTGGCCTTGTTCAGGCGCGTGGCCGATACGTCGAAGGCATACAGACGGCCCGTAGAACGCATCAAGGCGCCCAGGAGCAAGGTCTTGCCGCCGGCCCCGGCGCAGTAGTCGATGACCATCTCGCCGCGGCGAGGCTCCAGCAAGGCTGTCAGCAACTGACTGCCCTCTTCCTGGATTTCGAGCTCACCTTTTTCGTACTGTGGCCATACAGCCACAGATGGACGGCCTTCAATGCGAATGCCCCAGGGCGAAAATGGCATGGCGGTGGGCTTGAAACGCGCCATGGGGCCATTCTGCAACTGACGCAGCACCGTGTCGCGCTCGGCCTTCATGGGGTTGACGCGCAGATCCAGCAGAGCCTGCTCGTTCATGGCCTCCATCAGCTTGTACGAATCGGGAATCTGCGTCAGGCGCTCTTCCAGCCATTCAGGCAGGCTCAGGCGCACGCCCACCGGCAAGCCGTTCACGTTCAGCGAGCGTATGTGCGTCAGCCATTGACGCTCTTCCTGCTGCAAGCCCAGCGCCAGCGCTTCCTGACCCACGGCCGCCGACAGACCCAGAATAGCCAGGCGCCGGGTCGAGGGGCCCACGCCGCTTTCGGCCCAGTTGCGGTACTGGCGCAGATGCCGCAGCACATCGAACACGGCTTCGCGGATCTCGGCGCGGTCACGCGAGCCCATCTTGGGGCGGGTGCGCGCCCAGCGTGTCAGGGCCAGATCGGCAGGATGCTTCCATTGCAACACTTCGCCCAGCGCGCTGGCCACTTGCTCGATGCGTCGCTGCGCCAGCGCGCCGGGGCTGGGCGGACCCGAGGGTTTGCCGCGCGCGGCGCCCTGGGGCCGGCCGCGGGAAGCGGAATCACCGCTGCGCGAGCTGGACGACGACGAACGCTTGCGATCGGCGCGATCACGCTCCGACCGGGAATGATGTTGTTCAGACATGTATATTCAAAAATCCTATGGACCTGCCGCTCAGGCAGGAAAATAAAAGCCTCGATGCGCAATGCCCGCCACGTCGACGCGGCCATCGGGCTGCAATGCCACCCGGCCTTCGACCAGCCATTGCACGGCCTGGGTGTAGACCTGGTGTTCGGTCGCCAGAACGCGGTTCGCCAATGCTTGCGCGCTGTCGCCTTGCAGGACAGGCACGATGCTCTGGGCCAGGATGGGGCCGTGATCGAGCACGGGCGTTACGAAATGCACCGAACAGCCATGAAACTGTACGCCGGCGTCAAGCGCCTGCTGATGCGTATTCAGGCCCGGAAAGCTGGGAAGCAGGGATGGGTGTATATTGACGAGCTTGCCTGCATAATGCTGGACAAAACCCGTGGTCAGAATGCGCATGAATCCTGCCAGTAGAACATAATCCGGCTGGTAGCGGTCGATCGCGTGCGCCAAAGCCTCGTCAAAGGCCTCGCGTGTTGCAAATTCGCGATGCGCAACGACCTGGGTAGCCAGGCCCTGGCGCTGCGCCCAGTCCAGCCCGGGCGCATCGGCCTTGTTCGAGATCACGGCCTGGATGCGGCCATTCAGGCCGGCCTGCTCAATATGTTCGGCAATGGCCTGCAGGTTGGAACCCCGGCCTGAAATCAGCACAACCAGGCGACAAGGTTGGGTGGAATCGGTCAAAATCCTGTTTCCCGAGAAATAACGAATCCAAAATTGTAAACTCTCGCTTGTGAAATCTGCTCTAAAACTCTACCGCTCCTTGCCGCGCCGCGACAGCACAACGCGCAGCGCCGTCACCATCGGCAACTTCGACGGCGTGCACTTGGGCCACCAGGCCATCTTGAACCGGCTGACCGACGCCGCCCGACAACACGGGCTGAGTTCCTGTGTGATGACATTCACGCCGCATCCGCGCGCCTTTTTCGCCCAGCGGGGTCAGCGCCCCGAGCTGATCCCGACGCAGATCAGCGGTCTGCGCGACAAAGTCGAAGCCCTGAGCCAATGCGGCATCGAACAGGTCTACCTGGCGCGCTTCAATCAGGAAATGGCCGACATGTCGGCCTCGGCCTTCATCGACCATATTCTGGTGCGCGGCCTGAACACGGGCTGGCTGCTGGTCGGCGAAGACTTCCGCTATGGGCACAAGCGTGCCGGCGACATCGCCATGCTGCGTGAAGCCGGTCGCCTGCACGGCTTCCAGGTGGAAACGCTGCACGACGTGCCCGACGCGGACGGCCGGCGCATTTCCAGCTCCGAAGTGCGCACCGCCCTGGCCGTAGGTCAGCTGGACCGCGCCCGCGCCCTGCTGGGCAAGCCGTTTCACATCAGCGGCCATGTCATTCATGGACAGAAGCTGGGGCGCGATATCGGCTACCCCACCTTGAATATCCGCGTACCCGAACACTGCGCGGCCCGCTCCGGCGTGTATGTGGTGCTGGCCCACGGCCTGGACGGACAGGCCTTGCCCGGCATCGCCTCGCTGGGCGTGCGCCCCACGGTACAGGATCAGGGACGGTTGCTGCTGGAAGTGCATTTACTGGACCGCCGCCTGGATGCATACGGTAAACTGGCACGAATAGAATTTCTTGAATTTGTCAGGGACGAGGAAAAATTCCCCGACCTCATCACAATGATCGCCGCCATCGATAACGATGCACAACGCGCTCGCGACTACTTCGCCTCAAATGGACTATAAAGACACTCTCAATCTACCCGATACCCCTTTCCCCATGCGCGGCGACCTGGCCAAACGAGAGCCAGGCTGGATTGCCCAGTGGGAAGAGAACAAAGTCTACGCAGCGATCCGGCAAGCCAGCGCCGACCGTCCCAAGTTCATTCTGCACGACGGCCCGCCCTATGCCAACGGCGACATCCATATTGGTCACGCGGTCAACAAGATTCTGAAAGACATCATCGTCAAAAGCCGCAATATGTCCGGCTTTGACGCTCAGTACGTGCCCGGCTGGGATTGCCACGGCATGCCGATCGAGATCCAGATCGAAAAGAAGTTCGGCAAGAACCTGCCTGTGGCCGAAGTCCAGGCCAAGGCACGCGCCTATGCGCTGGAACAGATCGATCGCCAGCGCGCCGACTTCAAGCGCCTGGGCGTGCTGGCCGACTGGGAACGCCCGTACCTGACCATGAACTACAGCAACGAAGCCGATGAACTTCGCGTGCTGTCGCAAATCATGCAGAAGGGCTTCGTCTTTCGCGGACTGAAGCCGGTGAACTGGTGCTTTGATTGCGGCTCGGCCCTGGCCGAAGCAGAAGTCGAATATGCTGACCGCAAAGATCCGTCTGTGCACGTGGCCTTCCCCTTCGCCCAGAAAGACAAAATTGCCGCGGCCTTCGGCCTGGACAGCGTGGACGACGGCGCCATCGTCATCTGGACCACCACCCCCTGGACCATTCCCGCCAACCAGGCGCTGAACGTGCATCCCGAGATCGAGTATGCGCTCGTCAAGCTGGCTGCCCCGCGCGCCACGGGCCAATGGCTGATCCTGGCCACGGACCTGGTGGAGTCCTGCCTGCAAGACTGGGGCCTGGAAGGCACGGTGGCCGCCACGGCGCCGGGCGCCGCCCTGGATCACCTCGAATTCCGCCACCCCCTGGCCGGCGCTGACGCCGGCTATGACCGTGTCTCGCCCATTTATCTGGGCGACTACGTGACGCTGGACAGCGGCACGGGCGTGGTGCACTCGGCCCCCGCCTACGGTATTGAAGACTTCAATTCCTGCAAATCCAACGGCATGAAGGATGACGACATCCTCAAGCCCGTGCTGGGCAGCGGTCATTATGCCGAGAGCCTGCCCCTGTTCGGCGGCCAGATGATCTGGAAAGCCAATCCCCAGATCGTGGAAGCGCTACAAAACGCAGGCACTTTGCTCAAGACCGAACACTACACGCACAGCTACATGCACTGCTGGCGCCACAAGACTCCCATCATCTACCGCGCCACCAGCCAGTGGTTCGCGGGCATGGACAAAGAAAACAGTACCGGCCGCAGCCTGCGGGAAATGGCGCTGGAAGGGATCGAACGTACGGACTTCTACCCCGCCTGGGGCCGCGCCCGCCTGCATGCCATGATCGCCAACCGGCCCGATTGGACCCTGTCGCGTCAGCGCCAGTGGGGCGTGCCCATGGCCTTCTTCGTCCACAAGGAAACCGGCGAGCTGCATCCGCGCACGCCCGAACTGATGGAGCAGGTCGCCCAGCGCATCGAGCAACACGGCATCGAAGCCTGGCAGAACCTGGACCCACGCGAGCTGCTGGGCGATGAGGCCGACCTGTACGAAAAGAACCGCGATACGCTGGACGTGTGGTTCGACTCCGGCACCACCCACGCCACCGTGCTGGGCGGCAAGGACCACGTCACCCACGGCTCGCACGCGGACATCCTGCAATGGCCGGCCGACCTGTACCTGGAAGGCTCGGACCAGCACCGCGGCTGGTTCCACTCTTCGCTGCTGACCGGCTGCATGCTGTACGGCCGCCCGCCCTACAAGGCCTTGCTGACCCACGGCTTTGTGGTGGACGGCAATGGCCGCAAGATGAGCAAGTCGCTGGGCAACACCGTCGTGCCGCAGAAGATCGCCGACAGCCTGGGCGCGGAAATCATGCGTCTATGGGCCGCCTCCACCGACTACTCGGGCGAATTGTCGATTTCGGACGAAATCCTCAAGCGTGTCGTGGAAGGCTACCGCCGCATCCGCAACACCCTGAAGTTCCTGTTGGGCAACCTGGCCGACTTCAATCCGGCGGAAAACGCCGTGCCGGTGGATCAGCTGCTGGAAATCGACCGCTACGCGCTGCAGATGGCCGCGCGCATGCAATCCGAAGTCCAGGACAACTACCAGCGCTACGAATTCCACCCCATCGTGGCGCGCCTGCAGATCTTCTGCTCCGAAGATCTGGGCGCCTTCTACCTGGACATCCTGAAAGACCGCCTGTACACCACGGCACGCGACGGCCTGCCGCGCCGTTCCGCCCAGACGGCGCTCTATCACCTGACCACCCTGCTGCTCAAGCTGATGGCCCCTATCCTGTCCTTCACGGCGGAAGAAGCCTGGAAGGACTTGCATCAAGGCCAGGTTGCCAGCGGCACCATCTTCACTGAGCTGTTCCACGTCCTGCCCGAACAGCAGGACCAGGACGCATTGGACGCCAAATGGCAACGCCTGCGCGCCATTCGGGCCGAAGCCATGCGCCGCATCGAAGATGTGCGCAGCACTGGCGCCGTGGGCTCGTCCCTGGCGGCAGAGGTCGATATCCATGCCAGCGGCCAGGATCTGGAATGGCTGCAGTCGCTGGGCGAAGACCTGCGCTTCATGCTGATCGTTTCCCGCGCCGACGTGCATGCCGGCGAGGGCGAGCTGCGCATCGACGTCACCCCGACCGAGCAGGCCAAGTGCGAGCGCTGCTGGCATCACCGTCCGGATGTGGGCCACAGCCATGACCATCCCACGCTGTGCGGCCGCTGCGAAGACAATCTGTTTGGCGACGGCGAAGTGCGTCACTATGCCTGACCAGGACATCGCCCCTCCCGCGCCCGGGCAGGCCCGCCTGCCCGCCCGGCAGTTCTGGGCCTGGCTGGGCCTGGCGGCCCTGATCGTCGCCCTGGACCAGTGGAGCAAGTGGTATTTCAACACCCACCTGTTCTACCAGGAACGCTGGAACATCCTGCCGTTCTTCGACTTTACGCTGCTGTACAACCCCGGCGCCGCCTTCAGCTTTCTGGCCAGCGGCCAGGGCTGGCAGCGCTGGTTCTTTGTCGCCATCGCCGTGATCGCCACGGTTCTGATCCTGACCATGCTACGCCGATCGGCCAAACAGCCCCTGTTCTGTCTGTCGCTCAGCCTGATACTGGGCGGCGCCGTCGGCAATGTGGTGGACCGTCTGCAACACGGTCATGTCGTGGATTTCCTGCTGTTCTATTGGAATCAGTCCTACTTCCCGGCCTTCAATATCGCTGACGTCGCTATCAGCTGCGGCGCCATCCTGCTGGTCCTGGACGAGTTCCTGCGCATGCGCCGCAACAAACGGCGTACCGCCTGATTCTGCAAGGAGCCTGCATGCTCGCCAACAAAAAACTGGTCTTCGGCATCAGCGGCGGCATCGCCGCCTACAAGACGGCGGAACTGCTGCGCCGCACCCAGGAGCTGGGCGCGCAAATCGATGTCGTCATGACGGAATCGGCCACGCGCTTCATCACGCCGGTGACCTTCCAGGCCTTGTCAGGTCGGCCCGTCTATACGGATCTCTGGGATGCGCGTGTGCCCAACAATATGGCGCACATTCAGCTCAGTCGCCAGGCCGATGCCATTCTGGTGGCGCCCGCCAGCACCAATTTCATGGCCAGGCTGGCGCAGGGCATGGCCGACGATCTGCTCAGCACCTTGTGCATCGCCCGCGGCCTGTGCCCGCTGCTGATCGCACCGGCCATGAACCGTGAAATGTGGCTGCACCCGGCCACTCAGCGCAACGTCGAACAGTTGCGCCGCGACGGCGTCCATATTCTGGGCCCCGGCAGCGGCGATCAAGCCTGCGGCGAAACCGGCGACGGCCGCATGCTGGAGCCGCCTCAATTGCTGGCCGAGCTGGTCGCCTTCTTTCAGCCCAAGCGACTGGCTGGCAAGCGCGTTCTGATCACAGCCGGCCCCACGTCCGAGCCCATTGATCCGGTGCGCGTCATCAGCAATCGCTCTTCGGGCAAGATGGGCTATGCCATCGCCCGCGCCGCGCAAGAGGCAGGCGCGCAGGTCACCCTCATCTCCGGCCCGGTGGCGCTGGATACGCCTTACGGCGTGCAACGCATCTCTGTGGAAACCGCGCGCCAGATGCACTCTGCCGTCATGGCCCAGGCCGCTCAAGCGGATGTGTTCATCGGGGTAGCGGCCGTGGCCGACTGGTACGTCAGCAATTCCAGTGATCGCAAGATCAAGAAAACCGCCGACCAGGCCACGCCGCAACTGGAGTTCAGTCCCAACCCGGACATTCTGGCCGAGGTCGCCGCCCTGCCCGACGGCCCTTTCTGCGTCGGCTTTGCCGCCGAGACCGACAATCTGCTCGAACATGCCCAGGCCAAGCGCCAACGCAAGAACGTTCCCCTGCTGGTGGGCAATCTCGCACAGCGCGCCATGAACGCCGATGACACCGAACTGGTGCTGTTCGACGAGCATGGCCACACCCACTGGCCCGCACAGGACAAGCTGCTGGCGGCCCGCGAGCTGATCCGAGCCATCGCCCAGCGTCTCTGATTTTCATTTCCCATCATTGCGGGCGGCGCCAAATCCTGTGCGCCGCCCTTCTTTTAGTAGGATGCCCACACATGCATCGCCGTATTGAAGCCCGTATCGTCAACGACCTGCTGGGTGCTGCCATTGAAACGCCCAGCTACGCCACCGACGGTTCCGCCGCCATGGACCTGCGCGCCTGCATCGCCGAACCCTTCACGCTGCCCGCGGGCGGGCGCAGCCTGGTCAAGACCGGCCTGGCCATCAATATGATGGACCCCGGCCTGGTGGCAATCGTAGCCTCGCGTTCCGGCCTGTCCCTGAAACACGGCGTGCGTGTGGCCCAGGGCATCGGCGTCATCGACGCCGATTACCACGGTGAGATCGGCGTGATCCTGGCCAATGACAGCGACGTCGACTACGTGATCCAGCCGGGCGAGCGCATCGCCCAACTGATGTTCCAGCCCGTGGTGCAGGTGGCTTTGCAGTTCGTGAATGAATTCTCCACTGAGACCGAGCGCGGCACAGGCGGATTCGGCAGCACGGGCAAGAGCTGATTTTCTTGACGTTCCGCATATCCGCAAAGACAGGGGCTGACTGGACAGCTTAAGCGGATTCCGGCTTGATGTGTCAGAGCCTGACACCTAGTAGGTAATGCAGCATAAAGCCGCCCAAATTCCAAGAAGAAAAGCCAATCAACCCAAAGGCCGATTGGCTTTTTTTCATCACCGGCCACAAGGGCCTGTACAGCATCACGCTGCGAAGTCTTCCTCGCCCAGATAGGCTGCCCGCACCTTGGGATCGTGCAGCAACTGGGAGGCCGGGCCTTCCAGGATGATGCGCCCCGACTCCATGACATAGCCACGGTCGCCAAGCTCCAAGGCCAGACGAGCGTTCTGCTCGATCAGCAAAACGGTAACGCCTTCCTTGGCGATGTCCTGGATCAGACCGAAGATACGCTCGACCATGATGGGCGCCAGGCCCATGGACGGCTCGTCCAGCAGCAGCAAATCGGGTCGGGAAATCATGGCGCGGCCCATGGCCACCATCTGCTGCTCACCGCCGGACAAGGTGCCCGCCGACTGCTTCTTGCGTTCGGCCAGGCGCGGGAACAGCGTATAGACCCGCTCCATATCCTGACGCACCTGGGCGTCATCACGCCGCGTATAGGCGCCCATGGCCAGATTTTCTTCGATGGTCAACTGCCCGAAAATGCCTCGCCCTTCGGGCACCATGACCAGACCGCGCCGTACCAACTGGTGCGAAGGCATGCCCACAATGCTCTGGCCCTGATAATCGATATGCCCCGCCGCCACAGGCACCAGGCCGCAAATCGCGCGCAACGTCGTGCTCTTGCCGGCGCCATTGGCGCCGATCAGGCACACCAGCTCGCCCTTGCCCACCTGCAGGTTCATGTCTCGCACGGCGCGTATGCCGCCATAGGCGACATCCAGGCCTCGTATATCCAGCATCAACGGTTGTGCGCTCATGCCTGTTCCTCCTGAGTAGCAACGGTAACGCCCAGTTCCTTGGCGGCGCCCGCCCCCAGGTAAGCCTCGATCACACGGGGATTGTGCTGAACCTCAGCCGGCTTGCCCTCGGCCAGCACCTTGCCGTATTCCAGCACCAGCACCCGGTCGCACAGCCCCATCACCAACTTCATATCGTGCTCGATCAGCAGCACCGTGACGCCATCGTTGCGGATTTTCTCAATCAACTGGCGCAGCACCACGGTTTCGGATGGGTTCATGCCCGCCGCCGGCTCATCGAGCGCCAGCAAAGTGGGTTCGGTCGCCAGGGCGCGGGCGATTTCCAGACGGCGCTGATCGCCGTATGACAGTGAACGCGCAATATCGTTGGCGCGTTCGACAATGCCCACGTATTCCAGCAGCTCGTAGGCGCGCGCCTCGATCTGCTCTTCTTCCTGCCGAGTGGCGCGATTGCGCAGCACCGCGCCCAGCACACCGGCGTGTGTGCGCACATGCCGGCCTATCATGACGTTTTCCAGCGCCGACAAATTGCCAAACAGCCGTATGTTCTGGAACGTGCGGGCAAAGCCGGCGGCGGCAATCTGATGCGGCTTGTAGTCAGTCAGCACATGACCGGCAAAGTCGCAACGGCCCGACTCGGGCACATATAGCCCCGTCATGACGTTGAACAAGGTTGTCTTGCCGGCGCCGTTCGGGCCGATAAGGCCGTAGATGTCGCCCTGGCGTATGCTGAAGCTGACATCGGACAAGGCCTGCAGGCCGCCAAAGCGCTTGGACAGGCCGTTGGCCTGCAAGAGCACCTCGCCCTTGCCCACAGGCTGTTTGTTGACGATTGCGCTCATGCCTGGGACTCCCTCATTTTGCGTTCACGACGGCGCACGGCCGACGGCCACAGTCCTTCGGGTCGGTAGATCATGACCAGAACGAGCGCAAAACCGAACAACAGCATGCGTATGCCGTCCGGATCCAGAATCACGTCCCCGAATACACTTTGCTGCAGCGGCACGACCACGGCGCGCAGCAACTCAGGAAAGACCGACAGCAGGATGGCGCCCACGATCACGCCCGGAATATGGCCCATGCCGCCCAGCACCACCATGCACAGCACGGAAATGGATTCGGTCAGACTGAAGCTTTCGGGGCTGACGAATCCCTGCATGGACGCAAACAGTCCGCCTGCCACGCCGCCAAAGGTGGCGCCCATCGCAAACGCCAGGAGTTTGACATTGCGCGTATTGATGCCCATGGCCTTGGCTGCGATCTCGTCTTCGCGGATGGCTTCCCAGGCGCGGCCGATGCGCGAATGCTGCAGACGCACGCAGACAAACACGATCAGCAGCGTAATAGCCAACAGCAGAAAGTAATATTTTTCCGGCCCGGTAATGCGTATGCCGAAGAAGGTTTCCGCCCGTCCGAAGACGAACTCGCCGATCTTGAACGTGTCTACACGGTTGATGCCCTGTGGCCCATTGGTGATGTTGATCGGCGCATCCAGGTTGTTCATGAAAATGCGGATGATCTCGCCAAATCCCAAGGTGACAATGGCCAGGTAGTCGCCACGCAATTTCAGCACCGGAAAACCCAGCAGCACGCCGAAAAAAGCCGCCAGCATGATGCCAGCCGGCATCACGATCCAGAACGGCAGATGCAGGCCGAAATGCGGCGAGGCCAGCATGGCCCAGATGTAGGCGCCGACGGCATAGAACGCGATATAACCCAGGTCCAGCAGGCCGGCAAAACCCACCACGATGTTCAGCCCCAAGGCCAGCATGACATACAGCAAGGCGAAGTTCAGGGTGCGGATCCAGCTCTGGCCCGCCATGCCCAACACAAAAGGCAGCACAGCCAGCACCACGCCGATCAGCAGCGCGCCCAGCCAGACGCGCATCGGTACAGGCTCTTTTTTATTCAAAACGCTCATGCCCGGTCTCCTACACGTTCACCCAGCAAGCCGGATGGACGGAAAATCAGCACCAGAATGAGTACGATGAACGAGAACACATCCTGATAATTGCTGCCGAACACACCGTTGGTGAGATCGCCGATATATCCCGCGCCTAAGGCTTCGATCAGGCCCAGCAGCAGACCGCCCAGCATGGCGCCGCCCAGATTGCCGATCCCGCCCAGCACGGCGGCCGTGAAGGCCTTCAGACCCAGCATGAAGCCCATGGTGTACTGGGCCACGCCGTAATAGGTGACGATCATGACGCCGGCCACGGCCGCCAGGGCGGAGCCGATCAGAAAGGCGGCGGAAATGACGGTATTGATATTCACACCCATCAGGCCGGCCACTTCGCGGTTCTGTGCCGTCGCGCGCATGGCGGTGCCCAGACGCGTGCGGTGCACCAATGCCATCAGTCCGACCATGATGAGAGCGGCGCCGCCGATGATCAGGATCTGCAGCAGACTGATGCGTGCTTCCCCAAGCTGGAACACCATGGGCTCGATGATGTGCGGAAAGCTCAGGTAATTGCGGCCCCAGACCATCATGGCCAGATTCTGGACAATAAAAGAGACGCCGATGGCCGTGATGAGCGCAGCCAGGCGCGGCGCACGGCGCAAGGGGCGATAGGCATAGCGCTCTGCTGTCCAGCCTATGGCCATGCAGGCGGGAATGGCGGCCATCAGGGCCAGGCCAACGGCCAGCCAGGCCGACATGCCGGCCGGATCCGCGCCCACCAAGGACAGCACCACCGTGGTCGCCAGCATGGCGCCCACCATGACCACGTCGCCGTGGGCAAAGTTGATCAGGCCGATGATCCCGTAGACCATGGTATAGCCCAGCGCCACCAGCGCATAGACACTACCTACGGTCAGCCCGTTGATGATTTGTTGTATCAGAATTTCCATAGCCAAGGGCTCGCAGTCGTTTCCCGGAAACTGCGCCGCAGCCAGGCTACGGAACAGCGGGTGCCGGCCTCCCCCGGGGAACCGGCAGGCGAGCCGCACGCTCAGCGTGCGGCTCCAAAGCAGGACTTAGTTGGCCTGGCTCACCATGGTCTTGACCATGGTCCACTTGCCGTCCTTGACCTCGTAGATCGTCACGGCGATTTCCTTCAGGTCGCCATTCTTGTCGTAGGCGATGTTGTTGCTGGTGGCGCCATTGCGCTTCAGGCCGGCCAGCTTGGGCAGGTAGGCCTCGGCCTTGGACGAGCCAGCTTCTTTCATGGCGGTGATCATGTTCCAAGCCCCATCGTAAGCGTAAGGGGCATAAACGCCGGGCTCAGCCTTGAAACGGTTCTTGTAGTCCTGAGCGAATTTCTCGCCGGCCGCCATGGTGGACAGAGGCACGCCCGCCAAGGACGCGTAGGTGCCGTCGGCTGCGCCGCCGGCCAGACGCAGGAAAGTGTCGCTGCGCGTCATTTCGCCCGATACCAGCGGGGCCTTGATGTCCAGAGTCTGCATCTGGCGCTTCATGGGGCCGGACTGAGCATCCAGGCCGCCAAAGAAAATCGCGTCAGGCTGTTTGGACTTGATGTTGGTCAGGATGGACGTGAAGTCGTTGGCTTTGTCGGTGGTGTACTCGCGGGCCACGATCTGGCCGCCCGCCTTTTCAACAGCGCGCGCCACCTGGTCGGTCAAACCCTGGCCGTAGGCCGTGCGATCGTCGATCAGCGCAACCTTCTTGGCCGCCAGATCCTTCACCATGAACTGACCGACGGCGGCGCCTTGCTGCGTGTCGCTGGTCATCATGCGGAAGGTATTGTCGTAACCCTGCTGGGTGTACTCGGGCGAGGTCGCCATGGCGATCTGTGGAATGCCGGCATCGTTGTAGACACGCGAAGCGGGAATGGTCGTGCCCGAATTGAAATGGCCCAGGACACCGTCCACGCCATCATCCACGATCTGCTGGGCCACCTGCACAGCGGTGCGCGGGTCGGCCTGGTCGTCCTTGGCCACCAGTTCGAAACGCACGGTGTCGCCGTCAAGCTGGATTTTCTGCGCGTTCGCCTCTTCCAGGGCCAGGGTCAGGCCATTGCGCATGTCCTCGCCGTAATGAGCCTGGGGGCCGGTCAGCGGAGCGGCAAAGCCCAGCTTGATGACCTTTTCTGCAGCCAAGGCCGGCGTAGCGGCAAAGGCGGCCAATACGGCGGCCGAAACCAGACCCAGTTTGATATTTTTTGTGGACTGCATGCTTGTTCTCCTAGTTTTGATGGGACCGGGCTCTTGGCCGGCCTTACTGCTGTCAATATTACCGGGCCGCCGTTTCCGGATACGGTCCGGCGTCCCACTCCTGTCTGGGCACGCGCGTGGATAAACGCGCCTATCCCACCATCATCAAGCTGGCGTTGCCGCCCGCTGCGGCCGTGTTCGTACTGACGGACACCTCGCGCACCAGGCGCTCGGCCATATATACCGCTCCTTGGCGCAACTCTTCAGTGGACAGCCCTTGCACCCCGACAATGGGGCCTTCGCGCTGGGCCACCTGAATGGCCAATTGCTCCAGCTCGTCGCCGTCGCCTTCAAACAAGACAGCATCATAATCCGCAGAGGCCAGCTCCGACAGATCAATCTGCGCCACTCCGCCTTCGGGCAGGCCGTCCAGGCCGGCCCTGTTCAGCAGCACCGGCTGGCATGCACTGACGGCGCAGGCCTGGATCTGCGCGCTCCAGCCCTGTTCACTGACCGGCATGCACAGCACCCGGCCGCGCGGCTGCAGCTGATAGACATTCGATTCGCCCGTGGGACCTGGCAACACAAGGCCATCCTCCCGCCAGACTTGCAGAGGCAAGTCCTGGGCGCAGCGGCTGAGCAGACGGCGCAAATACAACGGGCCGCCGGCTTTGGGGCCCGTGCCCGACAGGCCTTCCCCGCCAAATGGCTGCACACCCACGACGGCGCCCACCATGTTCCGGTTCACGTACACATTGCCGGCGCGGATACGCGACACCACACGCTGCACCGTCTCGTCCAGACGCGTATGCACGCCGAACGTCAGGCCGTAGCCGCGCTCGTTGATCTGATCGATCAAGGCATCGAGGTCCCTGCGGGCGTAGGTGATGACATGCAGCACGGGGCCGAAGATCTCGCGCTCCAGATCCTGCACCTGACCGATTTCGATCAAGGTGGGCAGCACGAAAGTGCCGCCCAATCCGGCGGGCCGTTCGCCCTGCTCGACGCTGAAACCGGCGCTGCGCATGGCGGCGATATGCTGCTCGATGCCCAGGCGCGCCTCCTCGTCGATCACCGGCCCCACATCGGTGCTGAGCAGATCCGGATTGCCGACACGCAGCTCCTGCAGCGCGCCGCGCAACATCGTCAGCACACGCTCGGCCGCTTCTTCCTGGATGCACAACAGGCGCAAGGCCGAGCAGCGCTGACCGGCAGAGTCAAAGGCGGAGTTGAGCACATCGAACACCACCTGCTCGGCCAGAGCGGAACTGTCCACCACCATGGCATTCAAACCACCTGTTTCGGCAATCAGGGGGACGACCTGGCCGTCCGGCGTCAGGCGCTGAGCCAGTTGCCGCGCCAAAGCCTTGGCCACCGCGGTCGAGCCGGTAAACAGCACGCCATTGACTTGGGAGCTGGCCACCAGCGGCGCCCCGACGCCAGGACCATCGCCTGGCAAAAGCTGCAAAGCGCCCTCCGGCACGCCGGCCCGATGCAGTAGGCGCACGGCAGCGGCGGCAATCAACGGCGTCTGTTCGGCTGGCTTGGCCAGCACCACATTGCCTGCCGCCAATGCGGCCGATACCTGCCCCAGAAAAATAGCCAAGGGAAAGTTCCAGGGACTGATACAGACCACCACGCCCAGGGGACGCTGACGGTCATTGTCGAAACAGCGCTGCACCTGGCCTGCGTAATAGCGCAGAAAATCCACTGCCTCGCGTACTTCTGCAATTGCATTGGCATAGGATTTACCCGCTTCGCGCACCAGCAGCCCCATCAGCTCTTGCATCTGGTCCTCCAGCAGCTGGGCGGCTTGCAGCAAGGCGGCGGCCCGCTCGTCCACCGGCGTGGCCTGCCAGATGGGCGCATAGTGCGAGGCCGCTTCCAGGGCGCGCCCCACATCAGCAGGGCTGGCCTCCATCACCTGTCCGACTACATCCTGATGATCCGCCGGGTTCAGCACGGCGCGAGCGCGGGCATCGTCCCACACGGGCGTATCCTGGCCCAGCAAGGGCTGGGCACGCCAGGGTTGCGCCGCGCTTTGCATCAGCGCGGCGGCCAAAGAACCCAGGCGATGCTCGTTGCTCAAATCCAGTCCTGCGGAATTCAGCCGCTGCTCGGCCTCCCAGTACAACTGGCGCGGCAGCGGAATTTTGTCGTGCGCACGCCCTAGCGGCTGCAATTGCAAAGCCTGTGCGACGGGATCGGCCACCAGGTGCTCCACCGGCAGATCCGCATCGCCGATCTGGTTCACAAACGACGTGTTGGCGCCATTTTCCAGCAGTCGGCGCACCAGGTAGGCCAGCAAGGTTTCGTGCGATCCGACCGGCGCGTACACGCGGCAGGGGCGGTTCAGCTTGCCCGCCTTGACCGGCCCGACCACCTCGTCATACAGCGGTTCGCCCATGCCGTGCAGGCATTGGAATTCGTACTGACCGGGGTAGTAGTTCTGGCCTGCCATGTAATAGATGGCCGCCAGGGTCTGGGCATTGTGCGTGGCAAACTGCGGATAGACGGCCTCGGGCGCCTGCAGCAATTTACGCGCACAAGCCAGATAGGACACATCCGTGTGGACTTTGCGCGTGTAGACGGGATAGCCTTCCAGGCCGTCAACCTGGGCGCGCTTGATCTCGGAATCCCAATACGCCCCTTTAACCAATCGCAGCATCAGTCGATGGCCGCTGCGCCGCGCCAGGTCGATCAAGTAGTCGATCACAAAGGGAGCGCGCTTCTGGTAGGCCTGCACCACAAAGCCAATGCCATTCCAGCCTGCCAGCGACGCATCAAAGCACAAGCGATCCAGCAGATCCAGTGACAGCTCCAGGCGATCCGCCTCTTCGGCGTCGATATTCAAGCCGACATCATAGTGGTGCGCCAACTGGGCCAAAGCCAGCAGACGAGGATACAGCTCGCTCATGGCACGCTCGCGCTGGGCGCGGCTGTAGCGCGGGTGCAAAGCCGACAACTTGATGGAAATACCCGGGCCTTCGTAAATACCGCGGCCCTGGCTGGCCTTGCCGATGGCGTGAATCGCCTGCTCATAGGCCTGGTAGTAACGCTGGGCATCCTCGGCCGTGGTGGCTGCCTCGCCCAGCATGTCATAGGAATAGCGAAAGCCTTTTTCCTCGAACTTGCGGCTGTTGGCCAGCGCCGAGGCAATGGTCTGACCCGTTACGAACTGTTCGCCCATCATGCGCATGGCCACATCCACGCCTTTGCGGATCAGGGGCTCACCGCCCTTGCCTATCATCCGGGTCAGCGCAGAAGACAGGTTCTTTTCGCTGTTGACCGTGACCAGGCGGCCGGTCAGCATCAGTCCCCAGGTGGCGGCGTTCACAAACAGGGACGGCGACTCGCCCACATGGGCGCGCCAGTCGCCATGGCTAATCTTGTCGCGGATCAAAGCATCACGCGTCGCCCGATCGGGAATGCGCAGCAAGGCCTCGGCCAGGCACATCAAGGCCACACCTTCCTGGCTGGACAGGGAAAATTCCTGGATAAGGCCTTCCACGCCGCCGCCGGTACGCTTGGCGCGCAAGGTATTGACCAGACGCGCCGCCAACTCCTGGGCACGGGCATCCTGCGAAGCACGGGCGGCACTCAGCAACAGCGGCACGCACTCTGTTTCGGGACGGCGATAGGCTGCCGTGATAGCCGCGCGCAGCACGCTTTGGGGCTGTACATCCTGGGCAAAAGCATAAAACGGCGCCAAAGGCGGATCGGCCGCCTCGTCGGCGGCAAGCGCTTCAGCGCCTTGCAGAAAAGACAACTCGCCCGGAATCGCGCCGCGTTCGATGCTGTCAATGTAGGAAAGCAACGCCTGCTTGTGCAGCCAGTGCGGTGTGCATTGCAGCTTGTCCGCCGCCTGGCGCAAACGCTCGCGCAGTTCCATATCGACCTTGATTCCTAAGGTAGTGCTCGCCATGCCCATATCCCAATGAAAAAAATGCCTGCCGCATCAATTTACCGAGATACTACTGCCGGTTAACCTTTTTCAACCATTAAGGTTAACCCGAATTCTGAAAAGGTTAACCTTGGCAGTTTGCCGAGTTAACCGCTGCTGCAGGAAGCGGAATTCCTTGCATCTGCGCGGCCAGAGCATCAGCCAGTCGGCTCTGCAGACGACGGTGGGCATCGACCAGCTCCGGCACAGAGGAAGCCGGCTCCGAGTCCAGCCATCGGCATTGATAGGCCGGTGCCTTGAAGCCCACCGGCCGCAGGGTCCAACTCAGTTCCAGCGTGGCTCGCTCGCCGTACACGGACTCAAAGCGCTGCACCGCCATATCCAGGCGCCAGAATGGCGTCTTGCCGGCCGTATCGGCCAACTGCGGGACGCCCAAGCGGCTTTGCAGTCCGGACACCAGAGCCAGGGACAGTTCATCGGGCAAGGGCGACGCCCATTGGCTGTCGTTGAGCAGACGCACTTGCGCGCCTGGCGGCACGGTCAATACGACAGGACGACGGTCCAACTGGGAAGGCACATCCACCCGTCGCAACTGAAACCCGCTCCAGCCGGATACTGGCGCGGCCGACGGCGCTGACGGCAGCGGCCCCAGCAAGGTGTAGTAGGTGGGTTCGGTGCCGGCACAAGCAGACAACAGGCCCAGAACAGCAAAAACAGGGGCAAGGCGGGACATCATGGTTTGGGCTCCGGCAAGACATCGGCCGACCGCCCACGCAGCAAGGAGGACGGCTGGCTCTGCAAGGTATCGCTCAGATCGCGCAAGGAGCGCAAGGAACGATTCAATTCACGCAAGGACTGATCTACAGACGCGTTCAAGGGCGAGTCGGACTCCAGCATGGCCCCCAGCTTCTGGACAGCCTGATCAATGGACTTGAGCGTGCCATTGAGCTGCGGCACCGTGGCTTTGTCCATCTGCTTAAGCACTTTGGACAAATCCGCCAGGCCGCGCTGCAGATCCTTGCCGATCTGGTCAAACGGCACGGCCGCGATCTTGGTGACGATATCGCTGACCTGCTCCTGCAGGCGATCGAAGTCGCCGGCAATGACCGGAATGACCATGGGCTGCGCCTTGGCGTCGAAATCCACCTTGGGCGTCTTGTCGAAAAACTCCAGGGCGATGTATTGCTGGCCGGTAATGAGACTGGCCGGACGCATCTGGGCGCGCAAGCCCCGCTCCACCATGGGGCCGAACAAGGAGCGCACCGGATCGTCGCCTTTCAAGGCGGAGCTTTCTATCTGTTCGTAGATGCGGCCGAAGCGCTGCGGGTAGATACGCGCCTTGACCAGGGCATAGAATCGCTTGCCCTCGAAATCGTATTCCAGATCCACATCGTAGACCTGACCCAGCTCCAAGCCGCGGAACTCGACCTTGGAACCCACCAGCAAGCCCTTGATGGACTGATGGAAATGGAAATTCAGCTCCACAGCCGGACCGTCCGGCTCGGCCATGGCCTGCTCCTTGGTCGAGAACAGCTCAAATTCCTCGTTGGCCTTGGCCTGCTCCGCCGACTCTCCTTCCATCTGCTCAAAGGCCAGCCCGCCGGCCAAGGCCGAGACCAGCGAATGGGTGCGCACGTTAAAGCCATTGGAGTCCAACGTCATGTTCACGCCGCTGACATTCCAGAAGCGCGAACCCTGAGTCACAAATTGATCATTAGGCGAATCCACAAAGACCTGCACCCGCACGCCGTGCCCTTCCGGGTCCAGCTCGTAGCCGATCAGTTGCCCCACCTGAATACCCTTGTAGTAAAGCGGCGAGCCCAGGTCCAGCGAGCCCAGCGCCGGCGCGGTCAGCACAAAACGTTTTCCAGGACGACCGCTGATGACTTCGGGCGGACTTTCCAGTCCGGTGAAGTCAAAGGCAGGTTCGCCTTTTTCCAACGCCTGCGGCGCATCCACACCGATATATACACCTGACAACAAGGTTCCCAGGCCGGATACGCCGCTCAGGCCCAGGCGCGGGCGCACGACCCAGAAACGCGCATCCTTCTGGGTGATGAATTCGGCCCCCTCACGTTCCAGCTGGGCCGTCACAATAACCCGGCGCCGGTCCGGCGCCACCTGAATATCGGAAATCGTGCCCACATTCACTTCGCGGTAGCGCAATTTGGTCTGATCCACGACCAAGCCGTCGGCCGAGTCGAAACTGATGGTGATACGCGGCCCCGTCAGCACCCAGTTGCGCACCACCAAAGAGGCTCCGACCAGGGCGGCGGCGATAGGCAGAATCCATATCCACGAAAAACGCGAGCGTTGCGCCTGAATGACACGCGGCTGGACCGGCTCCTGCGGTCGGCCCGCCGGCGGCGGATCGCCCGCTTTCGTAGTGTTCGTATCGTCCACGTTATATCCTCAAGAAGCGTGTGGCATGGGCAAGGACTTGCCGTCGTCCGTCGTTGGAGTTTCTCTGTCCCAGCCTTCGCGCGGATCATAGCTGAGCGCAGCCAGCATCGTCAGCACGACTACCAGCCCGAAGCTGACGGCGCCGGGTCCGGGAATGATCTGCGAAAGACCGGGGAAATTGGCCAGGGCCGCCATGAGCACGACGACGAACACATCCAGCATGGACCACTGGCCGATCAGCTCGACCATATCGTAGAGCCGGTTGCGCTGCCGTTGAACCGCGTTGCCGCGCCAGCGTCGGCCCAGCAGCAATACGCCCAGAGCCAGCAGCTTGGTGATGGGCACCACAATACTGGCGACAAATACGATGATGGCCAGATCCCAGGACCCCAATTCCCATAGCTGTATGACGCCGCCCAGAATGGTATGGGCGCTGCTGCCCACAATGCTGCGCAGCTCCATGACCGGCAACACATTGGCGGGAATGTAGAAAATGCAGGCCGTGAACGCCAGAGCGGCGGTACGGGCGCGGCTGTTGGGCTTGCGCTTGTGCAGCACGGCGCCGCAGCGCTCGCAATCGGCCGGGCCGTCAGCCTGCACCAGGCCGCAATGCCCGCAGGCCAGCCAGTCGTCCTGGGCGGTGTCCGCCTGCGCCATCGGCACTTGGCCGGCATCTTCAGCCCAGATCCACAGGCGGCGCGCCGTCAGCCGGCTCAGCCCCGTCAGCAGAAAAGTCAGCACAAAGAAAGCATACAGGCCTGGCGCCACCGTCAGATGTCCAATGCCCGCAAATTTCACGATAGCCACCAACAGCCCCAGGAACAGCACCGCCGTCATGGACCAGTGTTCCAAGTGGCTGAGCACACGCAGACCCAGCCCGAAATCGCCTGGCAACGGCCGTCGGCGGGCGATCAGCCCCAAAGCCCAGAACTGAAACACCAGTTGGAACAACGGCAGCCAGAAACCGACCAGCCCCGCCATGATGGACAAGCCATAATGGCCTTGCTGCCAGATCAGCAACAAGGCCTTGGGAAAGGTGGGAGACACGGTCTTGCCCGCCATGCCCAGGACGACGACTGGAAATAAGTTGGCAATCAGGAACAGAATGAAAACCGCCAACACCACCGCCTGCCATTGGCGCGGTGTGTAGCGGCTGTGGCGGTAAAGCTCGGCATCGCAGCGTATGCAGCGAGCGAGCCCCGCGCCTTGCAGAGGGACCCGCTCGTGAACCGTGTCACAATGCGTGCAGGCTACAAGCGGGCGAACCCCCATGGTTTAGTCGACCAGCTCCGGTTCAGGCCGCGAGGACGAGGCCTTGCTGTCCGACGCATCCGGCCCGGAGGGCGGGAAGGTCAGCACCACCTGAGCGTCCTTGTCCAGGTCGACTTCCACCTGGCCGCCGTCGACCAGCCGACCGAACAGCAATTCGTCGGCCAACGCCCGGCGTATGGTGTCCTGGATGAGCCTGTGCATAGGCCGTGCGCCCATGGCCGGATCGAAGCCCTTGGCCGCAAGGTGCTCGCGCAACGCTTCGGAGAACGACACTTCCACGCGTTTCTCGTGCAACTGGTTTTCCAGCTGCATCAGGAACTTGTCCACCACGCGCAGGATGATTTCACGCGACAGCGGCTTGAAGCCGATGATGGCATCCAGGCGGTTGCGGAACTCCGGCGAGAAGTGGCGCTTGATATCCTGCATCTCGTCGCCGGTGCGCTCGGACTGCGTAAAACCGATGCTGGTCTTGTTCAGGGCTTCGGCGCCGGCGTTGGTGGTCATGATGAGAATCACATTGCGGAAATCGGACTTGCGCCCGTTGTTGTCCGTCAGCGTGCCATGATCCATGACCTGCAACAGGATATTGTAGACATCCGGATGGGCCTTTTCGATTTCGTCCAACAGCAGCACGCAGTGCGGTTGCTTGGTGACCGCTTCGGTCAACAGCCCGCCCTGGTCGAAGCCCACATAGCCGGGCGGCGCACCGATCAGGCGCGACACCGTATGGCGCTCCATGTACTCGGACATGTCAAAACGCAGCAGCTCCACACCCAGCACGAAAGCCAGCTGGCGGGCGACCTCGGTTTTGCCCACGCCGGTCGGACCGGAGAACAGGAAAGAGCCTATGGGCTTGTCCGGCAAGCCCAAGCCGGATCGCGCCATCTTGATGGAGGCAGCCAGCGCGTCGATGGCGGCGTCCTGCCCGAAGACCACGGACTTGAGGTCCCGCGCCAAGGTGGCCAGCTTATTGCGATCGTCCGACGAGACCGACTGGGGCGGAATGCGCGCAATGCGCGATACCGTGGCCTGGATGTCGGTCTTGCCAATGACTTTTTTCTGCTTGGAACGCGGCAGCAGGCGCTGGGCCGCACCAGCCTCGTCGATGACATCGATGGCCTTGTCCGGCAGGAAGCGGTCGTTGATGTAACGAGCCGCCAGTTCAGCAGCAGCCGTCAGCGCGGCGGCCGAATAGCGCACGCCGTGGTGTTCCTCGAAGTGGGACTTGAGGCCGCGCAGGATCTGCACCGTCTGTTCCACCGTGGGTTCGGCCACGTCGATCTTCTGGAAGCGCCGCGACAGGGCATGGTCTTTCTCGAAGATGCCGCGATATTCGGAGTAGGTCGTTGCGCCCAGGCACTTGAGCTGGCCGGAGGACAGCGCAGGCTTGAGCAGGTTGGACGCATCCAGCGTTCCGCCCGAGGCCGAACCGGCTCCGATCAGGGTATGGATCTCGTCGATGAACAGGATGGCCTGCGGCGTATCCTTGAGCTGCTTGAGCACCGCCTTCAGGCGCTGTTCGAAGTCGCCTCGGTATTTGGTGCCGGCCAGCAAGGCGCCCATATCCAATGCATAGACGCGCGCCTGGCCCAGGATGTCCGGCACTTCGTTGCGGTGTATGCGCAGCGCCAGCCCTTCGGCAATGGCGGTCTTGCCCACGCCGGCTTCGCCCACCAGCAAGGGGTTGTTCTTGCGCCGGCGGCACAGCACCTGGATGACGCGCTCGACCTCTTTTTCGCGCCCGATGAGCGGGTCGATGCGGCCCTGACTGGCCTCGGCATTCAAATCCGTGGCGTACAGGTCCAGCGGCGACTTCTGCGCGTCGGAACGGGTGTCAGGCTCGGGCGCAGCCGAGGCCTTGGGCGTTTCGGGCGGCGTAGGCTCGGGGTTGGTCTTGGTGATGCCGTGCGACAGGAAATTGACCACATCCAGGCGCGTGACGCCCTGCTGCTGCAGGTAGTACACGGCATGGGAGTCTTTTTCACCGTACATGGCCACCAACACATTGGCGCCCGACACCACGTTCTTGCCCGAATTGCTGGACGAGACGTGCATGATGGCGCGCTGTATGACGCGCTGGAAACCCAGCGTAGGCTGAGTGTCCACCTCGCCCTCTCCGGGGAAGGTGGGCGTGTTCTCGTTGATGAATTTGCGCAAATTCTGACGCAGTGCATCAATGTCGGCTGCACACGCCTTCAGCACTTCGACCGCCGAGGCATTATCAAGCAGGGACAACAGCAGATGCTCTACCGTGATGAATTCATGGCGCGCGGCACGAGCCTCGACAAAGGCCATGTGTAGACTGACTTCAAGTTCTTCGGAGATCACGCTTCCTCCTACACGGCGAGAGTAAAACTTGGGGTTGCTTCTATTCTATGACTAATTTGCCAGATATGAACAACCCGGTAAACCATTAGACCATCAGGCATCAGGAACCGGTTCCATGACGCACTGCAACGGATGCTGGCGAGACTGCGCAAGCTGGCGCACGATCTCGACACGGGTGGCGGCGATGTCGCGCGGATAGACTCCGCACACGGCCCGCCCTTCGTAATGCACTTTAAGCATCAATTTTTCGGCCTCTTCAGGCGTTTTTCCAAACACCCGCTCCAGCACGCTGACGACAAATTCCATGGGAGTGTAGTCATCGTTGAGCAGGATGACCTGATACATGGGCGGTGGCGCAAGCCGCGCCGATTGGCGCTCTAGCGTTGTGTCGCCTTGTTTATCGATCTGAATAGCCATAGTACAGACTAGGTGCTTTCCATAGGTTGACTGGGGGTAACAAAATTAAGCATCATCCGCTTGATCGCGTCAATTTCGGAAAAAAACCGATGTGAACGATCATAGGCCCGGGGAGGGGCCGAAAAAAAGTATCAACCTTACACTATAGTTGAGAGGCAGGAAGCATGTCGGAAACAACCACCACCGAACACACTGGAGACAATCAGAAGCTGTCGGGCACCGTTAAATGGTTTAATGACGCCAAGGGCTTTGGGTTTATCACGCCAGACAATGGTGGAGAAGACCTCTTCGCCCATTTCTCGTCCATCCAGATGAACGGGTTCAAGACCTTGAAGGAGGGCCAAAAAGTCCTGTACGAAGTCGCTCAGGGCCCTAAAGGAAAGCAGGCGCTGAATATTACTTCTCCTTAGTACCCTGCTCTCTCGATTCTAACAAAAGCAAACTCGCAACACATGCATTATTCACGTATTAGCACAGGGCCTCAGCGCCCTGTTTTTTTTGCCTGTACCCTGGCCACCCTGCTTCTGGCGGGAATCGCCCAGGCGCAGGAGCCGCTGCCCATGCGCACGCTCAGCCTGGGCCAGCATACGATACTCGCTGAAGTCGCCGACACGCCGGACACTCGCGCCATGGGCCTGATGGATCGCCGCAGCCTGGCGACCGACCACGGCATGCTGTTCGTGTTCGAACAGGAAGGCATGCCCTGCTTCTGGATGAAGAACACGCCCCTGCCGCTGGACATTGCCTTTGTGGACCAGGACGGCGTCATTGCCAACATTGCCGCCATGCAACCCTTCGATCTGCAGTCGCATTGCCCGGTACGGCCCATACGCTACGCGCTGGAAATGGAACAAGGCTGGTTTGCCAAGGCAAAAAAACAAGCCGGTGAGCGCATCACCGGCCTGCCTTCTGCATCACGCTGATCAGACGCGCTCGAGAATCAGGGCCACGCCCTGCCCCACACCAATACACATGGTGCACAGCGCGTACCGTCCCCCGGTACGATGCAGCTGGTTGATCGCGGCCATGGCCAGGCGCGCGCCGCTGGCGCCCAGCGGGTGACCAAGCGCAATGGCGCCGCCATTGGGATTGACGCGCGGATCGTTGTCCGCCAGCCCCAGAAGCCGAGTCACAGCCAGCCCTTGGGCCGCAAAGGCCTCGTTCAATTCGATCACATCCATCTGGTCCAGGGTGAGCCCGGCCAGGGCCAACACTTTCTGGCTGGCGGGTGCCGGGCCTATGCCCATGATGCGCGGCTCTACGCCCGCAAAGGCCATGGCCACGACCCGCGCCCGCGGCGTCAGGCCCTGCTCTTGCGCCATGGCGGCACTGGCCACCAGCAAGGCGCACGCGCCGTCATTGACACCCGAGGCGTTGCCGGCAGTGACAGTGCCGTCGGCACGCACCACGGGCTTCAGGCGCGTCAGCGTTTCAAGCGTGGTCTGGCGCGGATGTTCGTCCGTATCCACCACCAGGGCATCGCCCTTGCGCTGGGGAATGACAACGGGCGTGATTTCCTGCGCGAGGTAGCCCGCCTGCTGCGCGGCCGCCGCGCGCGTCTGACTGGCCAGAGCGAACAAATCCTGATCTTCGCGCGAAACCTGGAACTGCTGGGCGACGTTCTCGGCCGTTTCAGGCATGGAATCAATGCCGTATTGTTCTTTCATGCGCTTGTTCACAAAGCGCCAGCCTATGGTGGTGTCGTAGATGGCGGCATTGCGCGCAAAGGCAGTATCGGCCTTGCCCATCACGAAAGGGGCACGGCTCATGCTTTCCACGCCGCCCGCCAGAATGAATGCCGCATCGCCGGAACGGATCGCGCGCGCCGCCGAGCCGATGGCGTCCAGGCCCGAGCCGCACAGACGATTCAGGGTGACGCCCGGCACATCCACCGGCAAGCCGGCCAGCAAGGCCGACATGCGGGCCACGTTGCGATTGTCCTCGCCGGCCTGGTTGGCACAACCGTAGATCACATCATCCAGGCGAGCCCAATCCACCTGCGCATTGCGCTGCATGAGCGCATGCATGGGCACAGCGCCCAGATCATCCGCCCGGACGGAGGACAAGGCGCCCCCGTATCGTCCGAAAGGTGTACGAATGGCATCGCAGATATAGGCATCCTGGCTCATCAAAATCATCCCGAAAACAAAAAATAAAATCGCGCAAGGCCCGCAGGAGCACGCCCGGGGCCGATTGATCGATGATAGTACGGTGTCCGCAGGACAAAGAAGAGCACTGCCAAGCCGTCCGCACTATGGTCATTTTCCGCACAATCATCGAGACGGCTGTTTCGTTCTTGATTGAGACGGCAGGATCAGAAAAAGCAAGCGCAGTCGAAAAAAAACCGCCGGGGCACACGCTGCCGGCGGTTTGATCGCTGCGCCGCAGTCAGGCGACTGCGAGGCCAAGTCGGGGATTAACCCAGGTTCTTGTTCGCGAAGTCCCAGTTCACCAGGTTCCAGAAGTTTTCCAGGTACTTGGGACGGGCATTGCGGTAATCGATGTAGTAGGCATGTTCCCACACGTCACAGGTCAGCAGAGCGACGTCATCGGAGGTCAGGGTCGTGCCGGCATTGCTGGTGTTGACGATGTCCACGGAACCGTCGGCCTTCTTGACCAGCCAGGTCCAGCCCGAACCGAAGTTGCCCACGGCGGACTTGGTGAAGGCGTCCTTGAAAGCGTCAAAGCTGCCCCACTTGGCGTTGATGGCGTCGGCCACTTTGCCGGTTGGAGCGCCGCCGCCGTTGGGGGCCAGGCTGTTCCAGTAGAACGTGTGGTTCCAGACCTGGGCTGCGTTGTTGAACACGCCGCCGGAGGATTTCTTGACCACGTCTTCCAGGGAGGCATTTTCGAGTTCGGTGCCGGCAACCAGGTTGTTCAGGTTGGTGACGTATGCCTGGTGGTGCTTGCCGTAGTGGAACTCCAGGGTTTCTTTGGAGATGTGGGGCTCAAGAGCGTTGAGTTCGTAGGGAAGAGCTGGAAGAGTAAATGCCATTTCAGTTCCTTCTTAAAAAACGGTGCTTGGTATCCGAAGCGGATGCGGCCTAGAGCAGATCGTGCGCACGCACCACATCCACCGAAACGCTGCCGCGACTCAACTCGACATCGAGTCGTTCACCAACGTTTAAGTCTAACGCATTTTGTACGACTTTCCCTCTGGCATCCCGGACAATAGCATATCCGCGATTCACTATAAGACGAGGCGACAAGGCCTGTAGGGTTTGTTGCGCCGCCTGCAATCGCTGACGCCGCAAGACCAGACCATGTTCGCCGGCCTGAAGCAGGCGGCGGCACGCTGAATCCAGGTTTTGCTGATGCGGCGCAACCTGCGGCAAGCTGCGCCGCAAGCGAAACACCAGCGACTCCAGACGCTGACGCGAACGCTCTGGCGCACTCTGCGCCAGGCGCTCCAGGCGCTGCTTCAGACTATTCAGCGTCTGCTGCTGCTGAGCGATGCGCTGCTGGGGCGACACCAGCATGGCCACGGCGCGATCCAGCCGCAGCGAAGCACGTTCGAGATGGCGTCGCATGCCGTGATTCAGGGCGCCCAGACGCGCGGTCAATTGGTCCATCAGTTCCGCACGGCTCTGGCAAGCCAATTCAGCGGCCGCCGTGGGCGTGGGTGCCCGCAAATCCGCCACAAAATCTGCAATGGTGAAATCGGTTTCGTGCCCGACCCCGCTGATGACTGGAATGGGGCTGGCTGCAATCGTGCGCGCCAGAGCCTCGTCGTTGAAGGCCCAGAGGTCTTCCAGGCTGCCGCCGCCACGCACCAGCAAAAGCGTATCCACTTCCTGGCGCTCGATCGCGATCTCCAGCGCCTGGCGCAGGCGCCCTGGCGCATCGGCGCCCTGGACAGGCGCAGGATAGACGATGACCCTGACATGAGGGGCGCGGCGCGCCATGGCCGTCAGCACGTCGCGCAGGGCGGCCGCCGCCAGCGACGTGACCACGCCCACGCTTGCCGGCAAAGGCGCAACGGCGCGTTTGCGCTCGGGATCGAACAGGCCTTCGTCCTGCAGCTGCGCTTTCAGGCGCAGAAAAGCCTCGTGCAGGTCGCCCAGACCCGCGCGACGCATGCCTTCCACCTGCACTTGAAAGTCGCCCCGAGGTTCGTACAGCGTCACGGCGCAGCGAAATTCAAATCGCTCGCCCGCCCTGGGCACAAAACCCACTGTCTGGGCGCGACCACGAAACATGACGGCGCGCACCGCAGCCCGGTCATCCTTGATTGAGAAATACCAGTGGCCCGAAGCGGCCTGCGTGAAATTGGAAATCTCTCCGCGCACCCAGACGACAGGCATATGTTCGTCCAGCAGTTGGCTGACTCGACGATTGAGCTGAGCCACGGTCCAGATTGCCGGCGTCTTAGATTCTTGATAATACGTCACATTTTCCTCTGGGGCTGGCGCCCGGGCCAGTTTTCCACCGATCCGTATCCACAAATGTCATCAAACTGTCAAATGACTGACAGCACAACAGCTTCCACCAAAAACATCATATTTCACTTCACAAAAAACATATAACCAATTGATAAATAATGATTTTCAAAAATCACATCAATTGGTCGAAAATTAGCCAGGGAACCTCCAGACCACCACTGACGGCCCTGACAGGCTTTTTATACACAGAATTATCCACAGATTCTGTGGATACTCTGCGCTAAGCGAGCAGGCACGCCATTCCGCTCTTTTTCCCGACTTTCATCGGCCCAGCCCGCCTGAAAGTGTACCGCGCCCGCGCACAGCCGCCCCTGAATCGCAGCGACGGCCCTACAATAAGCGCTGACTCCTTTCACTCGCCTTTTGCGGAAAATCGACTCGTGCTCGCCCTTATTGATGCCGCTGGCTGGCCTGTCTGGCTGCTGCTGGCCTGCTCCATTCTTGCCCTGGCGCTGATACTGGAACGCCTCCTTTCCTTGCGCAGCAGCCGTATTCTGCCGGCCGGACTGGCGCGCCAGATCGGCGAACTGACTCGCCAGAACCGCATCCAGGATGACTCCCTGGCGCGCCTGCAAGACAATTCACCCCTGGGCCGGGTGCTGGCGACCGTGCTGCTGCATCGTCACGAAGCCCCTGCACTGCGGCAGGCCGCCGTCGAAGCAGCCGGCAACGATCTGGCCTACCAATTGAACAAATACATTCCCGCCCTGGGCACGATTGCAGTGATCGCTCCCTTGCTGGGGCTGTTCGGCACCGTGATCGGCATGATAGACATCTTCGCCGCCTACGACCCCAGCGGCGGCGACCCCAGCCTGGTCGCGCGCGGCATCTCCGTCGCTCTGTACAACACCGCGCTGGGCATATTGATCGCCGTGCCCGCCTTGATTTTCCACCGTTATTTCCGCAGCCGCGCCGACTTTCTCCTGCATCGCCTGGAAAGCGAGGCCGGAGCCCTGGATCGCCTGCTTTCCCAAAAGGCCGCCTGATGCGATTTCGCCGCGCTCACGACCAGGACACGCTGGAGCTGAATCTGGTACCCCTGATTGACGTGCTGCTGGTCGTACTGATTTTCCTGGCGGCCAGCAGCACATTCGTGCGCCACCGCCAACTCGACGTTTCCTTGCCGCAGGCGCAGGCCCAGGCCGCCCAGCCGGCCGAGCTGCTGCTGGCCATCAGCCAGGATGGCCGCTACGCGCTGAACGGAGACTGGCTGGACGCCGATTCCCCTGCTCCGCTGGCGCGCGCACTGAGCGCAGCACCGCAAGACCCGGATGCCAGCCTGTTGATCCTGGCCGATGGCCAGGCGCCGCATGCTGCCGTGGTCCAGGCGATGGAAGCCGCCCGCCAGGCGGGGATCGCACGCATCCATTTCGGCACCCAAGCACCATGAGCCTGAACCTGCAATTGACCGCCTGGCTGCATCGTCAATGGCAGCAACCCGGCCTGTTCAGCCGACTGCTGCGCCCGCTGTCCTGTCTGACGGGGCTGGTGGTGCGCCGCAAAGAGGCACACTATCGAAAAGCCCCGGAACACGCCTACCGCAGCCCCGCCGCCGTGATCGTCGTGGGCAACATCATTGTGGGCGGCGCCGGAAAGACGCCGGTCGTACAGGCCCTGGCGCTGGAGATGCGCCGCCGGGGCTGGACGCCGGGCATCATCAGCCGCGGCTACGGCGTGCAGATCGGCCCTGAACCGCGCACCGGCCAAGGCATGCTGGCGGCCGCGCTCTACGGCGACGAGCCAGCCCTGATCGCGGCCCAGACCCAGGCCCCCATTGCCGTGCATCCCAAAAGAGCCCTGGCGGCTCAAGCCCTGCTGCGCGATTTCCCGCAAGTGGACCTGATCATTTCCGACGACGGCCTGCAGCACCTGGCCTTGCAGCGCGACCTGAATATCGTCGTGCAGGATGCCCGCGGCATCGGCAACGGCTGCCTGCTACCTGCCGGCCCGCTACGCGAACCCGCCGCCCGATTGCGCCGCGCGGACTGGCTGGTCACCCAGCTCAATGCCGACCAGCCCATGCCTGACACCCCCCGCCCCCCCGACCCTGCCCGCAGCCTGACCATGACGCTGGCTCCGCGCCGCATCGAGCAACTGAGCACGGGCCAATCTCAGGACTGGGAACACTGGCTCGACCGGCATCACGACCACACATTCCAGGCGCTTGCTGCCATAGGCCAGCCGGAACGCTTTTTTTCCATGCTGCGCCTGCACGGCCTGACGCTGTCGGCCACTCGGTCCCGCCCGGATCACGCCCGCCTGACGGCGGAGGACTTCGAGGGCCTGCACGAGGCCCCCATACTGATCACCCGCAAAGACGCCGTAAAATGCCAAGGCATGAACGATCCCCGCTTATGGGTCGTGGATGTGCTGCCGGTCTTTTCACGACCCCACTGGATTCAAGAGCTGGACAGTGCGCTGCGACTGCGACGCGCCGCCCCTCTGCCCTCTACCCGGAGTTAAACAATGCAAACACGCCTTCTGGAAGTCCTGGTCTGCCCCCTGTGCAAAGGGCCGCTGCGCCACGACCGTGAACATCAGGAACTGATCTGCAAAGCCGACAAACTGGCCTTCCCCATTGTCGACGGCATCCCGACCATGCTCGAGAGCGAAGCCCGCCGCCTGGCCCCCCAAGACAACGCCGCCGTCTGACATGAGCTTTACCGTCATCATTCCCGCCCGCCTGGGCTCGACCCGATTGCCCGACAAGCCGCTGGCCGACATCGCCGGTCAGCCCATGGTCGTGCGCTGCGCGCAGCAAGCCGCGCTGTCCTGCGCCCGCCAGGTGCTGGTCGCCACCGACTCCGAGCGCGTCGCCCAGGCGGTCCACGACCATGGCTTCCAGGCGCTGCTGACCGATGCAGACCACCCCACGGGCACTGACCGCCTGGCCCAGGCGGCGCAGATGCTGGGACTGGAAGACGGCGAAATCGTCGTGAACGTCCAAGGGGATGAACCCTTGATCGCGCCCGAGCACATCGATGCCGCTGCGGACCTGCTGGCGCGCCATGCCCAGGCCGACATCGCCACGCTGGCCGCCCCCATCCTCGAGGCCGAAACCCTCTTTAACCCGAATGCCGTCAAGGTGGTCTGCGACCTGCAGGGTCGCGCCCTGTATTTCTCTCGCGCCCCCATCCCATGGGCGCGCGACGCCTTGGCTCAGGGTGAGCGCGTGCTGGCGCCCGGGCTTCCCGCGTTGCACCATATTGGTCTGTACGCCTATCGCAATCGCTTTCTGCAACGCTTTGCGCAACTGCCACGCGGCCCGCTGGAGCACCATGAATCCCTGGAGCAATTGCGCGCCATGGAAAATGGCTTTCAGATCATGGTGCACCGCCTGGAACAGATTCCAGCGGCGGGCGTGGACACGCCGCAAGACCTGGAAAGAGTACGCGCTTACTTCGCAAATCGGTTATAAAAGATCTTTTTTCCGCTCTGTCCGAATAAGAAATGCACGAGATATGCTGCATTGCGGCATAATCGAGTAAAAATCGGATACAAGCACTTCCTGGAGGAACACATGCGACTGATACTTCTCGGTCCCCCCGGTGCCGGCAAAGGCACCCAAGCAGCCTACATCACCGAGCAATTTGGGATTCCCCAGATTTCTACCGGCGACATGCTGCGTGCGGCCGTCAAGGCCCAGACTCCCTTGGGCCTGGAAGCCAAGAAGATCATGGATGCAGGCGGCCTGGTGTCGGACGACATCATCATCGGCCTGGTTCGCGATCGCCTGCAACAAGCCGACTGCGAGCAAGGCTATCTGTTCGACGGCTTCCCCCGCACCATTCCTCAGGCCGACGCGTTGAAAGATGCCCAGGTCAAGCTGGATTTCGTGGTGGAAATCGACGTGCCCGAAGAAAGCATCATCGAACGCATGAGCGGCCGACGCGTGCACCCGGCCAGCGGCCGCAGCTACCATGTCCGCTTCAACCCGCCCAAGACGGCCGATGTCGACGACATCACCGGCGAGCCGCTGGTTCAGCGTGACGACGACCGCGAAGAAACCGTGCGCCACCGCTTGTCTGTCTATCGCGAGCAGACCCGACCCCTGGTCGATTACTACTCGCAATGGTCGGCCACCGGCGACGCCCTGGCCCCCGCCTATCGCAAGGTTTCCGGCGTAGGCAGCGTGGACGAAATCCGCCAGCGCATCCTGGATGCACTACAAAAATAAGCTCTGAAGCAAACGGCCCCTCTGGGGCCGATTGCTTATTTACCCGCAGGAGACAGCTCATGCAGATCAGCAACAAGACCTTCATCGTCACCGGCGGCGCCTCGGGCCTGGGAGCAGGTGCGGCGCGCATGCTGGTGGAGCACGGCGCCCATGTCGTCATCGCCGACATCCAGGACGAGGCCGGCCAGACGCTGGCGCAAGAGCTGGGGCAGCGTTATCTGCGCTGCGACGTCACCCGCGAAGAAGACGCACAAGCCGTCGTCCAGGCGGCCACCCAGAACGCCGCTTACCCGCTGTTCGGCCTGGTCAACTGCGCCGGCGTGGCGCCCGCCGCCCGCACGGTCGGACGCGAAGGCCCGCACAGCCTGGATCTGTTCCAGAAAGTCGTCATGATCAACCTGGTGGGCACCTTCAATATGTGCCGCCTGGCAGCCGCCGCCATGAGCGCCAACACACCCGAACCCACCGGCGAGCGC
This sequence comes from Pseudomonadota bacterium, assembly GCA_023439305.1. Taxonomy (GTDB): domain Bacteria; phylum Pseudomonadota; class Gammaproteobacteria; order Burkholderiales; family Burkholderiaceae_B; genus Alcaligenes. The sequence continues at coordinate 99,654 of JAEXOO010000035.1, forward strand.
GGCGTGCTGATCAATACCGCCTCGGTCGCCGCGTACGACGGCCAGATCGGCCAAGCCGCCTACGGCGCCTCCAAAGCCGGCGTGGTCGGGCTGACCCTGCCTCTGGCACGCGACCTGGCCAAAACCGGGATACGCTGCATGACCATCGCTCCGGGCATTTTCGGCACGCCCATGTTGTTCGGCATGCCCCAGGAAGTCCAGGACTCACTGGCGGCCAGCATCCCCTTCCCTTCCCGCCTTGGACGCCCCGAGGATTACTCCCGCCTGGTTCACAGCATCATCACCAACGAGATGCTCAATGGCGAGACCATCCGTCTGGACGGCGCCATCCGCATGGGCCCCAAGTAACTTTTCGACGTAGCATCCATGGGTTTGTTCCGCTCGGCGGCCACTATCAGTGGCCTGACGCTCCTGTCCCGCATCACGGGACTGGCGCGCGATATCCTGATTGCCCGCGCCTTTGGCGCAGGCCCCTTGACCGACGCTTTCTGGGTCGCTTTCCGCATTCCCAATCTGTTGCGGCGCCTGTTCGCGGAAGGCGCCTTCTCCCAGGCCTTTGTACCGATTCTGGGCCAGGCCCGGAAAGAAAATGACGAAGCAGGCGTGCGCCAGCTGCTGGATCGCGTGGCGCTGCTGCTGACCGCGGCCCTGATGGCGGTCACCGCCATCGGCATCGTGGCCGCACCGTGGGTCGTCAGCGCCATGGCCAGCGGCATGACGGCGCCTGAACGCCAACTGGAATTCGGCGCCGCCGTCGCCATGACACGGCTGATGTTCCCCTACATCATCTGCATGTCTCTGGTGGCTTTTGCGTCGGGCGTGCTCAATACCTGGAGCCGGTTTGCCATTCCGGCGTTCACGCCCATCCTGCTGAATCTGTCCATGATTGCCGCCAGCATTGTGCTGGCGCCCCGTATGGAAACGCCCATTTATGCCCTGTCCATCGGCGTGATGGCCGGCGGCGTGGCGCAGTTGGCGGTGCAGTGGGCGGCGCTGGCGCGGCTGGGCCTGCTGCCGCGCTTCTCGCTGCAACTGAACCAGGCTCGGCGGGACCCCACTGTACGCCGCATCCTGCGGCAGATGCTGCCCGCCATTCTGGGCGTATCGGTGGCGCAGATTTCATTGCTCATCAACACCAATATCGCCACCTGGCTGCAATCAGGCAGCGTCACCTGGCTGTCGTTTGCCGATCGCCTGATGGAGTTTCCCACCGCCCTGCTGGGCGTGGCGCTGGGTACGGTACTGCTGCCCAAGCTTTCCGCCGCCCATGCCAGCCAGGACACGGACAACTACAACGCCCTTCTGGACTGGGGCCTGCGTCTGGTGCTGCTACTGGGCCTGCCCGCTGCCGTGGGCATGGCGCTGCTGTCCGACGGCCTGGTAGCCACGCTGTTTCATTATGGCGCCTTCGGCGCCGCCGACGTTGCCCAGACCCGCCTGGCCGTGGGCGCATACTCCGTCGGCCTGGTCGGCCTGCTGGCCATCAAGATTCTGGCCCCCGGCTTTTATGCCAAGCAGGACATACGCACACCCGTCAAGATCGCCATCGGCGTGCTCGTGCTGACCCAGATATTCAATCTCCTGCTGGTGCCCCATTACGCGCACGCCGGCCTGGCTCTTTCCATCGGGCTGGGCGCCACGGTCAATGCCTTGACGCTACTGATCCTGCTCATGCGCCGCGGCATCTACCGCCCGCGCCGCGACTGGATTTCCTTCCTGCTGCGGCTGGCGCCCGCCCTGCTCGCGCTGGCCGGCGTACTGGTGCTGACCGACCGCCATCTGGACTGGATCGCCTTGGGCGCCACGCCGCTGCTGCGCGCCGCTTGGCTGACAGCGGTGCTGGCCGCCAGCGGAACGGCGTATCTGGGTGTACTGTTTATGTTGGGTTTTCGACCCTCTTACTTTACAAAGCGGGGTTGATGTTTTAGAATAATTGTCTTTGCCGATTAAACTTTAAAACTTAGGCTTAACAAACAATGGCTAATACCGCACAAGCTCGCAAGCGCGCCCGCCAAGCAGTGGCTCGCAACAAACACAACGCCAGCATCCGTTCCATGCTGCGTACCGCGATCAAGCGCGTTCGTCAGGCAATCGATGCCGGCGACAAGGCTGCTGCCAACGACGTATTTCGCAAAGCCACCAGCATCATCGATCGCGTGGCCGACAAGAACATCATTCACAAAAACAAGGCTGCTCGCCACAAGAGCCGCCTGTCCGCCGCCATCAAGGCTCTTGCCTGATTGCAGACGGTTTTAATGGTTTAATCGGCCCTGGCCTAAAAAACCAGAAAAAAAGGGGTGCTTAGCACCCCTTTTTTATTGGCCGAAAAACCATCGCCCTGCCCAGCGAAGCAAACATGCTAAGTTATGGACTTGACTTCACTTTGTCCAGCCTCCCATGACTCGCCCTCTCCTGCTACAGCTCGTCCCCCTGCCTGAGCACACTGCCCTGCAGCACGTGGACAAACACTACGAACGAATCCAGATCAGCAACCCGGACCAGCTCCCCAAGGAACTGGCACCGCACGTGCACGTCATCCTGGCGACCGCCATGACACCCGTCACCGCTGCGCTGATGGATCAATTACCTGCACTCAAGGCCATCTGCAGCATAGGCGTAGGATACGATGCCATCGACCGTCGCCATGCGCACCAACGCGGCATCGCCGTCAGCAATACCCCCGACGTGCTCAATGACTGCGTGGCCGATTTAGCCTGGGCCCTGATGCTGGATACGGCGCGACGCGTCAGCGAGGCCGACCGCTATGTGCGCGCCGGCCACTGGCAACAGCCGAACAGCTTTCCACTGTCCACCCGCGTCAGCGGCAAAAAGCTCGGCATCGTCGGCCTGGGCCGCATCGGCCAGGCCATTGCCAAACGTTCCAGCGGCTTTGACATGTCCGTGCGCTATCACAACCGCCGCCCGCGCAAAGACGTGCCCTGGCATTACGAACCGTCATTGATCGAACTGGCGCACTGGGCCGACATCCTGGTGGTCGCCGCTGTGGGTGGAGACGAGACCCGCGGCCTGATCAACCATGCCGTCATGGACGCCCTGGGGCCGCGCGGCATTCTCATTAATATCGCCCGCGGCAGCGTAGTGGACGAGCGGGCCCTGGTCAAGGCGCTGCAAGAAAGCCGGCTAGGCGGCGCCGGACTGGACGTTTTCGAGAACGAACCCTCGGTACCGCAAGCCCTGACAGGCATGAATCAGGTCGTGCTGACGCCCCATGTCGCCAGCGCCACGCGCGAGACACGCGAAGCCATGCTGGCCCTAACACTGGATAATATCCTGCACTTTCAGCAGACAGGCGCTTTGCTGACGCCTGTGACATTTCAAGAATAGGTACCGCGTGCCTGGCCCTGCACAGGGCCACATAAAAAAAACCTGCCGACAGGCAGGGAGCGCGGATATATCAGGATTGAGGCTTGCTCATGTCGGTGGGGTCAATGCCACTGATCTTCAGGTTGTTGTCGTCGGCGAATCCGCAGACGAACTTCCAGGCCAGCGGTTCGAGTTCGCGCAGCCGAGCGTCCACGACCACACAACGCACGCCGTCGATCAGGCGCGGCACCACATAAGGAGAATAGGTCAGGTGCCCCCCGGCAGCGCCGGCTGGACGGAACTGAGACATTACACCGGCCAGGCGCTCGGCCCAATCGCTGGGACGAAAACGCTGATCCTGCCGGGTCACACCATGGATTACGAGTTGCTTAACTGGCTCTGTCATAACAATTAAAGACTGATCGCGCTGGCCGGGTGGGCTGCGCCGTTTTTTCCCCCGCCCCGCATTGTATCCGATCGAACGGTCCCGTATGCTTTTCGCCGCCAAATTAAGCCGCTTGACAAGGCGGCGCAGACGACGACGCCTCCTGATTTCCAACCCGCCTTCCGCCAAGCCGCATCCAAAAGGCAGGAACACGCCCGACTTTGCTCTAAAAGCCCGGACAGGGTAAGATGTTTTTCTTTTGCCGCAGGATTTTTTATGGATGCCACCGTGCAAGCAGGACCGCTTCGGCACTTTCTGCAGTTTCGCGACTTTTCCCACGACGAGATCATCTACGTTCTGGAACGGGCGCGCCTGATCAAGGACAAGTTCAAGCGATACCAGCCGCATCACACCTTGCACGACCGCACCCTGGCCATGGTGTTCGAAAAAGCCAGCACCCGCACCCGCGTCTCGTTTGAGGCCGGCATGTATCAATTGGGCGGCTCGGTCATTCACCTGACCACCACCGATTCGCAACTGGGCCGCTCCGAACCCATCGAAGACACCGCCCGCGTCGTGTCGCGCATGGTGGATATCGTCATGATCCGCACGTTCGAGCAAACCCGCCTGGAACGCTTTGCGTCCCATTCGCGCGTTCCTGTCATCAACGGCCTGACCAACGAATACCATCCCTGCCAGATCCTGGCCGACATCTTCACCTTCATCGAACACCGCGGCGACCTGCGCGGCAAGACGGTGGCCTGGATCGGCGATGCCAACAATATGGCCTATACCTGGCTGCAGGCCGCTGAAATCCTGGGCTTCACCCTGCATGTGTCAGCACCCAACGGCTACCGCCTGGATCCCGCCCGCACGGGCAATCCCGCCGCCTCCGTACTGCAGGAGTTCGACGATCCACTGCAAGCCTGCAAGGGCGCGCACCTGGTTACCACCGATGTATGGACCAGCATGGGTTACGAGGCCGAAAACGAAGAACGCCGCAAGGCCTTCGCCGACTGGTGCGTGGACGAAGAAATGATGGCCGCCGCCGACCCCTCCGCCATCTTCATGCATTGCCTGCCAGCCCACCGCGGCGAAGAAGTCACCGGCGAAGTCATCGACGGACCGCAAAGCGTCGTCTGGGACGAAGCCGAGAACCGTCTGCACGTGCAGAAAGCCCTGATGGAGTTCCTGATCCTGGGCCGCCAAGACGCTTGATTGCCGATCTTTCATCATAAAAAAAACCGCCGCTGTTTTTCAGCGGCGGTTTTTTTTGATCAGGAGCCCAGAGAGCGGCATGTCGCCCAGGACGACATGCCGCCGCCGACCCGCAGGATCGGTCTTATTCGAAATGAACGACCGAACGAATGGACTTACCTTCGTGCATCAAGTCAAAAGCTTCGTTGATCTGGGTCAGCGGCATGGTGTGCGTGACGAAAGGCTCCAGCTGGATGCGGCCTGCCATGGCGTCTTCCACCATGCCGGGCAGCTCGGTACGGCCCTTGACGCCGCCAAATGCCGTACCCATCCACTTGCGCCCCGTGACCAACTGGAACGGGCGGGTGGAGATTTCCTGACCTGCACCGGCCACGCCAATGACCACGCTCTGGCCCCAGCCGCGGTGCGCGCATTCCAGCGCAGCACGCATCACATTGACGTTGCCGATGCACTCGAAGCTGTGATCCACGCCCCAGCCTGTCATTTCCACCACGACTTGCTGAATGGGCTTGTCGTGATCCTTGGGGTTCACGCAATCGGTGGCGCCGAAAGTCCGTGCCAGCTCAAACTTGGCCGGGTTGGTGTCAATGGCGATGATGCGACCGGCCTTGGCCATTTTCGCGCCCTGAATAGCGGCCAATCCGATGCCGCCCAGCCCGAACACGGCGACGGTATCGCCTTCCTGCACTTTGGCCGTATTCTTAACCGCGCCCAAGCCCGTGGTCACGCCGCAACCCAGCAGGCATACGTGCTCGGGATTGGCATCGGGATGAACCTTGGCCAGCGACACTTCGGCCACAACCGTGTATTCGCTGAAGGTGGAGCAGCCCATGTAGTGGTAAATAGGTTCGCCGTTATAGGAAAAGCGCGTGGTGCCGTCCGGCATCAAGCCCTTGCCCTGCGTAGCGCGCACGGCCGTGCACAGATTGGTCTTGCCGCTCTTGCAGAACAGGCACTCGCCGCATTCGGCGGTGTACAGGGGAATGACGTGATCGCCTGGCTTGACGCTGGTCACGCCTTCGCCGACTTCCACGACGATGCCGGCGCCTTCGTGTCCCAGCACGGCAGGAAAGACACCTTCAGGGTCGTCCCCGCTGAGCGTAAAGGCATCGGTATGGCAAACGCCAGTATGCGTAATCTTGACCAACACTTCACCCTTCTGCGGCGGAGCAACATCGATTTCGACGATTTGCAGGGGTTCTCCGGCCTTGAAGGCGACGGCAGCGCGTGATTTCATGTCATTGTCCTTTGGTTGATTATCTGAAAAATGTGTTGAAGACGACGCGGTTGAACACGTCAGCGCAAATATGCGCGCACCAGAGCAATAGCATCATCCACCGAGGATTGACGCGAACTGTCGTCGCTGGCCAGAGGAGCCAGCTCCTCGCGCAGATGGCTTTCCAGCACGCCGGCCATCAAGCCGTTGACGGCGCCGCGCACGGCGGCTATTTGCTGCAACACCGGCCCGCACTCTTCGCCCTGCTCCAGCGCCCGCTCCAGGGCATCGAGCTGACCGCGTATGCGGCGCACGCGGGATAGGACGCGCTTCTTTTCTTCTGGCGAATGTGGCACGGGAAAGCTTCCTCAACATACACCCCCCCAGTATAACAAATATACTACCTGGGGGTATATGGAAAACCCCAAGAAAAAAGCGAAGACCCGAAATGGATTGGCAATGCACGAAAAAAAAACCGGGAACGATGTTCCCGGTTTTTCGTGCTGAAGAGCAAGCGGTTAGTCTTGCTTGGCATCCTTGAGCTGAGGCAAGGCAGAGCCGGCCGCAGGAGCCAGCAAACCAGCTTTGGTGTAAGTAAACAGCTTGTCGCGCGTATCCACGATGTCCAGGTTGCGCATGGTGAGCTGACCGATGCGATCGCGCGGCGAGAACATGCTGTCCACTTTTTCCATGCTGAGGCGCTCGGCCTTGTAGGTCAGATTAGGCGAGACCGTATCCAGGATGGAGTAGTCGTTGCCGCGGCGCAGTTCCAGCGTGACTTCGCCGGTGACGGCGCGAGCAACCCAGCGCTGGGCGGTTTCGCGCAGCATGATGGCTTGAGGATCGAACCAGCGGCCCTGATACAGCAGACGACCCAGGCGCAGACCGTTGATGCGGTATTGTTCGATGGTGTCTTCGTTATGGATGCCAGTGACCAGACGTTCGTAGGCGATGTGCAGCAACGCCATGCCGGGAGCTTCGTAGATGCCACGGCTCTTGGCTTCGATGATGCGGTTTTCGATCTGGTCGCTCATGCCCAGGCCATGGCGGCCGCCGATGCGGTTGGCTTCCAACAGCAGTTCCACGGGGTCAGCAAATTCAACGCCGTTCAGGGCGACTGGCTGGCCTTCCTCGAAACGCACACGGACTTCTTCAGCAGGCACGGAAACGGCATCCTGCCAGAACGCGGTGCCCATGATGGGCTTGACGATACGGATGCCGGCATTCAGGTATTCCAGATCCTTGGCTTCGTGCGTGGCGCCCAGCATGTTGGAATCGGTGGAATAGGCTTTTTCGGCCGACATCTTGTAGTCGTAGCCGTTTTCGCGCATGTACTCGGACATCTCCGCGCGACCGCCCAGCTCGTCGATGAAGGTCTGATCCAACCAGGGCTTGTAGATTTTCAGGTCAGGGTTGGTGAGCAGGCCATAACGGTAGAAACGCTCGATGTCGTTGCCCTTGTAGGTGCTGCCGTCGCCCCAGATATGAACGTCGTCTTCCTTCATGGCGGCCACCAACATGGTGCCGGTCACGGCGCGACCGATGGGGGTGGTGTTGAAATAGGTGACGCCGCCGGTGGAAATGTGGAACGCATTGCACTGCAGAGCGGCAATGCCTTCGGCCACCAGTTGCTGGCGACAGTCGATCAGACGCGCGACCTTAGCACCATATTCCAGGGCCTTGCGGGGGATGGCGTCGTAGTCGGGCTCGTCGGGCTGGCCCAGGTTTGCCGTATAGGCATAGGGGATGGCGCCCTTGTTACGCATCCAGAGAAGGGCGGCGCTGGTGTCCAGGCCGCCGGAAAAGGCGATGCCGACCTTCTGGCCGACCGGAATGGATTCGAGGATGGTTGTCATTATCGAGTCAGTAGTGGTGTGCAAGTACGTTCCTGCCCGTGGGCCGCCACGCGGTCCCGCCTCAAGGCAAGGGCAATATGTCATTATATCGTCAGGACCGGCCCTGGACACCCTCGCCCTGGAGCGATTTGCCCATCCGGCGCGCGCGAACCACCTTTTCCGTGGAGAATGCCCATGCCCGACTCCCCCGCCCCGCCCGCCATCAGCCGTTATCCCGTGCCGGCTCTGGCCGATATGCCCGACGATATCCGCAGCCGCATTCAGGCCGTTCAGGAAAAATCGGGCTTTATTCCCAATGTATTCCTGGCCTTGGCACACAGACCCGACGAGTTTCGCGCCTTCTTCGCCTATCACGACGCCTTGATGGACAAGCCGGGCGGACTGAGCCAGGCCGAGCGCGAAATGATCGTAGTGGCCACCTCGGCCGCCAACCAATGCCATTACTGCGTCATCGCCCACGGCGCCATCCTGCGCATACGAGCCCGCGACCCCCTGATTGCCGACCAGATCGCCATCAACTGGCGCAAGGCCGACATCAGCCCGCGCCAGAAAGCCATGCTGGCCTTTGCCATGAAAGTGTCGCAGCACTCCCAGAATCTGGACGAATCGGACTTCCAGGCTTTGCACGAGCACGGCTTCAACGACGAAGACGCCTGGGACATCGCCGGCATCAGCGCCTTTTTCGGGCTGAGCAATCGTATGGCCAATTTCATGTCCATGCGCTGCAACGACGAGTTCCATCTTCTGGGGCGCGTGCCGCGCTGACTCCCATGCGCCTCATCTTGTTGGCGGCGGGGTTTGTCTGCGTGGCGCTGGCGGTGGCCGGCGCCATTCTTCCCTTGTTGCCCACCACGCCCTTTGTGCTGCTGGCCGGGTGGTGCTTTGCCCGCAGCTCGCCGCGTGTTCACCTGTGGCTGCTGGAGCATCGCTGGCTGGGGCCATATCTGCGCAACTGGCAAGATGGCCGCGGCCTGACCGTGCAGGCCAAGCGACGTGCCCTGGTGCTGCTGTGGCTGTCACTCGCTCTGTCGGCCTGGCTGGCGCAGCAGGCCGGCTGGCTGCGCCTGCTGCTGCTCATTCCCGGCGTGGGCGCCACCTGGTATCTGCTGCGCTGCAAGACATTACCGCCCCAGGAAACAAACCCGGCCCCGAAGCGTATACAAAAAGATCTACACTAGTTCTTTTGCTGATCTACTCTTCCCACTCCATGTCCGCTCCCGTCATTCTGCTGGCCGCCGCCTTCATTACCAACTCGTCCAGCCAGATTCTGCTGGTGCGCAAACGCGGCAGCCCTTACTTCATGCAGGCCGGCGGCAAGCTGGAGCCCGGCGAGACGCCCATGCAGGCGCTGCAGCGCGAACTGGACGAAGAGCTCGGACTGACGCCAGAGGAAACCGCTCCCGCCCGCTACGAAGGGTATTTTGAATGCCCGGCCGCCAATGAGCCCGGGCACGTGGTGCATGCGCACGTATTCACGCTGACGCTGGAGCGCACCGTCGAGGCGGCAGCCGAATTGGAAGAGGTACGCTGGGTCAGCCCTGCGCAGGCCCGCTCGCTGCCACTGGCCCCGCTGCTGGAAGAACACATACTGCCGCGTCTTGCGGCGGCTTGAACGCCCCGTGGCGCCGTGTTTTTTGGCATAATGACTGCCCTTGGCCGACACACTTGTCGGCCGCGGCTTCATGCCCAGTCCGGCCCGCAAAGGCGGGCTTTCTTTATTTGCCGGTTATCTATGTCCTCTCTTCCCAGCCCAGGCGCTGTCGTTACCTTCACTTTGCAGCAACTGCGCGCCGCCACTCAGGCCGGAGGCATACTGGGCGTATCGATAAAGGGACAAGGCAATCATTTTTTCGTGCAGATCGCCACCCGTGCGGGTCAGGCAGTTCTGGTGACAGCGCGCAGCAAAGACCCGCGCAGCTTCAAAAGCCCCTTGCAGGCCATGATTCTGCTCAAGCAGATCGGCATTGTCACCGGCCAGTTCGACTTGAGCCAGTATTCTCCCGATCAGCACGAAACGCCGGTGCGCAGCCGCCGCCGCCCCGCCACGCCCAGCAAGCTGGGCCTGCGCTGGAACCGTATCGCCGAGCGCATTTCCAGCGCGGAGCAGCCCTCGCTGGATGATCCTTTCCTGAACATCAATGAAGAACAGGCGCGCCGTCTGATGGCGCGCCAGGAAAACCAGCAGCTCAGCCTGCTGGGCGGCAAGCCGAACTGATAATCCGCATCACGACTAGGCGCGGCGTACTTCGCGCACCCGATAGGCTGCCGAGAGCGCGGCCTGCAGATCGTCCTGCAGGTCCTGCACATCCTCCAGCCCCGCATGCAGGCGCAGCAACTGCCCCTCGCCGAACAGGGGCTGCCCATGGCGCCTCGGCATATCCACCGGCAGAGCCAGACTTTCAAAACCTCCCCAGGACAGTCCGATACCGAACAAGGTCAGGGTGCGGAAGAAACGCGACAACTGTTCAGCGGACAAAGGCTCCAGCACCACGCCGAACAAACCGGTGGCGCCCAAGAAATCACGTTTCCAAAGCGCATGCCCCGGGTGGGATTCCAACGCCGGGTGCAGAACCCGGCGAACTTGCGGCTGACGCTCCAGGAAACGGGCCAATTGCAGCGCACTGGCCTGATGCTGGCGCAGGCGCACCCCCAACGTGCGCAATCCGCGCAGTACCAGGTAGGCGTCATCGGGCCCCGCCGTCTGGCCAAAATCGTGCGCCGCACGGCGCAGCAGCGGCCAGGCGCGCTCATTGGCCGTTGCCACTCCCAGCAAGGCATCCGAATGCCCGGTCAGATACTTGGTGGCAGCCTGCACGGAGATATCCACGCCATGCTCGAAGGGACGGAAGAACAGCGGTGTCGCCCAGGTATTGTCCATGACCACGTATGCGCCCACCGCCCGGGCACAACGGGCGATAGCGGGAATATCCTGGATTTCGAAGGTACCCGATCCAGGCGACTCAACATAGACCGCCTTGGTGTCGGCGCGCACCAAGGCGGCAATATCGCCCCCCAGGCACGGATCATAGAACTGGACGTCGATACCCATACGCGCTGCCAGGACCTGATGAGCAAAGGCCCGCATGGGCCCATAGACCGAATCCGGCATCAACAGGTGATCGCCACGTTCCAGCACACCCAGCAGGGCGTGGCTGCAAGCCGCCAAGCCCGACGGGAACAGCCAGGCGCGGTGGCCGCCCTCCAGATCGGCGACAGCCTGAGCCAGCGTCTGCAAGGTGGGATTGGTGAAACGTCCATAAGAGGCATAAGGATTGTCCGGTTCCTTGCGTTCGGTCCACTGTTCCAGCGTGTCGGCCAAAATGGTCGATCCCCGACACACCGGCATGTTCACAAAGCCATGCGAGACGGTGACGTCACGACCCAGATGGGCCAGATGGGTGTCTTTGTAAGCGCAATCCTGCATAGGGTTTCCTGTTGATGGCCTGGCCACAGCGGGCCGATAGAAACAGTCTACGCAGGTCACATGGATGTTTATTGCGTTTTCTTGCCATGAAAACCACAATAATGAGAACCCTATTCTTTAAAATATTCAATGAAAGGAATATTTTTACCCATGCTCGATAAATTCGACAAAAACATTCTTGATCTGCTGCAAAACGATGCCACCCTGTCCATTCAAGACATCGCCGATCAGGTCGGCCTGTCCAGCACGCCCTGCTGGCGCCGCATCCAGCGCCTGGAGCAGGAAGGCTATATCGAAAAACGGGTGGCCTTGCTGAATCACGAAAAACTCAATGTCGGCGTGACGGTGTTCGTGGCCATCAAGACCAATCAACACAACAAGCAGTGGTACCGGCAGTTTTCGGCCGTGGTCGACGCCATTCCGCAGATCGTGGAGTTCTATCGCATGAGCGGGGACACAGACTACCTGCTGCGCGTTATCGTGCCCGACATCAAAAGCTTTGACCGTGTCTATCAACGTCTGATCAGCGAAATCGAACTGACCGACGTCAGTTCCAGCTTCGCCATGGAGCAGATCAAGTTCACGACGCGGCTGCCTCTGGACTACGCCTGAGAGGCCTGCACGCCAGCCTAGAAGGCGTATTCGACGTCCAGTGTCTGACCCACCGCCAGACGCTGCGGCTCGGACTGGGCCAACATGGCCTGCATGCCAAAGAGCGTGCCTTGCTCGAACTGCCGGCTGGCTGCCAAGGCCATGCCGGGCTGAATACCCACCTGCCCGCTGGCCTGGTCCACATTAGGCATGGGACAGCGCGTGCAACCGCGTATGAAGGCAAAGCTCAAGCCGGGCGCACTGACGCCCAGCACATAATCTTCCTCGTAGGCCGGCAGACCTTCGAACACGATATTGGCGCGAAAGCGATCCATGGGCACAGGCAGCTCGCCCGACTGCACGACGAGTTGATTTAATTCATCCAGCGAGGCTTGATTGGTGAACAGAAAAGGCAAGGCATCGGCAAAGGCAAAGCCCTGCTCCTGGCCGCTCACATCACGCCACCCTTGCGCTTTGTCCAACCAGGGCTGCACTCTTTCGGGCAAAACATAACGTCGCGCTGCGTCGTGACGACGCAACAAACGGCAGGGCGTCTGCAAGAAGTCGCTGAACCAGCGCGCGACCTCGTCGCCCTCATCGCGCCCCAGCGTGTCAGCGCTCCAGATCCGCACGGGCACCGCCTGCAGCAAGCCCGCTGATTGGCTCAGTGACCAGGACAAAGGAGGCATGCCCGGCGCCTGCACCTGGATGCGGCCATCGGCCACCACAGGACGGATCAGGGCCATGCGCGGCCAGCGTCGCTGAGTCATGAAAATGCCTGCCTGGTCCACCACTACCCAGTTCCTGTCGTGCTCCAGTCCGGCAACGCTGACTCCGACGCCCTGAGAATGCGACTGGGCCGCACAGGATTTGATGGGATACGTGTGCAGGCCGGTGATGGTGATCATGGAAGACGTGGGTCAGCAAGGAAGAAAGGAAGAAAGGAAATCCATTTTAGAGCATCCCTGCGGCACTGACAGTGCACAGGGCCAGGGAATGCAGACGATAAAATCCACCAACTATTGACAAATATCTAAACTTATGTCTTAATGGTTGATCGATTCGCATAAATTATCCATTAAATTAAGAACATGCGATCGGCTGTAGCGTTTTGGTACTACCCCATTTTTAAGCGTATTTCCCTTCGGGTGCGCTGCCCGCCTTCCCAACAGGCACTGGGTAAATACCGAGGCATTTTCGTGCCAGAACTTTCATAATCATCAAGTTGCTTGCGCAACCAGCCCTGGTTCCCTGAACAGGCTCATTGCACGTGGCCGCGTACCGGGTGTTTGCGACCCCCATAGGATCGTCGCCCCGCTTGATAGCTGACCCGCATCAAGCATGTGCAAGTCCGCTTCGCTCATTGGAGCAAGCACGAATCCATATAACAAGGATCGGCTGCCTTACCGGGCCCGATCCACCCTGGTGTCATAAAACTTCAACAAGAAAACGATGTAATGACGCCATACGAAAAGGAAAAAAATACATGAAGAACATTTACCCAACCGGCTTGATCTCGCGTCCCGACCACATCAGCCTGAACAAGACGGACATCCGCATCGGCGACACCGTTTACCTGCAGCCCAAGAACGGCCCGCGCATGGCCGGCACCGTCATCTTCAGTTCGCCCGTGCATGGCTGCACGACGTACACCGCCGATAGCCAGACCGAAGAACAAGGCCCCAAGGTACGCTTTCGCTTTCGCCTGCAAGACGTCCATCACGTCGCCCCGCGTCACGCGGCTCATCATCTGAACTGATACCCCGGCGGCCTGGTTACGGCCGCCATTTTCCCTTTGCCGCCTGTCCGGGGTCACGCCATTTATTACAATACGTAAATAAGAGACGATTTTCGTCTTACAATGGTTGCGGCTTAAAACTTACCCGGCGCCGAACGGCGTCTCTAACACGCCTACGCGCGTCCACGGCAATGGGTTTTATCTCGACGCAGCTTTCCGGGCCGCGCTCTCCCGGGCAGCAGGCCGCCCTGACGGGTCTGGGCCTGTTCGCGCTCATCTACCTGATGGCTATGCTGGGCATCTCCACGCGCCGCTACGACATGCTGGCGACCTTCTGGCCGGCTGATGCCGTCTTGCTGGGACTGCTCTTGCGGCGGCGCGACTGGGGGGCTCACCCGGCTTATTGGCTGGCGGGCGCCCTGGCCTACTTGCTGGCTGAACTGAGCAATCAGACCCCCCTTTTTATTTCAACGCTGCTGGCTCTGGCCAATATGCTCAGCGCCGGGCTGGCGTATCGCCTGATGACGCGCAGCCCGTACATCGACCTGTCACTGCGACGGCCCCAGGCGATACTGACGCTGGTGGCCTGCTGCACCCTGACCTCGCTGGCGTCCGCCCTGCCCGGCGGCCTGGCGCATCATCTGCTTGGTGGGCACGAGCTGCCCCTGACCATTCTGTCCTGGATGATCACGGGACTGGTTTCTTACACGGCGATTCTGCCCGTCATTCTGACGGCACCGCCCTCGCCCCTGAAAAGGTTGAGGCAGTACTGGAGCGAGCCCCATACCCTGACCCTGGCCCAACTGGCCCCGGCCGCCTTGCTGCTGCTTAGCTGCCTGCTGAGCCTGTTCATCGGTGGCCCCGGCTCGCTGGCCTTCCCTGTCCTGCCGCTGCTCTGGTGCGCGCTCAGCTACTCGCTGTTCAGCACCGCTTTACTGACCTTCTGCTATATCCTGTGGACTCTGTTCGCCGTTACTCAGCCCATAGGGCTGCTGACAGCGGACTTCTCCACTCCCCTGGCTTCACTATCCATTCGCATCGGCATCGCTTCCATTGCGCTGGCCCCCATTACGACAGCCTGCATCATGGCGGCACGCAACGAAGCTGTGCAGAAGCTGCAGCAGCTCGCCCTGTACGACTCCCTGACCGGCATGCTGAACAAGCCGACTTTCCATCAGCAAGGCCAGGCACTGCTGACGCATTGCCGGCTGACCAACACGCCGATCAGCGTGCTGCTCCTGGACATAGATCACTTCAAACCGGTCAACGACACCCACGGGCATCATGCCGGTGATCAGGCTCTGGTCGCGGTGGCCCACCGGATCCTGCGCGTCTTGCGCGACACTGACCTGTGCGGCCGCCTGGGCGGCGAGGAGTTCGGCATTCTGCTGCCTGATTGCACACCCATGCAGGCTCACGCCGTGGCTGAACGAGTCCGGCACAGCATCGCCCGTGAGCCAGTGCCGCTGGACGACGGCCAGAACCTTGATTTGACCGCCAGTCTGGGGGTGGCCACCTTGACCTCCGTCACTCCCGATCTGAAGTCCTTGTTGCGCCAGGCTGACACGGCGCTGTATCAGGCCAAGCACGCGGGCCGTGATCGCAGTCAATCCTTCGAATGGCCGATCGCCAAGGCTTGACGAGAACCGTTACAAACCCAATACTTATGTATCAATCCGAAACCCAAGGAACGATACATGCCACAGGTTCAAAGCTCGACCTTGTGCGATGCTTGCCTGCAATTGCCCCAAGGCCTGACCACCACGGATCCTCACCCCGACCTGCGACTGATCGGTCAGCACCCGCCCGGCCGGGACGGTTCGCACGAAACCCAGTTTCGCTGCATACGCTGCCAGACCCATTGGCTGCTGCGCACCAATCGCTGGGGCGTCCCTGAAGGCTTCCGCCTCAAGCCGCTGTAAGCTCTCCCACTTATCCACAGAAAATGTGGGTAACCCTGGGGAGAATTCCCACCCCTTGCCTCACAAGCGGCCAAGCACAAGGGTCAGCTCCGTCCCTCATCGCTCATGGCACTGTTTGACCATCTGTGGGCCAAGTAGGCAAAGCGCAACGCTTGCACTACCATGACTGTTTTGCCTGCGACTCATTTCACGTATGTCTGCCCTGCTGTTTGATACCGAAACCACTGGCACTGCCCAGCCGCAAATCATTGAAGCGGCCTGGCTGCGTCTGAACAACCCTGTATTCCTGCTTGTCGAAGAAGAATTCGAGCAACGCTACCGTCCCGACGAAGCCATCACCCTAGGGGCGCTGGCCACGCATCACATCTACGATGAAGAACTGCAGGACTGCCCCTCGCATACCCAATTCGCCCTGCCTGCCGACACCGAGTACCTGATCGGCCACAATGTGGACTACGACTGGGGCTGTGCCGGTCAGCCGGCTGTCAAGCGCATCTGCACGCTGGCCCTGGCGCGACACCTGCTGCCCGGCCTGGACAGCTACAGCCAATCGGCTCTGGTCTACCACATCGACCGCAAGAACGCGCGCGAACGGCTGCGCCAGGCACACTCCGCCTTGGCCGATGTACGCAACTGCCTGGCCTTGCTTCAGTTTCTGCTTGGCTATACGCGTAATATCCAGACCTGGGAACAGCTCTGGCAGCTATCGGAAAAAGCCCGTATCCCGACCGTGCTGCGCTTTGGCAAACACAAGGGCATGGCCATCGCCGACGTCCCCCAGGACTACAAGAACTGGCTGCTGCGCCAGCCCGATCTGGACCCCTACCTGATCAAGGCCCTGAAAGGCGAAGCCTGACCGCCTCTCGATATCCCTAATAGAGGCCTCGCGGTTTTTGCCCAACCATAGGAGCTCCTGCAAGCACTTCATGAGGTGGCCAATGACCGAGGTTTCATACGTCACGAAAGATATGAGTCGGGACCCCTACGAACGCATCACGCATCTGGGGGGCGCAGGCTGGCAACGCCCGCAGCCTGAGGTTGTGCAACGGATAGAGCAAGGCCTGGAGGACTATCACATCCTCTTGAATGGCGCCCCCACGCGACTGGTGGTGGCGCTCAGCCGCTTTGGCGCCAAGTACCTGAAGGCTGAGATCGAAGGTGAGGAGCCCCACTTCCTGCTGAGCTTGCCCGCCGCGCCGGGATAAGAACGGATTGCTGGACCGGACGTATTAAGACATAAAAAAACGCGGCTGAGCCGCGTTTTTTCTTGCCTATACCACCTTTACTTGACCAGGCGCCACTGCCCGTTCTGCACCGTGATGAGCTCTCGTCCGCGCTCGTCAAAGCCGCTGTGATCCTCGGGCGACATGGTGTAGACCCCTTGCGTCGCCACCAAGTCGCGCGTCTGCTCCAGGGCATCGCGCAAGGCGGCGCGAAACTCCGGCGTGCCTGGCTTGGCCTTGGCGGCCGCCAAGGGAATGGCTTTTTCCAACAGCAAGCCCGCGTCGTACACATTGGCTCCGAAGGTGGCCGGCGCCGTGCCGTACTTGGCGGTATAGCGCTGGATGTAATCCTGAGCGATGGGCTTGGACGGATTGCTGTCGGCGATTTCCGGCAGCACCAGCATCAGGCTGGCCGCCAGGATAGTGCCCTCCACCTGCTCGCCGCCCAGTTGCAGAAAGGCGGGCAAAGCGGCGCCATGGGTCTGGTAGATCTGCCCCTTGTAGCCCTGCTTGACCAGGGTGACCTGCGGCAGCACCGCCGCCGCGCCCGTGCCGGCCACCAGCACGGCATCGGGCTTGGCCGCATAGATCTTCAAAGCCTGGCCGGTGACGGACGTGTCCGAACGCACATAGCGCTCAGTCGCCACCAGCTGGATATGGTTCTTGGCGGCCAGATCCTTGAAAACATTCAACCAGCTCTCGCCGTAGGCGTCGTTGAAGCCTAGAAAAGCGGCGGTCTTGACCCCATGATCGACCATGTGCTTGACCAGGGCGGCCGCAATAATGTCGTCGTTCTGGGTAGTCTTGAAGACCCATTTTTTCTGTTCAGTCATGGGCAGCACGACCGACGCCGCCCCCACGGGCGCCAGAACGGGCGTACCCGAATCCGCCGCAAACTGAATAATGCCCATGGCGTTGGGCGAGCCGGTCGGTCCGATCAAGGCATCGATCTTGTCCTCGGAGATCATCTTCTTGAACAGCGTCACAGTCTGGTTCGGATCGCTGGCGTCGTCCATGGACACATATTCCACGGTCAGGTCGCCCACCTTGGTCGGCAGCAGGGGAACCGTGTTGCGCTGCGGCAAGCCAACCACGGCCGTCGGGCCGGTCGCCGAGGCAATCACCCCGATCTTTACCTGAGAATGGGCCGGTGCGGACAGAGCGGCCAGCAGGACGGATGCGACAAGTACAGTTCGAGTCAGCTTCATGGTTTTATTTGGAACCGCCAGAGCGGCTCTTCCCCCTAAAAGTCGGCGCATGCACCGGTGTGGACAGATCAGCGCATAAGATACCAAATTCAGCCCCGCCTCGGGCGTCACACACGCACAAGCCATCGGGCAGGTCTGCTTACAATTGCTGCTGGGAGCGCTTTGGAAAGTAGTTTATAACTAGCCTACTGTTTATTACCAAGAGGCACTCCATGTCACTCCAGCAACTGCTGCAACAAATCATGCAGAGCAGCCAAGGCGCCGCATCCTCTGGCCGACCCGGTCAAGGCGGACTGGGACAGAAGATCAGCGAACAAGCCTCGGGCTTCGGCGGCGGAGCCGTTGTGGGCGGCCTGCTCGGCCTGCTGCTGGGCAATAAGAAATTCCGCAAAATGGGAGGCTCCATGGCTGGCTATGGCGGCGCCGCCGCCCTGGGAGCCCTGGCCCTGAAGGTCTACCAGAACTGGCAGACGCAAAATGCCGGACAGGATCAACAGCCAACACCCGTACAAGCGGTGCCGGTCGCTCCGCTGCCGCTTCAAAATGCGCCCTCGTCGGCCGCCGACACTCATGCCATGGTGATCCTGGCGGCCCTGGTCTCTGCCGCCAAGGCTGACGGCCACATCGGCGAACCCGAGCGCCAACTGATCGAAGGCGAAATCGCCAAACTGCCCGCTCCTGAACAGGCGCGGATGTGGCTGTCCAAAGAAGTGCTCAAGCCCGTGGACCCCCAGGCTGTCGCCAGCCTGGCCCAGACGCCCGAGATGGCCGCCGAAATCTATCTGGCCAGCCTGGTCGCCATCGACGAGCAAAGCTATATGGAGCGCGCCTATCTGGACGAACTGGCCCGCCTGATGTCCTTGCCCGACTCGCTGCGCAAAAGCCTGGAGAACCAGTTGCAGCCGCAGGCGCAAACGTAAGGCTTGGTCAAGAAGGCTTGCATGGGCAAAGCGGCTCGCCCAGAATGCAGGCCTGCGTTTCCCTGGATGAACGAATCACCCATCCTGATGACACTACAAGGAAAAAACCCATGAAAAAAACCCTGACATTGGCTGCCGGTTCATTGGCATTAATGGGTCTGGTGGCCTGCACGGCCCCGCAATCCGCGTCTGACACCCCTGTTTCGAAACGTCAAATGGATAAAGAGATCTCGCTTGAAGCCTATCACTGGCGCCTGTTCGCCGCCGCCGACAAGTCCGGCCAACCGCTGCCTGCGATTCCCGGCGCCGACGGCAAGCAGGTCACGCTGAACTTCACCGACCGTCAGGTATCTGTAGACGGCCTGTGCAATCTGATGAGCGGCGGCTACACCGTCAATGGCTCCAAAATCAGCATTACACAGCCCGTCAGCACCATGAAGGCGTGCATGGACGAAACCCTGATGCGCAACGAACACGAAGTCGGCAAGCTGCTGCCGACGGCGTCCGAATGGAATATGGCCAAGGCCGACTCCGCCCCTGACAACCCTGCCCCGGTACTGACGCTGACCTTCAAGGACGGCAGCAAATGGCGCATGAAAGGCGAGCCCACGGCCAACACCCGCTACGGCAGCGAACCCCAGCGCGTCTTCCTGGAAGTCGCCGCTCAGCGCGAGGCATGCTCGCACCCGCTGATCCCCAATTATCAGTGCCTGAAAGTGCGCGAGATTCAGTATGGTGAAAACGGTATGAAGACCGGCACCGGCGAATGGATGTACTACTACGGCGACATTGAAGGCTATACGCACCAGCCCGGCGTACGCAATGTGCTGCGCCTGAATCGCTACACCTTGCAGAACGTGCCGGCCGACGCATCGAACCGCGCCGACGTCCTGGACATGGTTGTCGAGAGCGAAGTCGTACGCCCTTGAACGGCACCTGCTGCATGAAGTTCCGACCGGCCTGCGGGCCGGTTTTTTTTCGCCTGCGCCCTGCGCTGATCGCAGCGTCCTGCAGGCGACATGGTAACCATACGGTACAAAGACCTTGAAAACAGCGGCACCGGCCATGAATGGTTACGCAATGCCCGGTTCCGACACACCCCAAGTCCAGGCCGCACCTTTAGTATGAAACTCACTCCGGGCGTAAGCATTCACCTCCCCGTACGTCCGGCTTCAGGTCCCCCTCGCTTTGGGGGACTTTTTTTGCGCTTACTTCAGCGGCCCGTAGAACACGAAAAAAGCGCCGGCGCAGATCAAGGCAAAACCCACAACGTGATTCAGGGTGAAGCTCTCTTTCAAGTACAGAACCGAGAACACGGCGAACACCACCAGCGTGATGACCTCCTGCATGGTCTTGAGCTGAGCTGCCGTGTAGACGCTGTGGCCCAGGCGGTTCGCCGGAACCGCCAAGCAGTATTCCACCAAGGCGATGGCCCAGCTGATCAGCACAACCTTGAGCAAAGGGCTATGGGGAAACTTCAGGTGGCCATACCAGGCGATGGTCATGAAGACATTGGATGCCAGCAGCATCAGGACAGGCAGGACTTTGGCCATATTTCACGTAGAGCAAGACGAGCGGCCGCAACCGCAACCGCGCCAGTGTAGCGCCTGTTCGCGTCCAGTGCCGCCTGCCACTGACGATAGAGGCTCTTGGCCAGGCAGTCACCTGTCGATTGTTCCTTAAATAGAACACTGCTGGTCATTCTCAGGGACTACCGCTGACCACAGGCGCTGTCTATGATGACTTCACTCCCCTCAGATCGATCCAAGCAGACCGACTCTGAAAGGGGATCACCCTGAACCCTGATGACGGTTGCTGTCATCTCACACCCTGGAGTCAACGACATGCCCAACCCAACCTCCCGTCTGGACAAGAACAACGCGGCCGTACTGCTGGTCGATCACCAAGCCGGCCTGCTGTCCCTGGTTCGCGACATTGATCCTGACAAGTTCAAGAACAATGTGCTGGCCCTGGGCGATCTGGCCAAGTACTTCAATCTGCCTACCATTCTGACCACCAGCTTCGAGAACGGCCCCAATGGCCCGCTGGTTCCCGAACTGAAAGAACAGTTTCCCGACGCTCCGTACATCGCGCGCCCCGGTCAGATCAATGCCTGGGATAACGAGGATTTCGTCAAGGCCGTCAAAGCAACCGGCCGCAAGCAACTGATTATTGCCGGCGTGGTCACCGAGGTGTGCGTGGCCTTCCCCGCCCTGTCCGCCCTGGCCGAAGACTTCGAGGTCTTCGTGGTGACCGATGCGTCGGGCACATTCAACGAGATCACCCGTCACAGCGCCTGGGACCGCATGTCCAAGGCCGGGGCCCACCTGATGACCTGGTTTGGCGTGGCGTGCGAACTGCATCGCGACTGGCGCAACGACATCGAAGGGCTGGGCGCGCTGTTCTCCAATCACATCCCCGACTATCGCAACCTGATGACCAGCTACAGCACGCTGACCAAGTAAACCCTGCGGCGCGTCTGCCTGAAAGCAGGCGCGCTTTCCCTTTCCCGCAACACTCAGGCACCCCAAGATGCCTGCCGATGCGCCCGCACTTCCATAGAGCCCAGGACACAGGCTACTATTTGTTGCACTCGCCGTCCCGTACGGCCAGACCGCACCTTCTCTTATGCGCGCGCCACCATGTCTTACTCCCTCTCGGCCGACCCGGCCATCGCCCTGGGTTCCAACGACTCCCTGATTCTGTTCGATGCTTCTCCCGTGTCCATGTGGCTGGAAGACTATAGCGGTGTATTCGAGCTGTTCGAGCAATGGCGCCAGGAGGGCATCAGCGACCTGGAACATTTTTTGCTGGCCCATCCCCAGCAGGCCGCCCAGTGCTCAGCGCGTATCCGCCTGCTTCACGTCAATCCGGCCACCTTGTCCCTGTTCAGCGCCGCGAGCACCGAGGAGCTGTCCGCACGACTGGACGAAGTGCTGCGCGACGAGACCTTCGAAGCCTACAGACAGGAGCTGCTCCAGCTCTGGTCCGGACAGTCCCGCTTTCAAAGCCGCACTGTCAACTATGCACTGGATGGCCGCCGACTGAACATCCAGCTCAAGGGCGTACTGCTGCCCGACCACGAACGGCGCGGAGATCGAGTTCTGGTGGTCGTGGAGGACGTCACCGAACTGGAACAAGCCCGCCGCGGTGCGCGCGATCATGCACGGCATGCGCTCAGCCTGTTCCAGCAGGCGCCCGTGTCTTTATGGGTCGAGGACTTCAGCACGATTCATGTGCTGCTCGACGAGTTGCGCAGTCACGGCATCACCGATTTACGCACCTTCACCGATGTGCATCCCGAATTCGTTGAGCGCTGCATGGCCGAAATCAAGGTTCTGGATGTCAATCAGTACACCCTGGCCATGTTCAAAGCCAGCAACAAGGAAGAATTGCTGACGCGGCTGCCAGAGGTCTTTCGCGAAGAAATGATCCCTAGCTTTCGCGAGCAACTGATTGATCTGTGGGAAGGCCGCGTGCTCCAGCAGCGTGAAGTCCTGAATCACACCCTGGACGGCAACCCGCTGAACATTCATCTGCAATTTTCCGTATTCCAGGGCTACGAACACAATTGGGGGCAAGTGCTTCTGGCCTTGACCGACATCACGGCCCGCAAGAAGGCCGAAACCTATCTGGAATACCTGGGCAAGCACGATGTGCTGACCAAGCTGAAGAATCGCTCTTTCTATGTCGATGAGCTGAACCGACTGAGCCGCAAGAACATATTGCCTACCTCCGTCATGATTCTGGATCTGAACCACCTGAAGGAAACCAATGACAGCCTGGGCCACATCAGCGGCGACGCGCTGTTGCAGCGCGTGGGCGAAGTGCTGCTCCAAGCCGTGGACAAACCCTGGCACGCGGCGCGGGTGGGGGGCGATGAATTCATTATTCTGATGCCCGGCGCGGACGAAGCCGCCAGCCATGCCCTGGCCGACAATATCGCCAAACTGGCCGAACTGAACAACCAGTTCTACAGCGGCCCCAAGATCGCCCTGTCCATCGGCGTGGCGACCGCGCGTGAACCCAACTGCCTGGAAACCACGCTGCGGCTGGCCGATCAGCGCATGTATGACGCCAAGCGCGATTACTATGAAAAGACGGCCCGCCACCGCCGCCTGAACTAATCCGCCGGCCTTTACTGCTCGCTGGGCCGCAAGGCACGGAACACCAGGGCGCCGATCACGCCGCCCAGTATCGGCGCCAGCCAGAACAGCCATAATTGCTCAATGGCCCAACTGCCCTGGAACAGAGCCACGCCGGTAGAGCGCGCTGGATTGACGGACGTATTGGTGATGGGAATGCTGATCAGGTGAATCAAGGTCAAGGCAAGACCGATCGCCACGCCGGCCAACCCGGCATGTGCCCGCTGATGTGTCGCCCCCATGATGATGAACAGGAAAAAACCCGTCAGCACGACTTCGGCCAGCAAAGCTGCGGTCAAGGAGTAGCCATCGGGCGAATGCACCCCATAGCCATTCGAAGCAAAGCCGGCCGAGGCATCGAACCCCGCTTTCCCGCTGGCGATCAAATACAGCACAGCCCCAGCCGCCAAGCCGCCCAGGACCTGGGCCACGACATACGGCGCCAGCTCGCGCGCCGGAATGCGCCCGCCCGCCACCAGCCCAAACGTGACCGCCGGATTGATGTGGCAGCCTGAAATAGGTCCGATCGCATAACACATGGTCAGCAAGGTCAGGCCGAACGCCAGGGCCACGCCGGCAAAGCCGATACCAAGCTCGGGAAACGCCGCCGCGAAGATCGCGCTGCCGCAACCGCCAAAAACCAGCCAGAACGTTCCGAAGAATTCTGCTCCACACCGCTTGCTCAATGACATCATGGCCTGTCCTCCGTAAAAAGATGGACGAATTCTAGGCAGCCTGAACAAACTCTGTCCATGACGCAATATTCAATAATTGATAAGGTTCCGGTAAATAGGAAAAACAGCCTAAACGTTACAGCCCAATTCGCAAGCCACTGTAACTATTGATAATTTAACGACCACAAAAAAGAAACAGTGCCTCATAAAAAAACAAATTAAAGCAAACGCCACAAATAGGTTTGCGTATGCTGCTTATTCACTCAGGCATAAAAAAACCGCCCGCAAAGCGGACGGTTTTCAAGGCATGAAACGCCGCGCTTACTTGCCGGCGTCGATGCGCTGCTGCATGCGCTGCGCGCGCTCTTTGGATCCGGGGTGCGAGCTCATGACACTGCTCTGGCCGCCATCCAATTCGGCCAATTTTTCAAACGCCGTCACCAGGCCCTGGGTCTTGAGCTTGCGCTCGGTCAGCAGATCAAAAGCGTAGTCATCGGCGTCGGACTCCTGCGACTGCGAGAACTGCGCGTTCAGCAGAGCTTCGGTCAGCTCGCCCAGTTGACTGGCGTTCAGCTGCGTGGCCAGACCGCTGCCCGACGCGGCGGCGACGTCACGCGCGGCCGACAAGCCGTAGGCCGTCTGCATGGCCTTCTTGCTGTGGCCCAGTTCGACGTGGCCCATTTCGTGGCCGATGACGCCGCGCAGCTCATCGTCATTCATTTTGTCCATCAAGCCGGCATACACGCGGATGCAACCGTTGGCCATGGCCCACGCATTGACCTCCTGCACCTGGTACACCTTGAATTCAGGCGTTTGGCCATTGAGCTGCTTGCTCAGAGGCTTGACGATGCGCTGCAGGCGCTTGTTGTACTTGCTGTTGGCGCTGGCCACTTTATTTTCAGCATCCATCTGTTTGCAAGACTGATCGGACAAGGCGATGACTTCCTGGTCAGAAAGGTTGTAGGCTTGCAGCGCCTTGCTGCCCGCACCCACCATGCCGCCCACATCCATTGTTTTGCATCCTGCGGTCAGACCGGCCACCGCCAGCACAGCCGCCAATGCTCCCATGCGAAAAGTCATTTCTCTTCCCTTTTTGAATTGAACAGAGGTGGGGATTTTAATGACCCTGAATAAGAAGCATCTTTTAAAAAACAATATTTAACAATTATTCCCAGTACATTTTTTCACATCTTTAAAGCATTGAAAAAACCGGGCCATCCGTTTCAATAGCGACACTTCTTTTATGAAGTCCGGCGCTGCCGCCGAAACCTGAGTTTCGGCGGGATCGAGACTTCACCTCTTCATGCGGCCGCACAGATACGCCAGAGCGGCCACCACGACCACGGCCGTGATAGGGTTGGAGCGTATCGCCTCTTTGCCGCAGGCCAAGGCGCTTTCCACGGCATCGCGTCCGACATCACCCGCATCTTGGGCGACTATCCGCGCGCGCTCGACCACCTCCGAGCTTCGCGCCGCAAACTCCTTGCCCGCTTGTTCAGCCTTGCTCGTTCCTTCTGCAACCGCATCCTTCAGCTTCTCAGTGGATTGTTCAAGTGCCATCGTCGTCTCCTGTTCAACAACCGCACAATGCGGAAGTCCCAGTATTGCCCCGGACGACATAGCAAACATGCAGGCTTGAAACGCCATATGTCCAGATGTGCCCGACGCAGGAAACGATGCTGCACAAGCAGGGACTTTATGTAATAATTGCCGACTTGATCGCACAGATCTGCCCCTCTAGCTCATGCCTGGTTAGAGCAGCGGACTCATAATCCGTTGGTGCCGTGTTCGACTCACGGGGGGGGCACCAGCATTGGAGCGGCCCACAGCGATGTGGGTCGCTTTTTTATTGTCCGGTTGCCGGATTCTGCATGCGCACGCCCCAGGCTCTTGGTGTCTGCTGCGACTTCCTGATAGGCTAGAACGTGCACGAACGAACAGCATGACTCACTTAACCTCGGGCAACCGGAAAACCATGCGGATCACCGTCTCTCGCGGTGGCCTGGCTCCTTGATCCTTTTATGACGAAGTCTCGATCCCGTCCCCAAGACTGCCCCTGCGGCAGCGGGGCGAACTATGAGGCCTGCTGCGGCCAATGGCACGCGGGCGCAGCGCCGGCGCCTGATGCCGCCACTCTGATGCGTTCGCGCTACAGCGCCTTCGTGCTCGATCAGCTGGACTACCTGCTGGCGACCTGGCACCCATCCACCCGCCCGAGCTCGCTGGAGCCCAATCCGCCCGGCTTGCAATGGCTGGGCCTGGATGTGCGCCGCCACGAACAGACCGATGCCGATCACGCCATCGTGGAGTTCGTTGCGCGCAACCGTCTGAACGGCCGCGCCAGCCGTCTACACGAAACCAGCCGCTTCGTATGCGAGGCCGGGCGCTGGCTCTATGTGGACGGAGACTTCCCTAACTGAAGCGGCAGACTTAGCCGCCCGGTTCTTTCAACCCTTTTGTGATAATCCATGCTGAGCACACTGACCGACTTTGCCGACCAGGCTACTCAACTGATCATCGCCAACCCGCAATGGGTCGCACCCGCCGTATTCGCCCTGTGCTTTGTCGAATCCCTGCCCTTTCTGGCCCTCCTGGTACCCGGCACGGCCATTCTGCTGTCAGTGGGCGCCTTGGTAGGCGCTGGGGAAATGGCACTGTTGCCCGTCTGGCTGGCGGTTTCCATTGGGGCCGGACTGGGCAGCTGGATTTCTTTCTGGCTGGGCCAGCGCTACGGCGGCAATCTTTTTCATTTCGAATGGGCGCGCAAGCGCCTGCACCTGTACATCAAGGCGCAAGACTTCTTTTCCCGCTGGGGCTGGTTCGGCATTGTCATCTGCCGTTTTGTCGGGCCGCTGCGAGCCACGGTGCCGCTGATCGCCGGCACCTGCGGCATGTCGCCGCTGGTGTTCCATATTTCGGCCTGGGCCTCGGCCTGCCTCTGGGCCAGCGTGCTCCTGCTGCCCGGCTGGCTCGGCTTCCAGTACTTCTGACCCTGCCATGACGCCAATCGCCTCCAGTTACCTGACGCTGTTCGTCGCCATCATCTGCGAGATCATCGCCACCAGCCTGCTGCAACAGTCACAGCAGTTCACGCGTCTGGTCCCCAGCGTATTGACGGCGCTGTTCTACGCCGGCGCGTTCTATTTCCTGTCGCTCAGCCTGCGCACCATGAATGTCGGGGTGGCCTACGCCATCTGGAGCGGCGTGGGCATCGTGCTGATTTCCCTGATAGGCTGGTTTCTGTTCAAGCAAAAACTGGATCTGCCTGCCTTGATCGGCATAGGATTTATCGTCGCCGGCGTGCTTATCGTCAACCTTTTTTCCAAGACTGTCGGCCACTGAGTGCCGGCCCAGTCCCTTCCACTCCATGATTGCACTGATTCAGCGCGTGCTCCGGGCCCAGGTAGACATCCAGGAACAGACTGTCGGGCGTATCGGCCCGGGAATGCTGGTGCTGGTCTGCGCCGAGCACGGAGACACTCTCGTCCAGGTGCAACGGCTGCTGGACAAGCTGCTGTCCCTGCGCATCTTCGCCGATGCCGAGGGCAAGATGAACCTGAACCTGCTGCAATCGGGCGGCCAGTTGCTGCTGGTCAGCCAGTTCACCCTGGCCGCCGATACCCGCAAGGGAAACCGGCCCGGCTTCAGTCGGGCCGCCCCGCCCGCCATAAGCCAACCCTTGTTCGATGATCTGGTGCAACTGGCCCGCCTCCAGCTTCCAGACACGCAGTGCGGTGTCTTTGGCGCCGACATGCAAGTCAGCCTGGTCAACGACGGCCCCGTCACCGTGCCCCTGCATATAGCGCCCGATATCGCTCAAAACTGACGTTTGCCTTAAAAAATAAGGCTCCCTATAATGCCCCCTGGGTGTCTTTGCGGCATAGGGCCGCAAAACAGGTTAAATACATGCGCAGGTCGGGCCGCCTCGCGGAGACCTGTCGACCATGTCCCCTGTCACACCCGGGGCGCCGCTGCCGCGCGCCCACGTCTTTACCCGTCGCCTGCAAAACCAGTTGCAACGCCTGCTGCACATCGAAGCCCTGGCGGGCATCGCCCTGCTGCTGGCCGCCGCGGTGGCCCTGATCTGGGCCAACTCCTCCTTCGCCGACAGCTATCATGCCCTGTGGCATACCCAGCTCACCCTTGAGCTGGGCTCCTGGCGCTTTTCCCAGGATCTGCATTTCTGGGTCAACGACATCCTGATGACGCTGTTCTTTCTGGTGGTCGGCATGGAAATCCGCCGCGAAATCCATGACGGCGCCCTGTCGGACTGGCGCTCGGCCATGCTGCCGGTCTGCGCCGCATTGGCCGCCATCACCCTGCCCGCTCTGATTTACGCCGCCCTGAACCGCGAACCCATGGTGTTGATGGGCTGGGCCATCCCCACCGCCACCGACATCGCCTTCGCTGTGGGCGTGCTGGCTCTGCTGGGCCGCTCGCTGCCCGGCAGCCTGCGGGTATTCCTGCTGGCCTTGGCCATCATCGACGATCTGGTCGCCATCCTGATCATTGCCTTCTTCTACTCGGGCGGTCTGGACTACAGCGCCTTCCTGATCGCCGCCGTGGGCATAGGCGCAGTGCTGGGCCTGCAGAAAATGGGCATCGGATCGGCCTGGGCGTATGTGCTGCCCGGCGCGGTGTTGTGGTTCGGCCTGCTCAAGACCGGCGCCCACCCGACTCTGGCCGGCGTCGTGCTGGGCATGATGAGCCCGGTGCGCGCGCTGCCGCTGCCACGCAAGGCGCGCCACCTGAATCTGGAACTGGCGCAAAAGCTGGAACGCCAACAAGAAGCGCATGATGTACTGCATACCTTGCGCGACATGCAACTGGCCCAGCGCGAGATGCTGGCGCCGGTGGACCGGATTCCCGCCTTGCTGCACCCCTGGGTCGCCTTCGTGATCATGCCTGTGTTTGCGCTGGCCAATGCGGGCGTCAGCCTGGGCGGCCTGGACCTGCAGGCGCCGGGCTCGCAAAGCGCTCTGATGGGCGTAGCGGCCGCGCTGATCATCGGCAAACCCTTGGGTGTGCTGCTGGGTACCTGGCTGCCCGTTCGATTGGGACTATGTACGCTGCCGGCGGGCATGGACTGGGCCGGTGTCACGCTGATCGGCCTGCTGGCCGGCATCGGCTTCACCATGTCCATCTTTGTAGCCAACCTGGCGTTTGACCAGGCTGGCCTGCTGGATGCCGCCAAGCTGGGCGTGCTGTGCGGCTCGCTGGTGTCTGCGCTGCTGGGCCTGGCCTGGGGCATGTCGCTGCAGCGCCGCTACCGGCAACAGGCAGCGACCGCGGCCTGATATCTGCGCCTGTCCGCAAAAAAACAGGGCCGCAACTGCGGCCCTGTTTTTTTCGTGGCTAGTCTATCATCAGCACGCGCTCGTTCAGAATACGACGGCAGTCCATTTCATACTCCAGGTCCGTCACGGGCGGACGGGCCAGATGCCAGCCCAGTCCATGGCGTACGGCGCCGCGGCGCGCCAGTTCGCTGGCCATGAAAGCATGCACGTTGTGGATGGTATAGGCGTGGGTGGCGGTAGTGTCGATCCAGTCAAAACCCAGCACCTTCATGCGGCGCTCCATTTCGTCCAGCACCCATTTCGCTTTCTTGAGCAGCCCGTCAGGCGAAACATCCTGATAAGCCACCACCAGATCCTTGTAATCACCGGGCGTTTCAGGCGCCTCGCAACTGCCCGCGATGACAAACGTAGGCTCTTCGTCTTCGCTTTCCACGGTGTAGCTGAATGCATAGAAGCTGGGCTCATCAGGAGGGCCGACCACCGGCGACACATTGCTGCGCGCCACGGGGTTGTTCACGCCCTTGATCAGTCCCCAGTCGCTCAGCGTCTGGACATAGCCTTCGTTAAATGCATTGAAACCGCTATCGCTGACCGGCGCGGGCGAGCGCAGCTCGCAAGCGCAGAACGCCGTCAACGGGCGCTCTTCCGCTTCCAGCACGGCTTGGATGAGATCAAACCCTTCTTTGACGGGGACGGGCTCGGAAAACACCACACGGCAGATTTCATAGCCCGGCTGGGCTGCCACGCCGGCGGAATATCGGTTCACGCCCGTGGGGACGTAACGGTAGTTGCCCTTGTCAAATACCACTGCATTGCTCATTGTCTTTCCTGATCGTGTGCCGGGCCCATGGCCTGGGCGGGAGGTCGCAGCCGGATATATGCGGCGCAAAAGCGGGCACTATAGCACCGTCTGGACACGGAAAAGCCTGCAGGCGCGGCCGGCAGGCTGTACCGATTTAAAAAAACTACTTGAGGATGGCGATCGCCTTGACGTCGATCTCGGACTTGCCCACCAGCCCTTTGTCCATTTCGCCGCTGATCTCCACCGTAGTATTTTCATCCACCGGCACTTTGGGGAAGATCTTGTCGTCGATCTCGACCTGGATCTCGCCCGTATCGTCGGCAAAGATGTATTTATCTCCCGACACCTTGCGCACCAGCTTGCCGCGCAACGCGACCGGATCATCGTCCTTGGCGTTCTTGACGACTTGATCGACCGTGGTCAGGGTTTTTTGCTCGGAGGGGCCCACATACTGCGCCTGAGCCGACGCCATCACGGCGCCTCCCAGGGTCAGGGCGGCAGCCAGCATCGTGAAACGGGATTTCTTCATGCAGCGCTCCTGTTAGCGATAGGGAAACTTATCCTAGCATCAAAGCGGTCGACTCCTGTGTTCCCGTGCAGTTCGTTACAATGGGCGGCGTTCGATTCCCCCCTGCGCCCCAGCAAGCCCCTCGGAGTGTCTCATGTCCCCACGCCAAGCCATCCAGCCGCTGGATCTTCAAGCTCACCCCGCCGATCTGGTCCAGGCCCTCAACCGACACGAACGCAGCCTGGCCGTCGCTGCCGTGCGCGAGCTGGACGACGAGCGCCTGCATACGCTGCTCGAACGCCCTGAACTGCGCTGGGCGCCGGACATTTTGCTGAATGCCGCTGAACAGAAACGCTGGCCCATGCTGGAGCTGCTGGCCGAAGACCGGATGGCGGACCTTCTGCAGAGCCTGCCCGCCGCCGACCGGGAACACATCCTGGGCCATCTGTCGCAGCCCACACGCACCTCCGTGCTGCAACTGATGCACTACCCGGCCGATACCGCGGGCGGCATCATGACCACCGAATTCCTGCAGGTCCCCGTGGACTGGAACGTGGCGCGCACCTTGCAGCACATCCGCGAGGTAGAAAGCACACGCGAAACCGTCTACGCCATCTATGTCGTCAATCCGCTCAAGCAGCTGCAGTTCGTGGTGCCGCTGCGCAAACTGGTCTGTGCCGACCCGCAGGCGCCGCTGACCGACCTGTGGCGGGGCGACACCCCCGTCATGGTGCAGGCCTATACCGACAAAGAGGCCGTGGCGCAGATCATACGCCGCCACGACTTCCTGGCCGTGCCTGTTGTGGACGAAGAAAATGTGATCATCGGCATCGTCACCGTCGACGACGTCATCGATGCGCTGATGGACGAGGCTGCCGAGGACATGAACCGCTTCGGGGGCGCCGAACACATCGGCAAGCCTTACCTTCAGGCTGGCTTCTGGACCATGATACGCAAGCGCGGCGGCTGGCTGGCTGCTTTGTTCCTGGGGGAAATGCTGACCGCCAGCGCCATGCAGCATTATGAATTCCAACTGGAAAAAGCCGTCGTTCTGGCCATGTTCATCCCGCTCATCATGAGCTCTGGCGGCAACTCGGGTTCGCAGGCCACCTCCTTGCTGATTCGCGGCCTGGCGCTGGGCGATGTGCGCGTGGCCGACTGGTGGCGCGTGCTGCTGCGCGAGCTGCCGGCGGGCATCGTACTGGGCACCTTGCTCGGTGCCGTCGGCTTTGTCCGCATCGAACTCTGGCAGCATCTGGGGCTGTACGACTACGGCGAACATTCCCTGCTGATCGCCTTCACCATCTGGCTGGCCCTGATCGGCATCGTGACCTTCGGCTCCTGCATCGGATCCATGCTGCCTTTCCTGTTGCAGCGCGTGGGTTTTGACCCGGCCAGCGCCTCGGCTCCGCTGGTGGCTACACTGGTCGATGTGCTGGGCCTGGTCATTTATTTCTCAGTGGCGGCTCTGCTCTTGACGGGAACACTACTTTAAAAAAAGCGACTCCTGCTGTGCAAATCTTGGGTAACATCGCTTCACCATGATCGATGTCCGACACGAGCCGCCGCTCGTCAGGCGGCGCCCGACACTAAAACATCTCACGGCCCAGCCGTAAATCACGGACCATGCAGATCTTCGACCAGTTTTTCATCAGCGCCGACCAGACGGCCCCTTTTCTGATCGGCTCCTACAATTCGGGTCTTGTATTCCTGTCTCTGCTGGTCGCCATTTTTTCCTCGGGCATGGCCTTGCAGACCGCCCACATCGCGCGCATGGCCGATCTGCGGCTGTATCGCCAGATCGCCATCTGCACCGGCGCGGTCGCGCTCGGAGGTGGCATCTGGACCATGCACTTCATCGGCATGCTGGCCTTCGAGCTCTGCACATCGGTCCACTACGATCCGACCGTCACTATTCTGTCTGTCATACCCAGTGTGGCCGCCTCCTGGGTGGCGCTTCAGATTCTGTCGCAGGCTCGGGTGCAGCGCTCGCACCTGATCATGGGCGGCGTGCTCGTCGGACTGGGCATAGGCGCCATGCATTACAGCGGCATGGCCGCCATGCGCATGGCCCCGGTTCTGCGCTACGAGCAGGTCACCTTCTTTGTTTCCATTCTGGTGGCCGTCGTGCTGGCCATTCTGGCCCTGTGGATACGTTTTCGCCTGCATCGCACGGGCCTCACGCTGCTGCAGCGCATCGTCATCAGCGGCATTGTGATGGGCCTGGCTATTTCAGGCATGCACTACACGGGCATGGCGGCGGCGCGCTTCATCGGCGAAACCACGCAGCCCGACAGCATGATCATGTTCAACAGCACCTTCGCTTCGCTGGCGCTGTCTACCTTCACGATCACGGTCACCGTGCTGGTAACCGCCGCCAACGGCTTGCTGCGCTACCGCCAGCTTTTCCTGAAAATGGAAGAAAGCGAATCGCGCAACCGCGCCATCGTGGACACGGCGGTGGACGGCATCATCACCATCGACAGCCGCGGCACCATTCAGGACTTCAATACCTCTGCCGAACGGCTGTTCGGATGGAAGGCGGGCGAAGTGCTGGGGCGCAATATCAATATCCTGATGCCCGAGCCTGACCGCTCGCGCCATGACGGCTACCTGTCGAATTACCTGCGCACCAACGATCCCAAGATCATTGGCGTGGGGCGGGATGTCACGGGCTTGCGCAAAGACGGCAGCCTGATGCCCATGCGCCTGGCAGTGGGCAAGGTGCGCCAACCCGGCGCGCCCCTGTTCGTGGGCTTTGTCACCGACATGAGCGACTACAACGCCATGGCCATGTCGCTGCGCGATACCGCCGAACGTGCGGAACAGGCGGCCCAGGCCAAGACCGCCTTCCTGGCCAACATGAGCCACGAGATCCGCACGCCGCTCAATGCCATCATCGGCTTCACCGAACTGTTGCTGCGAGGCCAGCTCAGCCCGCAACAGCATAAACATCTGTCCATTGTGCGCAATTCCGCGCGCTCGCTGCTGGGTCTGCTCAACGACATCCTGGACACCACCAAGCTGGAGCGTGGCTCGGTCGAATTGGAAAAAATCAACTTTTCCCTGTCTGACCTGTGCAGCCAGGTCGTGGCGTCGCTGCGTCTGGCCGCCGAGGCCAAGCACCTGGATTTTCGTCTCAGCTACGCGTCCGACCTGCAGGACTTTTATCGCGGCGATCCGCTGCGCATTCAGCAGGTGCTCAACAATCTGATCGGCAATGCGATCAAGTTCACCGAAAAAGGCTCGGTGCACGTGGAAATCGAAAGTACGCGCCACGGGGTGATCCTGCGCATCACCGACACCGGCATCGGCATGACTCCCGAACAACTGCAACACGCCTTCGCTCCCTTCACCCAGGCCGATGTGTCCATCAGCCGCCGCTTCGGCGGCACGGGGCTGGGGGTGACCATCGCCCGCCAACTGATCGAACTGATGGGCGGCGAACTCGATGTCAGCAGCACCTTGGGCCAAGGCAGCGTCTTTCAGGTCACCCTGCCGCTCGAAGCAGGCGCCGCCCCCGACGAGGCCATCACCGACGACCAAATCCCGCACCTGCCACCGCTGCGCGTTCTGGTGGCGGACGATGTCGCCCTGAACCAGGAGCTGCTGACGCTGGCCCTGGAACAGCACAGCCATACCGTGACGCTCGCCAGCGACGGCAACGAGGCGTTAGAGCGTTTGCACCAGGCCCATTTCGACCTGGCCTTGCTGGATGTCCACATGCCCGATATGGACGGTCTGGAAACCGCGCGCCGCTGGCGCGAGCTGGAACGGCGGGAAGGTCGCAAGGCCCTGCCCCTGATTGCCCTGACCGCAAGCGTCATGGAGTCAGACCGCCGCGCCGCCCGGGAAGCCGGCATGAACGGCTTTGCCACCAAGCCGCTGGATCTGCCGCGCCTGTTCCAGGAAATCGCCCTGGTTCTCGGGCTGGATCCGTCTCAGCCGCACAAGCAAGTACCGCAACCCGCGGAACCCGATCTGATCAACTGGGAAACCGGGGTACGGCTGTGGGGCTCGCAAGACCGCCTGCGGCGCGCCATCCTGAGCTTTCTATCCGACCTGGCCACCCGCTACCCCTTGAGCGAAGTCAGCCAGGAGCAGCCCAACTGGGAAATCGTGCTCGGCAGTCTGCATGGTATCCGGGGCACGGCGGCCAACCTGGGGCTGAGCCCGGTATCCCATCTGGCAGGAGAGCTGGAGGACAAAATCCGCCGCGGCGAAACACGCCATGCGCGCGACCGTATCCATCGCTTGCAAGATCTGCTCAACAGCGTCGCCCTGGAATTGAACCTGGCCAGCACTCCAGGGCCCGCCTCTGCCCAGCCCGCGGCCGCAGCCAGCCCCATTCAGGCTGCCCAGGCACAAGCTTTGCTGCACCGCCTGCAGGGCTATCTGCGCCGCAGCGAACTGGATGAAGAGGCCTTCCAGACCATTTGCCGATACCTGGAAGAACAGCGCCAGCTGACCACGCTTTCCAGCCTGAACAAAGCCATCGATGCCTTTGACTTCGAGCAGGCGAGCACTATCCTTGACGGCCTGATTGCCGAGCTGAACGCCTCCCTGGGCACCCCTCCCGAAAGCCATGACTGATTTCAACGCGCCTCGACCCACCCTGCTCCTGGTCGATGACGAGCCTGCCAACCTGCAGATCCTGCGCCATACGCTGCAAAACAGCTATCGCCTGCTCTTTGCCAAAGATGGCGACAAGGCGCTGGAACTGGCGCGGCGCGACCTGCCCGACCTGATCCTGCTGGACATCATGATGCCCAAACTTACCGGCTACGATGTGTGCCGGGAGCTCAAGGCCAACCCCCTGACCCAGGGAATCCCGGTCATTTTCGTCACCGCCCTGTCCCAGGCGCAGGACGAGCAACTGGGGTTTGACCTGGGCGCCGTGGACTATATTGCCAAGCCGTTCAACCCGTCGATTCTGCGCGCACGCATCCGCAACCACCTGTCCCTGGTGCAAATGCAGGAACTGCGCGAAAGCCGCCTGCAGATCGTGCGCTGCCTGGGCGTGGCTGCAGAATACAAAGACAATGAGACGGGCCGCCACGTCATACGCATGAGCCATTACGCCCGCATCCTGGCGCGCTGGGCAGGGTATTCCGAAGAAGCCGCGGACGAGCTGCTGCATGCGGCCCCGATGCACGACATCGGCAAGATCGGCATCCCCGACGACATTCTGCAAAAGCCGGGCAAGCTGGATGCCGCCGAATGGGAAGTCATGCGCACCCATACACTGATCGGTGCGCGCATCATCGGCCATCATGCCCATGGTCTGCTCAAGCTGGCGCGCTCGATCGCGCTCTATCACCACGAAAAATGGGATGGCAGCGGTTACCCGTACGGCCTGAAAGGCGAGGACATCCCCTTGCCTGCGCGCATCATCGCGATCGCCGACGTCTTTGACGCCCTGACCAGCGAGCGGCCCTACAAGCATGCCTGGAGCGTGGACGAGGCCGTCGCCCACATCCGTGCACAAGCCGGCCAGCACTTTGATCCAGCCCTGGTCGAGCTGCTGGACAAATGCCTGCCTGAAATGCTGGACATCAAGCACAAATGGGCCGACGAAACCGAGGCATCCAACGTCTGCTGAAGCCGTATATGGACAGGCACGCAGTTTGCCGACTGGCTTGTGCGGGAACTGCAAACCACACCCAGCCCGGACATTCGTGACGCCTAGAGCGCACTGTCCTCGTCTTGCTCCAGCGACCGTTCCGGCTCGGCATCCTGCAGCCAGCGCTGGGCCGGATGCAGGCTGATGCCCGCTTGACGCAAACGACGCAGCAAGTCCAGCATCAGATTGCTGCGCACCCGGCGCTGCTGACGCATACTGGCTAGAAAACAGCGCATGCCGAATGCCAGCCCATCGCCTTGTATACCGTCACAGTACAGTTGCGAGGCCGGCTCCTCCAGAATTTCCGGCTGCGCCCGCACAGCCTCGTGTAACAAGGCCATGACCTGATCCGCGTCCACATCCAGCGGCAACAACAGGCGCGTCTCCACCGCGCCCAG
Source organism: Pseudomonadota bacterium (assembly GCA_023439305.1). GTDB lineage: Bacteria > Pseudomonadota > Gammaproteobacteria > Burkholderiales > Burkholderiaceae_B > Alcaligenes. The sequence continues at coordinate 136,126 of JAEXOO010000035.1, forward strand.
GGAGACCGGCGTATAGGTCAGGTTGCGCACCTGACGCCCCACCATTTGCGCGTTAGGAACCACCACCATGCTGCGGTCAAAACGCTCGACATACGTCGCGCGCATGCGGATCTCGCGCACATTGCCTTCACTGCCTTCGACATCCACCCAGTCGCCCACTTTCACGGGTCGCTCCAGCATCAGAATCAGGCCTGAAGCAAAGTTCTGCACAATGCCCCGCAAGCCAAAGCCCACGCCCACCGTCAGGGCTGTGAAAATCCAGGTCACAGACTCGATAGGCACGCCCAGCATGGACAGGCAGACGACCAGCAGCGTAAAGTAGCCAACATAAGACACCACGCCGACAATGGCGTTCTGCAGGCCGGGCTCCAGACTGGTATTGGGCATGAAGCGGCGACGCATCCAGCTGCGCAACGCATAAATCAACAAGCCACCCAGCAGCAGCACGCCCAAGGCGATCAGCCACAGGTCCAGACGCCACTGCACCGCGCCCAGGCGCAGCGCGTCGCGCGACACATCCAAACCGGACTCCAGCATCTGCCGGGGCGCCGTCAGCCAGTCAGAACTGATGACCCAGACTGTGAATACCAACACCGACACCCGCGCCAGCGCGAACAGAACGACCACCACCTGGCTCTGGGTGCGTGCCAGATTGGCGCCCCCCGGCTCCTGCTTGCGACCGCGCAGACGCAGAAGCAGGCTGTCGCACAGATCCTGCAACAAGGTCATCAGCAAATAAGCCAAGGAGCCGCACAGCAGCACCAAAGACAGGAAATGCGCGATCAGATCGTCGGCCAAGCCTTGCCAGCCCCCCAGAAAGAGCAGCAGGGACAAGCCATAGACGCCGAGCGCGCCGTAATAAGCCAGCCGCGTCCAGTAAAAACTGCGCACGGCCTGCGCCTCGTCCGACGCGGGTGCACTCGCCACCAGGAAACGCTCGCCGCGCAGCCCCCACAAGCCATAGGCATACAGAAGCAGGTACAGCACCGAGACGGCCCCTTCCACGGAGATCAGGAAAATCTCCGACATGGACAGGATGGACTGAAAAATGTCGGTCAGAATCTCGACATAGGCCGTGAGCATGAGCAGCCAGGGAAAACAGCGCAGCCGTCGGTAGCCCCGATCCGACAAGGGCAGCAGCCGCCACGTGCTGCGCGGCTGGAAAATAATGGCTTTGAGACTGGCCAGCACGCCGGCGCCGATCAAGGCGGCCAGCTCGGCATAGGCCATCAAGTGCTGTTGCCGCTCGGACAGGCCTGGCCTGTCCAGCACAATCTGGAACAGCTCCCGACCCACGACCCAGGCCATGCCCAACCACACCAGGAAATGAGCCATGGCCAGGCCGGAGCGCCGCAGCCGACCGCCCGGCACCCAACGGGAGACCAGTCCGGGCAACACACGCAGCAGCACGCCCCCTGCAAGCAGACTGGCCAGAATCGCCCAGACAGAGCCGTCGCCCTGGGTCCACGATGAAGCGGCCAGCGTGCGGCGCCATTCCTGCACATAATCGGACAGCTGTTCACGATCCTGCGGCCACGCCTGGCGCATGGACGGCAGCCCTTCCAGAAACAACAAGGAAGGCACCCGTCGCCAGCGCTTGGCATCGTTGTAACGCTGACCGGCGTCGTTCAGCGTCAGCCGGGTCTGGGCGGCCTCCACCTGCACCAGACGAGCCAGCTTCAACTCGGCCCGCAAGGTCGCCACCGCGCGCCGCAACTGGATACGCTCCACCCGCACGGTTTCCGGTTCCGCGTCCCCCAGCGCATCATCGCCCAGCTCTTGCACGCGAGCCTGCAGGAACTGGTTGCGACGTTCAAGCTGGCGCACGGCCCGATCGGCCAGCTCCTGCGCCTGATTCAGCTTGTCGCTCTGTTCGCTGAGCAAAGCGGGGCGCATTCCTTCCTGCGCACTGTCCTCCAGGAGAAACTGGATAAGACGTATATTGTCCTGGGCCTGCTGCAACTGCGTCACCCGCTCACGGTCCGCCGCCGTATCCACCAGCACCTGGCCCTGCGCCATGGGCGTGAGCCACAGGCTCAGGCACAGCACGCTGATCAGCCACACTCCCCGCAACGCATTCATAGGCGTCCTTTGTTGTCGGAGCGCTCGGTCGCGCCCGTCTTCTAAGTATCCGATGCCATGGGCCCCGTGGCGCCCGAGCTACTTTGAGATGCAGCCGGCTCAGTAGGCAGGACCGTCATATTCTGCGTATGGTGCAGCACAAGTCGGTTCTGGCGCAAACGATCCAGTATCTCGAACATCAGCGCGCTGCGTGTCCGGGACGAATTACGCGGCGAGGACACGTAGCTGCTGGCGGTGAACACCAGTCCGTTCGCATCGAAGCCATCCAGGGTCACGCCGGGAGCAGGCTCCTCCAGCACATCGGGATGATCCTCCATGGCACTCATCATGATATCGCGCACCCGTTTAGCATCGGTATCGATCGGCATGTTGATCTTGACGTTGACCACGCCCAGGGGATTGGTCAGCGTGACATTGCGCACCGGCTTGGTGATGAATTCGGAGTTGGGCACGATCAGGGTGGAGCGGTCGAACATCTCGATCTCCGTGGCGCGTGCATTGATCTTGCGCACATTGCCCTCGACCCCGTTCAGGCTGACCCAATCCCCTACCTTGATCGGGCGCTCCGCCAACAGAATCAGGCCGGACACGAAGTTCTGAACCACCGCCTGCAGGCCGAAACCGATACCCACGGACAGGGCCGAAATAATCCAGGCCATGCGCTCCAGGCCAATGCCCAACGAGGAAATCGTCATGGCGAATACGACGAAATAGCCTACATAGCTGAACAGATTGGCAGTAGATACACGCATGCCCGCATCGATGCGGGTCGCGGGCAGCAGTTGATTCGTCATCCAACGCTGCAGCACCTTGACCGCAAACATGCCCACCAGCAGCACCGTCAGCGCGGCCAGCACGGAACTGGGCTTGATCTGCACCTGCCCAATGGCAAAACCGGTCATCAGAAAGCCCAGGCGGCGTTGCAGCCAGTCAGCGGGGTCTTCACCGAAAGGAAGCAGAACCAAGGTAATGGCCGCCACAATCAGGCTGAGCCGCACCGCGCCCGACAGCAGGATCACAATCTGGCTGCGGGCCCGCGCCTGCGAATTGGACAGTTCATTGGCGGCGCGCTTGTCCTTGAACTGCAGCAACAGGCTATTGCCGATATCGGCCACCAGCGCCACCAGCACATAGCACGTGCAGATCACCAGGCTCAGCCACAGCGTTTCCTGCACGATCAGACTGCTGAGCGCGATATAGCCGAACAACAGGGCCAGCAGCCCCACCACAATGACCAGGCCCAGCATCAGCGGTACGGACCGGAACCAGCCGCTGACTCGCGGTGCGGCATCCGGCTTGCCGCCTTCTTCGCCGGCATCGGCGCCCTGGCGCACGCGCAGGCCCTGGGTCAGATTCCAGGCGGCGAAGGCAATCAGCACGCTCAAAGTCAGGGTATTGAAACTGTTCACCAGCAGCGTCGTGCTGAGGGTGGCATTGATCAGCCCCAGAAGCTGCTGCGACATCCAGGTCAGCGTGACCATGATGCCCAGGGCGATGGGCAGCCAAGCCAGCTTGGTCGCCACATCGCCAGGAATAGGCGGCAAGCGCCAACTGGGCCGCTGCGGCGCCAGCAGGACACGGCCGATCCCGGTCACGAAACCGCCCAGATACAAGGCAAACACGCATTTGGACACAAAACTGTCCAGCTCGGCCGGCAAGTCGCCTTGCCAGTGCAGCATCATGGACGCGAGCGAACCGAGCAGGCCCGGCGTCAGGGTATAGAGCACGATCAGGGCGGCGGCATAGAACGAGCGTCGCAAGCGTGAGGGCTTGGTGTGGTTGATGGTGAAATCCGCCAGACCGCGTCCCAGCAACAAGGTGGAGACCAACACCACCAGCGCCAAGGCGCCGGCCAGCCAGAAGACGCGCGCCGGGGCGTCCGCCATGCGCTTTTCCAGATCGACCACCATGCGCTCGATCCGGCTCAGATCACCGGGCAGATCGCGGGCGACATTGGCCCAGAAACGCGGCGTCAAGATGGACTGCGAACGACGCCCCAGCTCCGCCTGGAAGATCTGGCGCCGCTTCTGTGACACTTGATCAATGCCCTGGCGTGCTTCTACGCCGATCAGGCGAGCCAGTTTGATCTGGCCGTCCAGATTGGACTGCGCCTGCTGCAACTGCGTACGTTGACGGGCAATGTCCTCGGATTCTGCGCCTTGCGCATCGACCGCACCCAATTGCGTCAAGCGCGCTTCGATACTGACCAGCTCCGGCTCCAGACGAACGCCGATGTCCTGCGCCCGCTCCTGCGCCTCAGTCAGGGTATTGCGCAGCTCTACCAGGTCTGTGTCAGAAAGGCCGTCGGTCTTTTGCAAACTGCCCTGCACCTTCTGCAGTGTCTGGCGCAAGCTGTCCAAGACCTTGCCGGCCTCCTCGGCCTGGATGGCGGTCGGCTCGGCGGCATGCGCAAGCCCGCCTCCGCCCGTCCCCAGGATCAGGAACAGCGAACAAAGACTCAGCAAGGCGCACAGGCCCAGGCGGCGCAAGGACTGCATCGAACAGACTCCAGATAAGCAATAGTAACTGCGCAGGCAAGCCGGCATGCCGGCGCCACCGACGCTGCCCGGTGAAAACATGCACAGAATACTCAAGAATCATGTCGACCGCGCTACCTGATGAAATCAGATGAGCATTTTTTTTGCAGAACCAGCCCGCCAATGCATTCGGGCCGGCAAACTGCCGGCCCGAATGCCACGACAAAACACAGTGCCGTGATTATTTGATCTGCTCGGCCACCATGTAGCCCGATGCGCCCGCCAGGCCAGGGCCGGGATGGGTGGACGCGCCGATGTGGTAGACGTTCTTGTAAGGCGTGCGGTGCGCACGGGCGCCCTGGGTGCTGGCGAAGGGCCGCATCCAGAAGAACTGGTCTGGCGAGCACACGCCCGAATAAGGATCGCCGCCCACCAGATTGCAGTTGGTCTTCTCCAGGTCGGCCGGTGACAGCACCTTCACGCCGATGATCTGCCGGCGCAGCCCGGGCAGTATGGCTTCCAATTGATCGATGATGCGCTCGCTGACCGCATCCCGCACGGCGTCGGTCCACTGCCCATCGGCGGGAACGGCGATCTTGCCGGCGGCATCGCCGCGCAACGTCGAAGGCATATCCTGCATCTGCATCCACAGAATCCACTTGCCCTGCGGGGCGCGGCCAGGATCCACCGCGCACGGCTGGCCGATCGCCACCGTAGGCTTGGCCGGAATCAAGCCATTGTTGGCCTGAGCCACGCTCATGCTGACGTCTTCCAGCCCATCGGACAAGTGCAGCAGCGGCACTTTCAGCAGTTCCGGATCGCTCCAGTTGGGCATGCCGTCCAGGGCGATGTGGATCTGCATGTCGCCACGGCCAAAGCGATAGGCCTGGGCCTGATTGCGCACGGCAGCAGGCGCGCCCGGCAGCAGACGACCATAGAGCTGCGGCGGGGTGACATTGCACACCACGGCATCGCTGGCCTCGTAAGTCTGGCCGCCGGCGCGCACGCCGCGCGCCTTCTGGCCGTCCAGCAGAATTTCTTCAACTTCGGTATTCAACTGTATGCGGCCGCCGGCTTTTTCGATAATGGCGCACAAGGCGCGCACCAGATTCTGCCCCCCGCCTTTGACCACCGGCATGCCCCCGGCCACCACGGCGGCAAAAGTCAGCTTGCCGATCAAGGCCGAACTGGCATCATCCGGCCCCAGACCCGAATGCAGCACCCAGGGCGCCATCATGCCGCGCACGCGGTTATCCTTGACCTCGCGCTCGGCCCAGCGGCGGAATGATTCCAGGGACTCGCGCCCGTACTGCACCATGCCGTCCAGACGGCGTTTACGCCATTGCGAAAACAACAGACCCAGCAGACCCCGGCTATACGGCTCCGAGCCGAGCAGGCCGAAAGTCAGCGCCGCGTCACGCTCGAACAGCTGGCTGGCCATCTGTCCGAAGGCCGCGCCGTCGCCTGCTGCAAATTCATTGATGCGCTGCACCGCATCGCCCACATCGTTGCGCAAGGCCAGCCCGCAGCCATCACTGCCCACCACCCCCGTGGTGTAACCATTGTCCAGGAACTCCACACCCTGGGCCGCCAGATCGTCTTTCAGGCGCGCATAGGCCGCCCCCGATGTGAACAACGGATACCAGGACGACAGCACTTCATGCGTGAAACCGGGAAACAGTTCCTCGGTGCGTATGCAGCCTCCGGCCCTATCATTGCGCTCCAGCACCAGCACCCGCTTGCCGCGCTGCGCCAGCAAAGCCGCGCAGACCAGGGAGTTGATGCCGCTGCCGACCACGACCACGGCATGTCGTTCATTCTTTTTTGTTGTTTCGCTTGTCATCCCACCACCCTTGTTCTTGACGCCCGCAACGGGCCCAGCCTCTTGTACCGCATTTCGCCGGATATCAGCCAGCCTGTTTCTGCGCCCAGACCTGAAACCAATGCCGAGGCGAACGCCCCTGCTCCGGTCCCAGTACGGAAAAGCCGCCATCCACCGGCAGATCCACGCCCGTCATCCAGGAAGCCGCGCCCGACACCGCAAACAGCACGGCCTGGGCAATTTCCGACCCCGAGCCCACACGGCCCAGGGGATGGACCTGCGCCCCCACCTGATCGGCCTGCTCGCGCGAACCGCCGCTCATGCGTTCCACCGCCGGCGACCAGGTCCAGGCCGGCGACACGGCCAGCACGCGGATACCGGCGGGCGCCAGTTCCACGGCCAGGCTCTTGGTCAACTGAAGGATGGCAGCCTTGGAAGCGGGATACAAAGCCCGACCGGCCACGCCGAACTTGCCACCAGTACTGCCCATATTGATGATGACGCTGCCCGGGACCATGTGCGGGCAGACCTTCTGCGCCAGGATGGCGCCCGACACCAGATTCACATCCAGCGTCTCGTGCCACAGCGCCCGGCTGGAGGCCAGGCCTTCATCGCCATAACTGCAGGCATTGTTGACCAGAATGTCGATGCGCCCGGTCTGCTCCAGGGCGGCCTGGACGCAGGCGTCCAACTGGGCATCATCGCGGATGTCCGCCGGCATGAAGCGGGCCTGGCCCACGGCCTGCAGACGCGCTTCGGTCGCCCGCCCTTCCTCCAGACCGCGCCCCACGATCAACACCCAGGCTCCGGCCGCGCACAAGGCCAATGCAATATCTGCACCCAAGCCTTGCGTAGAACCGGTCACCACGGCAACCTTGCCTTTCAAATTGACTGAAAAATCCTGTTCCATCTTTCCCCCCTGCCGACGGCTCAGCCGCCAAATACCGCGTCCCAGTCTTCCTGCTGGTCGATATGGGCGATCAGGCCCATGCTGGCCAGCGACGCTTCATGCGTGCCGGGCGGCGCCGCGCACGCCGTCGCCGCCACCGCCACCTCAAAGCCCATATCCACCGCATGGCGCACCGTGCTTTCCACCACCGAGTGCGTGGCGACGCCCGCCACCACCAGACGGTCCACGCCCAGGCGGCGCACGACCGGTTCCAGCTGCGAGCCGAAGAATGCATTAATGCGCGTGTGGTGTACCTCGAACTCCTGCGGCTGGGGCTCCAGGCCTTCGTAAAAGTCCGCGCCCCAACTGCCGGCCTGCATGGCCCCGATACGCTTCACATTGCGCAGAATCGGAGCATTGGTCAGCAGATCGGCATAGTCGGGGCGATAGCCGACCCGCACATGCACCACGGGTACGGAGCGGCTGCGAGCCTGCTCCAACAACCGGCCCGCAGCGGCAATCACCTGCTGACGCTGCGGACTGTCGGCCGTCAGGCCGACCCGGATACGCCCATCCGCGTGCAGCACATCGTTCTGGTAGTGCAGGGCCAGCAGGGCCGTGCGCGTGGGCGCGCTCATCAGATATACACCTGGATGGCACCATGCACCGCATCGCGGTCCACCAGATTGACCTGCTTCATGCGCAGCTTCCAGCCGCCGCCCTCTTGAGCCTGCAGCTTGTGGATCAAGGAACCCACGCGGTGTACCTGCTCCTTGCCGCGCCATTCCATGGCATGAAACGAGGATCGCACCACCAGATAGCCGTCGGGGTCGGTGCCATCGATCATGACATTACCGATGACCCGGCAGGACTGCGTGACGGGCTGCTGCGACCAGTTGCGGCTGTTTTCCAGACGTCGGATGCGCAGTTCGCGCAGCAGCTTGTTTTCCCAGCACAGCGAAATATGCTCGTAAGGACTGGCCTGGTCAAAACTGTGCGGAATCCAGTACATACCGTCTTCGGTCCACAGGTCCAGCCATTGTTCCCAGCGGCGCTCATCCAGCAAGCGGGCTTCCTGGTAGATGTACTGCTCCACGTCGCGGACCGCTTCCAGGCTCAGGTTCACCGGCGTGACTTGGTCCACGCCCACATCAAAATCAATATCAAACAACATGGCAGGTTTCCTCCATCAAGCCGTCATGAACTTTTTCCAGGCGCGAAACTGATTGCGCATGGGCAATTCGCTGGTGCCGTTGGTCGCCACCATGCCGCCTTCAATGGGCTTGTCCGTCCCGTTGTAGCGGTGCATGCTGATCCATTCGCCGCCCCGCGTCAGGTTGCCTTCCTGGCAACGGCCATACACCTCGATGTCGTCCGGCATCACGTTGGACGAGGGGGAGTTGATCAAGTTGGCATACATCAGGCCGCGCTTGTAGATGTCCTCTGGCGCGCCTTTCAGGCGGAACAGCTGAATCTCCACATGGGTACGGTCCACCGCCACCGGGCGGATGACACGGAACTGCTGAAACACGGTGTGCGGAGAACCGCTGCCATAGATGATGGTGTTATGACGATTCTGGCCCAGAATGCCCATCGCCTTTTCTTCACCATAGGCCTCTTTCAGTGTCTCGAAGTGCGCCTTGGACACCGGATCCGTTTCGATGGCGCCGGGATTGAAAATGCCTTCCATATAGCCGTGGCCGTTCTCGAAGGCGTACAGGTCCAGCTTTTCCCAGAAACCGTAAGGCTCGCCGTTGCCGTCCATGATGTGCAATTCCAGGGGCATGGAGCCGTAATCCTGGGCTTGTTCGCGCGCTGCCACATAGGACGATTCGTGCGTGACGTTGGCGTGCATGGTGTCATGCAGGTTCTCGTAGAACACCTTCCAGTTGGAGGGCTGCCAGACCTTGAAGGTGCCGCCCACCACTTCCACTTCACCCACCGGCGAGCGGTCGCACATATTGTCGATCGACGTGATCACATGGCCCAGGAACTCTGTCAGGTCCGGACCTTCAGCGCTCTGGTTAGCGAACACGAAGCCGCGGTAGCTCTCTACCCGCGCCACGCGGCGCATGGAAAAGTCGGGATGCTTAGGGTCAAAACAAGTGCCTTCCAGGCCATTTTTCATGGGGGCGGCCAGGTGCTGACCGTCCAGTTTGAAGGTCCAGGCGTGATAGGGGCAACGAAAGAACTTGCCCGTATTGCCGCAGCCTTCTGCCACGACCTTGGCGCCTTTGTGGGGACAGCGGTTGTACAGCACATACACGTTCTTGTCGCTGCCGCGCACCATGATCACATCCTGGCCGCCCAGGGACGTCGTGTGATAGTCGCCGGGATTGGGCACCTGGCTGTCGTGGCCGATATAGATCCACGCGCGACCATAGATGCGTTCCATTTCCAACTGGAAGATCTCGGGATCGGTGTAGACCGACTTGTGGACGCTGTCTTCGCGCACCAGCGCGGCCAGGGCTTCATTGGTATAGCTCATCATTGCCTCCTTGCTGCCGGACACCCCTCAGGCGCCCTTCTTATTGCTGTCCATCTTGCACTGTGGCGCAAAATGATCATGGAATTGCTCGAACACGGTGGATACGATCTTGTTGCTCATCTGACCCTGCGCATTCGGAGCCACCTCACGCATGTAGTAGGTCTGGATCGGATACTGGTTGTTGTTGAACGCAAAGGCCCCGCGCACCGACTCGAAAGGCGCCTTGCGCAAGGCCTGGCGCAGCGCTTCACGATCCTGCGCCGCCTTGGGGTCGGCCTTGAGCGCGCCGTCCAGCAGACGAGCCGCGTCATAGCCCTGGGCCGCATACATGGAAGGCAGGCGTCCGTAGGCCTGCTGGAAATCCTTCACAAAACGCTGGTTGGCGGCGTTGTCCAGATCCGGCGACCACTGCGCGGCATTGGCCATGCCTTTCATGGAGTCGCCGATGGCGGCGATCGTATCCTGGTCTGCCGAGAAGCCCGGGGTATAGACCGCCATCTGGCTGGACAGGCCCGAGTTCACCAACTGTTTGATGAAGGCCACGCCCATGCCGCCAGGCAGGAAGAAGAACACCGAGTCCGCGCCCGAGGCCCGCATCTGGGCCAGCTCGGCGGCAAAATCGACCTGACCCAGTTTCACGTAGACTTCGTCGGCAATGTCGCCCTTGAAGGTGCGCTTGAAGCCTTCGATGGATTCACGTCCGCCTGGGTAGTTGGGAGCGATCAGGTACACCTTCTTGTGTGCCTTGTCCGTCACGTACTTGCCCATGGCGGCCGGAATGTCCTCGTTCTGCCAGGACACGGCAAAGAAGTTGGGATTGCAGCGCTCGCCCGCGTAGTCGGCAGGACCGGTATTGGCCGAGATATAAACCGTATCGCTGCCCAGAATGGTCGGCATCACGGGCAGCAGCACATTGGAAAACACCATGCCGGTGATCACGTCCACCTTATCGCGCTTGATCAGGCGCTCGACCGCCTGGCGGCCTTCCATGGGTTTTTGCTGATCATCGACCACGGTCACCGTGGTCTCGATGCCGCCCAGCTTGCCGTCCGCGTGCTTGACGCCCAGCTCAAAGCCATCGCGCACTTCAGTCCCGATGGCCGCGCCCGGCCCCGACAACGTCGTCATCAGACCGATCTTGAATGGTTCCTGCCCCCAGGCTGCGGAACTGGCCAAGGCCAGCGCCACAGCGCCCATACAGCCCGCAAATTGCTTGTTCATGTTTTGTCTCCGTCCATGTCTTTCAAAAGGATGACTACGTAAAGACGTCAATTCACAGCTTGGTCCCAATCTGCTAACGTGCGATCGACAGGACTTACTGTTTTAAGTTTGAAATACATTAGGCCAGACAGAGGCCATCGGGCTATCCGGATACAGCAGGCCGTATCCGGATCCGGCAGAAATTAGGAGACACACTATGCAAGCGTGGTTCACGTCGGGGTTGGCGCCCCTGCAGCGCAGCGCGCCGCGCTTCCAGTCACGCTGCCCGGATCAGACGCGCAGCGAAACCGCAGGGGTGCTGACAGACCACCGGCTGACCTGGAACGGCGGGCAGGTGGACGCCTCGCTGCGCTACGCCAAAAGCCACAGTTTTTCCTTTGTGCTGCTCAAGTACGGCGCTGCGGTCCAGGTGTCGCCCGGCGCGCTGGAAGATTTCCTGCTGTTTCAGGTGCCTATACAGGGACGCTCCTGTATCCGGGTCGGCCGCGAACTGGTGCGCGCCGACCCTCACACGGCCAGCGTCATTTCCCCGTCTCTGCCCCTGGAGCTGGACTGGGAACAAGGGTGCGAGCAGTTCCTGATCAAGATTCCGCGCGTGCGACTGGAAGAAGTGGCGCGCCAGCACCTGGGCTTGAAGCTCTCCCAGCCTATCGAATTTGCCGCCACCCTGGCGCTGGATTCGCCCCAGGGACGCGCCTGGCAGCATCAGGTGGGCAGCCTGCTGGCCTATGGAGCGCAGCCGCCGGCCGAGCTGGACGCCTGGATGCGCCAGGTAGAAGACAACCTGCTGCTGCATCTGTTCCATACGCAGCCGGGCAACTACAGCCAACAGTTGCGCCTGGGCGGCGCGCCGGCGGGTTCGCGCCGAGTACAGCGCGCGGAAGATTTCATGCGCGCCCATCTGGACGAAGCCCTGACCCTGGAGCAGATTGCCAGCGCCGCCTGCGTCAGCGTGCGCAGCCTGACCCAGGCCTTCAGAGACGAACGTCGTCAAAGCCCCATGCAATTTCTGAAGCAGATCCGGCTGGAGGCGGCCCATGCGGCCTTGCAAGCCGCCGCCCCGGGCACGCTGGTCAGCGATGTGGCCCTGCGCTGCGGCTTTGGCCACCTGGGTCGTTTTTGCACCGACTACAAGGCCCGCTTCGGCTGCAACCCCTCGCAAGCCTTGCGGGCCAACTGATCAATCCGCCAAGGCGGCGCCCGGCACCCACAGACGGCCGTCGAACAGACGACGCGCCGTCCGATAGAAGGAACCGGCGCGGGCATGCCACTGATCTTCCTGGCGTTCTACCTCCGCCCCCACCGTAAGCACTCCGGACGGCATGCCCAGGCGCAATGGCCCTAACGGCTCCACCGACGCCGACAGGCACTGGGCGGGCAAACTGCCTGTCATGCGGGCAGCCACCGCCGTACACAAAGAGATGGTCAAGGGCAGCGCCCGGTGTGGCTGTCCATTGGAGATGACGCGCGCTACGAGATCGACGTCCTCTGCCGCGATGGTTTCGCCTGACAAGGTGGGGCTGTCCTGCGCTGGCGACACAATGCATACGAAGGGCACGATGCGGATCTGGCGTGCTGACTCTTCATCGGGCGCAATGCCCATGCGCACCGAGGCCTGCACCCGTATGGCGTCCAGACGCTCCAGGATCTGCGGCTGGGTTTCCAGCCAGTCGGGCAGCTCCAAACCGGTCAGGCCCACATCGGCAGCGCGCACGAATACCGCCGCATTGGCGGCATCTACCAGAGAGACCTCGATCCGGCCCACACCGGGCACATCCAGCCATTCGGACACTTGCCCCGTGGGCAAGAGCGAGCCCGTGGACGCCCCACCCGGCTCGACGAAATCCAGCCGTATGGGCGAACCCGTGCCGCCTACGCCAGGAATGGATAACTCGCCGTCATAGCGCGGCTGACCGTCTTCCACCATGAATCGGGCATGAATGATTTTTTGCGTATTGGTGTTGAAGATGCGCACGCAGGCCTCGCCGTCCCGGGCCTGCACCAGCCCCTCATCCACCGCAAACGGGCCGACGGCCGAGCTCATATTGCCGCAATTGCCGCGATAATCCACCTTCTGGTCCTTGATGGATACCTGGGCGAAGGTGTAATCCACATCCGCGTCGGGATGACTGGAGGGGCCGATGATGCACACTTTGGACAAGGACGATACACCGCCGCCCATGCCATCCAGCTGGCGTCCATACGGATCGGGCGAGCCCATGGCCGCCGCAAACAAGGGCGTCCAGTCGTCGCGATTCTCGGGCAAATCGCGGGTGTGCAACATCAGCGCTTTGCTGGTGCCGCCGCGCATGAACACGGCGGGAAGGGATTTCTGTTTCATCGTCATTCCTGGTGCTTGGCTTGCGCCGTTAAAAAATGCCCCCACGCCTCGCCTTCGGCTTGCTGCCCCCCGAGGGGGCGCTTTTTGCCTTGGGGACGGCCCGGCGGCAAAAAATGCCCCCACGCTTCGCCTTCGGCTTGCTGCCCCCCACGGGGGCGCGTTTTACCTGGGGATGATGCGGCAGACCGACGGCCCGGCGGTAAAACATACCAACTATCGTGCGGCGCGTTGCAGCTGCTGCACTTTTTCGTGGCTGGCGTTGCCCAGGTGGCGCGCCAGCAGCTCGGCCGCCTGGGTGCGTTCGCCGCGTTCCAGCAGGTCCAGTATGGCCAGGTGCTCCAGGCACTGGCGGCGGATGCGCTCGCGGTCTATGGTTTCCTGATATTCCAGCAGGCGACGCAACTGATTCTGGCGCGTCACCGTCTGGGCGATAAAGCGGTTGCCCGACAAAGACGCCAGCGCCTCGTGGAACGTGGCATTGGCCTGATACATCTCGGCATGACCGGCATGACGCCAGCCGCCGTCGGCCAGGGCCTGCTGCTGCAGACGCACGCGCCGCAACACGGCGCTGTCGATGGCAAAATCGGGCAACAGCATGGCGGCGGGCTCCAGCATCTGGCGCAGGGCATAGCTTTCCTGGCAGGCCTGCGGGCCGTCTATCATGGGCAGGAACGACCAGCCCTTGCTGGCGCGCTGCTCCATCCAGCCTTCGTTGGCGGCTCGCGCCAGAACGCGGCGCAGGCGCTCGCGCGTCAGCCCATAGCGGCGCATGGCATCGTTTTCAGACAAGGTATCGCCCCACAGGCCCGAGAGCTTATCGCGCGCCAGTTGCAGATAGATTTCATCGTCCTGGTTCGCGCCCAGCGCTTCTTCCACCACTCCCAGCTCGTCGGCGCCTTTCAGCAAGAACAGGCCGCGCCGCGGCGGCTGCGCGCCGACCACGCCCTTTTCCGCCAGATAGGCCAAAGCGCCACGCACGGGCGAGCGCGACGCACCCAGCGCCTGCGCCAGCGATTGCTCGGTCAAGTGATGGCCGGCCTGCAGATGACCGGCCCGCACATAGTCCAGCAGGCGATGCGCCAAGGTAATGTGCAGGGAATTGAACTCGCTCTTCATACGGTATCCATGGAAACTTCCGCAAAGGAGACGCTTTCCAGTGCTGGCGGCCCGGCAACGGCGCTACGCCCACACTCAAAAACAGGAACGACACTTTGTCATTTTATTGTATTATATACAAACTAAATACAAATTTATTGTTCTACCAGGCCTCCAGACGCATTTTTTGTCTGGCTATTCACGGTAAGGCCGGCCCTGTCGCCCGCCTTCCTTTTACGGATGAATTGCTCGCCATGTCTCAGTCCTCTGCCCTCGCCCCCCTGAACATCAACGGCCGCGATCTGCGCTATGTGCCCATTGCCGACATACCCGGCATCGACACGCTGCCCTATTCGCTGCGCGTGCTGCTGGAGAACCTCTGTAGGCAAAAAACCGTTCGCGGCGCCGACGTGGATGAAGAAATCCGCTCGCTGCTCGAACGCAAGGTGGGCGATGGCATCACCTTTTATCCGGCGCGCGTCTTCGGCCAGGACATCCTGGGTCTGGTCATGCTGCTGGACATGGCGGCCCTGCGCGAAGGCGTCCAGGCCGCCGGCGGCGACGCCAGCCGCGTACGCCCGCAAGTGCCGATCGACGTCATCATCGACCACTCTTTGCAAGTGGACAGCTGGGCCAACCCGCAAGCTGCCGACATCAATCTGGCGCGCGAGTACCAGCGCAACGGCGAACGCTTCGCCTTTCTGCGCTGGTGTTCCAGCAATTTCGACGGCGTGAAGGTCGTGCCGCCGGGCAAGGGCATCATGCACCAGCTCCACATCGAACACATCGGCCAGGTCGTCTGGGCTGAGCAGGACGACGGCGGCGAGCTGATCTACCCCGACAGTTGTGTCGGTACGGACAGCCACACGCCCATGGTCAACGGCCTGGGCATTCTGGGCTGGGGCGTGGGCGGCATCGAGGCCGAGGCCGTCATGGTCGGCCTGCCGGTCGCCATCGCCCTGCCGGCGGTAGTGGGTATCGAGCTGACCGGCGCGCTGCCGGACGGCGTGCTGCCGACCGACCTGGTGCTGGTCATCACCCAGAAGCTGCGCGAACTGGGCGTAGTGGGTAAATTCGTGGAGTTTTTCGGCCCTAGCGTGGATCAGCTGTCACTGGGCGACCGCGGCATGATCGCCAATATGGCCCCCGAATACGGCGCCACCGCCGTGTTCTTCCCCATTGACCAGGCCGCCCTGAACTACATGCACATGACAGGCCGCCCCCAAGAGCAGATCGACCTGGTCGAACAGTACAGCAAAACGCAGAAGCTGTGGCGCGACCCGCAAGCGCCCGCTCCAGTCTACGATGCCGTCCTGAAGTTGGACCTGAGCAGCATCAAACCCAGCCTGGCCGGCCCCAGCAACCCCGAAGACCATCTGGATCTGGATACCGCTGCCCAGCAGTTCCCCGCCCATCATCAGAAAATCGCCGGCCGCCCTTATGACCCGCAACGCGCCATCCCCGTGGAAGGCGAAGACTACGCTCTGCACGACGGCGATGTGGTCATTGCCGCGATCACGTCCTGTACCAATACTGCCAACCCCGCCAATATGATGGCCGCCGGTCTGCTGGCGCGCAATGCCGTCGCACGCGGCCTGCGCAGCAAGCCCTGGGTCAAGACCTCGTTGGTGCCGGGCAGCCAGGTCACCGCCGACGTGCTGCTGCGCGCCGACCTGCAAGACGGCCTGGATGCGCTGGGCTTTAACATCGCCGGATTCGGCTGCACGACCTGCAACGGCGGCTCCGGTCCGCTGCCGCCCAATATCGTCCAGGCCATCGAGTCGGAAAAACTGGTGGCCGCCGCCGTCCTGTCGGGTAACCGCAACTTCGAAGGCCGCATCCACGCCAATGTGCGCGCCGCCTACCTGGCCTCGCCCGCGCTGGTCGTGGCCTACGCCCTGGCCGGCAATATGAACGTGGACCTGACCCGTGAACCGCTGGGCCAGGACGATCAGGGCAAGGACGTCTACCTGAGCGACATCTGGCCCAAGGCCGCCGAAGTCCAGCAGGCCATCCATGGCGCCTACGAGCGAGACTTGTTCATCGAGCGCTACGCCGAGCTGTACGACGGCGGCCAGCCCTGGGATGCCTTGGCGCGCGAAAGCAACGGCGGCCACTACCCCTGGGAAGCGGACAGCACCTACATCCGCAAGCCGCCCTACTTCGACGGCCTGCAGCGCGAGCCCGCCCCCGTGGCCAATCTGCGCGGACTGCGCCCGCTGGCCATTCTGGGCGACTCCATCACCACCGACCATATTTCCCCGTCCGGCTCCATCAGCCTGGGCACGCCGGCGGCCGACTTCCTGTTGTCCAAGGGCGTGGCCCAGAAAGACTTCAACAACTACACCACGCGTCGTGCCAACCACGAAGTGGTCAAGCGCGCGACCTTTGCCAACATTCGGCTGCGCAACAAGATCGTCCCCGGCGTGGAAGGCGGGGTGACCAAGGTCATGCCCGAGGGCGAAGTCATGCGCATCTTCGAAGCGGCGCAGACCTACCAGGAGCGTCAAGTGCCGCTGCTGGTCATCGCCGGCAAGAACTACGGCTGCGGTTCATCACGCGACTCGGCCGCCAAGGGACCGGCACTGCTGGGTGTGAAGGCGGTGGTGGCGGAAGGCTTCGAGCGCATTCACCGCACCAACCTGGTGGGCATGGGCGTTCTGCCGCTGCAATTCCAGGACGGCGTCAATGCCGACACACTGGGCCTGGACGGCAGCGAAGTCTTCGAGGTTCAGGGACTGGAAGAAAACCTGGGCGTGCGTTCGCGGGCGGACCTGATCGTGCAGCGTCTGGACGGCAGCCGCCAGACCGTGCCGGTCACCGTGCGTCTGGATACGATGGAAGATGTAGAGTACTGGCGCCACGGCGGCATTCTGCCGCGCGTGTGGCGCTCCTACCTGCAAAGCTGATCGCTGCGCCCGCTCGCGGCCGGCCGTTCACACAGGATCAAACGCCAGGGTGCAAGCCCTGGCGTTCCTGTTTCAGTTCCTGCAGCCAGTGTTCGATGCGCGCAATCGCATAGTCGGCGCTTTGGCGACGGATTTCATCGCGGCTGCCGTCAAAGACAATGGTTTCGGTATACACCACCACGGGGTCGAACTTGTCGCGCGGCTTGAACAGCCAGGCATAGCATTGCGTCCCCTTACGAATGCGGGGCGCAGCCGTGTCATCGGCCACCCCCGTATTGGCAATGATCAGGGTGGCCGGGGTCAGCGCCGCCGCCCCCTTGGCCATGGCGCGCGCCACTGCCTCACTGGTCAGATTGTTGGAGGCCAGCACGGCCTGATCCACGCCCAGGCAGCGGTACTTGGCCTGCGGCGAATAGGTCACAAATGCGCAGTCCAGCAAGCCACCTGCGCCCGGCTGATCCGCCAGGGTGGAGGCGATCAGCCCCGCCGTGCAGGACTCCGCGGTGGCGATCGACCACTGCGCGTCGATCAGGGTTTTAACAATACGGGCAAGATCCGATTCTGTCATGACGCACCCCCTTATCGGCGAAACAAGGAATGCTTATTCAAACATAAAGGTCGTCGGGACGATACCCGGAATGTAAGCAGGTTCTACGGGACATCAAACAAACCCGCAGCGTCGCCAGCCCCCTGCCCCAGATTGCGTCCCAATACCTGGAAGCAGCGCAGTGCAGCCTGCATGTCCTGCGGGTCCATGCCCTCGAACAGACGAACCCGCAACTGACGCAGCAGCTCCAGGACATGATCATGGAACTCGCGCCCCTTGTCCGTCAGGCGTATCAAGCGGGCGCGCCTGTCCTGCTCATCCGGCACCCGCTCGACCAGACCGCTGGCCTGCAACTGGTCGATGACGCGCACCAGCGTCGGCCCTTCCAGTCGCATCATCTGCGCCAATTGTCCCTGCCGGGTCTGGTTGCCCAGTTGCGCCAGATACCGGATAGGCAGCACGGTCGCCTCGGACACGCCGTACTGGCGCAAGGCCAGATCCAGCTCGCGACGATACAGTCGGGCCAGCACGACCAGCGACAGGCCGAATTGCTCTTCCAACGACGGTTCCATCACACGCCTCCAGCCACAACCGCCCTGTCCTGAGCGGGGTAGGCATAATCCAACAGCGCCTGCGCGCCGTCCAGCGCGTCGGCCACATCCAGCACGGCGCCGGCCAGCACCGGTTCCATCCCTTCGCGGGCCAGGCGCGCCAATTGATTGGCAACTTCACGCGGCTGCAGCTCAAAGCCGTCCAGCAGGATGCAGACATGCTGCACGCAAGACTGCTGCTGCGGTCCTATCGATGCCAAACGCTGCAAGGCCACAATGCCGTAGCCCAGATTGATCAAGGACACCACGCCGCGCGGCGCCTCCGCCCCCATCCATTGCAGCAAACGCACCAGCTGGCGCGCCGCCCGGCTGCGCCAGGCCTGCACATGACGCGGCGGCTGAGTCCGAATCAAGGGGTAGATCTCGCGCACCAGACGGCGCGCCAGCACCCGTCCGCGCACATGCGTGCGGCGCGGCAAGAAATAAAAAGCAGTGCAGACGACGGCGGAGCCGGCAATCAAGGCGGCCGAGCCCTGCACAATGGCCGGCAGCGTCACCGCCGCCATGCCGGCCTGACTGGCCAACTGGAAACACATATTGGCATCCAGCGCCCACAGCGAGGTAGGCCGGTTGGCGCGCGCCAGACCACCCACCACCATGAAGGGCAGCACCGAGACGATGATCTGCCAATCCTGGGTCAAGTGGGGCTGCAGCGCGTAGCGATATAGCCCGGCCACGCAGGCGCCCACGGTAATGCCGATGAAGATATAGCGCGCCATCAACTGAGGCCGGGGCATGGAACCCAGAATCATGGAAAAAATACACACGCCGATGGCGGCCAGTTCCAACACCGGACTGCCCAAGGCATAAGCCCCGGCCCCCGCCACCAAGCCCGCCGCCCCGGAAATCGCGCCGGTGCGCAACGCCAGCGGCCAATCCACAGCCGCCGCCGGAAGCCGTAGCGCGCGAACGCGCCGCTGCAGTTGTTCAGGACGCGGAGCAAACAAGCCTTGCTGGGCGCGTCGAATCTGGCCCATGGCGCGCCGCAGACGCGCCAGGCTGACAGCGCCGGCGGCATGATCGGCCCGCTTTTCAAGTACGCCCAGTTCACGCCCTTCCTGCAAGGCCTGGGCCTGATCCAGCAAATCCGGCGCATAGGCTGCATGACAGCTCAGGCCACGCGCACGCTGGCGAGCGATCACCTGGCTGGCGGCGACCAGTTCAATCGCGGCATACAACAAGGCATCCACATAGGGAATGCGCCGATAGGCGTCCAGCGACCCAGCCGCCGTCAGGCGGGCCTGCGCGTCCAGTTCGCAGATTTCCTGCACGACGCGTGCGCTCAGATTCTTGTCCGGCTCCTGAAAATTCGGCCCAAGATTGTGCGCCGCCAGTCGCAAGGCATCGGCCGCCAACTGACGGACGCGCTCATAATACTCGGCGCGCCGGCTGTGAGGCGTCGCCCAACCCGAAATCAGCGTCGCCACCAGCACACCGATAATGGTGCACTCCACCCGCGACAAGGCCAGATCAAACGAAGTGTCCGGCGCCAGCACCGACGGCAGCACCACCACCGCCGTGGTAATCCCCGCCAACATGGGTAGATAACTATGCGCGCCGCGCAGCACATGCGTCAGTGCAGAACCCGCCGCAACGACTAGCGCCATGCACAGCAATTGCAGATAGGGATCGGGCAGATGCAAAAACGCCAGCCCCAGCGCCGCACCCAGCAAAGTGCCGCCAATACGGAACACAGCGCGTTCATAGATCAAGCCGCGGGACGCCTGCGAAATCACCCACACCGGCATGGCCGCCCAATAAGGGTTGTCCACACCCAACAGCACCGCGATCGTAAAAGACAGCCAGGCAGCCAGCGCCAAACGCAAGCCCTGCCCAAGCGACGCCCGATCCAGCTGGATCAGCTTGGAAGAAACAGACATGAAGAAGATAGAGAGCTAAAGCTTGATTATATAGTTAGCTTGGCTATCTATCTAAATGCATGTTCGTAACAAATTGAGACTTTGGTGGGGGGGTGGAGTGGCGTGTTTCGACCCGAAGCCACCAATCATTTAGGCATGGTGAATGCCTGATGGTAGGTGACCGTACCGGTTGGCAGGGCTTGCCCGAACGACATTGCCATGAAGTATTCGGGAGGTACATCTGGCAGGACAAGCCTGACTTCGTTCTTGAACCCGAATCGCCGGTAGTAGGACGGGTCACCAAGGACAACGCAGCCCGATGCCCCCTGTTCAGAAAGCCTCGCTAGCGCCTCGCGCATCAGTTGGGAACCAATGCCGCGTCCCTGCCATTTGGGGATGACTGAAACAGGGCCAATCCCGAACCATCCTGAGGCGCCATCGGATATGGAAACCGGTGAAACCGCGACATTCCCAACTATAGCTCCATCCATTTCAGCAAGCAGGGAAATGGTTAACGCGCCACCATCACGCAGTGCGGCAAGAATAAACTGTTCGTTGTGACTCGTATGAGGTGCATCGAGAAATGCTGACTGCGTTACAGCCTCAATAGCCGCAACATCTTCCAGCGCTTCGGGACGTATGATTAGCTTGCTCATAAGACTAGTATAAAAGGCAATGGTGCTTCTAGCTGCAAGCAGCCCCTAATTACTCCCCAAAACCTACAAAAGATTCAATCCACCATCCGACAGCAAAACCTCGCCTGTCAAATAGGTGGATTCAATCAGCATAGATACCGCTTGGGCAATATCTTCAGGAGTGGCCGCGCGCCGCATGGGGGCTCGTTCTTGCCACAACTGCTGGGCCTGGGTCCAGTCTGCGGTCATGGGTGTGTCCACCAATCCTGGCGCAATCGCGTTCACACGGATATCGGGGGCAAGCGAAACGGCCAGTAAGCGTGTGGCATGATTCAGCGCCGCTTTCGTCGCGGCGTAGGGAATGGACGCCCCTTTGGGACGGACTCCGGCGTGCGAACTGATATTGATCACGCAGGCCGGCGCTCCGTGGGCAGCGGATGCCCGCAATGCGGCCTCGGCCTCGGCGATGATGCGAAACGGTGCAATGACGTTGACCTCGTGCAGTTCGCGCCAAACATCAGGCGTGGCGGCCATCAGATCAGCATGGGGAATCACGCGACTGATTCCGGCATTGTTCACGATGACGTCCAGACGGCCCCATTGGGCGACTGCTTGTTGCACCAGCCGGATGCGATCTTCATCATCTGCAAGGTCTGCTTGAATATAAGCGGCCAAACCCAACTCCCACGCCAGGGCGACTCCTGCATCGACAGAACTGCGGGAATGCAGAATGATGGCGTAGCCGTCTTTGGACAGCCGGCGCGCTATTGCTTCACCGATTCCTGAAGTCGATCCAGTCACTAAGGCAACACGCTGAGCTTGGCGCATAAGGAAGTCAAAGCCGTTAAGAATGGCCTCTATTCTACATACGGGATTCATGCCGCATCGCCAAGATGCACGGGTCGATTATTGTGCGTCTTTATCCGCCCCCAATTTCATCATGACATGCTCAATCCCCGCATCGTCAAACACGCCGCCATACTCGACAAAACCGCGTTTTCTATAAAAGTCCATGGCCTGGCACTGGGCGGCCAGGTGCAGTTCGGCATGCCCGGCCTGCCAGCCCAATTCAATCAAGCGATCCAGCATGCGCCGGCCCAGGCCGCTGCCGCGCCACTCTTGGACGACGGCCAGTCGACCGATGTGGCCGTTGGCCAGCAGGCGGCCGGTGGCCACCGGCTGCTCATCGTCGTCGTAAGCCACGACGTGCGTGCTGACAGGGTCGTGCTGGTCCACTTCCTCGTCCAGCGGCACGCGCTGTTCTTGCACAAAAACCGGCAGGCGCACGCACAAGGCGTCTTCACTCAAGGCGTCCCACTGTCCTGTCTGCAGGCGTAGCGCCTGCGCTTGTTGTGTGTTTTTCATGGCTGGGGCGTGGCGGCGCAGGCACGGCGAGTAAGCACGCTGTCAGCGACAAAGCGTGGTCAAACCGTACTGCACCGTTCTATGATGTGATGGTCCTGGCGCCCTATCCCCTACAGGCAGGGCGCCTGTCGTGTTCCTTTTTGCAGGAGTCATTATGCAACAGTGGCTGACACGCTATACAGCCTTCTACGTGATCATTGCTTTGACGGTGCTGTCTCTGCTGCTGGCATTGAGCGCCAGTGCAGCTTGGTTGTGGGTCGCCATCCCGGGCATGGCGCTGTGCGTCCTGGGCCTGGTCGATGTGACCCAGACGCGTCATGCGATCCGGCGCAACTACCCGATCATCGGCAATCTGCGTTTTCTGTTCGAGGCCATCCGCCCCGAAATTCGCCAGTATTTTCTGGAAAGCGACACCCAGCAACTGCCTTTTTCGCGCGCGGACCGCTCTCTGGTCTATCAGCGCGCCAAGCAGCAGGTGGACAAGCGCCCCTTCGGCACCCAGCAAGAGGTCTACGGCAACGGCTACGAGTGGATCAACCACTCCATGGCCCCGACTCATATCACGGATCCCGAATTCCGCGTCTCGGTGGGCGGACCCGCCTGTACCCAGCCCTACTCCCTGTCCGTGCTGAATATCTCGGCCATGAGCTTCGGCGCGCTGTCGGCCAACGCCGTCCTGGCGCTGAACAAAGGCGCGCGCATGGGCAATTTTGCGCATGACACCGGCGAAGGCGGCATCAGCAGCTATCACCTGCGCCATGGCGGCGATCTGATCTGGAACATCGGTTCGGGTTACTTCGGCTGCCGCGACGAACAAGGGCGTTTTTCGCCCGAACGCTTTGCCGAGCGCGCCACGCAGGATCACGTCAAGATGATCGAGATCAAGCTGTCGCAAGGCGCCAAGCCAGGCCATGGCGGCATCCTGCCCGGCGCCAAAGTCACGGCGGAAATCGCCCAGGCGCGCGGCGTGCCGATCGGCGTGGACTGCAACTCGCCCTCCAGCCACAGCGCCTTTTCCACGCCCGTGGAGCTGTTGCAGTTCGTGGCCCAGTTGCGCGAGTTGTCCGGCGGCAAACCGGTGGGCTTCAAGCTGTGCATAGGCCACCCCTGGGAATGGTTCGCCATCGCCAAAGCCATGCTCAAGACCGGCATTACGCCGGACTTCATTGTGGTGGACGGAGCGGAAGGCGGTACGGGCGCCGCCCCGGTGGAATTCGTCGACCATGTCGGCACCCCGCTGCGCGAGGCGCTGCGCCTGGTACACAACACGCTGGTGGGCATAGGACTGCGCGAACAGGTGCGTCTGGGCGCCTCGGGCAAGATCATCAGCGCGTTCGACATGGCGCGCATCATGGCGCTGGGTGCGGACTGGTGCAACAGCGCACGCGGCTTCATGTTCGCCGTGGGCTGTATTCAGGCCCAAGCCTGCCATACCGACAAATGCCCGACCGGCGTGACCACCCAGGATCCGCTGCGCCAGAAAGCGCTGGTCGTGGACGACAAATCGCTGCGCGTGGCCAGCTTTCATACCAACACCTTGAAGGCGCTGGCCGAGCTGCTGTCCGCCGCCGGCCTGGAACACCCCGACCAACTGCGCCCGCACCACATAGCCCGACGCATCAGCAATGGCGAAGTACGCGTGATGTCGGCCCTGTTCCCCGACCTGCAAAAAGGCGAGCTGTTGCGCGCCCATTACCGCCAGACCATCTTCCGGGTAGGCTGGCCCATGGCCAACCCCGACTCCTTCGAGCCGGCCTACAGCCTGAGCAAGGCCCTGTCCAGCCTGAATGACGAGGCCGACGCAGACGAGCCCCTGAAAAAGCAAGACGCCGCCGACAGTGCCGGCCAGGCCCTGGCCTGATCCAACTCGATGACGGCAGCCGCGACTCAGCGCGACTGCCGCATCGACCCCACGCCCACATCCATCTCGCCATAGACCTGCACGCCCGAACGCGACAAGGCTGGATCCACGCCGCTGTCACGCGCCGCGCAGGCGCTCAATCCGACCACCAGCAACATCAGGGCCACGGCCCGACCGACTTGTTGCATATCAACTCCTTTGCAATTGCAGGCACTGTGCCAGAAAATCCCGTAAAAGGGGTTTCCAACTGTACTAGAATGCAGAGATCATGATGAGGCACAGCGCACTTCTTGGACAGACACCAGGCCGCCGGCTCTTGCTGGTTCTGGCCTTGTGCGCCCTGCTGCTGCGCGGATTGATCCCCGCCGGCTACATGCCCGCCTCCAGCCCGGACTATGCCAGCGCCCTGACTTTTTGCGTTCAGGGCTCACCTGAACTGGCGCGCTGGGGCGGTCACGCTCCCGAACCTGACCCTGACAGCCATCTTGTCCATCCGGCCTGCCTGTTCGGCCAGGTCCAGGCCCAGGGCGCCCTGCCCCTGGCGACGCTGCCGGCCTGGATAACCATGGTCCTCCCGGCCCACACCTGGAACGCGCCTGCCCCTGCCGACGCTCCAGTACTGGCCCTGCCCGGGCCCGCCGTGGGCGCGCGCGCCCCACCCTCCCGCCTGCCGTCCTGATCTTTTCTACGCGGCCCTGCGAGCCGCCCTACCTCTGAATCTAGCGGGATTTTCGTATGAAGGCATCTCAACTTCGCCGCCGGCTGCTGTGCGGCCTGCTGGCTGCGCCCCTGGCGCTGACCCTGGCCGCCTGCAAGGACAAGACTCCTGCGCAGGCCGCCTTTACTCAACTGGAAGGCGTGAACCTGAGCAGCGCCGATTTCGCCAAGGACTTCAAGCTGAGCGACACCGAAGGACAGCGGCGCACCCTGGCCGACTACCGCGGCAAGATCGTGCTGATTTTCTTCGGCTTTACCCAATGCCCCGATGTCTGCCCCACTGCGCTGACCCGCGCCGTGGAGATCAAGGAGCAATTGGGCCCGGACGGCGACAAGATTCAGGTCCTGTTCATTTCGGTGGATCCCGAGCGCGACAGCAATGAGCTGCTGCGGGCCTATATGCAGGCCTTCGACCCCGGTTTCGTCGCGCTGCGCCCGGCCGATGATGCAGAGCTTGCCCAGACCGCCAAAGACTTCAAGGTCTTCTACCAGAAAGTGCCCACTGGTTCGAGCTACACCATGGACCACAGCGCCCTGACCTACGTCTACGACACTACGGGCAAGCTGCAGATCGCCCTGCGCCACACGCAGACCACCGAAGAAGCCGTGTCCGATCTGCGCCAGGTTCTGGCCCTGTCCCGCTGACCCAATAAGGATTTCCAATCATGCAACGTACATTTTCCTCCCTACTTGGTCTGACCTTGCTGGGCGCCGCCAGCCTGGCTCACGCCGACGTCACCGTCACCGACCCCTGGGTGCGCGGCACGGTTGCCGGGCAACAGGCCACCGGCGCCTTCATGCAATTGCAGTCGTCCGACCAGGCCCGCCTGATCGGCGTGCGCAGCTCCCTGACACCCAATGCCGAAGTGCACGAAATGGCCATGGAAAACGAAGTCATGCGCATGCGCCACATCGAGCACGTGGAGCTGCCGGCCGGCCAGACCGTCCAGCTCAAACCGGGCGGTTATCACATCATGCTGATGGGACTGGACAAACAGCTTCCTGAGGGCGCAACCGTGGACCTGACCCTGATCGTGGAAAATGCCGCCGGCCAGAAAGAAGAAATCCCCGTCCAGGCCCCCGTGCGCGCGCTCAATGCCAAGGCGGGCGGCGGGCATGGCCAACATGGCGGCCATGGCCACTAAAACCTGGATACACATTACGGGTTTTCCTCAGTTGTCAGAAAAAGTCTGACGGGCGTACAGTGAAGTCACTGACCCAGCGTCAGTCCGCTGCCTTAAAACCGCAGCTTTCCCCAACTGTCATCATGGCAGTTAACCGCCGCAAAAGCGGCAAAGAGGCCCTACCGCAACGGTAGGGCCTTCGTGTTTTGGGGCCTTAACAAGCACTGACATTTCTGAGTGGCTTGCGCTGCCCGCCTGGATTATGCTGGGACCACGCCGCCATCCGGACGGCGTTTATTTCTGTCCCTTGGGGAGACACTCCATGAAACTGGCCCTGACTTTCGCTGCCGCCGCAAGCTCGCTGTTTCTACTGGCCGGCCCGGCCCTGGCAGCCCCAGCGGCGGACACCGCCAAACCCCTGACCGCCCAACAGCAGCGCATGAGCACCTGCAACGCCAACGCCAAGGAACTGTCGGGCGATACGCGCAAGGACTTCATGAGCCGCTGCCTGAAAGGCGAAATCACTCAGCCTGAAAAAGAGCTGTCGTCCTCCCAGCAACGCATGCGCGACTGCAATGCCCAGGCCGGCACCAAGGCCCTGAAAGGCGACGAGCGCAAAGCCTTCATGAGCACCTGTCTGAAAGGCCAATAGGCCAGCCTGTCCTTGGCGATCAATCAAAGGGATATTTTCGTTCCCAGCACGGCCAGGAACTGCGCCATCCATTGCGGATGGGCAGGCCAGGCCGGCGCAGTCACCAACTTGCCGTCGGTCACGGCCTGATCCACCGGGATGTCGGCGTAACGTCCGCCTGCCAGCTCCACATCAGGCCGGCAGGCCGGATAGGCGGAACATTCGCGCCCCTTCAAGACACCCGCTGCGGCCAGCAACTGGGCGCCGTGGCACACCGCAGCCACCGGTTTATCGGCCTGGAAGAAATGACGCACGATCTCGATCACGCGCGGATTCAGACGCAGATATTCCGGACCGCGGCCCCCTGGAATGACCAAGGCGTCGTAATCGTGCTCGCGCACGGCCGCAAAATCGGCATTCAGGCGGAAGTTATGGCCGCGCTTTTCCGAATAGGTTTGATCGCCTTCAAAGTCGTGAATGGCAGTGGCGATGGTGTCGCCGGCCTTTTTGTCCGGGCAGACCGCATCGACCTGATGCCCTACGGCCAGCAAGGTCTGGAACGGCACCATGGTTTCGTAATCTTCACAATAATCACCGCAGATCATCAGGATCTTCTTGCTCATCACTGCTCCTTGACTCGGGACATGCGCTTTCGCTTTGGCGGGGAAAGAAACCGCGCTCCGGCCTGACCGGCAAGCGATTCATGATGGCCCAGGCCGATGACAGGCGCAAGGCAATCCACAGAACAGACGCCAATTGAAAATAAGCGTAACAAAGGCCGACAAAGTCCTTTACTATCACGCTTTACGTCCTGTCTGACCGTCTACCCCACTACGAAACGACACCCCACCATGAATCTAAAAAAAGAAAGCCTGGGTCGGGATTTCCTGATTTTTGCCCTCATCACCACGCTGTTCACGCTGGGCGTGGCCGTTTTCCTGTACCGCTACTTCCCCGACTTCTATCGCTGGCTGGGGTCGCGCAATTTTGTTCAAGGCGAACAAGAAGGCGTATTTGACCTGCAGTCCTATACCGGGGTCATGCAGATTGTGCTGGGCATGCCCATCGCCCTAGCCGGTTCAGTCTATGCCATCTATCTGGCGCGCCAGAGCATGAATCTGTCCCGGCTCAGCCATGAGCAGACCCAGGCCCTGAACCGCAACGAACTCAGCAATCAATACAAAGAAAAACTCGCCGGCGCCTCTCATGCTTTCCATGAACTGGCACTGACCTTGCGCGACCTGAACCTGGGTTCGCTGGCCGTCTACGGCATGGCCAGCAAAGCCATCAACTTCAGCGCCAGCATGTGGGGCGCAGGCCCCGAAGGCAGCCGCGAATCGCTGGCGGCGGCCAGTCAGCAGCTCTGCCAGACGCTGGAGCGCCTTCGCGCCGCACTGGAAGTGATCTACGCCGACCCTGCCCTGCGCCAGTTGCTGGAAGCCAAACTGCGCGACGGCAGCCTGATCCATACCATCGATCAGGTCTGGCTCAAGAACAGCGACCGGGAGGATCTGCCGCTGCTCAATGCCGTGCTGTCCAGCGACTACCTGGCCATTTCCGACCACCTGGCTCAGCGCGCCCGCAGCCTGCACGGCCAGGAACTGATCATGGCGGCGCTGGAAGCGCTGGCCGGCATTGCGCTGCGCTGGTCCCTGTCGGAGCAGTATCGCAACCAGAGTCCGCAACTCATCAAGCACCTGCTGGATACAGAAATCAACGACGGCGCTGAAGTCGCCGACAATTACGCCGAAGAGTTCGGTCTGCGCTTTCTGGGCGTGGTGCTGCTCAAGCACTCGCGCCGCATCCGCCTGAACTCCCCCCTGCCCCACGAATGGCGCATCGACCTGGGCACCGCCGCTTTTGTGGACCTGATCCAGGCCTTGCCCAGCCGCGAGGAAATCAAGCGTTGCGTGGACCAGCAAGAGCGCCAGTTGATCCACGACTTGCGCATGTTGGACGTCGATACCGACGCCTACATCGACCTGGTCACCGAGCCGACGCGCTCCTTTTCATCCGTGCTGCAATACCATGTCCGCCAGCTGCGGGACGTGTTCCAGTCGCACAGCCATCGCATGGGCCTGATCCGTCCCGATTCGCAGGGAGAGCCGCTGAATCAACTGGCGCGTACCGCCAGCCAGATCGCAGGCGGGCAGAGCCTGTCCCAGGACTCCATCAACAACAAAGTCATTCAGCTGGCCATTCGCAACATCATGGAGATGCGCGACTCGGGGGTGCTCACGCCGCATCAAGTGCGCCCCGCCGTGCAGGCGCTGGCGCGCGCCCATACCGAACCCCTGGAGCTTTTTGTGCTGGAGCCGGACCTGCTGGCCGTGCTGGGTTCCGCGCTGTCGCCCTCCCTGACCATGGAGTTGCTGGCGCAATTGGCCGAGCTGCCGATGCACGAAGAACAGGCCGCCGCCCGCGCCCAACTGATGCTGCAATTGGCTGCGCTGCTGGCGGACCAAGGACAATCAGAGGCCGCCGCCCAGACCTTCGACGCAGGCTCGGAACTGTTGGGCACCTTGTTCAAACAGCACCTGTCGCTGCTCAAGAACTACTACATCGATGCCAAAGACGCCCCCACGCATGTGTCTCAGCTTCTGTTCTCCATCACCTTGCGCAACGTAGTCTGGGGCCATCCCCTGCGCGTCCTGCTGGAAGGCGAGCCGCTACGCGCCCGCATGCTGTATGCCACCGATGCGGTGCTGCCCATCATTTACCAACGCTTCCATGAACTGAACCAACTGGATTGGTCGCCCTCGCTTCATACCTGGGACGGCATCCCGCAAGCCGAACACCTTCAGCGCTGGCGCCATGCCTTGCAGACCTGGCTGCTCAAAGGCCAGGCCAACGAGGAAGGCACCATCGAAGTGGATCTGGCCTCTGCCTGACAGTCGTGCCTGCGCTAGGCCGGCCACGCAGACTGGAGTACAGTAGGGAAGTCATGTTTTGTTTCCACTTCAAGGAGCACGCATATGGCCCTCGCCCCTCAAGATCGCAACCCTTCTGAACTACTGCGTCAGTTCCCCCTTAAGCCCGGCTGGCTGATAGGACTGGGCATCGCGCTGATTATCCTGGGCCTGGTCGCCTTGGGCTATGTCGTTGGCGCCACCGTTGCCAGCGTCGTTTACGTCGGCGTGCTCATGGCCATCGGCGGGGTGTTGCAACTGATCCACGCCTGGAGCACCAAAGGCTGGAAGAGTTTTCTGCTCTGGAGCCTGAGCGGCGTGCTGTATCTGCTGGCGGGTATCGTCGCCATCAGCAACCCCCTGGTGGGCGCCACCATCCTGACGCTGCTGTTCGGCGCCTTCCTGATCGCCTCGGGCGCCTTTCGCCTGTGGATGTGGTTTCAGAACCGTGCACAGCCCGGCGGCGGCTGGCTGGCTTTTTCGGGCTTGATCACCCTGGCCGCAGGCCTGATCATCGCCGCCGGCTGGCCCGGCAACAGCATCTGGGTGCTGGGCCTGATTCTGGGCATCGATCTGCTGACCCAAGGCTGGGCCATCCTGCTGCTGGGCATGGCCGTCAAGCGCGCCGGATAAAGGGAAGCGGCTTTTATTTCCCGAAAGGCCCGCATCAGCGGGGTCGCCCCCGGGCTTGCGGCCCGGAGGCGATCCAAAGCCTTTTGCGGACCAACCATGCTCTTCAGTCGACGATTACCGTGAAATACGGGTCGAACCGGCTGTTCTCACTTACTCCATCCCGAGTGTAGCCGCGCGGATTGCACACCACCCGCGTGTCTTGCACGAGGTAGTCAAAGCTGTCATGCAAATGCCCGTGAATCCATAATGACGCGCCGCCTTCAATCAGGAGCGACTCTGCGTCCGAGACAAAATTCACGTTCAACGGCGAACCCCTAAAACGCACCGGCACACTTTGCAGCGAAGGGGCATGGTGCGTCACCACAACGGTCGGACCTGAAAAATCCGCAGTCAGCTCTTGCCTTAGCCACTGCGTATTACGGGCAAAAAGGGTAATGCAATCCTGCGGCATAAGAAACCGTCCAGGATCGTCTGGGTTTGCACGTATGCGGCTGAAATCCCGGTTGAACTGCATGGACTGCGTGATCGCCGCCTGTTGCGCCGCACCCGGACCCGCAGCCAGGAAGTCAGTCCACAAGGTGCTGCCAAGAAAACGTATACCGTCCAGCACCAGGCGCTCATTATCAAGCACATGCACCTGCGTGCCATCTGCCAATTGCTTCAGATGCTGCACCGTTTCCTGCAGGCTGGAGCCGTAAAACTCGTGGTTGCCGGGTATCAGTATCACTGGTTTGCCAAAGCCCTGCGCCCAGGCGATGGCGTCTGGAGGTCGGGCAATGTCGCCCGCCAGGATCACGACATCCGCATCGGTAGAGGGCGGATCCAAGGGATGGGTGCTCAGATGCAGATCGGAGAGAATATGCAGTTTCATCTTTTGTTCACGCCCTTATTGAGTTCAGTGCATGCCCCATGCCAGCCGAAAAAAGCACAGATCTCGTCTTTGCGCTCCATGGCGTCCTGTCGGCCAAGATCAATCACAGCGCGGGTGTAGCCACGCTCAAAAAGCAAATAGCTGGCCAGCGACGCACTGTCTGGATTCGGTGCGCTGGAGGCGCCCAGCAGATTGAAGACGGGGGCCTGCAATGCAGCCATATAAGACTGTGCGATCGTATTCAAGGATCGAGAAGGCGAGAACACCAGGATATCCAAAGCGCGCAATCCAGAGTCCTGGGCCTCGGCGGCCGTCATCAAACTTAATGTGCGATTGACATGTTGTGCGCGCTCAATGTCCATGGGAATGGCATCCAGGAATATATTGTTCAGAAGATGCCCGACTATTTGCGCCCAATGGGGTGGATAGCCATGCTGGCCGTGCGAAGGAACCACCTTTTGCTGGGGCTCTCCTACGTCGATAACCACGATGCGCTTTGCGCCGAGATGCACGGCCGGGGCCAAAGGCGTCGCATGCCGGACGGCGCCATCTCCGAAATAATTGTATTGTCCTTGAACATACAGCTCTTCCGGCGGAAACAGCAAAGGAATGGCGGTAGAGGCCATCAAATGGTGGTGCGTGATACGCGCTTGTACGGCGCGTCTCTTTGTTTTCGACCAGCCGGGCACATGGGACGCCGCCTCGTAAAACACGATGTGCTCCCCCGTTGTGTAGTTGGAGCCGGTAACGGCCACAGCATCCAGTTGTCGCGCATGAAATAAGCGCGGGATGCGTTCCAGAGGCAACTGAGCTTCAAGAAGCCGCAGCAGCGGGCGATTGTTCAGCAATGAAACCGGGTGACGCTGATACAAATGAGCGAGCTTCACGGCAGAGCTAATGAACGACATCCAGTGCGGACTATGGTTGGACACCGGGAGTTCATCAGTGAAAAAAACCTGATCACTGGAGAAATTGCGCCAAACACGTGAAAGCCGTTGCACAGCCTGCGCGAAATGATCGGCGCTACAGGCCAGAGCGGCCGCATTGATCGCTCCGGCAGAGGTCCCGACCACAATGGGAAAAGGCGTGGGAGCCCCCTCCTCGCCCGCTTTCTGCCTCAATCGCGAAATCGCCTGCAGCACACCTACTTGATAGGCCGCACGAGCACCGCCCCCGGACAGAACGATGGCGGTTGCATGCTCTTTGGGGGAGTAGTGCTGTTTCATGGCTGACGTCCACGGTTGGCTTGCTACCTTGCTGCAAGGTAGTGATTCACTTTCTCGAGATGTTCAACATGGGCATCCAACATGCGCTTCAGGTTGACGCTCAAGGTCGGGTCATCGACCAAAGGCAGGATTTCCCGGAGTTTTTTCTCAACCCACCCCTGGCCTCGGTTCAGAAACACGAGCCGTTCATTCACAGCGGCAATCGCCATCGCCTTCTGAAAAAAATCTCCTGTGCGATGGCTGGGCTGTGCGCCCATCGAACGGATCGCATGCAGCAACATGACACACCACTGCACGCCATCCTGCTGCACGGCTTCAAGCAGCTTGCGCGTGGCCTGATCCTGAACGTGCGCAAGCGTCTGGACGGTCACCCGCACTCTCGCTCGTTCGGCCTCCAGCAGCTCGTTAAGGCGCGCGATCAGGTCCGCATCGCGTTCACGCTCGAACTGCGACGCATAGCATACCGGCGAGCTCAACGCGGTTTCCGGCGGATGCAACCGGCGCCACTCACGCCGCGCCTGCTGCATGATTTCCTCCATGCGATCAGCAGCCGCTGGAATACGGGAAATATGCTTGCAGCCCAGGCCGGCATATAAGGCCATTGCCTCGAAATCGCCCGTCATGGATCGCAGCGGCGAATCCGTACTGAACTGATAAATGGGACGTTCCTCTTCGTGACCGATGACCTGCCGGGAGGGCTGCGCATGCGGGTCCCCGCGTTCGCCCCGAGTCACGCTGTTTCTAAGGACGCGCACCGCCGCATGGGACGGCCAGTTGATATGGAAATCTTCCGTGAGCACCGTATCTTGCGGCCCCGCCTCCACAAGCCGTTGCTTGTGGTACGGATGCGCAAAGGACTCCTGGGTCGCCAGCATGACCGTGCCCAACACGGCCGCTTGTGCGCCTTGCGACAGCACCTTGGCCACCGCTTCCCCGGTGGCGATCCCCCCCGCTGCGGCGACCGGAATATCCGCCACGGCGAGCACCTGCGCCAACAGGCTTTCCAGTGTCTGGCGCCCATAGACGTGCCCGCCTGCTTCAACGCCTTGGGCGATAAGCGCATGGACGCCCGCCTCCTGGGCCGCCATGGCCTGGGCAATGCTTCCCACTTGGTGCACGACCTTGATACCGGCGTCGAGAAGCGGTTCGATCGCTTCGCGCCGGACATCCCAGAACAGGCCGACCACCGGTACATCCAGCTCAATACAACGCTGCACTTGCCGCTGCAATAATCCCGGCTCCGTTCCGGCAGGAATCAGATTGACGCCGAAACGTCCCAAAGTCTGCTCGCGTACGCGGCGCACCTCCTGTTCGATCAGCTCCACGGGCTCGCGCACCATGCCGAGAAAGCCGAATCCGCCTGCACGGGTGAAGGCGATCACCAGGTCCGACCGGGCTACGCCTCCCATCCCCGCCAGAACCAGCGGGAGCTGGCACCCCAACAGCTCACACAAGGGGGTACTGTGTGGAAATGAATGCGAAGGTATGTCGGCACAGCTCATGGGATCTCCTCGAACTGTTCCCATAATGAGCCTGTCAGGAAAAAGTTGCAAAAATCCGAGAAGCGTCGTTGGCCGGCAGCTCCGGCAAGACCAGGTTTTTTCCGCGCAGCCAGGGCTGGCGGGCATGGGCCAGCATGGCGGCGTCGCCCGGACTGTCGCCGTAGGCCATATCCAGTTGAACGGGCGCCTGCTTCAGCCACCTCTCCAGCCGGCGCACTTTCTCGTCGCCCCAGCAATTGGCGCTTTTCAGTCCGCAGACGTAACCCAGGGAATCAAAATCCAGCTCTGTCGCCAGCACCTGAACGATACCTTCCTGGTGGGCCCAGCAATCCAGATACAAAGAGGGGGAGGCGCTGACCAGCAAAACGGTGTCGCCTCGTTGGCGATGGGCCCGCAATCGTTCCATCATGTCGGAACGCAACAGACGGGGCAAATGCCGCTGTACATAGATCTGCGCAAGACCCTGCAATTGCGCTTGGCTCAATCCTGCCAGAGCGCTGACCAGAAAGCGGGCCTTGACCGCTTGGCGACGTGCCGGGCCGCGATCCGGCCTCAGCAGCCGAGGAACGCACGCCAGATAGGCTCTCAGGCAGACACCCCAGCCGCGCATGCGCCGCACAAAATCCTGCAGACTGTCTCTGTCGGTTATGGTGCCGTCAAAATCAAAAGCCACCAGCACGGGCGCCCTCCTTCTGCCTGCCAAACAGGCAGTGTAAAGGCAAGGACGCCCGCCTTCCAACCGGCTTTTTACAAAGCCCAGCCGCCTACATAAAACACCACCAGCGCAATGGCGATCAAGACAGTGCCCACATTCAGCTTGTTCAGTTCACCCGCGAACAGGCGACCCAGCACGAGCGTGGCAAAGCCCAGCATGATGCCGGTCACGATATTGCAGGTCAGCACAATGAAGACCGCGCACACCAGGCCAGCCATGGTGTCCACCGTATCTTCCGTGTTCAGGTGGCGTACACCGCCCAGCATCAGCAGACCCACATACATCAAGGCCGGGGCGGTCGCATAGGCAGGCACCAGGGCGGCCAGCGGCGACAGGAAAATCAGCGCCAGAAAGCCCAGTCCCACGACCACTGCGGTCAAGCCGGTGCGGCCGCCCGCTGCCGTGCCGGCGGCGGATTCAATATAGGCGGCAGCCGGTGCAGCGCCCAGAGTCGAGGACACCATGGAGCTGACCGAGTCTGTGGTCAGCGCCCGACTGCCATTGATGATCTGGCCCTTGTCATCCAATTGCCCCGCCTGCCCCGCCACGGCGCGAATCGTGCCGGTGGCGTCGAACACGGCCGTCATCACGAGCGCCAGCACGCTGGGCAGCACGACGGCATTCATGGCGCCGCCGATGTCCATGGCGCCGATCAGCGAATGCTCACCGCCAAAGGCCGGCATGGCAAACAGGCCGGTAAATTGCACAGCAGGATCAAAAATCAGGCCGACAGCCGACAAGGCCAGGATCACGATCAGGATTCCGCCTGCGATGCGGCGACGCTCCAGGCCGAAAATAGCCGCCAGGCCCAGCACGGACAGCCAGACCGGCATGGCCGTCACTTCGCCCAGCGCAACCGGCAGGCCCGCACCCGTATTCCGGGTGACCAAACCCACCTCGTTGGCGGCGATCAGCAGCAGGAACAGGCCGATCCCGATCCCGGTGCCATGTGCAATGCCCAAAGGCAGATTGCGCAGGATCCAGGTGCGTATGCCCGTGGCGGAAATAGCGGTGAAGATCACCCCCATCAGGAAGATGGCGCCCAGGGCGACCGCAGGGGTCAACTGCTGACCCAACACCAGATCGAAGGCTGTGAATGCCGTCAAGGAAATTGCGCAGCCGACGGCAATGGGCAAATTGGCCCAGAAGCCCATGACCAGCGAACCGAAGGCGCTGGTCAGGCACACCGCCACGAACACCGCCGAGGTATCAAAGCCCGCCTTGCCCAGCATGGATGGCACCACAAAGACCGAATACACCATGGCCAGAAAGGTGGTCAGCCCGGCCAGGACCTCCTGGCGCAGGGAGCTGCCACGCTCCCGATAAGCAAAATGTTTTTCCAGCCAACTGCCAGCCATGGGTGCGGACAGGGCCTCCTGCCCCGCCCGCAATGCGGATTCTCGCTCAGCCATGATCCATGCTCCTTTATCAGTATTTTTGATGTCTGAAACGGTGCGTTGCCGTCATCAGGAATCAGTAATGGACAGGTCCGCCTCCGACACGGGGACGGCATCTCTCAGAGTCCGGATCAGGAGCGTGCGCCAGACAGCGGCCAGCACCCGTCCTGCCCGCGAAAAAATGCAGGCATCCATACAGAAAAGAAGGTGATGAGCGGGGACTGTCTCCTCCCCGTCCGACGCCTTTGCGGCGTTTCTTCTGATCCCGACAATGGGAAATGAGGTCCCATTCTACGAGCCGGTCCAGCGCCGGAAATCACGTGCAGGTAATGAGGGTTATCAATCCCGGCCGGCCAGGCCTTAGCGCGCGGGCATATCCTGCGGACCGTAGACCAGGTCCGCGCGCGCCTCGGGCGGGATGGGCGGCATGCTGCGCTCCCATTGCGCATAGCGCTCGCGCATAGCCTGCATGCGCTCAGGGTATCTGCGCGCCACATTAGAGCGTTCGCGCTCGTCCTGCGCCAGATTGAACAGATATTCCAAATCGTCTACTTTCAGATATTTCCAGTCGCCCTCGATCAAGGCTCGCTGATCCCGGTGCTTCATGCGCCAGTGCAAGGGCCGCTGCGTATCCGGGCCCGGGCCGCCCCGAAGCAGCGACGCCAACGATACGCCATCGGGCTCGAACCCGGCCGGCGCCTGGACGCCAGCCAATTCCCAGATCGTCGCCGCCCAATCCATGGTCATGCACGGCACGGCGCTGACACCGGAACGCAGACCTGCCGGCCAATGCGCCAGCAAGGGAACCCGGATTCCACCTTCAGTCAGATCCATTTTTCCGCCGACCAAAGGCCAGTTGTTGGAATAGCGCTCCCCGCCATTGTCGCTGGTAAAGACGAGCAGCGTGTCCTCCAGCAGATCCTGCTCGCGCAGCGTCTGCATCAAAGCCCCTATGCCTTCGTCCATCTCCCGGATCATCTGCTGGTAAATATGAATGGAGCCGCTTTCCAGATCGCTCAAGCTGGCCGGGAAGGTATACGAGGCCTCATTGACCATGGCGCGTGTCTGCCATGGCCAATGCGGGGCGGTGTAATGCAGGCTAAGCAGAAAAGGCTGCCTGTCCTGGCCCCGCTGGCTCACAAACTGCGAGGCCCGTTGGCTGAGCAGATCCGTCAGATAGCCTTGGGCCTGGATAGGCTCGCCATTGCAGTACAAGGCCCCCTCCCCCTTGTTGTCCGTATGGCGCAGATAGTCCGCTCCGCCTGACAGAATGCCCCAATGCTCTTGATAGCCGCTTTTCAAGGGTCCGAAATGCGGCGGATAGCCCAGATGCCATTTGCCGATCAGCGCCGTGCGATATCCCTGGTCGCGCAGCAAGGACGGCAAGGTGGGATGCTCCGGCGGCAGGCCCGCCACCTTGTCCCCTTTGAAGCGCGGCGTCAAAGGCTCATGCGCGCCCCCATGCAGGCGGTATTGGTAGCGCCCCGTCATCAGGGCGAAACGGGTGGGCGAACAGACGGGTGAATTGGCGTAGGCGCGCGTAAAACGCAGGCCGTCACACGCCAGGCGGTCCAGGTTCGGACTGGTATCGGGGCGGCCGCCGTAACACCCCAGATCCGCATGCCCCAGATCGTCCGCCAGGATAAAAATGAAATTCGTCATCGCGCAACCTTACAGGGTTCCCGCCAGACCGGCATCGGTAATGACCTGCTTGTATCGCACGCTGTCCCGCTCAATCTGCTGCCTGAACTCGTCCCTGCGCTTGATGGTCACGTCCATGCCCAACTCGCGCAGCTTGGCCGCCAGAGCCGGGTCCGACAAAGCCTGTACAAACGCATCCTCCAGCCACTGCCGCTGAGCCGGCCCCGTTCCCGCAGCCACGAAAAACCCGGTCCAGCTCGCCACATCCACACCCGGGAAACCGGCTTCGCCCGCGGCCGGCACCTGCGGCAGGATGGGCGTGCGCTCCTGGGTCGTCACCATCAAGGGGCGCAGCTTGCCTGCCTTCAGGTGCGGAAGAGAGGGGGCCAGCGCATCGATCAGCACGGGGACATGAGCGCCCAACACCGCCTGCAATGCCGGCGTGCTGCCATTGAAAGGCACGGGTGTCGGTTCTATACCCGCCGCCCGCGTGACGACCTCCATGGCAATCCGGCCCGGCAAAGCGCCATGCGCGTACATGGCGTAATCGGTCTGCCCTTTCTTTAGACTGTCCACCCACTGCCCCACGGTCTGAATGCTGGACTCGGGCGCCACACTCAGCACCAGCGGCATGAAGGTGGCCATGGCGACCGGCTCGAAATCCTTGCCCGGATCATAGGACAGTTCCTTGTAAAGCACTGGATTGAATACCATCGTGGCGTCAATCGCGGTCAAAACGGTATAGCCGTCCGGCTTGGATCGCGCTACATGACGGGCGGCGATCGTCGTATTGCCGCCAGGCCGGTTCTCCACCACGATGGACACAGACTGCTGCTCGGCCACTTTCTGCGCGATCAGACGCGACAGAGTGTCCGATCCGCCCCCGGGAGCAAACGGCACAACCAGCGTAATGGGGTGTTCGGGATACTGCGCCTGGGCGGCACCCGCCGACAGGCTCCCTGCTACAGCCAGCAGGGCAAACTGATAAGCACATCTCATGGTCTTGCTCCGTCGATCAAGGGAAATATCAATCCAACCGTATATCCAGGCGCTGGATCATAGGGCCATACAGCCTGGACTGGGCCTGGATGAACGCCTCGAAATCCGGCCCCGTGCGCACATCGACCACCATGCCTTTGGCGCTGAGGCGATCACGTATCTCGGACTGGCCCATAGCCTGGACCAGCGCTGTTTGCATGGCTGCCGTTTCCTGATCCGACGCATCACGAGGCGCAACGACGCCGAACCAGCTGGAAAACACCAGGGGGCGACCCAGCTCGGCCATGGTCGGGACCCGGTCGACTTGCTCCAGGCGCGCCTCCGAAGCCACGGCCAGGGCGCGCAGTCGCCCGTCGGACAGCAAGGGGGCGCTGCCCACCAGCAGGTCGAACATGAAGTCCACCTCTCCTCCCGCCAGATCCGTCAATGCCTGAGCCGCGCCGCGATAGGGAATATGATCCGCTTCCACGCCCAGGTCCTGGGCCAGTTGTGCGCCGGCCAGGTGCGCGACCGTGCCTATGCCGGCCGACCCGTACCGCAAGCGGCCTTGCTGACCGGCGGCCCGCAAATCATCCAAGGAAGAAATACCGCTGTCCGCCCGCACCAGCAAGAGCAAGGGCGCCTGCGCCAACAGAGCAACCGGTTTCAGCCGCTCGGTCGCCTTCTGTTGCTCGGCAGCGTGAAACAAGAAGGGATTCAAGGACAACAAGCCGGTATGAGCCACCAGGAAATTCTGCTCTGCGGCGCGTTGAGCCAGGGTAGCCTGAATAGCCGCCATGCCACCCGCACCGGGTTTGTTCATCACAACGACCGGCTCCCCCAACTGCCGGCTCAGGGATGGCGCCAGGTCCCGGGCCAACTGATCCACCGCGCCCGCGGGCGGAAACGGCAAGACGAGATTGATGGAGCCAGCCCATGTTGCCAAAGGGACCAAACACAACAACAGCATCGCTTTCCGTATCCACAACGTCGTCGCATTCATGATCACCTCTTTTATATTTAAAAATATACTTCGGTATATTTTTAAATATAAAAGAGTCAGACAAGTGGCTCTATGCTTGATTTCCCTAGTATTGAAGCGGGGGGCTTGCTAAGAAAAACAGATATTAAAAGAGGCTGGTCAGTCCTGCCCGTGCACAGGATCAGGACGCACATCAGCTCCGATGAAGCGCTGGCGCAATGCCCGCCATTCGGCGTGCAGGGCCTGCGACTGGTCAGGATCGGGACGCAGGCCTTGCGGTTCCAACCGCATCAGCGCCAGCCCATACTTGGCGGCCGACAGATCCTGCGCAACGCCTGCCGACTGCTGTACCGCCTGGGCGGGCCGGCTGCGCCAAAGCGCACCCAACCCCGTCATCCCCTGCGCCGCCTGAAGCAGTCGCTGGCGCACCGAACCGGCAATACTGACCGGCCAGACCAAGGTGAACATCAAGTACATGACCGTATTGCCCAGCAGAATACCGATGACACGATCGCGCGCCGAATCCAGGTCGAAACTGGGGCCAAAGCCCTGCAAGCTCACCAGATAAAAGGCAAAGGCAATCTGAATGCCGGCATAGGAAATGCGTTCCGGCCCATAGAAAACCCAGGCCCCAAGCAGAGACACCAGAAACACCACCGCCATCAAGCCGCCAATATCCACCAGATGCGGCATGACAAACAGCACCGTCAGAAAGCCCAGGGCAGCCCCCACCAGACAGCCGGCTATGCGCAGCGCCAATTTATGCACGGTTTCGCCGGTCGAACCCAGCGCCGCCACATAGCAGGTGATCATGGCGGTATGAATGCCCTGCCAGTCCAGAGCGCTGTAGATCAAATAGCACAAGACTGCCGCCGCCGTCGCCTTCAGCGCATGATGCTGATAGACCGGATTGGTCCAGGCATCCGCGACCAGGAACGGTTCGCGCGGCGGGTCAGCGCGGCCTGGGGGCGTCAGCCCCAGCAACGATGACAGGGCCTGGTGCAATTCGACTGCCGCCGCACTTGCATCCGCTCCCAGATCGGGCAGTTCCCGGGCCTGCAGCGCCTGCCCTTGTTCCAGCTCCCAGGCGCTCTGCTCGCACACGACCGCCAAGGCACTGCACCCTGTCAGGTCCTGCTGCTGTTCCCGCAAGACGGCCACAGCAAGCAGAACGCGATAGGTGTTCAGTATCGCCTGCTCCAGCTCCGCCTGGCTCGGCGTGGGCAAAAGATGAAACAACCGTATCCAGCCCAGCCGCTTTTGCTGCTCGGCCACGCCCAATGCCAGCTCTTCCCACAGGTCCTGCGTGTCCGCACTTGCATCCAGACCACGCGCGGCCAGACGCAAGCGCACGCCCAGCTCACGACGCAACACCTTGTGCGGATACAGGCCAAAACAAAGATTGAAAATCAGCACCAGCCCCATGGGCGCGCTGGCCATCAGCCAGGCATAGAGCAAAGCGCGAGTGGCAATCTCGCCCACCGGCACATAACCCAGCAGCGTCAGCACAAACGCGATCACCAGGGCGATAATGCCTCCCAGCGGCCCCAACTTGCTGGCCACCCCCAGGAACAGCAGCACAAACGACGTCAGCACCATAGCCAGCAGGCGCAGCGCCGGATATTCGATGGTCACCTGGATCAAGGGCACCATCAACAGCACCACGAC
The DNA here is from genome assembly GCA_023439305.1 of Pseudomonadota bacterium. Classification (GTDB taxonomy): domain Bacteria; phylum Pseudomonadota; class Gammaproteobacteria; order Burkholderiales; family Burkholderiaceae_B; genus Alcaligenes. Next base: position 177,322 of record JAEXOO010000035.1, read on the forward strand.
GGACACCAGCACGACCAGGGCCAGTGCCAGCACCGAGCTTTCGCCGGCGTCAGACTTCATGACGAAGAAAATGACGAAACAACTGACCGCCGATTCAGGAATGCCGTAGGTCATGGCCAGCATGACCATCAAGGCGCACAGTGTCGCCACGCGCCAACTGAGCGCCAGCCGGCCGGGCGTGGGCTGCAGATCCCGCCATAGGATCCGGAACAGTCCGGGAGCCTGCGCGTCAGCAGTCGCCATCGGCGTGAACAATGGTAGTGGCCGAAGCGCCCATGCGCATCAGGTCCTCGGGCGGCGCATCCAGGCGGATACGCACAGGAAACCGCTGCGCCACGCGCACCCAGTTCAAGGACTTCTGGATATACGGCAAGCTGCGCGGCAGATTGATCTGCTCCTGGCTGCTGACGCCCCAACCGATTTCCTCCACCTTGCCGGTCAAGGCGCGCGCCGGATCGGCCAGCACATAGACGGTGGCGCAGGCCCCGGGCCGAATACGTTTCAGGTCTGTTTCGCGGTACATGCCGGTCACGTACCAGGCATCCGTGTCGATCAGCGTAAAAACAGACACCCCGGGCAGAAGGTGTTCGCCGGAACCGGTGCGCAGCCCCACGATGCGGCCATTGTGCGGCGCCTTGACCTGGGTGTGCTCAAGGTCGCGCTGCGCCATGGCCAGACCCGCCTGGCGCATCTGCACCATGGCCTGCTCGGCCTGGGTATTGCCGACCAGGGCCTGGGCCGCGCCGGACTGTTCCAGCGCCTGTTTCAAGGTGACTTCGGCATCGCGCTTGAGCGTGTTCGCCTCGTCCAGCTGCTGCTGCGACACATAGCCTTTGGCGGCCAGATTGGCCAGGCGGCGCTGACTCTGGGTGGCCATGGCCAGATTGGTGCGGGCGCGGGTGATCTGATCATCCGCAATAGTGGCGTTGTGTCCTTCGGCACGTACCGCCCTCTGCTTCATTTCCAATGTCGCCTGCGCCAGGGCCAGCTCGGCCTGCGCCTGCTCCAGCCGCAACTGGTAGAACTCAGGATCCACGGTGAACAACAGCTCGCCCTGCCGCACATACTGCCCATCACGCACCGCCATCTGCTCAATGCGGCCCGGCAGTGAACTGGATACGTGAACAATGTCGGCGCCCAGCACAGCATCTTCGGACGAAGGATTGTCGACGGCCCGCTGCAAGTAACGCCAGCCCAGCACAATGGCGGCAGCCAGCGCCAACAGGGTCAACAACCAGCCCAGGCTTTTACGGGAATGGGATTTCTGTGCCGTCGTCATGGCTCGGTCACTCGAAGAAAAGAAGCAGCGCCGCAAAAGCCAGCGCCAACGTGAGGCAAGCATAGACAGGCAGGCGGGCCGGAAGCAGATCGTCCACACCGATGCGTATCAGGCCCCAGCGCAACAGCAGCGTCACCAGCAAGGCGCCCAGAATGCACAGCAGCCAGGCCGGAAAATAAGACCCTGCCAGATAGATCGACGGCGCTCCGGAGCATCCCCCCACCATGAGCAAACCCGTCACGCAGGCTATTCGCGCACGCATGCAACGCTTCTCCCCGATTTTTTATGGACATCGCGGTCGGCCATATTGCCCGACGATGTGTTTTTGGCAGATGGCGGCCATTGTACTTGAGCCCCTGGGCATTCCTGCTTTTTATTCCAGATTCCAACTGCCGGTGTGTCGCCAGCGCCATTACGGTTATAGTGACAGCCACCGTCCAGGCAGCCTTTCATTTATGCACGTTATTTATCTCGAGCTTTCATGAACGACGTCAATCTGACTCTGACCATGCTGGCCGCCGTCCTGATCAGCAACAGCCTGGTCAAGATGATCCCCCTGCCTATACCGGCGCCGCTGGTACAGATCAGCCTGGGATTCATGATTGCCGGCGGTTTCGATCATGGAATGGCGCTCAATCCGGATCTGTTTTTTTATCTTTTCCTGCCGCCTCTGCTTTTTCTGGATGGCTGGCGCATTTCCAAAGAAAACCTGATTCGCGATCGAATCGGCATTCTGGTGTTGGCCTTCGTCCTGGTTTTCCTGACGGTCTTTGGATTGGGCCATGTCCTGCACTGGCTGATTCCCGGCATGCCCTTACCGGTGGCGTTCGCCCTGGCCGCCATCGTTTCGCCTACCGACCCTGTCGCCGTCTCCGCCATTACGCGCCGTGTTCCGCTGCCGCCCCGGCTGCAAGCCCTGCTAGAGGGGGAATCCCTGTTCAACGATGCCAGCGGCCTGGTGGCCTTCCGCCTGGCCGTTGCGCTGGCTATGGGCGGCTCGTTTTCGATGGCCTCAGCCGGGCGCAACTTTCTGTGGCTGACGCTGGCCGGGCTTGCCATCGGCGTGCTCGTCACACGGGGTTTGCTGCTGCTGCGCAATGCGTTCGTGCGCCGCTGGGGCGAAGAGCCCGGCCTCGAAATCCTGTTCAGCCTGCTCCTGCCCTTTGCCGCTTATTTTATTGCCGAACAACTGGAAGCCTCCGGCATTCTGGCCGCAGTGGCCGCCGGCGTCACCATGAGCTATGCCGAACTGTCGGGCAACGCGCTGGCCGCCACGCGAACCCAGCGCAAAGCTGTCTGGGACACCGTGCAACTGAGCCTGAACGGCATGATGTTCGTTCTGCTGGGCGAACAGTTGCCCGCCATTTTCCGCGGCGCTGTGCAGGTTGTGCAGGAAACCGGCCATCACAATCCCGCGTGGCTGCTGGTCTATGCCGTGGCCGTCTGCGTGACCTTGGTGCTGCTGCGCTTTCTGTGCGTGTACGGGTATTTGTGGCTGCGGCGCGCCCTCTCGCTGCTGGGCCTGCGCCACGAAACCGAACAAGCCAATCCGCGCCTGGTGCTGGTGCTGTCGGTAGCGGGCGTACGTGGCGCAGTCACCCTGGCCGGCGTCATGACGCTGCCGCTGAGCCTGCCCGACGGCAGCCCCTTTCCCGCTCGGGATCTGGCCATTTTCCTGGCCTCGGTGGTTATCATCGTGTCCCTGTTGATCGCCAGCCTGAGCTTGCCCCCCTTGATGAAAAACGTCGCCTTTCCCACTTTGCGCCGCCGCCAGCTTCAAGAAGAACTGGCCGATCAGGCCGTACGCCAGGCCTGCGTGCAGACCGTGGCCCATGCGCTCAACGAGCTGGTCACCCGTCATCCCGATGCGCCCAGCGAACGTTATGCCGCGTTGGCCAACCGGGTGCTGTCCAGCCTGAATCAGGGCACGACGGACGGCGATGCCGCGCAGGACCAGGCCGAACAGATACTGGAAAAAAACATGCAGATCCAGGCCATCGCCGCGGCCCGCAACGCCGTCTACGGGCTGGCGCGCAATCATCAGATATCCGACGAGATCGCTCGAGAGAAGGTCCGCCTGCTGGACTTGATCAAAGTGCGCATGTCATAACGCTGCCCTCTGTTATCCATAAAGGATGCCATGCAAACCCATTCCTACTTCGGCCAGTCCCGCGCCCTGCGCCAGCAACGCCAGGCCTATCGCCAAGGGCTGCCCGCTTGCGTCTGCGCCCATCCGGCCATTCCCCTGATTCATCGACGCCTGGATGCCGCCGCCGCGCCGGCATCGGCCCCATCGGCTCCCGCTGCCTTCCAGTCCGATAATGCGCTCGAGCAAAAGCCGCTGCCCCTGGCCCCCAAGCTGATACTGACGAACCTGCGCCTGTTCGACGGCATCACGACCCAGCTTCAAGCCGGCATGGCGGTGCAAATCGACCAAGGCCGCATCACCGCTGTGCTGAACAGCGCCCAGATCCCTGCCGACGCCGCCACTCTGGACTGCCAGAACAAGGTGCTGATGCCCGGCTTGATCGACGCCCATTGGCACAGTCTGCTGTGTGCCGTGGACCAGATGACGGCCATGATGGCGGACCCCGCCGACCTGCACCTGATCGCCGGCAAAGAAGCCGAACGCACCTTGCTGCGCGGCTTCACCACCGTGCGCGATGCGGGCGGGCCCAGCTTTTCGCTCAAGCGCGGCATAGACATGGGCCTGCTGCATGGCCCGCGCATCTACCCCAGCGGCGCCATGATTGCGCAAACCGGCGGTCATGCCGACTTTCGCATGCGCTATGAAGTGCCGCGTGCCGACGGCGAACTGAGCCATACCGAACGCGCCGGCGTCACCTGCATCGCCGACGGCGCCGATCAAGTGCTGCGCCGCACGCGCGAGCAGCTGATGCTGGGCGCCAGCCAGATCAAGCTGATGGCCGGCGGCGGCGTCACCTCGCTGTACGACCCGCTGGAAGGCCTGCAATTCAGCGACGCCGAACTGCGCGCCGCCGTGGGCGCCGCCAGTGACTGGGGCACCTATGTCATGGTGCATGTCTACTGCGCCCAAGGCATTCAGCGCGCCGTCAAAGCAGGCGTGAAGTCCATCGAACACGGCCAGCTCGCCGATGAGGAAACCGCGCGCATCATGGCCGGCGAAGGCGTCTGGTGGAGCCTGCAGCCTTTTCTGGGCGACGAAGACGCCAACACGCAGCGCGATCCGCGCAGCAAGGCCAAACAGCAGCAAGTGGCCATCGGTACCGTGCGCGCCTACGAACTGGCGCAAAAGCACCGCATCCAGACCGCCTGGGGCACGGATATTCTGTTCACCCCGCAGCACCTGCCCCATCAGGGTCGCATGCTGTCCAAGCTGACGCGTTTCTACGCCCCCCTGACCGTGCTGAAAATGGCCACCGGCGACAACGGCCGGCTGCTGCAGATGTCGGGCATGCGCAATCCCTACGACGGCGAACTGGGCGTGATCAAGCCAGGAGCGCTGGCGGACCTGCTGCTGATCAACGGCGAACCCGAGCAAAGCCTGGACTTCCTGGATCAGCCCGAACAAGGCCTGGCCATGATCATCAAGGACGGCAAGATCTACAAAAACACCCTTCCTGCCTGATCTCACGACCCATCACGGAGCGCCCATGCAAACCGAACTGATGCAGTTATTCAAGCTTACCGGCCTGGGGCTGGCTTTCCTGCTGCCACTGGCCAATCCCCTGACCTCCATGGTGCTGTACCTGTCTCTGGGCGAATCACTGACCGCACAGCAGAAACAGCAGCAACTGCGCCAGGCTACGCTGTATGTAATCGCCGCGCTGCTGGTGACGTATTACGCCGGCCTGTGGATCACATCGGCTCTGGGAATATCGGTGGTGGATATGCGCATCGCTGGCGGACTGATCGTGGCCTATATCGGCTTTCGCATGCTGTTTCCGCCGGCGGTCAGCGACGTCGTTTCCCAGGCGGCTGATCAGAACAATGCTGCCAACAACAACATCGCCTTTGTGCCCCTGACCCTGCCATCCACGGTGGGTCCCGGCACCATGGCCCTGGTCATCAGCGCCTCATCCAAGATGGAGGGCATGCGCGATCACTATGCCGAATGGGTGCTCTGGTCCGTACCCGTCATTCTGGCTCTGCTGATCGGCCTGCTTTTTTTCGTTTGCCTGCGGTCCTCGCTGAGCATCGTCAAACTCATCGGCCACAACGGCGTCGATGCCATCTCCCGCATCATGGGTTTTCTGCTTGTCTGCATGGCAGTCCAGCTGGTGCTGGAAGGCGGCCAGCAATATGCCGCCAGCCTGCTGATGCATCACGCGGGCCCTGCTTCCTAAATCTATGCACACCTTCTGCTTGCCTTTCTTGCGTTTGTCTCCGGCCTGGGCGACCGCCTTGATCCTGACTGCCTGCGCTGCGCCACAGGCCTTGCCGCCTGCGCCAGGCGCGGGATCTGACGCGCCCGAGCCGCCCCAGTTGACGGCGCTGCACAACATCAAGACGACAGAGCCGTCCGTGGACACGCCCGACATCCGGCCCGGCCACGACTACACGCTGCCTGAATTGATCGACCTGGCGCAGCGCCTGAACCCCAGCACCCGTATCGCCTGGGGTGACGCCCAGCAGGCTGCGCAGGCCGCCGGCATGGTGCAAAGCGCCTATCTGCCGCTGATTTCCGCAAACATTGTCGGCGGCTACGTGCGCAGCGACCGCAGCGACGGCGTACGCATACTTGGACATGACCTTGAACTGGATTACGACACTCACCTGAGCGGGGCCGTCCCCGCGCTGACACTGAAATGGCTGCTGTTCGACTTCGGCAAGCGCGCCGCCCTTCAAGAGGCCGCCGATAAATTGGCCCTGGCCAGCCGCATCACCTTCAACGGCGTGCACCAGGCCGTCATCGCGGACGTGTCCGTCAGCTACTTCAATTACAACTCGACGCGGCGGCGCGAACAGATCGCGGCGCAGGGCCTGAAAAATGCGGCCTTGATCGAAGACATCGCCCTGGAGCGCGAGCGCAACGGCCTGGGCACACGCATCGAGGTCGCCCAGGCGCGCCAACTGAAAGCGCAGGCGCGCTTGCATCACGTCAATGCCGGCACCTTGGCCCGCCAGTCCTACCAGACTCTGTTGGGCGCGGTGGGACTGTCGCCCGACACCCGTCTGCGGGTCGCCGACAGCGCCGACCGCCCCTTGCCGCAGGAACTGGACATACCCGGCAACGACTCACTGAAGCGCGCGATTGTCCAGCGCCCCGACGTGCAGGCTCTGCAGGCTGCTCACCAGGCCAGTCTGGCCGGGGTGGAGTCCGCCCAGGCCAGCTTCATGCCCAAGCTGGCCTTGATGGGCTTCATCTCTAAGCGGCTGGGTTCGCTCAGTGTAGGCAATCTGCCCGAGATCAGCCCGCAGGCGTCATCCAGCGGCGCCGTGCTGGCGCTCTCCATTCCCCTGTATGACGCGGGCTTGCGCACCAAGCAGACGCGCGAAGCCCAATTGCGGGCGGATACCGCCCGCGAGCGGGTCAACAAGACCGAGCAGGACGCCTACAAGCAAATGGTGATCGCCGCCGACGCCCTGCGGGCCGCACTGGAATCCCACCAGGCCGCCAAGGCCCTGGTGGACGCCGCGCAGATCACCTATGACGGTGCGCTGGAATCCTACCAAGAGGGGCTGACCGGCATGACGCTGCTGACCGAAGCCCACAGCGGCCTGCTGGGCGCCCAGGAAGCCCAAAGCGCAGCGCACGCCGCCGGGCTGGTCGGCTCGGTGAACCTGGCCTTTGCAATGGGAGAGCTGAACACCACATCACCCCGTCCCTGACAGCAGGGGTATACCCCATTTGGGGGATACGAATGGCCGCCGCCCCATGGCTATGATCTGCGCACAATTCTTGCCTGGCGCCGCCCATGCATCGGCGCTGCAGATGCCATAACAACCATTGCGGGGAACGGAACCATGACCATTGCCACCTTGGCGCTGCGCGCGTGCAGCACTGCCTTTCTGATCGCCAGCCTCACCGGCTGCGCAACCCATGTCGCCAACCTGCCCGAGGCCCTGAACCCGAAGGTCAGCGCCGGCCAGGTCGCGCTTCCGGAGGGCGCGGTGATCAGCATACAATTTCCCATGCTGGCCACGGATGCCGCCAAAATGATGCTCCAGGATAATTACGTCTGTGGCTATAACAACTACAACGGTCACATAATGGGAAGCTGCGGACATCCAAGCTTTACCGAAGAGTTCGCTCCCTTGCTGTTCGAGCAGTCCACTTATTACTCTGCCGAGCTGAAGGCGATTCTGGCGCGCTACCTGCCCGCAGACCGCATACGACTGGAACCGATGCGCGTCGAAAGTAAAGGCGGGCAGTTTGTCAGCATGCCGCTGCTGGCGGACACGTCACCCAGCGTCATGGTCATCGAGCTCTACGATTTTCCTGACTCGGTCATGGATGCCATCGGCTCCGGCTACATGCCGACGGTTAATATCCGCACCGCTGGCAGCTTGAACCTGCCCGCCTGCGGCAATCTGCTGGTTTCCGCTCCGCACCATAAATTCGTTCCGGCCGCCGTCGATTGCACGAAGGCCGATGCCCGTCAGAGTCCCGGCTTTGCGCCGTTGAATTACTTTGCCGGCAACAAAATCGAGTTAACCGACTACCCTAAACAGAAGCAGGCCCTGCTCGCAGACGGCCAGGTGCTGGCCCTGACCAGCCTGTGGGAGAAAAACAAAATAGACTATCTGAAAGCCGGCATCCAGGATGACGCCGTCTTCTCGGCCGACCGTATCGACAACGCGACCTCCGACTGGATCGCTCGCACAGCCACCGCCTTGCTGGGTCGGCTGGATCTGGACAAGGCTTTTCAAGCATCCTTCGTCCATTACGTGTCCGGCTACGATACCGCCCTGGCTCAACGCATGAACGCAGACTCGCTTCTGCCCGCTGACCAGCAAAATATCGCTCTGCTGCACAAAATCCTGCGTACGGAAAATGAATGGCTGGCCGCCGAAAACAGCGCTATTGCCGACGGCATTCTGGCCGGCAAATACGGTCAGTCCTTTCGCCGCAGCCGCGTGCTACTGGCCAACAAGTATGAAAAATCACAAGCGCTGGGGTGGCTGAACGTAGGCGCCGTGCTGTTGAGCGGCTTCAGCTCGGGCCTGTTCGGCGGAGCGGGAGGATTTGATCCTTCTTCTTTGACTCAGCAAACCATTGCCAACGAGCGCTATTTTTCCGAACGTCAGGCCGTCCTCGGGCAGGCCTTGCTGACGGAACTGAGTCCGGGGGTTCAGATGCGCGACAAAGTGCTGGAAGTGAGCATTGACGGCTTGAACGAAAAAATCAGCGGCGACACCCAACAGGAAATCCAGGCCCAATTGAAAGCCATCTATCTCAAGCTGGCCAAGACATGATTGCCCGCGCGGCAGCCATGCTTGTCTTTGGAATGGCGGCGCAAGCGTCAGCGAACGAATGCACGGCGAGGCTGCAAGAGCTTGGTTTGCTGGCCAGCCTGGACGCCGGCCATGAACTCATACAGCAGTACCGCGCCCTGCCCCCGCCTTGCCTGAAGCAAGGGCAAGACATCGCCGGGCAGGCCGGACTGCCGGCAGCAGGCAACAGCGAATCCATCAAGCAATGGGCGCTTGCGCTGCACCAGCAGCGTATCAAAGGCCAGGCGCAGCAAGCCAAAAGCGCCTTGACTCAGGCGCAGATCACCGAGGTCAATCTGGATGCGCTCAAGGGCCTGGGGCCGGAAAACACCGTTCAAGCATTGAGCTCCATGGCCCTGGAAGTCGCCTCTGCCGGCTTGAGCAGTCGACAGAAACATTCCGAAGCTCGCACGTTAAAAGAGGCATCCCGCAAGCTGAAAGGTAAGGAACCTGGCTGGCGCGACTATGGCACAGGAAACACAAGCCAACCCGGAAATACGCAGAGCGGACACGTCGATGACGGAAGCATGCATAGACCTATCCCCCCACTACCCGTGCCGGAATCCGCTATCAAGCAGGCTCAATGCAAAGAAAGCCTGGCTTTTCTCGAGCCACAGCTGCGCAACTACAGCTCATACCAATTGCAGGAATTACGATCACAGATCTTAATGATCACCATTCCCCAGATTCTGGAACAAAGCAAAAAAAAATACTCGGACAAACAGACTGCAATAAAAAATTTCCACGAAGAGGCAAAGACCAATCTGTACAACGCAGGCCAAGCCGCCTTTGGGGCGCAAGCCTCGGATGGCTACGGCGATGTCGGCGTCCCCAAAGCCTTGAACGACCAGCATCCTCTGGATTACCCCTGCGACATAGACAGCGCAGCGCACGTGACCAATGTCTGTGGCTTGATCCTGAACCGCTGGGCCTCTTTGTTCAGCGCCACGACAGCGGCCATCCTGGAGAAATGCTGGTAGCCGGAGTTTCTTTATTCCTGAATCACAGCTAAGGCTTTTTCCAGACGTTCCACCGTGCGATCCAGGTTATTGAGTTTGTCCAACCCGAACAGACCGATGCGAAAGGTCTTGAAATCCGCCGGTTCATCGCACATCAGCGGCACGCCCGAAGCCGCCTGCAAGCCGGCCTGGGCAAACTTGGCGGACGAATGAATGCCGTCGTCCGTGGTGTAGCACACCACCACGCCCGGCGCTTCGAATCCCGGTGCTGCCACGCTGCGGAAACCATGGTCGGCCAACAAAGCGCGCACGCGGCGACCCAGTTCCAGCTGGCGCGTACGGATTACATCGAAACCGATGCTTTCGGTCTCCGCCATAGCTTGCTGCAGGATCTTCAGGGAATCCGTAGGCAAGGTGGCGTGATAGGCATGGCTGCCGTTCTCGTAGGTTTCCATGATCTGCAGCCACTTGCGCAGATCGCAGGCAAAACTGGTGCTGGTGGTGCTGTCGATATGCTGGCGGGCACGCTCGCTGAGCATGACCAGGCCGCAGCAGGCCGACCCCGTCCAGCCCTTCTGCGGCGCGCTGATCAGCACATCCACCCCCACGGACTTCATGTCTACCCACACGGTGCCCGAGGCAATGCAGTCCAATACGAACAAACCGCCGACGGCATGTACGGCATCGGCCACCTGGCGCATGTAGTCGTCAGTCAACATGATGCCCGACGCTGTTTCCACGTGCGGCGCAAAGACCAGGGCCGGTTTTTCAGCCTGAATGGCGGCCAGCACCTCGTCTAGGGGCGCAGGCGCAAACGCGGCCTGACTGCCTTCCTGGATGGGACGGGCCTTCAGCACCGTGGTGCTGGCCGGGATCGAGCCCATGTCGAAGATCTGCGTCCAGCGATAACTGAACCAGCCGTTGCGGATCACCATGCATTTGCGGTCCGTCGCGAACTGGCGCGCTACCGCTTCCATGCCGAATGAGCCGCTGCCCGGCACCACAATGGCGGAATGCGCCTGATAAACCTGCTTGAGGGTGCGGGAGATCTCGCGCATCACCTCCTGAAAGGTCTTGGACATGTGGTTCAGGGCGCGGTCGGTATAGACCACCGAATACTCAAGCAAGCCGTCGGGATCGACGGGAGTGCTGTTGTCAGACATGAAAACCTCGGGATTCAGAAACAGAAGATATAAGGAATGGGTGAATTTTAGACCATACCGGTCGCCGCGGGCAGGTTCCCATCACCCTATTCGGGGCCGGCCATTCTTGACTCAGACCTGGGCACTGAGTACCGTGAGGCCCAGCGCTTTATCCAGTCTGGACTCCCTGATGCACATACCCCACTTCAGCCTGAACACCCTGGGACGAGACATCGCCGTGGGCGATGTGCATGGCTGCTTCAGCAAGCTCCAGGCCGCCCTGGCGGCCATCCGCTTCGATCCGTCCCGGGACAGGCTGTTTTCAGTAGGCGACCTGGTCGATCGCGGTCCCGAATCCAGGCAGGCGCTGCAATGGCTGGACCTGCCTTGGTTCCATGCCATCTGTGGCAACCACGAGTTGATGACCTGGCGGCGCGCCGCCGGCAAACCTCTCCAGGAGTGCGACCATCGCATCCACGGCGGCCTGTGGCTGGATGACTGCTCCCCCGACGAACAACAGCGTATCGCCCAACGCCTGCAGGCGCTGCCTCTGGCCATGGAAGTGGATACGCCCCAGGGCTTGGTGGGCATTGTGCATGCCGACTTCCCCTACGACGACTGGAGCGCCATCCACGCGCCCGGCTTCGATGCCAACGACGAATACGTCTGTCTATGGTCCATCGATCGCTTCGAAGCGCGCTACGCTAAACCCGTGCGCAACCTGCGCGCCCTGATCCACGGCCACCGCACTACCCGCAAAATGCTGCAACTGGGCAATGTCTACTTCATCGACACCGGCGGCTGGCGCGACGGCGGCCACTTCACGCTGCTGGACCTGCATACGCTGACGCCGCTAACTTGAACTAGCCGCCTCGCAGATCCTCCTGGCCGCCCTTCTCCTGCATCTGACGGCGCAGGTGCCGCTTCAATACAGCCACCTCATCATCTGACCAGGCACGGCCGGGCGCTACTTCAAGCCAGGCATCAATATAGTCTTCCGGCGCATACACGTGCCCATAACCGAGCGGCGCGCCCATGGACAGGCTCATGTCCAGGGCCAATTGCAGAAAGGTCACGACCGGGTACCAGCGAAACTGCGGCGACACATCTGGACCACGTGGTGCATCCAGCCATTCCGGCTGGCGGTACAAGGCGCGTTGCTCAAAAAAGACCACAGCGTCACTGGCGTATTGCAAATAGACAATACGCAGCGGCCCCCAATCCGCGTAAGCGGCCGGCGCAGCGCCGTCCTGATTCAGGAAGCGCACATAGGCGCCGTCCCCGAAAACCGGCAGCCAGGCCGGGCTGCCGTCGTTCCTGTCCTGCGTGATCTGCCGCCAATCGGCGCTCATGAACGGCGGTCCACTCCAGAGCGCGCCATGAATGGGATCTTCCAGCATCTCGAACAGCAGCAGTGATTTTTCCGAGTTCATGGCTCCCAGGCTCAAGCCATGCAAATACAGACGGGGCCGCTCCTGCCGGGGCAACTGCTTCCAGTATCCGTAGACCTCAATGAACAACGCACGCGCGGACGCCGCGCCCATGTCCGCCTGGAACAACAGCGACAGCGGGCTGTTCAGATAGGAATACTGCATGGCCACGCTGGCCACATTCCCGTCATGCAGGTATTCCAGCCCATCCATCGCAGCCGGATCTACCCAGCCCGTGCCTGTCGGGGTGATGATGACCAGGACTTCGCGCTGAAAACCGCCCTGTCGGATCAATTCCGCCAAGGCCCGCTTGGCTCTATCCTGCACAGACTGTCCCACGTTCAAACCTGCGTAGACACGCACGGGTTCCAGTGCATCCCGCCCCGTCAAGGCTTGTATCGCCTCGGCACCGGGAGCCGAGGCGATGAATTCCCGCCCCGCCCGGCCCAGATCCTTCCAGGCCAGCAAAGACCCGGGAGCACCCGTCTTGCCGGGTTGCAAGGGCTGAGGCCGTTCAGGTTCGATCAGGGCGTCGTATTCCTGAAAAGAGCGATCCGCCAGCGTGAAGACCGCCTGCACCAGCACGCCATTGACCAGGGTCCAGAGCAGCGCTGCCGTCACGCCTATGCCCAGAACCGTACCCACCTTGCGCGGGAGGTAGCGGCGCACGCCCGCCACGATTCGACCGCCCAGCCAGAGCGCGCCCCGCGTCAAGAGCAAAAAGACCAGGAAACTAAGCAAGGCCAGCGCCGAGACACGCACGGGATAAGCACTGTCCAAGGGCTCCATGCGCATCACAGCATGAATCGAATTCTGCCATCCGACCGACAAGACCAACGCCGCGATAGCAGCCGCCATACAAAGCAGTCCAATAAACAGCAAGGTGCGACGGCGCAGCACGGCTCCCGGTTCGGGCAGTTCCAGATAACACCACAGGCGGCGAAGCAGATAGCCCAGACCATAACCACAACTGAACGCCACCCCGCACAAGACGCCTTGCATGACCACGCTGCGCGGGGCCAGGCTGGGAGTCAAGGCGGCCGCAAAAAACAAAGTGCCCAACAAAAGCCCCATGCCCGACAAGGAACGGCGCAAGGCCTGAAACACTAAAAACAGTCTTGTCATGCCGGACTTCCCAAAGAAAACAGTCGTCGTGACCTCACGGCCAAAATTCTACCTTGAGGCGCTATTTATCCAAGGCCCGGGCCGCAGCCCTGGCAGGTTTCGTTATACTGACCCGCATTCCGGGTTTGATCAGCCTGATTTACGTGTGTCATGTCATGTCCACGAGGAGCGAAACAAATGAATCGTCGAAATTTCATGCTGACCGCCCCGGCTGCTGCGCTTGGGTCCTTGGTGCTGCCCGCCGCCGGTCTGGCAGCCCCCGCCATTATCCAAAGCACGACGCAGCTGCTGCCGCGCCGCAGCAAAGGCCCGCGCATCGTCATCTGCGGTGGTGGCTGGGGTGGCATGACCGCCGCCCGCTACCTGGCCGAACTGATACCCGGCGCCGACGTAGTACTGCTGGAGCGCAATCCCACCTTCTGGTCGGGCCCCATGAGCAATAAGTGGCTGATCGACATCGTCAATACCGATTTCCTCAATCACGACATGTTGGCGCCCTCGATCAAGTACGGCTACACCCTGGTCAATACCGAGGTCACGGCCTTCGAGCGCGACAAGAAAGTCGTGCGCACCACGCAGGGCGCGATCGATTACGACTACCTGATCCTGTCCGGGGGCATACGCAATGCCTACGACGCCTGGTTCGGCAACGATCGGCAAGCCGCGGAATACACGCGCCAGCATTTCCCCAACGCCTATGTGCCGAATGCGGAAATGTTCGCCCTCAAGAACAAGCTCAAGGCCTTCAAGGGCGGCACCATCGTCATGACCTTGCCGCCCCCGCCGCATCGCTGCCCGCCCTCGCCCTACGAGCGCGCCTGCCTGATGGCCTGGCACATCAAGCGCCACAAGATTCCCGGCAAGATCATCATCCTGGATCCAAAGCCCAAGATCGCCCCTATCGGGGAAGGCTACCGCGCCGCCTTTGAAGAGCTCTATCCGGACATCATCACCCATGTACCCAACGCCGTCGTGCGCGAAGTCGATCCCTTCAACAAACGGATCAAGACAGCCGCGGGCGATTTCGACTTCGACGATGCCGTTCTGATGCCCCCGCACCAAGCCGCCGACATGGTCTGGTATGCCGACCTGATCGGCAAGGGTCCGGACGGCAAGCCCACCGGCTGGGCCGATATGGACCCGCGCTTTTTCACCGCACGCCAAGACGACAATGTCTACATTGTGGGTGATGCCATGGGCTTTATATCCGATCAGTTCGGCCATTACCCCAAGAGCGCGCACGTTGCGCACGCCATCGGCAAGATCGTCGCGCGCAACATCGCCGAGCGGGTCGCGGGCAAGGAGGTCGTACCCGTGCTGCCCGACAACCTGTGCTACATGATGGTCAACGGCGATCCCCAAGAAGAAATCTCGGTCAAGTTCGAATACGAGCTGGATCCGAACGGAAAAGTCCTGCAGACCCAGATCGACATGGACGTGCGCACCAGCGACCTTGTGCAAGAAGACTTCCAATGGATCAAGAGCCGTTTCAATGACTTTCTCTAATATTCCCCCGCGCTTTGCCCGCCGTCGCCAGCTGATTCTGGGCACGGCGGCCGGACTGGGCGCATCCTGGCTGCCGATCGGAGCGCTGAATGCACAGCCCGCCTTCCAGCAATTGCTCAAGCCAGCCACCGCCGCGCAGGTCCAGGCCATCGTGGACGAATTCCTGAAAGGCGCGAGCCCAGTGGAGCAAGGCCTGAAGCTGGACATGCCCGTTCTGGGCGACAACCCCTCGTCGGTGCCGGTCAAAGTGGTGCTGGACGGGCCAGTCACGCCGCAGCGGTATTGCCAGGAGCTGATCATTCTGGCCGAAGGCAATCCCCACCCGCTGGCCTGCCGCTTCAACTTCACGCCGCTGGCCGGCACCACGGAAGTCGCAGTGCGGCTGCGCCTGATCGAAACTCAATCCATTCGAGCCCTGGCGCGCATGAGCGACGGGCAAGTGCTCAGCGCCCGCCATCACATCACCGTGACCGCCGGCGGCTGCGGCATGTAATTCAAGGTTCACCATCATGAGCAAACCCCGTATCTGGGTCAGCAACGCCACCCCAAAAGCCGATGAAATCGTCCGTGTCCGCGCCCTGATCGAACACCGCATGGAAAGTGGCTTGCGCCTGGGCGCCGACGGCAAGGAAATCCCGCGCAACATCGTGCACGAATTCACGGCCAGGTTGGACGGCGAACTGCTGTTCACCTGGCAGCCCGAAACCGCCGTGTCTCAAAACCCCTACATCGAGTTCACCTTTGTGGCGCGCCGCCCGGGTGCCCTGCAAATGAGCTGGACCGACGACAAGGGGGCCGTCATCACCAGCGAAACCGCATTGACGCTGGCCTGACGCATTGTCCGGCATTGCGCAGAAAGCAAGCGTGCATAAGGCAGGCAAAGGCTCATAACCCACACTTATATACACATGGAATTCGGGTGTATCGAGAGTGCTAAGCTTGCCCCTTCTTCATACAAACCGTTGCAAACGGAGATAAATAAAGATATGCGCACTTTCCGCTCAGGCGCCCGTCTGGTCGCCGCCGCCTTCTTGGCGGCCTGCGCCGGCCTGCCCTCAGTCTCGGTCGCCCAATCCACCTTCGATGTGACGGTCGCCGCTGGCTCCTGTGCCAACTGCCACGGCACAGATGGGCAATCCGCTACCCTGATCCCGACCATCGCCGGTCGCCCCGAATCCACACTGCTGGCTCAGCTACGGGCGTTCCAGGCCGATACCCCGCCGCCCGGCACCACGATCATGAACCGCCTGATCAAGGGCTTCAAAGACGAAGAACTGGCCGCGCTGGCGCGTCATTTCTCGCAGATCGATGTCAAGAACAACTCGGGTACGGAAGGCCGCTAACATGAAATCTCCTGCAAACAATTCTCGCCGCCAATGGCTGAGCCGCGTCGGCCACACCGCCCTCGCCGGCGCCGCGCTGCTGTCCGTACCCGTCTATGCGCGCGGCGCAACGGCCCAGGTCGTCATCATCGGCGGCGGCTTCGGCGGCGCCACGGCGGCCCGCTACATCAAGCGCCGCAACCCCGCCATCCAGGTCACACTGGTCGAACCCGTCACCACCTTCTATACCTGCCCATTTACTAATCTGTATCTGGCGGGTCTGCGTACGTTCGAACAGCAAGGCCATACCTTCGATGACCTGAAAGCCATCGGCGTGAATGTCGTGCACGACCTGGCCACCGCCGTGGACACCAGCGGCAAAAAAGTCACCCTGTCCAAAGGACAGGTGCTGCCTTACGACAAGCTGCTGCTGTCGCCCGGCATCGATTTCCGCTGGGGCGCACTGGAAGGCTACGACGAAGCCGCCGCACAGCGAGCCCCCCACGCCTGGAAAGCGGGCGACCAGACCCGACTGCTCAAAAGCCAGCTGGACGGCATGCGCGACGGCGGCACCTTCGTGATGGTCGCTCCCGAGAACCCTTTCCGCTGCCCTCCCGGCCCCTATGAGCGGGTCAGCATGGTGGCGCACTACCTGAAGCAGAACAAGCCCAAGTCCAAGATCCTGATCCTGGACGCCAAGGACGCGTTTTCCAAGCAAGGCCTGTTCCAGGACGGCTGGAAGAAACACTACGGCGACATGATCGAATGGGTGCCCATGTCCAAGGACGGCAAAGTCGTGCGCGTGGACGCCCAGAACCTGAGCGTGGAAACCGAATTCGGCGAAATCCACAAAGCTGATGTGCTGAACGTGATTCCGCCCCAGAAAGCAGGCCTGATCGCCGAAAAGGCCGGCGTTACCAACGCCAGCGGCTGGGTGCCGATCAAGCCGGACACCTTCGAATCCGAACTGGTGGCCGACGTCTACGTAGTCGGTGACGCCACCATCGCATCGCCCATGCCCAAATCCGGTTTCGTGGCCAACACGCAAGCCAAGGTCGCCGCCGCCGCCATCGTCAGCGCGCTGGACGGCAAGCCCGCCGCACAGGCGTCCTTTACCAATACCTGCTACAGTCTGATCGCGCCGGACTACGGCATTTCCGTCGGACACCTGTACACGGTCGCCGACGGCAAAGTGGTCGAAGCCTCGGGTGGCGTCAGCCCCAAAGAGGCCGACGCCCAGTTCCGCAAGCTGGAAGCCCAGTACGGCGAGGCCTGGTACAACGCCATCACCCGCGACATCTGGGGCACCCGCGCCTGAACCCGTCTGTCTGAATCCATCTCTTTTTACTCGCATGGAAAACACTGAACTCGTACTCTGGATCGGCCTGGCCATCGGCGCCCTGTTCGGCGCCTGCGCCCAAGCCACGGGTTTTTGCCTCCATCGCGGCTTGAAAGAGATCTGGACCGGACGCAGCGGCTATAAGCTGCACGGCTTCGCGGCGGCCCTGGCCGTCGCACTGATCGGCACCCAATGGCTGGCCGCACAGGGACTGGTGAACATCAACCAGTCCCTGTACCTGAATGCCACATTTTCGTGGCTGCTGGTGCCGGTCGGCGGACTGATGTTCGGTCTGGGCATGAGCCTGGCCAACGGCTGCGGCGCACGCGCCCTGGTCTTGCTGGGACAAGGCAATCTGCGCTCCTTCGTGGTGCTGCTGTGCCTGGGCATTGCCGCCTACATGACACTGACCGGCTTGCTGGCCCCCTTGCGCATTTATCTGGCTCAGCACAGCAGTCTGACGCTGTCCTCCGCCACCCTGACGCCTGGCCTGATAAAAACCCTCGTCACCGGGGCGTTGCTCCTTGGCCTGAGCGCCTTCGCACTCACCCGACGCCAGGATGGCCGACGCTGGCAGGATCTGGCCGGCGGCGTATTCATCGGCCTGCTGATCATCGCCGGTTGGCTGACCACTGGCTGGCTGGGCGACGATCCCTTCGAGCCCATGCCCGTTACATCGCTCAGCTTTGTCGCCCCCGTCGGCGAAACTATCCAGTACGCCATGATCTCCACCGGCATGAGTCCGCGCATCGGTCTTATGATCGTGCTGGGCGTGCTGTCCGGTTCCAGCTTGACAGCCCTGCTGCGTCGCCAATGCCGGCTGGAAGGCTTCGAATCCCCCCGGCAAATGGCCCGCTACATGCTGGGCGGAGCACTGATGGGCGTAGGCGGAGTCCTGGCCCTGGGCTGCACCGTCGGCCAGGGCCTGACCGGACTGTCCACCCTGGCCTACAGCTCATTCGTGGCCATGGCGGGCATTGTGGCCGGTGCCCGGCTGGGACTGCGCCTGAAAACCGCTGAATAAAAACAGCGCCATTAAACTTCGTACAGGTTAACGCTAGTAGAAATAGTTTTTTCTTTATTCCTACAATACCAGCGTCAATTAGGTTCAGGTGAGAGTCTTCATTCAATGAAGCGCCGACGGAGCAACGACCCCGGAATCTCTCAGGCAAAAGAATCCTGAACCTGCGACAATCTGGAGAGAGGCATACCAATGCCCACCGAAGGGGACCATCTTAAAACATGGATAAGCTCTCAGGTAAACGGACAGAGGGGGTACAGAGGCCATATGACCTCTGTTTACCTTTCTGTCCGGAGCTTTTCTATGGTCACTTCGCCTGGCGCCTGTAAAGGCAGCCGGGCCCGCCACCTTACTTAAATTTCTATTCGCACCTCTTATCTGTTGTGACTTTATATCGTCACAACGGAATGGGTTTGCGTGCGCTCGTCAATCTATTTTTTATCGGGGCCGAAAAAGCCATCCCGAGGGATGGTTATTACCTATTTTTATTCGCAGCACAGTCAAAATCAAATAATTGAACGAAAGAATCAAGGAGAACAGTGTGTCTCAGCAACACTCATCTGGACTGCAGCGATCATTAAAAAACCGGCACCTGCAACTGATCGCCATCGGAGGGGCTATCGGTACAGGGCTATTCATGGGATCAGGCCGCACCATCAGCCTGGCCGGACCCTCGGTCTTGTTTACCTACATGATCATCGGGTTCTTTTTATTTTTCGTCATGCGGGCAATGGGAGAATTGCTCCTGCATAACCTGGAATACAAGTCATTCGTTGATTTCTCGGCCGACATACTGGGCCCCACCATGGGTTATTTCATGGGCTGGAGCTACTGGTTCTGCTGGGTCGTGATCGGGATTGCGGATATTGTCGCCATTACCGGCTATACCCAGTTCTGGTGGCCCGATGTTCCCTTGTGGCTGCCGGGCATTGCCTGCATCGTGTTCCTGCTGGCCTTCAACCTCTTGTCAGCAAAACTGTTCGGCGAACTGGAGTTCTGGTTTGCCCTGGTCAAGATCATCGCTATCGTCGCATTGATCGCCGTCGGCATCTATCTGTTGGCCACCAAGTTCGTCGGCCCGACCGGCGACACCGCCAGCCTGACTCATTTATGGGATAGGGGCGGCATGTTCCCCAACGGCATCACCGGCTTCTTTGCCGCCTTCCAGATTGCGATCTTCGCCTTCGTGGGCATCGAACTGGTCGGCACAGCATCGGCCGAAACCGCTGACCCCGCCAAGACGCTGCCCAAAGCCATCAATAAAATCCCGGTCCGGGTAATCGTGTTCTACGTGCTGGCGCTGACCGCAATCATGACGGTGACGCCTTGGGATGTCGTCGCTCCGAACAAGAGCCCCTTCGTGAATATGTTTCTGCTCATCGGTGTCGGTGCGGCAGCAGCCATCATCAACTTCGTGGTGCTGACGTCCGCTCTGTCCTCGGCCAACAGCGGCATGTTCTCGACCGGCAGAATGCTGTATGGCCTGTCCAAGAACAAGCTGGCCCCCAAGGCCTTCGGCAAGCTGTCCCGCAGCGGCACGCCTTGCAACGGCCTGATCTATTCCTGCGCCCTGCTGTTGTGCAGCATCTTCCTGCTCTATGCGGAAGGCGACGTCATGCGGGTCTTCACGATCGTGACGACCGTAGCCAGCATCTGCTTCATCTTCGTCTGGGCGGTCATTCTTATTTCCTACCTGAAATACCGCCGGATTCGCCCGCACGCCCATGCGGCATCAAGCTACAAAATGCCTTTTGCCATCCCCATGTGCTATGCCACATTGGCCTTTTTCGGCTTCGCCTTGTACTTGTTCAGCCAGGAAGAAGAAACCTTGATCGGCCTGATGGCCACCCCCTTCTGGTTCCTGGCCCTGTTCCTGCTGCTGCCCTTCTATAAAAAGCGGCTCAAGAACCAAACCGCCGACCTGAACCTGGCCTCGCAAGCCGCGCAGTAAAAAAACAATGGCGCTGCCTTTCTCAGGCAGCGCCATTGTTGATAGCTTAGTACAACGCCAGATGCGCAACACAAGCAGAATCCAAAGGCAAAGAAAAAGCGGCTCACATTGCTGTGAGCCGCTTATATCTTGGTGGCGCATCCCTGATTCGAACAGGGGACCTGCGGATTATGATTCAGTCTTATGAAGCAGCAGTAACACAGCTTTTTCTTTGCAATCAATTAGTTATGGCAATCAGAGGTAGCATTAGCCAGGCTATATTTCCCTATGCTGTTGACGCTTTGTTGACAGTAAAAACAGTCGGCTCCGCGACCCGCTCCCCTCCCCATCAACCAGATTTAACCGCCTTGGAAACATGCAAAATAATGCTTCGATCTGGCCCAAGTGTGGAAGGTACTTTCATTCCAGCAAGTTGATCTACAAGTTCCGCCGGTAAAGTAATAACTCCATCTTCAGAAGAATCATCTACTGGCTCAACAACCACTTCCCATCGTTCTATGCCTGGAGTTTCAGCCATCATTTAAATCCTTCATAATGAGCTTCCTGACCAATAAATAACTAGCTAAGACTCATCAGGAACACGCTGTACTTGAAGCACCAACAAAATCTCACTACTCGACTGTTCGTATCCTGTCGTGTGCAAGAACCTGGGAAGAAAACTCAGCCCATCCCTGGTGTTTGTGTCCTTACTTTCAGTGAGTCCGCCAAGCACGATTACATCACCATTCTGCATCCCCACCTTCGTTTTCAGTTCTCGCTTGGTTAGCGTAGGCGAATTATTAACGCCTGTGGTGGTCTTTACGAAGTTGGACAGCTGCTGTGTGATATCCAAGTCGATAATACCCTCCTTTACTATTGGCCGGATGTCAAAGATCACACCTGAGCTGCGGTACTCCACTGATTGCACTGCTTGGCCAGCCCCTTGTGGATACGACAACGCACCCAAGACCGGCACATCCTGGCCAACCGAGAAAACACCCTGTGAGCCAGACTGGATGCGCAGTGCAGGAGATGAAACCACCTTGAAGCGGCTGTCGCTCGACAGCATGGAGTAAACAGCATCCAGGCTGGTGTTTTTGATCTGGATGAAGTTGCCCAGGTTGGTAGACGTAGAACCAATGCCGATACCTACATGGCCACCAAGCAGGTTTGCTAGCAGGCCAAAGGCTGACCCTTGTCGGTCTGTGTTGCTGACTTCATAGACCAGCCCACGTACAGCGACTTCGCCAATGCGTCTGTCCACCTGTGGCAGTAGCACACGTAGACGTTCGATTTCTTCCTCTGCTCCCGCGAACACCAGGACATCGGAAGACTGGTCAATCAGCGATGCCGCCGACAAGATTGGTACGTCACCCTTGGGGCTAACTTCTGGCGTGGCCCGCACACTGCGGTTAGTGACGAATGAACCCTTAAACAGCGGTGCCAATGTGCGCGAAAGATACGATACTTCGCGGTACTGCGGTTGGTAGATATAGATGTGCTCGGCTTGGATCGGTGGTTCACCCTCTACACGCTTACGCACAAAGTCCACTCCAGACTTGCGTTCCACCATGTAACCCAGACTATCCAAAAAATACTGCATAAATAGCGAGAACTTGCCCTGGTTGTCCTTATAACGGAATGACACCAGCCGTTCATCTTCCAGCACATCCGGAGCTAAGACATAGGGTGTGGTCGTCGCCTCACTATAAATAAGCTGTACGACTTCGGAAATACTTGCCCCTTGCAAGTCGAGATTGACCGCCTTGGCCTGAACGGTGCCTGCCAGGACTACAGACAGAATAGATGCCAGGATACGCAGTTTCATTTATTAACCTTTGGAGGTGGGTTTGCTGCCGCTCCAGACAGTGATACGTTCGCCATCAATCTCTCCGATCATGACGGCACCACTGTTCTGGAAGTTGGAGGGATGTTCAAGCCGCATACGACCATCAGTGGACTGAATGACGGCGTAAGCAGTCTTGCCTGCCTGCATGGTGCCGACCAGTCGCCAGGACGTAGACATGGCTTGCCGGGGCTGAGCACGTATTGCCGGTGCAGATGCGGACAACGCTGAATTTGTCTTGGAGTCGGCGTAACCCGTTGATGTGGCTGAATTGTCAGTTGCTGGCTTGCTGCCGAAGAAGCCTATCAATGTGTACACGCTGACGCTGAACAGGCCGATTACCAGGAGGGCCAGAATCCACAGTTTGGGGCTTTTCAGAACGTTCTGACGGTCATCGACTTGCAGCTCCTTACCCGCGCCGCCGGTGTAGCTGCTGTAGAGCGGGAAGATTTGTGGGTCATACCGCTTGTTTTCGACGGCGACACGGCCTTTCTGCGTGAGCTTGTAGCCTTCCCACATTTCGACGCGGTAGGTCTTGTTCATGCCTAGCGTCTTGATTTTGGTGGTCTTGAAAGTGACCTCTACCACGACCTTAAGGATGCGGTGCAAATCGGAAATGTCCTGCACCATCAGCACCAAGTCGCAGCACACCTTGGTATCTGGATGGACGAAGTGGCGATGTTCACGGAAGAACACCTTGTGTTCGGCCAGCAGCTTGCAGTCCGTCCCCCAGAATCGCCATGCCTCATCAATGCAAATGATATCGCCCGGCTGGCAAAAAGTATCGACACTCTCGCCGTAGGGTAGGAAGTCGGCTTTGCCCACATCCTCGTTCTTGCAATGCGCAACTGATCCTAGGCGCTCTGGCTCGATACCGTACTTATCTTGGCAGTAGGCGCGAATCGCGTCACTATCGATGCCATCCACGTTTGTGACCACGCGACGTCCAGCCTTGACCGCAGGAACAATGACCGAGGATACGCATTCATAGCTTTTGCCTGATCCCATCAGGCCGGTGTAAACATTTATGGGCATGACTTATCCAATAATCGGCATACGCCGGATGATGAAACGGGTGGCGTAGGCCGATACCATCATTGCGATGCCAGCCTGTATCTGGAACACGTCCAGGAAGTACCAAGTGGCGGCTCCGATGCCGGACAATGCATCATCGACGACCCCGGTTCCAGGCATCAACTGCACGATGAAACCGACGAACTCCGAGGTAATGAAGTACAGCGCGAAGAACAGGACGAACTTGACCAGGATGGAACGGAAAACCCAGGCCAGGACGCTGTTCAACGCGGAGAGCAGAATTCCGAACATGGCAATCTCACGCGGACAGGACGATAAACAACGCGATCAGCGCCCAAGCCAGCAGCATCGCGGCCTGGATAACAGCCTTGTTGTCGTCGATCAGAATGCAATGGGCATCGAGCACGTGTGTACCGTATAGCTCGATGGATGGCCGTGGGCATTCGCCTGCATGTGACGATGGCTTGTAGCCGCGAAGATCAGGCAGCATGTCCAGAATGGGCTGTGCAATCTGCTGAGCAGTAGGAACAGCCTCTAGCGCTGGAGCACCGATACCTGGGTCTGGCCCGAGATTTGTTGTAGGGTTACCTGCACCAGGATTAACAGTGTCCTGATTAGGTTGCGCAGGCGTAGGAGTGGATGATGTGGGATTTGCCGGTAAAGACCATGGATTACTGCTGCTATTGGTAGTTGGATTTGGAGAAACAAAATCCCTAACAGTAGGAGCAAGATCCGGATTCGCTTTAATCCAAGGTAACGCATCCGCAGCAGTTAAAGGGTTAGATTGCGGAAAAGGTAGGCCATCATAATTAGGATCAGTGGCCGCTTGTTGCCAGGCCCGATTCGCCAGTGCTGCAATAATTTCCGGATTTAACTCTTCATCCAGAATTTCCTCAGGCAAATTATCAATGGCTTCTTGCGGTGTTACTCCGGTTTTATCTTCAACAACATTTTCTATTGGAAAGCTGTATGCGAAGCAGCCTTCTCCTACGAGCAAGTAGCTTCCTTGGGCGCATGATTGAGAGGGGCCTTTATTAACATAGACAGCGGACATAGCGCCGCAGCTGGCTTGCCTGCCATCACTTGATAACCTGCACTCCAACTCTGGCTTTGTGGAACCATTGAACCTATACCAACTATCAAAAGCTTCACGCGCTAGAGCTAGACCGTCACCGCCCCATGCTTCTCTCGTAACACCTCGAGCAACCGGCATTTGTATTCTCCAAGCAGGAAGACCCGCCGCTACACCTGCTGATGGGTCTTTTTGCTTTTCAGCCTCGCTGTACTGATCAATCAAGCCATCATCGCGAAATAGCCAATTGACTAGAGCGTTTAGTCCTATATCAATTGCATATGTGACAACTGAGCCGACTCCTATAGCCAACGCTACTGTCACCCATGCGGGAGCAGTTACCGTACCTACTGTTACGGCTACCGCTGTAGTTCCCGCCACAGCTGACAATGCAGGAGTTGATCTTGCAACGGTATTCATAAATCTATGATCGTTAGCTGCAAATCCGCGGCGTTGCATGCCTTGCTGCAAAACACCAGAGATAGCCCGGTTAACACGTTCTGGCTGCGGGTCTGGCTTGGGAAGGGCCTGGGCAAATGCAGATAAAGGCACTGCCAAGCAGAACACCATCAGTACTGTAAATACGCGCAATAAAGCCATTATTCCAATCCTGTAATTAGCGCCCAGGCACACGCAATGCCCCACGCAAAAATAACGAGGTACCAAAGTTGTGAAATCATGATTGATTGGTTCTGATGTGGAGCATCAAGCAGGATGGCCAGCCCTGCCTGAGTCAGTTTTGCGGACGGATCAACCGCCACGAATAAAGCGAAGCGCCATCTTGGCGGCGGTCACGGTGGCGTAGACCGCAGCCAGTACACCGGCCACGGCCAACACCGCTGTGATGACGTCCGAGGCCTTAAACGCGCCCGTGATCGCGGTCAGGTCGATGCTGCCGGCCTCTTGGGCCATGACGGCCCCCGATGCCAGCGTCAGTGCGGTAGCGCCCACAGCAGCGGCAACCGGCTTGAGGTTGAATTTCAGTTTCTTCATGTGAAGTTCCTTTTCTTGAGAATTGGGCAGGAAACCGCCTGCCTGTCGGATTTACCTAACCCCTGCGGATCAGATTCAATACGATTCCAACACCGCGCCCCAGCAGGAAGAACAGCACCACCACCGACAGCCCCAGGCTGAATATCTGAGCAACATCGGTAGCGTTCAGTGCCGGAATCGGGTTGTCTGCGGCTTCCAGCGTTTCACGTTCGATGGCGATCTGCTGACGTTGCTGCACAGGGCAATCCATTCCGGCTTCAATGCTGATGTCGCAGTACTGGAGGTAGATACGTGTCATAGAGAGAGCGAGGTTTAGGAGTTCTTCTTAACGGGTTCGACCGGACGCACGTCCGTAACGATGGTTTCGCGCTTGCCAAAGCGCATAAGGTCTTCGGTCACCACATCAGCAAAAAAAGGAGTGGGAAGATGAGCGATACGACGCAACACCTCAGCGTCTACGCGGTACTGATCACCCATGTGACCGGTAGCGATGTTGTCGGCACCCATTGGCGGCGCAAGCTTGGTCAACGTATGTAATGTGCCAATGCTGTAAGCAGCACCACTTTTCTTGCTTACACCTTCAGTAATTTCAAAGCCGCAGACTTCTTTACGATCAACTGACATGTTTTCTCTCCTGTCTAGAAAGGTCACAAACCCCTGACCAGTTGGGGCCGCTCGCAAGTGCGGAGATATTGAGCCTCCGAGGCACGCCAATTACGCGGACTTCCTCGACTAGGCTTGCGATTTCAAAACCTTCTGTTGCACTCATTGCGTCGATTGCTTTGCCGTATGTACGGCGCAAATGCGTGAGCAGGTGCGACAGCGTTACCTCTCCTTCTGTACGCGTCGTGGGAATTTTTTCGGCACCACATTCGTTATCGAGTAGGTCAGCCAACGCGGGATAAGCCCCGGCGAAATACTTGTCTCGATCAGTTAGTGCCTCAAGCGGAATAACACGATCACGGCTACCAAACTGCACCTCATATCGAACCCATGAACTATCTGAATCCCCTAGTTGATGGCCTTTTTCATAGACTCGTAAGAGCTTTCCGTTCTTTGCTTTTCCGATATACAAGGTGCGCGACTTGCCGTTAAGCCAATCACCAGCGCAGTCCGTCAAAGGCTCGCGACCCGAACAATTGAAACGACCTGATTTGTATAAAGAAACTGCATCGTCTACCGTGTACTCGCCTTGTAAGAAGTCCATGCACAAATCCAAGCGCGTGATCTTTGCTTGAAGGGACTCCAGCCAGCGGCGCATAGCGCCCCATGCCTCAATAAGTGCGCAGCCACCACCCTGAATTGAGAGCATCCATGTGCCACGCTGTGCCTCACCGCCATAACCAAGAAAGCCCATCGGCTGCTTACGTGAACCAACATGAGCAAACAACTTGACTGAGCCTGTGTAGCCCCTGAGACCCTTGCCCTCATCAAGTCCGGATACAGGACGACCCATAATCTGCGTCAATTTAAAAATCACTTCATCTTGAGTGATTCCATTGGGCAAAAACGTGACATTGAGCCAGTCGACTCGTGTTTGCTGCTGTTGGGAACTTTCCCCCCGTTTTACCGGACGGGGGGAAGCATGCGTGGTCGTCATGCTGCTGGCTCCGATGTAGCGAAATGGCCAGCCGCTTTTATGCTGCGGCTGTCCTCGCACAGCTGCGGGCAGGCGCAGCGTAAAAGCGGCTTGGCTCGTACAGAAGTCATTGGCAACGTGCGGCCAACGTAAAAGGCTTCTATTGTTAGGTGACTCATAACGCAAACTCAGCGGCTCGTTCTGCAGCTTTAATTCGGATCGCCTCCACGTTGATAAAGACGCGCTTACCAACTTTTATCGTGGGCCAATAGCCACGATTGCACTGGGCCTGGAACACTGAGAACTCGATCCCTACAGCTTTGGCGTAGGCAACCGGCGTCATCAAGGGCATTAGCACTGCTATACCAATGCTTTGCTCAGCTCTGGCGTTCATAGCACCTCAACTCAAAAAGGGTTATCATCCAATTTATCCACTAAATTCGACTAAATGGTGGACAAAGTATCCACCATTCAAAAGGGAATTGCAACCTTATGGCAACCACAGTCCGAAACAAAGAGGTATCAGAGCGCTTAATTGAATGGATAAAAGACCATTACTCAGCACGAGGAAAATTCACACAATTACAAAAAGATAGCGAGCTTCCTGCACAACGATGGAAGGACTTGTACTATGGACGGCAATACGCCTCAGCAGAAATGCTGAAATTTGTAGAAAGTATGAATTCGAGAGAAGCGGACTGGATCAGAACAGGAGTCCGTCCACCTAAAAAAGATGGGTACCCCTTTTTGACGTTTCCTCCCACAAAGCATGAAACCGAAACCATATCTGGGAGATTGGTATGGGTCATCAAAGAATGGACCGCTCCTCGTGGGGCACAGCTATTTTCTTATTTATCAGATAGATACAACGGTGTTGTTAGCGCTGATGATTGGGCTTCTGTAATCCTAGGAAAAGCGGAACCATCATTAGAGATATTAAAAATCGTATGCCAACAACAGCCGTGCTTTGCAGAATGGATTATCACGGGTGTTGTTAATAACAATACTGTTCAAGTCGATCCTACCAACAGTGACTCGATTGAAAACTGGAAAAAAAAACAGACCCAGTTTTTCAACGAAATCAACTTGGTATTTTCAGAAGATCTAGAAAATGGCGATAAAGAAAACTGAAGCTGGATGGATGGTAGACATTCAGCCAGGTGGACGAGGCTCAAGACGCCTGCGCAAGACATTTCGCACTCAAGCGGAGGCTAAGAATTGGGAAGTTTGGGTGAGATCGAACGCCAACAATCAAGCGGACTGGATGCCGGAGAAGAAAGACCTGCGGCGATTAGATGAACTGGCTGCCATCTGGTTTGACCATCACGGCAAAGAGCTGCGGGCGGCGGAGGATACCTATAAGCGGATTAAAGCCGTTATCTCTGTGCTAAAAAATCCCGTTGCCAGTGAGTTCAACTCACAAACTTTTGCGGTTTATCGTGCACAACGCCTAGATACAGGCATTTCCTTGAACACTGTAAACCGTGAGCATGCGTATATACGAGCGATGTTCAATGAGCTAATTCGGCTCGGTGTGTGGAAACGGGACAATCCGCTGAAAGATTTACGCCAGTTTAAGGTGCAGGAAAATGAGTTGTCCTATCTGACCAAGGAACAGATCACAGTGTTACTGGTAGAACTTAAGAAATCGATCAATCCACATGTAGATCTGGTGTCACGGATTTGCCTCGCTACAGGCGCTCGCTGGAGCGAAGCGGAGCGGTTACAACCACAGCAAGTTCGGCAACGACTGATCCAATTCGCCCGCACCAAGACCGGCAAAGCGCGAGCCGTGCCGATCAGCCAGGAAATTCAAGACGAAATTTTTACCCATCATGCCGAGCACAGGCATATAAGTGCAATTTTCACTGGCTGTACTGGTGCGTTCAAAGAAGCCATTGAACGGGCCAAGATCCAATTGCCAATGGGGCAACTTACCCATGTGCTGCGCCACACCTTCGCCAGTCATTTCATGATCAATGGCGGCAACATTCTGACATTGCAGCGTATTTTAGGCCATCAAGATCTGAAGACTACTATGCGATACGCGCACCTTGCTCCAGATCACTTAGACTCGGCCAGAATTCTAAACCCGTTAGCGTCTTGAGGACTGGTTGCCCACATTCACCTCGTTGCAGCCTTTTAATGCAAGACTGCATCAGTGGTGGTTCGAATACACAACGGCCAGACAAAGCGGCACAGTTCAAGAATCAGGCTGTCTTGCGATAGCCTTGAGCACTAGGTTGTCAAGCGCTCCTATTTCAGCAACGTAACCTGATCGTTGATCACGCGCACTAATGCCCCCCCAAAAATAGACTTTCAAATAATAACCAGGGGCTTGGGCCTGTTCGATCTTTTTCATCAGCAAAGCCCCTCCACCATAAGCATGAATACGTGCCAGAGGTAAATCGATCGTAAGCGAACGGCCGCCTTCGTTTTCATCGAGCTTTTCACACTCGTCCATGAAATTGATGTATAGCCGCTTCGGCGCGTCTTCAGGCCAAAGCTTGGCGCGTGCGCCACCGTATACGATCCGGCTACCGTTCTCATCCGCCGTAATCCAGTTTGGGCGTAAAACGGCTTGGCGATAGCTGAGTGTTTTCCCCTCAATGACGACCTGATGCTCCTTGAGCTCATCGCCCTCATACTGCGCCCAGCAATCGATAAAACGTTCCAGGCGTGATGTACTGGTATAGCCATCGCGTGTACGGCCAGTACTGCCCGAAGAAGGCTTTGCGTTCGGTGATTCATGGTCTACTGGAGAATTGGTTACCCGTTCTCCAGATAGCACATCAGCCGTTGAGTCAGAAGCTTTCGGGCGGAATATGTCGATCACATTGGTAGATTTGGATCGCTTCACCCGAGGATGCAGATTGCCATCGGTTTCACTGCTGCCAGTTTGGCACTGCGCATGCCCGCACACCCAGACACATGTTTCGAGATGCGGATTCCCGGTCGGAGCTCGAAAGTGAATCTGACGATATTTCTCAGTATCTTCAACCAACTTATCATAGTTGACACCTGATACGAGCGGATTTTTTTCTGCTCGACAAGTATCATCGGAGCATCGGAAGGTGAATCGCTTTCGGTTATTTTCCGGCATAGCAAAATATGCTTTCTGTGCATCGTAGATATCAACTACTTTGCCCAGCTCCACACAATATGCTTCCAATATTTCCATTGATCCCCCTTATCGTAATAGCTGATCGATGACTGACATTGTAAGCAACTTTAATCTTGCATCCTATTTCTGACACCAATCGGGCGTTGCCCCAAGCCCCACGTTCGCCACGTGGCAGAGCCCAGAGTTGCAAGGCAGACAACACACTGCAACCCAACAAACACTGTGTGTGATCTGTGGTATGTCAAGGGTTCGCTACCCCGGGCACTCAACCGATACCGGCAAGCCGGGCTGCGGCATCCGCAACCATCGTATTCAATCCTGCGTTGACACTTGGTTGACACCCAGCCCCAGAAAACAAAAAAGCCACCCAATTGGGTGGCTTTAATGTCCTGATTTCACAGGGGTATTCTGGTGGCGCATCCCTGATTCGAACAGGGGACCTGCGGATTATGATTCCGTCGCTCTAACCTGCTGAGCTAATGCGCCGAAGAAAGAATTATAGCAAGGTTTTCATTTTTGGCAAACGTTTTCGGGAGTTTTTTGGCCTGAGGAAGCTGCAAACCAAGCTTAAAACTCTGTAAGCCGCATAAGTGCTGGCTTTCGCTTTGAAATTTTTTTTCAACCTGCCTCGAAAAAGTGTCACATAACGTATCCAGACTATCCTGTCGGTCTCGTACGGCGGCGGCATGGGCATGTTGACCGCCGTCAAGCGGCCTGTAGGGGTGGTGTTGCTACACTGGCGGCTTGGCGATCCGCCTGCTTTGCCCTATTTCTCGTCCGTGATCCGGACTCCGACAGGAGCTTTTTCCTATGGCCAGTACGCTTGCTATTGTTGTATCGCTGTTGCTGTTGATGTTTTTTGCTTACAGAGGGGTCACAGTATTGCTGCTGGCTCCTTTGATGGCGGCCCTGGCGGTGTTGTTGTCGGGTGATGCAGGTTTCCTGCTGCCCATCTATACCTCTACCTTCATGAGCGCGCTCAGCAATTACGTGCTCCAGTTCCTGCCTATCTTTCTGCTGGGCGCCTTGTTCGGGCAGTTGATGGCGGACTCGGGCGCCGCCCATACCATCGCCCAATGGATCACGCGCAAGCTGGGACATCGCCACGCCATCGCCACGGTGGTCATGGCCTGCGGCGTGCTGACCTATGGTGGCGTGTCTCTGTTCGTGGTGGCGTTCGCCATCTACCCCATCGCCAAGGATCTGTTCCGCCAGGCCGGCGTGCCCAAGCGGCTGATCCCGGCGTCGATCGCGCTCGGTTCGTTCACTTTCACCATGACGGCCCTGCCCGGCACGCCCGCCATCCAGAATGCCATTCCCATTCCCTACTACGGCACCAACGTGTTTGCGGCTCCAGGCCTGGGCATCATCGGGGGCCTGATCATGGCGCTGGGCGGCCTGTGGTGGCTGCAAGCACGTGCCAAGAAAGCCATGACAGGCGGCGAAGGCTACGGCGAACACTTGGAAGACCTGGGCGATATCCCGGAAGAACAGCATGAAGGCCTCACCCATATGCCGCTGTTCCTGGCCATCTTGCCCCTGCTGCTGGTGATCGGCGTCAACGCGCTGTTTACGTATGGCATCTTCCCCGGCACCAATTTCGATTTCCTGGCCGAACGCTTCCCGCAAGTCACCCCTGCCAAGATTACCGGCCTGTGGGCGCTGATCATTGCGCTGGTGGTCGCCAACCTGGTGCTGATCATCAGCCGGCTGGGCCGCTGGAAGAACCTGCGCGAAAGCATTAACAAGGGGGTGTTCGGCTTCATGCTGCCCTTGTTCAACACGGCCTCGGAAGTCGGTTACGGCGCAGTAATCGCCAGCCTGGCGGGCTTCGTGATCATTCGCGACTTCGTCCTGAATCTGGCTCCCGGCAATCCGCTGATCTCCGAAGCCGTGGCCATGACCACGCTGGCCGGCATTACAGGCTCATCCTCGGGCGGTCTGAGCATTGCCTTGCAGACCTTGGGCTCGGATTATCTGCACATGGCCCAGCAAGCGGGCATCAGCCCTGAACTGTTGCACCGCGTCGCCGTAATGGCCGCCGGCGGCCTGGACACCTTGCCGCATTGCGGTGCGGTGATCACCCTGCTGTCTATCTGCAAGCTGAACCACCGCCAGTCCTATGGCAATATTGCCGTCGTGACAATGGCCGTGCCCTTGATGTCGGTGGCCGTGGTCATTGCCTTGGGTACGATCTTCGGCAGTTTCTGATCGCCCCCTGCTCGCACACAAAAAGCCAGCCGCAAGGCTGGCTTTTTAGTTGGCCACCTCATCGATTACAGAATCTTATAGGCTGACAGCCACAAGAATTCCGTCCACAAGCCGATCAGTAAAAACACCAAGACGCAGAAAAAACCCTACAACTCACTGTTTTTTATCATTAAATAATAAACATAACCAAAAACATATAATTATTATCATTCAAATTACATGCATTCTCCGTCACTATCTCTACAGCTTGATTCTTAGAAAGTTAGCGAACTAACTGAATCACGCTGAACTTGGCCGCCCCGGGGAAAACACAAGGGCCAGGCCAGGTTCCACATAACAACGATTCGGAGACACACATGTACATCGGCCAACAGCCCTACCCTCGGTTCTGACACGTCCCCGCTCCAGGCAGCTTCGTGCGGCGCAGCAAGACTGCGCCCGCCCGGCTGCGTGCTGCTCTCGATATCGCGACGCATCTTTTCATTATCCGGAGGTCCTGTATGACCACTGCAACATTCAGCCGGCGCCGATTCCTGAAATTCGGGGTCGTTTCCGGCGTATCTATCTATATGGCGCCCTTCCTGCCCAAGGCTGTCCATGCCACTTTGCTGGGAGAGCAGAACTCCCGGCCTACCCCCTGGAATGCGACAGGACGACAAGTGCCGTTCAAGATCGACGGCACACGCCAGGTTACCGGCAGCAAGTTCTTCGTGCGTGACATTCGCGCCAAAGACATGCCGGGCTGGCCTCAGCAGCAGGCACACGCCTTCATCCTGCGCGCTACCCAGGCCGACCACCTGTACACCGGTCTGGACCTAAGCAAACTGGGTGCCGACCTGCAGCCCGATATCCTGATCCAGGCCGACGACTTAGCAAAGGCCAAGCTGGAGCTGCCTGACTACTACAACGACGAAATGCTGCTGGCCGCCGGCAAGACAGCGCGCTTCCTGGGACACCCGGTTGCCATCCTGATCTACACGGATTTTGATCGCTACCGCCGCGCCAAGACGGCCGGCCAGGCGCCGGGCGTCCTCACCTACGGCGACAAAACCGGCTTTCGGGAACTGAACGCCTACGGCGGTGCCCGCTATATCCGTGTTGAAGGCGAGGCCGGTTCACCCGACGATGTGTTCTCCAGCATGCGGGACGGCGCCGTATTCCCCGACAAGGTACAAGGCGACACGCCCGCCTGGCCATCGAGCCAAGGCGACGGCGCCGCGGCCAAGGCCATGGGGCTGTCCGAGCAAATGCAGAAAGCCTTTGATCAGCCTTCTGCCGATTGGCTGGTGCTGGAAGGCGACTACTATTCCCAGTCCATCGACGGCGCGCCTCTGGAGCCTGAATGCATCAATTGCTGGTACGACGGCAAGAAGCAGGAGCTGCAGATGGTGGTGGGATCCCAGACTCCCGGTGCAGATGGCGCCGAAGCCGCCGGCATGGTGGCAGCCTCGACCTTCGGTTTGAAGGACATCGTGGTGCACCCCTGTACGGCCACAGGCTACGGCGTCAAAGAGCACAGCGCCTTCAACCATTACGGCGTCGTGGCCGCCCTGTTCGCAGGCAACCTGCCCGTGCGCCTGGCCAACAATCGCTTCGAGCAATTCCAGGCCGGTCAGAAGCGGCACTCTTATCGCATGAAGAACCGCATTGCCATCGACAAGGCCAGCGGCAAGATCCAGCAGTATCAAAGCTACAGCCTGTCGGACGGGGGCGGACGCGCAACCTGCAGTTGGCCCGTCACCACCGGCGGCGCGCAAAGCGCGCAAGGCATCTATTACCTGCCCAAAAGCGATGCCTGGGGCGTATCGCTGGCCTCGCGGGCCGTGGAAGCCGGTTCGATGCGCGGCTTTGGCAAGGGCCAGACCATGACCGCCATGGAACTGATGATGGACGAAGCCGCCGCCCGCCTGAATATGGATCCCATCGAACTGCGCCTGAAGAACGTCATGCGCAGCGGCCAGAAGAATATGGAAGGCGGTATCCCGGCAGGCTCTCTGCGCGCGCGGGAAATCCTGGAAAAAGCCCGCGAACACCCTCTGTGGACCAGCCGCGAGCAGAAAAAGAAAGAATTCGAAGCAGCCAACCCGGACAAACTGTACGGCGTGGGCTTTGCCTGCGTCATGAAGAACTACGGAACCGGCTCGCAAGGCGACCACTCGGGCATCGAAATCGACGAGCAGGGACAGGTGCACCTGCGCACCTCCATCGTGGAAATCGGCACAGGCTCGGCGACTTCCCAGGCTGTGATCTGCGCCAAGTGGGTAGGCCACGCCGCCCATACCGTGCAGGCCTCGCATCTGGATTGGCCTGAGTTGGGCATGGTGGCGACCCACAACCCCTATACCTTGAAGCAGCCGGACCAGGACAAACAACAAGGCAATTCACAATGGACGCCGGTGCTGTCTTCGGGGTCTTATGCCAGCAGTTCGTCCTACTTCGGCTCCCACGGCACGTCCGAGGCCGCCCGCCTGCTGTTCTTGTATGGATTATGGCCAGCCGCCGTCGCCATCTGGGGCGAAGGATACGGCGGCGGCCAGATCGCCCCCTTGACCGTACGCCCCGAAGACGCCCGCTGGACCACCGACGGTCGCCTGAGCGCCGGGGGGCTGGAACCCCTGCCGCTGGAGCAACTGGCCAAGCGCGCCCATGACATGAAGCTGGTGACCGGCGTCGTGCTGCACGCCTTCAACCGCTACCAATGGGCCGAGGCCGACTACGACGTCGCCGGTCAGAACGTCCGACTGCCCATCGACGGACTGGCGCTGCGCTACGGCGCGGGCGACAGCAAGGCCAAAGATCTCAACGGCTACCAGCGGCTGGAACGTCGCAACATTTTCTACCCGCCGGTATCGCGCCGTCGCGGCGGCTACCTGTACTACTCCGCGGTGGGGGTGCTGACCGAGGTGGAAGTGGACCGCAAGAGCGGCGAGCAAACGCTGCTGTCCGCGCACACCTGGGTGGACTGCGGCAAGCCCATCGTGCCGCAACTGGTGATGAGCCAGGCCGAAGGCGGATTGGCCATGGGTCTGGGCCAGGCCTGGTACGAAGACCTGCCCCTGTATGAAGGCGGCCCCGGCGACGGCACCTGGAACTTCCATCGCTATCGCCTGCCCCGCGCCAAGGATGTGGCCGTCTGGAAAACCCATTTCGAGCTGCTGGAGCCGCTATCCGAAACCGATGCGCCCAAAGGCATTGCCGAAGTGGTCATGATCCCCATCATTGCCGCCGCCGTCAGCGGCGTCAATCACGCGACCGGCCAGTTCTTCCGTGAACTGCCTGTGACCGCAGCAAAAATCAAGGAGCGTCTGGCATGAGCAACCCGACCCAAAAACTGCGCCTGAACATCAACAAGGTGGACCTGCAGACCATGGAAGTCAGCAAGGACCTGCCCATGATCGACTTTCTGCATGAATACGCAGGCCTGACTGGCACCCATCTGGGCTGTGGCATGGGCATCTGCCACGCCTGCGTGGTGATCGTGGATCATCCGGACGGCCGCAGCGAAGAAATCCAGACCTGCATCACCCCGGCCAGCTACTTTGAAGGCAAAAAAGTGCGCACCATCGAGGCCCACGCCCAACGGGACACCCAGGACAAGGTCACGCAACTGCACCCGGTGCAGCAGGCCTTCCTGGAAGGCTTCGCCTTTCAATGCGGCTACTGCACGCCGGGCTTCGTCAACGCCGGCATCGTGCTGTACGAATCGCTGCAGAAAAAGCCGGTCGCCCGCGAGCAGATCGAAGCCAGGGTCTCCGAAGGACTGCAAAACCACATCTGTCGCTGCACCGGCTATGTGCGTTACCACCAGGCCATGAAAGACCTGATCCTGGCCACGCCGGATCTGGTCAGTTAAGCCGTTCCATGCCGGGGACGCCCCAGGGTTGTCCCCGGCATGGTCGCGTGCCAACCGTGCTACGATTTCCGAGCAAGATCCTGAACCTGGAATATCAAGAACAAGGAGCACGCCATGAGCAATACATACAGCCTCAATGACCTGGGTCGTGAAGCCGTCCGCCAATTTGTAGAAGACCGTGGCTTGCCTGACCTGAACCTGGATGCCTATTACGCCGCCGCCGAAGTTGAAGCCGATAACTTCAACAGCGACGGCAGCCAGCGGGGGGAAATCGAAATCACCCCCAACTGCAGCAAGGATGGTCTGATGCACACCTTGCTGTTGGAAAAGCACTGGTTCAGCGCCGAGCCGATTCCCGACGCCCCCGAAGAAGACCCGTTGTTCTAAGCGTTGCTCGGCCTTCAATCCACCTGCAGCCCGATATTGCGGGCCAGTGCGCCGAAACGATCGATATCGTTCCAGATAATGTCTCGAAAGCCGGCGGCCAAGGCCGCCGGCCCGGACGGCTGCGGGGTATAGCCCAGGCCCATCAATTCGCTTTGCATGGCCGGCTCAGCCACGGCCTGTCGTACCGCCTGATTCAATACCTGCACCACCTCCGGGGGAGTATGGGATGGCGCCAGCAAGCCATGCCACTGATCCATCTCGAACGGCTGCTCAATGATTTCTGCCACCGTCGACACTTGCGGCAGCACCGGACTGCGCTGCGGCGAAGTTACGGCCAGCGGCCGCAAGCGACCCGCAGCGATCAAGGCCGAGGCGCTGGACAAGGTGACGATGCCGATCGGCACCTGGCCGGACGCCACATCATTCAGGGCCGGCCCACAACCCCGATACGGAATATGCAGCAGGTAAGTGCCGCTGGTTTCATACAGCATTTCACCGGCCAGATGCTGCGGCGTGCCATTGCCGCAGGACGCATACGCCAAGGAAGGTTCAGAGCGCACGGCCAGCACCGCCCGCAAGGATGCAATGCCCGAGCCTTCCGCCGTCACGATCACGGACGGTACAAAGCCCACATTGGCCACTGGCGCGAAATCCCCTTTGGGATCGAAGCCCAGATTGCGAAACACCCCCGGATTGATGGCAAAGGAGCTGTTGGCCATCAGCAAGGTGTAGCCGTCCGCCCGCGAATAAGCCACGGCTCGGGAGCCGATATTACCGCTTGCGCCAGGCCGGTTGTCCACGACGACCGGCTGCCCCAGGCTTTTCTGAAGGCGCACACCCAACTTGCGCGCCAGCAGGTCCGTGCCACCGCCGGGCGGAAAGGTCACAATGATGGTGATGGGACGATTGGGATAGGCCGTATCGGCCGCAGCCGCCATGACGGCATCGGCTGCCGCGCCTTGGGCCGGCGCCGCCACCGCCAGCGTTGCGCCGCCTATCGCGCAACGCATCAAAAACGACAACATAGTGCTTCCAATGAGCAAGCGTCAGGTTCAGGCATCCAGGCCTATGTCCAGCACACGTGCGCTGTGCGTGATCCAGCCTACGGCAATGCGATCCACGCCGCACGCGGCGATCTGTACGGCAGTTTCAGGCGTGATGCGCCCCGAGGCCTCCGTCTTGGCCCGGCCCGCCACGCGCGCGACAGCCTGTGTCAAGGTATCCGTGTCCATATTGTCCAGCAGGATGCTGTCCACGCCTAAGGCCAGGACTTCATCCAACTGCTCCAGGGTGTCGACTTCAACCTCGATGCAGACCAGGTGGCCGATGTAGGCGCGGGCCGATTCCACCGCCGCGCGCACCCCACCCGCCACGGCGATATGGTTGTCCTTGATCAGCACAGCATCATCCAGCCCGAAACGATGATTGCTGCCGCCTCCCACCCGCACCGCATACTTCTGCAAGGCGCGCATGCCCGGCATGGTTTTGCGCGTGCAGGTCACCTTGGTGCCGTACGGCTCGATGGCCCGGGCGATGGAAGCGGTCGCCGTGGCCACCCCGCTCAGATGCCCCAGGAAATTCAAGGCGCAGCGTTCAGCGGTCAGCATAGCGCGGGCCGAACCGCTGATAACAGCGATCTCAGCACCAGGCTCCAGATCGTCGCCATCGTTCAGGCGCGGCTCGAAACGCAAAGAAGGATCCAGAAGGCTGAAGGCAATGCGCGCCAGATCCAGACCTGCCAGCACGCCGTGCTCGCGCGCCACCAGCCGGGTGCGGGTCCGGGCTTCGGGCGATACGATGGCATCCGTGGTCAGGTCCCCCGCCCGCCCAAGATCCTCTTGCAGCGCGGCGCGCACCAGTGGTTCCAGGATGACGTCCGGCAAAGGCGGAACGCGGGTCTTGCCCTGGGTTGCCGTCGTGTCGGCATGTGCGCTGAATTCTTTTATGCTCATTTTGAGTATTTAAATGAATAAAAATAAGGCCTGTCGGCACCCGTTTATTTATGCTATTCCTGAGCATAAACACTGTCAAGCCACAGACCTTATCATGGGAGCCTTAACGGGCTTGCTTGGCCAAGGGCAGCTTGCTGCCCGAGATAGCGCGCTCCAGCAAGACATCACCGCGGAAACGAAACAGCTTGGCTGGCCTGCCCGACCCGCCCAGGCTGATGGCGCCTGTTTCCTCCACCAGGGCCTGCTGTTCAATCAAGCGCCGGAAATTCTGCTTGTGCAGCCCGCGACCGGCCAGCGCCTCGACCGCCTGCTGCAACTGCAGCAAGGTAAATTCCGGCGGCATCAACTCGAACACCACGGGACGATACTTGATCTTGGCGCGCAAGCGCGCCAAGCCGGTCGCCAATATGCGTCTGTGATCGTGCATCATGGGCAAGCCCAGACGATTCTCCTGCCCTACTGCGTCGGGGCGGGGTTCGCGGCGACGGCGCGCCTCAGGCAAGAGCCCGGCTTCGTACAGCAATTCGTAGCGCTGCAGCACGAAATCCTCATTCCAGTTCGCCCCCGCCAGCCCAAAGCTGTAGGCAACGCGCTGCCTGCGTATGGCCTGCAGGTCTGCGTCTAGATCGCACCATTGCATCAAGGCCGGTTCAATGACGTCCTGAATGATGGCGGGCGCCCCCTGGCGCCAATCTTCCCAGGGAAAATAGCGGTAACAGTCCTGCCAGATCACCTGCGCGACATCCGGACGGCCGACTTCGCGCGTCAGGCCCACATAACTGACCGACACCACGCGCGCACCCTGCGCGTCGAAACGATCGCGATCCGCAAACGTGTACAACTGCTCCACATAGCCCACAGGGTGGTGGGTTTGCTCTTCCACCCAATCGCGCAGCCCGGTTTGCAAAGAGCGATGCGTCTGCTGGAAAGGGCCCGCCGGCAGCGCCTTGCCCGCATCCGTGGTCAGCACGCGAGGTTCGCCATCGGTCACGGCGACCAATACAGCCACCAGCTCGGCGCTGACGGCGGGTTCCTGCAGTTCGATCACATGCTCTCCTTGAATAATCGCCTGCATGCAGGTGACATGCGGCGAATTATAAACGTAGCACTACCGCAGCCGGAGCCGCCTGCGCGCATTTCAGCTCGGCCTTCACGCTTCGATTCTCGCAAATTCAACTAATACCAACGAAAAAATAGAGACCTAAAGAAAAAAAACCAGTATCCGTAAAGCTGATAAACCCTATTACTTATGCGGTATGCCGACTCAAGCCCTCGGTCAAGCCCCGGATATGCGCCTAGTTTCTCCTTTTGCCTTGGTCAGCCTTTCGCAAAAATAGAGAGTTTTGTATGGGTTTAAGCTCATATTCAGAAAAAAGCTTGCCTGTACCTGCGTTTTCGGACGGTTATTGTCAGATCGACTTGCCCCCCCCAGCCACACCCCTATGTTCCTGCAGGATGTTGAATGCGTAAGAATTTCCCCATTACCCAGGACGAAGTGCGTGTCCGGGCGGATCAGTACCTGATTTCCAAGACGGACCTGAAAGGTCGCATTACCTATGCCAACGCTGCGTTCATCGCCATCAGCGGCTTTTCCCGCGAGGAACTGATTGGCAAAGCCCACAACATCGTGCGCCATCCCGACATGCCGCCCGAAGCATTCCAGGACCTGTGGGATACTCTGCAGAAAGAGCGCCCATGGATGGGAGTGGTCAAGAACCGCCGCAAGGATGGCGGTTTCTATTGGGTCTACGCCATGGCCGTGCCCATCTATGAAAACGGCGCCGTCACGGGCTACGCCTCGGTACGTGTCAAACCCTCCGACGAACAGATCGAAGAAGCCGATCTGTTCTACCGGGCCATCAACGACGGCCGCGCCCAGGGCTACCGCGTGCACGAAGGCCGCAAAGTTCCAACCGGCTGGCGACGCGGCATGCAACTGCTGCGCAAGCCGTTCAGCAATTCCTTGCGGGCCAGCCTGTTTCGCATGGGCGCGCTGGCGTTGGCGACCACGGGCACGGCCCTGTATTTCGCACTGACCGGCGGCGTGCCCCAAGGCTCCGGACTGTGGTTGACCGGCGGCCTGTGTCTGGCCAGCGCGGCCATGATGGGCTATGGCTGGCTGATCGCCCACCGGGTCATCCGCCCCCTGGATCAAGCCTCTCTGATCGCGCAGCAGATCGCCACAGGCAATCTGCAACTGGACATCGACATCAGCTCCAGCGAAGGCAACTCGGAAATCGGCCAGCTCTATTTCTGCCTGGACCTGATGCGCAAGAGTCTGGTGGGTATCGCCAGCGACGCCCGCCACGGCATCGACGCCTCCATCCACGCTGCCCGCATCCTGGAAGTGAACAATACCAATCTGGCTTCCCGCACCGAAGACCAGGCCGCTTCCCTGCAGGAAACCGCCGCCAGCATGGAAGAGCTGACAGTGACCGTGCGCCAGAATGCGGACAACGCCAACCAGGCCAGTCAACTGGCCGATGCCAGCATGCACATCGCCCAGCGCGGCGGAGCCGTCGTCAACGAAGTGGTGCAGACCATGCAGGGCATTCACGACAGTTCGCGGCGAATTGGCGATATCGTCACGGTGATCGAGGGCATCGCCTTCCAGACCAATATCCTGGCCCTGAACGCGGCCGTGGAATCGGCGCGGGCTGGCGAAAGCGGCCGGGGCTTTGCCGTGGTAGCGGGCGAAGTGCGCAGCCTGGCGCAAAAGAGCTCGCAGGCGGCTGGCGAGATCAAGACCCTGATCGACGAATCCGTCGGACGCATGGCCAGGGGAGCCGAACAAGCGGCTCGGGCCGGCGACACCATGGAAGAAGTGGTGGACTCGGTCAAGCGTGTCACCGACATCATCGGCGAAATCTCCACCGCATCCATCGAGCAGGCCACCGGCCTGGATCAGATCAACCAGGCCATGGCCAAGATGGACGGCGTCACCCAGCAAAATGCCGCGCTGGTTCAGGACCTGGGCAACACCATGAGCGATCTGGCCCAGGAAGCGTCGGAGCTGGCCGATGCCATCAAGGCGCTGAACACCGGAGCGGACGGCAAGGCCGACACCCAACCTGCCGCCGCACGCCTGAGCCAGTCCAATGCGCCACAGGTGCTGTCCTATCAACCCTCGCCGGCAGCGAACATGAGCAGCGCCCGCACCGCATCCCAACGTCTGACCGCCGTGCGCCGTTAAATCGCTGGCGCCGGGTCGGGAATTCCTTTCGAATCCCCGACCCTGTCAGACCTGACAGCTAGACAAATTAAAAAATATACCGAATAAAACTCAAACCCCGCTGACGGACTAAAATTAAAATAAATAAATCAAGCTATTGGCCGAAAATGAAAAAACAAAAAAAACGTATATCCAAGCCTCTTCATTTTTGACATATTTTGATTCCATGGTTAACACTATGTAATAGGTCATACCAGATCAGTACCATACCGGGTTGCGTCTCCTGTTCGCTTATCCCTCTATAGGCCTGATCATGCGTGAAAACCACCCCATCACCCCACATGAAACTCAGGTGCCCGACAAGGTCTACCTGATCTCGAAAACAGACCTGCAGGGCCGCATCACCTACGCCAACCCGGCATTCATCGAGATCAGCGGCTACCCGCACGACGAACTGATCGGGGCTCATCACCATATCGTGCGCCATCCGCACATGCCCGCCCTGCTGTTCCAGGACTTGTGGCAAACCCTGAAACAACAGCGCCCCTGGTCCGGCCTGATCAAGAACCGGCGCAAAGACGGCGGGTTCTACTGGGTCAAGGCGCGCGTCATTCCCTTGCTGGAAAACGGCAAAGTCAATGGTTATGCCTCAGTGCGGGTGCGCCCCAGCGCCCAGGAAATCCACGAAGCCGAACGGCTGTACCAGGCCATCAACGAACAGGGCCTGCATGGCTTTCGCATCCGCGAAGGCCAATTGCAGAGCACCGGCTGGCGCGCGGCCGCCCGTACGCTGCTGCAACCCTTGAACCGCAGCCTGCGCGCCAGCCTGCTGCGCTTCGGCCTGCTGACCGGCGGACTGCTGGCCCTGTGCGCCACGTTGCTGATCGGCAGCGGCGCCTCCGCCTCGTACCTGGCCGGCGGGCTGGCTGCCCTGGGCACCGCCGGCCTGATCACCCTGAGCTATGGCTGGGTAGTATCCCGACGCATGATGCAGCCCTTGCACAGCGCTACGCACCTGGCGCAGCAGATCGCCACCGGCAACTTGCTGATCGAACTGAATCCGCAACACACCCGCAGCCAGGAAGTCGCCCAGCTCTACTTCTATATGGACATGATGCGCAAAAGCCTGCTGGGCCTGGCGCGCGATGTGCATCAGGGCATACAGGCGTCCCTGGATGTCTCCACCCGGCTTGAGGATGGCAACCAACAGCTTTCCAGCCGCACCTGCGCCCAATCCGGGTCCCTGCAACGCACAGCCGCCAGCATGGAGCAACTGACCATCACGGTACAGCAAACCGCCGACAACGCTCGCCTGGCCAACCAACTCGCCGACCAAAGCCTGTCCACGGCCCGGCGCGGGGGCGAAGTCATGCAGGACATGGTCAACACCATGCAAGACATCCACAACAGCTCCGAGCGCATCGGCGACATCGTCACCCTGATTGAAGGCATCGCCTTCCAGACCAACATCCTGGCGCTGAACGCCGCCGTAGAGTCCGCGCGCGCCGGCGAAGCCGGCCGCGGATTCGCCGTGGTTGCCGGAGAGGTGCGCAGCCTGGCACAGAAAAGCGCCCAGGCCGCCGGCGAAATCAAAGCGCTGGTGGATGACTCTTTGCAGCGCATGGCCGCCGGCGCCCGCCATGCCGACCGGGCCGGCGCGACCATGGACGAAATCATGCAATCCGTCTCCGACGTCACCCACCTGATCAACGAGATCTCCACCGCATCCAACGAACAGGCCAGCGGCCTGGCCCAGATCAACGATGCCGTCTCCACCATGGACCGAGACACCAACGACAATGCCGATCTGGCCCGCAGCCTGGGACACACCGTCAGCCAACTGAGCCAGCAGGCGCTGGAACTGAAGCTGTCCATCCAATTGCTGAATACCGGCCATGGCCGCAGCACCTATGCGCCCGACCCCGCTGCCACGCAGGAACCCATTCCTTTGCTCAAGGTGGCCTGACCGATCCGAAGTAGTCCCGGCCACGGGCTGGACGCGGCTCAGTCCCACTCCCTGCGAGGATGTCGCGCACCTGACACAGAATGGCGTACCGCTTGCCCTTCAGGCCGGCATATGATGCACTCAGGTCTTGACCTGTGCGCGCTTTCCATCCGGCCTGCACCCTTGAACCGGGACCTTCGCGCACCCTTATCCTGGGAGAACATGCCATGCCCGACGCCCTGGAATTACATTACGCCATCGCCCCGTGCGACTTCGGCCTGCTGCTGGCGGCCCAGCATGGCAAAAAACTGATTTACGCCTGCCTGGGTGACGATGCGGCGGCCATGCGCGCCGAACTGCAGCACCATTTTCCTGATGCGCTGCTCCACGATACGGCGGCCGATAAAATCCCCGCGCTGAAAAAACTCACGGATTACCTGCATGCGCCCAAGAAAGCACCGGACATCCCCCTGGAGCTGCACGGCACCGAATTCCAACTGAAGGTGTGGGATGTCCTGCGCCACATCCCGCCCGGCCAGACACGCAGCTACGCCGACATCGCCCGCGCCATCGGCGAACCCTCCGCCACCCGCGCCGTCGCGCGCGCCTGCGCCAGCAATCCCATCGCCCTGCTCATCCCCTGCCACCGCATCCTGCGCAGCGACGGAGGCATCACCGGCTACCGCTGGGGCGTGGAGCGCAAGAAAGCCATCATCAAACACGAAAAAGCGTTTGCGGAATCCTTACGACCGTAAGGATTTTGAATTTTTTCAACGTAAAAAAAACAAAAATCCTCACGACTGCGAGGATTTATTGTCAAATTCCTATTTCAATCTTAAAATCCTCACAATCGTGAGGATTATCCATGCAAATACCCATCAATGAAGCTGGAGACATCGGGCAAGTGGTACGCGCCAGCCGTAAAGCCCAGCAAATTCGTCAAGATGACGCCGCAGGCAGTATCGGCGTCAGTGAAAACTTCCTAGGCAAGATCGAGCGTGGCAGCGACACCGTGCAGTGGGGCAAGCTGTTCCAGGTTCTGGAGGGACTGGGCATCCGCATCCTGGTTGACGTACCGGACAGTGTCGATCCCTATCTGAACCCAGACCAATCTGCACGCAA
Organism: Pseudomonadota bacterium; assembly: GCA_023439305.1. Classification (GTDB taxonomy): domain Bacteria; phylum Pseudomonadota; class Gammaproteobacteria; order Burkholderiales; family Burkholderiaceae_B; genus Alcaligenes. The sequence goes on from JAEXOO010000035.1 coordinate 222,085, forward strand.
ACATCCATGAGCGAACGAACGCTGTTGGCCTCTATCAATCAGACTCCTGTTGGCACTCTGCAAGAAGCCAAGGGTCTGTGGAGCTTTCAGTACTCACGTCCCTGGCTGGAACAGCCTCAACGTTTTGCTCTCAGCCCCCACTTGCCGCTAACGCCCGATACCCTGATAGACGGCGCCAGCCAACGTCCGGTGCAATGGTACTTTGATAACTTGCTTCCAGAAGAACATCAACGTATTTTGCTGGCCAACGACGCCCGATTAAATCCCGCTGATGCATTTGGTTTGCTGGCTTGGTACGGCGCCGAATCCGCAGGCTCATTGAGCTTGTTATCTCCAGATGCCGCCCAGCAAGCTACAGGATCATTGCAGCCTTTGCCGGACGCCGAACTGGAAGGACGCATCCGCCGACTGCCCAAAACCCCGTTGACCCATACCGCCGTCAAACGCATGTCATTAGCGGGCGCACAGCATAAATTAGCCGTTGTGCTGCAAGACAATGTGCTGTTTGAACCCGCTGGTGCCACACCCTCCACCCACATCCTGAAACCCAACCATCCCGACGAAGACTACCCGCATTCCGCCATCAATGAGTGGTTTATCATGCGCCTTGCCAAACGGCTTCGACTGGACGTACCTGACATATATCGACGTTATGTTCCTTCCTCTGTCTACCTGATCCAGCGATTCGATCGGATGACGAGCCCTCAAGGCTGGCAACGCCGCCATGCAATAGATGCCTGTCAACTATTGGGACTAGATCGCAGCTTCAAGTACAGCCAAGGCAGCATGGATAGCCTGGCGTCTTTAGCCAACGCCTGTCGCAGTCCCGCCGTTGCCAGATCACGCCTGTTTACATGGCTGGTATTCAATATGCTCATCGGCAACAGTGACGCACATCTGAAGAACCTGAGCTTCCTGGTGTCGCACGAGGGCGTTCAATTGGCGCCGTTCTACGATCTACTCAGCATTGCCACATACGATTCGCGGGCCTTTGATCAGCCTGGCTGGCCGGACCAAACGCCACTGGCCTGGCCCATTCTGGGCGCGGTACGCTTCTCAGACATCCACAGAGGACTGCTGTTAGAGGCAGGAGCCGTCTTGAACCTGGCAAAAAACACGGCGGAACGCCTTCTGGAAAACATCCGTAGCCGTATTGAACAGGAAGCTCAAACACTCTACGACGAACTTCAAGCGGACAACACACGCCTTATCCAAGCAAAGCCGACACTTTCAGCCACGCTGGCAGGAGAGTCTCGTTGTCTTCGAGCAATTCAACATACCGTCATCAAAGACATGGTCCAACGGCTAGCGTGACTAAATTACACCACCCCAAGCATCACCAGCCCGTGCAACGCCACCCCCACCAGGCCACCCACCAAGGTGCCGTTGAAACGGATATATTGCAGATCCGTACCGACCGTCAGTTCCAGTTCTCGCACCAGTTGACGGTCGTCCCAATTGCGCACCGTGCGCGAAATATGATCCTTCGCGCCCTCGCGCAGATGCTCGGCCAGTCCTGCGGCGGCGGACAACATATGGTCGTTCAGGGTAGTCCGTAATTGTGCATCCTGCTCCAGCCGCCGCCCCAGATCCAGGGCCAGTTGCTGCAAATGCGTCGCGACTGCAGAGTCTTCTTTATCCAGGTCCGAACGCAAGGCCCGCATCACCTCGCTCCATACACCGTCTATATACGCACCCACCTCCTGGTGGTGCACAAGCCGCTGCTTGATGAACTCCACCTGCTCCATCAGATCAGGATCTTGTCCCAGGCGCTGTATATAAGATTGGACCCAACGCTCGTAATCCTGGCGCAATTCATGCTCAGGCTGGCTCAGGATGCTCTGCACCTCGTCCACCAGCGCGCGCGCCAGACGATCCGCCAGCTTGCCGGACAGATCATCCACCGAGGTCACCACCCCGACCACTTTCAACAGACTGGGCCACTCCCGCTCGGCATAGCGCAACACGATTGCCGCCACCCGCTGCTTGACCTTCTCGTCGCCCAGGTAGTCCCCCAGCCGCTGCAGCACCTCGCTCAAAAGCCGTTGATGCCGGCCGTCGCGTGTCAACAGCCCCAGTATTTCAGAGGCCGAGCCCGCCAGATTCAAACGCAGCAGATAGGAACGCACGCCATCCGTCAGGGCCTGCTTGACGCTTTGCTCGTCCAAAAGGCGCAGCGCTTCCCGCAGCCCCGTCTGCATATAAGCGGCCACCGCCCGACTCTGCTCTGGCCTGGACAGCCATTGCCCCAGGCGTGCAGCCGGATCCAAAGCGCGCAACTTATCCAGAATAGTTTTGGAATCCAGAAAGTGATCACGCACGAACACACCTAGACTGTCACCCAGGCTGTTCTTCTTGTTGGGAATGATAGCCGTGTGCGGCAAAGGCAGGCCCAGCGGCCGCTTGAACAAGGCCACCACCGCAAACCAGTCCGCCAGCGCCCCCACTGTGGCCGCCTCGCTGAACGCGCGCAGCCACGGCCAGAAAGCCGGCCACGGCGCAGACGAGCCTTGCCGCAGCATGGCGTGGCTCAGCAGGAACAAGCCGACCGTCACCGCCAACAGCGCCAGGGCGTTGAGCTTCATTTTGCGCAGGCGGCGTTCGGGGGTAGACAAAGAAGAGGGTGTTTTTGACATAGACGAAACCGCAGCTTGCTTGACGCTCTATAAAAGAGCTGTTTCATTGAAGCGGCAGCGCTGTAGGCCGGCTCCATCACTCGATAAGCATTGTCAAACGACAATGCAGCCCTTGTAAACCACTTGCCGGCATACGAGGAGCTCAGATTCAAAACGCAACAAGCCAGCCCGAGGGCTGGCTTGTTGCTGGCTGAGTGCCCCCGAGTACAACCAGGGGCGAGCGCTATGCCTTAATTAACGCAGCAGCGACAGCACGGTCTGTGGAACCTGGTTGGCCTGGGCCAGAACCGAGGTGCCGGCCTGTTGCAGGATCTGAGCGCGGGTCATGTTGGAGACTTCGACAGCGTAGTCGGCGTCTTCGATACGCGAACGAGCAGCAGACAGGTTGGTCACCGTGTTGTTCAGGTTCGTGATGGTCGACTCAAAACGGTTCTGAACGGCACCCAGGTCCGAGCGCAGGTTGTCGACTTGTTGCAAAGCAGCGTCCAGCGCGGCCAGCGGATCCGTCGTGCGAACCGACAGCTCCGCATCGCTACCGGTTGCCTTGGTCACAGCAACGTTGCCGGTGGCGGCGTCAGCGGTACCCAGGGTAGCCTTGGTGTACACGGCACTATCACCCGAACCGCTCTTGACGGCGTACTGCGTCGCACCGGCGGAATCAGTGTAGCTGTGCAGCGTTTCACCCGCAGCAAGACCGGTGTAATTGCCGTCCACGGCTGCGCTCACCGTGGTCACGGCTGTGCCGGTGCTAACCAGCGAGGCGTCCACAGCGGTGCTGCTGGAGTCCCAGCTGAAGGAATTGCCTGCGCTATCGGCGGTTGCCGCGTAGTACTTGCTGTCGCTGCCCTTGACCACGTAGCCGCTGCCATCAGCCAGCGCGTAGAGGCCGTCCGAGGTAACAGAGCCACCCAGGTCTTCATTGAACAGATCGTCATCAGGGTTGGCAGTGAAGCTGCCGACGGTGACACTCGTCACTGCAGAAGCACTCAGGTTACCGGGGCTGACCTGAACCAGGCCTTCGGTCGGGGTCGTCGCACGCAGATCGACTTCATAAGCGATCGTGTAGTTGGCTGCATCGGCTTTATCGCCCGTACCGTTGTACGTGAACGTGCCCTTGACCTCGTAATAATTACCGTCGTCGGCCTTGGCGGCGAACATCTGCGTCGTGACGTTGCCGGTGGTGTTGGCTTCGATGTCGTTGCGGGCAAACAGGCCGGCGCTGTAGTCGATGTTGACTGCGCGGTTATCTGGCGGGGTAGTCACGGTCGTAACTGTGGCGGTACCAGGTACGGTCGTCACGTCTGCGCCATCAAGTACGCCCGTCACAGCACCCGTTGTCTGATTGACCGTAACCTCGTAAGCACCGTTTTCAGCAGTAGTAGCGCTACCCGAGATTTCAACGTAGTACTTGCCATCAGTATCACGGCTGATATCGCCAATCGTAGCGCCGGCACCCAAATTGGAGACATCGATACCGGTAGTGGTCAAGGTAATCGGTGTAGCTGGCGCACCCAACTCGGTCACCGCCGAACCAATCGCCCCACCCGCAGTGGCAAACGTCGTGCCGATGTTAGCCGACACCGGCAGCGAGGTGACGGCTCCGCTGCCATCAACCTGACCCGCGCCTGTGCCCACCGTCAGGGCGGTGCTGGACGAATCCCACACCCACTTGCCCGTTGCCGTGTTTTCTTCCAGCGCATAGTAGCTGCCATCGCTGCCCTTGACCGCGAAACCGCCGCCATTCACCGCATGCAGGCTGTCAACAGTCACGCCCGACGGATTCGGACCGGGGCCGCCGGCCGGTGTGGCGCTATTGGCATTGACCACAGTGGCCGTCGTCTGGGTGCCCTTGCCGGCTGCGGCGGCCGTAATGTCGGTCAACCCGCTGGCCGACAAAGCATTCACATTGTAGTTACCCAGGCCCAGCGTGCTGGAAGTGATGGTTTTCAGGTTGACATCGATGGTTTCGTTGTCGTGTGCGCCGACTTGCACCTTCAGGGTGTTGTCGGCGGCCAGCACTTTCACGCCGTTAAATTTGGTTTGTTCGGAAACACGGTTGATTTCATCTAAACGCTGCTTGATTTCGGCCTGAATGGAGTCCAGATCCGATTGCGAATTGGAGCCCGTGGCGGCTTGCACAGACAAATCACGAACACGCTGCAGATTATTGTTGATTTCGTTCAACGCGCCTTCGGTCGTCTGGGCGATAGAGATGCCGTCGTTGGCATTGCGGGCGGCTTGCTTCAGGCCATTGATGTTGGCGGTGAAGCGGTTGGCGATGGCCTGACCGGCGGCGTCGTCTTTGGCGCTGTTGATGCGTTGGCCGGAGGACAGACGTTCGATAGCTTGGCCCAGCGCGCCTTGGGATTTGGTCAGATTGCCCTGGGCAACCAGTGACAGGTAGTTGGTATTGACAATCGACATTCCCATCCCCCCCGGTCGGAACCTTTTCTTTCAATGCTTTAACGCCAGCCAATTCCTAATATCCATAGAATTTCGAATTCTCGGTGCCTTTATTTGTGTTTTCTATTTTCCTACTCTTTTTCCTTCGCGATGCGCGCCCTTTCTAAAAACCCTATTTTTCCATTTTCAATTTCTTAAGCTTTAAACATCAATGACGTACATTTCTGTGTAGATCCGATCCTATACTGTGTTTCGCAAAATTTTTGAGTGCATGGCTATGGCTCTCCATCTCCTAACCCGGCGCAGTATTGAAAATGCTCCTCCCAAGGGCAAACCCTATTCCCTGCGCGATGGCGGCAGCTTATTCCTGACCGTCACTCCTACTGGCGGCCGTCTCTGGCATTACCGCTACCGAATCGGTGCGTCGGCCCGCGTTTTTTCTATTGGCCCCTATCCTTTCGTATCGCTCGACGGCGCTCGCCAGGAGCGTGACCGCGCCCGAGAACTGGTGCGTCAGGGCGTACATCCGCTAATAGAGCGCAAGGCCCGGATTACCCGGCAGATCGACAACAACAACCACACTTTCGAGGTCGCCTCTAAGCTATGGCTGACAGCCAATAGCGGCTGGAGCACCAGCTATGCCGCCCAGGTTCAGAGCTATCTGGAGCGGGATGTCTGGCCTCGCATCGGCGATTTTCCTATTGCAGATATACATGTCGCCCACCTGCGCCCCTTGCTGATGGACGTGGCCAAGCGCGGACCCAGCGCTGCTCTGGCGTTGCGCCAATGGATAAGCCAGATATTTACCTATGCCGCCCAGCAAGGACTGTGCGAACAGGATCCGGCATCGCTGCTCAAACGTCTGGTCAAGCGCCCTGCGGTGCGGCACCACCCGCCCCTACCGTGGAACGAAATCGGGCGCTTTTATGGCCAACTGGAATCCTGGCAGGGAAGCAAGATGACTAAGCTTGCCCTGCGCCTGCTGGCGCTGACCTTTGTGCGCACGATCGAGCTGCGACGCGCCACCTGGGACCAGTTTGATCTGACCGACGCGTTGTGGACCATTCCCCCGTCGAACATGAAAATGCGTCGTCCGCACATGGTTCCTCTGTCCCGCCAGGCTCTGGCTATTCTCAAGAAACTGCATGAACAGACAGGCTCAGGCCGGTACCTATTTCCCAATCAACGATCCTCTCAACGGAGCATTGGCCCTACCACGCTGAATCACGCCCTGGAGGCCATCGGCTATAAGGGCCGGTTCTCCGCCCACGGTTTTCGCTCGACCGCCACGACGCTGCTCGGTCTGCTCAGCTATCCCGAGAACCGCATCGACCTGCAACTGGCGCACATCAAGAAAGACCCGTCCCGCGCACCGTATGACCATACGAAATACCTGAGTTCGCGACGCATGATCATGCAGGACTGGGCCGACATTCTGGACACGCTGGCCCAGGGCGACAGTCTGGATGCCTTGACTCGGCGGTTCGGCCCTTTGTCGACGCGACGCACCACCCTGTTAAGGCTGGTCGAGCGCGAGCATTGATCCAGACACCGGCGGAGCTCTGCACACCGCTGCCAGCCCGACCTGGACACTAAAGCCTGTCTGGCTCCTGCCGTAATCCGGACTGCATTCACGCAGACGCACGGCAGGATCCAAAGGTCACACGTATCTGAACTTTTTTCCGGATGCTCCCTAAAGAACCTTCCAGCCGCTCCGTAAATGCAGGTGTACAGGAAGAACGCAGCGTGTCGAATGCGCGATCAACCCTCCGGGGCCCAGCAGAACGTCAACGCTTTCCTGGGCAAAGGGCGAAACCGTTTCGCCGCTCTACTCAACATTGGGAGTTACCATGTCTGTTATCAATACCAATTACCTGTCGCTGGTTGCCCAGGGCAATCTGAACAAGTCCCAAGGCGCGCTGGGTCAAGCCATCGAACGCCTGTCTTCCGGTCTGCGCATCAACAGCGCCAAAGACGACGCCGCCGGCCAGGCCATCGCCAACCGCTTCACCGCCAACATCAATGGCCTGAAGCAAGCCGCCCGCAACGCCAACGACGGTATCTCCATCGCCCAGACGACCGAAGGCGCACTGAACGAAATCAACAGCAACCTGCAGCGCGTGCGTGACCTGTCCGTGCAAGCCGCTACCGGTTCCAACTCGCCTTCCGACCTGAAGTCGATCCAGGACGAAATCCAGCAACGCCTGGACGAAATCGACCGTGTTTCCGGCCAGACCCAGTTCAACGGCGTCAAAGTGCTGGCCGGCGACAACAAACTGACCGTTCAGGTCGGCGCGCACGATGGTCAGACGATTGATATCAATCTGAAAGAAATCACTGCCGAGACCCTGGGTCTGGGTGGTTTCAACGTAGATGGCTCTGCAAAGATCGCTAATACTGCGGCAAAAGACACTGATCTTCCCGTTGGCGGTGCTTGGAACAACGATCAATACTCTGTTACTGCAAAGAACACGGCAGCTACAGGCGCCGACGTTCTTGCTCAAGTTAAAGACACTAACACAGTTACTCATACTGACGGTGCTACTACTACTGTATATACCTACGATGCAGCCTCCAAGGCTTATACCTACGCATCGACAAATACCGACACAGTAGCCGATACTGCAACCGCCATTACTGCTGGTGGCGCTACTACAGGACAGATTACTGTTGGTACAGGTGGTACGCAAAAAACCATTGATATTAAGATTGCCACCGACGGCAGCCTTAGTACCATGAATGACGAAGCGTTGTACATCAACGGCGACGAGCTTACCGTTACAAACAATGGCGGTACAGCCCAAGCAACGTTAACGGATGTGTTTGGCACCGACCCTTTTGGCGCAACTGTAGCTCAGAACGTCACAGTTGAAGTCAGTGGGAAGTCTTACTCCTCTGATGGTACTGACGTAACCGCCAGCTATACCAGCACGGTCTCCGCAGCCGATCTTCAGACTCAAATTGCAGCGAATACCACAGGCACTTACTCGGTCGACTTGGGCGCTTTGTACGGTGGTACCTATGACTTGGGTACCAATGGCGCAACGGTCCAAGTTGGAGCTGATGACGTTTACATCGCCGCTAACGGCAACTTCACTTCCGAAGAGGATGGCGCAACTACTACTTACACTAAATCCGCGGATGGCGTGATCAGCAATGCAGCTGGCGAGGCACTTTATCTGGACCAGGAAGGCAAGCTGACCACGGAAGAAAGCCGTGCAGGTGATCGCACCGCCGATCCTCTGGCTGCTCTGGACAAGGCGCTGGCCAGCGTCGACTCCCTGCGCTCCGAGCTGGGTGCCGTTCAGAACCGCTTCGAATCCACGATCGCCAACCTGAACAACACCGTGACCAACCTGTCCGCTGCTCGCTCGCGTATTGAAGACGCCGACTACGCTGTCGAAGTCTCCAACATGACCCGCGCTCAGATCCTGCAACAGGCTGGCACCTCGGTTCTGGCTCAAGCTAACCAGGTTCCACAGACCGTGCTGTCGCTGCTGCGTTAATTGACGCATCGCGATCGCCCCTGGCTGTATTCGGGGGCGTTCAGCCAGCAACAAGCCAGCCTTCGGGCTGGCTTGTTGCGTTCTAAGTCACCTCTGCATCAGCAGCCGCCTGTCCGCAATGTCAGCCTGCGGGCATCAGCGCCATCAAGCTGGCACGCAACCGCTCGGTAAATTCCTGCGTAATCTGGGACTTGGCCTGATGCGCAGGATGCAGCAAGCCGACCCTGAACGGCACGACAGGCTTGAAGGGCCTGAAAACCACCCCACGGCTCGCCTGGCGACGGTAGCTGGCAACGGTAATGGGATCCAGCAGGCAAATGCCCTGCCCGCGCTCCACGAAGCGCAAGGCGGGAATGAAAAACCGTGTGCGCACCCGCACATTCAGGCGGCATTGCGCAGCGTCGAATAATTGGCTCAAGGCATGCGCCGTGCTGTGGTCCGGATACAGCGCGATCATGGGTTCGTCCGCCAGCAAGTCGGGCGTCAATACGGCTTCCTGCGCCAGGCGATGCTTAGCCGGCACAGCACATACACACTCCATATCGAACAGTTCCACCTCCATGGATGGATCGGGCCCGCCGATCTCGGCCAAGGCGACGTCGTACTGCGCTGAAGCCGTCCACTCCAGGATGCTTTCCGAGGTCCTGGTCTGTAAGGACACCTGCACGCCCGGATAGTCATCCAGAAAGTCCGCCACCAGATCGGGCATGAATACATACGAAGGCCCCGGCATACAGCCGATGCGCAACACGCCGTGCTGCTTGTTGCGTATGTCTTTCAGCGTCTCGGTCAGTTCCTGCATCCGGCCCACGATGGCTTCCAGTTCGGTATACAGGTACTTGGCTTCCGGTGTCGGGTACAGACGCTTCTTGCGCCGCTCGAACAAGGGAAACCCCAACTGCTCCTCCAGGGCGGCGATATTCATGCTGACCGCCGATTGCGTCTTGAACAGACGCTGAGCAGCATCGGACACCGATCCGGTCAACATCACGAGACGAAAGGCCTCCATCTGTCGTAGATTCATGGCTCAAAAACATCAATAAAATTGATGAAGTCCTAAAAAAATAAGATTTGCTCTGATCAACTGATTTAGCCACTATCTAGCCTAAGACAAAATAGGGTTGAACCCGATAAAACGGCGGTCTGACGACACGCCCATAACATTCATGGAGACAAACATGACCAAGAACCCGAGGGGGTTTCATGGATAAGCCCCGCGTGGATGTGGCCTTCGCCAGCGCCATCATCTTGATTTCCATCCTCATTCTCAGCAACGACGCCCTGGTCGAGGGCGGCGCACAGACCGAGCTGGGCCCTTTGTTCCTGCCGCGCATTGTGGCGGCAGTCATGATTTTGTTGTCCCTGGGCATAGGCCTGCCCGCCCTGCTGGGCATTGTGCGCCGCTCCGGGACAGTACATCCAGATGAAGGCGGCGCACGCGATGCCTTCGGTGTCGGCTTGTACCTGGCGATTCTGCTGGGCTACTGGGCGGTCATGCCCTGGGTCGGCTTCCTGGTGGCCACCCCGGCGGCCATGATGGCGATAGGTTGGCTGCTGGGCGCCCGCAAGTGGGCGGCCATGCTGGCTATCTCCCTGATCACGCCCCTGGTGATCGACTATGGCAGCCGCACATTCCTGCGCGTCTTCCTGCCGGTCTGGTCGCTGAGCTGAAAGGGGTACAACCATGTCAGACATACTGCATAACTTCATCGGCGGGCTGGGCGCAATCCTGGCTCCCGGCCCTATCGCCGCCATTGTGGTCGGTGTGTGCATCGGGATTTTCTTCGGCGCCATCCCGGGGATCTCCGGCATCATGGCCATCGCCATCGTCCTGCCGCTGACCTTCTACGTCGACCCTATCATCGGCATCACCATGCTGTTGGCCATCTACAAGGCGGGCATTTACGGTGGATCCATTTCAGCCATCCTGATCAACACGCCGGGCGCCGCCGCTTCCTTCTTGACGGCTCAGGACGGCCACGCCCTGGCCAAGGCGGGCAAAGCCGGCAAGGCTCTGGCCATGGCGCTCTATGCGTCCGTGACAGGCGAAGCCCTGGCCACCCTGGTGCTGATTTTCGTGGCCGCGCCGATTTCGGTCATCTCGCTGCAAGCCGGCCCCATCGAAAAAGTGTTCCTGCTGATTTTCGCCTTCACCGTAGTGGGTTCGATGACCGGCGAATCCATTACCCGCGGCATGCTGTCCTGCTGCCTGGGCATGCTGTTCGCCATGGTCGGCATGTCCCCCATCACCGGCGCGACCCGCTTCACCTTCGACATTCCGGCCTTGATGAGCGGCTTCACCTTTCTGCCCGTGCTGATGGGCGTGCTGGTCATGCCCGAAGTCATTGAAGCCGTCCGGCGTCGCCGGGCGCCGCCTCTGAATCTGGTCCCGACGGCGTCGGCCAATCCGGACGACAGTCGGGTCACGGCACGCGAGTTCCGCTCCGTTCTGGGCACCATCCTGAAATCCACGGGTATCGGCACCTTCATCGGCGCCTTGCCCGGCCTGGGCTCCAGCGCAGCAGCCTTCATGGCCTACGGCGAAGCGAAGCGGTCGTCCAAGAATCCCGACGAGTTTGGCAAGGGCTCTCTGCATGGCGTGGCGGCAGCCGAATCCGCCAACAACGCGGTCTGCGGCTCCAGCATGATTCCCATGCTGACGCTGAGTATTCCCGGCGACGACGTCACTGCTTTGCTGATGGGCGCTTTCCTGATTCATGGCATCACGCCCGGCCCCACCATCTTTTATGAACATACTGACGTCATCTATGGAATTTTTGCCGGCTTCCTGATTACCGATTTGTTCTTGCTGATCATTGCGCGCGCCGGCTTCAAATTCTGGACGCGCCTGGCCTCGGTGCCGCGCTACTACATCTTTCCCTGCGTGACGGTCTTCGCCTTCTTCGGCGCCTATACCGTCAACCAGGAGATGTACGACATTTTCCTGCTGATCATCTTCACCATCCTGGGCTGCGGCATGCGAAAACTGGGCTTAAGCACAGCGGCCTTCATCATCGGCTTCATCCTGACCCCTCTGCTGGAACAGAACCTGGACCAGGCAGTCACCATCGTGGGCACTAATTACGCCATGCTGGCCCGCTCGCCCATGGTCTGGATCTTTGTAGCACTGAGCCTGTTTTCAGTGTATTCCGCACTGCGCCTGCAACGCCGCACCCGCCGCAAGGCAGCTACCCTGAGCCCGGCTGAAACTCAAACCTGACACCGATCACTACAACAAAGCCTGAATAAGGCCAATCCCGCTGAGGAGACACAACCATGAAACATCTGCGCCTTTCCGTACTGACCCTGAGCACCGCCGTCGCCGCCCTGATCGCCACGAGCACCGCCGCTGCTGCTGAGTACCCAGCCAAACCTATCAATGTCATCGTGCCTTGGGGAGCGGGCGGCGACTCGGACCTGACGACGCGCCTATGGGCCGACGCCATGGAGCAGGAGCTGGGCAAGCCTGTGGTGGTGATCAACAAGGCCGGTGGCGGCGGCGTCATTGGAACCACCTTTGTGGCCAATAGTAAAAAAGACGGCTACACCCTGGTGAATGCCGGCCTGAGCAATGTGCAGGTCACGCCCAATTTCAGCAAAACTCCCTATGACATCGACAGCTTCGAGCCCGTAGTCAAGCTCTCGTCGGTCCCCTTCGGTATTCTTGTTCCGGCCAATAGCCCTTATAAGACGTTCCAGGAATTCATTGATGCCGCCAAGGCCGGCACCTTGACTCAAGGTTCCTGGGGCGCCGCCTCGTCCGGCACGGTGCTGGCCAGCATCGTGGCCGACCAGGCCGGCTACACCGTGAAATACGTACATGGCAATACCACGGCGGAATCCATGGTGGACCTGATCGGCGGCCATATCGATTCGGCGGTCTCCTTTCCACCGGCTTTCGGCCCTCATGTAAAGTCCGGTCGCGCCCGCCTGCTGGTCTTAAACCAAGCCATGGATGAATACCCCGGCGTACCGACCTTTGCCGACTTCGGCATCAAAGGCTCCTTTGAAGGCTGGTCCGGCATTTATGCCCCCAAAGGCACGCCCAAGGAAGTTATCGACACCCTGATCGCCGCCAGCACCAAGGCCATGGCCAAGCCCGACGTCCAGGCCGCCTACGCCAACATAGGCGCGAACGTGGATGTGCGCAGCGGTGATGCCTGGATCCGAGAAACGCGCGAAACCTATGATTTGATGAAAGACGCAGCCGCAAAGATGAAGCAGTAGCCCCTTTCCTCACGCTGAACCCCTAAATAAGAACCGGCCTGCCCGCAGGCCGGAAGGACCTTTTTACGCCTTGAATCATGAAAATTGAACGCTATCACCCCAATCAACGCATGAGCCAGATCGTCGCCTGCGGCACTACCGTGTACCTGGCAGGCCAGGTCGCCAAAGACCCCGCCCAGGACATCGAAGGACAGACAAGCCAGATCCTGGCGCAAATCGACGCTTTACTGGCGCAGGTCGGCAGCAGCAAATCACAGTTGCTGGCGGTCACTATCTGGCTGGCCGACATCCAGGAGTTTCCACGCATGAATCAGATCTGGGATGCGTGGGTAGACCCGAGCAACCCGCCTGCGCGCGCCTGCGTTCAAGCCTGTTTGGCCAGACCAGAACTCAAAGTGGAAATGCAGGTGACGGCTCTGCGTCCCTATTCAGACCAGCCTGTGGCAGACTGCACCGGAGTCGAGGCATAAGCATGGCCGATACGCTGCATGTAGGAATCGTCGGTGCGGGCATCGTGGGCTTGGCCACGGCGCTCTGGTTGCAGCGCGCAGGCTGCCGAGTAACCCTGATCGACCGCCAGAACCCCGGAGAAGGAACGTCGTCCGGCAATGCCGGCGTCTTTGCCGACTATGGACGCGTGCCCTTCGCCAGCATGGCGCAGCTACGGCAATTACCCGGTCAATTGCTGGATCGTCAAAGCCCTTTGTCGATCCAGGCCAGCTACCTGCCTCGGCTGTTGCCATTCGGCCTGCGATTTGTACAAGCTTGCCGGACGGAGCAGTTTTCAGCCGGCTGCCAAGCCATGGCGCAGCTACAACGCACGGCGCCACAGGATGACGATGTCCTGCTCGACACCGCCCAGGCCCACGACCTGGTCAAGGCTCATGGTGCACTGGCGCTGTGCTCGACCGAACAGGGTGTGCAGCAGGCCCGAGCAGGACACTTGAAGCTGCGCGCTGAACTGGGCACGACGATTACCATGGTCAGCCGTCACGATGTGGCTCAGATGGAGCCGGCCCTGGCCGACTTTCATGCAGGCGGGGCCTACTACCCCGACACGCGCTTCACCATCAATCCTCTTGCCCTGAGCCGGCGCTATGCCGCCCAGTTCATCCGCGACGGCGGTCGCTTCGTTCGCGCCGACGCAGGCCGCCTGACACCGGGCCCCCGATCCTGCGATGTGAACGTGAATGGTCAGGACATGCCTTTTGATCAGATCGTCATTTGCACCGGCGTAGCCAGTGCAGCCATGGCCGCCCCCTTGGGCATACGTATTCCGCTGGCCAGTGAGCGCGGCTATCATCTGATGTTGGATGCCGCCAACATTGCCTTGCAGCGCCCTGTGGTGTGGCTGGACAAAGCCACCTTCCTTACGCCAATGCAAGACGGCATACGCGTGGCCGGAACGGCGGAATTCGCACCGGAGACAGCCCCAGCCAACCAGGCCCGCAGCGCCTTGATGCAACAGACCGCCAAAGCCATGCTGGGGCATCTTCCCGACGTACTCTCGAACTGGGTGGGCAGCCGGCCCTCCACGCCCGACTCGCTGCCGGTAATCGGACGCCTGCCTGGACAGACACGCGTCTGGGTGGCCTTCGGCCATGGCCACCTGGGTCTGACATTATCATCGGTTACCGGACGGTTGATCAGCGAAAGCCTGTGCGCCGGCATCGAGTTGCCCGAAATCGCCCCCTACTCCCCTTCCCGATTCACTCGCGCCTATACGGCAAGGAACCCTCTGTCATGATTCTGAATGGCGGATACAACTACTACGGCATCCCCCTGGGCGTCATCTCGCTGGACTCGCGCTTTCCCAAGCCGTCCAACCACATCAAACACCCAGCCAGCTTCGACTTCCCCATTCTGTATAAAACCGTCAAGGGGGCGACCGTCGCACGCTTGATTGCAGAGCGTGACCCAGCCCTGCTGGAACCATTCCTGGATGCCGCCCGGGAACTGGAACAGGAAGGCGTCAAAGCCATTACCGGAAGCTGTGGATTTCTGGCCCTGTACCAGAAAGAAATCGCAGCGGCTGTGTCTATCCCCGTTTTCATGTCCAGCCTGATCCAGGTGCCTCTGGTGTCGCGCATGCTGGGGGCTGGCCGCCAAGTCGGCATCGTCGTCGCTGATGAGAACTCTCTGACAAAAGATCATTTGCACGGCGTAGGTATCGCGCATGAGCCCATCGCCATTGCTGGCATGCAAGATCAAGCGCAATTTCGGGATGTCATTCTGCACGCCAAACGCAACGATCTGGATATGTCTCTGTTCGCGGCTGAACTGGATAACGTCGTGGACTCCTTGATCACCCAAAACTCCGGCGTGGGCGCTCTGGTTCTGGAATGCACGGATTTGTCTCACTTCGCGCCGGCCCTGCAGCAGCGCACCGGCTTGCCAGTGTTCGATCTGAGCAGCCTGGCGCGCATGGTGGTGGGCGGAGTGCATCCAGGCTGACCCTACGGCAATCAAGAAGGGTTGGCAGCCGTCACCGGCAGGCAAGCAAGCCCCAGCACCTGGCGCAGATACGATTGCAACTGCGCCGCGGCTTCGTTTTCCGCCGCCGCGATGCGCGCCGCAATATAGCCGTCTGGGCGCACCAGAACCAACTCGCCGGGAAAACGCCCGTACAACGACGAAAATTTGCCGTCAGCAGCGTGGTAATCCTGCCCCTCTCCCACCGCCACGTATCTGACCGCCACACCTAGCGCCTGCTGGGCGTCGTGGGCGGCGCGATGCCAATACTCCGGAGTCGCATCGCCCAGCAATACAAAGCCTCGCCCCCAAAGATCAACGGTCGAGATCCGCTGCCGTTGCCTATCCACCAACCACGCATGGGGCGCTCGGACGCCTGGGCTGACCGTTTCCTGATAGTGGGCCAGCTCTGGCGCGGGAGCCGTATCCGGTGTCGCTACAATCGCACTCGACTCGTAGACCGTTCCCAGCTGGTATCCGGTATGCAGGACACTATTGTCGCCATGCGGAACGACACGCTGGGCCAAAAACAAACGTCCCTGCTCGGACAACTCGCCATGCAGGAAATTATCGCCCTCGCCGACCCGCACTGCCTCGGCGATAGCCTGATAATGCAAAGAGTTATAGGTCGCCGACTTTACCGTAATCAGGGCCTTGGACTTGCGTTCGGTCTCGTAACTATCCAGCAAAGCTTCAGAAGCCTGCTCACGCAGACACAAGGCCAGCTTCCAGGCCAGATTATTGGCGTCCTGAATGCCGGAATTCATGCCGAAGCCGCCCCATGGCGAATGCCAATGCGCGGCATCGCCCGCGAACAGGACTCGTTGTTCGCGCCAGCGGCGCAGCAAACCTGTGCTGTAATCAAAACGAAAGCTTGCCACAATCTCAAGGGGAATCTCCGGCATGCCCAGAGCGCCGCGCAACCGGGCCAGCAAAACGTCCTCGGAAGGCGGCGTGTCTTCGTCGTGACGAAAGCTGTACCGCCACAAGCCGGTTTCAGGATGCTTGCTACCGAGCCAGCCCATATAACTGGGGTGCAGAATGAAGGAATGAAAAAAACCATCCTTGCCCAAGGTTTCATCCAGATCGGCGCGAAACTCCACCAGAATCTGGTTGCCGAACGTGGGGCCATGATCCTGGCCCTGAGCAACACGACTGCGTATAAAGCTGTGGGCGCCATCGCAGGCCACCAGATACCGCGCCCGATAGGAGCGTCGCCCCCCTGTTTCCGTATTCTCAACGGTCACCCGGACGCAATCAGACCCTTGTTCGATATCGACAATACGCGAATTAAAACTCAAGGACACCGTATCCCATTCCGCCGCCTTGCGGCGTATGGCCGCTTCATAATCAGAAGCCGGCACCTTGCGAGGATAAACCGGGCTGTACCAAGACCATTTGTCCACATAGTCCTGATGCGATGTGTCTGCCGCGCGAATCTGGGCGACGGGCCCCTTGGCCACGTTGACATAAAACCCCTGCCCATTAGAGCGCATGGTCTCCCATCCGGCATCCTCCAACAGATCCCAGACCCCCCACTGTCTAAACAACTCTCCGGTCGAGGCATGCACATACTGCCCCTTAGGCAACATCGTGGTCGTGGCCCGGCGCTCGAATAGGGCCGTGTCCACTCCCTCCCGACCCAGCAAGTACGCCATGGCCAAGCCTACCGGGCCGCCACCGCAGACAATGACGTCCAGCATGGGGTCGCCCCTATTGCAACGTTCCGTATTCATGGCAACACCTTATCGACTGCGCTCCTGGCCATCCTGGCCGAAGACTTGTTCCATTCCGACCACGATCCCACATACAGCCGGGACGATATGCCCAAAGCCCTTAACGCCAACACATGCAGCGCCGATAACACACCGCCGCCGCAATACACCACTGGCTCGGTCTGCTCACCTACGCCGACCTGCTCGTACAAGCGTCGAATTTCACTGACCGTTCTAAACGTCCCGCCTGGCGTCCACAGCTCTGCGGCCGGTAAAGAGCGAGCGCAGGGTATATGCCCAGCCAGGTAAGCCGCCTCGTCACGGGCATCCAGCACGATGACATCGGGCGGCAAGCGCTCCATATCGGCAACATGGATCTGCGCCAATTGACCCGGCTTCAGAACAAGCAACTGGCCATCTTCACGAGCCGGCGGCACATAATCACCTTGCGCCACGGGGCCGCCAGCGCTGCCCCAGGATTTCAAGCCGCCGTCCAACAGCCTTACCCGCGACAGTCCGGCCCACCGCAAAGTCCACCAGGCCCGCGCCGCCAAGGCGGCAGAAGGACCATAGACAATGACCTCCGTCTCTGATGACACCTGCCAGCGACGCAAAGTCTCCTGCAACACAGCGGGGTCGGGCAAGGGCAAGTTGCCCGTTCCGCTGTCGGGCGGCGCCGCAAACACATCGCGGATCTGTGCATGCACGGCCCCCAGGATGTGCCCCTCTCTATATAGTCGGTACTCGTCGTCCGGGTCAGTCCCCAAGCGCGCCTCAATGAACAGGCGATCAGGCTGTGGCTGCCTCAACACGGTTTCGGCCTGCACGATGTCCGGAGAGAAAGAAGAAAGCAAATGAGACATATCAGCTCCTGAAAAGCCGGCTCAGCTGGCCGTAGGCAGGTTTTGTTCTTTGATCAGGCGTGACCAGGACGCCTTCTCAGCGCGTATCACCTCGCGCAAATACTCCGTGCCCGTATCCGGAATCTCCGCCCCCCAGCTCGCCACCCGCTCGATCACGGCAGGATCCTTGGCAATCTCGGAAACGGTCTGGCTCAGACGAGCCAGCGCTGCCGGCTCCATGTCCTTGGGACCGAACATGGCAATCCATGCGCCAATAGAAGGAATATCCTTCAAGCCTTGCTCCACCAGTGTGGGAACCTTGGGCAACAGGCTGCTGCGTTGGGTAGAGGACACAGCCAAAGGCTCCAGCGCCCCCGCCTGAATCTGCGGCAATGCGGTCACCAATGAAATAATGGCCACATCCACGTCCCCCGCAAGCACAGCCTGCAACTGCTTGGCCCCCGATCCGTAGGGGACATGGACCATGGACGTGCCGGCATGAATATTGATGAGCTCACCCAAGTAATGCATACCGGTACCCACCCCCGCCGAGGCAAAGTCTACTTTGCTGTCCGGCGACTTGGCCTCGGCCAGCCAGGCGTTAAAATCGCCGTAGCGTCCTTTCTTGGCTACGATCACATACGGCGTTGTGGTTATCTGAGCGATAGGCGTCAAGTCACGCTCGCCATCCGCATTGCGATCATCGGTAGCGGCCCGGATCGTAATGGACGACCCGGTAACCAACAAGGTGTAGCCATCGGCGGCCGACGTCATGACCTGTTTGGCGGCTACCTCGCCACCTGCTCCAGGCTTGGGCTGGACCACAAAGGTCTGTCCGAGACGCTTGCCCAGTTCTTCGGCATACAGGCGTGTCGAATTGGCGGGGAATCCGTCTCCCCAAGGCATAATGACATTGACCAGTTTGGAAGGATAATCGTGAGCCTGCGCCGACGGCAGCGTGGCAATAGCCAGACAGCTCAATACAGAGATAAGTCCTGGGAGAACGCGTTTTCGCATGATGGGCCTTGTTCACGTTAAAGGTAAGAGTCGCTTGGCAGCAGCGTGCCGCTTGACTAACTGCCTTCCACTGCTAAAATGACCGCTAAGCGGTTACTCAAATCTGCTCTGCGTTCATTATGGAACAGGCTTCAGCCGTGTCAATACAAAAAAGGGAAAACCACTAGTGGCCAATTCTGAAAGTGAATCTTTTGTCCGCACCTTTGCGCGAGGTCTGCGGGTTATCGAAGTCATGGGGCAGTCGACGGGGCGTCAGAACATCGCTCAAGTCAGCGAAGCCGCAGAGCTGCCGCGGACCGTGGTACGCCGTCTGCTGCTGACCCTGACGGAACTGGGCTTTGTCAAAACAGATGACAAAAACTATTGGCTCACCCCGAAAGTACTTCGCCTGGGCATGACGTATCTGTACACGTTGCCCTTCTGGCGTCGCTCGCAAGTCGAACTCGAAGAACTGGGAACCCAGACCAAGCAATCCTGTGCTATTTCTGTGCTGGACGGCGACGATATCGTCTATATCCAACGTTTTCACAGCAAGCGCATTCTTTCTATCAGCCCCGCTATCGGTACGCGACTGCCCGCCCATGCCGTGTCCATGGGCCGCATCCTGCTGGCCAGCCTGCCAGATGATCAACTGCATGCCTATCTTGGCAAGCTGGAGCTGCGGCCTTTGACCAGTCGCTCCCTGGCCTCGCTTCAGGCGCTGCAGGACAAGATCATGCAAACACGCAACAGCAGCTATGCCTGGGTCGATGGCGAATATGACGAGGCCATCTGCGGCCTGGCGGTGCCTGTACGCAATCAGGAAGGCCAGATCATCGCCGCCTTGAACGTCAGTCTGCTGTCGGGCGAGTTCACCGAAGAACAAGCGGTGGCGCAGTTTCTGCCCACCCTCAAGCTCACCGCCTCACGATTGCGGGCTCATAGCTAGAGTGCTCATTTTTTATGCTGCAACCGCTTATCGGACACTCCGATAAGCGGTTTTTTTTTACTCAGCGTTTTCCCTTAGAGCGACAGAACATGAATTGACAATCGTATTTCAGACTTCCCATAATGACCATTAAGCGGATATTAATGACCGCTTAACGGTCACAAAAAAATGGAGGATACATGAAATACACATATGACACCGATTTCTGGGCCGGCAACAAAGCTCGCAAAATTTGGGATGACATCGTCCCCGGCCTGGCTCGGGAAACGATTCCCTACACCCTGACCAAAGAAGCCATTTATCAGCTCTGCGAAGCCACAGGCGACATGAATCCTTTGTATGTCGACGAAGCGTTCGCCAAACAGGGCCCATGGGGCGGCCTGATCGCGCCACCCAACATCCATGTCCTGCTGATGTTCTCCTGCACCCCTAACGATGACTGGATGCGCAGCCCCGGCACCATCAATGCGGGTCAGTCATGGAGTTACAACATCCCGGCCCGGCCTGGGGATGTCATTACCTTGCAGGCGCGCGCCTTGGACAAATTCATCAAAGGGGATCGCCTGTTTGCCATCCATGACAACGTTTTTTTCAACCAGAACAACGAGGTGATCTGCTCCGGCCGCGGCTGGACGATCCGTCCCGAATAAGGAAAACAACAATGACACAAGCAACTGTTCTCTCGGCAGGCCAGACGATCCAGGGCACTTCCTTCAGCCCGACCCGTGAAACCATTTGGGCATTCTGCGAAGCATCGCTGGACTACAACCCGCTGCATTGGGACGATGACTATATGCAGTCCAGCTTCGGCAAGACAAACTTCGGCGGCATCATCATGCATGGGATGTCGAACTTCAGCCTGATTACCCGGATGATGACGGACTGGGCTCTGCCGCTGGGCGGGATGCATCGGCGCCTGGAAACACGCTGGAAAGCGCCAGTCAAGCCGGGCGACACCATTACCCCTGCGGGCATTATCAAAAAAGTCAAAGAAACAGCGCAAGGCAGATGGGTCGTGGTCGACGTCCAGGTCAAGAACCAGCGTGACGAGCTGATCGCCGAAGGCGAGGCAACAGTCGAGTTTCCTCTCTGATTCAGGTCGGGGCCACGCCTAGCCTAGGCCCCGCTTCTTCTCTGGAGCCCCTCATGAAAACACTGTTTCGCACCTTGATCGGTCTGAGCGCGGCCTGCCTGTGCGCTGCCGCTTCAGCCGCTTCCTTCCCCAGCAAGCCGGTGACCCTGATCGTTCCTTTCCCCGCCGGCGGCACAACAGATATTCTGGCCCGGGACATCGGCAATGAGCTGGCGCGCCTCTGGAATCAACCCGTCATCATCGACAACAAAGGTGGAGCCAGCGGCACCATCGGCTCTGCGAATCTGACCCGCAGCAAAGCCGATGGCTATACCTTAATGGTCACGGCCACCCATCACATCATCAACCCGACCTTGCTCAAAGCCAGCATTCCCTACGACACAAAAACGGCCTTCACGAATCTGGCCATGCTCGCAACCGTGCCCAGCGTCCTGGTCGTGAACAAGAACTTCCCACCCCAGACGGTTCAGGAGCTGATTGATCTGGCAAAGCAAAAGCCGGGCACGATCAATTTCGGCTCGGCCGGCATCGGCGGCGCCAACCACTTGGCCGGCGAGTTGTTCGCGCACATGGCCGGCATTGAGCTGACCCACATTCCCTACCGGGGCGCCGCCCCCTCGCTCAGCGACCTGCTGGCGGGACAGATCCCCATGATGTTCGACTCGGTCCCCGGCGTGATTGCCCATATCAACTCCGGCGCGCTGCGCGCTCTTGGGGTCAGCTCCGCACAGGCCATCCCGCAATTGCCCGATGTTCCGCCCATTGCACAGGCGGGCGTGCCGGGCTTCGAGGCAGTCGCAATGTTCGGCCTGTACGGTCCGGCCGGCCTTGCGCCCGAAGTCGTAGGAAAAATCGAGCAGGATATGGCAAAGGTCCTGACTTCGGACACCATCCGGCAACGCTTCGAACAGTTAGGGGCCACACCCGGCACATTGAGCCAGGCCGAGTTTTCCACCTACGTAGACCAGGAAATTGACAAGTGGCAGCAGGTTATCGAATCCGCCGGAATTTCCCTGGAATAACCCAGCCCACTCTTGAATAGCGAGATAACAACCATGTCAGCCAATACGTCCCCCAGCATTGAAAAGGACCTAGCCGCGGATCAGACGCCTCGCGCGCTCGCCGATCTGCGTATTCTGGATCTTTCCCGTATTCTCGCCGGGCCCTGGTGCACGCAGAACCTGGCTGATCTGGGCGCAGAGGTCATCAAGATAGAGCGCCCGGGAAAAGGCGACGACACGCGAGCCTGGGGACCACCCTGGCTACCGAACGAAGCCCCCGGCTCACAACGCGACTCCTCCTACTATTCGGCCGCCAATCGAGGCAAGAAATCGGTGACGGTCGACATCACCACCGTTGAAGGCCAAGAAATCATTCATGCTCTGGTCAAAAACTGCGACGTCGTGGTGGAGAACTTCAAGGTCGGCAACCTCAAGAAGTATGGCTTGGATTACGACACGCTCCGGAACATCAATCCAGCCATCATCTATTGTTCCATCACCGGATTTGGTCAGACCGGCCCCTATGCGCATCGCCCCGGATACGATTTTGTATTCCAGGGCATGGGCGGCATGATGAGCATCACGGGAGAGCGCGACGACCTGCCGGGCGGCGGACCGCAAAAAGTGGGCATTGCCCTGGCCGATATCGTCACGGGCATGTACGCCACCACCGCTATTCTGGCCGCCGTCCACTACAGGAGCAGAACCGGCCAAGGCCAGCATATCGACATGGCCTTGCTGGACAGCATCGTGGCCTTGGGCAGCAACCAGGTGACCGCCTTTTTCGCGGCCGGCGACATTCCCAAGCGCATGGGCAATGCCCATATGAGTTTGGTGCCGTACGGCGTCTACCCTACACGCAACGGCCATATCATCATTGCCATCGGCAACGACCAGCAATGGATGCGTTTCTGTGAACTGATAGAGCGGCCGGATCTGGCCTCCGACCAGACCTATGCCACGGTGAGCGGCCGCATCATTAACCGGACCGATCTGGATGCGCAGCTCATCATCAGCCTGAAGAAACAAGACTCGGATACCTGGTTGAGGCTTCTGGAGCAAGGCGGCGTACCCTGCGGCCCGATCAACAACTACAGCGAAGTATTCCAGAACCCGCAAGTGCAACATCGTCAACTGCATGTCCGCCAAGAACGCCATGACGGCGCGCGTATTGACTCTGCCGCCTCGCCGCTCAGGCTGAGCGAAACGCCGCCCGCCTACGACCTGCCCCCGCCCATGGTGGGCCAGCATACCGACGAGGTCCTGCAGGCCGTGCTGGACATGAGCAGTGAGCGCTTGGCGCAACTGCGCGCCCGTCGCATTCTATAAATCGATCACCTGACGACAAGACCATGACAGAAGCCTATATATGTGATGCCGTCCGTACCCCCTTCGGGCGTTACGGAGGCATCCTCTCCACCCTGCGATGTGATGACCTTGCCGCGCTACCCTTACGCGAACTCATGGCTCGCCAACCGCAAGCCGACTGGGAAGCGCTGGACGACGTACTGTACGGTTGCGCCAATCAGGCCGGTGAGGACAATCGAAATGTCGCTCGGATGGCAACATTGCTGGCGGGCCTGCCCATGCAGGTTCCGGCTGCCACGATTAATCGCCTGTGCGCATCCAGTCTGGATGCGCTGGGAACCGCGGCGCGCGCCATCAAGAGCGGTGAAGCCCAATTACTGATGGCCGGCGGCGTAGAAAGCATGTCGCGGGCGCCCTATGTGCTGGGCAAGGCGGACCAACCCTTTGCACGCCAACAGTCGCTCTATGACACAACCCTGGGCTGGCGCTTCGTCAACCCAGCCTTCCAGGCGCAGTTCGGTATCGATTCCATGCCTGAGACTGCTGAAAACGTCGCCCACCAATTTGCCATCTCGCGCGAAGACCAGGATGCATTTGCGTTACGCAGCCAGCAACGCGCCGCCCGCGCTATAGCAGACAAGCTATTTGCCAGCGAGATCATGAGTGTCGACATCCCTGGCATCAAAGGCGCACGCACTGTGGCCGAAGTCGATGAACACCCCCGCCTGAGCAGTGTCGAGGCGTTATCGCGTCTGAAACCCGTCGTCCACGCCCAAGGCACCGTGACCGCTGGAAACGCTTCAGGCCTGAACGACGGCGCAGGTGCCTTACTGCTGGCCTCGGAGACTGCCGCGCACCGGCACGGACTGACACCTCGCGCGCGTATCGTCGGCATGGCCGTGGCCGGACTGCCCCCCCGCATCATGGGCTATGGGCCCGCTCCTGCGATTCGCAAAGTACTGGCCCTGACCGGACTGCGCCTGGAACAGATGGATGTCATTGAACTGAATGAAGCCTTTGCCGCCCAGGCTCTGGCCGTTCTGCGCGACCTGGGTTTGCCCGATGACGCCCCCCATGTCAACCCGAACGGCGGTGCGATCGCGCTAGGCCATCCGCTCGGTGCATCCGGTGCGCGCCTGGCCATGACGACAACCGCGCAACTACAGCGCACTCAAGGCCGCTATGCATTGATTTCGATGTGCATCGGCGTGGGCCAGGGGATCGCCCTGATTCTGGAGCGGGCATGAAATCCAAATTATGCGATACGGCCCTGCAGGCTGTCAGTCCGATTCATGATGGCGCCACCGTGCTGATCAGCGGCTTTAGCGGAGCCGGCGTACCCGAACACCTGATCGATGCCCTGGTCGCGCATGGGTCACGAAACCTGACTCTGGTCCACAACAATGCAGGCAATGCCATGACCGGTGTTGCCAAACTCCTGGCGGCCGGCCAAGTCGCCAAAATCATCTGCTCGTTTCCCCGCTCCTGGGAATCCCATGTCTTTGACAGCCTTTACCAAGCCGGCAAGATTGAACTGGAGATTGTTCCTCAGGGCACGCTGGCTGAACGGCTGCGGGCGGCCGGGTCAGGCCTGGGCGGTTTCTTCACGCCCAGCGGCTACGGAACCGACCTGGCCATCGGCAAGGAAACTCGACTTTTCCACGGCCGAGGCCAGATATTCGAAACTGCCTTGCCAGGCGACTTTGCCTTGATACAGGCCCGCCGGGCCGACCACTGGGGCAATTTGCAGTACCGCATGGCTGCCCGCAACTTCGGTCCTGTCATGTGCATGGCTGGCCGGCACACCATCGTCGAAGTCGACGATATCGTACCGTCAGGAAGCCTGGACCCGGAATGCGTCGTCACCTCCGGCGCCTTTATTCAAACCGTCGTCAACAGCAGGAGGCAGACATCGTGAGCCAGTGGCACGCCGTATCGCGCGAAGCCATCGCGCGCCAAGTCGTCCGGGACATTCCGGCCGGCTCCGTTATCAATCTGGGCATAGGTCTGCCCGAACGGGTGGGCGATTATCTACCCGCAGACGCCGGCATCGTCGTCCATACCGAAAATGGCATTATCGGCAGCGGTCCCATCGTCGCCCCACCCTTTCAGGATTTCGACTTGATCAATGCCGGCCGCAAACCTGTGCAACTGATTCCTGGCGGCCATTTCGTGGATCACGTCGACTCCTTCGCACTGGTGCGCGGGGGCCACCTGGATATTACCGTCTTGGGCGCTTTTCAGGTCTCAGCAAATGGCGACCTGGCCAACTGGTCAACCGGCGACCCCAATTCGCTGCCCTCCCCAGGAGGAGCAATGGACCTGGCCGTGGGAGCCAAACAGGTATTCGCCATGATGAATCTGTTCGATAAAAGCGGCCGCGCCAAGCTGTGTCGCCAATGCTCCTTGCCCTTGACCGCTTCCGGTGTCGTCACGCAACTGTACACAGATCTGGCCGTGTTCCAGCTAAGCCAGACAGCCCCTCCGATGGTACGAGCTCTCGTGCAGGAACTGGACCTCGATACCCTGCAAGATCTTCTTCAGCTGGAACTCGACGCTGACCCGCAAGGTATCGCCCCCTACCTGACCGCCTGACAACCCCCATCGCCTGCGCGCAAGCGGGTCCGCGCTACTCTCTCATCAAGCCCTGGCGCATCAGCAGCAACTTCAGATCCGCCATGACCTTGACCGCCTTGGCATCCAGATTACGCTGCCCCTTCAGGCTGGCGCCGTCGTTGCCTGGAACACGGCCCGCGGTCCAGGCATCGCACAGGCTGCGGCGGATCTCCGCATCGCTGGCCTGACCCTTAGCCATTTGCAGCAACATCAGATACTCGGCGTCTGTCAGATTGATGTTGGCGCCGTTGTGCCAGCGGTTGTATTGACCTATGCCTTCGTGAACCTGGCGGCGCCACTCCAACAAGGATGCAAAACCGGCCAACAGACCCTGCTGAGTCCAGGCCTGAGACGTGCCATCGTCCAGCTCCATGGTGTAACGGCCAAAGTTGAACAGAGCCTCTAATGCCGCCTGTGCTTTTTCAGGTGACTGCACATCCTGGGTTTGCAGTAGTCGTTGAACAATTTCCTGACCGCTCACAGCCTGCGGCCACGCTTGATGAAGAGCCTCCAAAGCCACCTGCAATCCGGCGTTATCGACGTGCAGCAGCTCGCCTCGGGCCGTCTTGTAGGCTCGCATTTGATCAGAGGCGTCGTCGTTTTTCTTGGTCGGTTCAAAATAACCTGCAAAGCGTAGATCGACTAAACGGCTCATATCTGGACTGATCGATATTTCATTTTCCCGATCGGCATGTACCAGTATGCTCTTGCGAAAGTTGCGTCCCACCGCGAAATCCAGATACTGCTGACGCATCAAGCGGTTCTGCCCTAAGGCGATCAAGCTGTGATTCAGCTGTACGTTCAGCCCGAATATCTGGCTGTTTTCCAGGCGCGGCTCCGAATCGCCCACATGGGTCAGGCCGGCCTGCTGGGCTGCATCGGCAAACTCTGCAAAATAGCAAGGGCTATTAAAAGTTTCCAGATACTCGTGGGCAATGTAGTAATCGGAGTGAGTGCGCAACTGCTGTACAGCGCCTTGCAAGGACGGGCGCAAAGGGTTGCTGGCCGCCAGTCCATCGGACAGCAGGGTCAACATAGCCTTGGCGCTGTCCACCTTTTGGTCGTCATCCGCAAAGTGGCTATGCAGCAGCATAGCGTCACGCACAATCTCGCCTGCCTTCCATCCCGGATACGTGTTGTAGCTGATATAGGCTACGCCGCTAGGGGACAGATTTTCGCGGCAGACGCGCAAAATATCCTGACGCACCTCAGGTGGCACCCAGCTAAATACGCCATGCACAATGATGTAGTCGAACTGCCCGAATTCAGGCGTAATGTCGCTGATGCTCATAGCATGCAGTCGCACATTGAGCAGCCCCATATGCTTGACCAGAGCCTGGCCTTGCTCTATCTGCACCGACGACAGATCCACCCCCACCGCCTGCGCCTGCGGATGTAGAGCCGCAAAGGGAATCAAGTTGCCGCCGGCAGCGCAGCCGAGCTCCAATACCCGCGCCTGCCGCAGCGCAACGGTTTCAACGCCATAGACGTGGGCCGCTGCCCTCAGGTGGGCCGGCGCCGTGTAAGAAAACGGATTCGACGTATATGGCTGTCTGTTGTAATGTTCGGCTATCTTCTGATCAAAATCGACAATGGCATCCACATCGGACTCCGGCAGTGTGCAAAGCCGTCAGGATAAGATGGGAGCATCAATCCCAAACCTTCGATCAAGCACCCGAAAAGGCCTGGCTTTGCCGGACAGCACGCCTCTTGCCCACGAAAGCCGATCCGCAGCCGGATCAATTAAAACAGGCATAAAAACGGCAGTTACAACAGAACCTGAAACTCCGCGCTGTCGGAAATGGCATCCCATTGATCTTTGGCCAGACTGGCCCGGATACGCGCCACGGCCTGGCTGCGCAGCTGCGACACCCGTCCTTCTGTCACGCCCAGCACCAAAGCGATTTCTTTTTGATTCAGATCTTGTTCAAACTGCAGGGAAAGCAGCAGTTTCTCCCTTTCCGGCAATTGATCAATAGCGACGATCAGCGCCTGACGCAAGCCCTGGGAGGTCAGTAAATTCAATGGGTTATCGAAATAGGCCTGCTCCCGAGTGCTGTCCTCCAGGAACTCCAGCGCATCCGTACCCGTATCGGCGTGACGCGTCAGGTCTTCATAATGAATGATCTGCACCCCGGCCGCCTCGTCCAGCAATTCGTAATAATCATCCAGCGGCAGGCCCAATGCCTGGGCGACCTCTGTTTCGGAGGGTTCGCGCAAAAGCTGTTGCCGCAAAACGCTGACAGCGGTTTCGATTTGTTTGGCTTTGGTGCGAACGCTGCGCGGCAACCAGTCCTGACTTCGAAGCTCGTCCAGCATGGCGCCCCGAATACGCGTGACGGCATACGTTTCGAATTGGGCGTCGGCTACAACTTGATAACGCCGCACGGCATCCAGCAAGCCCATCATGCCCGCCTGCATCAGGTCATCCAGCTCTACACTGGAAGGCAGGCGCGACACCAGCTGGAGCGCCTGACGGCGCACCAAAGGGGCGTACTGCTCGACCAGGACGTCTTCAGAGCGAGGCATGGACAGACACAAATTCCGGACAATAGAGACTTGCTCATTTTGCCCCCCTGCCCAGTACCACAGTCTTCAAATCAGACAGACTTTCCGCATCTTATTCAGCCTTTATCGACCTCTGCGGCAAAAAATACCTAAAGTTAGACCCGCGCATGCCGTAATCGAAACGTTGCAGACGCAGGCGCCAAGCTCGGCTCTATAGCAGGGGCCTGTCACCAAGCCCCTTCTGGAGTGATGTCATGATCAACTCAGTTTCACCTCAAACGACTGCCTTGGCGCCCCTTGCTGCACCCGTAGAGCAAAACCCGGGCGCAATTCAACCCTCTGCCGCCACCACAGTTACCCCTGTGCAGGAAAGCAATACGGACACCCAATTGCAGCAACGCTGGCCTGACCGCCGGGAGCCCACGCCCGGCATGGTGAACACACTGGACGACACCCTGGATGAGATCAACAACTCGCTGCAGGCCTGGTCGACCGGCATCCGCTTTGACATGGACGACGAGGCTCAGCGCCTGGTGGTATCCATCGTAGACAACAGCACAGGCGAAGTATTGCGCACCGTGCCTTCCGATGCCGTCATCCAGATAGCCAAGATGATTGTGCAATTACAGGGCAATGCCGTCAGTGTGAAGGCATAAAACCAAACAAGCAGCGAAACCCCCCATTGACATGGGCTTTGCTCGCGACAAAATCGCGACAAAATAGGATATTACAGGAGTATTTAACATGGCTATTTCTTCGATTGGTATCGGCTCCGGCCTGAAGCTGGACGAGCTGCTGGAAAGCTTGCGAAAAGCCGAAAACGCGTCGCTGACCGCTGTTCAGAATCGCCAAGTTGAAAACGTCAACCGCATTTCCGCCTACGGAAAGCTGAAGGGCTCAATCACCGCACTGCAGGCAGCCGGGAAAGCCCTGAATGACGAAACCCTGTATGGCGCCGTCAAGGTCAAAGCGGGCGGCGAAGGCATTACTGCCACGGGCAACAATAAGGCCACGCCTGGCCAATACAACATCATTGTGGAAAAGCTGGCCACGCAGCAGTCATTGACAAGCAGCCGCCTGGATACTCGCGACAGCCCTCTGGGGGTTGGCGGAAAAATTACGGTCACCCTGGAAAACGGCAAGGAACACACGCTGGACCTGACCGACAAAGACACGTCTTTGCAAGGCATCATGAAGGCTATCAATGCCGACCCAAAGCTGGGGGTCAGCGCAACCATCATCAACAACGGGGACAAAGACCACCCCTACCAGCTAGTGTTGACGGCATCAGAAACCGGTGAACAAGCGTCGGTCAAGACCATTTCCGTAGAAGGCAACAACGGCTTGCAGGACCTTCTCGGTTACCCGGCCGCCCAAACTCCTCCTGCTAATGAAGGCGACCCCGTGCCGCCGCCTCGCGGCATGTCCGTTCTGACACAGGCCGAAAACGCCAAGGCGAAAATCAACGGCATCGACATCATCAGCCAAAGCAACACACTGAAAGACACCGTGGAAGGCTTGGAAATCACTCTGAACAAAGTCAGCGCTGATCCTATCCGGCTGGACGTGACTCGGGACGACGGCATTCCCACCAAAGCCCTCAAAGACTTTGTCAACGCATACAACACGCTCAACAGCACCATACGCTCGTTGACGTCGTACGATATCGAAAACAACAAAGGATCGCCCTTGACTGGCGATTCGATCACTCGCCGCGTGCAGTCCAGCCTGCGTTCGGCTCTGAGCATTCCCTCCAGCGAAGGCGAATTGCGCACCTTGACAGCCATCGGGATCACTACGGATCCCAAAACAGGCGACTTGCTGGTGGATGACAAAAAACTGGCAGCGGCCCTCAAAGACAACATGACCGATGTCCAGCGACTGTTCGTCGGGGATGAGGCCATCGGCAATCGCATCTACAACGCTGCCGAAGAATACGTCAAGAAAGGCGGCTTCATCGACAACGCCACCGAAGGCGCCGACAAAATTGGTAAAACCCTGGAAAAACAGGCACTGCTTACAGCTGAGCGCATCGACAATAAAATCGAAGCTTACCGCAAGCAATTCGTCCAATTGGACAAAATGGTAAATCAGATGCAAGGCGTCAGCAGTTACCTGACCCAACAACTCTCCATGCTGGGCAACATGAACAGCAACAACAAGTAAATCCCCATGAGCTATCCCGCCCCCTCCCGTCGTTACGGTCAGCAATCGGCCAAGGCTTATGCTCAAGTCGGCCTGGAAACCCAGGTCCTGAGCGCCAGCCCCGAGCACCTGATCACGCTGCTTTTCAACGGCGCACGCGCCGCCATCATGCAGGCCCGCCTGCATATGGAAAACGGCAACATCCCGGGACGCGGGCAAGCCATTTCCAAGGCACTGGATATCGTGGACTCGGGCCTGAAAATGTCTGTGGATCAGGAAAAAGGCGGCGAACTGGCCAAGAACCTGATCGCCACCTACGACCTTATCCTGAACAATCTGATGCTGGCGAACCTGCGCAACGACCCGAACAAGCTGTCCTTGGCCGAGCGCATGCTGATCGACATCGCCGACGCCTGGTCCGCCAACGTCGACGCGCTACGGACCCAGGCTCCCGCCTGAGGCTGGGGCCGGCAGAACAAGCTGCATCTCTGCACCCTCCATCTCTTTTGCGCCCCAAGCGCCTGGTACGAACATGAGCGATACCCCTAGCCTGATCGTCGATCAATACGAAACCATCGCCGGCATCACCCGTCATATGCTGGAACTTGCCCGCTCGGCGCGCTGGGACGATGTACTGGAACAATCCGAACAATACCGGCACGCGGTCGAGCAGCTTAAAAGCCTTGAGGACCTGTCCATGACAGACAAGCAGGCTCGCCGCCAATTGTTGACGCAAATCCTGGAAAATGATGCCGAGATCCGTCACCTGGCCATGCCCGAGCTCAGCCGCCTGGGCGCGCTGCTGGGTAATATGAAGCGTCAACAGACCGTACTGCAGGCCTACTACGCCCCCGGCGTCCATTCATGAGCATAGGCGGCCCATCCCCTCTGGGGACGCTGCTTATCCAGCGGCTGGATGCCGTGCTGGGCATAGGCACTTCCCAGCAGACCAATATCGCCAGCGGCGCCCGACCGGACGCTGTCAGCCAGACTCCGGGCAGCACCCGGGTAGAACGTCCCGAGAACGCCACAACACGCGACCCGCGCCAAAGCGTAGATCATGTACGCGCAGAATCGCAGCGCCAGGCCTCGACCTCGCTGCGCGCTCAAGGCTCGCGCGTCCCCATAGACCCCAAGCTGCTCGACAGCGGGACCAACACCAGCAGCACACCCTCTGCACCGACGACACTGGGTCGTACCGCTCAATTCATTCTGGCCTTGCTGGACCGCTTTCCCGATCGAGCGCCGCCGGCACAAGGTCGCCAACCCCTGCTGCCCGCTCCGGACGACAACACACAGACCCCTACTTCGCCACGGCCGGAAACCGGCGCTGCCGCGCGCCCAGCCCAGGCAATGGCTCAGCCCGGCAGCACGCTGGCGCACGCATTGTCCCAGCACCGGCTGCCCTTGCCATCCGGAGCAGATACCCCGCAGCAGACTGAAAACACCGCCGCCAAACCGGCGGACACCGGCACGACCGCTGCCCTGGCGCGACACTTCACTCAAGCCCTGCCGCAAGCCCTGCAGCAAAGCGGGCTGTTCTACGAATCCCACCTGGCTGATTTGCACTTTGGCCAACGCAGCGCCTCTCAGCTGCAACAAGAACCCCAGAACCTGGCCACCCGGTCGGATCCTGCAGCGCCGACGCCAGCCTCCGGCACGCACACGACCGCACAAGGCGATCAGCCGCAGGCCCTGCTGGTCCGACAACAACTGGATGTGCTCGCCAATCAGACCATCCAGTGGCAGGGACAGGCCTGGCCCGAAGCCGATATGGACTGGACTGTTCAGCATCACCAAGCCGCAGAAGACGAAGCCCCCGAGCATTGGTCCAGCACCTTGCAGCTGACTCTGCCCATCCTGGGGCCCATCACCTTGCGGCTGAACCTGCTCGATCAGCAGCTGCTCGTCAACATTCAGGCGGACAACTCAGCCTCCTACCTGGACGAACACAGTCTGCCCCTGCGCGAACGTCTGCAAGAGCAGGGCATGCACCTGAGCCAGCTCCATATCGACACAAATCCTGAATCAGGCGAACCGCCTCATGCCGTCTGAACACTCACATCGCCCTCAAGCGGTCGCATTGCGCTACGACCCCCAGGATGGCGCGCCGCGCGTCGTAGCCAAAGGCTATGGCAACCTGGCCGACAACATTCTGCGCACAGCTCGCGAAAACGGGCTTTACGTACACGAATCCCCGGAACTCGTCAGCCTGCTGATGCAGGTCGATCTGGATCGCCATGTCCCCCCTCAGCTCTATCAGGCGGTAGCCGAACTGCTGGCCTGGCTCTATGCGCTCGAACAGGGTCATCCCAAGGCGCCATCTGCCCTGAAAGCACTGCAAGAAGACAGCCTCCCCTGACTGCGCCGTTCATAAGGGAAGAAAAGCCCCTGTTTTTGGCGATAGATGCCCTGCTTAGCATCCGGCTCAAAACGTTACATTAGCCAAGGCAAGCTGCCCGCACCTGCGTGCGCAGCCCATCGTGACTTTGTGGCAAGCGAATATGTCGATTTCCAATCTCTCCAGCATTGAAAACGTTCTGGCCCAGATGCGTGCCGTCGCCCAGGCGGCCGGCGCAAGCTCTGCTGCGCCCTCATCGGCCAACGCCTCTGCGGTTGGCGGCGGCTTTGCCGCTGAACTGGCCCGCTCGCTCAATCGAGTCTCTCAGGCTCAAAGCGCCGCTAATGCCCAGGCCCAGGCCTTCGAGCTGGGCGAGCCCGGCATCTCGCTGAACGACGTCATGATCGACCTGCAAAAAGCCAGCATCGGCTTCCAGGCGACTGTCCAGATGCGCAACCGCCTGGTAGCCGCCTATCAGGAAATCGCCAGCATGCCGGTCTAAGCGACCGTCTTCGCCTCGCTCCTCCAGAGGCCTATGCCTTCTTCTTTTCACCGCTTGCCTGAGCCCGCCCTGATTTGAACTCCCCTGATTCCATGCAGAACCCCGCATCTGCCTCACCGAGGTCACCCATGAGTCAGACAGCAGAAATGCTGAGCAAGATACCTGGCTACAACGTCCTGCGCACCCTGCCCAAGGTCGCCTTGATCGGCTTGGGCGCAGCCCTGATCGCCCTGATCGCGGCATTGCTCATGTGGAGCAGCGGCCCTACTTACCAGGTACTGTTTTCCAACCTGGACGACAAGGACGGCGGCGCCATCGTCTCCGCCCTGGGCCAGATGAACGTTCCCTACCAGTTCAACAGCACAGGCACTGCCATCCTGGTCCCCCAGGAACGTGTCCACGACGCTCGTCTGCAACTGGCCTCGCAAGGCTTGCCGCGCAGCGGCAATGCCGGCTTCGAGCTGCTGGACCAAAGTCGTTTCGGCGCCAGCCAGTTCACCGAGCAAGTCACCTATCAGCGCGCGCTGGAAGGCGAGCTGGCCAACTCCATCAAGGCTGTGCATTCTGTCCAGGAAGCCCGGGTGCACCTGGCGATGCCACGCGAAACCCTGTTCGTGCGCGACCGCCAATCTCCTACCGCCTCGGTCGTCGTATCGCTCTACCCTGGCCGCAGCCTCACCGAGGGGCAGGTCTCGGCCATTACCTGGCTCATTTCCTCCAGCGTACCGAACCTGGCCGCCGACAAGGTTTCCATCATCGACCAGAACGGCCGCCTGTTGACGGCACCTTCCGGCGAAGCCGGCGCCGACGGACAGCAGCGCAACTTCGTTAACGACATCGAATACCGTGCCGTTCAACGCATTCTGACTCTGCTCAACCCCCTAGTCGGCGCAGGCAACGTACGGGCTCAGGTCACTGCCGATGTGGATTTTTCCCGTCGCGAGCAAACCTCGGAAAGCTACAAGCCCAACCAGGCTCCTGGTCAAGGGGCCGTGCGCAGCCAGCAGACCAGCTCCACCCTGCAGCGCAACACGCCGCAAGCCCAGGGCGTGCCCGGGGCGCTCAGCAATCAGCCGCCAGCCAATGCCACGACCAATATCGTTAACCCCCCTCCCGCACCGGAAGGGGAAGGGGAAGGCGAAGGCCAGCCGGGCGAGCAGAACGCTGCCGGCACCAACGCCGCGGCGCCCAATACCGGCTCGAATGATCCATCCCTGGCCTCTCTGGCGGAACAGGCTCGCCTGCTGCAAAGCGCTGGCAATGCCCGCAACGACGCCACCATCAACTATGAAGTGGATCGCACCATCAGCCACGTCAAGGGCCCGGTCGGCCAACTGAATCGGCTGTCCGTCGCCGTCGTCGTCAACTACCGCAACACGGACAACGATAACCAACCGCTGGAACAGGCGGAACTGGACAAGATCAGCGACCTGGTCAAGCAAGCCGTCGGCTACTCCGCCGAGCGGGGCGATACGCTCAGCGTCGTCAATGGTTTGTTCAACGAGCAACTCGAAACCGACCCGCCCTTCTGGAAAAACCCAGAATACCGAGACCTTGCCATGGACTTGATCAAATACCTGGTCTTCGCCTTCATCCTCTTCATGGCCTGGCGCATTGTGGTCAACCCCATCATCCAGGGGCTGATCCAAGCCAAGGCCAACGCGGACGCCCGCGTCGAACGTCAGAAAGAAGACAAGGCCCGCGAACAGGCCGCCGAAGATCGCGCGGCAGAAATAAACCGCTATGAAGACAATCTGAACACAGCGCGCACCATGGCCCACAACGACCCTCGGGCGGTCGCCATGGTACTGCGCTCCTGGTTGAGCAAAGAAGACAAAAATGACAACGGCTAAAGCAGACGACACCATTGAACGCAGCGCCATCCTGATGATGTCGCTGGGGGAAGACGCTGCGGCCGAGGTATTCCGCTATCTGTCGCCCCGTGAAGTCCAGCAGCTCAGCACGGCCATGGCCTCGCTCAAGCAGCTGACCCGCGCCGATATGGACGGAGCCTTGGAGAGCTTTCGCCAGGAGGCCGACCAATTCATGGCGGTCACCCTGGACTCCAACGCCTACATCCGCTCCGTACTGACCAAGGCGCTCGGTTCGGACCGCGCCGCCGGGCTGATCGAAGACATCCTGGAAGTGGGCGAAGGCGCCAGCAGCGGAATTGACGCGCTGAACTGGCTTGACGCCTCCAGCGTAGCGGAACTGATTGCCGACGAGCACCCCCAGATCATTGCCACCATCCTGGTGCACCTGGAGCGTGATCGGGCGGCCGATATCCTGGGACATATTCCGGAGCGCCTGCGAGACGACGTGGTGCTGCGCATCGCCACCTTTGGCGGCGTGCAGCCCGCCGCGCTGAACGAGCTGACCGAAGTGCTCAATTCCATGCTGTCCGGCCAGGGCGCCAAGCGCAGCAAGATGGGGGGCCCGCGCACCGCCGCCGAGATGCTGAACTACATGAATGCCAGCACCGAAGAATCCGTGCTGACCAGCCTGCGCGGCATGGATGCGGACCTGACCCAGCGCATCGTGGACGAAATGTTCGTCTTCGAAAACTTGGCCGACGTCGAAGATACGGCCATCCAGCTGCTGCTCAAGGAAATCGAGACCTCCGCACTGACGATCGCCCTGAAAGGAGCGCCCGAAGAGCTGCGCGACAAATTCTTCCGCAACATGTCCAACCGGGCCGCCGAGATGCTGCGCGAAGACATCGACGCTCAAGGCCCCATCCGCATGTCCAAAGTCGAACAGGAACAGAAAGCCATCGTGCAGGTGGCTCGCCGACTGGCCGAAAGCGGACAGATCACGCTGGGCGGCATGAGCGGGGACGAATATGTTTAGGGTGATTCGACACTCAGACACCCCCGCCGCGTCGTTGCTCCTCGCTTATTGGTGCCTACCAACGCACTCCTCGCGCCTAGCCTGGCCCCGTGTCAGTCTCAACGGCGGAGGTGCCTGAGTGTCGAACCACCCTAAGGGCGCTTCTGCCTACGCCGAGCTTCAGGAAAGCTGGAGCCGCTGGCAGATGCAGGGCCTGGACGAGCCTGCGGCGCCGGTCGCCCCGCCCGAACCCGAATTCATCCCTCCTACTGAAGAAGAACTTCAGCGCCAGCTGGATGCGCAGCGCTCACAAGCCCAAGAGCAAGGCCATCAGGAAGGCTATCAGGCTGGCTACGAACAGGGTCGGGCGGCCGGAGAATCTGCCGGACAGGAAAGCGGCCACGCCGCCGGCTATGAAGCCGGCATGGCGGCCGGCATGGCCAAGGCCCAGGAGCAGATCGAACAGCACGCTCAGGCCTTCATCGCCCTGAACCGCGCCTGCAGCCAATCCATCGAAACACTGGATCAGGAAATGGGCCAGGCGCTGATAGCCCTGGCCACCCGCATCGCCGAACATGTGCTGCGCAGCACCTTGCAGCAGCAGCCCGAACGCATCAACGATCTGGTCGCTGACGTCTTACGCGCAGATCCTGGCGACACCAGTTTCCTGGTGCTGTCGCTGCACCCGGACGACCTCGAGCTGGTACGCAATTACCTGCTCACAGAATCCGAGCAGCGCCCTTGGCGCCTGGAACCTGATCCGAGTCTGCAACGTGGCGACTGCCTCGTACGCTCCTCCTATGGCGATATCGATGCGACGCTCTCCACACGCTGGCAGCGTGCCCTGTCCGTCCTGGGCCTGAGCAGCGCCCCGGAGCGCTGACCCTCATGCCGCATCGCGCTTACTGCCCTTACGCTGATGCGCCGGATCGCTGGCGCGCTCAACTGCTTTCTGCCGAGCAGCGCATACAAGCCATCGAACCCAGCCTGCGCAGCGGACGAGTGGTTCGCGCCACTGGTCTGGTGCTAGAGGCGACCGGCCTGAAACTGGCCGTGGGAGCCGCCTGCCGGATTGAGCTCTCCGCCGCCCAGGACATCTGGGCGGAAGCCGAGGTGGTCGGATTCCAGGGCAACTCTCTGTACCTGATGCCGCTCAGCGATATTTCAGGCCTGCCTCCCGGCGCCCGCGTGGTACCCGTCGAACCCGATACGCAACCGCCGGTTCCTCTGCCCTGCTCCGACCAGCCCGACAGCCTGCCCGCGCAGGCGCGCTCGCGTCATGTCCCGGTGGGCATGGGCTTGCTCGGGCGCGTCGTCGACGGCAATGGACGTCCCTTGGACGGATTGGGTCCCATCCAGGCCGATGCCTCTGTATCCCTGAACCACACCCCGCCCAACCCCTTGAACCGCAGCCCCATCGATACGGTGCTGGATGTAGGCGTGCGCGCCATCAATGGCTTGCTGACCGTCGGACGCGGTCAGCGCATGGGGTTGTTCGCAGGCTCGGGGGTGGGCAAAAGTGTGCTGCTGGGCATGATGGCCCGCTACACCCAGGCCGACATCATTGTCGTCGGACTGATCGGCGAACGCGGCCGCGAAGTCAAAGAATTCATTGAGTTCAACCTGGGCCAGGACGGTCTGCAACGCTCCGTTGTCGTGGCGGCGCCGGCCGATGTCTCGCCCTTGCTGCGCCTGCAGGGCGCTGTCTACGCGACCCGCCTGGCCGAATTTTTCCGTGACCAAGGCAAAAACGTGCTGCTGATCATGGATTCGCTGACACGCTACGCCATGGCCCAGCGCGAGATCGCCCTGGCCATCGGCGAGCCGCCGGCAACCAAAGGCTACCCGCCCTCGGTCTTCGCCAAGCTGCCCGCCCTGGTGGAACGGGCCGGCAACGGCGAGCCCGACGCCCATGGCCGTAGCGGCTCCATTACAGCGTTCTACACCGTACTGACCGAAGGCGACGACCAACAAGACCCGATAGCCGATTCCGCCCGCGCCATTCTGGACGGCCATATCGTACTGTCGCGCAGCCTGGCGGAAACCGGCCACTACCCGGCGATCGACATCGAAGCCTCCATCTCGCGCGTGATGTCGGCCATCGTGCCACCCGAGCAATACAGCATGGTGCACCGTTTCAAAGGCCTGCTCTCCAGCTACCAGCGCAACCGCGACCTGATTGCCGTCGGCGCCTACAGCCGCGGCAATGATCCGCGCATCGACGAAGCCATTGAGCGCTACCCCTGGCTGGAGGCGTATTTAAAGCAAGGCATGCAGCAGCGCGTGGATGTGCCGCGCGCATTTGACGAACTGAACGCAGTGCTGAACCACGGACAATGACCATGAACGCCAATGCTTCTTTGCATACGCTGGTTGACCTGACCCAAGGTCAGGTCGATGAAAGCGGCCGTCAGCTCCAGGAGCTGACGGGCCAGCGCAATACCGCCGACCAACAGCTTGAAATGCTCCAGACCTACCGTCAGGATTACGCCCAGCGCCTGCTTGAAGCCGGCCAGACGGGATTGTCCATGGCGAACTATCATAATTTCCGCCGCTTTATCGCCACATTGGACGAGGCGATTACCCAGCAAAATAAGATCATCCTGTCATTGGAAGACAAGATCGAACAGGGACGCCAGGAATGGCAGGCCAGCCAACGCCGCCTGAACGCCTACGAAACCCTGATCGACCGCCGCCAGCAGGTGCAGCAACGCCAGCAAAACCGAATCGAACAGCACGCCAGCGACGAAATCGCCGCCCGCCTGTTCCTCCGCAGCCAGACCGCCTACTAAACACTACGCGCCGCTCATGACCTCGCCGACCCTCGTGGTTATTCCTTCTGCCAGCCCCGCCGCCAGCATGGATTCCGCCGCTGGATCCAGCTCTTCCCCAGCGCAATCCGGGGGTGACGCATTTTCTTCCCACCTGCAGGCCCAGCAGCAGGCCGTCCAGAACGACGCCCGCTCCCCAGTGCCATCGACTACGGCCAAAGCCCAGAAAACCGACGCGCAACCATCCGACCCGCTGCTTTCCGTGCTGCCCGACGAGCCGGGGCTGCCTTTGATCGATGAAGGCATCACGACTGGCGCTGTCGACGATGTAGCTGAAAGCGGACTGCCTGCGCTGGCCCTGTCCATCATGACCGAAGTCCAGGCCCTGCGCCAAGGCGCAGGCCGCGCCGAACCTCATTCCCTGCCTGCCGCCCAGGCAAGCGCCTCAGCGACGGATGCAACACGCCCCGGCCAGTCCTTGGCCAGGCAACTGGCCGGCCACGTAGTAGATGCAGCGCCTCCTGGAGACGCCAGAAGCACGGCGCAAGCCGCGGCTACAGAGACCCGTACGGACGCTCCTGCGTTCTCCATGGGCTCCCTATCGAGCACGCGCAATATCGCCACGGATCGCAACGCCCGTCAGCCTGCCGCCGCCTCCTCTCAGCCCGTTTCCTCCCAGCGCGGCAGCCTCAAGCTGGAGCCCGTTGCACAGGCGGCCGCGCCTGACGCCATCCAGTCCTTGCGCCCTGCCGCAGAAGCGCCTGCCGACCAGTCCGCGACCCTGCGCATGCCGGCCATGGCACCGGCGCAAACGCCAATGTCCGCAGCGCCTCTGCCCAGTTCCGCCCCAACCATCCCGGGCACGATTGCCACGCCGGTTCAGTCCCCTGAATGGGGAGCCGCGCTGGGCCGACAGTTCATCGCCTTGGCCCAGCAATCGCCTGGACAGCTTCAAAGCGCCGACATCCGGCTCGATCCGCCGGAGCTGGGTCCCTTGCGCATCACGCTGCACGTCCAGGACGGCGTAGCCCACGCCTTGATCACCTCCCCCCATGCCCAGGTTCGCCAGACCATCGAGCAATCGTTGCAACAATTGCAGCAGCAGCTTGCCGACAACGGACTCTCTCTGGGCCAGGCCGACGTCGGCGACCAGCATGCATCCCACCAGCAGTTCCAGGACCAGCTGGCAGGCCGCAACCCGTCCAAGCAGGACGCGAGATTCAGCCTGGACGGCATCACTGGAATCGAAGCATCCGCCCCAACGCCCTCTATCGCCGCCCGGGTGCTGAATCCCGACGCTCTGGTAGACACCTTCGCCTGACGCCGCATCCGACACTCCCCACGGCAAAAAGCATGATCAAGCTTGAAAAGCAGCGTCTATTCGTCGGGCCTGCTGTTTCATGCCTCGGGCACAATACCTTTGGGAAGCAGTCAGGCTACGGCTGGACGCGCCATTACCCCACCGAATTACGCTAGTTACCGATTGCTCACTTTCACATGGCCCGAAAAGCACCCACCAAACTTGCACGCCTGATCAAAACCGGTCTGCTGGTTCTGTTTATTGTCGCCGCCAGCGTGGGCGCCACCCTGTATTACTCTTGGCAACAAGACAGTCCCCCTGCCTGGCTGAAATGGACTGAAAAAGGCAATCCCGTCGCTGCGGCGGAATCCGAAACCGAGCCCGCGCCGCCGCCGCCCGTCACCATCAATACCAAACCTATTTTCGCGCCGCTGGATCCCTTTACCGTCACCCTGAACGAAAGCGGACGCTCGCGCATCCTGTATGTGGGCATCACCCTGCGTGTCCAAGACGACGGCTCCCGCGCCATGTTGATCGAATACATGCCCATGGTGCGCGACCGCGTGCTCAAGATCCTGGCCGAACAGCAGCCTACCCAGATCCAGACGCCCGAGGGCCGGGACGCTCTGGTTCAGCAGCTCATGGCCAGCCTGAAAGCGCCCTATGCGCCCAATCCGGCCGCGCCGCGCATCAATGACGTCCTGTTCACCGCCTTTGTCATCCAATAAATGTCGTATCAGAGCTTCCTATCCCAAGACGAAGTCGATGCACTGCTGGCCGGTGTCACCGGCGAAGGCGCTGACACCAAGCCGCTGAACGAAAACACCTCGGGCGTACGAGCTTACGACCTGACCT
Organism: Pseudomonadota bacterium; assembly: GCA_023439305.1. Lineage (GTDB taxonomy): Bacteria > Pseudomonadota > Gammaproteobacteria > Burkholderiales > Burkholderiaceae_B > Alcaligenes. Next base: position 263,100 of record JAEXOO010000035.1, read on the forward strand.
CGCCCGATCGCGTCGTGCGCCACCGCATGCAGACACTGGAGCTCATCAACGAGCGCTTCGCCCGCCGTCTGCGTTCGACCATGCTCAGCTTCATGCGCCGCAATGCGGACATCACCGTGGGCTCGATCCGCATCCAGAAGTACTCGGATTTTGAACGCAACCTGCCGGTGCCCAGCAACCTGAACATGATTTCGCTCAAGCCCTTGCGCGGCGTATCTTTGTTCACCTTCGATCCGAACCTGGTTTTCCTGATCATCGACAGTCTGTTCGGCGGTCACGGCCGCTACAACACGCGCGTCGAAGGCCGCGACTTCACCACCACCGAACAACGCATCATCCAACGCTTGCTGACCCTGACCCTGGAGAGCTACTGCGGCGCCTGGGAGTCCATCTACCCGCTGGAAGCGGAGTACATGCGCTCGGAGATGCACACCAAGTTCGCCAGCATCAGCAGCGGCAACGACATCGTCGTGGTCACCTCCTTCAACATCGAATTCGGCGCCCAGGGCGGCAACCTGAACATCTGCCTGCCTTATTCCATGATCGAACCGGTGCGCGACATCCTGACGCGCCCGCTCCAGGACACCGGCTCCAATGCCATCGACCAGCGCTGGACGCACCAGCTGTCGCGCCAGGTGCGCAGCGCCCAGGTCGAATTGATCGCCGACTTCGTGAATATCGACATGACCATCGCCCAGCTCACGCAGCTCAAGGTCAACGATGTCCTGCCCATCGACATTCCCGACATCATCGAAGCCCACGTGGACGGCGTACCTGTGCTGGAGTGCAGCTACGGCACATCCAATGGCCGCTACGCTCTTCGCGTACAGGACATCCTGGCTACCAACGACACCGACTTGACTAAAGGTAAGTCCCTATGACCGACCCACTCAACCCCAACGACCGGTCTGCTCCCGAGGACGATTGGGCCGCCGCCATGGCCGAACAGCAGGCCGGCCACAGCAATCAAGCCCAAGGACTGGGCCAGCCCCCTGAGGACGACTGGGCGGCCGCCCTGGCCGAGCAAACGGCAGCCTCGACGCCTGCCAGCGAACCCGCTCCCGCCGCCGGCCATCTCTTCCAGCCCATTCATCAAAGCCACGAAGGGGCCGGCAGCGATATCGACATGATCATGGACATCCCCGTTCAGTTGTCTGTCGAACTGGGCCGCACCCGCTTGACCATCAAGAACATCCTCCAATTGGGACAAGGCTCGGTGGTCGAACTGGACGGACTGGCCGGCGAACCGCTGGACATCTACGTCAACGGATACCTGATTGCCCAAGGCGAAGTCGTGGTGGTCGACGAAAAATACGGCATCCGGGTCACTGACATCATCACCCCATCGGATCGCATCCAGCGCCTGAACGGGCGCCGCTGAACCATGGACCAAGGCCAGCTTGTCAGAATCCTGCTCAGCCTGCTCGTCGTAGTAGGCCTGATTCTGGCGGCGGCCTGGGCCGCCCGCCGAGGCGGCCTGCTGCGCCAAAGTACGAACCGCCGCATTCGCATACTGGACAGCCAGCGATTGGGAACCCGCGCCAGCGTGGCGCTGATACAGGTCGATGGGCGCGACGTCCTTATCGGCATTACCCCCCAGCAGATCAGCCTGCTGCACAGCAGTGACGCTGGCAGCGACCGCCCCGACTTCAGCACCCATCTGGATCAGGCCCGCACGCCCGGCTGAGCCATCATGACCGCACTTCTCTCCTCCCCCTTGCATCGTCGCCTGCCTGTCGTAGCCACACTGCTGCTCCTGCTGCTCGCGCCGCTGCAAGTCTGGGCGCAAACCGTTCCGGCCCTGACCTCCACGCCAGGGGCCAACGGCTCCCAGACCTGGTCGCTCAGCATCCAGACGCTGGCGCTCCTGACCATGATGTCCTTCCTGCCGGCGGCGTTGCTGATGATGACGGGCTTCACCCGCATCATCATCGTGCTGGGGCTGCTGCGTAATGCCATGGGCACCGGTACGGCCCCTCCCAATATGGTGCTTGTAGGGCTGGCGCTGTTTCTGACCTTCTTTACCATGTCGCCTGTGTTCGACAAGATCTACGACCAGGCCTACAAGCCTCTGTCAGAAAACAGCATTACCTTCGAAACCGCCCTGGAGCGCGGTGCGCAGCCCCTGAAAACCTTCATGCTGCACCAGACCCGTGAAGCCGACCTGAAACTGTTCGGCGACATGGCCGGCGTCGGCGAACTCGAAAGCCCAGAAGATGTACCCCTGCGCGTGCTGGTACCTGCCTTCGTCACCAGCGAACTCAAGACCGCTTTCCAGATCGGCTTCACCATCTTCATTCCGTTCCTGATCATCGACCTGGTCATTGCCAGCGTGCTGATGTCGCTGGGCATGATGATGGTGCCCCCGGTCACTATTTCCCTGCCCTTCAAGCTCATGCTGTTCGTGTTGGCCGACGGCTGGCACCTGCTGCTGGGCTCCCTGGCGCGCAGCTTCTATCAGTAAAAGGATTGCCATGACTCCCGAAACTGTCATGTCCATGACTTATACAGCGCTCAAGCTGGCATTGATCATGGCCGGCCCCATGCTGATCGTTGTGCTGGTCGTGGGCCTGGGCATCAGCATCTTCCAGGCCGCCACCCAGATCAACGAAATGACACTGTCATTCATTCCCAAGCTGCTGGCCATGGGCATCACCGTCGTCCTGCTGGGTCCCTGGCTGATCAACACCATGGTGGACTATATGCAGAACCTGCTGCGCGGCATTCCAGGCCTGGTGAATTAAGCAGGCGACTCTTGTGGTACAGATCAGCGCCGAACAGCTCTACACCTGGCTGAATGCCTTTCTCTGGCCCTTCCTGCGCATTCTGGCCACCCTGGCCGTCCTGCCTTTTTTCAGCGAGTCGGCCATTCCCAAACGGGCCAAAGTCGGCCTGGGGATGTTGCTGACACTGGTTATCGCCCCTTCCCTGCCTCCATTGCCCGACGTCCCCACGGCGTCATGGGCGGCGCTGCTGATAGCGGCCCAGCAAGTGATGATCGGCATTGCGCTGGGCTTGACCATGCGCATTGTCTTTGCCGCCGTGCAGACCGCCGGCGAATTCATCGGCCTGCAGATGGGGCTGTCATTCGCGTCCTTCTTCGATCCGGCCACAGGGTCCAACACCGCCGTTCTGTCCCGTCTGCTCAACGTGGTCGCCGTGCTAGTCTTTCTGGCCCTGAATGGTCATTTGTTGGTTCTGGGCGTGTTGGTGCGCACATTCCAGGTTCTGCCGATCGGCCAGGGCCTGGATGTCAACGGTTGGGGTGCCTTACTGGATTGGAGCGGCGAGCTCCTTGTCTCGGGCATGCTGATGGCGCTGCCGCTGATTATTGTCCTGCTGTCCATTAACCTGGCCTTCGGCATCCTGAATCGTACCGCCCAGCAACTGACCATTTTTGCGGTAGGCTTTCCGATCACACTGACCATCGGGCTGATACTGCTAACCATCGTCATCCCCCAGACCACACCGTTCCTGACCCAGCTTTTCAATAGCGGCTACGAAGCCATGATGCGCGTGGCGCTGGGTCTGGCCGGCGGCTAGAACGACACGGCGCGGCGCGCGCGTTGATGCTCCATGGCGCGACGAGCCTGGCCCAGGGTCATAACACCATTCTGGGCGGCGCGACTCATCAGCATCTGCAGCAACTGGGCGCTCGCCAAGGCATCCCCCAGCGCATCGTGGCGATCCATGCGGGGCAGCTTGCAGTACGCCAGACAATCATCCAGACCATGTCGACGTCCATGCCAGTTCGGCAACAAACATGCGGCCAGTTCGGCCAGGTCCAGGCACAGAGGTCGCGGCGACGCCAGGCCAGCCGCTTGCCAGGCAGGATCCAGAAAAGACAGATCAAAATCCGCATCCCAAGCCACCCAGATGCTATCCTGGGCGTACTGAGCAAACTCCGCCACGACTTCGTTCTGGCTGCGGCCCGTCAATTGACGGCTCGGACTGATTTCATGAATCAGCAGACTCTCGAGGCTGCGTTCACCCTCTCCATTGATCAGCCCCGACCACAAGCCCCCCAAGGGGATTGCCTGGCGTTCTATCCTCGCCGCCCCGATCTGCACAATATGGTGGCGGCGCGGCTCCAGCCCGCTGGTCTCCAGATCCAGCACCGTGAAGGCCAGCTGCTGCCAGCCCGCATCGTCCAGGGCCTCTTGCCGCTGACTATGGGCGCGCCGAAGACGAAACCAATCCATGAGCATCTTCACAGCCTGTACCGCGACGCCAGGATGCGCTGCGCTTGCCGCACCTGAGCCAGCGCCTCGCGCAAGACACGGGCGTCGATGGCGCCCAAAGTGTCCAGACGCACCAGGTTGTCCGGCTCTCCGTGATGCTGCCATTGCTGCTGATGATGCTGCAAACGCAGCAGCTGAAGATACCGAAAAGCCTCGTGCAGACCTTCCGATTCCGCGGGAGAGAAAACCCCTCTGCGCGTCAGGTACGCCAACCGATCCAGCGAGGCCGCCTGCTCGCAGCCATGCGCCAGCGCGAGCACACGCAACACGTCCACCAGCGGCGCCAGCGCCTGTTTCTTGATATCGACAACAACCTCGCCTTGGCCGACCAGGGATTCCAGGCGGCTGCGGGGTTTGCCGCTGGGCACGCGCGTCTGGCAAGCACTCTGGGCCATCATGCGCTGAAAAACTGGATTGTCGTTGACCATGCCCAGCACCCGCCGTTGCAGGCGTTGAAACGCCGTGCCGTCTCCCCAGATAACGCGGCAATCAAAATAAATGGTGGATTGCAGCAACTGCTCGGGCGCAGGCCGCTCAATCATGGTCTGGAAGCGATGCAGCCATTCTTGTTCGGACAGGCACAAATCAGGATTGCTGGCCATGATATTGCCACTGCACCAGCGCATGCCACAGCGATCCAAGACCTCATTCACCCGGCGGGCGAAAGGCAACAATAACTCGCGCGCCTGGAGTGGTGAATCAGCCACGAAAAGAATGCCATTATCCTGATCCGTATAGCGGGTCTGTTCGCCACGCGCCTGACTGCCGAACGCCAGCCAGCAAAACGCGACCCCGGCCAAGGTATTTCCGGGCAAGCACAACTCGATCACGCGTCGCACCGTATGGTCATTCAAGCGCGTAATCACGGCGGTCAACTGCTCAGGCCGGGCGCCATGCGCCAGCATGGCATCGACCAGCCGCCCGATATCCGCTTGCAATTCAACCAAGGAGGAAAGATCTTGGGCGCTGCGCAGCGCACGCGACAGGTGGACCAGATCGACTCGCTGCAAGGAAAACACATCCCGCTCCGACACCATTCCGACCGCCTTGTGTTCCCGCACCAGGCACACATGACCGATGTGATGCTCCACCATCAGCAAGGCGGCATCGAATGCCGAAGCGTCCGGGCTCAAGCATACTGGATCCACCGTCATGACCTCGGACATGGCCTGCATGGGATCGTAAAGCCCGCCTGCTATCAAGCGGCGCAAATCCCGCAAGGTAAAAATGCCCAGCAAATGATTGTCGGCGTTCAGGATCACAATGCTGCTCACCTGGCGTTCGTGCATGCGCTGCACCGCGTTCTGCACGGAGCACTCCGGCAGGCAACCGAGCACGCCTCGCTCGGTCAGCGACTGCAGCCCCATGTCCAGCGTATAGCTGGCTCCCAGCTCGGCGCTGGCTTGCGCCTGCGCCGAACGCCAGACGCTGCTCAGCAGGCTGCTTGCCCCCCGAAGACAGTAGTCGCGAAATGGATCGCTCGAGGTCAACAGATGGGACACGGCCTCGCTGTCCACGCACAAGGCAAAGCTGTCTTCCAGAGCCTGATAATCACTGCTGACGGCCTGACCGGACAGCAATTCATGCACAGGCAACAGGTCCCCTGGGACGTGATCCTGCTCGTCACCCTGGTGCACGCTGCGCACCTGCCCTTGACGCAGAATGAAGAGTCGCTCGGCCTTCTCGCCCTTGGCCAATATCGTCTGACCAGCCGCAAAAAAGCGCAGCTCACTGTGCTCTATTAAGTAGTCACAGTGCTGCGCTTGCATCTGATTGAAAGGGGAATACGTGATCAGCCAAGCCAGGATGCCTGGCGCCTTCTGGCGCACGGCTGTCCTGGCCACCGATTCACCGGGAACGGCGAACGACATGAGTTTCTCGGTTTGCAGTGGACACCTGTTTATTGTGCCATGCAGCATGTCGTCCGCCGAGCGGATTTCCTAAGGGATTTCAGCTATAGGCAGCTTGTCCCAGAAATCCGGCTGAGCTGCGTTCAAGACGCTCGGGCGCGTTTTCGGGCATATCGATGACGTCGCCTTCGTTGATACGGAACTGAGCGACCGCCTGAGCCAGGCGTTCGGATTGAGATTGCAGGGAACCGGCTGCTGCTGCCGCTTCTTCCACCAAGGATGCATTTTGCTGCACCACAGCATCCATTTGCGTCACCGCCACATTGATCTGCTCGATGCCCGAGGTTTGCTCCTGCGATGCCGAAGAAATCTCGCTCATCAAAGTGGTGACGCTGTTGACGGCGCGCACCACATCCTGAATGATGCCGCCTGCATCAGCGACCTGCTGTGTACCGGTCTTCACCTCGCTCAAGGACGCCTCGATCAAGCCCTTGATTTCCCGGGCCGCCTGGGCGCTGCGCTGCGCCAGACTGCGCACTTCGCCGGCCACCACCGCAAAGCCCTTGCCCTGCTCACCGGCACGGGCAGCTTCGACTGCGGCGTTCAAGGCCAGGATATTGGTCTGGAAGGCAATGCCATCAATGACATTGACAATATCGGCCACCTGACCGGAGCGGGTGGAAATCTGGTTCATGGTGTGCACTACGGCGCCTACGGACTCGCCGCCGCGCTGCGCCACCGTGGCGGCATTTTGCGCCAGCTTGTCGGCCTGATTCGCATTGTCCGAGTTCTGCCGCACGGTGCTGGCCAACTCTTCCAGACTGGCCGCCGTCTCTTGCAGTGACGCGGCCTGCTGCTCGGTACGGGAGCTCAAGTCAGTATTGCCGGCAAAGATCTGGCTGGAGCCGGACGCGATTTCATCCACGCCCTGACGCACAGTCGCCACGATGCCCTGCAAGCTTTGCTGCATGCGGCGCATGGCATCGTACAGCACACCGATCTCGTTGCCCGACTGATAACTGATCTTCTGCGTCAGGTCGCCATTGGCGATATGATCAAAATGCACCCCGGCCTCGCGCAGCGGCCTGAGCATCAGCTTGCCCAGAACGACGCGCAGCAACACCATGATGATCAGCCCAAGAGCCAAACCGATGCCGATGACGGTAATAGCCAGCGTAGACTGTTGTTCGGCTTGCGCCAAGTGCCGCTCGGTGAGCAGGTCGAAGTAACGTCCCAACTCTTCGATGCTGGCCTCGAATGCCAGCGCCCGCATGACGCCAAAGCCATTGCTGACGAAGTAAAACGTATTGTAGTCCTTGCTTTCCAGGGCTTGCACCATGGGCTCGATGCCATCATCCAGATAAGCTTGGTAGGTGGCGATCAGGCCCATGCTCAGCCGACGCAACTCGGGCTGAGACGGCATGTCTGCACGCATGGCGCCGAAGTTCTTGCGCACCACCTCCAGTTTGTCGGTGGCGTTGCGTACCGCCGCCTGAGCGTTACTGAGAATGCCCTCGTCATTCTCCATTTCCGCTTCCTGGTAGTAACGGGCGGCGGTCATGAGCGTCATGCGCGCTTCGAGCATGTCGTTGCTCAGCCCCAGAACGCGCACGGCGCGCTCGTTCTGCTTGCTCAACGTGCGCAGAGAATCCCCATTCTCCTGCAGGTAATATGCGGACAAGCCCCCAACCAGCACAATGAGCAGCATGAAGATGCTCATGCCCAACATCAGCAAAGTGCTGATTTTGAGACCGGTAGGGCCGGTGCTCTGTGCCCTAAACTCTTTCCTGGTAGCGCGTTTCGATTGCCGAGACGCAGAACTGCTTTTTTTTTGTAGACCCAGCATGGATAGACCCGATTAATAGACTATTGGCTGACTGGCAGAATTGTGATCATGTCCGAGTCCGGAGACTCGATTGTTATGGAGCCAGTCGGCCTGGTGGGAGCTTGTTCGCGATAGGTACGCGGGATGTTGTTGCGCTTGCTCACCTGCTGGAAACGGCCGGCTGCGTCAAACGTCAGCCAGAGTTCCTGCCGGAAATAAAGCGCATCGGTCGCCACTGTGGCGCTGTGGAGCCAGACGGCCAGCTCACTGCCGTCCAGTTGCCGGTACACTTGATGCGGCGCTGCGTGCAACAGCGCCTCGGCCTGAGCACGGGTCGTCAGCCCCGGCACCATCTGGTTCAGGCCCGAAGCATCGAAAGAATTCCCTTGAGTGGCGCAGGCAGCCAGCGCCATCACTGCCAGGCCCGCTATCACATTACGGACCCGTCCGGCCAGAGCGGCCAGTCGGTTCAACCGCATCAGAACTCCTCCCAGTCGTCATCGGCGGACGCAGCAGCCTTGCCCGTCAGATCGGGACGACGCAGACGCTGGCTGTCGTCGCGAGGGGCGGCAGGCACGGTCCTGGATGGAGCGCTCGCTGCTGAGGCCGGGGTCGATGGCGCGGCCAGGCCTTTAGCGGCAGCTGATTTTGCCGCAGGCGCAGCCTTACCAGGCAAGGCCGATCCTGCCCGCTTGTCGCGGCCGGCAGCAGCAGGTGCAGCGGCGACACGGCGATTAGCCACGCGTCGGGCATTGACATCGATCACTTCAGTACCCGGTACCCGGAAAGACGCAATCGCATCGTTGACATGATTGACTTGCTCGCTCAAGCCGGACGAGGCCAGGGCGGCCTGCTCGACCAAGCGAGCGTTGTACTGCGTCGTGTCATCCATCTGGGACACAGCGCGATTGACCTGATCGATCCCCGACGACTGCTCGATGGTCGCCGCCGTGATTTCACCCATGATGTCCGTGACCCGACGGACCGAATCCACGATCTCCTGCATGGTCGCACCGGCGCGCTCCACCTGGGACGAACCTTCGGTGACTTTGCGCACGGAGTCTTCGATCAGCCCGGTGATCTCGCGCGCCGCCTGGGCGCTGCGCTGCGCCAAGGCGCGAACCTCGGCCGCCACCACAGCGAAGCCCTTGCCTTGCTCTCCGGCGCGGGCGGCTTCCACCGCCGCATTCAAGGCCAGGATATTGGTTTGGAAGGCAATGCTGTCAATGACGCCGACAATATCGGAAATCTTGTTCGAACTGGCGGAAATGCCCTGCATGGTGGCCACGACTTCATTGACCGCGCTGCCGCCGCGATGAGCCACATCCGATGCCGTAGCAGCCAGTTGATTGGCCTGCTGGGCATTGTCCGCATTCTGGCGCACCGTGCCGGCCAACTGCTCCATGCTCGCCGCAGTCTGCTGCAGCGATGCCGCCTGCTCTTCCGTACGGCTGCTGATATTGGTGTTGCCCTGAGCGATCTCCAGCGCGCCGGCCTGGATTTCCTCCAGACCATTGCGAATCACGGCCATGGTCTTGACCAGCGATTCCTGCATGCGGCGCAAGGAACCGAACAGCTCGCCGATCTCGTTTTCGGTCAGCACGTGTATACGCTGGGTCAGATCGCCCTTGGCGATCGCGTCGAAATAAGTAGCGAAATCGCCCAGAGGACGCACTACCCGGCGCAGGAAATACGTCAAGGTTCCCAAACCGATCAGGACGGCCAGAACCAGCAATACGCTATAAGCGCCATTGACCAGGCTCTGATGCTCTTGCAATACGCGCAGCACCTCGCTGCCCGAACCCTGAGCCAGCAAGGCGTTGTAGTAATACAGCGTCGAGCCCGCCGAGGCCAGTGTCAGGAGCGTCAGAATAACTACGAATAAGGTCATGCCGACCTTGAGGCTTATATTCTTGAAGAGCATAGAAAATTCCCGCAGGTGATTCCTGGCTGCTGGTTGACGAAAATTCAGCGTGACTGATGGGCATCAGCCCTTGCTGTTCAGGCTGAAGAGATTGGTGCTCTGGATCTTGCGAAATGCCAGCGCAGCCGCTTCCAGCGCCGACTTGCGCAGTTCCAGCTGCGTCGTGGCCTGGTAGTAGTCCAGATCTTCCAGACGCGACAGCTCCTGCTTGTAATTGATGGTGCGCAAGGCGCCATTGGCCGACAGGGCGTCGATTTCGTTCAGCCGGGTGCCCACCGACGAACGAACGGTCAACACATTGTCGTAGTTTTCTGAAATACGCTGGATAGCGGAGTTCATGGTGTTGCGCAAAGCAGCCTGGGCGGCAGGGTCGCCGCTGGCAGGCTGTCGCAACGCCGTCACCACCGACTCCAGATTCTTGAAAAGATTCATCTGGTCCGGGTTGCCGGTGACGGCGCCTACCGTAAAGCTATCACCGTCCTGCGGCAGGCCTTCGAGTTGAATGCTGACGCCACCAGGCAAGGAAATACGCTGTGCCTTGTCCCCGGGGGTCAGTTCCCCTTGAATCGGCAAAGTGGGGGCATTAGCCGGGTCACCCACAAAATCAAGGCCATCTACGGTATAAGTGATTTTGGAAGTGGTCGGATCGACTGGACCGAACTTGATCGTATAGGAACCGAAAACCCCTTCTGCCGTCGAGCTGCCGTTAGGACCGCTGACGATGCCGGTCCCCTTATTGCTACTATCTGCCGTCGTCGTGTAGGCGGTAGACCCAGGGTTGGCCCGAAGAAATACAGTCTCGCCGTTATCGGCCGAGTCCATTTGACGGGTTTGCTCGACCTGAATGTTACGAGTAAGGCCGTCGCCAAGATAGTTGAACGACGTATCAAAAGGCTGTGTCGTACCCTTGGAGCCCGAAAACAAGTACTGGCCCGAGCCGTCTTTGCTGTTGGCATAACCCAGCAGAGTGTCCATAGCGCTTTCCAGAACAGTTGCCAGCGTGCTCCGATCCGAATCAGACAAGGTGCCGTTAGCCGCCTCGACCAGACGAGTCTGGACATCCTGCAGCTGCAACGTAACGGAATTGAGAATGTTTTCTTCTTCACCCAAGGCGCGCTTGGCCACTTCCCGATTTTCGCCATAGCGCGCATTCATGGCCTGCGCCTGGGACAGATTGATGGTCTGGGCGGCTGCCAGTGGATCATCGGATGGGTTGACCATACGCTGGCCCGAGCCGATCTGCTGGAAGATACGGACCAGATCAGACTGCTGCTGATTGATGGAGTTCAGGCCTGTCCGGAAAAAGAGAGAAGAACTAATACGCATGGCAATTTTCCACGATCAAAAGCAAAAGGCCGCAATCAGGCACGGAGGTTCAGCAAAGTGTCGAAAAGCTGGGAGCTGATGTCGATCAGGCGCGCCGACGCGCGGTACTGTTCCTGATAGCGTTCCAGCATGATGTATTCCTCGTCCTGATTGACGCCGGACAGGGATTGCTGCGCCGCGTAATTCTGTTCGATCAGCTTGGCTTGCGCCTTGGCGGCAGTGCCGTTCTGCTGCGTTTGCACTGCGATACGGTTGACGATCTGACCGAAGGCATCGTTCAGGCTCAACGAGCCGTTGCCCAGCACCTTGTCGTTGCGCAGATTGCCCAGTTTCTGGGCAATATCGCCGTTGGCCGTACCCGTGCTACCGGCAGCAGCTGCGATATCCTGCGGATTCTTGATGGCAACCGACAGGCTGGAACCGGCCATGGCGGTCGGCTGGATCAACCAGGAATCGCCATCGGCCGAATTGGCATCCAGGCCCGTGACATTGATTTCCAGACCGTCGACGACCGTAATGCCGTTATTGGTCGTAGCATCGTTCAAGTCGGTGACATTGTTCGTGGTCAGATTGCGCAGCTTGAACTCGCCGCCGACACGCTCGATCCGGTAGTTCTGCCCCGTCAGATCCGCCGTAGGATTGGTTTCCAGAGTCTTGTTGGGATCACTAGGGTCGGGATAAGTCTGTTTGGGCGCAAAATTCACTACGGGATTTGCGCTCGACGCGCTGTTGCGGCCGTTGCCCGTCACCTTGGGACTGCTGACATTGAAGAAGTCCTGGCCTTGGTCCCCTTTCAGATCGAAGCCCTGGCGGTGCAGCTCATTGACTGATTGCGCCAGCCCCACTGCCAGACGTCCCAGATTGCTGATGGCGGGCTCCAGGCTTTCGGAGCGGAACTGCAACAGACCACCCAGCGACCCGCCTTTCAGGGCGCCATCACGGAACTCGCTGATCACAGGCTCGCCATTGTTGCCCAGGGACGAGGTGAAACCCACCACGGTGCGTTCCGGATTTTCAGCCGAACGTACAGCGTGCAGCGGATAGATCTTGTCAGCGCCCAACAGAAGCTGGCCGCCCACCGTCGTCACGCTGATGCGCCCATTTTGCTCGACCGTACGCACATCCCCCAGTTGGCTGAGTTCGGACACCAATTGCTCGCGCTGATCCAGCAAGTCGTTGGGCTCATGGAAAGGGTTGCTGCCCTTGGCCGAGACGATCTGCTGGTTAACGTCGTTGATGCGTTCCAGATAGCTGTTGATCTGGGTAACCGTGGTATCGAGCTGGGTGTTGATGTTCTCGTTGACCCGATTCATGTAGGACGTGGCGTCGTTGACCTGCGTGGCCAAGCTCTCGGCGCGCCCCAGCAATTCTTGACGGGCAGAGGAGTCCGCTGGCTGCGATGCCAATGCTTCGAAACCGTCGAAGAACTTCTGCAGTGCGGGACTGATACCCACGGTACGGTCCGAAAACAGGTTGTCGAGCTGGCTGATCTCGTTGCCATAGCTGACCAAAGCTGCACCGGCGGTCTGGGAACGCACCAGCTGCTGATACAGGAAATTATCGTAGGAACGCTGTACGGTGACCGCCTGAACGCCTCGCCCGTAGAATCCGCTTCCCGTACCCACAGAGCCCGCCGTCTGGGACAGCACGGACTGGCGGTTATAGCCTACGGTATCGGCATTGTTCAGGTTATGGCCCGAGACCTGCATGCGCTTTTGCGCAGCGTACAAACCCGAGAGGCCCAGATTGGCGAGATTCATGTTAAATCCTTTATGTCCTGCCCGACGCAAGACGCCCTGGGCAAACAATGAACATTCTGTTGCGTTTTACGGCTGCGAACGCTCAAGCTTTAGTCCGAATTCGAGGCTTAACGCGTTCCTGCATCGAAATACGACATGATGGCGATCAGTTTCTGCGCGTACGACGGGTCCGTGGCGTAACCAGCCTCTTGAATACGCTGCGCCGCCTCTTCCGCCGAGCCGGCCTGCTTGACCGATTCATAGCGCTTGCTGTTGCCGATCAGGCGGGCGTAATCCGAAAACGATTCCGCGTAAGAGTCGTAGGCGCGAAACGGCTGTTTGACCTTGCGCGCCACGCCGTTCTCGAATTCGGTTGTCATCACTTCGACCACCTTGCCTTTCCAGGCCGGCGTGGCCTTGATACCGAACAGGTTATGGCTGGTGCTGCCGTCGGTATGGAGAATTTCCCGCTTGCCCCAGCCGGACTCCAGGGCGGCCTGGCTCAGAATCAGCTTGGCGGGCACGCCACTGTCCTCGGCCGCGACCTTGGCTGCCGAATTCATGCGATCCACGAACTGGCGGATATGGTCCGGCGCGCCCTTGATAGACGAATAGACTCGCTCGACCGTGCTGTTGCGTGTCAGCTTGTTGATCAAGGCCGTGATGGATGCCGCATCGACCGGACGCTCGTCAGGCATGCGCGAGGTCAAGTCCGCCCGTCGGGAACGGTTCGCCTCGGGTTGAGAAGCCTGGAGGCCGGCGGGACCGTCGGCCTGGCCGCGCATCTGTGCCAGCAGCGCCTGCGCCAGACCTATGCCGGGCGTGGCCAGTTGCATCGCCAACTGCTCATCGCCCATGCTCTGCGCCATGCGCACCGACTGCGTGTCGAACAATCCCCCTTCTGGATTGGCCGCACGGGCCTGCTTCAGAATATTCTGGATGAACAAAGCTTCGAACTGCCGCGCGACCTGAAGCTGTGTTTCTTCATTCTTGCCGTCTTCACTGGCATTGCGGCGCAATTGAGCCAACTGTTGCGAGTCGAAGATGGACACCTGTCCGCCCGAGCCCGGGCGCGGATAGTACTGCACGCTCATCAGATGATCTCCAGGTCGGCGCGCAAGGCTCCGGCGCTCTTGAGGTTCTGCAGAATCGACAGCAGATCCTGCGGCGTCGCGCCCAATGCGTTCAAGGCCCGCACCACATCGGCCAGGTTCGCGCTGGTACGGACGCGCTGCAAAGATCCTTCCTGGCTGCGCATTTCGATCTGGGTGCTTTCGGAAACCACCGTCTGCCCGCCGCCGAACGGCGTATCGGGCTGGCTGACCTGAGGCTGCCGGCTGATGACCACGGACAGATTGCCATAGGCGATGGCGGCTTCATCTATGGTCACGCTGCGATTCATGACCACCGAACCCGTGCGTGCGTTGATGACAACCCGAGCGCGAGCTGGCGGCAGATTGACCTGCATGTTTTCGATCTGAGACAGAAACGCCGTCTGCGCCTGGGGATCCAGAGGGCCGCGAATCTGAATCAGCCGGCCGTCAAGCGCCGTCGCCGTCGTGGGGCCGAATTGCTTGTTCAGTGCCGCCACCACATTCTGGGCCGTACCGAAATCCGAGGTATTCATTTCCAGATTGATCATGCCGTCGCGCGCATAGGTGGTGGGCACGCTCTGCTCCACCGTGGCTCCCGCGGGAATCGTGCCGCCGTTAAGCTGGTTGACCTGCACACTGGAGCCGCCCGCTTCTGCGCCGGCGCCGCCGACCAGCAGGTTGCCCTGGGCGATGGCGTAGACCTGGCCGTTGGCGCCCTTGAGCGGGGTCATCAGCAAGGTGCCGCCGCGCAGGCTTTTGGCATTGCCCATGGATGACACCACGACGTCCAGCGCCTGCCCCGGCCGCGCAAAGGCCGGCAGACGCGCCGTGACGATAACGGCGGCCACGTTCTTGAGCTGCATATTGCTGCCCTGAGGAATCGTGACCCCCAGTTGCGACAACATATTGGTCAGGCTTTGCTGGGTAAACGGCGCCTGGCGCACCTGATCGCCGCTTCCGTCCAGGCCCACCACCAGGCCATAGCCGATCAAGGGGTTGTCGCGCACACCCTGAATGCTGGCCAGATCCTTGATGCGCTCGGCATGGCTGGCCGACATCAGCAGCAGGCCCAGGCCCAGCAGGCCCGCTCGCATCAGCCGGACGCCAGAGGTGGGACGAATACGACGAAAAGAAGACACCATGACTAGGATGCGGCTCAGAATGGGGAAATGTTCAGGAAAAAACGTTGCAGCCAGCCCATGGTCTGAACCTCGTCCATGACCCCTTTGCTGCGGAATTCGATGCGGGCGTCCGCCACCTGCGTGGA
The DNA here is from genome assembly GCA_023439305.1 of Pseudomonadota bacterium. GTDB lineage: Bacteria > Pseudomonadota > Gammaproteobacteria > Burkholderiales > Burkholderiaceae_B > Alcaligenes. Next base: position 278,366 of record JAEXOO010000035.1, read on the forward strand.
AGTCACCGTATTGCTGCCCGTGATGGAGCGCGGATCGACCACGCCCGAGAAACGGATGTATTCGCTGCCCCGGTTGATGGCGATCTGCTTTTCGCCGGCCACCTGCAGGTTTCCATTGGGCAACACCCCCACGACCGTCGTGGTCAGGGTACCGCTGAAAGTATTGTCAGCACGGCTGGAGCCCTTGCCCTGCGCCTTGTTCGAACCGGTCACCTCAAAATTCTGCTTGGCGCCCAGGTCCGTTGGCAAGAAAGCGGGAACGCCCGCGAATTCCAGCCCTCCACTGCCGTTGCGATCCGTGTTCGTGGACACGTTCTTGGCCGCATTGGTGCGCTCCTGGATGACGATGGTGACGATATCGCCCACATTGCGCGGCCGTCGATCTTCGAACAAGGGGTAATTGCCGTAGGCGGAAGGCTGATAAATGGACCCATTGGCGACGACTGCCGGCGGGATGGCCGGCGGCGGAGCGGCCGTCAGGGGTCCGGTCACCACGGGTTCGGGCGGAATCATGGCGCAACCCGACAAACCCAGCGTCAGACAAACAGCGAAACGGCCCAACAGAGCTCTGCGCATCGTCAACGTCATCCTTTACAGCTGCGTCAAGCGAGCCAACATCTGGTCGGCCGTAGACACAGCCTTGCTGTTGATTTCGTAGGCGCGCTGCGTACTGATCATATTGACCAGTTCTTCAGCCACGTTGACATTGGATGTCTCGTTGTACTCTTGCAGCACCAGACCGGCGCCGTCCATGCCAGGCTGCAGGAAGTTAGCCGGACCCGATGCATCGGTTTCGATGTAGAGGTTCTCGCCCATGCTTTGCAGGCCGGTCGGGTTGATGAACGTGCTCAATTGCAGTTGCCCCACTTCCACGCTGGTCCCTGCCGCGCCGGGCTGGGTCACAGACACCGTGCCGTCACGCGCAATGGTCAGTTGCAGCGCGTTATCGGGAATATTGATGGGGGGCTGAATCGGGTAGCCGCCGGCCGTCACCAATTGACCATTCTGATCCACCTGCAGGCTGCCGTCGCGCGTATAGGCAAAAGTGCCATCCGGCATTTCCACTTGCAAGAAACCGCGCCCTTGAATGGCGATGTCCAGTTCGTGCCCTGTGTTCTTCAAGTCGCCTTGCGAGTGAATGCGTTCGGTAGCAACCGTGCGCACGCCTGTGCCGACCTGCAGGCCCGAAGGCAGCTGATTGGCGGCGCCGACCTGGGCGCCCGGCTGGCGCAGGGTCTGGTACATGAGGTCTTCGAACACTGCGCGCGTACGCTTGAAGCCCACGGTATTCACGTTGGCCAGGTTGTTGGAGATGACGTCCATATTGGTCTGCTGCGCTTCCAGACCTGTCTTGGCAATCCACAGAGAGCGAATCATGAATAATCCTTGCTGCTAAAGTTCGCGGTCAGCACAACTTAGCCATTGAATGAAAGTATCGAATTGGCGCGTTCTTCACGTGCACCGGCGTCCTGGATGATCTTCATCTGCGTCTCGAACCGGCGCGAGTTGGCGATCATGGCCACCATGGCTTCGGCGGGATTGACGTTGCTTTTCTCGATGAAGCCGGCCACCATGCGCACCGCTGGGTCGGGCTGGGCGGGCGCACCGTCAGCCTGGCGGAACAAACCGTCCGGCCCGCGCACCAGATCGGCCGCAGGCGGATTGACCAGCTTGAGCTGGCCTACGACCTGAATGTCGCGCGGATTGTCGCCCGCGCCCAAAGCCGTCAATTGGCCGTCACTGGAAAAGGTGACCGTGCCGCGATCGGGAACTTCGATGGGCTGTCCGCCCACCGTCAGCACCGGCAGCCCGGACTGTGTCACCAGCTGATTCTGGGCATTGACCGACAGATCGCCCGCCCGGGTGTACGCTTCTTCACCATCGGGAGTGCGTACCGAAAACCAGCCCTCGCCCGCGATCGCCACATCCAGCGCATGACCGGTTTCGGTCATGGCGCCGGGCTGAAAGCGGCTGCCCGGCGACACGGTCGCCGTCGACACGCGAGTCTGCGACCCGATATCGCTGACTACGGGGACAGAACGGTAGAACGCCAGTTGTTCGCGAAACCCGGACGTGCTGAGATTGGCCAGGTTGTTGGTGATCACATCCTGCTGTTCCAGGATGCGCTGAGCGCCGTTCATGGCGGTGTAGATCAAACGGTCCATGACAGCTCTTAACGCAGGTTGACCAGCGTCTGCAAGACCTGATCCTGAGTCTTGATGGTCTGGGCGTTGGCCTGGTAGGTGCGCTGGGCAATGATCATGTTGACCAGTTCCTGACCCATATCCACGTTGGACTCTTCAACCGCCTGCCCCTTGATGGTGGCCAGGCCGTTTTCGCCGGGTCGTCCCAGAATGGGCTGACCCGACGCGCCAGTTTCCGTCCAGGCATTGCCGCCGATGGGCTTCAGGCCCTGCAGATTGCTGAAGTCGGCCAGCACCAGCGAACCCAGACGCATGGTTTCACCATTGGTGTAAGCCGCGATGATGGTGCCGTCGTTGTCAATCGACATGCTGGCGTAATCACCCGTTGCATAGCCATCCTGGTACGGATTGCCGCGGTTGAACTCGCCGCCGAACTGCGTCGACCCGGTGTAACGTATGTCGAACGTCAGGTTCTGGGCGGGAGAGTTGGCCCCACCGGGATTGGGTAGAGTCAAGGACACCACATCCTTGCCGCCGGCATCATTCAAGCGACCGGCCTTGTCGAAGGTCAGCTGGTCCTGCTGCAGAACCTGCCCTTCCTTAGCGTAGTAGACATCCCAGACGCTTTCGCCGGCGCCGTTCATGGGGCGCTTGACGTAGTATTGGGTGATGTTGTGCGAGTTGCCCAGCGAATCGTAGACCAGGTAGTTAAAGGTCTGAGAATAGGTCTTGTCGTTCTTGGGGTCGAATTCGTTAATAGGAATAGGATTGCCACTTCCGTCGAGCTCGTACTGCGGCGTGCCATCGGGATTGAACTGCGGCGTGCCAGAAGCATCAGTTGCTTGCTGATAGGGCAGGATGCTTTCCGCATTTGCAGGCAGGTTCAGCTTCAGCTTCATTTCCGAGGTGGCCTTGGGCGGAATATTTCCCGAGGGCACTTCAATACGCTGCAAGGTGTTGGACCCCGGACCGTAGCCCGTCAGGTAGTAGCCCTGTGCATTGACCAGCATGCCTTCCTTGTTGGGGAAGAACTGGCCGTTGCGGGAGTAAGCGATGGCACCGTTGGGCTGCTCCAGACGGAACAGGCCTTTTTCGCCGTCAATGGCCATGTCGAACTGATTTCCGGACGAGCTGATGTTACCGATGGAAAAACGCTGATTGACACGCGACACCTGCACGCCCAGACCGACCCGCGAATTGGCATAGACATCGGCGAATTGCACCGTGGAGGATTTAAAACCAACCGTGCCAGCGTTGGCGATATTGTTGCCGATGGCGTCCAGGTTCTGGGAGGCGGCGTTCAATCCGCTCAAGCCTTGTCCGAAACTCATGAGTCTTCCTTTTGTTTAATCGTTGAACAGATCCGGGGCGTCGTCGCACCCGAGCCTTACATGATCTTGCGTATATCCAGCAGAGAGTACGAACCCGCCAGCCCCAGATCCAGCTTCAGTCCGCTGGAGGTATAAGCCACGCTGCCCACTCTGCCGTAGGTCAGCGCTTCAGCCGTCACAGCCTCGCCGTCGTTGCTGGCCAGCACCTTGGCGGTGTAGGACCCGTCGGCCAGCGGCAGGCCGTCGTTGTCCAGCCCATCCCATTCCATGGAGTACACGCCGGCTTTCATTTCGCCCTGGTCGTACTCGCGCACTACTTTGCCGCTGCTATCCATAATCTGCACTTTGGTCGTCGCGCTGCCGCTGGCCAGATCGATCCCGAACGGCGTGGCGACCTTTTCGCCGGCCGCATCGCTACCCAGGGAAATCTTGCTGCCCGGCACCAGCACGTCCTTGCCGATCAAACTGGCGGCCTGCATGGACTGCGTGACATCCATCTGGCCGGCTACGGCCAGCAGGGTGTTGTTCAGCTGGGTAATACCGCTGACCGTGGACATCTGCGCAATCTGCGAGGTGACCTGGGCGTTATCCATGGGGTTGAGCGGATCCTGGTTCTGCAGTTGCGTGACCAGAAGCGTCAGGAAACGATCCTGCGTTTCATCCATCAGGGTTTTGTTCTGGGCGCCTGCCATGCCCAGGGCGGCCGAGGTGGCGGGGTCAACGTTGGTATTAACGGTTGTCAAGATCTGCTCCGTATTACTGACCGATGCTCAGGGTGCGCATCATGAGTGACTTGGAGGTGTTGATGACCTCCACATTGGCCTGGTACGACCGCGAGGCGGCAATCATATTGACGGTCTCGGCCACCACATCCACGTTGGGCATCATGACGTAGCCCTGCTCGTCGGCGTAGGGGTTGCCAGGGTCGTACTGCAGGCGCCCGGGAGCAGTGCTCTCACGTACCGCCGCCACCTGCACGCCGCCGATAGGGCTCTGGCCCTGGGGGGCTACCTGGAAGACGACTTCGCGCGCCTTGTAAGGCTGGCCATCCGGACCCACCACGCTGTCGGCGTTGGCAATATTGCTGGCCGACACGTTCATGCGCTGGGACTGGGCTGCCAGCGCAGAGCCGGCAATCTGGAGAATGCTGATACTGGACATGAATACTCGCGCTTATTGCTGCAAGGCGGTCATCAGCCCCTTGAGGCGCTGAGACACCAGGCTGAGGGTGCTTTGATAATGCATGGTGTTGTCGGCGAACTGCACACGCTCGACGTCCATTTCAACCGTATTGCCGTCGATGGCCGGCTGCACAGGCAGGCGATAGAGCAATTGGTCCGACATGGGCGGGGTGACGGCTTTGGCCGGAATATGGCGCGCCGAGGTCAGGGCCAGGCTGGTATCGGGCAGGCCCTTCGGCCCGCCGCCGCCCAGGGCGGCTTTCAGGCTCGCGGAAAAGTCCATGTCCCGCGCCTTATAATTCGGCGTGTCGGCATTGGCGATATTGGAAGCCAGCACTTCCTGTCGCTCCTGGCGC
>JAEXOO010000042.1 GCA_023439305.1 Pseudomonadota bacterium
GCTTGGTGTAGATCTCGTTGTCCACAGCCTTGCCGTAGCCGCGTTTGAAGCCGTTCAGGTGATCCTTGCCGGCCGGATAGTCGGGGGCGATGATGAACATCTTGTCGTACTTGCTGTCCGCAGCCACCTTGCCGGCGGCTTCGTCGAACGCGTCGTTCTGATAGGACACGCCAAAGAAATAGGCATTGCAACCTGCTCCCGCCAGTTGGCTGGGGCCGGGGTTGCTGGTCAGATAGGGAACCTTGGCCGAAAACAGGGCCGGCGCCACGGCCAGAGCCACGTTCGAGCCGACCGGGCCGGTGAAGAAGTCGATCTTGTCGCGCTGGACAAATCGGTTCACCAATTGGCGGGCCTGATCCGGATTGCCTGCCATATCCTGCTGGATGAACTCGGCGGGCTGACCGCCCAGCTTGCCGTCCAGCCGCTTGATGGCCAGATTGAAGCCATCACGCACTTCTCCTCCCACGGCCGCAAACGGGCCGGACGTATCCATAGCCATACCCACCTTGATGGTGTCGGCATGGGCCAGCGAACCGCCAAAAGCCGTGGCCAGAGCCACCGACAATACGATACGTTTCATGCTATCTCCTCGCGCCACAGCGCTTAAAGGCTGTCGTTATTTCAGGGTGTAAGGCGAATCAGACCTGGGAATCCACCACACCAACTATTTATTTATAAATAGTTTAGTTATCAATCAATTTTGATGACAAGCTGTGGTTTTTACCTAGAGAGCGAGCCGCCGGCTGCTACCTTACCGATTGGCGCAGCCCTATGCCAATACAGCAGGTGGATAAGCACTATAACGACTGCAGCGATGGCGGTTTATGCGCGTTTACCTTGATTTCGCCTCTGGACGGCATCACGTCGCTGCTACACTGGCCTCTCGCCCTTTCTCAGGAGACCCCATGCGTACGTTCCATTTCCTGTGCCGGCTGCTGGCTGGCGGCGCCCTGATTGCCCCCCTGGCGGCTGGTGCGCAGACTGTCCCACCGGCCTATCTGGCGGACCTGGCGGCTTCCGACAAGCACATTGCTCAACAATACCGCAGCCTGATGCGTGACCTATCCAAGCGCGCCAGCTGGGTCAACCAATTTGGCACGGCCTCGCCCGCCGAAACCATCTCCCTGGACGGGCGCGACTATCAATTGTTTCGCGCCTGCAAGCCGCACAACTGCCCCAGCGAAAGCTATGTCGTCGTGCTGGACCCGCAGAAAAAGACCTTGAACCACGGCGCATTCGTAGAAAACAAGAGCGCCGGCCCAGGGCTGGGCAGCAGTCGCATCCAATGGCTGGGTTCGCCCGAAGCCGACCTGGTGCGCCAAATGGCGCCCTACCTGTTCTGACGCGTTGCCAAGCCGATGCGGCGGCACCACCACGCCGTGCCGGTTCAACGCACAACATTCGGTCACAATGTGTTAGCTTAGGCAAAATGGCGCATGCACGCCTTTGCCTATCATCCGATTCGTCTCTAAGAGTGGATCATGCTGACACTGCAATCGCCTGCCCAGGGCGCAGCATTTGACGCCCTGCACGCTGCGGCCCAAGGCCAGATCGGCTGGAACGAGGTCATGCTGGCCGCCACCCGCATGGTCGGAGCCGACTCGGGCACCATGCTCTGGCACAGCAAGGCCGCCCATGCTCTGGCACACACCGAGACCGCCGACATCCCCGAAGATACGCTGCGCCTGTACGGGAGCCACTTCCATACCCAGGATCCTATGGCGCTACGCCACTGGGGCTCGCCGGCCGGGACACGCTTTTCCGGCAGCCAGGAGCTGGACAAGATGGACAATATCAGCCGCAGCTTCTGGAACGATTTCATGCGGCCTTGCCGCATCCGGGAAATCCACGGCACCGTGTTGACCAACGATGCGCAGTGGATCACCGCCATCAGTTTCCAACGCAGCGATTTGTACCGCCCCAACAGCGCCCAGCAGCAAGCCGAGCATGCCTTCATGAACCTGGCCGCCTGGACCCTGCAGGAACAGCAGCGTCGCAATATCCTGGAGCTGTCGCATCTGGGTCAGTTGCTGGGCCCACGGCAGAACCTGTGGATGATCCTGAATCACCAAGGAGAACTGCTCAGCGATGTGCATCACCTGTTCCGCGAGCTGGATCACGATCACAGTCTGCAATTACAGGATAACCATCTGCGTCACCAGGACCCTCGCTGGAACCTTCGCCTGCAGCACGCCTTGCAGCACTGCATACAGAAGCGCCACCCCATGCAACTGCACCTGCCCGACAACTGGGGCCGATCCTATCGTCTGTACCTGGGACTGGCCGAGCCGCGCTACAGTCAGGGGCTGCAGAACATTGTGCAAATCCGACTGGAGTGCCGTCACATATTCCATCTGCCCAGCGCTGAGCTGATCGGCGAGTTCTTTTCCCTGACCCCCACCGAGGCCCAGCTGTGCCACTGTCTGGCCAGCGGCCTGACCATCAAAGACGCCGCCCAGATTCTGGAGATGGCACCTGACACGGCCCGCAAACACCTGGCCTCGGTCATGAAGAAAACCGGCTGCCACCGCCAATCGGAGCTGCTGCGCCTGATCACCGCCTTGTAATCACTGCTCTTTTGGACAACGCTTGACCTTGCCACGGGGGCAAGGCTTAAGCTGGCTCCATTCTTTCCATCAACAGGAGTCAGCCATGTCTACCTTCTCCGTTCCCGATATGACCTGCGGCCACTGCGTGCGCAACATTACCGAAGCCATCCACGCTGTCGCCCCTCAGGCCACGGTCAACACGGATCTGGATCAACATCACGTCACTGTCGAAGGCTTGGACGCCGATCAGGCGCTGAAAGCCATCGAAGAGGCCGGCTATTCGCCAGCCAAGCTGTAAAGACAGCGCCCGTAAGAAAAAGGCCGGTCAGTTGACACTGACTGGCCTTTTTTTATTTCTCGCTGATCCGGCAGGTTCAGCCCAACGCACCCAATGAGGGAAAGGTCTTGAGCATCCAGATGGCGAAGCGGGCCAGTTCTCCCGTCGCCATCGCCCAGCCCATCAGGACCAGAACACCGCCAGCAAACCAGCGCACGTAACGGCCGACTCGCCGGATGTGCGTCATGCGCTGCAGGAACGGCGTCAGGAAACACGCCGCCAACATGAAAGGGACGCCCAGGCCCAAGGCGTACATCGCCAGAAGAATGCTGGCCTGCCCTGCGCTGGCGCTGCTGGCTCCCATCATCAGAATGGCGGCCAGAATAGGGCCTATGCACGGCGTCCAGCCAAAGCCGAACGCCAGCCCCATGACGCCCGCGCTGACCGGCCCAGCCGCCTGCCCGGGCTCGAAACGGTAGTAGCGCTGCAACCAGAGCGGCATGCGCAGCAGCCCCATGACGCTCAATCCCGCCAAGGCCACCATGATGCCCGCCGCTATGTTCAGTTCGTAACGATAGGCCATGAGCAGGCGTCCGAGCACGGACAAGCTGGCGCCCAGCGCAATGAAGACCAGCGAAAAACCAGCGACAAAGCAGACGCTGCGCCCCAGCAGACGCCAGCGACGGCCTTCTGCCCGGCCGTCACCGGCCAGGTAAGACAGATAGCCTGGCACCAGGGGCAGCACGCAGGGCGATAAAAACGACGCCATACCCGCCAGAAAAGCCGTGAACAGCGCGACTGCGCCCAGATCCAGAGTGGGCGCCATGCTACTGAACCGTCAAGCCCGGCTGGCGCAAGCGTTCACGCGCCAACTGCAGGCCTTGATTCACGACCTTGGCGGTCTCGGAGTCTGCGGGGAACTGGGCCAGCAAACGCTCCCAATAATCGATCGCAGCGGCGTACTGTTCGCGGTGCAGGGCGGCGGCGCCAGCCAGCATCAGGCCCAGCGGCTCTTCCGGATTCAAGGCCAGCGAGCGCTCCACCAGACGGCCTGGCAGGCCATCCAGATTGTCCTTGCCGGACATCAGCAGCGACTCGGCGTATTCCGCCAGCGCGGCTGGGTCGCCATCGACGACCGGCATGGCCTTGGCATAGGCCTGTGCTGCTTCTGCATGGCGGCCATAGTAGCGGTGTGAACGTCCCATCATCAGCCAGGCCCCGGGATCATCCGGATTCTCTTTCAGACGCTCTTCAAGACGCGCCACCATGGCTTCGATGTCGACAGGCTGATCACGAGCCGCCTGCTCCAGGGCGGCGGGATTGAGCATGCCCGGATTGCCCAGCAATGTATACAAGGCTGCCGTTGCCAGTGGAATCGTCAACAGCACGACCCAGCCCAGCCGGCGAGCGCCCTGCTGCTGTGCCGGACGGCTGTCCTGATCCCGGCTTTCTTCCAGCGTCCGATGCCGCAGATCAGCCTGAGCCAACTCGTAATCGGCTTCGGACAACGTGCCCGCCTGACGATCGCGCTCGATTTCCTTGAGCTGCTCACGCAGAACGGCCAAGTTGGCCTGCCTGTGCTCGATCACGCTGGCGGCGTCAGGGCGGCGCATCACCGCCCGGGCCAGCAAGCCGGCGCAAGCCAGTATGACCAGCGCTGCCACCATATAAAACACAATAGTCACGATTGTTCATCCCGAGAAGAAACCTGCAGCAAGGCATCGGCCTGATGGCGCTCCTGCGCTGTCAAGGCCTGATCGGCGCCCGCGCGGCGGCGCCGGCGCAAGGTGAGGGCATAGATCAGCAAGCCGGCAGCCAGCAAAAGAGCAGGGCCGAACCACAGCAGCAGCGTCGTGGTATTGAACGGAGGCCGGTACAGGATGAAATCGCCGTAACGATCCACCATATATCCGCGTATCTGGTCCGCACTGCGGCCTTGCTCCAGTTGCTCCATGATCTGCTGGCGCAGATCCACGGCCAGTTCCGCCCGCGATGCAGCGATCGACTCATTCTGGCAGACCAGACAGCGCAGTTCCGCCGCGATCTCCAGCATTTTGGATTCCTGGCTGGCCTGCGACTGCGCGGCAGAAGCTGCCATCCACAGGCAGGCCGCCCAGGTCCAGATCCATTTGCGCATCATCATGATTGCTCCAGGCGGCGAATCAGGGGCAGCAATGTCTGTTCCATGGATTCCCGCGAAACAGGACCGATGTGCTTGAAGCGCACCACGCCCTGCTTGTCGATCACAAAGGTCTCGGGAACACCGTAGACGCCAAAATCAATGCCGACCCGGCCATCCCGGTCCATGACCGAGGTTTCGTAGGAATCGCCATTGCGCAGCAGCCAGTCCCGGGCCTCGTCGGGCACGTCCTTGTAGTTCAGGCCAATGACAGGCACGCCATGCTGGGCGGATAGCTCCTTGATGAACGGATGCTCGGTCAAGCAGGCATAGCACCAGGATGCCCATACGTTCAGCAGCCACACCCGCCCTTTCAACTGCTCGTTGGAAAAATTGGCCTGCGGTTCATGCAGCTGCGGCAATGAAAATGACGGAACCGGCTTGTCCACCAAGGGGGACGGCACTTCGCTGGGCTTGAGCGTCAGGCCTATGCCCAGGAAGACAATCAGCAGGACAAAGCCGATCAAGGGAACGGTAAAGCGATTCATGCCTGCACCTCCGCCTTGGCGCTGTGCGGCGCACGGGCCGGGCGCGTCTGACGCGCGCGGTAGCGTCGATCACTGATGGCCAGCCAGCCGCCCAGCGCCATCAGCAGACAACCCAGCCAGATGAAATCGACCAGCGGCTTGTAGTACAGACGCACGCTCCAGCCGCCATCCTGGAAAGAATCGCCCAAGGCCACATAAATGTGTCGCAGGCCATTGGCGTTGATGGCCGCCTCCGTCATGGGCAGCGCGGACGAGAAATACGTACGTTTTTCCGGATAGAGGGTCGCGGCGACCTTGCCGTCGCGCAACAGCTCCACCGAGCCCATTTCAGATTGATAGTTAGGTCCGGGCACGATGCGCACACCGCTGAAACGAGCCTGATAGCCGCCCACGTCCGCCGCCTGGCCCGGCTGCAGCAGCACATCAGTTTCAGTTTCGTAGTGGCTGACCATGGTCACCCCCAGCACGAACACCGCCACGCCCAGGTGCGCCATATGCATGCCCAGCCAACTGCGCGGCTGGCGCAGCAGACCGATGCGCGTGGCCCGCAGGCGCTTGAACACATCCAGCAAACTGCCCAGCACGACCCAGGCCGCCAGGCCGGCGCCCAGCGCCGCGCCGCCCTGCCATTGACCGAACAGCAGGGGAATGGCCAGGCCCAGCGCCAGGCTGACTCCCATGACCAGGCCCAGACGCCGCATAAGCTCGCCCAGACTGGATCGCTTCCAGTTCGCCAGCACGCCGAATACGATCAACACGACCGCCGGAATCATCAAGGGGATGAAGACACTATTGAAATAAGGCGGCCCCACGGAAATCTTGCCCAGGCCCAAGGCATCCACGAACAAGGGGTACAAGGTGCCCAGCAAAATGGTGGCGGTGGCCACCACCAGCAGCACATTGTTGATCAGAAGCAGCGATTCACGCGAGACCACGGCAAACTGGCCGCCCGCCCCTACTTTGGGCGCACGCCAGGCAAACAACACGAGCGAGGTGCCCACGACCACGGTGAACAAGCCAAGAATCAACACGCCGCGCTGGGGATCCGTGGCAAAGGCATGAACCGAGGTCAGCCCGCCCGAACGCACCAGAAAAGCCCCCAGAATGGACAGCGAAAACGTGCTGATGGCCAGCAGAACCGTCCAATTCTTGAAACTGCCGCGTTTTTCCGTCACAGCCAGGGAATGGATCAAGGCTGTGCCGACCAGCCAGGGCACGAAGGACGAGTTCTCCACGGGATCCCAGAACCACCAGCCCCCCCAGCCCAGCTCGTAATAAGCCCACCAGCTTCCCACCGCAATGCCCAGCGTCAGGAACAGCCAGGCCACTGTGGTCCAGGGGCGCGACCAGCGCGCCCAGGTCGCATCCAGCCGGCCGGCCAGCAAGGCGGCGATGGCAAAGGCAAAAGCCACCGAAAAACCCACATAGCCCATATAAAGCAGCGGCGGGTGAATGATCAGGCCGATATCCTGCAACAAGGTGTTCAGATCCAGACCATCCGGCGGTACGGGAAACAGGCGCTCGAATGGATTGGAGGTCAGCAGGATGAACAGCAGAAAGCCCACGGTGATCAAACCCAGCACGCCCAGCACGCGGGCGACCATGGTCTCAGGCAAGGATCTGGAATACAGGCTGACGGCGAAGGCCCAGCCGGTCTGCATGAACATCCATAGCAGCAGCGAGCCTTCGTGCCCGCCCCAGACCGCCGCAATGCGATAGAACAGCGGCAACTGCGAATTGGAGTTCTGCGCCACATAGGCCACGGAATAGTCTTTGCTGACGAAAGACCAGGCCAGGCACAGCAAGCTGAAACCCACCAGCGCAAACTGCCAGCGCGCCGCGGGACGGGCCAGCGCCATCCAGGCCAGCTTGCCGCGCCAGGCTCCCGCCAGCGCCACGACACCCTGCACGGCCGCGATGACCAGGGTCAGGATCAGTGCAATATGTCCGAGTTCAGGAATCATGGCTGAGCCTCCGCCTTGATGCGCGCCGCCTGTTCCATGGCATGCATGGCTTCGGGCGGCATGTAATTTTCGTCATGCTTGGCCAGGACCTCCTCAGCCACGAATTGCCCCTGCTCATCCAGACGCCCCTGGGCCACCACGCCTTTGCCTTCCTGGAACAGATCGGGAAGAATGCCGGTGTAGCGCACAGGCACCTGGGCGGCGCCGTCAGTCACTACGAACTCCACCGTCATGCCCTGCGTGCCGCCGCGGCGTATGCTCTCTTCCAGCACCATGCCGCCCACCCTGAACGTGCGCCCCTGCGGACTCTGGCCTTGACTGACTTCCGTAGGCGTGAAGAAAAACACCAAGCTGCTCTGAAAGGCATTCAGGACCAGGGCGGTTGCCAGGCCCAGCACGGCCAGCCCGCCCAGGATCAACACCAGCCTATTCTGCCGCTTAGTCATGCTGTTCTCCCAGTGCGCGCTCATCGTGTACACGTTGCCAGGCCCGCGCCCGGCCGGCGCGGGCGAACAGCACCTCGCCCGCCAGCAGCACCGTACAGGCCAACACCGAGCCCCATACATACACGGCGTAACCGCCCATGGCGAAAAAATCGCCCACGCTAGACCAATGCATCATCAGCACTCCGTCAGTTTGCGAACCCAGGCGGCATGCGCCTCGCGTTCGAGAATCAGGCTGCGTACCCGGTACAGCGCCACAGCGATGCTGTAGCACCAGGCGGCCAGGCTCATCAGCAACATCCCGGTCAGCATGATGCTCGCCATGCTCGGCGAGTTGGTCAGCGAAACCGAGGCTCCTTGATGCAGCGTGTTCCACCACTGCACCGAAAAATAGATGATCGGCACGTTGACCACGCCCACCAAAGCCAGGATGGACGCGGCCTTGTCCGCCCGGCGCGAATCATCGATAGCGCCGCGCAAGGCCATAAAACCGATATACAGGAACAGCAGCAGCAACTCCGACGTCAGCCGTGCATCCCAGACCCACCAGGCGCCCCACATGGGCTTGCCCCACAGCGCGCCGGTCAGCAGGGACAGAACCGTGCAGATCGCCCCGGTCGGCGCCAGCGCCGCCGCCATCATGGCGGCCATGCGGCTGTTGAAGACCAGACACAGCAGCGACCAGAACCCCATGGCCAGGTAGATCAACATGGACATCCAGGACACCGGCACGTGCAGGAAAATGATGCGATAGCCCTCGCCCTGCTGAAAATCGGTAGGTGCCATGAAGAAACCCACGACAATGCCGGCGATCAAGAACAGGACGCCCAGGCCGGCCGCCCAGGGCAACGCCCGCCCTGCCAGGGCATAAAACGATTGAGGGGAGGCGTAGCGGTACAGAAATTGCATGGAGATCATTCCAGGGCCAGTCGCAAGGCCGCCGCTGCGGCCGGTGGGGCGAAGAACAAAGCCAGCAGCAGAAAAGCCGCCAGCACGGAAAGATGGGCTTGGGCGCCCAGACCGGCCTGCACCGCCTGCACCGCACCCGCGCCAAAGACCAGCACGGGCACGTAGAAGGGCAGGATCAGCAAAGCCAGCAGGACGCCGGCCGACCGTAATCCCAGCACCAGGGCGGCCCCGATGGCGCCCACCAGACTGAGAACCGGCAACCCCAGGGCCAGGGACAGCATCAGGGCTCCCAGAGCAGGACCGGACAGACTGAACTGCAGGCCAAGAACGGGCGCCAGCAGCAGCAAGGGAATGCCTGTCAGCGCAGCATGGGCCAGCACCTTGGCCAGCACCCAGGCCGTCAAGGGCAGGCGGCCGAACAGCACCTGCTCCAGCACACCGTCCTGCTCGTCCTGTTCGAACAAGCGCCCCAGGGACAGGAGCACCGCCAACAGGGCCGACACCCACAGCACGCCCGGCGCCATTTGCGACAGCAAACGCGCATCCGCCCCCACGCCCAGGGGAAACAAGCTGCAGACCACCAGGAAAAAGACCAGGGGAATCAAGGCATCGCCGGGACGGCGCAACACCAGCCGCCACTCCCGTGCCACGACGCCAGCCATGAGCTTCAACATGCGCCTCCCAGGTCCAACCCATGAACCCGGATGGCCCAGGGCACGGCCTGATGGCTGGTCATGATGACCGCGCCGTCCCGCGCCAGATGAGCCTGGACCAACCCTCCCAGAAACGCCTGGCCTGCCGCGTCCAGCGCAGTCAGTTGCTCATCCAGTATCCACAGAGGCCGCCGGCTGAGCGCGAGTCGCGTCAAGAACACCCGGCGCCGCTGACCGGCGGACAACTGGCGCACCGGCAAACGCCGCTGGGCCAGCAAACCGGCCGTACGCAATGCCTGTTCGCAGTCGGGACCGCTGCGCGAATCTCCGTCTTGCTGCAGCAGAAAGTCCAGATTTTCCTGGACCGACAAAGCAGCGCTCAAACCCGGCGCATGGCCGCCATAGACCAGCTCGCGCCGGTACTGGCTGTCATTGCGTTCCAGCGCCGCGCCGCGCCACAGCACCTGGCCGGATTCGGGCTGCGCAATATTGGCCAGGATCCGCAGCAGGCTGGTCTTGCCACTGCCGTTCGGGCCGCTGACCAGCCAGCACTGCCCCGGCTCTACCCGCAAGCTGAGCTGCGAGAACACGCGACGCTGACCTCGCTTGCAACTGAGCGAGACGGCTTCCAGCACGGCAACCCCTTTACAAAAAGCAAATAGAGCGAAGCCGCCTGACGGACAGACGGCTCTCGACACCCGCAAACAGGACGGGCCTCTTTCAAGACAGCTTGTTGTAAGCTAAGTTCCTCAATGCCTGACAAAATGCCAGGGTTATTCCCGACAACAGCACCAAGACGCGGCCCCTGGGCGCGCATTATTGATAAGATGCGCCGCTATCCTGTCTGAACCAAGAGGTCGCCATGAACACCCATCTGTCCCTGTCCCCCCAGGCCTTGACGCCCGAGGCCTTCGCCCCCTACGGCTGGATGCTGGGCAAGGGACTGGCCCACGCGCCGGCCGCTGCCGCCTTCAGCAATGCCGCCACAGACTTCTGGCGCGAACACGCCTTCGACACAGGCGCGGGAGGCCAGACCGAGGTCTTGTGGGTGAATTACCGGATTCAGGATCCGCAGATCACTGCACTGGAAAACCACCTGCTGACTGAGCAGGCCTTGGTGCCGCTGACGGGTGAAGTGATCCATGTCGTGGCCGCCAGCGACGCGCAAGGCGGCCCCGACCTGAGCAGCCTGAAGGCCTTTGTGCTCAAGCCCGGTGAGGGCGTGTGCATGAAACCGGGCTGCTGGCACAGCAGCCGCGTACGGGGCGGGGAAGTGGCCTGCCTGATGCTGACGCGCGTGTCCACCACGCTGGATCTGGTATCCCACCTGACGCAGACCGCCCCGGCGACAGAAAGCGAAATCCGCGCTATCGCCCCCGTCACGGTGGTTCTGTAGATCAGAATGTAGAGGCGGCCCCGTATTTCAGGGCCAGCTCTATAAAGGCGCGCATGGCGGCGGACTGATAGGCGCCCTTGCGCTGCATCAGGATGGCGCGCCGTTGGGGCGGCGCCGGATCCAGCCCCACGGCGACCAGGTATTCGCTGTTCCCGGCAATGGCTGCGGGCAGCAAGGTCGCCAATCCCGTGCGTCGCACGATCTCGATGACGGCATTCAGGGAGTTGGACTCCATCAGCACCTGCAGGTCCAGATCATGCTGCCGACAATGCCGTTCGATCTGCCCCCGGGTGGCAAACTCCGGCGTCAGCAGCACCAGCGACTCACGCATCAGCGTGTCACGGTCTATGCTGCGTCGCTCGGACAGCGCATGGGTGCGCCCCACTACCAGCGCCAGAGTCTCGACCAGCAAAGGCTGGAACTCCACCGCCGACGAGGTGGGTTTTTCAAATGCAATACCGATGTCCAGCTCGTCTTCCACCAACTGCGTTTCCACCCGTTCCTGCAGCATTTCCTGCATGACCAGACGCACATTGGGGTAGCGGCGATGAAAAGCTTCCACCAATGGTCCGATCAGATAGGATGTGAACGTAGGCGCGACCGCCACACGCAACGAGCCCCGGCTCAGGTCGCTCACGTCGTGAATGGCGCGCCGCCCTTCCTCCAGATCCTGCAAAGCCTGGCGCGCATAGCGCAGGTAGACTTCGCCCGCATCGGTCAGGCGCACACTGCGGCCGTTGCGATCGAACAGTTGCGCTCCCAATTGGTCTTCCAGCTGGCGTATCTGTTGCGACAGAGCCGGCTGGGAAACATGCAAGGCGTGCGCAGCCCGCGTAAAACTCTGATACTGGGCAACCGCCAGGAAGTAGTTCAGATGACGCAGCAGCACATCCCGCCCTCCTATAAGTAATACCAATGAACTGTATCAGAAATCAGTATTTTACCTTATGACTTGAGAGGAGTAATCTTCACCCTGCCCCAAATGCAGGACTACAAGGACAAGGATGAAAGACATTATTGAAGGCTTCCTGAAGTTTCAACGGGAAGCCTACCCCAAGCGCGCCAATCTGTTCAAGAATCTCGCGACCCAGCAAAACCCCCGCGCATTGTTCATCTCCTGTTCTGACAGCCGCCTGGTTCCCGAGCTGGTCACCCAGCGCGAGCCGGGCGATCTGTTCGTCATCCGCAACGCCGGCAATATCGTGCCTTCCTACGGCCCCGAACCCGGCGGCGTGACCGCCTCCGTGGAATACGCCGTATCCGCCCTGCGCGTGTCCGACATCGTCATCTGCGGCCATTCGGACTGCGGCGCCATGACGGCCATCGCCACCTGCCAATGCCTGGACCACATGCCCGCCGTCGATCATTGGCTGCGCTATGCCGACTCGGCGCGCCTGGTCAACGAAGCACGCCATCACGAAAACGAACAAGAGCGCATCGCCTCCATGGTGCGCGAGAACGTCGTAGCCCAGTTGGCCAATATCCAGACCCACCCCTCGGTGCGTCTGGCCATGTCCGAAGGCCGGCTGACCTTGCACGGCTGGGTCTACGACATCGAAACCGGCACCATCCAGGCCTACGACGGCGCTACCATGCAATTCATGCCGCTGGCCGAAAACCCCAACGTGCGCGTCGCTCCGCTGGTACGCGACTGAACGCGTCGGGCCTTGTGACAGCAAAACGCCATGCCCGCAGGCATGGCGTTTTTCATGGCCGGCCCCACCGGTCAGCAGCGGCGCAGCGGCTTGCGCAACGGCGGCCGATTCTGCAGCCATTCCACGATGAACTCGCCGGACTCCCGGATATGCTTGCGCATGGCTTCGCGCACTGCCTGCGGATTACGCGCCGTCAAGGCGTCCACAATGGCATGATGATGCGCTATGCTTTTGCGCGCCCGCGATTCCACCATGGCCGCCGCCGTCATGCTCAAGATGTTCTGGGTATAGTCCACGTGCAGATCCTTGATGATGCGCTGCAAGGACGTGTTGCCCGAAGCCTGGTAGATCATTGAATGGAACTGCGCATTGTTGTCGACCCAGCGCTGCAAATGCACCTGAAAACCGGGTGACGGTCCCTCTCGCCCCGGAACCTGCACGGCATGCAGCGCCAGCACAGCCTCGACGCAGTCCGCATGTACGATCTGCAGGCAACCCAGATCCTCGTCCGTCATGAGCTGGGCGGCCAACTCCCCGGCCATGCCCTCCAACTCCGCCCGCAGCCAATAATTGGCACTGATGTCTGCCGGACTGGGCCGCTGCACCGTCACGCCATGGCGCCATTTCTGCACCACCAGCCCCTTGATCTCCAGTTGCCGCAAAGCCTCACGCACTGGCGTGCGGCTGACGTCATATTCATCGGCCAGCGTTTCCTGACGTAGCTTCTGCCCATGCAGATAAGTCCCATCGAAGATCTTCCGGGTCATGGACTCGACCAGGTACTTCAACAACTCGGTGGCATCTCTTTTCGTATCCATGATCCCCCTTCTTGCTCTGGCCCGGCCTCAGGCTCCGTCAGGACGGCTTGAAAACCTCCTTCCATTTGACGGCCTCCTGTTCCATTTTCTTTCTGAACGCAACCGCGCCAAGCTCAACGGGCTGGCTGCCCTGGGCGTACAAACTCTGCATGTCCGGGCTTTGCAGCACCTTCGCCATGGCCAGCTCCAGCGTGCGCATAGGTTCAGCCGGCATGCCTGCCGGCGCTACCAGCCCCGAAATCGAGCCTACATCGAAATCCTGTCCCAGCCGCTCGCTCAAGGCAGGGATATCCGCCAGACTACCACCGACCCGCTTGGCAGACGTCACCCCGAGCGCGCGCATTTTCCCCGACTCGACAAAGCTGTTGACCACCACGGTCTCCACCGCGCTGGCCTGCACCGCGCCGGATAGCACCGCAGTCACAGCCTCAGCGCCGCTCTTATAAGGAATGTGCATGAACGATGCGCCGCTTTGGTGCTGCAACAAGGCCAGCACCTGATGAATAGACGTACCAATCCCCGAAGACGCGAAAGCCAGGCTTTCGGGCTCTCTGCGCGCCAGCTCCAGCAGCTCCTGCAGGCTGCGCACGGGAGAGGCGGCCGGCACGACCAGCACCAGCGGCGTACTGGCGATCATGGAAACATAGTCGAAATCCTTGAACGCATCGTAATTCAAGGATGGATTGATCAATGGATTGACCGCCACCATGCCGTTGGTGATGAGCATCAGCGTATATCCATCAGGCTTGGCCCGGGCGACTGAACTGGCGGCGATACTGCCTCCTGCTCCCGGCCGATTCTCCACCACGACGCTTTGGCCCAGTTCCTGCTGCAGGCCCTTGGCCACGGTGCGTGCCGTCACATCAGTGACACCGCCCGCCCCGAACGGCACGACCAGCGTGATCGGTCGCTGCGGCCAATCGGGTTCGGCGCGCGCCCCGCCCGAAAACAGCGCCAGCAACAAGGCGGCGACCCAAAAGCCGCGTACAGAAAATACATTCATTATTGTGTCCCCCACTATTTTTTATTCCCGGCAGGCCTTGTGGCCGTCTTGTTGGTTCCAGAGCAGGCTCTGCCGGGGGCCAGGCCTGTGTGTGATCAGTGCTCCAGATCCGCGTCCGTCAGCGCCGGAACGTCTCCCTTGATATTCATGCGCCCTTCGTAAACAGGAAGCGCACCCGTGGTCGGGCCTTGATACTGGACGAAGAAAATCGTTCCGCCTGTGTCAGTCACCAATTCCTCTTCGATATGCGGGTCCGGATGAAATACGACCGTGCCCGGCCCGAACAGCTTGCCGCCCATCTTGAACTGGCCTTCGATCACATACCAGACCTGAGCAAAGTCGTGCTTATGCAGCTTGAATCCCGCGCCAGCCTCGTAATTCAGAAAACCGGCATTGGGCTCGGTGGGCCGCTCCGCACGCGTATGAAACAGAAACTTGGTCCGGTTCTTGAACCGCCCCATTTCCCACTCCATGTCTTCGGGGCGGCGGTACTGCGGCACCTGGTGGACCAGCACACCACGGGATGGTTCATCCATACTCATTTCATGCTCCTTGAAGAAAAAATGTCGATTCATTCTATCGATGCTTCAAATGAAATACTGGATACAAGAATGGCGCGCCCTGGCCGTTTCCGGACAACATTTGTCCGGACTCGGATAGCGTCCTGCAAGGCTCTCCGATACCTTGGAGACATACGCCGCAGGACACATCGCCACCCCGTTTGCGCCCCGGCCCACCCCCAAGGAGAAGACCATGAATACCGTTGCCTACGATAAATTCCGCGAAAACGTGATCGGCCGCGCCAATGTGGCCGACACCCCCGAGCTGCTGTCCTACTACCAGGATCTGGAGCGCCTGGGCACCGCCGCCTTGTGGACGGTGGCCAACAAGATCGAGCCCTGGCAGCCCAAGTCGCAATCCGTGCCCATGTTGTGGCGCTACCGCGATCTGCGCGAACATGTGCTGCAATCGGTGTCGCTGGTGTCACCCGAAAAAGCTGGACGACGCGTGATCTACTTCGAAAACCCCGGCCGCAAAGATGTCGCCGCCGCTGTAGGTTGGCTGTACTCCGGCCTGCAGGTCATGCATCCGGGCGAATGCGCTTCGGCTCATTGGCACTCCTCTTCGGCGCTGCGCTTCATCATGGAGGGCCGCGGTGCCTACACCATCGTCAACGGCCACAAGATGACGCTGGGGGCCAACGATTTCGTCATCACGCCCAATGGCTGCTGGCACGAGCACGGCGTGGACGAAGACGGCCTGCCCTGCATCTGGCAGGATGGTCTGGACATCCCCCTGGCCAACGCCATGGAAGCCGGTTTCTTCGGCGTGCATCCCGACCTCCATCAGGCCGTGGGCTTTCCCGTGGACGATGCCGTGAACATCTGGGGCGCGCCCGGCCTGCGCCCCGACGATGTCAAGTGGAACCAGTCGTATTCACCGCTGTTCAAGTATCAGTGGGAGCCTACCTACGAAGCCCTGCTGCGCTACTCGAAAGCGGCTGAAGGCACCCCCTACGACTGTCTGTTGATGAACTACACCAATCCGGCGACCGGCGGCCACGTCATGGCGACCATGGGCGCCAGCATGCAGATGCTGCGTCCCGGCTTCGTCGGCAAGGCGCATCGCCACACCGGCAGCTTCCTGTACCAGGTGGCCAAGGGCAGCGGCTACTCCATCATCAACGGCCAGCGTCTGGACTGGCAGGAGCACGATGTGTTCTGCGTTCCCTCCTGGGCCTGGCACGAACACGTCAACGCCTCCCAAACCGACGATGCCTGCCTGTTCTGCTTCAACGATCTGCCTGTCATTCAGAATATGGGCTTCTATCGCGAAGAAGCGCTGGCCGACAATGGCGGGCATCAGCCTGTCCTGGGCTAGACGCACTTCCCTGGCAGGACGGCCGCAGCATGCTGCGGCCACACTCGGCGCCCCTCGCGGGGCGCTTCTCTTTCTCCGCCCGGGCGCTATACTCAAAACTTGAAGAATCAATAATCACGCGCCTTTCATGCCGTTTGGACGAACGGACGAACGGCGCTGGCGCAGCCTGGCCCACAGAGCCCTTTGCAGCCAGAGCGGAGGCAGACATGCACCCTTCCATGACGGGATGGACCCAGGCCCTGCTGGGCCGCCACGCGCTTCTCGTGTCACGCGACGTCGAGGAAGTGCGCACGCGCATTGCCGCCCTGCTCAACGAACACGAGCTGACGCCTCATGGCGCCACCCTGACCGCCCGCCTGCATGGCGTCCAGGCCGATGCGCTGAGCCTGTGGCGACTGGAATATGGCGAGGCGGTCACCGTCGAAGAAACCCGCCCCGGGGGTGAGTTTCTGCTGGTGCAGATGCCGCTGTCAGGTTCGGTGCAAGTACAGTGCGACGAAGGCCATTGGTCGGTCAGCGCAGGTTCGGGCCTGATCATGCCCTCCGACAAGCCCCATCGATTGCTCTGGGAAGCGGGCGCGGCGCAGATCATCCTGAAAGTGCCCTTGAGCCGCCTGCTGCTTGAATACCAGCACCTGACCGGATCAACCGCCCGCGAACCCTTGAGCTTTGAACGACAGATTCGGCTGGCCGCCAGCGACGGCGAGCAATGGAGCGCCCTGTTGCGCTACTTCTGTGAACAGTTGGCGCATCCCTCGCCCCTGGGCGCGATCAAGACCCGCATGGCCGAAGAAGCGCTGATACGCCACCTGCTGGTGGCCCAGTCGGTAACGCTGCGCGAGCATGTGTTGGGCGAGCGCGGCCTGCGGGTGCCGCACACCCTGCAACAAGCCCACGATTTCATGCAAGCCCATATGCAGGAAGAAATCCGCCTGGACGACATCGCCCGGCACTGCGGCGCAAGCCCGCGCAACCTGACCCGCCTGTGCCAGCAACACTACGGCCTCAGCCCCATGCAGTGGCTGCGCAACCTGCGGCTGGACAAGATACATCAGGAGCTGATCCAGTCCCATAGCGACCGCAGCGTGTCGGAAATCGCCCTGCACTGGGGCTGCGCCCACCTGGGCCGATTCGCAGCAGCCTACAAACAGCGTTTCGGCCAGGCGCCGCATCAAACAAGACGCCTATCGCCGGCACCGCCCTTGCCGCTCAAGCGTATCCCAACTGCTTCAGACTCAGACGGGCCGCCTGGGCCAGCACCGCATCGCGCTGTTCGTCCGAGCCTCTGATGGCATCAGTGAAATACGTCACGATGTAAATGGCCCTGCCCTCCGGAGTCCAGATCACGCCGATGTCATTGTGCGTGTTTCTATCTCCTGTGCCCGTCTTGTGCCCCAGGCGATAGCCTGCCGGCAAGGCGGCCTTGATCCGGCCCACACCCGTGGGCGTGCCGAGCAGCCATTGCTCAAGCTGCGCGCGTTGCGCCGCCGCCAGGACCTTGCCGCCCAGCACAGCCTGCATATCTGCCACGTACTGAGCCGGCGTCGTGGTGTCGCGCGGGTCGCCCGGCAAGGCCGTATTCAACCCGGTTTCATAACGATCTGCTCGCGTGACCGTATCGCCGATAGAGCGATACCATTCCCGCATGGCCTGCAAGCCGCCTATTTCCCGCAGCAGGATATTGGCAGCCGGATTGTCGCTGAGCTGCACTGTCCCCTTGCATAACTGCGCTACGCTCAGCGACGAGCCCACGGCCTCGCCGGTAACGGGCGCATAGGCCACCATATCGTCCTGTGTAATAGGAATGGTCCGGTCCAACTGCTCTTTGCCTTCCTGGACACGCTGCAGCACGCAGGCCGCCAGAAACAGCTTGAAGGTGGAACAATAAGCGAAGCGCTCGTCCGAGCGCCACTGCACGTGGCGCTGTCCGTCTGTGGCGCACACGCCCAGGCGCCCGCCGTACAAAGCCTCCAGAGCAGACAAATCCAGAGGGGCTGTGCCTGACGCCGCCCAGGCGGTGATAGGCAGAGCTTGCAACATGGCTATCGTCCCCAAGCCTTGTAGAAAGCGCCGTCTGTCCAATGACCCGCGTATCGCGGAACACGAATGATCCGGAACGCAGGCAGGTGCTTTTTTCATCCAAACTCCTCAGGGCAGCGCCATGACGGCGCAATTGCACAGATCCGTGCTTTCGAATTGGGTCACATCGCCCGCCTTCAGGCCCGGCACAGGAAACAGGCGCACCGTCAGGGGCTTGTTCAGGCGAAAGGCCATGGTGCCCGTGTCGCGCATGATGCGCTCCAGTTGTTCCGCATTCGCATCGCCCGGCACCGGAACGGTGTCCAGGCCGATGCCGCAGACACTGCTGTAGGTCAGCAAGGCGCGTAAATCGAAAGAGCCATCCTGCGTGGCCTGGGCCAGGCCTTCATCTTCGGTGACGGCCAGCATCAAGCCGCTGAAACCAACTTGAGCCACATCGCCCACCGACTTGAAGACCCGGGTCAGCAGCGCTGAAGCCTCGACCGTGCCGCCCGCTCCGAAATACGGCACACCCAGCAGGCTGTAGACCTGCACCATGGACGTACAGGACTTGGATGGAGCCGCTGACGTATCCATGCCGGCGATAGTCCAACCCGACTCCAGGCTCACGGCGCGGGCACAGTGCCACACCGCCTGCGCATGTTCCGACAAGGCGGCGCTCATGACCTGAAAAGCCAGCTTCAGCCAGGCAGCGTGCGCCAACTGGGTGCGCTGCGCTTGCTGTTCCTGCAAGACCGCCGCCAGCAGATCCGGTGTCTCCAGGCCCAGCACCAACGCGCCGTGATGATCGCCGCGATGATAACTAGCCGGGAAGTAGGGAATGCCCGGCTCACAATTGAAATTGACAGTGAAATTGAAATTGCCTTCGCCGCGCGGCGTGATGCGGGCGATTTCCTGCACCGCCCGCACGCTGGGTTGCAGCAGCTCGCCATCCAGAAATCCGGCCTCGTCCAGGGGAATATTGACGCAGGCATTGCACAGGTCGCCATAGGCGGCGATCAATTCAGGCAGCAGCTCGATTTCCCGCACCGTGCGCGCCTCGCCGATGGCAAAACGAATACGCCGCCCGCCGTCGTTGATGCGCCCCAGCAGCTCCGTAATGGCCTGCAGCCCGGAAAAGGCCGATTCCCGGCTGGACAGATCCAGATAATCGCCAAACGGATTGCTGACAATGCGCACCGACTGCACCTGATAGCCCCGGTCCTGCAACGCATCCGCCACTCGGTCGCATTGCTGTTTGGCCAGGCGCAAGCCGCCCTCCCACTGGCCTGCATCGGCAGGCAGAGTGACAAATGCCGTAACAGTACGGACACGGACCTGAGGGTGGAAAGCGGTAGGCATGATGGTGAAGGGTAAGAAAAGACAGGGGAGCAGTGTAAAGGAAACGAAAAAGCCGCGTATGAACGCGGCTTTTCGGCACTGATTTCTTTTCAGCTAGACTCACGGAAGGCCGTGAAATCGGCTGTGACCTTAGACGTTGAACAAGAAGTTCAGCACGTCCCCGTCCTTGACCACGTATTCCTTGCCTTCGGCGCGCATCTTGCCGGCTTCCTTGGCGCCTTGCTCGCCTTTGCAGCCGACAAAGTCGTCGAACGCGATGGTCTGGGCGCGGATGAAGCCGCGTTCAAAGTCGGTGTGGATGACGCCGGCAGCCTGGGGCGCGGTGTCGCCCACGCGAATGGTCCAGGCGCGCACTTCTTTGACGCCGGCGGTGAAGTAGGTCTGCAGCCCCAGCAGGCTGTAAGCGGCGCGGATGACGCGGTTCAGGCCAGGCTCTTCCATGCCCAGGTCGGCCAGGAACTCGACTTTGTCGGCGTCGTCCAGCTCGGCGATTTCAGCTTCTACGGCAGCACAAACCGCCACTACAGGCGCACCGTCGGCCGCCGCGTAGTTCTGCACGGCTTCCAGGTGCGGATTGTTGGTAAAGCCGTCTTCTTTCACGTTGGCCACGTACATGGTGGGCTTGGCCGTGATGAAACCGTAGGACTTGATCTGGTGCAATTCTTCCGCATCCAGCTTCAGCGAGCGTACGGACTTGCCTTCGCCCAGGGCTTTTTCGATACGCTCCAGCAGAGCCACCAGCTTGGCGGCATCCTTGTCGCCCGAGCGGGCCAGTTTCTGATTGCGATGTACGGCTTTTTCGACCACGCCCAGATCGGCCAAGGCCAGTTCGGTGTTGATGATCTCGATGTCGGCCAAGGGATCGACCTTGCCGGCCACGTGGATCACGTTGTCATCGGCAAAGCAGCGCACCACGTGCACCGTGGCGTCGGTTTCACGGATGTTGGCCAGGAACTGGTTGCCCAGGCCTTCGCCCTTGGACGCGCCCGCCACCAGACCGGCGATATCCACGAACTCCACGACGGCGGGCAGAATGCGCTCGGGCTGAACGATGTCGGCCAGCGCCTGCAGGCGGCTGTCGGGCACTTCGACCACGCCCACGTTGGGTTCGATGGTGCAGAAGGGGTAGTTTTCGGCCGCAATGCCGGCTTTGGTCAGA
This sequence comes from Pseudomonadota bacterium, assembly GCA_023439305.1. Taxonomy (GTDB): domain Bacteria; phylum Pseudomonadota; class Gammaproteobacteria; order Burkholderiales; family Burkholderiaceae_B; genus Alcaligenes. The sequence goes on from JAEXOO010000042.1 coordinate 20,756, forward strand.
GCGTTGAACAGAGTGGATTTACCAACGTTGGGCAAGCCAACGATGCCGCATTGCAGTGCCATGAGTATCCTGAAAAACAAAGAGTTATAAAACGATGCGCTATTGTAGCGCCCCTGCGTCCAGACCGCCGAACAGCTTGAGCAGACCCATGATGAGCAGCACCGGCCCGCCATTGAAAATAGCGTGCAACACGATGGACGCGCCTATGCCCCGACGCACCCGCATCCAGGCCAGCACCAACCCGGTTACGCACTGCGGCAGCACCAGCAGAGGCAGAAGAAACCAGCTCATGCTGTTGAGCTGGAAGTTGTACAGATGCAAGGCGCCGAAAGCCAGTGTCAGGGCGTAGAACACCCAGGGGAAGACCCGCCAGTACCGGCGCATGGCCCCAAAACGCCAGGGACGCCCCTGGGCGGCTCCCAGCAATCGGGAAAACCAGCCCGCGCCTGCCGGCAGCGGCGTACGCGGGAAACCGGTATGACGGCTGATCCAGACAGCCAGACACAGCACCAGCAGCGCCTGCATGCCCCAGGTCGGCCCCTTGAACATGCACACCATGGCCAGCGGCACCACTGTCAGCCATTGCGAGGGCCGCCGCAGTATGAAACGAAACACCAGCTCTTCCACGATGGGCGCCCAGAGTATGGCCTGCGCCCAGGGAATGCGGGTCGGATCCAGCCTGTGCTGGGCACCGCCCATGCCCGCCACCGATACTGCGATCGGCCCGAAGACCAGCGCGTTGATCAGCCACAGCAACCCTGCCCATTGCAGCAGGCGCTTCCAGGGCAAGGGAGCGAACCAGTCCAGCCACCAGCCCTGCCCCGTCGGGCGAACGGGAAATCGCCGCGCCGAGCGCGGATGGCGCAGGAAACGAAAGAAATCCGTCAGCTCGTCCCGGAAACGCAGGGCAGCCTGGGCGGCGGGATAGCCCATGTCTTAGGCCTTCTGGGTGGCGTGCAACTGGCGTGTCGCCTGTTCAAAATCACCGCGCAGCAGCGCAGGCATGATTTGACGGCAGCGAGTAATGACGTCTTCAATATCGCGCAGCTCTTCCTGACGCGGATTGTTCAGCACGAACGCGGCCACTTGTTGAGCGAGACCCAGGCTGCGCGGATGCCCGATGCCGATGCGCATGCGCCAGAAATCCGGGCTGCCAAAAGCCGACTGGATGTCGCGCAGTCCATTGTGGCCGGCGTGACCGCCGCCTTTCTTGATCTTGACCTGCCCTGGCAACAGATCCAGCTCATCGTGCAGCACCAAGACCTGCTCGGGCTGCAGTTTATAAAAACGCATCAAGGCGCCGGCTGCCTGGCCCGACTTGTTCATATACGTAATGGGCTTGGCCAGAATGACATTCTCGCCCTCGAAACGCGCCTTGGCCACCCAGGCAAAGAATGCTTTTTCAAGGTTGAAAGTGGCGCGCAAATCATCCGCCAGATGGTCGGCCAGCCAAAAACCGGCATTATGGCGAGTGGTTTCATATTCCGGGCCCGGATTACCCAGGCCGATGATCAGACGTATGGGGTCAGACATGAAGAATTCAGCAATGAATCGCGGCGCCGGCAGGCGCACGCATAAAAAACAAACCCCCGCCAGCATACGCTGACAGGGGTTGATTCGCCAAGCGCAGAACCGGCAAAGCCGGTTCGGTGCTGTGCTTACTCGGCGGCGGCTTCTTCAGCAGCAGCGCCACCGCCCACGGGCAGAGCGGCAGCCAGCAGAGGATTGGCTTCGTTGCCGGCGTACTGGACGCCCATAGGCAGCTTGACGTTTTCCAGGTGCAGGTTGGCGTTAGCCGTCATGCCGCCCAGGTCCACGGTGATGGAAGCGGGCAGCTTGGCGGGCAGGCAGGTAATTTCCAGTTCGGTCAGGATGTGGCTGATGACCTGGCCGCTCAGTTTGACGGCAGGAGCGGTATCACCATTAACGAAGTTCAATGGAACTTTGGTGGTGATGGCCTGGGAAGCCAGAACGCGCTGGAAGTCCACGTGCAGCACTTGCTGCTTGTAGGGGTGCCATTGCACGGCGCGCAGCAGAACGCTTTCGGTCTTGCCGTCCAGATCCATGGTCAGGATGGAGGCGTGGAAAGCTTCTTTGCGCAGGTTGTGGTAGATCTCGTTGTGGTCCAGAGCGACCACGACGGGCTGAGCCTCGCCACCGTAAACAATGGCAGGCACTTGACCAGCGCGACGCAGGCGGCGGCTCGCACCCGTACCCTGTACATCACGCGAAGTAGCGGTGAATTTCATGTAGAACTCCGTAGTGCAGGGTCGGACCCTGCGTAAAGTGGTAGCGAACTACCTAGTTGACGCGCGCCGCGACCAGCGCGCGCTGAAAAACTTAATCCGTGAACAGCGAACTGACCGATTCGGCATTCGAGATGCGCAAAATGGTCTCGCCCAGCAGCGCCGCACAGGACAACTGGCGGATCTTGCTGCATTCGCGGGCCTTGGCGGACAGCGGAATGGTGTCGGTCACGACCAGCTCGTTCAACTGGGAATTGGTGATGCGCTCGACGGCTTCACCCGACAGCACAGGGTGCGTGCAATAGGCATACACCGCCTTGGCGCCGCGTTCCTTCAGGGCTTCGGCGGCCTTGCACAAGGTGCCGGCGGTGTCGACCATATCATCCATGATGATGCAGGTGCGGCCGCTGACGTCGCCGATGATGTTCATGACTTCGGACACATTGGCGCGTGGACGGCGCTTGTCGATAATGGCCAGGTCCACTTCCAGCTGTTTGGCCAGAGCCCGGGCGCGCACCACACCGCCAATATCGGGAGACACGACCACCAGATCCTGGTAATTGCAGCGCCAGATGTCGCCCAGCAAAATAGGCGAAGCGTAGATATTGTCGACAGGGATATCGAAGAAACCCTGGATCTGATCGGCGTGCAGATCCATCATCATGACGCGATCCACACCGACGACTTGCAGCATGTTGGCCACGACCTTGGCGGAAATGGACACGCGGGCCGAGCGCGGGCGGCGATCCTGACGGGCATAGCCGAAATAAGGGATGGCCGCCGTGATGCGACCGGCCGAAGCGCGGCGCAAAGCATCCACCATGACCATGATTTCCATCAGGTTGTCGTTGGTGGGCGCGCAGGTGGGCTGGAGAACGAAAACGTCGCGACCGCGGACATTCTCGTTGATTTCGACCATTGCTTCCCCGTCGGAGAAGCGACCTACTGTCATCTTCCCGAGCGACATGTCAAGGTGGTTGACGACGTCGACGGCAAGGCGAGGATTCGCCGTGCCGGTGAAGATCATGAATCGGTCTTGTGCCATGATATGGAGATAGATTTTGATGCAGGAAAAGCAAAGCTGTTGATCGACACCCCGGTAAGGCAACGACTCAACAGCTTTACATTATCGCAGGCCTGGGCCTGAAAAGTGGCTGGGGAAGAAGGATTCGAACCTTCGCATGCTGGAATCAAAATCCAGTGCCTTAACCAGCTTGGCGATTCCCCAAAAACTCAATCTATCCAGTAGCGTAGTGGATGATCCTGCAATCCTGAACAAACCCATGTCTGTTCCACCAAGGATCCATCACTATTTGCTGCGCTACCAGCATGATGTTTCTTAATGCTGACTTGCCTGACTATGTCCTGGCAAATCAAGGCTTCACGCTTGTCTTCAGTTTTCCTGCACTCAACAAACAAACATGAACCTGAGCCTGTCATTCTAGCATTTAAACCTGAATCTTGCAAGCTATTTTTTAGCTCAAGCAGATTCGGATATAAACCGAATGCGACGGATTCAAGATTGTTTTTACCAAACAAGGGAATATTTTCCTTTGTTTGCCAAAAGCGTTCTTGCCAATCAGCAAAGAACGTCATTGTGATGGGTTTTTCGTCCCGCGTCAAGTCTTTTGACGTAAATATTTCAGCAGTGGAAATAAACTGGGGCGGACGGATCAGGACATAATCCCGCTCCGGCAGAGCTATGGCCTGCAACTGTTCGCCCACCCCTTGCGCAAACGCCGCCTGCCCAAAGACAAAGACCGGCACATCCGCGCCCAGCGGCAAGGCGATGTCCATCAGCGCCTGCCGACTCAAGCCCAGCGACCACAGGCGATTCAAGGCCAGTAAAGTGGTGGCGGCATCGCTGGAGCCGCCACCCATGCCTGCGCCTGACGGAATATGCTTGATGCAGGAAATATCGACACCTTTGCGCGTGCCCGTGGCCTGTTGCAGCGCGCGCGCTGCGCGCACGACCAGATCCTGTTCGGGGTCCAGATCGGCCAGGGTGCTGTGCACCCGACGCACCTGGCCGTCGTCCCGGGACACGAAACTGAGGTAATCGTTCAGATCCACAAAGCGAAAGGCCGTTTGCAGCAAGTGGTAGCCGTCCGCCCGACGCCCGGTGACATGCAGGAACAGATTGATCTTGGCCGGAGCCGGGACATCGTAAAGCGCCATGAAGCCGAACCGCCGCTTATTGATCCACGACCAGACGCACGCTGATGGAGCGGCTGGCTTCGTGGCGGTTGAGCTGCAACAGACGCGGGCCTTGATCGTCGTAGCGCGACAGACCTACACGCCACCCAGCCTGCTCGAAGCCGCTCAGGTGCTGCTGATCATCCAGACGCTGTTGCTGAGCGGGCGCCGATCCGGTGCGGCCATGCAGCCAGTCGCGCAGACCCGCCACAGGGACCGGGCTGCCCAGCACTTTTTCCACCAGGGCGTCTGGGTGTGCAGCCGTTTCCTGGCTGCCGTCTGTTCGCTCCAGTATGGCGCGACCGGGTACGACCCAAACGCGGGCCAGGGTATTGCCCAAGGGATTGGTCAGATCCAGCATCAGACGCTGGCCATCGTCACGCCAGGCAAAGCCCCCCTGAACGGCCTCGACCTGTCCGTTACCGTGGGTGACGCTCAAGGCGAAACGACCCGCGCGGGACAAGGCCGTATCGGCCTGAACCTGCCCTGCCTGGGACGGAGCATCGATTTTCTGAGGAGTGGCGCAGGCGGCCAGCATCGCCGTCAGGGCCAGAGCGCACAGCCAAGGCCAGCGGCGCAACATAGAAGATGGCATCACGGCAGAACAACTCCGAGGCGTTTGATGGTTTCTTGCAAGGTGCGGTTCTGCGCATCCTTGGCTAAGCCGGCACGAAACACCAGCATCGCGTCATCGCGGCGTCCCTTGGCCCAGAGCACTTCGCCTAAATGCGCCGCCACATCCGCCTCGGGCAGTTTTTCGTAGGAGCGCTGCAGGTATTCCAGCGCCGCCTGCAGATCGCCGACGCGAAACAGATACCAGCCCACGCTGTCCAAAATGAAGGGATTGTCCGGCTCCAGCTCCATGGCGCGCTCGAGCAGGTCCTGCGCTTCGGGCAGGTTGCGGTTCTGGTCGGCGAAGGTATAACCCAGGGCGTTATAGGCGTTGGCGTTATCCGGGCGCAATTCAATCACGCGCCGCATCAGGGTTTCGAACTGTTCGGTCTTGGCCCGCTGCTCGTACAGCATGGCCAGGTTGTACTTGATTTCGGCGCTGTCGGGCAGTTCCCGATCGGCCCGCTCCAGCGTTTCCAGCGCCTGGTCCGTGCGGCCGCTGTCCTGGTAGATGGACGAATAGGTCAAGGCCACGACGACCTGATCATTACGATCCCGCGGACGGGACATTTCCAGTGTGCGGCGCGCCAAGGGCAGATTGCCTTGACGGGCCTGCAGCACCGCCTTGTGAATCTGCGCCTGGAAGCGCAGGGCGGGTTCCTCGATCAGGTCCAACTGGCGCACGGCTTCATTCAGGTTGCCCTGGGCCTCGGCGATCTGCACCAGGGACAAGCGGGCCTCGGAAATACTGGCCAGCGCAGTGCTGGCATCGTCGTGCAGCGACTGGCGCCGCTGCTGCTGGACATTAATATATTCTTCCAGCAGGCGACGGGCCTCGTCGTAGTGCTTGGCGCGGGTGTGGATTTCGGCCTGCGTGTACAGCAGGTCGAAGTCTTCGGGCGTGGCGCGCTGCAAGGCAGCGACAATGGCCAGAGCTTCGTCGAACTGCTGGCCTTCGACCAGACGATTGGCCAGCAACAATTGCAGCTTGCGGCTGTCGGGGTTTTCGCGCACGAAGCGGCGCGCGCTTTCCAAGGCCGCCGATGGATTGATCTTGATGCCGTATTCCAGCACGCGCTGGGCCGCCGCTTCAGAGTGTGGGTCCAGACGCAGGGCCTCGCGGGCTTCGCGTTCCGCACGCACGGGGTCTTCCGCGTTCCAGGCGGCATCGGCCAGCGCCAGATGGGCGATAGGCAACTGGCGCACCGGCTCTTGCAGCGCCTTGTCCAGCACTTCCAGCGCCAGGCGGCGATCGACCATTTTGCTGACGATGCTCATGGCTTGCACGATGGCCTGCTCTTTATCCTGAGCCCGGGAGATTCGGATCCAAAGCGCTTCAGCCAGCCCTTCGGTCTGGCCGTTGGAAGCTTCCAGCGCCAGAGCCGTTGCCTTGGCTTCGGGATCGTTGGGGGCCAGCAGCACCCATTCCTTGGCCGCGCGCAAGGCGCGGGGCAGGTTGCGGTCGGCCATGGCGTACTGGAATGCGCTCTGGGCGAAACGGGGGTCGCTGGTATCGATCGCCAGCCCCAGGAATGTCTGGCCGGCCACATCGAATTCACCGCGCGTGGCGGCCACTTCGGCCACCAGGACCCGATAGAGAATGTCGGGCGTAAGCCCGACCAATGGCAACTGCCCGCTGCGCAGGCGTATGGTGTCGGCAGGCGGATCCGCCTTGATGATAGGAAGCGATTTCTGTGCTTGCGCCGGAACCGCTGCAAGCAACGACGTCAGGCCCAACAAGAGTGTCAAGGTCAGAGCATTCATCCAGAAAAACCCGCGCCGTTGCGCGCGTGACAAGACGCCCGATGGCACAATAAGAGAATCAGATTTGTTGATGGTATCACCCCCCCATGCCCGAACTGCCAGAAGTTGAAACAACTCGTCGCGGAATTGCGACGGTCGTCAACGGAAAAATCGTCCGACAATTCCTGATTCACGAATCCCGCTTGCGCTGGCCTGTCCCCGCTCAGTTGCCGCAATGGATACAAGGCCAGACCGTGCTCAGCTGCGAACGTCGCAGCAAGTATTTATTGTTGCATTTTGAACAAGGCGTACAGATCATCCATCTGGGCATGTCGGGATCGTTGCGCCGCGTTGCCCTGAATGAACCCCGACGCAAACACGACCATGCAGAATGGCTGTTCGATGATGCGCGCTTCCTGCTGCACGATCCCCGGCGTTTTGGAGCCATATTATGGCATGCGCATGCGCAAGGGCCGCTGGAAAACCACCCGCTGATTCGTACTTTAGGCATAGAACCTTTCGACCCGCTCTTTACGCCGTCCTACTTGCACCGCCATCTTCAAGGCCGGCGCATGGCTATCAAGCAGGCGCTGCTGGGGGGCAGGATCGTGGTCGGCGTGGGCAATATCTATGCGTCCGAATCCCTGTTCCTGGCCGGGATTCATCCCGAAATGCCGGCCGGCAGCCTGTCTTTGCATCGCTGCGAGAAATTGCACGCCGCCATTTTGACAACCCTGCAGGCAGCGCTGGATTCGGGCGGCAGCACGCTGCGCGACTACGTGAACGCCAGCGGTGAACCCGGCGCCTATTTCACCATCCACGCCAACGTCTACGAACAAGACGGCCAGCCATGCCCGCGCTGCCGTCAGCCCATCAAGCGCATGGTACAAGGCCAGCGCGCCACCTATTACTGTTCGCGCTGCCAGCGCCGCTAGCTCCTTCCCGACTCCCGTTATCACTAGCCCACCGCGCGGCAGGCCGGCGCTCGTCCATGCCGCTCACGTCCTGCTACTGCACACTCAGGTATTCACCTATATCTAATCAATTAACCATAAACTAATCTACGGACATCCCCTCTTTATTGTGGAGTCCATTTAATGAGCAAGTCCTTCGCCTCGCACAACGACCTGGAAGACAAGGTCGTCTCCTTCGAAAAACTGTCCGACAACGCCTATGCCTACACGGCCGAGGGCGACCCGAACACCGGCATCATCATCGGCGACGAGGCCATCATGGTGATCGATACACAAGCCACGCCCGTGATGGCCCAGGACGTGATCCGCCGCATACGCGAAGTCAGCGACAAGCCCATCCGCTATGTACTCTTGTCCCACTACCATGCCGTGCGCGTGCTGGGAGCATCCGCCTACGACGCCCAGGAAATCCTGGCCAGTCGCGACACCTACGATCTGATCGTGGAACGCGGCGAACAGGACAAAGCCAGCGAGATCGGCCGTTTTCCGCGCCTGTTCCGCAATGTTGAATCTATTCCGCCGGGCCTGACCTGGCCGACCATGACCTTCCAGGGCCACATGACGGTAGACCTGGGCAATCTGGAAGTGCATCTGATGCAGGTGGGCCGAGGCCACACCAAGGGCGACACCATCGCCTGGCTGCCCGAGCAAGGCATTCTGTTCGCGGGTGACCTGGTCGAATACCAGTCCACCCCCTATGCCGGAGACTGCTACTTCCGCGAATGGCCCCGCACACTGGATCGCCTGGCCGAATTCAAGGCCGAACAAATGGTGCCCGGCCGCGGCCCCGCCCTGAAGAATGCCGCTGAAGTACGCCAGGCTCTGGCCGGCACCCGCGCTTTCCTGACCGACCTGTATTCCAGCGTCTACCAAGGCGTCACCGCCGGCAAGGATCTGAAGACCATCTACCGCGAAACCTATGACTTCATGAAACCGCGTTACGCCGATTGGGTCATCTTCGATCACTGCATGCCCTTTGACGTGGCTCGCGCCTACGACGAAGTGAATGGCTATGAAGATCCGCAGATCTGGACCGCCGAACGGGATCTGGAAATGTGGAAGCAGCTCGAAGGCCAGTAAGGCCGCCACCCAGGGAGAAAGGACATGGGAGACATCAACTACCAAACCCTGGAGCTTGCACAAGCCGCCCGGCCCGACACACACATACGGCATGAGATCGTGGTGGTCGGCGCAGGCCCGGTCGGCTTGACGCTGGCGCTGGACCTGGCCGGAAAAGGGCATCGCGTGCTCGTCCTGGACGATGACACCGGCTTGTCCAAGGGCTCGCGCGCCATCTGCTTTGCCAAGCGCACCCTGGACATCTGGGACCGATTGGGCGTGGGCGGGCGCATGATGGACAAAGGCGTATCCTGGAACATAGGCAAGGTTTTTTTCCGCGACCAGGAGGTCTGGAGCTTCAATCTGCGTCCCGAAGAAGGGCACCAACGCCCCGCCTTCATCAATCTGCAGCAGTATTATTGCGAAGGCTATCTGTATGAAGCCGTGCGCGATCACCCCTTGATCGAACTGCGCTCGGGCCACAAGGTCACCCACCTGGAGAACCGTCCCGACAGCGCGCTGCTGCACGTGCAGACGGCGCAGGGCGACTACACACTGGAAGCCGGCTGGCTGCTGGCTTGCGACGGGACACGCTCGGCCATCCGCCATGCGCTGGGGCAGGCCAGCAGCGGCCGCATTTTCAAGGACCGCTTCCTGATCGCCGACGTACGCATGCACGCGCACTTTCCGGCCGAACGCTGGTTCTGGTTCGACCCGCCCTTCCACCCCAATCAATCCGTTCTGCTGCACAGCCAGCCGGACAATGTCTGGCGCATCGACTTCCAGCTCGGCTGGGACGCCGATCCAGTCGAGGCCGTCAAACCCGAGAACGTGATTCCGCGCATCCAGGCTCTGCTAGGCGCCGACACCCAGTTCGAGCTGGAATGGGTCAGCATCTATACCTTTGCCTGCGAACGCATGGAGCACTTTCGCCATGGCCGCGTGCTGTTTGCCGGGGACTCGGCGCATCGGGTGTCGCCCTTTGGCGCACGCGGCGCCAACAGCGGCATTCAGGACGCCGACAACCTGGCCTGGAAACTGGATCTGGTGCTGAACGGCCAAGCACCCGAAGGGCTGATGGATAGCTACGCTCTGGAGCGCGAGCCCGCCGCCGACGAGAACATCCGCCACTCCAGCCGCTCCACCGACTTCATCACGCCCAAAAGCGAGATCAGCCGCCTGTTCCGCGACGCCGTGCTGATCCTGGCACGCCGCCATGCTTTCGCCCGCGCCTTCGTGAACAGCGGCCGGCTGTCCCTGCCCAGCGCCTACCTGGACAGCCAGTTGAACACACCGGATCAAGACGTATTTGATACCAAAGCGGTCCCGCCCGGAACGTGTGTGCCCGATGCGCCGCTGCAGCAGCAGGGTCACGATCTCTGGTGGCTGACGGCGCTGGGCCCCGACTTCACCCTGCTGGAATTTGCATCGGATACGTCCCGCACCGATCCCTTGCTGGACGCGCTGCAGGATCAAGGCTTGCTGACGCGCCGCCGCGTCTGGCCTGCCGGCACTCCGACCGAGCTGGCGGGCGACGAGCTGATCGACACCCAGGGGCTGCTACAGCAACGTTATGACGCCGCCCCCGGTTCCTGCTACCTGATACGCCCGGACCAGCATCTGTGCGCCCGCTGGCGCGAACCGAACGGACGCGCCATACAAGCCGCCTTGCTCAAAGCCTGCGGCCACCGCCTGGAGACCTCCCCATGCCTGCACTGAATACCGCCCAGCCCATGGACCGGGCTGACGACTTCTATGAATTGCTCATCGACGCTCATCAAGGCCTGAGCACGGCCCAGAGCCACGCCATGAATGCCTCGCTGGTACTGTTGCTGTGCAATCATATAGGCTCGCTGGACGTCATCGCCCAGGCCCTGGATGCCGCACGCCAGGCATGCCAGGAACAAACCGCCTGAACCCCGGAGACTCTGCAATGAATTCCTTGAACTACCAGATCGGCTTCGGCAATGCCTTTGCCACCGAGGCTTTGCCCGGCGCCCTGCCTGCAGGACGCAATTCGCCGCAGCGGTGCCCCTACGGCCTGTATGCCGAACAGTTGTCGGGCACCGCCTTCACCGCCCCCCGTGCGGAGAACCGCCGTTCCTGGCTGTACCGCATCCACCCCAGCGCCCGCCAGAGCGCCTTCGCCTCTTTCGACGGCGCGCCCCGTTGGAGCGAAGACTTCGGCCAAGGCCCTGCCAACCCCAACCGCCTGCGCTGGAGTCCTCTGGCCCTGCCCTCCGAACCCACGGACTTCCTGGCCGGCGTGCGGACATGGGCGGGCAACGGCAGCAGCGGCGAACAGAGCGGCATCGGCATCCACCTGTACGCCATCAACCAATCCATGGGCCGGCGCGTGTTCTACAACGCCGATGCAGAAATGCTGTTCGTGCCCGAGCAGGGCCGCCTGCGCCTGGTCAGCGAACTGGGCATCATGGATATCGAACCATGCGAAATTGCCGTGATGCCGCGCGGGATTCGCTTCAAGGTGGAAATCCTGGACGATGCCGCCCGCGGCTATCTGCTGGAGAACTTCGGCGCTCCCCTGCGCCTGCCCGAACTGGGCCCCATAGGCTCCAACGGACTGGCCAATGCGCGCGACTTCAAGACACCTGTGGCCTGGTACGAGGATGTGGCTGAACCGCACGAACTGGTGGCCAAGTTCACTGGGGGATTCTGGGTCGCCCAGCTGCCCCATTCCCCGCTGGATGTCGTCGCCTGGCACGGCACGCACGCCCCGTACAAGTACGACCTGCGCGACTTCAACGTGATCGGCTCCATCAGCTACGATCACCCCGACCCGTGCATCTTCACCGTGCTGACCTCGCCATCGGACACGCCCGGCACCGCCAACCTGGACTTCGCCATCTTTCCGCCGCGCATCCTGGCGATGGAAAACACCTTCCGCCCGCCCTGGTTCCATCGTAATTTCGCCAGTGAATTCATGGGTCTGATACAAGGCGTGTACGATGCCAAGGCCGACGGCTTTGCACCCGGAGGCGCCAGCCTGCACAATTGCATGAGCCCTCACGGCCCGGATGCCGGCACCTTCGACAAGGCCAGCCAGGCCGATCTGAGCCAGGCCGACTACCTGCGCAACACCATGGCCTTCATGTTCGAGACGCGCAAGGTAATACGCCCGACCCGCCAGGCGCTGGACAGCCGCAGCCTGCAGGCGAATTACGATGCTGCCTGGGACGGGCTGGAAAAACATTTCTCTACGGAACACAAGGCATGATGAGCACTTTCCTGAACGACACTCATGACCCCGCCCTGCAAAGCTGGGTGCCGGGCGCCAACGAGCCGGACAATGGCTTTCCCATCCAGAACCTGCCTTTTGCCGTCGCCCGCCGCCATGGCAGCCAAGAAGACTTCCGCGTCATGGTGGCCATCGGCCCGTACGCGCTGGACCTGGGGCTGTTGGCCTGCGACACACCTTGGCATGGCGCCGCCGCGCAGGCCCTGGCCGCCTGCGCCAACCCCGCACTGAATGCCTTGATGGCACTGGGTCACGAACACTGGAGCGCACTGCGCGCCGCCCTGTCGCACGACCTGCGCAGCGGCGCGACGGCAGAATCGCGCCTGCGCGCACTGCTGATCGAACGCGACCACCTGGAATACAAGCTGCCCGCGCAGATCGGCGACTACACCGACTTCTATATTTCCATCCATCATGCGAGCGCCGTGGGCAAACAGTTCCGCCCTGATGCGCCTCTGCTGCCCAACTACAAATGGGTACCCATCGGCTACCATGGCCGTGCCTCCAGCATCGGCGTGTCGGGCCAGCAATTCCCGCGCCCCCTGGGCCAGACCCGCCCCGCCGAAGGTCAGGCAGAGCCGGGATTCGGTCCTTGTCAGCGCCTGGACTTCGAGCTGGAAATGGGCATTTTCATCGGCCAGGGCAATCCCGCCGGACACCGCATACCCATGAACCAGGCCGACAAGCACGTCTTTGGGCTGTGCATGCTCAATGACTGGTCGGCGCGCGATCTGCAGGCCTGGGAATACCAGCCGCTGGGGCCCTTCCTGGCCAAGAATTTCGCCTCTACTATTTCGCCCTGGGTAGTCACGCTGGAAGCCCTTGCTCCGTTCCGTCAGGGTTTCAGCCGCCCCGACACGGATCCCCAGCCTCTGTCTTACCTGCAAGACCCCATCAACCAGCAAAGCGGCGTACTGGACGTGGAACTGGAGGTCTATCTGAGCACCGAGCAGTCCCGCCAGCAGAGCCAGGCCCCTGCCTTGCTGTCACGCAGCAATTTCAAGGAAGCCTACTGGACGGTGGCGCAACTGGTCGCTCACCACACCGTCAACGGCTGCAATCTGCAGACCGGCGATCTGCTGGGCACCGGCACGCTGTCGGGACCTGGCAAAGGCCAGGAAGGTTCCTTGCTGGAAATGAACCAGGGCGGCAAGACCCCCATCTCCCTGCCTTGGGGCGAACAGCGCACCTTCCTGCAAGACCAGGACGAAATCATTCTGAAAGCGCACTGCCGCAAACAGGGCTACCCCACCTTGTCTTTCGGTGAATGCGCGGGACGGGTCCTGCCGCCGCTGCTCTAAATCGGCTTGATCGCTCTCAAAAAAAACGCTCGATAGCTATCGAGCGTTTTTTATCTGTCCGGCGGAACGTCAGAGCCCCAAGCGGCGGTAATCGGCCCAGGCATCAAGCACATAGAACAAGAGGCATCCATACAGCCCGAGAACGGCGCAGGACGCCAGCACCTGGCTCAAAAAATGATAACCCTGGACGATGCGCAGAAAGCCGAACAACAGACCTGCACTCAAGCCCAGCGCCAGCCCCGTCCAGGCCAAACCCTTGCGCCCCAGCATGGCGCCAACGAAAAAAAACGCCAGCAGCACAAAGCCCGAGGCCGCATGAGCGCTGGGCAAGGCGTTGCCCGCCTCGGCCAGGGAACGGACCCAGAAATGATCGGGAATGGCCTGAATCCCATTGAACTGATCCAGATTCAAGGGGCGCGGCATGGCGGTCAGGTGCTTGAACACGCCAGCCAGCAAGGGACCTGTGCCCATGAACCACGCCGCGCCCGCCCAGGCCAGCCGCCTCCGAGAACGCGCCGGCTGCCGCCAGGCGATCCAGGCCAGCAGGCCGGCCCCCCCGAAGGGAACCAGCCATACCAGGCGACGGCCGAAGAAATCAATTGCGGGCTGATGCTGCCAGGGAAAAGTCTGGGCCTGCAGATCGTAGAAGCGAGCCGTCAGGGCCAGATCCGGGGCGGAATACAGCAACCCCCAGGCCAGCAGCGCCACCAGAAAGAACAGGCCCGCACTCAGGGTGACGGAATGGCGAAACGTCATCAGCATCAACCTGCGCTATCAGTCCGGCAACACTTTGCCGGGGTTCATCAGCCCCAAGGGGTCCAGGGCGGTCTTGATGCGTTGCATCAACGCCAGTTCCACCGGATCCTTATAGCGCGGCAGCAGATTGCGTTTGAGCTGGCCCACGCCGTGCTCAGCACTGATGGAACCCTGGAAACGATGGACGCTGTCGTGCACCAGAGCATAGACCTCGTCCTGGCGCTGCAGCAGTTGCTCTTCGGTGAACGCTGTGCCCCGGGCCACGTTGTAATGCAGATTGCCGTCGCCCAGGTGACCGAAGGTGACGTTCTCGATTCCCGGGAACTCCTGCTGCAGCTGGGCGTTGGTGTCATTGACGAACTGCGCCATCAGGGACACCGGAATGGACACGTCGTGTTTGATGCTCTTGCCGTAGGCCTTTTCCGCCAGGGGAATGCTTTCGCGCAAGTGCCACAGGGCCTTGCTCTGCGCCAGGCTCTCGGCGATAACGGCATCCTGCACCAGCCCTTGCTCCAGCGCCTCGCCGATGACGCTTTCAAAGCGTTCACGGGCGTGCTCCAGGCTTTCGCTGTCGGACAGTTCCAGCAAGGCATACCACGGCGCCTGGGCCGATTCGCCCTGGAAGGGCATGCGCTGCTCGGGATAGCAGGTGACCACCGCCTGCAGGCAGTTGCCCGCGATGAGCTCGAACCCGGTCAGGGACGCCGCCAGGCCGCGTCGGGCCAGCGACAGCACCTTGACGGCGTCTTCAATGGATTCCAGCGCCAACAACGCCGTGCAGCCGGCTACAGGCACGGGATACAGCTTGATGGTGGCCGCCGTGATGATGCCCAGCGTGCCCTCGCTGCCGATGAACAGGTTGCGCAAGTCGTAGCCCGTATTGTCCTTGCGCAGCCCATGCAGGCCGTGCAGGATGTCGCCTTGCGCCGTCACAACCTCCAGCCCCAGCGCCAGGTCGCGCGCATTGCCATAACGCAGCACCTGTGTACCGCCGGCATTGGTGGCCAGATTGCCGCCCAGCGTGCAACTGCCCTCGGCCGCCAGGCTCAAGGGGAACAAGCGATCGTGATCGCGGGCCGCTTGCTGCACATTCTGCAGAATGCAGCCGGCCTCGACCACCATGGTGTCGTTGTCCGTATCCACGCTGCGTATGGCATTCAGACGCTCCAGCGACAGCACCAGGGCCGTACCGCTGGCATCGGGCGTCGCTCCGCCGCACAGCCCGGTATTGCCGCCCTGCGGCACGATAGGGACGCGATGACGTGCGCACAGACGCACCACCTGAGCGACTTCGTCGGTGGAGCCCGGCCGCGCCACAGCCAGCGCCGCGCCTTTATAGCGGCCGCGCCAGTCTTCCAGATACTGTTGCATGGCATCACCTGTCAGCACATGTCGCTCGCCGATGCCGCTCTGGAGTTCCTGTAGAAAAGTCATGACCTTGACCACCCTGTAAAAAACGGGAAACCAGCGCCGCTCACGGCGCCGTAATGGAGATAAAAGACCAGCCGTTTAACGGCGCCCGCCATCGCATGCGCCAGCCGCTGGTTCATACCAATGGTAACTCACGACCGCAGGGGCAATCAGGCTAAACTGCTTCTTTCTCTTTCACCGAGGACCTGACGTGACCCAGCCTTACGCCCTGCCCGACGCCGCCTTCAAAGCCTACGATATCCGCGGCACGGTGCCCGAACAGCTCAATCCCGACTTCGCCCGCCTGCTGGGCCTGGCCCTGGCGGCCAGCGCGCGTGAGCAAGGCGTCGACACCTTGGTGGTCGGCTACGACGGTCGCCACAGCAGCCCTGCCCTGTCAGCTGCGCTGCAAGACGGCATCAATGCGGGCGGCATCCACACCGTGGACCTGGGCATGGTGCCCACGCCAGTCGTTTATTTTGCCGCCAACGTGCTCAATACCGGCTCGGGCGTCGCCATTACCGGCAGTCACAACCCGCCCAACTACAACGGCTTCAAGATGATGATGGCCGGCAAGACCTTGCACGGCGCCGATATCCAGGCCCTGAAACAGCGCATCCAGGCCGGTGTACAGCCTGCTGCTCAAGCAGGTTCGCGAGAAACCCGCGACCTGCTGGATCAGTATGTCGCCACTATTGCCGAACGCGTCAAGCTGGCACGTCCCATGAAAATCGCTCTGGACTGCGGCAACGGCGTGGGCGGCGTGGTCGCCGAACGCCTGTTCAAGGCTCTAGGTTGCCAGGTCGACGTGCTGTTCGGCGACGTAGACGGCAGCTTTCCCAATCACCATCCCGACCCGGCCGAGCCCCATAACCTGGAAGACCTGATTCGCCATGTCCAGGAAACAGACTGCGAACTCGGCTTGGCCTTTGACGGCGATGCCGACCGCCTGGGCGTGGTCACCCGCTCCGGACAGATCATCTGGCCTGATCGCCAGCTAATTCTGTACGCGCGCGACATATTGCAGCGCGACCCCGGCGCCACCATCATCTTCGACGTGAAATGCAGCCGCCACGTCGCACTGGAAATCGCCAAGGCCGGCGGCCAACCGCTGATGTGGCAGACAGGGCACTCGCTGATCAAGGCCAAGCTGGCGGAAACCGGCGCCCCCCTGGCAGGCGAAATGAGCGGCCACGTCTTCTTCAAAGAGCGCTGGTACGGTTTTGACGACGGCCTGCATACCGGCGCGCGCCTGCTGGAGATCCTGTCGCGCAGCGACAATCCGTCGGCGGAGCTGGAGGCCTTGCCACAAGACCAGTCCACGCCCGAGCTGAAGCTGCCCTTGACCGAAGGCGAACCCCACGCCCTGATCGCCCGCTTGCAGCAAGAAGGCCGCTTCCCAAGCTCACAAAGCCTGAACACCATCGACGGCGTACGCGCCGAATACGCGGACGGTTTCGGCCTGGCGCGCGCCTCCAACACCACGCCCGTCATCGTGCTGCGCTTTGAAGCGCAATCCCAGGAAGCACTGCAACGCATTCAGGGCGAGTTCCGCACCGCCCTGCTGGCGCTCAAGCCCGACGCGGCGCTGCCGTTCTGACATCGCCGCCGACCGGCGCTCGATAGCCAGCAAAAGCACAGACATAAAAAAAGAGGAACTGAGCGTTCCTCTTTTTTTATGGTTCTCTGTCACGCTCAACGGGCCAGAGTGCGATACAGCTCCAGATGTGCTTCTGAAATTCGCTGGATGTCGAAAGCCTGCTCAGCCAGGCGACGGCCCTGCGCGCCCATGGCGCGACGGCGGGCGGGGTCGTCCGCCAGCTCCAGCACAGCCCGGGCCAGCGCATGCGCATTGCGCACTGGCACCAGCAGGCCGGTCACACCTGGCTCGATGGCATCCCGGCAACCGGGCACATCCGTCGTGACCACCGCCCGTCCGCACGCCGCCGCTTCGACCAGAGATTTGGGCAGACCTTCCCGATAAGACGGCAGCACGGCAATATGCGACTGCGCGTATAGCTGCGCCACATCGTGCCGCTCGCCCAGACAATGCACAATGCCTTCCTGCCGCCACTGTTCCCATTCTTGCTGCGTGATGCTGGCTGGGTTACCCGGATCAGGACTGCCTGCCAGCACCCATTGCACCGGGCTGCCCTGGCGGTGAGCAATACGAGCAGCTTCGACAAACTCGCGCACTCCCTTGTCCGCCAGCAAGCGAGCCACCATGAAGGCCACCACCGGTCCTGACGGTTCGGGCTGGTCCCGGAACTGATCCAGATCGACTCCCGAGCCGCGGATCAAGACACACTGCGCAGGACGCACCACGCCTGCCTGCAAAAGCACATCGCGGTCATTGCTGTTCTGAAAAATCACACGGCTGTGGCGATGCCCCAAAGCCAGCTTGTACAACTGGACGGCCACCCAACGCACCGGATCGAAGCCTTTGTCGCGGCCCGTAAAAAGGTAGCCCAGGCCGGAAATGGCGGCCAGAAACCCAGGCACGCCGGCCAGGCGGGCGGCGATGCCGCCATACAACACGGGCTTGATGGTGACCGCATGCACAACATCGGGCCGTTCCCGACGCAACAGGCGCCACAGGGCCCAGATCGTGCCCACTTCTTGCACAGGATTGGTGCCGCTACGCGTCATGGGCAAAACATGGTGGACAAAGCCATGCTCCTCGATCGCCCGCACCGCATCGCCATCCATGGTGGCAACATGCACCTCGTAGCCTTCGCGCTGCGCAGCAAGGGCCAACGGCAAACGATGCGATAGAAAGAAGGCTGGATTGTTCACCACAAACATCAGCTTGTGCACGTCCGCCGACATTGGCGCACCGCCCGCCCCCAAAGCCGCTGCAGGGCGACGGGGCTTTTTGCGCTTGGGCGGATGAGCCGCCGCCAGCGCCGTCCAGGCCTGGGTATAGTTATTGACCATGCCCTGCAAAGAAAACAGCCGTGCCACCCGTTCCCGGGCGTGTTGATGACGCGCCTGCCAGGATGGAGACCCCAGCTCGTCCACGGCGCTGTTGATCGCGCCCGACAAGGCTTCGGCATGACGAGGCGGCACGATCCAACCTTCGTTGCCCACGATCAGGGCCGCATCGCCTACATCGGTCACGACATTAGATACGCCGGCGGCCATGGCCTCGCATACCACATTGGGGAAGCCTTCGGCCGAACTGGACAACACATGCACGTCCAACGCATTCATCAAACGCGGCACATCGCTGCGCCGGCCCATCAGAATGACAGACTCATGCAGCTGATGCTGATCCAGCAAACGCATCAGGGCCTCGTTGCCGCTGTCCATACCTTCGCCGATCAGCAAGCAACGCAGGTCAGGATGACGGCGCAGGCTGCGCGCCAAGGCAGCCAGCAAATTAGGATGGTCTTTCAGGGGATTCCAGCGCGCCACGCTGCCAATAACAGGCGTGCCGTCAGCCAGGCCCAGTTCACGGCGCACGTCCTGGCGCGCCTGGGCGTCGGGATGCCAGCGGCTCAGATCGTAACCGTTGGGAATGACTTTCATGATGTCGGCGCGATAACCCCATTGCTTATGGCGCCTCGCCGCGTTCTCTGCGCAGGAAACAATAAGATTGGGAATAATGCGCGACACCCGGGCGCAGAGCCAGGCCACCATGCGCGCCTTGGGACTGCCCTGATACAAGTTGGCGCCCGAGTTGCGTATGCCCCAGGACACCGCCGGCAGATGCGCAATGCGCGCCGCCGCGCCGCCGATCAGGTCCGCGTGATACATCCAGGTCTGGACCACGTCCGGCTGCAGGTCATCCAGCAACTGCACCAAGGCCCGCAGCCCCTTCAGAAAGCGCAGGGGAGACTTCATGTGCAGGCAATGCAAGACGATGCCCGCCTCGCGCAGTTGCGGGCCGAAGATGTCCTCGCCGCCCAGCGACACCACAATATGCTCCGTGCTTTGTCCGGGCGCCGTCACCAGCCGGAACAAGACGGTCTCTGCGCCGCCTTGCCCCAGGCCGGAAATAATATGCACCACCCGCAATGGCGTCGAACCCTCAGGCCGCGATGCGCTCATGCTTCTGCTCCCTGTTTCTCGCCGCCTCGGGCGGCCGTGAATACCTCGTCCCAGGCCTGCAGGACCTGCGGCAATTGATAGCGCTGGCGCACGGCGGCGGCGGCGCGCCGCCCCAGAACGCCGCGGAATACGCCATCATCCAGCAGTTCGGACAGGGCCGCCGTCAAGGCGCCTTCGTCACCGACCGGCACCAGCAAGGCATCGCGGCCATCGGAGGTGATTTCGCGCGGCCCGCTCGGGCAGTCTACTGTCACCGACGGCAGGCCCATGGCCATGGCCTCCAGCAGCACATTGGGAAACCCCTCTACTTCAGAGGTCATGACAAACGCATGGGCGCGGGCCATTTCCTTCCAGGGCTCGGCTGTCTTGCCCGGCAAGCGGATACGCTCGCCCATGCCCAGCATAGCAATCTGCTGGGCCAGCGCCGCACGCTGCGGGCCATCGCCCCAAATAATCAAGGTCCATTCGGGATGCGCCGCCGCCAGGTTGGCAAAGACGCGGATCAGGACGTCAAAACGCTTGGACGGCACCATCCGCCCCATGGCCAGCAAGGTGCAGTGCCGGTTTTCTTCCACCCGGACTTCCCGCTGTACCGCATCCAGCGCCTGCGGCAAGGGGTTGGGCACCACGGCTACATGCTTCATGCCGGGCACCATGGCCTGAAAGGCCGCGATGCTGGCGCGGGTCTGCACGGTAACCACCTGGGCCTTGAGATACAGCCGACGGCGCAACGCCTGCAGAGCCTTGCCGGCGCTGCTGCTGAAAGCCGGATTGGTGCGCTCGCCCACCACAATGGGCACGCCCATGTCAGCCAGCCCCAGCAGGACGTTGACGTTGACGTTGGTCAAAAACGAAACAATGACATCAGGCTGTTTTTCATGCACCAGCTTGCGCATGGCCGCCAGTTTGGACAAGGGCTTGGGCAGCCAGCTTCCCCGCATGCGATGCGCCAGCCAGACGACCTCCACCCGGGAATCGATATCGTAGAACGCGGTGCCGCCTCCTCCGAAGGTGGGCGCCAGCGTCACCTGATCGCCCCGCAAGCCCCAGGCATTAGCCAGCGTCGAGGCGACGCGCTCGGCTCCGCCGGCATTCAGGGAACTGACGAAAAACAGAATCTTCACTGGGCCTCCGTGGGCTCATGGACAGCAGCGGACACGCAAAACGCCATTTTAAGACCGTCGCAGACACTGTTCCAACAGTTGCTGCCACAAAGCCAGCACGCGCGCCGACGAAAAGCGATCACGCACATCAATGGCGCGCCGCGCCAGACGCTGGCGCTTGTCGGCATTGGCCATCAGGTCGGACAGATGCGCGGCCAGCGCCTCGACATCCGAAACAGGTTGGACCAGCACGCCGTCGATATTGGCCCGGATGATCTCGCGCGGGCCGGTGTCGCAATCGTAGGCCACTGCCGTCAACCCGCTGGCCATGGCTTCCAGCAGACTGTTGGACAGGCCTTCCATGCGCGAGCTGAGCACGTACAGGTCGGACTGGCTGTACCAGTCGGCCATATTGCCCACGCGCCCCGGCAGATGGATGCGATCCTGCAACTCCAGCTCGGCGATGCGCGCTTCCAGATCCCCGCGCTGCTCGCCTTCGCCCAATATCGTCAGGTCCCAGCCGGGAAAGTAATTGGCCAGCATGCCGAAGGCATCGATCAAGGTATCGAAGCCCTTGACCGGATGCAGACGCCCGACCGCCAGCAGCCGCTTGCGTCCGCCCTGATCCGGCACCGCCACAGTCGGTTCACCGTTTTCCATGGGCCAGCGCACCGCGTTGGGAATGACCTGAACCTGGCTGCCGGGCACATTCTCCCGCAGCCAGGCGGCCGTCCCCGTGGTCAGCGCCACCACCGCCTGCGCCTGCGGATAAGTACGCAGACGCGCCTTCTGCCAGAAGGACGATATGGACTGGGATGGCGGGTGCGTATGTTCGGTCGCGATGACCTTGCAGGGCAGCCCCTTGGCCGCCGAAATCGCCAGCACCGACGAGGTGGTCATCATGCCCAGCACCACATCCGGTTTGTGCCGGCGCATCAACGAGCGCAAGCGGCTGACGCGCCGCCAGTTGTTCCACAAGGCATGCAGCCGCCCTCGGCTGTTGCCTGCCGTCCCAAGCACATGGCGCTCCACCCCGGCGGCCAGCGCATAGGCGTCCTTGCCAGCATCCGCCTGGGTGACCAGGGACACACGATAGCCTCGCGCCACCCAGGCGGCGCTCAAATCTACAGCGACACGTTCCGCCCCGCCGCCGCCCAGGGAGTGGATGACCAGCATGACATGGGGCCGGGATCCCGATTTACTCTGCACGTTTTCCTATTCCTGCGAGCCGGGCGCCACGGCCCCGGCCGGCTTCAAAGCCAAGATGAAATAACAAGTGAACGAAGCCGCATACATCAGGCTGGTCGCCAGCATGATGCCCGCCGGCCCCATGCGGGCCGCCAGCACGGGATTCAGGGCCGCCTTCACCAAAAAATTGACCACGGCGATCGCCGCCATGGATTTGTACCGATTCTGACTGGCCAGCAATTGCACCAGGATCAGCACGCCGAAATAAAACGGCAACTGGACCAGGCCCCAGCGCATGACATGCGCCACGGCCAGCGTGTTGTCTGCCGTGAACGCGCCACGCTCATACAGCAGCGCCACGCCCCATGGCGCCAGCGCAATCCCCACCCCAGCCGCCAACGCGCCGGCCAGGAGCATCAGAACCGACCACTTCAAGGCCATGGAGCGCGCCCGCCTCTGGTCGCCCCGGCTCTGGATGTCGGCCAGCACCGGCAAGGCCGCCCGCCCGACAGAGGCCGCGCCCACGCCCAGCAGCAAAGAAATAAGCCGACTGGCGTAGCCCAGTGTGGCGTTGGCATTGGCGCCCAGATTGGCCGCCGTGTACTGATCGATAGGGCCGACAAAGCTCATGGCGATCTGCCCCACCAGCATGATCGTGGCCGCCTTGAGCAGATTGGGCCATTGCTCGGAGCGCAACGTGGGCGCGGGCCGCGCCCACACCTGATCGGCGCGCGACGCCAGAACCAGAAGCCACGCTGCCTGCACGATCAGGCCCAGCAGGGTGCCCCACAGCAAGGGACCTATACCCGGATCAGCGCCAGCCGCCAGCACCAGCACCAGAATCACGAAAGCCGGCACACTGTCCAGCAAAGTATTGATATGCCGTTCATGCGCCCGCAGACGCGCGGCACTTAGCCCTATCATCAGCGTCAGCACCGCCGCCGGTGCAAACGCAAACAGCAACTCCTGACTCATGTGGCGGGCTTGCGGACTCAGTCCCTTACCGGCCAGATCCAGCACCCAGGGCCAGCTGATCCAGATCAGCCCCCCCAACACGCAGCCCAGCACTATGCACCAGGCTTTTATTTCGCCCAGGAACTGCTTGCGCGCCTGGGGCTCCAGTTTGCGCAGGCGCACCAGAACCGGGATCAGCACCACGGACATCGATCCCACCAAGGTCAAAGGCAACCAATTGGCCATGACCATGGTGAACTGATAGGCGTCTACCGCATCACTGACACCATAGCGATAGGCGACAGCCATCTCTTTCAGAGCGCCCGCCGCCTTGCCCAGCAACAGAAAAAACGCCACCCGCATCGCGCCCATGGCGATGCGGCGATGGTCGGCATGCAAGCCGGAAAGGCGTTTTTTCAGGCTGGGAGGGGTCAACTCAGGAACGCCACATACCAAGGCATGGCGGCGTCCAATCCTTGCTGGATGGAATGACTGGGCTCATAGCCCAGTTGATCGCGAGCCTTGGAGATGTCCGCCTGCGAATGACGCACGTCGCCGGCGCGGAAATCCGCATGGACCGGCTCGCGCGTGTAAGACACGCCGTTGGCGGCCAGCGCCGTCTGCAGGTACTGGAACAACTGGTTCAGGCTGGTGCGGGCGTTCACGGCCACGTTATAGACTTCGGCGGTGCTTTCCTTCTGGTTCAGGGCCGCCAGAATATTCATCTGCACGACGTTGTCGACAAAGCAGAAATCGCGGCTGGTTTCACCGTCGCCATTGATCTGCAGCGTCTGGTCCTGAATCATGGCCGAAACCCACTTCGGGATCACGGCCGCATACGCGCCATTGGGGTCCTGTCGTTTGCCGAAGACATTGAAATAGCGCAGTCCCACGCTGGAAAAGCCGTAGGCGCGGGCAAACACATCCGCATACAGTTCATTGACGAACTTGGTGACGGCATACGGCGACAGGGGGCGACCGATGCGATCCTCTACCTTGGGCAGGCCCGGGTGGTCACCATAGGTGGAGCTGGATGCCGCATAGACAAAGGCCTGCACCCGGGCATCGCGCGCCGCCAACAGCATATTCAGCGAACCACCCACATTGACGTCGTTCGAGGTCAGTGGATCATTCAATGAGCGCGGCACCGAACCCAGCGCCGCCTGATGCAGCACGTAATTGACACCTTCCACGGCTTGCCGGCAGGTGTCGAGCTTACGGATATCGCCTTCAATGAAGCGAAAGCGCGCCCAGCGCTCGGCACCGACCTGATCCCGCACTTCGTCCAGGTTGTACTGATGTCCGGTAGCAAAGTTATCCAGGCCCACAACCTGCTGATCCAGCATCAGCAGGGTTTCCAGCAGATTCGAGCCGATGAAACCCGCGCAACCCGTGACCAGCCAGGTCTTGGGCTGCGCGCGCAACTGCCGCTTCGCTTGTTCAAATGCAACGCTCATGGCTATATCCGTTTAGAGGCGCAGGTCCGATTCTTCGCGGTCGAACACATATTTCAGGTCATACAGCACATGGTCGGGCTTGCCCCATTGGCGCACGCCCTGAACCCCCAGTTCCTTGAACTGGTGGTGAGCCACCGCCACGATGACGCCGTCATAGGCGCCGGCCTGCGGATTTTCCACGGGCGTGATGCCGTATTCGTGCTCGGCTTCCTTGGGATCGACCCACGGATCGTAAACGTCCACATCCACGTCGTACTGCTTGAGTTCTTGGACAATGTCCACGATGCGCGTGTTGCGCAGATCGGGGCAGTTTTCCTTGAAGGCCAGGCCCAGCAGCAGCACGCGCGCACCCTGCACCTGGATGCGGCGCTTGGTCATGGCCTTGACCAGTTGGGACGCCACATAAGCGCCCATGGAGTCATTCAAACGACGGCCGGCCAGAATGATCTCGGGGTGATAGCCGATGGCCTGCGCCTTGTGCGTCAGGTAGTACGGGTCCACGCCGATACAGTGGCCACCCACCAGGCCGGGACGGAAGGGCAGGAAGTTCCATTTGGTGCCGGCAGCCTGCAGGACGTCCAGCGTATCGATGCCCATACGATTGAAGATCAGGGCCAACTCGTTGATCAGGGCGATATTGACGTCGCGCTGAGTATTTTCAATGACCTTGGCGGCTTCTGCCACACGGATGGAGCTGGCCTTGAACGTGCCGACCACGATGATTTCGCGGTACAGGGCATCGACCAGCTCGGCCACCTCGGGGGTGGAGCCCGAAGTCACCTTCTTGATGGTGGAGACGCGGTGTTCTTTGTCGCCCGGATTGATGCGTTCAGGGCTGTAGCCGGCGTAGAAATCTTCGTTGTAGCGCAGGCCCGATACCTCTTCCAGCACGGGAACGCAGACTTCCTCGGTGGCGCCGGGATAGACCGTGGATTCGTAGATGACGATATCGCCGCGCTTGAGCACTTTGCCGATGGTTTCGGACGCGCGCACCAGCGGCGTCAGATCAGGCTGCTTGAACTGGTCGATGGGTGTGGGCACCGTCACGATAAAAACATTGGACTGCGCCAGCTCATCGGCCTCGCAGGAATAGCTCAGGCCCTTGGCCTGAGCCAGTTCCCCGGCATCCACTTCCAGCGTGCGGTCCACGCCGTCCTTCAGTTCGGCCACGCGGCGGGTATTGATATCAAAGCCCAGGACAGTGCGTTTCTTGCCGAATTCGACCGCCAGGGGCAGACCCACATAACCCAGGCCAACCACGGCCAATTTCACGTTCTCAAGTTGCAACTTCATTCTCCAATAAGCGGAATGCGCAAGGATTTATCACGATGGCCGGGAAGCTAGTCCCGGTCCGCCCGCCGGCGAACCGAGGGCAGCAGCAGCCATGTGGGCCGCCGCCAGGACACCAGGCGAGAATACAGCCAGATATAGACCAGAGAAAAGGCCAGCATGCTGGCGCACAACGCCCAGGTATTGTCCCACCAGATCGTGGCAGGAACCAGGCCGATCAAGGCCAGCACCCACAAGTAGGGCGAGGTCATCGCGTTACAAAAAGTGGGCAGCGCGCCTGCGCTGTCACGGCTGAACGTGGCGCGCACCAGTCGGCGGAATACCAATTGATGCAAGTGCAAGGCATCGGGTTGGTCTACCGGCACGCCGCGCTTGAAACGGCGGCGCCAGATCGAAAACAGGGTTTCAAAGACCGGATAGAACAGGACGGCCAGCGCATAGAAGGGCGATACGCTGGGGTTGCGCACTACCAGCTGCACCGCCAGCTCGGCCAGCATGAAACCGAGAAAATAAGCGCCGCCATCGCCCAGGAACACCCGTCCGAACGGGAAATTCCAGACCAGAAAGCCCAGGGTGGCAGAGGCCAGCGAGGCGGCAATCAGAAAAATGGGGTAATCCTGCACCTGCAAGGCCACCAAGGCGAGCGACAGCGCCATCAAGGTCGCGATCATGCCGGCCAGCCCATTCATGCCGTCGATGATGTTCAAGGCGTGCGTACAGCCGCCCACCGCAATCATGGTGAACAATAAAGAGATGGGCCAGAAGCCGAGGACCCAATCCGCCCAGGTCACGCCCACGCGCGACACGCCTCCCAGCAGCCACCAGGCGATTGCCGCCGACAGGAAAGCCGCCAGCAGGCGCTTGAGCGAGCCCACATCCTTGGTAATGTCCTCGACCAGCCCGGCCACGAACACCGGCATAGCTGCCAGGAAAAGCACCGGCCACAGCCAGGTCAGGGTCATGTTGCTGGGGCCCAGCACCAGCAACCCGGCCAGGCTGCCCGCGACCACCGCCAAGCCGCCGACGCGGGGGGTAGGACGGGAATGAGAGGCCTGGGGCTTGCTGAGATCGCTATCCCCGGTCAATCGGCCGTGCCAGCGCTCGGAGGCCACGATAAGCCCGCCGACCATGAAAGCCACGACACAGATATACAACCAGGTAAAGGACTCCCCCATTTGAGGTAAGGACACTGCGCGACACCCTGAACGTTAGGACTGCATTATTATCAACCTGCGCTTCCCGTCCTGTCCGTGACCAGTCGCTTTAAATGCAACAAAATCTGAACAGCACAGGATAACGCCCCCTCAAGACGCAAGCCACGCTCCGTCTGAGGCCCCGAAAACCGGCAAGCCCGCTAATTTGCACCAGCGCAGGCCCGAAATCAAGCATTTTGCAGGCCTCAGGTATTGGCCTGAACCAGCTCCTCGGTGGGGGTCAGCTCATTGCCGCATTCCGTCAGCAGGCGACGCAGCCAGCGATGGCTGGGCGAGTGCCGGTTGCGCTCGTGCCAGAGCTGGTAAAAGCGCATGGGCGGAAACTCCACCGGCGCCTCCAGAATGGCCAGCGGCAGCAGCTTGCAATAGAACTCGGCAAAGTGCCGGGCGGTGGTGAACACCAGATCGGTGTTCTGCAACAGATACGGTGCGGCCGAGAACGATTGCACGATGACGCTTTCATCGCGCTGGATGCGCAAAGCCGACAAGGTCGTGTCGATGACGCCGCGCTGGTTGATCGAATACGGCATGGGCACCACGTGGCGCGCGCGCAGGTAATCTTCCAGGGTCAGGCCCTTGCGCGCCAGAGGATGCGTTGCCGCCACCAGACACACGATCTGGTCCTCCAGCAAGACCGACAGGTGCATGCGATCGGGCGGCTCGGGCCAATTGCCGATGACCACGTCCAGGTCGCCTTCGGCCAGCGAGCGCTCGAAGTCGAAATTGGCGTCCAGAGCATGCAGGTTCAGGCGCGCTTCAGGCGCTTCACGACGCATGCGCTCGACCACGCTGCCGATGAACATGGGCGCCAGATAATCCGGCGCGCCGATATGGAATTCGCTGCGGCTGACCTGGGGGTCGAAATTGCCGGGCGCATTGACCATGCAGTCGATCTCTGCCAGCGCGCCCTTGGCATGCGCCAACAAGGCGATCGCCCGCTCCGTAGGCACCATGCCGCCTTTTTCACGCACCAGCAGCGGATCGCCGATAATGTCGCGCAGACGCCGCAACGCCGCACTGATGGCGGGCTGGGATTGATTCATCTTGAACGCGGTCCGTGAAACGCTGCGTTCGGTCACGAGCAAGCAAAATACCCTTAACAGGTAGGTATCGAGCGGGTTATCCCCACGTCGGGCGGCCATCAAACGCTCTCCTTCTTACGAGTTTTTCTGCCCTGATATTGACACATGCGCGGAATACGTCATGGCATATATCATTTATAAGTCTAATTCTATTTTATTTATGATCAGAAATCTTAAACTGGTCGCACATAAAAAGACCATAGGCTGGAGACATACCAATATAAGCGTTTCGGCATCGCAAGCCCGGCTGCCCCCCCGCCCATTCACTCAATCCTGGTGCGGCCAGCCCTTCCGACGCTTGCCCGAATACGTTTTGGCTAGCTATAAATACTCTTAGAAAATCGGACTTAACCATGACCCAAACCCTGACCCCCGACACCGCCCTGGCCGAACTGTCCAGCCTGGAACAGGCCCAGTTTGTAGACAAGCTGGAAGGCATCTTCGAACACTCCCCCTGGGTCGCCGAGCGCACCTGGAGCAAGCGTCCCTTTCGCAGCGTGGACGAACTGCACGCCACCATGGTGGATGTCATGAACAGCGCCTCGCACGACGAAAAAAAGAACCTCATCTGTGCTCACCCTGAACTGGCCGGCAAGGAAGCTGAAGAAGGCACCCTGACCACCGCTTCCACGGGCGAGCAGCGCGGCGCCGGCCTGGATCAATGCACAGCTGACGAACTGGCCCGCCTGCGCGGCCTGAACGCCAGCTACCGTGACCGCTTCGGCTTTCCCTTCGTGATCGCCGTCAAGGGCTTGACCCGCCACCAGATCATGGACACAGTGGATGCTCGCCTGGACAACGACTCCGACACGGAATTCGAGGCCTGCCTGCGCGAAATCGGCAAAATCGCCCGTTTCCGTCTGGACGCCTTGTTTGCCTGATCTCTGTCTGACCCCGGCGTAGCTCACGCCTCGACGGTAGACCCCAGCATTCGCGGGACCGAAAGCAGGCAGCAGCCACGCTTCGGTCCCGTTTTTGTTTCCCTCTCAACCCGGCCCTGCGCGGCGCGGCCTCTGAACCCCGCTCCGGCCATCACTAGGATATGTCATGACCATCACCCTGAAACTGGAAACTCTGACCGCCGACGCTTTCACGCCCTTCGGCGACGTCATCGAGGCGTCCGATGCCGTGAATCACTTCACCATCAATGAAGGCAATACCGAGCGCTACCACGACCTGGCCAACATCGAGCCGGGCGCCGACGGCCGCGCCATCGTGTCCATCTTCCGCGGACTGCCGCGCAGCCTGCCCTTCACGGTCGAAATGATGGAACGCCACCCCAAGGGCAGCCAGGCCTTCATCCCCCAGTCGGGCCAACCTTATCTGGTCATCGTCGCGCCGGCCGGCGAGACTCCCAAAGCCGCTGACCTGCGCCTGTTCCTGGCGCGCGGCGACCAGGGCGTGAACTACGCCACCGGCGTATGGCATCACCCCTTGATGGCCCTGAACCAGGTTGCCGACTTCATCGTGATCGACCGCAAGGGACCAGGCGACAACTGTGACGTGATCCAACTGGAAGAACACGCCATCATCGCCGAACTGGAAACCGTTCAGGCATGAGCGAATCCTGTCCGATCACTCCGGACATCGAAGCTATCTACGCCGGCCGGCCGGCCGGCATGGATGCCGCCGAATGGCGCGCCCGGGTCAACCTGGCGGCCTGCTACCGACTGGCGGCACAGCAAGGCTGGGACGACATCATCTATACGCATGTCTCCTTGCGCCTGCCGGGACGCGACGATGTTTTTCTCATCAATCCGTTCGGACTGCGCTTTGACGAAATCACAGCCTCCAATCTGCTGCTGATCGACACCCGAGGCCATGTCGTGGACGGCACGGACCGCAAGGCCAATCCCAGCGGCTTCGCCATTCACGGCGCCGTGCATCGCGCCCGCGAGGACGCCCATTGCGTCATTCACTTGCACACGGACGCCACCATTGCCGTCTCCGCTCTGGAATGCGGTTTGCTGCCTCTGTCCCAACACGCAATGCGCTTCTGGAACGACATCGCGTACCACGAATACGCAGGGCTGGCTTTCCCGGCGCAGGAACAGGCGCTCCTGGTCCAGGAATTGGGCAGGCATCCGGCCATGCTGCTGCGCAATCATGGGGGCCTGACCTGCGGGCGCACGGTGGCCGAGGCCTATATCCTGATGGACACTCTGGAGCGCGCCTGCCGCATCCAGCTATCCGCCATGGCCGCCGGCACAGACTTGCACACGCCCGGGCGCGATGTCCTGGACCTGACCCATGGTCAGCTCCTGCCCGGCTCTCAGCCCGAAGGCTTGCTAGAATGGCCTGCTCTGCTGCGCAAGCTGCACCAGTCCGAGCCGGACTTCTGCCTGTAGCAGACAATTCCAACAATTCAACGGAGCAATCATGCCTACCATCAACGTACAATTGTTCGACGGCCGTCCCGTAGAGACCAAGCGCGCTCTGGCCGAAGCCTTGACCAACGAAGCCTGCCGCGTGCTGGGCTGCGGCCCTGAAGCCGTGGATGTGGTCTTCACCGACGTCAAGCGCGAGAACTGGGCGACAGCCGGCGTACTGTGGTCGGATAAATAAGGCGCTTTTCCGTCTTGTTCCCAGCGGCCTTCCTGGCCGCTTTTTTTATGCCCGAATGCGGCGCAGGCTCTGGAGTGCATGCACTGACCTTATATTGAAATCTCAACTAGCATAGATTTTTGACAGTTGCTAGGTGGGCAATACCCCTACCTGCTTGAAAGCAGCGCCAAATATGACAAATTGATGCCATAACCCTTATCACAGCCCCTTTATTAACAGGCTTATCTGAAATTGGCACCTAATCGTCACCCCCTATAAGTATTTGCATATTCCACTTATCAAGCGGTACCTTCTTCCGGTGATACCCCCCATCCGATACCTTAACGCTTGCACGGCCAGACATCGCCGTGCGTGCAGGTTGTGCCGTGCCGCATTCTCCCACCCAGCAATGCCCACCTCCCCACTCTATATACCTGCCTGACCGACTCCGCCGCGTCGCGTCCTCACATGAGTCACGCCGCGACCTCCGGACGTCCATAACGTATCACTAAGGAGACCCCTGATGTCTGCGAACCCCCAAGTTAGTCAACCTGAAGACTGCGACGGCGTAGACCAACGCCTGCCCGCCGGTCGACTGGCGACCCTCGGACTTCAGCACGTCATGGTGATGTACGCCGGCGCCGTTGCCGTGCCCCTGATCATCGGTGAAGCGCTGGGCCTGACCAAAGACCAGATCGCCCTGCTCATCAATGCCGACCTGCTTTGCTGTGGCCTGATCACCATCATCCAGGCCCGCGGCGCGGGCATCTTCGGCATCAAGCTGCCTGTCATGATGGGTGTCTCCTTTGCTGCCGTCAGCCCCATGGTCGCCATCGGCCTGGATCCCAACCTGGGCCTGACCGGCATTTTCGGCGCCACTATTCTCGCCGGCATTTTCAGCATCCTGATCGCCCCGGTTTTCAGCCGCCTGATGGGCCTGTTCCCGCCCGTGGTCACCGGCATCATCATCACCGTCATCGGCGTCACCTTGATGCGTGTGGGCCTGAACTGGATCGGCGGCGGCGCCCCGACCATTCTGGATCCCGCCACCGGCCTGCGCGTGGCCAATCCCGAGTACGGCTCCATGGAAAACCTGGCCATCGCCCTGACCGTGCTGACCATCATTCTGGTGATCACCAAGTTCGCCCGCGGCTTCCTGGCCAACGTCGCCGTCCTGATCGGCTTGCTGGCCGGCTTCTTCATTTCGCTGGCCCTGGGCCGCATCAGCTTCGAAGGTCTGGATCAGACCAGCTGGTTCTCCATCGTCACCCCCTTCGAATTCGGCGTCCCTACCTTCAGCTGGGGCCTGTTGGGCGCCGCTGCCGTACTGTCCCTGATCATGGTCGTGATCATGGTGGAATCGCTGGGCATGTTCCTGGCCCTGGGCTCCATCTGCGGCCGCCCACCTACCCGCGAAGATCTGGTCCGAGGCCTGCGCACCGACGGGCTGGGCACCCTGGTCGGCGGCATCATGAACACCTTCCCGCACAGCTCCTTCTCGCAGAACGTAGGCCTGGTCAGCGTGACCGGCGTGCGTAGCCGCTGGGTCTGCGTGGCCGGCGGCGTATTCCTGATGGTTCTTGGCCTGTTCCCCAAGATGGCCTTCGTGGTGGCTTCCATCCCCAACTACGTCCTGGGCGGCGCCGGTATCGTGATGTTCGGCATGGTCGCAGCGACCGGCATCAAGATCCTGACCTCCGCCAACCTGAACCGCAACCGCTACAACCCTTACATCATTGCCATCAGCCTGGGCTTTGGCATGATCCCCCTGGTTGCCGAGCACTTGCTGGACAAGATGCCAGCCGTGCTGGCCCCGCTGCTGCATAGCGGCATCCTGCTGGCTGCCGTGTCCGCCATCGTGCTGAACCTGTTCTTCAATGGCATCGAGAAATTCGCCAGCCATGGACATGAAGTGGAGTCCACCTCCGCCGAAGCCAAAAAACAGGATGCAGCCTCCGCCAAGGACAATCAGCATCTGGCTTCCCAACACTAATCTCTCCTGAATCCAAGGCCGCCTTGCCCAAGGCGGCCTTCTTCTTTACCCAAAGCAGTCCATCCGTAAAAGTATCGATTGCTTTATATGTAAACAAAAAATACGAATAGCTACAGGAAAATTCAAATTCAGCGCTTCATGCAAAAAGGGCACAAGACCCGAAGCGCCATACCAAGCACATCAAGAGGAGACTTCATGAAATACCTACGCCCTACCCTGATCGCTTCCGCTACCCTGGCCGCCACCCTGGCTTCACACTCGCAGGCCGCCACCTGGAGCGACAACTTTCTGGGCTACCGCTACAGCTCGGCCTACACCGAGCCCATGAATGATCGCGACATCGAAAAGCACATCCTGAGCTTCACGCACGTCAGCGGCTACAGCCTCGGCCAGAATTTCTTCAACCTGGACATCCTGCAGTCCGACCGCCACGACCCGTCGAACGGCAGCAAGAACAACGGCGCCACCGAGTTCTACGCCACCTATCGCCATCAACTGTCTCTAGGCAAGACGTTCGACAAAAACCTGGCATTCGGCCCCGTGAAAGATGTGGCGATCACAGCTGGCTTCGACCTGAATACCAAGAACACCGCCTTTGCACCGCGCAAGCGCCTGCTGGTGGTGGGCCCGACCTTCAAGTTCGACGTGCCCAAGGGCTTTGTCGACCTGAGCCTGTTGTACGGCAAGGAATGGAACCACTGCGGCCTGGGCGCACCCGCCTGCCCGGACAGCAAAATCTCCTTTGATTCCCAGTTCATGGCCAGCCTGGCCTGGAACATTCCGTTCGACGCAGGCGCCCTGCCGCTGAAGTTCCAGGGTTTTGCCAACTACAACGGCCCCAAAGGCAAGGACTATGCCGGCATCAGCACCAAGTCTGAAGTCTTAGTGCGCACCTCGCTCATGGCCGACGTGGGCAAGCTGGCCTTCGACAAGAAAAACACCCTGTGGGTAGGCGTGGGCTACGAATACTGGCACAACAAGTTCGGCAACCGCTATATGGCCAATGGCAACGTCAAGCCTGGCATCAAAACCAGCGCGCCGACCGTCCAGGTCGAATTCCACTTCTGATCGCTGTCGTCAGACTGCCAAAAACCGCTCTTCGGAGCGGTTGCTTCAGTTATGACCATTTAAGCCCCTAAGACCAAGCAAAAAACGTTGAGGTCGTGAGGCAGGCGGGCTGCGGGGACGGGATGCAAGCGTCGTGCTGTTTGACGGCGGCCCTCGTTGCTCGTCTGGGAGACGAGCAACCCGCCGGAGTTCACGACGCGCCCGTCAACGCGGACTGACAAGGGAACCGGCGCACAAGCGCCGGCAAGCCGTCAGCCCAGGCCGGCCCTGCAGCACCTTGGATGGCGTCTTCAACAAACAAGGCCGTTGTCCATCCCGCCATGCACATTCCGACCCTTGGACAAACCGCATTCCAAGAGGCCTCAATAAAAGCCATCAGAACTGCACTTCCCCATCCCAATACCCAGGCGTGTTGTAGATGGCGCGCAGGTAATCGATGAAGCGACGCACCTTGGCCGGCAGATAGCGCTGCTGCTGGTACACCGCCTGTATGTCGTAGCTGGGCATTTCGTAGTCGTCCAGCACCGTGACCAGCTCGCCGCGCTTGAGCTCGGGCTGGATCTCCCAGGTAGAGCGCCAACCTATGCCCCAACCCTGCTTGACCCAGTTGAACAACAGCTCGCCATCGTTGCAGTCCAGGTCGCCATCGACCCGCACCGCAGTAGCCTTGCCATCGCGCATGAAGGTCCAGCCGCGCTGCTGACCGCCTTGCAGATTGAAGGCAAGGCAGTTGTGGCGCACCAGGTCTTCTGGCACGCGCGGCACGCCATAGCGCTCGAAGTACTCGGGAGTTCCGCAAACCACGCGACGGTTCGGGTACAGGCGCACTGCCACGTAATTGGGATCGGTAACCTCGCCGATCCGCAACGCCATGTCATAGCCTTCGCGCACCAGGTCTACCACGCTGTCGGTGAAATTAAAGGACAGCTTCAGTTCGGGATAGCGTTTTTTGAAGGCAATGGCATGCGGGGCCACATGACGGCGCCCGAACGCGGCGGGCGCGGACACCACCAGATGGCCCCGAACTACCTTACGCTGCGCGCTGATACTGGCCTCGGCCTCGTCGAAGTCCCGCAGTATCTGTTTGCACTGCTCCAGGAACTGCTCGCCCAGATCAGTCAGGGTCAGCCCGCGTGTGGAGCGATGCATCAAACGCACGCCAAGCCGCTGCTCAAGCGCATCCAGGCGCCTTCCCATGACCACGGGGGTCACGCCTTCCACGACGGAAGCCGCCGCAAAACTGCCTTTTTCCGCCACCAGGGCGAAGCTTCGTATCTCGGTATAACGACTCATTCAATACTCCAGGTATCGATAGAAACAATCGTACCACCAATTCAAAGCCCTGCCCCCACTCCTTATCATCGAGTTGTGAATTTCGTCAACCGATGATCTAGGAGACATCAATGGCTCGAATGAGAGCAGTGGACGCCGCCGCCGCGATCCTGCGCAAAGAAGGCGTGAGCACCGTATTTGGCGTGCCCGGCGCCGCCATCAACCCCTTCTACTCCGCACTGCGCAAAGAAGGTGGCTTTGATCACATTCTCGCCCGCCACGTGGAAGGTGCTTCCCACATGGCCGAAGGTTATACCCGTTCTGCTCCCGGCAACATCGGCGTGTGTATCGGCACCTCCGGCCCAGCCGGAACAGACATGATCACCGGCCTGTACTCCGCGTCGGCCGACTCGATCCCAATCCTGTGCATCACCGGCCAGGCTCCCCGTTCGCGCCTGTACAAGGAAGACTTCCAGGCCGTGGACATCGAGTCCATCGCCAAACCCGTCACCAAGTGGGCCGTCACCGTACGCGAACCCGATCTGATTCCCCGCGTGTTCCAACAAGCGTTCCACATCATGCGCTCCGGCCGCCCCGGCCCCGTGCTGATCGACATGCCTATCGACGTGCAACTGGCCGAAATCGAATTCGACCTGGACACCTATTCGCCTCTGGCCGCCTACAAGCCTCTGGCAACCCGCGCCCAGGCTGAGAAAGCCATCGAGATGCTGAACGCCTCCGAGCGCCCATTGCTGGTGTCCGGCGGCGGCGTGATCAACGCCGACGCTTCGGCTCTGCTGCAGGAGTTCGCCGAGCTGGTCAACGTGCCCGTGATCCCGACCCTGATGGGCTGGGGCACCATCCCCGACGATCACCCCCTGATGGCCGGCATGGTCGGTCTGCAGACCGCCCACCGCTACGGCAACCAGACCCTGTTGGCTTCGGACTTCGTGTTCGGCATCGGCAACCGCTGGGCCAACCGCCATACCGGTTCCGTAGACGTCTACACCGAAGGTCGCAAGTTCGTGCACGTGGACATCGAACCCACGCAGATCGGCCGCGTGTTCGGTCCTGACCTGGGCATCGCCTCGGACGCCGGCGCTGCGCTGGAACTGTTCATCGAAGTAGCCAAGGAATACAAGGCCGCCGGCAAGCTGCGCGACCGCGCCGAATGGGTTGCCGACTGCCAGAAGCGCAAGGCAACGCTGCAGCGCAAGACCAACTTCGACAACGTGCCCCTGAAGCCCCAGCGCGTCTACGAAGAAATGAACCGCGCCTTCGGCCCTTCGACCCGCTACGTGACCACCATCGGTCTGTCGCAGATCGCCGCCGCGCAGTTCCTGCACGTCTACCAGCCACGCAACTGGATCAACTGCGGCCAGGCCGGCCCTCTGGGCTGGACCATCCCCGCCGCCCTGGGCGTCGTGGCTGCCGATCCTTCGCGCGAAGTCGTGGCCATTTCCGGCGACTACGACTTCCAGTTCATGATCGAAGAACTGGCCGTGGGCGCTCAGTTCAAGCTGCCGTACCTGCACATTCTGGTTAACAACGCCTACCTGGGTCTGATCCGTCAGGCACAGCGCGGCTTCGACATGGACTACTGCGTGCAACTGGCCTTTGATAACATCAATGCGCCGGAGACCAACGGCTACGGCGTGGACCACGTCACCGTCGTCGAAGGCCTGGGTTGCAAGGCCATCCGCGTGCACAAACCCGAAGAGATCCAGCCTGCCATCGAGAAAGCCCGCGCCCTGATGAAGGAATTCAGCGTGCCCGTCGTGATCGAACTGATCCTGGAGCGCGTCACCAACATCGCCATGGGTACCGAGCTGCACAACGTGACCGAGTTCGAAGCCCTGGCCGAAACCGGTATCGATGCGCCCACCGCTATCTCGCTGATGGACTGATTGTTGATTTGAAACGGAGTACCACAATGCCAAAATTTGCTGCCAACCTGACCATGCTGTTCAACGAGCACGACTTCCTGGATCGTTTCCAGGCAGCGGCCGACGCCGGCTTCAAGGGAGTGGAATACCTGTTCCCCTATGCCTACGACAAGCAGCAGCTGGCCGAACAACTGCAGAAAAACGGCCTGACCCAGGTCCTGCACAACCTGCCGGCCGGCGACTGGGACGGCGGCGAGCGCGGCATCGCGGTACTCCCCGAGCGCGTGGGCGAATTCCAGGACGGCGTAGGCCGCGCCATCGAATATGCCACGGCCCTGGGCTGCAAGCAGGTCAACTGCCTGGCCGGCAAAGTGCCCGCCGGCCTGGACGCCGACACCGCTCATTCGACCTTCGTCAACAACCTTCAGTTTGCCGCCGGCAAGCTGAAGGACGCCGGCATCCGCCTGCTGGTCGAACCCATCAACACCTACGACATTCCCGGCTTCTACCTGAACCGCACCGAACAGGCCGCAGCGCTGCTGCAGGACGTCGGCTCGGACAACCTGTTCATCCAGTACGACATCTACCACGCTCAGCGTCAGGAAGGCGAACTGGCCAACACCATCAAGAAGCACCTGAACAAGATCGCGCACATCCAGCTGGCCGACAACCCCGGTCGCAACGAACCCGGCACGGGCGAAATCAACTACGCCTGGCTGTTCAAGCACATCGACGGTACCGGCTACGACGGCTGGATCGGCTGCGAGTACAAGCCAGCGGGCGTCACCAAGGACGGCCTGGGCTGGATCCAGGCCCTGACCGCCTGATCAGTCGGCTCACTGCGCACTAACAACTAGGAGATTACAAAATGGCAAAAATCGGTTTTATCGGTCTGGGCATCATGGGCGCTCCCATGGCAGTCAACCTGATCAAGGGCGGCCACGAGCTGTTCGCCTTCACCCGCGGCCCATTCCCCAAGAGCGTCAGCGAAGCCGGCGCCACCGTGTGCGAGAACGGTGCTGAAGTCACCCGCCAGGCTGACATCATCATCACCATGGTGCCGGACACCCCCCATGTCGAAGACGCCCTGTTCGGCGAAAACGGCATTGCCGCCGGCCTGTCCAAAGGCAAGATTGTGGTGGACATGAGCTCCATCTCGCCCGTGGCCACCAAAGACTTCGCCAAGCGCATCGCTGAGCTGGGCGGCGAATACCTGGACGCCCCGGTATCGGGCGGCGAAGTCGGCGCCAAGGCCGCTTCCCTGACCATCATGGTGGGCGGCAAGCAGGACGTCTTCGACAAGGTCAAGCCGCTGTTCGAACTGATGGGCAAGAATATCACCCTGGTGGGCGGCGTCGGCGACGGCCAGATCACCAAGGTGGCCAATCAGATCATTGTGGCCCTGACCATCGAAGCCGTGGGCGAAGCCCTGCTGCTGGCCTCCAAGGCCGGCGCCGACGCAGGCAAGGTCCGTGAAGCCCTGATGGGCGGTTTCGCCAACTCCCGCATCCTGGAAGTGCACGGCGAACGCATGGTCAAGCGCACCTTCGATCCCGGCTTCCGCATCGAACTGCACCAGAAAGACCTGAACCTGGCCCTGACCACCGCACGTCAGCTGGGCGTGGCTCTGCCCAGCACCGCCATCGCCCAGGAACTGTTCAACACCTGCGCAGCCCACGGCGGCGCCGGTCAAGACCACTCCGCACTGGTTCGCGCCCTGGAAATCATGGCCAACCACGAAATCGGTCAATAAGGACCGCGCTCTGAAAGCGGGCTGCGGCCCGCTTTTTTACCGCCGTGCCGCCTCAAGGCCCAGAGCTTCCTGGAAGCACGTTGCCAACAGCGCGGCGCAGCGGTAGGTTATAGCGCGGCGATCAGGCTCTCTCTTCGCCGCGCTTGTTCCGTTCGTTTAGATGGACGCCCTGCCATTCCCACGGATGCGACCATATCGCGCAGTGGCCAAGGACATGACGCCGACCCTGCGCTAGGAATGCCCATGAAAATCGAGCCACAAGACTTACTCAGCAAAATGTTCCAGGCTGCCGTCAATGCGGCTCAGCCCGAACACTGTATTCCCCCCTATCTGCCCGAAGCGCCCAAGGGGCGCACCATCGTCATCGGCGCCGGCAAAGCATCCGCCGCCATGGCTCAGGCGTTGGAGCGGCACTGGGACAAAGGCCCCATCAGCGGCGTCGTCGTGACGCGCTATGGCTACAGCGTGCCTTGCGACCACATCACCATCCTGGAAGCCGCGCATCCCGTTCCCGATCAGGCCGGCGAAGACGCCGCGCACGAAATTCTGCGCACGGTCAGCAATCTGAGCGAAGACGACCTCGTGATCTGCCTGATCTCCGGCGGCGGCTCGTCGCTGCTGCCCCTGGCCGGCGACGGTGTCACCTTGGCGGACAAGCAGGCCATCAACAAGGCCCTGCTCAAATCGGGCGCATCGATCGGCGAAATGAACTGCGTGCGCCGCCACCTGTCCGCCATCAAGGGCGGCCGGCTGGCGGCTGCCTGCGCGCCGGCCCGCGTCTTGAACCTGCTGATTTCAGACGTGCCGGGCGACAACCCCATGGATATCGCCTCCGGCCCTACCGTGGCCGATCCGACCACCTGCGAGCAGGCCCTGGAAATCATCCGCCGTTACGGCATTGACATCCCCGCCGCCGCCCGCGCTCTGCTCGAGAGCGGTGCAGGCGAAACAATCAAACCCGATGACGCCCGCCTGGCGCGAGTCACGACGCACCTGGTCGCCACGCCCCAGCTCGCCTTGCAGGCCGCCGCCCGCGTGGCCGAAAGCGTAGGCGTGCAACCTGTACTCCTGGGCGACAGCATTGAAGGCGAAGCGCGCGACGTGGGCAAGGTCATGGCCGGTATCGCGCTCAGCGTCGCCCAGCACGGCCAGCCGGCCAAGGCTCCTTGCGTGCTGCTGTCAGGCGGCGAAACCACGGTCACCATACGCGGCCAGGGCCGCGGCGGCCGCAACGTCGAATTCCTGCTGTCCACGGCGGTAGCCCTGAACAGCGCGCCCGGCATCTACGGCCTGGCCGGAGACACTGACGGCGTGGACGGCCAGG
This sequence comes from Pseudomonadota bacterium, assembly GCA_023439305.1. GTDB lineage: Bacteria > Pseudomonadota > Gammaproteobacteria > Burkholderiales > Burkholderiaceae_B > Alcaligenes. The sequence goes on from JAEXOO010000042.1 coordinate 60,493, forward strand.
AAGAAATTGCGGGCGCCTTCTGCAGCCCCGACACACTGGAACGCGCCTGGAAACAAGGCATACGCCCGCGCGACAGCCTGGACAACAACGACGGCCACGGCTTCTTCGAGGCCCTGGACGACTCCCTGGTCACCGGTCCCACCCTGACCAACGTCAACGATTTCCGCGCAATCTTGGTTTTACCCCACAGCGAATAACGCATTTCATAAAGGACTGGACATGAGAGACACGAAGGCCCTGACGCTCGATGACGCCAAACGTATCGCCGCCGCTGCGGAAGCTGAAGCCCTGAACAACAACTGGGCAGTCAGCATCGCGATCTGCGACGCCGGCGGTCACGCCCTCTGGATGCAGCGCATGGACGGCGCGCCCCTGATGAGCGCCAGCGTTGCCCCGGAAAAAGCCCGCACCTGCGTGCTGAGCGGCAAGCCCAGCAAAGTCTACGAAGACATGGTCAACAACGGACGCATTGCCGCCCTGGCCATGCCCGTGGTTCCCCTGGAAGGCGGAGAGCCTGTGGTGGTGAACGGCCTGGTAATCGGCGCCGTCGGCGTGTCCGGCGTGAAAGCCGGTGAAGACGCCCAGGTCGCCCGCGCCGGCGTGTCCGCCCTGACTGCCTGACCCCGCAAGGACAACACATGAAACGTCAACGTCAATCCCGCATCCTGGCTACGCTGGGCCCTGCCAGCTCCACCCCGGAGCGTATCCGTGAACTGTTCGAGGCCGGCGCCGATGTGTTCCGCCTGAACTTCAGCCACGGCACGCACGAAGACCACGCCGCCCGCTTCCATACGATCCGCCAGATCGAAAAGGAAACCGGACGCACCATCGGCATTCTGATGGATCTGCAAGGCCCCAAGCTGCGCGTAGGCAAAATGAAAGATGGCCGTGTTCAACTGGAAACCGGTCAGAAATTCCGCCTGGACCTGGACTCGGCCGAAGGCGACAGCACCCGCGCCTACCTGCCTCACCCAGAAATCTTCGCCGCTCTGGAAAACGGAACCGACCTGCTGCTGGACGACGGCAAGCTGCGTTTGCGCGTCGACAGCTTCGGCCCTGATTTCGCTGAAACCACGGTCATGGTCGGCGGCCCGCTGTCCGATCGCAAGGGCGTGAACGTCCCAGGCGTGGTGCTGCCTATTTCCCCTCTGACCGAAAAAGACCTGATCGACCTGAAATTCGGCCTGGAGCTGGGCGTGGACTGGGTGGCCCTGTCGTTCGTGCAGCGCCCCGGCGACATCCGCGAAGCGCGCGAGATCATCGGCGACAAGGCCTGGATCATGGCCAAGCTGGAAAAGCCCCAGGCCCTGGACCACCTGGAAGAAATCGTGCATCTGTGCGATGGCGTCATGGTCGCCCGTGGCGACCTGGGCGTGGAAGTGCCCCCTCAGCGCGTGCCCGTGCTGCAACGCCAGATCGTGCGCACGGCACGCGCTGCCGGCCGCCCGGTCGTTGTGGCCACGCAAATGCTGGAATCCATGATCACCTCGCCCGTGCCTACGCGCGCCGAAGCCTCCGACGTGGCCACAGCCATCTACTCGGGCGCCGACGCCGTCATGTTGTCGGCCGAATCCGCCTCGGGTCAGTTCCCGCTTGAAGCCGTCTCCATCATGGACAGCATCATCAAGGAAATCGAGAACGATCCCAGCTGGCGAGCCATCCTGGAAGCCAACCACAGTTCAGCCGAAGCCACCACGGCAGACGCCATCTGTTGCGCCCTGCGTCGCGTGGCCAGCATCCTGGAACCGGCTACCACGGTAGCCTACACCACGACCGGCTTCAGCGCCCTGCGCGCCAGCCGCGAACGGCCCACTGCACCCATCCTGGCATTGACGCCGCGCCTGGAGACCGCTCGTCGCCTGGCCCTGGCCTGGGGCGTGCATGCGATTCCTTGCGAAGACGTCAGCGACCTGACCGAAATGATCGATCACGCCATCGACGTGGCCGTGCGTCACGACTTCGCGGCAGGCGGCGACACCATCGTCATGATCGCGGGCGTGCCTTTCGGCAACAGCGGCAAAACCAACTTGCTGCATGTAGCCACGGTACCCGGCGCCAAAGCCTGATTGTTCCGGCCGTGGCTACAGCACACTGCCCGCCGCGTGCGGGCAGTGTGCTGTTCAAAGGTATGGAGCGGACATCGGCGCATGCTGCCTGCCAACAGGACGCCTGCTGCGCACTGAGCCTGGAAACGAAAGAGTTGAATCCGGCACGCAAAAAAAAACCCGAGATCAAGAGATCTCGGGCAAATCCACCAAAGGAGGAGGGTGGAGGAGACAATCGTGGCATGTCGGGCTACTAGATGAAGTATCGAGCCAGAAAGCTAGGGTAATTACGGTTGTTTTTCCCGCTTTCTTTTCGACATCCGATAACTGAAGTGTATCTACAAAATTTGTGCAATGCAAGATAAATACACGACAGCCCGCATGAACCAAGAAGTTGTGGCGTTAACGCATCATTTCCTAGCGCAAATAAGGCCACAGGTATCTAGTCGTTATCCCTAAGCCTCCAAATCATTACCAGCAAGCCTCTCCGTCCCGCACAGAATCAATAAAAAAAACCGCCCTCAGGCGGTTTTCCTATTAAAGACCGCCAGCACAAGCCTACAGACGATAAGCGGTGGTAGTCATGACCTTGGACATGAAACGCATTGCGGTCTTGATAGGCGGTGGCAGTCCTGCCGCACCATTATGTTCGGCCGTACGACGGTGTTCGATTTCGTCATCGCGCATTTGCTCGACAATGCGACGGGAACGCGCATCCGACTCGGGCAGGGACTGCAGGTGGCTTTCCAAATGCTCTTCGACCTGACGTTCGGTCTCGGCCATGAAGCCCATGTTGTAGGGAACGCCCGCTCGGCTGGCCAGCAGACCCAGGGCGAATGAGCCGGCATACCACAAGGGATTGAACACGCTTGGTCGGCTGTCCAGCTCGCGCAGGCGGTCGTCGCACCAGGCCAGGTGGTCGACCTCTTCCTGGGCGGCATGCAGCAGTACCTTGGTCGCCGTGGGATCTTTGCACAGCATGGCCTGGCTGCGATATAGGGCTTGGGCGCAGATCTCGCCCACATGGTTCACGCGCATCAGACCGGCGGCATGGCGTGATTCTTGCGGCGTAATGTCGGACACTTCCTTGCCGGCCGGATTGGGGCGCGACGCGCGAGCCGAGCGGCCCAGCACATCCAGCGCACGGTTGGTTTCGGTCAGGAATTGGTCAAACAGGCTGTTGCGCCGATGCAGGCGGGCGCTGCCGGCAGGAAGGGAACGGTTCATGGGACCTACCTGTAAAACAGAATCAATCGCTATTATTGCCGCAAAAAGGCCATCACGGCCTTGATCTCGGCCAAGAGCCAGAACAGAGGCAGCACGCAGGCCATCACCACCAGGCCTATGCCGGCGATTTCCTGGTCGGACTGCAAATAGAAGTTGCACAGGCGAGCAGGGTTCTCGACGTACAACAGGCCGACAATGGCCATCATCCAGCAAAAATTGCCCAAGAAGAACAGGCGGAACACCAGATGTGCGCGCCGCCAGGACTCCATGAACAGCATGCCCATCAAGACCAAGCCCACATATTTGCCCAAGGCCAAGGGCGTGGACACCAGCACATCGTCCAGCGCCTTGGGTACCATCCAGTAAGCAGCGGCGAAACTGACGAGGATCAGGCCAGGCAGACCGTATTCGTTCAGGGCGTAATAAGGACGCAGCAAGGCCTGCATGACAGGGCCGCGTCCAGCTCCTTGAAAGCTCAGGGCCAACTGCAAAACGATGCCCGACAAGACCAGCAAGGGAATGTGCACCAGCATGTGCAGACTCATCAGGGCCGTCAATGGGCGGTCCCAGTAGGCGGCGATCGCAAACAGCAGCGCAGCCAGCAGCGCCAGGAGACTACCCAGATAGGGCCGCAGACGACGGGGCGCGGGGGAGACTCGCAACTGGATCATTGCTTCGCCTCGGTTTGAAGCTCCAAGGCCTGGCGCGCATAGGCCAGGGCCAGGAGAGGCTCGCCATAATCCACAATGCGGCCCAGGCGGGGCTCAGAGGTGACGACATGATAGGCGGCATTGTGCTCGTATTCGTCGAACGGCGCAGGAATCACAATAATGCCGAAATCGTCCAGAACCCGTTGTCGCTCTTCTCCGGGAGCCATCGTGACAAATTCCCAGACGGCAGGATCGGCTTTCATGGAATGACCGTATCGTTGCAGGCGATCGGCCGAATCCGAGGGGTCGAAACTGATGCTGAGCAGTCGCACTTTATCTTGCAAACCCTGGTCCAGAATCGCTTGCTGCAGCTGCTGATACTCTCCGCCCATGGCCAGGCACAGGGTGACGCAGCGAGTATAGATGAAGTTTACGATAGCGACTCGCCCATCCTGGTGCAGGACATCGTGCAGGCTGCGAGTGCGATTGGAGGGCGTAATGACCGACACATCGGAAATGAGTCGGGGCGAGGCGGCCACGTCATTGCGACGGGCCGTCTCGGCGGTCAGTGCAGAGAAGCCCTGCGTCAAGTGCGCCAGCGCCCCGATACCCAGGAGACACACCAGCACAATACTTGCCAGGAGCTTCATGCCTGACCTCTCAGTACAACTTTACTGTTCCATGGGAGCCAGGTCGGCGTCGCCATTCCAGTGATCGGTCTTTTCAGCGGTTTTTTCACGTTCAGCTTTGACAAAGGCCTCATCCACAGGATCGGCGCTGTTGTCACCCAATTCAGTACGCAGGTAGTTTACGACAGCCGTCATTTCCGCGTCATTGAACTTCTCGCGGAACTCGGGCATGGCGCCATTGTACTTGTTGCCCTTGACCGTGAGCTCACCCGTGATGCCGTGCAGCAGAATCTGGACCAGCACTTCAGGCTTGCGCAGCACCCACTCGGAACCGACCAGAGGAGGGAATACGCCTGGAATACCGGCACCCGTAGCCTGGTGACAGGCGGCGCACTGAGCGACGAACAACTGGTGGCCGTCGATCTTGCCACCCTCTGCGCCTTCAGGGGCCTTGAAGTCGGCCGCAATGCGGTTGTCGCCCACAGTGGCGTCGTGGCTCAGGTCGCTGCTGAATATATAGTAGATGCCCCACAGGAACAGGCCTGCAATGATCAGCAGAACCACCCAGGGCACCGGCGCCGCATTCTCTTCCGGATCGGCATTCTCGCGCAGTTGCGCGTCGTACTTGTGTTTGTCAGTCATTCTAATTCTCCGATGCGCCCCGTCTGCCGGGGCGCATTAGCTCGACAGTGCCTGATTATTTGAGAACGCTGGCTGGCGATACGGGATACGTACGGTCCAGCGCCAACAGGTATTGCACCAGGTCCAGGGCCTCTGGCTTGGCCACGACCACCTTGCCTTCCGGAGCAAAGGCGCCGGGCAGGTTGACGACCTTATCGCCGGCCTCGGCCTTGTCCTTGAGTTCGAACATGAAGGGGTAGGCGGGCATGTTGCTGCCGGGCGTATAGGCGCGCGGCTGGTACAAGTGGCCCAGGTGCCAGTCCACGCTGGGCTGACGGGCGCCGATGTTCATCAGGTCCGGACCTGTGCGCATCGTGCCCAACAGGTGGGGCGTGTCGTAGTAGTAGTCGCCGGCCACAGAGGCGCGACCCCAGCCACGCTGGAAGTCAGGCGCCTGGTTCTGGCTGCGCGGCTGCTGCGAGTGACAGTACACACAGCCCATGTTGATGTACTGCTGACGGCCACGCAGCTCAACGCTGGTGTAAGGCTTCAGGCCTTCGGAAGGCTGCACCTTTTCGACTTGCAGATAAGGGATGACGACCAGAGCCGAGGTGGCCAGGGCGAGCGTCACCATGGCGCCGCCCAACAGTTTGTATTCGCTTTCCATGACTAAATCAGGCCTCCACTACATTGCGAGTTGCCGAGCGCTGGTGAAACAGGGCTGGACCAATACGACGGCTGCCATAGCGCAGAGCCATTGCCACAAAGTGGAAGGCAAACACAAGGTGGCCCAGGGTCATCAGACCGCCACCCAGAGAACGCGATTTCAGGTAAGGCATCGTGACAAAAACGGATTCCATGAAGGGCTTGGCGGCATCCAGCATGGCCAGGCCTTGCAGCCAGCCGCCGATGCTCAGGCCCACGGCGTAGATGCCGAAGCCGACCACCACCAGCCAGAAGTGCAGGGAGATCAATTTGGGGTAAGGCCATTCCCAGGACATGACGCGAGGCATCACGTAGTAGATCGCGCCGAACATCACCACGGTGAAGAAGCCGTACAGACCGATGTGGGCGTGGGCGACCGTGAAGTGGGTGAAGTGGGTGATCGTGTTGATGCTGCGCAGGGCCTCAAAGGAACCCTGGATGGAACTGACGGTGTACATCATGCCGCCCAGCACGATGAAGCGCAGCGTGGGCGAGTGGATCAGGGTGCGGAAGTGACCCTTCATGGTGTAGTGCTGGTTGATGGAGAAGGCCAGCACGGGAATGATCATCATCATGCTTTGCACGATGGACAGAGTGACCATCCACTGGGGCACAGGACCGCCGACCAGGTGGTGACCGCCGACCTGGCCGTAGAAGAACGCCAGACCCCAGAAACCCACCAGAGACAGGTTGTAGGAGGCAATTGGACGACCGATGATCTTGGGCAGGAAGTAGTACACCGAGGCCAGCGCCATGGGCGTGTAGAACAGGCCCAGCACGTTGTGGCCGAACCACCAGTTCATGGTGGCTTGCTCGACGCCTACGTGCACGGCGGGCAGGTTGCCGACCAGGAACAGGATGGGGAACCAGAACAACGCAGCGCCCATATACCAGACGGACACGTACAGGTGGTGCGTGCGGCGGTTCTGCAGGGTGAACACCAGGGGCAGAGCAGCCATAGCGCCGCCGATCACCATCAGGATGTCGACCTGCCAAGGCATTTCCAGCCATTCCATGCCATCGGTGATGCCCACGGCGATGCTGCCCAGGCCGGCGATCAGGCCGGCATTCCACAAGGCGCCGCCCAGGATGGCGAAACGAGCGCCGATCAGAGGCGTCTTGAACAGGCGAGGCAACATCCACATGGCGACGCCGAAGGCCGCCATGGGCGCCCAGCCGTAGGCCACAGCGTTCAGGTGCAGCGTGCGCATGCGGCCAAAGGTCATCCAGGCCTGCTGAACCAGGAAATCGGGCTCGTGCAGCTTGATCGAGCTGATCAGACCCGCCGTGGAGGCGACGATCAGCCAGACGACGGCACAGGACAGGAACATGAAGGTGACGTAGGCGGAGGAGCGGTCCGCTTCCACGCGTTCAGCCAGTTCCACGCTGAGCGTCTGACGATCTTCGGCCGAAATGGCCGTCTGGCCCATTTCCTTTTGCAGCGCCAGGCGCTGTTCAGGGGTGGCGGAGGGATCGTCCACTTGGCCGATTTCGCCCTTGGAGAAGATCTCCTTGGCGGCGGCCGGGCTGTCGTCGAAGAAATTGCGGCGTAACGACCAGATGAAGACAAAGAGTCCTGTTACGGACAATATGAAAGCTAGAAGCAGTATTGAAACGGTATTCACAATGATCCAGGCCTGGTTAATGTGAAGCTGCCAAGCAGCTCAGCGGCACTTGACGCGTCGCAGATCAAAAGAGAGTGGACGCAAAAAATCTGCGACTGCCTAGGTCGCGAGAGCCGCCATGTTAAAACACCCGTCTGTTACGTCTTGACAAAGCCCCCATAATAAGAAGGGTTTATTGAGACAAAACAAATACGGGCACGACTTTTTTTGGTATATGGGCAGCGGCCATTATAGGCGAGGGTAAACCCGTGTGACATGGCTGTTTCAATTTCACCCGTACCAGCGAGTCAGTTTATCCTAGGACAAAAAAGAAAACCACTCGGAACTTGAGGCTTTGTCTGATCGGCTGTCTGTGTCCGGCATAGCAAATCCGATATGACGTCGTCACATTTTCGTCACATCCATATAAGCTGATAGCCCCTATAAACAAGTGAAATAGGTTTGCGCCCGACCCATCCTGTCAGCCCGGCGCATTCCCGTGGGCCAGTCAAAAACGTACAATCAAGGCCAAGACACTCTGCGGGGCGTGCCACGCGCCCCGGTTCGAATCAAGGACAGCACTATGGAATGCACAATCGATTGGGGCGGCGCCGACGGCATGCTCTTTATTGCCCGCACGGGCAGCGGCCACGTCACCGCCATGGACGGCGCCCCTGAAGGCGGCGGCAACAACCTGGCTCCCCGCCCCATGGAAATGCTGCTCACCGGCGCCGGCGGCTGCGCGGCCTACGACGTGGTGCTGATCCTGAAACGTGGCCGCCACGCCATTACCGGCTGCCAGGTCAAACTGTCGGCAGAACGGGCCGAGACCGACCCTAAAGTCTTCACCCGCATCCATTTCACCTTCGTGGTGACCGGCAAGGACCTGCCGCAAGCGGCTGTGGAACGTGCCGTGCAGTTGTCCCACGACAAATACTGCTCAGCCTCCGCCATGTTGGGCAAGACGGCTGAAATCACCTATTCCATCGACCTGCAGCAAGCCTGAGACCGCCATGTCCGCACATCCCTACGAAGACCTGCTGCGCCTGGTCTACACCCAAGGCACCCCCAAGACCGACCGCACCGGCACCGGCACACGCTCGGTGTTCGGCCACCAGATGCGCTTCGATCTGTCGCAGGGCTTTCCCTTGATCACCACCAAGAAACTGCACACTCGCAGCATCTTCATTGAACTGCTGTGGTTCCTGCGCGGGGAATCCAATGTGCGCTGGCTGCAAGAGCGTGGCGTGAGCATCTGGGATGAATGGGCGGACGAACAGGGCAACCTGGGCCCGGTCTATGGCGTGCAATGGCGCTCCTGGCCCACGCCTGACGGCGGCCATATCGATCAGATCAGCCAGATTGTGGATCAGATACGCCGTAACCCCGACTCGCGCCGCCTGATCGTGTCGGCCTGGAACGTGGCCGATGTCGGTCAGATGGCTCTGCCGCCCTGCCACGCCCTGTTCCAGTTCTACGTGGCCGACGGCAAGCTGTCCTGCCAGCTTTACCAGCGTAGCGCCGACATCTTCCTGGGCGTGCCCTTCAACATCGCCAGCTACGCGCTGCTGACGCACATGGTGGCCCAGCAATGCGACCTGGAGGTGGGCGATTTCATCTGGACCGGCGGCGACTGCCACTTGTATTCCAACCACTTCGAGCAGGCCGAACTACAGTTGTCGCGCGAGCCACGCCCCTACCCCACGCTGTCCATCAAGCGCAAGCCCGACAGCCTGTTCGACTACGAATTCGACGACTTCGAAATCCAGAACTACGACCCTCACCCCCATATCAAGGCCCCCGTCGCCGTATGACACCGCACCCCGCCATCCGCCTGGTCGTCGCTTACGCGGCCAACCGCTGCATCGGCAAGGACAACGCCCTGCCCTGGCGCCTTCCTTCCGATCTGCAACACTTCAAGCGCGTCACCATGGGCCTGCCCATCATCATGGGCCGCAAGACCTGGGAATCGCTGGGCCGCCCGCTGCCAGGCCGCCCCAACCTGGTCATCAGCCGCAACGCCGCCTACGACGCGCCCGGCGCGCAGGTCTACACTGACCTTGACAGCGCGCTGGCCGCCTGCGCCGATTACGCCACCGTCTGCATCATCGGTGGCGAACAATTGTTCCGCCTGGCGTTGCCCGCGGCCGACGAACTGATCGCCACCGAGATCCATGCCAATGTGGACGGCGACACCTTTTTTCCTGAGCTGCCCGCCGCAAACTGGACCCAGACCGAACGTCTGCCCCAGCCTGCCGAAAACGGCCTGGAATTCGACTTCGTCACCTATCGGCGCGTTCCATAAACTGGCTCCGCCCGCCCGGCCGGCACCTGCCGGCGATTGACTAGGGTTTGTGCCCAGCGGCGGGCGCTTTCCAGCCGCATCCAGAAACGACACAATACAGACTGCTTGCTCAGCCAAGCGTCAGGTTTCGTGTGTCTTTCTTTTCTGGAATGCGTCATGATCCGTCCCCCCGCCAGCCCCGACCTGTCCTCGCTCTGGATGCCCTTCACGGCCAACCGGCAGTTCAAACAGAACCCCAAGCTTCTGGCCCGCGCCAAAGGCATGTATTACTACACCACGGACGGGCGTCCCGTCCTGGACGGCACAGCGGGGCTATGGTGTGTCAATGCCGGACACGGTCGCGCGCACATCATCGAGGCGCTGACGCGCCAGACCATGAATCTGGACTATGCGCCCAGCTTCCAGCTAGGACATGAAGACGCCTTTCATGCCGCTCAAGCGGTCGCCCGCTTGATGCCCGACGGCCTGGACCGCATTTTCTTCACGAACTCCGGCTCTGAATCCGTCGATACCGCCCTGAAGATTGCGCTAGCCTACCATCGTGCCCGTGGACAAGGGCAACGTACCCGTTTCATCGGTCGCGAGCGCAGCTATCACGGCGTCGGCCTGGGCGGAATTTCCGTCGGCGGCATCGCCGCCAACCGCAAGGCCTTTTCGCCCATGTTGATCCCGGGCGTGGACCATCTGCCGCACACCCACAATCTGGAGCACAACGCGTTCAGTCAGGGCCAGCCGGCCTGGGGCGCGCACCTGGCCGATCACCTGGAGCACCTGATCGCCCTGCACGATGCCAGCAATATCGCCGCCGTGATCGTCGAGCCGCTGGCCGGCTCGACTGGCGTACTGATTCCGCCGCAAGGCTACCTGGAGCGGCTGCGTCAGATCACCGCCAAGCACGGCATACTGCTGATCTTCGATGAGGTCATCACGGCGTTCGGACGCCTGGGGGACAACACCGCCAGCGAATACTTCCACGTTGTCCCCGATCTGATCACCCTGGCCAAGGGCATCAGCAATGCCGCCGTGCCCGCGGGCGCCGTCGCCGTGCGCCGCGACATCCACGACACCGTGGTCGAAGCCGCCAGCCAGGGCATCGAGTTCTTCCATGGCTATACGTTTTCCGCTCATCCGCTGGCCACGGCCGCCATCCTGGCCACACTTGAAATCTATCAGGACGAAGCCCTATTCCAGCGCGCCCGCCGGCTCAGTCCTTACTTCGAACAAGCAGCCCATTCCCTGCGCGGCAGCCCTCACATCATCGACATCCGCAACCTGGGACTGGTAGCCGGCATAGAGCTGGCCAGCCGCGTCGGATCGCCCGGCGCGCGCGCTGCCGAAGTCTTCGACGCCTGCTTCGAACAGGGCGTGCTGGTGCGCTACACCGGCGATACTATCGCCGTCTCCCCGCCCCTGATCGTGGATCACGAGCAGATCGATCATATTTTCCACACGCTACGCAGCGTGTTGAAGAACGTGCGCTAGACCGGAAGAAGCAATAGCCTTTTCAGCCCCTGTCATACTGGGTTTTGAGCAGTTGGACGACATCTTATGGCAAGCCGGGCCAATAAAAGACCTTTATGAGCCGTTCATAAAGATCGGTCATTATCGGCACATCTTATTGTCGGCACCTACCTGCGTTCAAAAAAATGCCTCCCGAAGGAGGCATTCGCTTACACCACTTTCAAGCCTGAACGCTTACTCGGCCACGGCCTCGTAACCAGGGCCGTCCAGCAAAGCATTCAGGTCGGCGGGATTGTCGGCCTTGAGCTTGAAGATCCAGGTGTCGAACGCGGCGTCATTGACCAAGTTAGGCGCATCCGCCAGGGCCTCGTTGAATGCGACTACTTCGCCCGCCACAGGAGCATAGATATCCGAGGCGGCCTTGACCGACTCCACCACACCGGCAGTTTCCCCGGCAGCCAGGCGCGTGCCGGGCGTGAACTCGCCGACAAACACCAGATCGCCCAATTGATCCTGGGCGAAATCCGTGATGCCGACCAGCACCACATCACCTTCGGTCTTGGCCCACTCGTGGGTGGCCACATATTTTCTGTCGTCAGGTAGCTGCATATGCCCCTCTCAAAAACAAATAAGCAAAGATCCTGGTGCCGGCCCTGATTCAGGCCGAGCGCATCCCTGCACTATAAACCGCGCGCCGGATCGGCGCTGAGCGAACGCGCGCATGCCGCCGCCGATGCCCAGGCCCACTGGAAGTTATAGCCGCCCAGCCAGCCGGTGACATCCACCGCTTCCCCAATGAAGAACAGGCCCGGCACCTTGCGGGCCTCCATGCTCTTCTGATTGAGTTCGCGCGTGTCCACCCCGCCGCTCATGACTTCGGCCTTCTTATAACCGGCCGTGCCGCTGGGCTTGAGCTGCCAGTCGTTGATGACCTGCCCCACCGTGCGCAGCACGCGGTCAGGCAAATCCGCCAGGCGCTGCTGCCCCACGCCCTTGGGCAGGAGATCAGACGTATCCAGCCATTGCTCCACCAGGCGCCGCGGCCACAAGGTCGAAAGCACGGTCACCAACAGTTGGCGATTACCAGGCTTGAGATCCAGCAATTGCTGGCCGATATCCTGTCCTGGCGCCAAGTCGATGCTGATGCCCTCGCCCGACTTCCAATAGCTGGAGATCTGCAGAATGCCCGGCCCCGACAGGCCGCGATGCGTGAACAGCAGATCTTCCAGAAAGGTCTGGCGCTGCTTGCCGGCGCCGGTGCCGACCTCGACCTCCAGCGCCATGCCGCTGAGGGACGAGAACGGCTTCCAGTCGCGCCCGTCGAAGGTCAAAGGCACCAGGGCGGGATGCGGCTCGACGACTTTCAGGCCGAAATGGCGCGCCACGCGCAACGCGTAGTCCGTGGAGCCCAACTGGGGAATCGCCATGCCGCCGGTGGCAATGACTACCTGCCGGGCCTCCAACTCGCCGTGGCTGGTGTGCAGCACGAAGCCGGCGTCACTGCGGCCGATGGACTGCACCGAGCAAGGCATGCGCCAGGACACCTGCCCTTTCAGGCACTCCTGACGCAGCATCTGGATAATCGATTCGCTGGAGTCGTCACAGAACAGCTGGCCTTTGTGCTTCTCGTGAAAGCCAATATTGTAGGATCGCACCAGCTCCAGAAAATCCCGAGGCGTGTAGGCCGCCAGGGCAGAACGGCAGAAATGCGGGTTCTGCGAAATGAAGTTTTCCGGGGATGTGCCCGTGTTGGTGAAATTGCAGCGCCCGCCACCGGAAATACGGATTTTCTCGGCCAGTTTTTCCGCGTGGTCGATCAGTACGACCCGCAGGCCTCGCTGGCCGGCAATACTGGCGGCCAGCATGCCGGCCGCCCCTGCGCCGATAACGGCGACGTCAAAAAAAGGTATCACGCTGATTTACTCGCTGGCCTCGGATTCACGCACGCAATCGACGTAATAACGGGGCAGACCGTCCGGGCCGATGTCTTGGGCCAGGCCGTGCACATAGGTTTCAAAGCCGGGGAAACGGGCATTGAATTCGCGGGCGAACTGCAGATATTCCACGATGCGCGAATTGAAGCGCTCGCCGGGAATCAACAGCGGGATGCCAGGCGGATAAGGCGTAAGCAGCACGCCGGTGACGCGACCTTCCAGTTCGTCGATACCGACGCGTTCGATTTCGCGGTGTGCCATCTTGGCATAAGCGTCGGACGGCTTCATGGCCGGCACCATGTCGCTCAGGTAGACCTCGGTCGTCAGGCGAGCCAGATCGTACTTGTGATAGGCCTCGTGGATCTGTTGGCACAGGTCGCGCAAGCCCATGCGCTCGTACGTTGGCTGCGCCTTGCAGAAATCCGGCAAAATGCGCCACATGGGCTGATTGCGGTCGTAGTCGTCCTTGAACTGCTGCAACGCCGTCAGCAATGTGTTCCAACGGCCCTTAGTGATGCCGATGGTAAACAGGATGAAGAAAGAATACAGACCAGTTTTCTCGACCACCACACCATGTTCGGCCAGATACTTGGACACCAGGGCGGCGGGAATGCCGTGCTCCGCAAACGTGCCGGAGATATCCAGACCGGGGGTGATCACGGTGGCCTTGACCGGGTCCAGCATATTGAAGCCGGCCGGCAGCTTGCCGAAACCATGCCATTCGGCACCCGAGCGCAGGATCCAGTCGTCGCGATCGCCTATGCCTTCTTCAGGCAGGCGGTCCGGCCCCCAGACCTTAAACCACCAATCGCTCTCGCCGTATTCACTGGATACCTTGCGCATGGCGCGGCGAAAGTCCATGGCCTCACGGATGCTTTCCTCGACCAGCGCCGTGCCTCCGGGTGGCTCCATCATGGCAGCGGCCACATCGCAGGACGCAATAATGGCGTACTGCGGGCTGGTGCTGGTGTGCATCAGGTAGGCTTCGTTGAAGACGTTGCGATCCAACTGACGGCTTTCCGCATCCTGCACCGTGATCTGGGAGGCCTGGGACAGGCCCGCCAGCATCTTGTGTGTGGAATGCGTGGCGTAGATCATGGTGTCCTTGCTGCGCGGACGATCAGCGCCGATGGCGTGCATGTCGTGGTAGAAATCATGGAAAGCCGCGTGCGGCAGCCAGGCTTCGTCGAAATGCAGGGTGTCGATTTCCGAGTCCAGCGTGTCCTTGATCATCTCGACGTTGTAGATGACCCCATCGTAGGTCGACTGGGTCAGCGTCAGGATGCGCGGCTTCTTGTTCTTGGCATTGCGCGCGAACGGATTGGCCTCGATCTTGCGGCGGATGTTGTCGGGGTGGAACTCATCCTGCGGAATGGGGCCGATAATGCCCAGGTGATTGCGCGTGGGGCGCAGGAACACCGGAATGGCGCCCGTCATGGTGATGGCGTGCAGAATGGACTTGTGACAGTTGCGGTCCACCACCACCACGTCGTCGTTGGCCACATTGGCATGCCAGACGATCTTGTTGGACGTAGATGTGCCGTTGGTGACGAAGAAGCAGTGATCCGCATGGAAAATACGGGCGGCGTTGCGCTCGGCCTCGGCCACCGGGCCGGTGTGGTCCAGCAGTTGGCCCAGTTCGTCGACGGCGTTGCAGACGTCGGCGCGCAGCATGTTTTCGCCAAAGAACTGGTGGAACATCTGGCCCACCGGACTTTTCAGGAAGGCCACGCCGCCCGAATGCCCGGGACAGTGCCAGGAATACGACCCGTCCGAGGCGTAGTCCACCAACTCGCGGAAAAACGGCGGCGCCAAGCCGTCCAGGTAGGCGCGCGCCTCGCGGATGATGTGTCGGGCCACGAACTCGGGCGTGTCCTCGAACATGTGGATGAAGCCATGCAGCTCGCGCAGAATATCGTTGGGGATATGCTGCGAGGTACGCGTTTCCCCGTACAGGTAGATGGGGATGTCCTCGTTGCGGAATCGCAGCTCGCCGATGAAAGAGCGCAGGTTCTTGATGGCGTAGGCGACATCCTCCGGGTCGTCCACGTCGAATTCCTCATCGTCGATCGACAGGATGAAGGCGCTCGCGCGGCTTTGCTGCTGCGCAAAAGAACTAAGGTCACCATAACTGGTGACCCCGAGAACCTCAACGCCTTCGGCCTCTATCGCGGAGGCCAGGGCTCGGATGCCCAGGCCTGACGCGTTTTCGGAGCGGTAGTCTTCGTCGATGATGACGATGGGAAAACGAAACTTCATTCCAGAACTCCTAGGTACGGGGCAAGGTGACGCCCAGTTGACCCTGATATTTGCCGCCGCGGTCGCGGTACGACACTTCGCAGACTTCGTCGCTTTCGAAGAACAGCATCTGCGCGCATCCTTCACCGGCGTAGATCTTGGCCGGCAGCGGCGTGGTGTTGGAAAACTCCAGCGTCACATGGCCTTCCCATTCGGGTTCCAGGGGCGTGACGTTGACGATAATGCCGCAGCGCGCATACGTACTTTTGCCCAGGCACATGGTCAGAACGCTGCGCGGAATACGGAAGTATTCAACCGTGCGGGCCAGCGCGAACGAGTTGGGCGGGATAATGCAGACATCGCCCTCGAAATCGACAAAGGACTTCTCGTCAAAGGCCTTGGGATCCACGATGGTCGAATTGATATTGGTGAAAATCTTGAATTCGTTGGCGCAACGCACATCGTAGCCATAGCTGCTGGTGCCATAGCTGACGATACGCTGTCCGTTCACGCTGCGCACCTGGCCGGCCTCGAAGGGTTCAATCATGCCTTCGGCAGCAGCCCGCCGAATCCAACGGTCGCTTTTGATACTCATAGGAAATTAGCCGCCTTAAATCAGTAACCGGGTATTTTATCGTTTACAGACTACCGTGATTCACACGACGCGCAAAAACGACATTCATGCGCGCAGCGCGCCCGTTTCCCGGCGGGCGCGCCTTCCGTTCAATCCTGGGAGAACCAGCGGTAGATGAGGGCCAGGCCATTGACCGTGCCAGCGCTCAGTTCTGCGGTCAGCCCGCGCGCCAGTTTATAACTGGCGCGGCCTACTGTGCCGGTATCCGCCATGGCCTGCTGCAGACTGATCGTGATGTCCGCCGACAAGGCCTTGGAAATCGCGATGAACTTGCGTTCTTCGTCGCTGGTGCCGCTGTTCAGGGATTTGACCACACTTTCCACCGGCAGGATGCTGCCGGGACTGCCCAGGTCGCCGGAACGCATCGCTATTTCGTCAATGCCGAACTTGCGATAGAAAGGTTCGCCGTCGCCCAGGAAAGACGTGCCCACGCTCAGCAGCAAGGCAATATCGCCGCCCGAGTCGTCAGGACCGTGGCCCAGCAACAGCCAGGACAGTTTTTCGACTTCGCTGACCTCCGGATAGGAGACCAGATCAATGCGCGGCCGGCGCGCCGTCCCCGCGACCTTGACACCCGCCTGCACAGCCTGGTTGGTGCGCAGGGCCTCTATATCCAGAATAGGCGCGGTAATATCGCCCTGAAACGTCACCGTGCCCCGCCTGAGCAAGAGCTTCTGACCGTAGAGTTCGATGCGCCCGCCGCGCGTGCGCAACGCACCTATACCCGTCAGCTTGCCGCCTATCATCGTAATTTTCAGATTACCCACCAGGCCCGAGTTCACGCCGTAGCCGGTCAGGTAGAAGCGCGGTCCCAGGTCCACGTCGATTTCCATCGACATGTCCATGGTGCCTTCCACTTCTTCTTCCTGCAGCGTCTGTCCAGCGCGCAGCACCACAACATCACTGTCCACCGTGGGAATGCCGCCCAGCATGTCCAGGTTGAACCAGCCCGCGTCCGCCACCACCTTGCCGCGGATGGCGATCCGCGGCAGATTCATGTCCAGATCCAGGCGGCCCGACATCATGGCGTAACGGTCGGCGCGCTGCAAAATCGGGAATCGGAAAATATCCACGCCAAAAGCGCCTTGTTGACTGGACAGATCCCATTGCCCCGACACCGTCAACTTGCCACCCTTGGCGTCCGGGCTTTCCTTAAGCCAGGTCGCGGTACGCCACTCCTGGGGTTCGACGCGCAACGTGGCGGGAAAGGTCAGGCTGTCCAAACGGAAGACATCGCCGTCAAAGCGCGCATCCAGGCTGCCGTCCAGCAAGCGTATGCCGTCATCCAGGCGCGTGAAGCGCAGGTCGCGGCCGGTGACCGTTCCACGACTGCTCCAGGCCCATTTTGCCCCCACATCGATGTTCACATCGGCATTCAGGCGACCACCCAGTTCCATGGCATCGCCCAGGAAAAGGCTGGTCCAACCCAGGTCGTCGATATTGGCCTTGACGTTGATCTTCTTGGCATCGCCGTCGCGCAAGGCAACTCCGCCGCCCGGCGTGGCATGCACCAGAGTTTCCGCCGTAGCGGTCAGGTAGCCCATGCGCTCGGTGCGCACGTCCAGCGCGGCATCCAGACGGCTGCGGCCGCCCTGGCCCGGCGTCGCCTTCAGCACCAGACCCATTTCCTTCAACCCCAGAGGGAAAGGAGGCTCGGCCGGCACCTGTATGTCGCCGCTCACCCGCTGAATGCGGGCCTGCCCGCCCAATGCGCCGGCAAAGCTCAAGTTCCAGTCGGCCTTGACCTCGATCTCGTCAGGGCGCGTGTTCTTGCTCGCCGCAATCTTCACGCCACCTTTTTTTTCCTCCGCCTGATCTTCAATCCCCAGCTTGCGCATCAGGCGCTGAATACGAGGCTGAGAAAGCACCAGATCCGTCAGTTCACCCTGACTGGCCCATTGTCCGGCCTGATAACGGGATTCCTTATGGCGCAAGGCTACCCAGGCCTGGCCGTCCATAGTGGTGGCCAAGGTCGTTGCGCCGATCTTCACAGACCACGGCGTAGCGCCGGGCTGCGGCGCAAGGGGGTTGACCACCGCCGGCGACGCATCAGCCACGCGATCTGCAGCGGCAGAAGGCGCGATGGGCGCCGAAGCACCGGTTGCGCCTTGCTCTTGCGCCAGCTCCTGCACCCGTTCCTGCTCGGGAGCGGGAGGGGTCAGCGCGGCCGTGAACAGCACAGGCAAGGCAGACTGAAGCTTGACCCCCAGACCGGCATGGCTGGCGTCCAGGCGCATGATACGACCATCCCAATTTGCGGCTTTGCCTTGGGCGGCGAAGTTCCAGTTGCCGGCCAGAGCCAGATCAGCCTGCGCCACACCCTGTCCCAGCAGGTCGCGCCGGTCTCCGCCCAGATCGTACTGGCCCTTGAGCTCCAACGCATGGCTGGCGACCGAGCCTTTCAACTTGCCTTCGGCCAAGGCCTTGCCCAACTCCAGGCCCGGCCACAGCTGTTCCGCGCGCGGCATCTGCACCTGCAGATCCAAGACGCTGTCGGGCGCGCCGAAACTGCCTTTCAGGGCAAGCCGGTTATCGCCGATCTTCAGGTCGGTCAGGGCATCGGACACGGTGACGCTGCGCCACCAATCCGCACTCCCCGGCTGGGCAGGAGACAGCACATGGGCCTTGACCTGCCCCTGCGCCGCCTGCTTGTTCCAGCGGCTGCCCTGCAGCAATTGCACATCCACGTCAGCCGTCACAAGCTGGGCCTTGTCCACCAAGGTGACATCAAAACGGCCGTGGCCATTGATCAGCGCATCCGGCACCACATCGCCCAGCAGCGCATGCAGATCCAGCTTGTCGCTCTGGAACGAACCCGTGAAGCGGTCCTTGACGTGGCCCCCTTCCTGCTGGGCATCCCAGGTAAATCCGGCATCCACCTTGGACTGGTCCGGCAACTGCAGCGCCAAGGTCGCCTGGCGCACAGGCACCGCGGCCAAAGGAGTCAGATCCGCCTTGGCATCCAGGCTGTAGCCTTGACCGCTGCCTTGCAGGGTCAGGGCTGCCTGATCCAGGGATCCGTCCAGCTTCAATTGCGCATTGATGACGCAATCGGGCAGCGGCTCGGGCTCCGGCACAGCCACGGGATCGGTGATGCGCTCTTCTGCGCTCGCGGCCGGCGTATCCGGTGCGGCAGCCCGAGCATGGGGCTTAGCGAGCGCCGCCTTGGGCGCGTAGCCCGGCAAATACTGCCGGGCGCAGATGGGGGATTCGGGCGTCAGGCCACGCGCAATGATCTGCACATCGGCCCGAGCGGGAAACGGCGCCTCAAAGCGCTCCAGATCCAGTTCGCCTTGCAGGCCGGCGCGCATGAACTCGTTGGCCAGCATCAAGTCGTACAGGCGCAACTGCCCACCCTCGTTGCCCACCGACAGCGCGGCCGACAGATCGGCAATGGCCAGCGGCAAGGGCGCGCCGTCCTGGGTCAGCGTGAATTGCCCCACGGCCAGTTTATCCAACGCGATGTGCACTGGCAGCTCGGGCATCTGAAAAGGCTCCGAGGGCTTGACCTCAGTCGATGTCGTCAAAGCCACATCCACCTTGTGCGCGCTCAGCTCCACCACATGCAGACGCCGCTCCAGCAATTCCTTCCAGCGGGCCTGCAGATGCAGGCGCTCGATATCCACATGCGTATCGGGGAGATCCAGCACCAGTCGATCGACAGTCAAGCCATGCCAGACCGAGCCGCGCACGCCTTCGGCGCTGCCGTTGGCATAAGGCAAGGCGGTGCGCACGGCCCAGCGCGTGCCCGCCTCGCTGGCCAGCACCCAATACACGAAGCCGCAAATCAACAGCAAGGCCGTGACCACAAAGGGTATGCCCCACAAGGCGAAACGACGGAACCAACGCCGTAGAAAAGCCATCAGAATGCGATTCCCAAAGAAAAGCTCAGGCGCAGGCGCTTGTCACGCTGTCCGTACGCCACATCAATATTGAAAGGACCTGCCGGGGTACGCACCACCGCGCCCAGGCCATATCCCCAGGCCAGCTTCATATCGCTGAAACTGGTGGCGGCGTCGCCCACATCCACAAAGGCGCGCATGCCGTACATGCTGGTGAAGAAGTGCGTGTATTCCACGCTGGCCACCGCCATGGCGGGCGCTCCGACGACAGCGTCGTTCAGCTGCAAGCCGATGCTCTGGAACTTGTAGCCCCGAATGCTGCGCGCGCCCCCTGTACGGTAGCCGAAGTCCGGCGGCGTGCGATCGTTCATGCTCCAGACCTTGCCGACCTCGCCCCGGACGGACAAGACGTCCCACTCGCCAATGGGCCACCATTGCTGCAAGCGCAGGTTGGCGCGGTAGAAAGGCTCACCCTTGTCCAGGGTGATGCCGGCGCCCAGCCCCAGATCCACCAGATTGCCCTCGCGCGGATCGTATTTTTTGTCTACATCGCGCCGCAGCCACTGCCAGGTGGCGATGGCCGATGGCACTTCCCGCGTAGGCAGGCCCGTGATTTTTGTCTTGTCCCAGGCGCCCAGCAAACCCCATTCGGTTTCGTACTCAACCCGGCTCTTGCCCGCCGCCTGGCGCTCCTGGCGCAGCTTCCAGCCTATGGCCGCACGGGCGGTATCCAGTCCTTCGATGTCGGAACGGTCGTACAGCAAACCCAGGCTGTTCTTGTAGCCGCCACGCGTAGGCGGCAAGTGGATATCGTAGAAGGCGCGCTGGCGCTTCTTGTCCACGCCCAGGCCCGCTTCGGTCCAGATCGGCAGACCCATTACGATATTCTGGCGGTACAGACCCTCCACTCGCACGCCGTGGTCGCTGTCCACGCCTAGAGAGCCCGTAAAACGCTTGGCCGGCGCTTCGGTCACGCGCACCAGCACGGGCAGTTCAACCTCGCCGTCGGCACGCACTTTCTGCAAGCTGGACTCATCATCCAGCGTAACGAAGGCGCCCCGAAAAAAAGAGGTGGAGGCCAGCGACTGCTGCCATTCGTCCAGCATGTCCTGATCGTAAGGGTCGCCCGGTTCGTACCGCACATAGTGCTCGATCAAGGACTGCGGCACTCGTTTCAAACCCGATGTGACCAATTCGCCCATACGCACACGCGGCCCGCTCTTGACTCTTAACGTAAGGTCGGCGACATCCTCGTCGGCCAGAACCAATGCCCGCGTGCTTTCATAGCGGGCGTAATAGAAGTCCTGGCGCTGTACGCTTTCCAACAGATCCGATTTGGCCGACGACCACACTTTGTTCAAGAAGGGGTCGCCCCGCTTCAAGGGGAAGTCGGTCTTGATGCCTTCTAAGCGCACACTGAATTCGGGCTGGGTGATCTGGCCCTTGAAATCCAGATCCACCTCGCGCACACGGGTCAACTCTCCGGGCTCGATAATGATGTCCCAGGTTTCGCCGCCTATGTCCTCGCCCACCTCAAGTGTCACGACCGAATCAAAATAGCCCTGGGTTTCCAGGGCCGAAACGGTGGCATCGTGCGCCCTGCGGCGCAGACGCGAGACTTCGCCAAGGTCCTGGTCTTCCGCCAGCCGGGTAATGGCGCTGACCGCGCGCTGGATTTCCTTGAGGGCCTCGGGCGGCACGCCGCCCGGATCAATAATGACTTCGGGCACAGAAGCCGCCCAAGCCGGTCGGCTCAGGGCCAGCATCACCAGCAGGCAGAGGCCAGGTTTGAACATAGGCACTCAGAGCGGACGAGGGACGACCTTGGGCCGCTGACCCGACGTATCGGGCGGCAACTGCGAGAGATTGGCCGACACGCGGTTGGCGATCTCCTGGTACAGACGGGCTTCGGCGCTATCGGCCGAGGCAATGACGGTCGGCGTGCCCGAATCGGTCTGGGCGCGGATGCTCATGGCCAGCGGCAAGGCGCCCAGCCAGGGTACATTGAACTGCGCCGCCATGTCGCGTCCGCCATGCTGGCCAAAGACCGGGTCGGCATGACCGCAGTTCGAGCAGATGTGCACCGACATGTTCTCGACAATGCCCAGCACGGGCACATTGACCTTCTGGAACATGGACAGGCCGCGCTTGGCGTCAGCCAGCGCCAGGTCCTGCGGCGTCGTGACGATGACAGCGCCCGTCAGCGGCACCTTTTGCGACAGTGTCAGGGCGATGTCCCCTGTGCCGGGAGGCATGTCGATGATGAGGTAATCCAGATTGTCCCAGCGGGTCTGGGCCAGCAATTGCGTCAACGCCTGGGTCGCCATGGGTCCGCGCCAGATCGCGGGCGCGTCCTCATCCAGCAGAAAGCCGATGGAATTGGCCTGCAGGCCATGGCCGATCAGCGGCTCCATCATCTTGCCGTCCGCGCTGCGCGGCTTTTCGTGCAGTCCCAGCATGATGGGCACGCTGGGGCCGTAGATGTCAGCATCCAGCAAGCCCACACGGGCGCCCTGCATATGCAGGGCCAGGGCCAGGTTCACGGAGGTGGTGCTCTTGCCCACGCCGCCCTTGCCCGACGCCACCGCAATGATGTTACGGATGTTGGGCATAGGACGCAGGCCTTCCTGCACGGCGTGCACGCCGATGCGCGGCTCCAGATGCAACTGGGCCAACCGGGCGCCTATGTCCGCCAGAGCCTGCGCAATACGCTCGCGCAACTGTCCCTGGATATCGTAGGCCGTGTAAGGCAGGAACAATGTGACCGACACCTGGTCGCCATCCACGCCGATCTCGCACCGGCCCGCATCCACCGACAGCTTCTTAAACGTGTTGGGGTCGGTTACCCCGGCCAGGGCCTGCAATACACGTTCGGAACTTACAGTCATTTGTCCAAAACCTTGATATAAAGAAACATCACCATACCTTTAAACCAGAAGAATAGCGGATCAAAGGGAATTTTTTTGTACAGATAGTGTCATACTAACCCTATGAATACATTTAACCAGATTATCCGCACAGCCCTCTTTGTCTTGCTGACAATTTTCGGTGCAATCATGGCGTTTATTTTCATGGTTTCCACCGCGATTGCCATCGGCATCCTGTACATCGTGGCGCGCATCAGCGGCCGGCCCTTCGGCGTCAAAGCCTACTGGGACCAGCGCCGCCGCCCGGTCGCCCCCGCGATGCAGCCCGGCGCATCCCGTGCGCCGCGTGCGCAGGACGTCACCGACATCGAAATGCGCGAGATCCCCTAAGCGCCTCGTCCGCAGCAGGTGCGGCCTGCTGCGGACAGGCGCAGGCCCCGCCGCTGAAACAGCGGCGGGGCCTGCGATTGCGCTCTTGACTCCCCCTCAAGCCAGCCTGCCCTGTCGTGCCTGTACGACCGTGGCCCCACGGCCTGTCTGCCATTGCCAGCAGAAGCGCGCAATTCGACATAAAATCCCCCCTTCCCTTTTACACTTTTTTTCTTTTACGTCATGTCACGAACGATATTTGTCACGACCGCCCTGCCGTACGCCAACGGCTCGTTCCACATCGGCCACATCATGGAATACATCCAGGCCGATATCTGGGTCCGGTCGATGCGAATGTCGGGACATACGCTGCATTTCGTCGGCGCCGACGACGCGCACGGCGCGCCCATCATGCTCAAGGCCGAAAGCGAGGGCATCACGCCGGCCCAACTGGTGGATCGCATCGCTGCCGAACGCCCTGCCTACCTGAACGGCTTTCACATCAAGTTCGATCATTGGCACCGCACGGATTCGGACATCAATATCGCCCTGGCCCAGGACATCTACCGCTCGCTGCGAACCGCCGGCTTCATCGACACGCGCACCATCGAACAGTTCTATGACCCGGTCAAGGGCATGTTCCTGCCCGACCGCTACATCAAGGGCGAATGCCCCAAGTGCCATGCCAAGGATCAGTACGGCGACAGTTGCGAAGTGTGCAGCGCCGTCTACGCGCCCACCGAACTGATCGAGCCCTATTCCACGCTGACCCGCGCGCGCCCCGTGCTCAAGACCTCCGAGCACTTCTTCTTTCGCCTGTCCGATCCGCGCTGCGTCGCCTTCCTGCAGGAATGGACCACCGGCGTCAATGCCCAGGGCAAGCCGCGACTGCAGTCCGAAGTGCTGGGCAAGACCCGCGAATGGCTGGGTACGGGCGAAGGCGCCGAGGCCTCCTTGAACGACTGGGACATCTCCCGCGACGAACCCTATTACGGCATTCCCATCCCGGACGCCCCGGGCAAGTATTTTTATGTCTGGCTGGATGCGCCGGTAGGCTACCTGGCGTCTCTGAAATCCTACTGTGCCGAACAAGGCCTGGATTTCGACGCCTTGCTGGATCCGAACGGCTCCACCGAACAGGTGCACTTCATCGGCAAGGACATCGTGTACTTCCACGCCCTGTTCTGGCCCGCCATGCTGAAGTTCTCGGGCCGCAAGGTGCCCGACGCCCTGAACGTGCACGGCTTCATCACCGTCAGCGGCGAAAAGATGTCCAAGAGCCGCGGCACCGGCATTTCACCGCTGCGTTACCTGGAACTGGGCATGGACGCCGAATGGATGCGCTATTACATGGCCGCCAAGCTGAATTCGCACGTTGAAGACATGGATTTCAATCCTGAGGACTTCATCGCCCGCGTCAACAGCGACCTGATCGGCAAGTACGTCAACATCGCCAGTCGTGCCGCCAACTTCATCAGCAAGCACTTTGACGGCCAGCTTGCCTACCAGGGCGATACCGCCGCCTTGCAGACCGAACTGCAGGCCGTGGCCGAGAAAGTGCGCGCAGACCTGGAAAACCGCGAATACGGCCGCGCCGTGCGCCAGATCATGGCCCATGCCGATGTCATCAACCAGGCCTTCGACACAGCTCAGCCCTGGGTCATGGCCAAGGGCATAGGCACAGCCGAGCAAGCCCAGAAAGACGCGCTGCAGGATATCTGCTCACGCACGCTGGCCGGTTTCAAGGGCCTGTCTGTCATGCTGGCCGCCATTCTGCCGGCGCTGACCGACCGCGTAGCACGCGAACTGTTCGGCATGGATCGTTCTTTTGTCTGGAACGATGCAACCGAACTACCTGCCCATATCGCTCCCTTCAAGCACCTGATGCAGCGTGTGGACAGCGCCCTGGTGGACGAGTTGCTGGCTCCCCCGCCCGCACCGGTTGTCGTGCCCGGCGGAGAAGCCATCGCCGACACCATCGACATCAAGGACTTCGCCAAGGTGGACCTGCGCATCGCCAAGATCGTGTCCTGCGAAGCGGTGGACGGCTCGGACAAGCTGCTGCGCTTGAGCCTGGACGCGGGCGAAGGCCGCCTGCGACAGGTGTTCTCCGGCATCAAGTCGGCCTACGAGCCTGAACAACTGGTGGGCAAGCTGACTGTGCTGGTGGCCAACCTGGCCCCGCGCAAAATGCGCTTCGGCATTTCCGAAGGCATGGTGCTGGCGGCCAGTCATGCCGACGAATCCGTCGACGACGGCATCTACGTGCTGGAGCCCTTCCCCGGCGCCCAGCCCGGCATGCGCATCCATTAACCATTTGTGCGCCTGAACAAAAAAACCTCGCCCTAGGGCGAGGTTTTTTTTTGTCCTGATAGTCAGGACGAAATCATCACGCCAAGTCACCTTTGTTCGTGGGGCATGACTACCATAGGAAAGAGGCTCCGCCCTATGCGTCAACCTTTTAAAACATACCCTTATCGGGTATAATTGGAGCATGGCATGGTTGTATTCAAAAGACGCTTTTTTGCACGCTGGCAAGCAGCCGAAAACCTGCAGGATAAAACACTCTGGTCCGTCATCGACGAAATGGAGCACGGCCTGATTGACGCCGACCTGGGCGGACTGCTTTACAAGAAACGAGTCGCCCGCCCCGGATATGGTCGTCGTGGCGGATACCGTATTCTGCTATCTGCTCGCCTGGGAGAGCGCTACATCTTCATGCATGGTTTCTCAAAGTCAGAAAGCGACAATATCCATCACTCCGAACGCACTGCTCTGCAATATGCCGGAAAAATATTTCTAGGCTTGAATGGCCCAGACTTGACCACGGCCTTGAACCAGGAAGTGCTGATCAAACTGGCGGCAGCATGAAATCACCTATCATCGATTCTCTTCGAAGCGACCTGGAAACATTGGTCGCATCCGGCGCTGTAGACAAAGTCACCTTGCGGGAGTTCGATCTGCTGCACCCGCCTCCCGTGCACGAACTCGGACCGGCCGACATCAAGGCGCTACGCGAACGCTTCAAGCTCAGCCAATCCATCTTCGCCCGATACTTGCATACCACGGCGTCGACCGTCCAAAAATGGGAGCGCGGCGAAAGCCGTCCCGCCGGCCCTGCTCTCAAACTACTCAATCTACTCGCTCAACGAGGCTTGAGTATCCTCGCCTGACGAGCCCTCACACAGGCTCGAACACCGCCATGGACTCCACATGGCCGGTGTGCGGAAACAGGTTCAGCACACCGGCGGCGCGCAGGACGTAGCCGCCCCGGCGCACCAGGATGGCCGCATCGCGGGCCAACGTCAGGGGATCGCAGGACACATACACGATGCGCCGGGGGCGGCGTTCAGCCGGCAAGGCCGCCAAGACCTGGGCGATGGCGCGGGCCCCGTCACGCGGCGGATCCATCAGCACCTTGTCGACCGGGCCCAGGGTGTCCCACCAGTGGAGGTCGACCTCGAACAAATTGCATTCTGTAAATGACACGCGCTCTTGCAAACCGTGTTCCAGCGCCGCCGCGCGGGCGCGCATCAGCAGGGCAGGACTGCCTTCGATGCCAAGGACCGATGCGCTGCGGCGCGCCAGGGGCAAGGTGAAATTGCCCAGACCGCAGAACAGGTCCAGGACACGATCCTGCTCCTGTGGGTCCAGCAAGCCCAGCGCCTGCGACACCAGGCGCTGATTGCTGGCAGGATTGACCTGGGTGAAGTCGGTGGGTCGATAGGCAAAGCGCACATCAAACTCGGGCAAGGCGTAGGCCAGTTCCTGCCCCGCAGGCACCGGATCGAGCGATTGCGCCGATTCGGGCCCATGCGCCTGCGTCCACCATTGAATAGCATGCTCGCGCCCGAACGCGCGCAGGCGATCCCGGTCATCGGCGGACAAGGGCAGCAGATGTCGAAGCACCAGCACACAGACAGCATCCCCCATGGCCAACTCGATCTTCGGAATCCGATGCGCGATGGACAACCCCGCCAGCAGGCTGCGCAAGGGCTCGAGCAGAGCGGACACCTTGCCCGGCAGGATCAGGCATTGGCGCAGATCCGCGACGTAGATGCTGCCGCGCTCCTTGAAGCCGATGCGCAGGCCTTCCCCGGGAACCAGATAGACAGACAGCCGCGCACGATAGCGATAGGCCCAATAGGCCCCATGCGCAGGCGCCAGAATGTGCCCGGGACGCAGCCTGCCGATACGCTGGAGGCTGTCCTCCAGGTAGCGCTGCTTGACCGCCACCTGAGCGCTGGGATCGAGATGCTGCAGGACACAGCCGCCACAGGTCCCTACATGCGGACAGGGCGGGACGACTCGCTGGCTGCTGACCCGCACAATGCTCTGCAACTGCCAGACCTGATGCTGGCCGCCGCCCGTCGGATGGGCCACGCGCACCCGTTCGCCCGGCAAGGCGCCCTGCACAAAATGCGTGCAAGCCGGCGCATGCGCGACGCCCCGCCCTTGCATATCCAGCGAATCGATCTCCAGTTCCATCATGTCCTGCCGGCGCTCCTTGGCCCTCTTACACCTGTCGCTGGCATTGTAAAAGCGAACCGCTTCAGGCGGGGATGGGCTGGCGCGGCGCAGGCATGGCTTCAAACAGGCCGTCAGGCGCATAGACCGTAGCAAGCGGCTCAGCCAACTGGGCGCCATGACGCTGCACGATATCGGCGATGCGCAGCAGAATGTCTTCCTTTACATCCATGAACTCGTTGTAATCCGTGCTGACCGTAAAGGCATACAAGGACAATTGCAGGGATCGCTCGCCGCAGCTGTCAAAATTGAAGGCGAAGAAATCCTGCTGTATGCCCTTGTGCTGGCGCAGCATCTGACGGCATTCCTGAACAATCAGGGACATGGCGCTCATGTCCATGTAGCGCAAATGCAGGGTTTCCATGATGCGCCGGGCCGTCATGCGGGAATGGTTGATGATGGGCTGCGTGTTGAACATGGCGTTGGGCACAAAGAAGGGCTTGCAGTCGAACCCGATCAGGCGCGTGGCCCGCCAACCTATGTGCTCCACCCCTCCGGCCAGCTCGGTGCCGGGAATGATGATGTATTCCCCTACTTTGAAAGGCCGGCTGGCAAAGATGGTCAGCCCGCCCAACAAGTTGGCCACCAGACTCTGCGCCGCAAAGCCGATGGCGATGCCGCCCACTCCGCCAAAGGCCAACACCCCCGCGATCGAAAAACCCAAGGCCTGCATGACCGTCAGCATTGCTGTCAGCACAATAGAGGCCCGCACCAGCTTGCCGATGGCGTCCGTGGCCGTCGGGTCCAGCTCCTGGCGGCGGGTTCGTGCGCGCGCCAGCAGATTATCCTGCACCTGGGTGCAGACCTTCAGAAAATACCAGGTGACGATGGCGATGACGGCCACCATGGGCGCGGTCGGCAGAATGGCCGCCAGCATGGACGACACATCATGTTCGACCAGCAGGCGCGCCGCGCCCGCCAGGCCCAGCACCCAGATCAGCACTTTGACTGGCCCAGGCCCGCTGGCCAGCAAGCCGTGCAACCAGACATGGCGTGCCGGATCCGTGCGCTGCGCCAGGCGCGTCACGACTCTGCCGGCGACCATCCCTGCCAGCAAGGCGAACAAAATAATCATGAATACGGCCAAGACGTCGCCCCACTGCTCCAGCACGGCGGCGACTTTCTGGTAAAAAGCATGGTCTTTCACGGCGGTCGCTCCTGTTCTCATGAATTGAAAAGCGGACCGCTTGCGGTCCGCCGACTGTCCTTTTTACGGTAACAGCCGCCCGCGTATCGTTTCAAGTCGCCCTGCCGGTGCAAAGCCCGATACACTCTTGTGCAGGCGACGCTGGCACGTCGCATGTATCGAATTGCACCGAGGAGTCTGGCCATGGAAAAAGCCACCCCAGCCGACCTGGATCGGCACCGCAGCGCCCAGCGCTCCACCTGGGTCAGTGTGGCGGTGAATGTGGGCTTGAGCCTGCTGCAGATCGCCATCGGCCTGTTCGCCAACTCGCGCGCCCTGATTGCGGATGCCATCCACTCTCTGTCCGACCTGATGTCGGACTTTGTGGTGCTGTACGCCAACCGCCACAGCCGCAAAGGGCCGGATGCCGACCACCCCTACGGGCATCTGCGCTACGAAACCGCCGCCACGCTGGCCATCGGCGTGCTGCTGATTGCCGTCGGCCTGGGCATGGTCTGGAATGCCATCTCCGCGTTGCAGAACCCGGACAGCATCGAGCCAGTGCATCCTGTCGCTCTTCTGGTCGCCATGACCGCCCTGTTGGGCAAGGAGCTGCTGTTCCGATACATGCTGCGCGTGGCCAAGCGGGTGCGTTCGACCATGCTGGTGGCCAATGCCTGGCATGCGCGCTCGGACGCCGCCTCGTCCCTGGTGGTCAGCCTGGGCGTGCTGGCCAATCTGGCGGGCCTGCCCCTGGCCGACCCCCTGGCTGCGAGCATCGTGGGGCTCATGATTCTGCGCATGGGCTGGAAGTTTTCCATCGGCGCCTTCCACGACCTGACCGACCGCGCCGTAGACCACGACACTGAGCAACGCATCGCCGCTCTGCTGCGCGAAACCCCTGGCGTGCAAGGCATACACGAACTGCGCACCCGCAAGCTGGGCGACATGATCTGGGTCGAAGTGGACCTGGAAATGGACGGCAAGCTGACGATCGCCCAAGGCCATGCCATTGCCGTTCTGGCCCGCGAACGCGTCATGCAGGCCGAGCCCGTGCTGGACGTCATGACGCACTTCGACCCGGTCGATTTGCCGCCAGCCTCCAGGACTTGACCCTGACGTTACGTCAGTCCCGACCATGCCGTTCTTTACCTGGAGAACCGCATGCCGTCATACCTCGCGCCCGAAACACCCAGCCCCAGCGCCCTGCGCATGGCCCTGATGCGCGCCGCGCATCAATTGCTCGATGAGCCCCGCGTCCTGCACGACCCTTATGCCTTGCGGATTCTAGGTGATCAGGCGCTCGACCTGATCGCCGATCCGTACGCGCTGAATGATCCTATGACGCGCCCGCTGCGCGCGGCCATCGTCGGGCGCAGCCGCTGGGCCGAAGACGACATGGAACACGCGGTGCACCAAGGCGTGCAACGCCTGGTGCTGCTGGGCGCAGGCCTGGATACTTACAGCCTGCGCGCACCCAGCACCGTTCAAGTGCTGGAGATCGACCACCCAGCCATGCAGGACTGGAAACGACGCCGGCTCCATGCCGCGCAGTTGCGCCTGCCCGAGCACGTTCGACTATTGCCTTGCGACCTTGCCCGCCAGGGTCTGGATACCTGTCTGGCGCAGGCCGGCGTCCCGCCGGACGAACCCATCTGCGTTGTCGCTCTAGGCTTGACGCCTTATCTGCGCGCCGAACGCGTCCAGCACCTGTTGGCCTGCACAGGCCGCTACCCGGCCGGCACCCGCATTCTTTTTGATTTCCGCGTCAATCCGGCGGCGCTGCCGCCCATGGAACGCATGCTGGACGGCATGATGGCGCAGCAATGCGCAGCCGGCGGCGAACCCTGGCTCAGCGCCTTTCAGCCCCATGATGTGGATGAATTGCTGAACCGTCTCGGATTTAGCCGCCGTACACTGTGGGACACGGAAACACTCAACCGCCATTACTTCCCGCAGCGACGCGACGGCCTGCAAAGCATAGGCGCGGGACTGCGCCTGGTGCGGGCGGCTGTCTGACCCAGGTCTTGTAATGTCCTCTAATCCACCTTCCCCCCTGCTGCAGATCGGCGAGCTGGCCCGCCAGGCCCGCATGACAGTGCGCACCCTGCACCATTACGACGATATAGGCCTGCTGCGCCCGCGCCATCGCAGCGCTGCGGGCTATCGGCTGTACAGCCAGGACGATATAGGCCGCCTGCAACATATCCAGGCCCTGCGCTCGCTGGGCCTGGATCTGGCCCAAATCGCCCGGATTCTGGACACGCGCACCCAGGACATCATTCCCTTGCTGCAACGCCATATCGAGCATCTGGATCAGCAGATCAAGCAGCAAGAGCGTCGGCGGGACAGCTTGCGCCGCCTGACAAGCAGCTCGGGACTTGCCTCGGACTGGCATGAGCGCCTGGAATGGCTGGCTCTGTGCAATCGCTACCTGGACCCGGCACGCGATCAGGCCCTTGGCCTGCTCGATGCCAAGGGGCAACTGACGCCGGCCTGGCGCCGTCGGCTGCAGCGTCTGGAGCAATTGCGCCTGGCCCGCGTACCGCCCGATCAGGTGCGTGCAGGGCGCGCGGCCGCACAGTGGATGCTGGCGCTGGAAGCTGAGACTCGAAGCGATGCCGGCCTGTTCCAGCAATTGCGTCGCATGTTCCGCGAAGAACCCCGCCTGAGCGCTCGTAGCGGCCTGAACCCCGAGTTAGACCATTACCTACTGCAAGCCTACGCCCATCATCGGCTGCGTCTGTTCAAACCCTACCTGACACCTTCCGCTTTCACCCATTTGTCCCAGCATTATCCCGATGCCTTGCCGTCCTGGCCCGACCTGATGGCCGAGCTGCTGACCGCCGCGCAAGCGCAGTACCCGCCCGAACATCAAGCGGTACAAGATCTGCTGAGTCGTTGGCTGAGTCTGCAAGCCAGCTATACCCTGGACGCAGAAGCCGCCGACAGCATGCGCCGGGCCCAAGAAATCGAACCGGGGCTGCAAGAAGGCGCCTAGCTGCCGTCCGACGTGCTGCACCTGCTCAAACAGGCGCTGGCGGCACGCGGCCGGGCGGCATCAGATATCTAGCTGAACCCGGGAACGGCGCTCAGGCGCCAGCATCTCGACCAGGACGCGCGCCAGGGCCGTGACCATCGGATCGGCATGAGGACGGTGCAGAATGGCAAGCTCGAACGCATCGATGACGGGCAAGCCCTGGGCCCAGCCCAGCTCCACGTGATCGCTGGTGACGGCGCGGCGCGGCAGCAAGCTGATGCCCATGCCGTCAGCCACGGCGCCCTGGATGCCGCTCAGGCTGGAACTGGTGAAGCTGATACGCCAGCGTCGGCCCAGCGACTCCACCGCACTGATGATTTCTTCGCGGTAGACTCCCCGGCGCGGGAAGGTCACCAGGGGAATCGGGTCCAGATGAAACGAGGGGTGGGCGGCGCTGTCCACCCAGGCGGTTTTTTCCGGCATGCAGGCCACGGCTTCGCGCGTATTGTGGCGCTGCTTGACCAGGACCAGATCCAGTTCACCCTGGTCATAGGCCGCCATCAAATCGCTGCTCAGGCCGCTGGTGACTTCCAGCTTCACCTGCGGGAAGCGGCGGTTGAAGCCGGCCAGAGCCTGCGTCGTATGGCCGCCGGTGAAATCCTCGGGTACGCCCAAGCGCACTGTCACAGTCACGAAGGCCCCGGACAAGGCTTCCGCCAACTGATCATTCAAGGCCAACATCTGCCGCGCATAGCCCATCAAGGTCTGACCGGCCTCGGTCGCGGTAACGCCGCGGCTGCCGCGCTCCAGCAGGCGGTGTCCCACCATGTCTTCCAGGCGTCGCACTTTCTGGCTGATGGTGGACTGGGTGGAATGCAAACGCGTCGCCGCCGTCGTAAAACTGCCGCAATCCACAACCATCAGCAAAGCGCGCAGCAGATCCAGGTCATACAAAGGCCTATTGGGTTTTTCACTGGAAATCATTTCCGCATTTGCCATTCAAATAATATGCAGGATTTTTAGCATCTGCGACAAAGCTCGCGCAACCCCCGATCCAACTTGATCCGCCTGCCTTCATCAGGCATATTTCCCATTTTGACAATACCTTAGCGCTTTTTCCCCAATGGCCCTCTAGGCCGACCGCCGTTCCCGGCAGGCCATTACCCACACATTCACAAAATGAATAGTTGTAATTAATACATTTAATTTGTACATATAGCTGCACATCGCTATTGTGTACTTGTCCCCGCGCATTGAAACGACGGCGTGCTCGCTCTCCAAGGGAGTCCGGCACCGTCCGCGCCGTGCAGCGCGACAGGCGTTTCTAACTGAATTTCCATCGGAACCGTTATGTCCAAAGTCAACTATTACGCCCCTCCCGGCGGTCACCCACCCCAGACCCAACTGCTGACCGACCGCGCCATGTTCACCGAGGCCTATGCCGTGCTGCCCAAAGGCGTGCTGCAGGACATCGTGACCAGCTTCCTGCCCGGCTGGGAAAAGACCCGTCTGTGGGTTCTGGCCCGTCCACTGTCCGGCTTCGCCGAAACCTTCTCCCAGTACATCGTTGAAGTCAGCCCCGGCGGCGGCAGCAACAGTCCGGAAGCCGATCCCGAAGCCGAAGGCGTGGTGTTCGTGGTCAAGGGCCAGCTGGAACTGGTTCTGAACGGCACCAAGCACATCCTGGAAGAAGGCGGCTACGCATTCCTGCCCCCATCGACTGACTGGACGCTGCACAACCGCACGGGCGAACTGGCGAACTTCCACTGGATCCGCAAGCGCTACCAGCGCGTGGAAGGCCTGGACGCGCCTGAAGCCTTCGTGACCAACGAAAAAGACGTCACCCCCATGGTGATGCCTGACACCGACGGCCGCTGGAGCACCACGCGCTTCACCGACATGTCCGACCTGCGTCACGACATGCACGTGAACATCGTGAACTTCGAACCCGGTGGCGTCATTCCTTTTGCCGAAACCCATGTGATGGAACACGGCCTGTACGTTCTGGAAGGCAAGGCCGTCTACCGCCTGAACCAGGACTGGGTAGAAGTGGAAGCGGGCGACTTCATGTGGCTGCGCGCTTTCTGCCCGCAGGCCTGCTATGCCGGCGGCCCAAGCCGTTTCCGTTACCTGCTGTACAAAGACGTGAACCGTCATGCCAACCTGACGATCGGCGGCGCTCGTTAAGCGCATTCCGCACGCAAAAAACCCGCTGCTCCGGCAGCGGGTTTTTTTTACGTTTGCGATGCGACCAGCATCAGGCCCGTGCGGCCATGCCCGCCTCGTGCTCGGCATGCGACAGATGGGCAAACTCCCCCGTGAACGCTTTGCTGACGGGATACGCCAGGTCTCCATGTTTGCTGGTCTGTGCGCCAAGCCCTACCAGGGCTTCCGCCAGTTTGACGGCTGCGGCCACCCCTTCCACGATGGGCAGCCCCACTTCGCGGGAAATCTGCTCAGTCAGATCGGCCATCCCGCCGCAACCCAGCACAATAGCGCCTATACCGTCTTCGTCCCGGGCGCGCTTGCATTCCGCAATAATGGCCTCCAGCGCCAGCCCAGGTTGTTCCTCCAGTTCCAGAACCGGGATCTCCGCAGCGCGCACACGCTTGCAATGCCCTTGGAAACCGTACATCTGCAACAGATGCTCTGCAATGACACAGGTACGCGTCAGAGTGGTGACAATGGAAAAACGCGTGCTGATGAAGCTGGCCGCATGGAAAGCGGCCTCGGCAATGCCGATCACTGGCGCACGGGTCAGCTCCCGCGCCGCCAGCAAGCCCGGATCACCGAAACACGCAATGATGTAGGCATCGGCCCCGCCTTGCTGCTGCGCCTGGCGTATTTCCTCCAGGACACCGACCGCGCTGATGGCCTCGTCAAAATGGGACTCGATCGATACCGGGCCGCTGCGCGGATTGCTGGCACTGATCAGTGTGCCCGGCGCCGCCACCCGCCGGGCGGCCAGCTCGATCTTATGCGTCATGGACGCCGTGGTATTGGGATTGATCAGCCGAATCTGCATTCAAAGTCTCCGTTTTTTCTGTGTTGTGGTTTTGCCTGCCGGGGACAGGGATTGGTAGGCCCGGGAATCAAATTGACTTAGCACCGCCTTCAGATCAAAGGGTTCGGCGGGGCTGGGCTCCTGCACCACGCTGCGCTCCACATCTTTCAGGTGGGTCTCCATCCACACACGGGCCTCGTCCGCACGGCGCTCACGCAACAGCGGCAGGATCTCGCCATGCTTGCTGGGCGGGCAGCCGCAGCTGTGCGGCGCGCCGAACGTGGCGATGACCAGCGAGGTGCGCGCCACCAGATCGCTCAGAAAGTGGCTGATGATCTCGTTATCGGCCAGTCGCGCCAGGGCCAGGTGGAACTGGCCTGACAGATAAATGGCGCGGCGGCGGTCATCGTCGCGCTCGGCCTGATTTTCCTGCTCCAGCAAGACTTCCAGCTCACTCAAGCGCTCCGGCGTAACTTTGGCGACGATGGACGCAATGGCCCCGCATTCCACGATCTGGCGCGAGGCGAATAGATCGCGGGCATCTTTGAGCGTGGGCTGGGCGACGCTGGCACCATGATTCATGCGCACATCCACCAGGCCTTTATGCGCCAGCTTCTGCAGCACCTTGCGAATACTGGTGCGGCTGACGCCGTAGGTTTCCGCCAGGGTGTCTTCGGGGAGTTTGGTGCCCGGCTCCAGCTGCAAGCCCACGATCGCCATGTACAGATGCGCGAAAATACCGTCATCCTTGGTCTGGCGCGTGTCATCCACTTCGTTCAGCACCGGGTCGAGTGATATTTTCCTGTTCATCTTGTATCCAATAAATAAATTAAATCGTATCCAATTTTCGATCAACTTCAAGCACTATATAACAGCAACATCAGAATGTCAGCTCTTGTTCAGGAAAGATAGATACGTTGAAAAATACGAAACCAGGCTTGGAATCTCGATAACGTCCAGGTTCCGAAGCTCATGCTCACAGGGATCTAGGGAAAACGCTAGTGTCGGAAAACTACTTTATGCCTATAATTCGACACATGGTTGTATACATTATCGAATGAAAAATTGCACAATCTGATGCACTTCCATCAGATAAAGTTAGCTCCGTAACGCCGACAACAATAACGCAGAATGGGCCTGCCGGAGACACAAGAACGTGATGCCTGACCGGCGCCTGCCGGCTGGCCACGCTGAAGCGCTGCATCGCCCCGGCGATGCACGCGTCCTTTCCATGTGAACCAAGAAAACGCGCCGATACAGGCGTGGAGGAGACGGCTATGTCCGAATACGGCCTGGCAATTTTCATTTTTGCCCTCGGGGCGGGAACCTCGCTGCTGCTGGTGGGGTACATCATGCGCAACTACTTCCGCTACAAGCGTGAAGACGGCATCGTCAAGGAGCAGTAGCCATGGAGACGACTTTCATTTCTCCCGGCCTGGCCCTGGCTATCATCGGACTGATGTCCGTGATGATCCTGGGCTTCGGCGTCTACGTGAGCAAGCGCCACGTCAAGAATGCCAACGACTTCCTGTATGCAGGACGCAATGTGGGTCTGGCGCTGGGCACGGCTACGCTGGTAGCGGCCTGGATCACGGGCAACACCACCATGGCCGCTCCCGAGCTCGCCTATAACGTGGGCCTGATCGGCTCGCTGGCCATCAGTACCATGGGCTTGTCGCTGGCCATGTTCGCCCCCTTGGCCAGCCGGATCAAACGGCTGATGCCCCAGGGCTATTCCAGCGGCGAATTCATCCGCCGCCGCTACGGCGACCTGGCCTGGAAACTGTACTTGGTCCTGGCCGTGTACTACTTCCTGGGTTTTCTGGTGACGCAGGCCATGGCCGGCGGCATTTTGCTGCAGGCGCTGTCGGGGGTGGACTACAAGATCGGCATGCTGACCATCATGGCCGTCTGCACCTACTACACCCTGAAAGGCGGCCTGAAGGCCATCCTGGCCACCGACTTCCTGCTCAGCCTGATCATTCTGGGCACGCTGTTCGCGGTAGCCGCCTGGTCCTACTGGAATTTCGACCTGAGCCAGATCTATACCCAGACCGCCGAATTGCGTCCGTCCACATTGAACATCCTGACCGCCGCCGGCCTGATGTTCGTCGGCGGCAACTTCCTGTTCGGCTGCGGCGAGATCTTCCATAGCAACATCTGGTGGCAGCGCGTCTATGCCTCCAGCGAACGCACGGCATCGCGCTCCTTCGTGCTGGCCGGCCTGATCTGGTTTGCCGTACCCATCGTGGCCGGCTCTCTGGCGTTCATCGCCATCAGCCAGAAGTACAGCATCCCCCAGGTGAACATGATTTTCCCCGTCGTGGTGTCCCAGATCATGGGCGCAGGCGGAGCCGTGCTGGTGCTGATCATCATCTACGCCGCCCTGGCTTCCACCGTCAGCTCGCTGCTGACCGGCGCCGCCGGCCTGATCGTCAATGACATTTATCGTGGCGTGATCAATCCCCAGGCCAGCGATCAGACGGTACAACGCTACGTGCGCTACGCCATCATCGTCCTGGCGATCGTGACCGCCGCCATTGCCTGGAACCCCTACGAATCCATGTACCTGGTGCTGCTCTTGACCGGCCCCGCCGTGGCCGCCATGATCTGGCCCATCGTCTTCGGCATCTATACCCGCGAAACCAATCAAAGCTCGGCCTTCTGGGCGATGCTGCTGGGCACCGTCGCCGGACTGGCCGCCTACTTCTGGATTTCGCCCTACGCCGCCGCCATCGTGTCGGCCGTGCTCTCGGGACTGGTGGTCTACCTGAGCACCTTGATGAATCCGAATCGCGCCTTCCAATGGCGTCAACTGGACCACGAGCCTGCCGGCCGCTAAGCCGCCTGGAGACCAACATGACCGAATTCGTCCTGAACTTCAATCAGTCCATTTTCAGCCTCGTCATCATTGGCGCCATCGCTGGCGTCGGAGGCACTCTGCTGTTCCTGGTGGGGATCTTGCTCAAAGAGATCCGCAACGGGGAACTGTGGTAATTCAAGGAGTCAACCATGAACGATAAAGACTATCTGATGCAATCAATCCGCATCGCGGAAGAGAATGTGGCGCGTGGCGGCCAACCCTTCGGGGCCGTGCTGGTGCGCGACGGACAGGTGTTGGCCGAGGGCGTGAACGAAACCTATATCGACCACGACCCTACCGCCCATGCCGAAATCCAGGCCCTGCGCAATGCCAGCCGTCAATGGCGCGAAAGCAGCCACCCCGGCACTACCATGTATGCCAGCGGCATTCCCTGCGCCATGTGCATGTCGGCCATGATCGCCGCCGGCGTGGATCGCGTGGTCTACTGCGCGGGCGACGATGCTGGCGCCCCGTATGGCTGGTCCACGGCGCACCTGTACGAGCGCATGCAGCGCCAGTTCGGCGATCAGGGCATCACGGTGGAGCACATGCCCTTGCCCGATAAGCAGCCCGTCTTTGAAGCCTGGAAAGAGCGCTTCGGAATGGGACCGAACGACGGGCTGAAGTTGGACTGAGCCCTTTTCGAACCCGCCTTACGGCGGGTTTTTTTTGATTTCATGCTCCGACGCTCGCTGTTTCATTCACATCACGATTGCCCTTTTACGATTTCCCCATTGCTCATTACCCAGAATTTTCTGATAATAAAAAGCTAATGCGAATTATTATCATTAATATTTATAGGGGTATTCTGTGCCTTTGCCGTCCCGTCCGTCGACTCAGACCTGCATCGCCCTGACCCTGCTGTCCATGTTCGGCACGGCCCAGGCTCAACACTCGGACGAAAGCGCCACCTTGGCGCCCATCACCGTCAAAAGCTCCGGACAGCAGGACGCGGTCGGATACGTCGCACAGGACAGCGTCACGGCCACCAAGACCGACACGCCCATCATCGAAATCCCCCAATCTATTTCCGTCATCACGCAAGACCAGATGCGCGAACAAGGCGCGCAGACCCTGAACCAAGTTCTGCGCTATACCTCCGGCGTCGCGCCCGAAACACGCGGTGCGGTGGCCTCCCGCCTGGATCAGTTCAATGTGCGCGGATTTTCCGCCACCACGCTGCTGGACGGCATGCGCGTATTCGGCTCGCGCGACGCCTTACCTCAAACTGACGCCTATCGCTTGCAGCGCGTGGATGTGCTGAAGGGACCATCCTCTGTCATGTTCGGTCAAGGCGGCCCGGGCGGCGTGGTGAACCAGATCAGCAAGCGCCCCACCCGCGAGCGCCTGAACGAAGTAGAACTGCAACTGGGCGATCACCATTACCGCCGCGCAAATATGGATTTCTCGGGCGCCGTGGATAAAGACGAACAATGGCTGTACCGCCTGACAGGCTCCATCTACAAATCCAACGGCCAGATCAACGAGACCCGCGAAGAGCGTTATTTCATTGCGCCGGCGCTGACCTGGCAGCCCACGGCCGACACCCGCCTGACACTGCTGGCAAACTTCCAGCGCGATCCCCACATGGGGTCTTATGGGTCGGTGCCCGGCATACGCAGCGTGTTCGACGCCCCCGATGGCATCCGCCTGGATCCGGACTTCTATGACGGCGACGCCGACTTCGAAACCAGCGACCGCCGCCATCAGTCCATCGGCTACGAATTCGAGCATCGATTCAATCCTGCCGTCACCGTGCGTTCGCAAGCGCGCTACCTGCATGCCGAAGGTATCTACCGCAGCGTCTATTCCAACGGCTATCTGCCCGGCGACAGCAGCTACCGCTATCTGAAGCGCAGCAAGGGCGGCACGGACGTCAACATGGACAGCTACACGCTGGACAACAATATCCAGGGCCGTTTTTCGACTGGTGCGCTGGATCACACGCTGGTAGCCGGCGTGGACTTCGCCCACCTGCAATCGGACACCCTGGCCAGCAGCTTCGATGCCGCCCCCCCGCTGGATATTTTCAATCCCGATTACCGGCAGCCTATAGGCCCGGTGAACTGGATCAGCGACACCCGCCAGCGCCAATACCACACCGGCATCTACCTGCAGGACCAGATCCAGATCGACAAGTGGTCGCTGCTGCTGGGCGGGCGCTATGATTGGGCGCGCACCGTATCGG
Organism: Pseudomonadota bacterium; assembly: GCA_023439305.1. Lineage (GTDB taxonomy): Bacteria > Pseudomonadota > Gammaproteobacteria > Burkholderiales > Burkholderiaceae_B > Alcaligenes. The sequence continues at coordinate 100,312 of JAEXOO010000042.1, forward strand.
AGGCGCGCAGCCTGAGCAACGGCGCAATCACGCCCTCAGCAACCCGCTCCAAAGCCTTCACCGGACGGGCGGGCCTGATCTATAACTTCGACAACGGCGTCGCCCCCTACTTCAGCTATGCCGAATCGTTCGAGCCGCAGTCGGGCACGGACGCACAAGACAAGCCATTCGACCCCTTGCGCGGCGAGCAATTTGAAGTCGGCGTGAAGTACCAGCCGCCCGGCACCCGCTCCCTGTATTCGGCCGCACTGTTCGACATCCGCCGCAAAAATATGCTGACCGCCATCCCCGGCTGCGTCGGCTCCAAATGCCAGGAACAGACGGGCGAAGTACGCACTCAAGGCCTGGAGCTGGAAGCCCGCAGCGAATTTGCCCAGGGACTGAGCCTGATTGCTAACTATTCCTACATCGCCAACGAATACACCAAGGACAACGCCACCCCCAGCCGCCCCAGCCTGGAAGGCATGACGCCCTACGGCACGCCCAAGCACCAGGCCTCGGTCTGGGCGCGCTACCAGCTCCAGTCCGGCCCGCTCAGCGGGCTGGGCATGGCCGCTGGGCTGCGCTATCGCGGCACCAGCTACGGCGGCTCCTACAACAACTTCAAAGTCCCGGCCAGTACGCTGGTGGATATGGCCCTGGACTATGACCTGGGCCGGGCCAGCCCTGCCCTGAAAGGCATGGACGTGGCGCTGAATGTCTCCAACCTTTTCGACACGCGCAATATCAGTTCGTGCACGTCGGAAGAGTGGTGCTGGTATGGCTACCAGCGCAGTGTGAAAGCCACCTTGCGCTATCGCTGGTAAATCTGCAAGACGCCCTTCCGATTACGGGATTCAGGTGTCTCAAACGTCTTTATTAATAAGCCATCCGTTCTTTGGCCCCTTACAACAACCTTTTGAAAAGGAAATCCATGACCTCGAAACGCCCTGTCCCGCTGAAGATGCTGTTCGCCTCTGTGCTGGGCGCGCTCTTGCTGAGCGCCTGCCAGACTCCGCCGACGGCGCAGAACGCGGCCCCTGTCCAAACTGCGGCAGCGGCCGGCTCGCAGCCGTCATTCCGCCAGGACATCATCGCCGGCGCCTACGAAGTCCTGGCCGCCCCCGACAGCAAGCAATTGTTCGTGGCGGCCACGCCGGTTTTCGAAGACCGCACTCCCGGCTACGTCCATGTTCTGGATCAGGACACCTTGCGCGAATCCCAGCGCATCCAGTTGCCGCGCCGCGCTTTTGCCCTGGGCCTGAATACGCGCACTCACACCCTGTACATCGGCAATACACTGGACGGCTCACTGACGGCTCTGGACAGCCGCAACGGCGCCATCAAGCACACCATCCAACTGGGCAAGGCCACACCCAAGGGCGGCTACGAGCACACCCGCAAGGTCATCGTGGATGAGCAGGACAACCGCATCTTCGTCACGAACCCCTCCGAGCCAGGCCGCGTCTGGATTGTGGACGGCGCGCAAGGCCGCCTAGTGCACAACATCGCCAATGTGGGCATGTGGCCAGCCGGCGCTGCCTACGACTCGAAAACCAAGCGCCTGTACGTAGGCCAAGGCGGAAAAGACGAAATCGCCGTCATCAACCCTGCATCGGGCACTGTTGAGCAGCGATTCAGCACCGGTGACGCCGTAGGCGCCAAACGCGAGGATTCGCGCCACTTCTTCGTCAATATCGCCCTGAACAGCGATGGCCAGAAGCTCTACGCCGCCGACGCCAACACCGGCAAGCTCTATGTATTCGACACCACCAGCGGCAAGGTACTCAATACCGTGGAAATCGGCCTGGGACTGCTGGACGTGGTCTACAACCCCGCGCGCCAGGAGATTGTACTGACCAACCGCGGCGTGGATCGCGAGCATCCAGACGGCGTTGGCGCCGTTACCATCGTGGATGCCAACAGCCTGGCCATCAAGCAGCGTATTGACGCTCCTGTACACCCGAACAGCCTGTCGCTGAGCGCCGACGGCCAAACCTTGTTCGTCACGATCAAGGCGCCCCATGGCGATAAGCACGCCGACGCCCGCAAGGGCGCGCTGGACAGCGTGCTGCGTATTGATCTGAAGCAGGTCTAGAACCTGTTGCGCCACTGCTGCACTGGCCCATGCCCTGCGGCAAGGCAATGTCTCGATACCGGGGGCAACACAAACCCGCAAGATAAAAAAATCCCCCTGCCGCTTCTGCGACAGGGGGATTTTCTATCGGACGGTCTGGCTTAACGATCCAGTTGCGACACGTCGCGCACAGCGCCGCGGTCAGCGGATGTAGCCAGAGCGGCATAGGCTTTCAGAGCCTGCGACACGACGCGTTCACGATTGACCGGCTTCCAGGCCTTGGCGCCACGCGACTGCATTTCAGCACGGCGAGCATCCATTTCCTGGTCGGAGATGGCCAGGTGAATGCGGCGGTTGGGGATATCGATCTCGATGGTGTCGCCATCCTGCACCAGGGCGATGTTGCCGCCCTCGGCCGCTTCGGGCGAAGCGTGGCCGATGACCAGACCGGAAGAGCCGCCGGAGAAACGACCGTCGGTCAGCAGGGCCGAGCTTTTGCCCAGGCCCATGGACTTCAGGTAGGACGTGGGGTAGAGCATTTCCTGCATGCCGGGGCCACCTTTGGGGCCTTCGTAGCGGATGATGACCACATCGCCAGCCTTAACTTCGCCGCCCAGAATGGCAGCCACGGAATCGTCCTGACTTTCGTAGACGCGCGCCGTGCCGGTAAAGGTCAGGATGCTTTCGTCCACGCCCGCCGTCTTGACGACGCAGCCGTTGACGGCCAGGTTGCCGTACAGCACGGCCAGACCGCCGTCCTGCGAATAGGCATTGGCCTTGTCGCGGATACAACCGCCGGCGCGATCCGTGTCCAGGGTTTCGTAATAGCGATCCTGACTGAATGCCACTTGAGTGGGGATGCCGCCGGGGGCCGCACGATAGAAGTCGCTGACCGCCTTGACGTTATCGCCTTTGACATCCCAGCGCGTGATGGCTTCGCGCAGTGTGCCGCTGTGCACGTTACCCACGTCCAGATTCAGCAGATCAGCGCGTCCCAGCTCGGCCAGGATGGCAATGATGCCGCCGGCGCGGTGGACATCTTCCATGTGGTACTCGGGGGTGGCGGGCGCCACCTTGCACAGGCAGGGAACGCGGCGCGAGATGCGGTCGATATCGGCCAGGGTGAAATCCACGCCGGCTTCCTGGGCGGCAGCCAAAAGGTGCAGCACCGTGTTGGTGGAGCCACCCATGGCCACGTCCAGGGTCATGGCGTTTTCGAAGGCGCTGAAATTGGCGATGCTGCGCGGCAGAACGGATTCGTCGTCTTGCTCGTAGTAGCGCTTGGCCAGATCCACGATCAGGCTGCCGGCGCGCTCGAACAGACCGCGGCGGCGGGCGTGCGTAGCCACGATGGAGCCGTTGCCGGGCAGGGACAGGCCCAGCGCCTCGGTCAGGCAGTTCATGGAGTTGGCGGTGAACATGCCCGAGCAGGAGCCACAGGTCGGACAGGCGCTGCGCTCGACGCTTTCAGCCTGTTCGTCGGAGATATTGGGATCGGCCGCCTGGATCATGGCATCCACCAGGTCCAGCTTCTGAACCACGGTCTTGCCGTCGGGCGAATAGACCTTGCCTGCTTCCATGGGGCCGCCGGAGACAAACACCACGGGGATGTTCAGCCGCAACGCGGCCATCAGCATGCCGGGGGTGATCTTGTCGCAATTGGAAATGCACACCATGGCGTCGGCGCAATGCGCATTGACCATGTATTCGACCGAGTCGGCGATGAGTTCGCGCGAGGGCAGCGAATACAGCATGCCGCCGTGGCCCATCGCGATGCCGTCATCCACGGCGATGGTGTTGAATTCCTTGGCCACGCCGCCGGCGGCTTCGATCTGGCGAGCGACCAGCTGCCCCATGTCCTTCAGGTGCACGTGGCCCGGCACGAATTGAGTGAACGAATTCACCACCGCAATGATGGGTTTGGAGAAATCGTCGTCTTTCATACCGGTGGCGCGCCACAGGGCACGCGCGCCGGCCATGTTGCGACCGTGGGTCGACGTACGGGAGCGATATTGAGGCATTACTGATCTCTGGGCAAAAAAACTGTGTAAAGATGTCTATGATAATCGTCCGGAGACGCTTTGTGCGCGCCGGGGGCTTGTGACCATCATACTGCTCCTCGTATCCCAACGCCCGTCTCCAGCCCGTATGCTGCAAAAACATCAACTGACCACAGGAGACGTATCATGCCGCAGGCCGCGCCTGACCTTTCCAACCTGCTCCGCCAGGACATCCGCTTTCTGGGCAAGGCCCTGGGCGAAGTCATCCGAGACAGCGAGGGAAAGGCCACCTTCACTCTGATCGAGGCCTTGCGCCGGGCCGCCGTCGGCTTTCGGCGCGAACACGATCCGCGGCAGGCCCGCATCCTGGAGCACGACATCCCATCGCTGAGCGATACCCAGGCGCGCTCAGTAGCGCGAGCCTTCGCATATTTCCTGCACCTGTCCAACATCGCCGAAGACCGCGACCAGAACCGGCGTCGCCTGGAGCACAGCCCGGAACAATTGCCCGGCAGCCTGGAGCACGCCATCCAGACGCTGATGGACGAAGGCCTGAGCGCGCGCAAAATCCGCCGCTACCTGCAGCAAGCCTGCGTCATGCCGGTTCTGACGGCTCACCCCACTGAAGTACAGCGCCAGAGCACGCTGGCCGTGCATATGGCCATTGCCGCCGAACTGCATCGCCTGGACCACGACGCCACCGGCATGCAGGCCGCCCGCATCCAGGAAAAACTGACCGGCCTGGTGTCCCTGCTGTGGCAGACGCGCATGCTGCGCGAGCACCGGCTGACCGTGCTGGACGAAATCGACAATGCCCTGGCCTATTACGGCTCCACGTTCCTGCCCACCATTCCGCAGCTCTACAGCGACCTGGACCGGCTGCTGGACAAGCCGCGCAAGAACCTGCTGGATCAGAAGGCCCGCCCCCTGCCCGCTTTCCTGCGCATGGGAAGCTGGATCGGCGGCGACCGAGACGGCAATCCCAATGTCGGCCCGGAAACCGTGGAGCAGGCCGTGCTGCGGCAATCCACCTGCGTGCTGCGCCATTACCTGGAGCAGATCCGACTGCTGGGCACGGAAATCTCCGTCTCCGACGGCCTGAGCCGCGTCAGCAAAGATCTGGCCGCCTTGTCGGCCCGCAGCCAGGATCCCTCGCCCCACCGCCTGGACGAACCCTACCGCCGCAGCTTCATCCATGTCTACGCGCGCCTGGCCAGCACGGCTCAAGGCCTGCTGGGCCGCGAACTGGCCGATCGTCCCACCTACGCGGCCGAGCCCTACGCCACCGCGCAAGAATTTGCCGCCGAATTGCAGGTCATCGCCGACTCCCTGGCTGACAACAAGGGCGGCGCGATTGCCGGACTGCGCCTGAATGCTTTGATCCAGGCGACCGAGGTATTCGGCTTTCACCTGGCGACCCTGGATCTACGGCAAAGCTCGGACGTGCACGAGCGCGTGCTGGATGAACTTTTCCGCGTGGCCGGCACCGAGTTCAACGACGAACCCGTCAGTTACCGCCACCTGTCCGAAGAAGACCGTATCACGCTGCTGCGCTCGGAATTGCGCCATCACAGGCCTTTGGTCTCGCCCTGGTTCCACTACTCGGAGGAAACCGAGAAAGAACTATCCATTCTGCGCAAAGCCGCCGAGTGCCGTCGCCGCTTCGGTGCACGCGCCATCGAACAGACCATCGTGTCGCACACCGAAACCCTGAGCGATCTGCTGGAAGTACTGGTGCTGCAACAAGAAACCGGACTGATCGTGCCCGGCTCCAGCCACCCCGACGAGCAAGGCCTGATGGTCGTCCCTCTGTTCGAGACCATACCCGACCTGGAGCGCGGTCCCGAAATCATGCAGGAATGGCTGGACATGCCGGAAATCCGCCAACGTGTGCGTCAGGCCCAGGACAGCGTCCAGGAAGTGATGCTGGGCTATTCGGACAGCAACAAAGACGGCGGCTACCTGACCTCGAACTGGACGCTGTACCGCGCCGAGCGCGAATTCGCGCAGGTATTCGCGCGCCGCAAGGTGCGCCTGCGCCTGTTCCATGGCCGCGGCGGTTCGGTAGGCCGTGGAGGCGGTTCCAGCTTCGACGCTATCCTGGCTCAGCCGCCCGGCACCGTGAACGGCCAGATCCGTCTGACAGAACAAGGTGAAATGATCCAGGGCCGCTACAAGGATGCCGACGTAGGACGCTGGCACCTGGAGCTGTTCGTGGCCGCCACGCTGGAAGCCAGCCTGGGCAGCCGCAGCCATGGCCGCCCCAGCGACGACGAGCAATTGGCCGCCTACGGCCAGGCCATGGCCTGGATGTCCGAACAGGCCCATCAGAGCTATCGCCAACTGGTCTACGGCACCGAACACTTCGACCAGTATTTCTTCCAGTCCACGCCCATTCAGGAAATCGCCGGCCTGAACATCGGTTCGCGTCCCTCCTCCCGCAAACCCAATCAGCGCATCGAAGACCTGCGCGCCATCCCCTGGAGCTTTTCCTGGGCGCAATGCCGTCTGCCCATTCCCGGCTGGTACGGCGTGGGCACGGCGCTGAGCCGTTACCTGGAATACGGCGTGCCCGACGATACGCTGACGCGTCAGCAACGCCTGGACCAATTGCAACAGATGGCCCGGGACTGGCCCTTCTTCCGCACTCTGCTGTCCAATATGGAGCAGGTGTTGGCCAAGACGGACCTGGACATTGCCGCCAAGTATGCCGAACTGGTCAAGGACGAGACCTTACGCGAACACGTCTTCAAGCAGATCCGCCACGAATTCCACCTGACCGTGGAAATGTTCCGCCAGGTCACCGGCCACGAGCTGCTGGCCAAGGACCAAGCCTTGCAGGACGCCCTGGCCGAACGCTTTGCCTACATCGATCCCTTGAACCACCTCCAGGTCGAGCTCTTGCGCCGCCACCGCAGCCAAAGCGAGAAAGCCCGCAAGACCATACGCAACGGCGTGAACAAACAGCACGTCATCCACCTGACCATCAACGGGATAGCGGCAGGCTTGCGCAACTCGGGTTGATGCGCAATTGGATATGCCTTAAATAACTATTAAAAATAAGCTAATAGCCAAAAGAAGTTAAAAAGGTACAATTTCAGTATCGGAATTTCTTCTTTTTGGGCGAATGCAGGCCCGGGCTCCGGGCCTGCTCGCTTGAGCTTATGGCGCTTGCAATCCTTCTGGGTATGTTGACCGGCCTGTCGCTGGGCCTGACCGGCGCGGGAGGCGGCATTCTGGCCGTTCCTGCCTTGGTGCTGGGCCTGGGGTACAGCATGACGGCCGCCACCCCGGTCGCGCTGCTGGCCGTGGGCGCTGCCGCCCTGGTGGGCGCGCTGGACGGCCTGTACAAGCACATTGTGCGCTACCGAGCCGCTCTCTTCATGGCCATCATGGGCGCTTTGCTGACTTCTGCGGGCCTGCGTATCAGTCAGGCCCTACCGGAAAAGCTACTGATCACCCTGTTTGCCCTGATCATGCTGTGGATCGCCAGCAAGATGCTGCGCCGCCCCGCCGAACGGATCGATCATCTGCCCCCATGCCGCCTGAACCCCGATACCGGCCGCTTGCGCTGGACCGGCGCCGGCACCGCCACGCTGGCCGGCATCGGCGCCGTCGCCGGCCTGTTTTCCGGCATGCTAGGTGTAGGCGGGGGCTTTCTGATCGTGCCGGCGCTCAAGCGCTTCAGCAATCTGAGCATGCACAGCATCGTGGCAACATCGCTGATGCTGATCGCACTGATCTCTCTGAGCGCCTCGGCCATCAGCCTGGCCCAGGGCGCCGTCATCCCGAGCAGCGGCTGGGTCTTCGTGGCCGCCGCCATTGCCGGCATGGCTCTGGGCCGCCAGCTCGCGCCCCGCATACCTCAGGAGCGACTGCAGCAGGGATTCTCCCTGCTGACCGCCCTGGTGGCCCTGTCCATGCTAGCGCGCAGTTACCTGCTGTAATTTTCTTGCTAGAGGTTCAAAAGTCCTAATTATCAGGACATAAATAATCAAAAAAATTCATTTATTGAAAAAAATAACAAATTTAATTTGCTTATAAAGAAAATCAAAATAAAAACAAAGAACAAGCACAAAAAACAAGCTTTAATTTTTAATTTAAATGATTGATCTAACGGCAAAATAAAAAAATAGCCCCTTGGCACCACTTCATTCACAGCAATGTTTAATCGAGGTGCAGAACCATGAAAATTAGTCTAGACAACCATCACAGCTACACAAATAATAATTCTAAAAAACACACTGTCGACAATGAAAAATTCTCCAACACACTAGCCACAGCCATTACCACCGCCAGAAAAACACACACAGAGACAAAAAGAACCGACTTCACCAATATGTCGAGCATTGAAATGTTCAACTGGATGAACAGCCAAATAGAAAATGGAGAAATATCTTTAGACGAAAGCCTTCCTTTCCTGGCAATGACAATAAGAATCCCTGTAGATGGCCACACCAGCGAACTCAGTCATGAAAAGATCAATTTTATTGAAAAAATAAGCAATGGAATGGTAGGCGCTCGATCAAAAAACGATGAAAAAACATTAGAAATGCTAGAAAGAACGATGGCCACCATGCAGCGCTTTCAAGGAAGTGCGACTCAGATAGAAACTCGAGCGTGAATAAATAGAGACCGATATGAATCGGTCTCAGACTGCTGACAAACACTCACTGTTACGCCCAAGCATATATTCAGATCGTGGAGCGAACACATCTCCATGTAGCGTTCGTTCGTTGAACCAGCGCAGAAACGCCATCGAAGAAGGTAAGTCCGGCGGCCAAAATCGATACAATCGAGACTTCGAGCCGCTCAAGGCGCCTATAGAAACCAGTTTTGCAATGAACATCGGCCATCCGAACGCAATGCAAAAAAAAGCCAGCCCACACTTAAGGGACTGGCATGACACTTGTACGCGAGGATTTGTCAGCAGTCTGCCCTGCAGAGCAAGGCCAGGTGTAGTAGCCACCCCTGATACAAACCAGTGTTGATTCATACAAAGCAGAAGATGGCAAAAGCCCCCCCATCATCCATGCCACTCGATTGCTGCCACAGCCTATTTCATTACCTGGTCTGAATCAGCGGCACAAGCTGCCAGCCGGCGCATCAGGATTGATCAGGTATGAACTGAAAGATCCGCTGTCATCGCGTGGTCGCACGGCCACGATGCGCTGCACGATATGATCCGGACTGGCCTGGAAGCCGTGCTCGTAGGCCACGATGTCCAGATCAGCGCACCAGCGCAAGAGCTCGCCCGGCTGCAACAGAAAATCAGGATTTCGCGGCGTGTTGTAGCGCTCGTTGCCTATCCCGAACGTTTCATAGATCAACACGCCGCCCGGCTCCAGGCTTTCCAGAATGGTCGGCATCAACGGTCGCCACAGGTACTTGGTGACCACCACCGCATCAAAACGGCGCCCGGCAAACGGCCATGGACCATTTTCGATGTCAGCCTGAATGATTTCACCGCTGGAGGCGCAGGCGGCCACGGCGTCGGGGTCTCGATCCACGCCGATCACCGTATTCCCGCGCCCGGCCAGCCAGCGTGCATTGCGCCCCCGCCCGCAGGCCACATCCAGCACCGTGCCCGGATTGGCAATCAGGTGCGCCCACTGCCGCATCCAGGCGCTGGCGTCTCCGGTGTCTTTCATCATCATCTCCCTCGTTATCCGGATAAAAACGCCCATGGTAGCGCAGGATGCCCCTGTCATCGGAATGCAGTCCGGCCTGGGCTACAATCAAAGACGTTTCCATCCCCTTTTTTGCGACGGCTTATGAAGACCTTGCTGCGCAAGCCCGTCCTGCTGATGGCCGTGCTGTGCCTGCCTCTCTGGATCATTTTCGGCAACTTCATTCTGGCCGCTGCCGCCTCCATCCTGATCGGCATGCTGATCGGCATGTTGCGCGCGCTGCAACAGATATCCCGCGACCGCAACGCCCGCTCGCACGCCGACTCCTCTTCGCCCAACGACACGCCACACTGACGCCATGAACGTATTGTCCGCCCCCGCCCTGCCCCACGGTCTGCCGCCCCTGTCGGACGAGCTCAAGGCGCATCTGGATCGCGTCAATGCCTATCTGCTGGATCGCATCGACGAAGAAGGCGGCTTCCTGCCATTCGACCAGTGGATGCATCATGCCCTGTACGCACCCGGACTGGGGTACTACACCGGCGGCAGCACCAAGTTCGGCAGCAACCTGCCCACGGGCGACTTCACGACCGCTCCGGAAATGTCCCCCCTGTTCGCCCGGACGCTCAGCCGCCAGGTGTCGCAGATTCTGTACGGCAGCCAGTCTGTGTCCATCCTGGAATTTGGCGCAGGCAGCGGGGCACTGGCCGAGGCCTTGATCACCGAACTGCGCCGGCACGACATCGATCCCATTTACTCCATTCTGGAAGTGTCGCCCGACCTGCGTCAGCGCCAGCAGCAGCGCCTGGCGCCGCTGCAAGCCCGCATCAACTGGCTGGACTCTGCTCCCACCGAATTCAAAGGCTGTGTCATCGCCAACGAAGTCTTGGACGCCATGCCGGCCAGCCTGTTCACCTTCAGCCAGGATGAACAGGTCCTGGAAGTCGGGGTGGTCGCCGCCGACAGCGCCACAGCCGCCGGCCTGCCCGCCCCTTTTTACCTGGCCACCCGCCCCGCCCCGGAACACCTGGCGCAGCTCGTGGCAGAACGCGTCGAGCCCAGCCCCTTCTACCTGTCGGAAATCAATCTCCAGGCCGAGGCCTGGGTGCGCAGCATGGGAACCTGGCTGCGACGCGGCGCCGCCATTCTGGTGGACTACGGCTTCCCGCGCCACGAGTACTACCACCCTCAGCGCAGCCAGGGCACGCTGATGTGCCATTTCCGCCACCTGGCCCATGCCGAACCCCTGGTGCTGGCCGGCCTGCAGGACATCACTACCCACGTGGACTTTACCGCCATGGCCGACGCCGCCCTGGAAGGCGGCCTGGACGTACTGGGCTACACCACGCAGGCTCGCTTCCTGATGAACTGCGGCATCACCAACTACCTGGCCAGTCCGCCCGAAGACCCAGCCCCCGCCGCACAGCAGCAATGGGCGCACACCATGTCCTCGGCCAACAAACTGCTGTCCGAGGCCGAAATGGGTGAATTGTTCAAAGTGCTGCTGCTTGGCCGACACATGGCCTCGCCCCTGATGGGCAATATGAACGGGGACAGGCGGGACCGGCTGTAAAGAACGTAAGCACGTTCGTACAGCCTGCCTGAAAAGCGCCACGCATCAGGCATTCAGGCCCATCGTCTTTTGTCACGCCGCCTGTTTCATCGCCTCCAACCGTGCAGCACGTACGGCATCGCGGATTCGGGACGGATCTTTTTTGTAAGCGGCCGCCACGGCTCCGGCGTCTACACCCGCCATGGCCTGACACAAGTGCTCCCAATCCGCCATCGGCACATCTCGCAAACAGCCTGCCGCCGCCAGCAATTCGGCAAAACGGGCCGGTTTTCGCAGGGCATCCGCTTGTTCCATGGTGGCCAGCGCTGCATCCACCTGCTCACGCGGTCGGGACAAAGCCGGGCTATCCAGTAACAAAAGCAACAGGCGGGCCTGGTCTTTCCATTCAGACGGAGCGCGAACCTGAGACGCCACCTGGGCAGGATCACCCGACAGATGACACAAGACCGCGAAGCGTCCCGCCATGGGCAGGCCGCGATCGCAAGCCGCCTGCACGCGCTCCCCGACCTCATCGGTATAGAGCAGGCCCGGCATGATGCGCTCCAGCGCGCCTACTTGCCTCAAGACCTCAAACATACGTGCCGGACGCGCCGCCGCCAGCCCTTTGGCCAGTTCCATGTAGACACGCTCAGGCACCAGCTCATCCACTTCGCCTTGCTCGACCAACTCCCGCGCCAAGGCCCAGGTATCGTCAGCGACGTCGAACTGCGTAAACCGTGCGGCAAAGCGAGCCAGACGGAGCAAACGCACAGGATCCTCGCTGAACGCCGTGCCCACATGGCGCAGCCGTCGAGCCTGCAAATCGGCAAAACCGTTCAGAGGATCGTGCAGACGCCCCTGCTTGTCCACCGCCATGGCATTGATGGTCAAGTCACGGCGCCGCAGGTCATCCGCCAAGCTCACGTCCGTGCCGGTATAGAACGTAAAGCCTTTGTAGCCTCTCCCGGACTTACGCTCTGTGCGAGCCAGAGCAAACTCTTCCTTGGTGCGGGGATTCAAGAAAACAGGGAAGTCCCCGCCCACCGGCACAAAGCCGCGCTCGGCTAGGTCTTCAGGACGCGCCCCGACCACAACCCAATCTCGGTCTCCGGCAGGCAGATCCAGCAAGGCGTCACGCACCGCGCCGCCCACCACGTAAACATCCAACCCGTCCAGCACCGGATCCGGACGGCCCATGATGGCAGCCAGCGCGGTTTGCTGACGCTCGTCCAATACGAGCTGCGCCATCAGGGCAGAGCCGTCGCGGAGACGCCGCTAGGGCTGATCGCACCCAGTCTGGCCTTCAGCGATTGCGGCTGGCCGCTGAACAACATGGAGTAATAGGTCGCATTGGACAACACGTTCTTGACGTACAGACGCGTTTCAGTAAACGGAATGGTTTCCGCAAAGATGGCGCCTTCCACCGTGCCGTTCAAGCGCGAGCGCCACTGAATGGGCCGACCCGGGCCGGCGTTATAGCCGGCCGAGGCCAGCACCTGCGAGCCGCCCAACTGGCCCAGCACCATGTTCAGATAGTTCGTGCCCAATACCGTATTGACTTCGAATTCATTCACGCGAGCCGGCGAGAAGTCCGCCATGTCGATTTTCTTGGCCACCCAGCGGGCCGTGGCGGGCATCAATTGCATCAGCCCAGACGCCCCCACGCCCGAACGCGCATCGGTAATGAAGCGCGACTCCTGCCGGATCAGGCCATAGACCCAGGCCGGATCCAGGTTGATGGATTTGGCCTGCTCGGTGACGCGTCCTTCGAAAGGCGCAATGAAACGCTGGCTGAAATCGATCTCGTTCTTGGTCAGCAAAGACGTGTTCACGACACGATCATAAATATGCTGCTCACGGGCAAACTCGGCGGCAGCGCGCAATTGGCGATCATTCATGCCGCGCAGTGCAAAGTTCCACTCCGGCACGGCTTCGGGACGCCAGCCCAGCTTGAACAGCTCGACGGCCCGCAGCAACCCGGCATTAGTGCGCGCGTCCTGCATGTCCTGCGGAGTCAGCGGCGTAGGCTGGGGAGGCAAAGCCGGCATCAGCCCCAGCTCTTCGGTCGCCAATTGGCCGTAAAAATTCAGGTCGCCCACAATGGACTGGAACTGCGCACGCGCCTGCTCCTTGTGACCCAGCGCCTGCTGGGCGCGGGCATGCCAGTACACCCACACAGGCTCGGCGCGCTGCGCCGGGCTCATCTTGTTGATGGCAGCCGCCACTTGCTTCCAGTTGATGTCGGCTTCACGCAGCTCGGCGCGCACCTGCCAGGCGTGGTTGTAATCGGTCATGGGCGATCGGCCCGAGCGGCGATACCACTTGGCGGCATCGGTTTCCACGCGCAAGGCGCTGACCAGGCCGAACTGTCCCCAGACCCAATTCAGGTTTTCCTGGGGAATCTTCCCGGCCCAGGTACGGTCTATGTAAGCGGCGGCCTTCTCGCGGTCGCCGCGGGCCAGCCGCGACAGGGCCAGCGCCACCAGTTCGGGATTGACACTGCCCCGTCCGGCCTGCTGGTCCAGCCACTTCTGCGGCGACGCCATCAGGGCGGTGTAATCCTTCATCTGGGGGGCCGTGAAAATGATCGCAGCCAGACGGCGGGCCTGCTCGGGTTTGCCGTTCTCCAGGGCTTCGCGCATCAGGTCGCGGACCTGATGGGTGCTGACAACCTTGCGGGCATACAACTGATCCAGAGCCGACCAGCAGGCGCGGCTGGGGGCAAACGAATCCAGCAGATCGGTGACGTTGACGCCGTCGCCCGCCACATTCTGCGCCAGGGCCACCGAGCACTTCACCATGGACGTCGGCGCTTCCACAGGCCACAGATCGCGCACCAGCTTGTAATTGCCAGCACGCGCAGCCGCCACAATCCAGTCGGATTTCAGGCGGTTGGCCAGGTATTCGTCTTGATTGCCGGCCAGAAACAGGCGCACCTGCTCATCAGGCACAGGTTGGGAGTCGTCCTGCAGGATGCGGCGCAAACGCCAGTATTCGGCATAAGAGCCCAGGATCGGATCGGCAGCAGCAACAGGAGCCAGGGCATCCAGTGCCGTCCAGCGCTTGGCATTGACGGCATCGCGGGAGTCGATCAAGGCCTGACGCGCCACAGGCGGCACCGCCGGCAGGCTATCCCAGCGACGCGCCGCTTCTTTGGCCGGCTGCACGGCGGGCGCAGCCAGGGCGAGCTGCTGAACCGGGGCAGCAGTATTGGCCTGGGCCTGCGGGGGCTCGGCGCCGGCACAGCCCGCGAGGACTGCGGTCATCAGCAACAAGGGGCTCAGCGAAGGGCGCTGGAAAGCAGGCGGCATGCCCCAGCCACGTGTTTTCTGGTACTTTAGCTGATTGATACCCATAGTGACGGCCTTTAAAAAATCACCCATGATTCAGAACGTAGAGCATAACGCAGTCGCCCTGCGCACGCGACTAAAAGACCTGCGTGCCGGTCAGCCCTCCATCGACACCAACCGGGGCGGGCTGCTGATCCGGGGCCGCCTGTTCACCTGGCTGGCGACCAATCGCACACGCCTGCGCCAGCAGGGCCGTCCCGAACCCAAGACCATTGCCGCGTTTTGGCCCGTGCAGGGCGAACCGGATCTGCGTCCCCTGCTGTCTCAGTGGGTAGAAGAAGAAGGCCTGAATATCTGCCTGCCGGTCGTCGAACAGGCCGATGCGCCACTGGCCTTCTATGAATGGACACCGGACACACCCATGGAAAAGGGCCGCTACGACATCGAAATCCCGGTTTCCAAAAAATCCGCGCTGCCGGACATCGTCCTGGTTCCCACCCTGGGCTACACGCGCCAGGGCGACCGCATAGGCTACGGCAAAGGCTATTACGACCGTACGCTCGCCGGCCTGAAAGCACAAGGCCATGCCTTTACCAGCGTGGGCATCGCCTGGGCCGTAGGCGATCTGTCCGGCACGAACTATCAACCCGCAGCGCACGACCAGCGCCTGGACACCATCCTGACCGACAAAGGCTGGGCCGTACCGGCGCCCGAACTGTAAGCCTTAGGTCCGAACTGACGTTTCCAGCAAGAAACGTAAAAAAACCCGCCGGATTCGCACCCGGCGGGTTTTTCACACCTAAGGCCGACGCTGATCAGCGCCAGTTCAAGTTGGGCACGATGGCCATGCTGGCATCCGCCCCATTGAGGGTGTACAGATGCAAGCCGGGTGCTCCGCCGTCCAGCAGATCCTGGCACAGGCGCGAGATTACGTCGATGCCGAAGGAACGGATGGATGCGCGATCGTCGCCGAAATCGGCCAGCCGCAGGCGTATCCAGCGCGGCACTTCCGCGCCGCACATGGTAGAGAAACGCAGCAACTGGGCCGAGTTGGTGATGGGCATGATCCCGGGGATGATGGGCACCGTGACCCCCTTGGCCTGGGCGCGTTCCACAAAACTGAAGTACGCATCCGGGTTGAAGAAGTACTGGGTGATCGCCCCGTGGGCGCCCGCCTTCACTTTGGTCACGAAATGCGTCAAGTCGTCCTCGAAGCCGGTAGCTTGAGGATGCATTTCGGGATAAGCAGCCACTTCGACATGGAAATGGTCCTGGTAGCGTTCACGGATGAACGCCACCAGATCGCTGGCGTAGCGCAGTTCGCCGGCGCCGCCGCCCATACCCGAAGGCAGATCGCCGCGCAGAGCCACGATGCGCCGTATGCCCTGCTGACGATAGCTGTCCAGCAGCTCGCCCAGTTGTTCGCGATTGGCGCCGATGCAAGACAGGTGCGGGGCGACATCAAAGCCCTGCTTCTGCAACAGTTCCACAGCGCCCACCGTGCCGGCGCGTGTGGAGCCGCCAGCGCCGAAAGTAACACTGACGTAGGCCGGATTCAGGCCGATCAGGGTTTTGGCCGAGCGCACGAGCTTTTCCTGCGCCTCGCTGTCGCGCGGCGGGAAAAACTCGAGACTCAAGGTTTGCTTAAGTGTCATTTAACCAACAATCCAGACAGCAGCCCGGAGATCAGGCTGTAAACAAAAGCCCCGATGACCGCCCACCAGAATCCGTTGACCTGGAAGCCTTTGAGGATGGAGCCGGCGAACCAGAACACCAGCGCATTGAGCACCAGCAGGAACAATCCCAGAGTCACGATGGTGATGGGCAGCGTCAGCAGCACCAGCACAGGCTTGACCAGCGTATTGAGCAAGCCAAGCACGAGCGCGGCGATAAGCGCCGAGCCAAAGGACGCCACGGTGATGCCGGGCAGGATATAGGCGACAACCAGCAGGGCGACAGCGTTCAGGATCCAGACGAGTAGCAAGGTCATGATAGGACTCCAAAAAACGGCGTACGAAGACGCGCGGGCGTAGGCTTAGTAGCGGTAGTGACCGGGCTTGAAGGGGCCCTGCACCGGCACGCTGATGTAATCCGCCTGCTCCTGGGACAGCGTGGTCAGGTTCACACCCAGTTTCTTCAGGTGCAGACGAGCCACTTTTTCGTCCAGGTGCTTAGGCAGTACATATACTTTACCTGTTTCGTAGGCTTCGCCGCGCGTGAACAGCTCGATCTGGGCGATGGTCTGGTTGGTGAACGATGCAGACATCACGAACGAAGGGTGGCCGGTGGCGCAGCCCAGGTTCACCAGGCGGCCCTGGGCCAGCAGAATGATGCGCTTGCCGTCGGGGAAGATCACGTGGTCCACCTGGGGCTTGATCTCTTCCCATTCCAGGTCTTCGACTGAGGCCACATCGATTTCATTGTCAAAGTGACCGATATTGCAAACGATGGCCTGATCTTTCATGCGTTCCATATGGGAACGGTTGATGACGTGGTAGTTGCCGGTGGCGGTGACGAAAATATCGGCCTTGTCGGCAGCTTCTTCCATGGTGACCACGCGGTAGCCTTCCATGGAGGCCTGCAGGGCGCAGATCGGATCGATTTCGGTTACCCACACCTGGGCGCGCAAAGCGGCCAGGGCCTGGGCGCAACCCTTGCCCACGTCACCGAAACCGGCCACCACGGCGATCTTGCCGGCGACCATCACGTCGGTGGCGCGCTTGATGCCGTCCACCAGGGATTCGCGGCAGCCATACAGATTGTCGAACTTGGACTTGGTAACCGAGTCGTTGACGTTGATGGCGGCGAAAGCCAGCTCTCCCTTCTGGGACATCTGGTACAGGCGGTGCACCCCCGTCGTGGTTTCTTCAGTCACGCCCTGGATCTGGGCCAGACGCGTGGAGTACCAGGTCTTGTCGGTTTCCAGGCGGGCGCGGATGGAGGCGAACAGCACACGCTCTTCTTCGCTGCCAGGCTTGTCCAGCACGGACAGGTCTTGCTCGGCGCGGGCGCCCAGGTGCAACAGCAAGGTAGCGTCGCCGCCATCGTCCAGAATCATATTGGCCTGCTCGCCGGGCCAATTGAAGATTTCATGGGTGTACTGCCAGTATTCTTCCAGCGATTCGCCCTTGACGGCGAACACAGGGGTGCCGGTCGCAGCAATGGCGGCGGCGGCATGGTCCTGGGTGGAGAAAATATTGCAGGAAGCCCAGCGCACTTCGGCGCCCAGGGCTTTCAGGGTTTCGATCAGCACGCCGGTCTGGATGGTCATGTGCAGGCTGCCAGCGATGCGGGCGCCCTTCAGGGGCTGGGCAGCGGCGAATTCCTCGCGGGTGGCCATCAGGCCGGGCATTTCGGTTTCGGCAATGGCCAGTTCGCGGCGACCCCAGTCGGCCAGGGAAATGTCGGCGATTTTGTAATCAGAAAAAGTCACAGCAGGGCTCCGTAATACGGCACGCAGACTGCGACGCGAGCGATGCGGCTCGCCAGCAGCCTGCCGTGCAGGTCGTGGCGAGCGTCGTTCTTGAGGGCGGCGATGCACCCATCCATGGTCCGAGCCTGGCAAGACGCTGAAGGCCTTGTCGCAACGCTCCTCGGGCATGGGGAATAATGCGGGTAATTGTACTCGTTTGCGCTGGCTTGGGAAGCGGACGCAAAGGGGAAAATCAATATTTGTTGCGGCGCGGATAGCCCTGGGCAGTAATGCGATCCCAGACCAGGTCTTTTTCGTCCTGAGCCATGAAGACCCAGTTGGCCACTTCCATGGCGGTGCGCCCGCAGCCCCGGCAGATATCGTCATACAGCGTGGAACAAACCGCCACGCAAGGCGAATCCCGACGCGTGACGCGATGGTCTTCGTCGGCAGTAGGCAGGGAGGAATTCAGGGTGCTCATGGACGAAATAATAGCATCGTCCGCCATCCCTGACCGTCCTTAACCCTGCTGTCGGCAGGCTTGTGGCAGATAGGCAGCAAACAAGAAAAAAGCTGCCTGAGGCAGCTTTTTTCCTTAATCAACAGCCCCTTAGACCGCGTGACGAAGAGCCTGGGCCTTGTCGGTGGCTTCCCAGCTGAACTCGGGTTCGCTGCGGCCGAAATGGCCGTAAGCCGCCGTCTTGGTATAGATGGGGCGCTGCAAATCGAGCATCTCGATGATGCCGCGCGGACGCAGATCGAAATGCGTGCGCACCAGCTTGGCCAGCTCGGTGTCGGACACCACGCCGGTGCCTTCGGTGTAGATGGTGATGTTGATGGGTTCGGCCACGCCGATGGCGTAACTGAGCTGCACCTGGCACTGGCGCGCCAGGCCGGCCGCCACGATGTTCTTGGCCACATAGCGCGCCGCGTAGGCCGCCGAACGGTCCACCTTGGACGGATCCTTGCCAGAGAACGCACCGCCGCCGTGCGGGCATGCGCCGCCGTAAGTATCTACGATGATCTTGCGGCCGGTCAGGCCGCAGTCGCCTTGCGGGCCGCCAATGACGAACTTGCCAGTGGGGTTCACCAAGAAACGAGTCTTGTCCGACAGCAGGTCTTCGGGAATGCAAGGACGGATGATGTGCTCGATGACGGCTTCGCGGATGTCTTCCTGGGACATTTCAGGCGCGTGCTGGGTGGACAGCACCACGGTGTCCACTTCCACGGGGCGGCCGTCCACATAGCGGAAGGTGACCTGGGACTTGGCATCCGGACGCAACCAGGCCAGGCGGCCGTCCTTGCGCAGCTCGCTCTGGCGCTGCACCAGGCGGTGAGCGTACCAGATCGGCGCGGGCATCAGGTCCGGGGTTTCATCGCAGGCGTAGCCGAACATCAGGCCCTGGTCGCCAGCGCCCTGATTCAGGATTTCTTCGGGGCTGCGGTCCACGCCCTGAGCGATGTCGGGCGACTGCTTGTCGTAGGCCACCAGCACGGCGCAGGACTTGTAATCAATGCCGTAATCACCGTTGTCGTAGCCAATGCGCTTGATCGTGTCACGCGCCACCTGGATGTAATCCACATTGGCGTGCGTGGTGATCTCGCCGGCCAGCACGACCAGGCCAGTATTGCACAGCGTCTCGGCAGCCACGCGGGCCTGCGGGTCCTGTTCGAAAATAGCGTCCAGGATGGCGTCGGAAATCTGGTCGGCGACCTTATCGGGGTGGCCTTCAGAGACGGATTCGGAGGTAAAGAGGAAATCGTTGTTGTCCACAGCGGCGCTTCCTTGGGTAAGGGCTGAAAATCAGCACGAGGTTGAACAAACTGCGTTGCACCTCGGAGCCAGCGATGTGGATACGATAGACGGGGCGCGACGCTTTAGCGGTTTATAGTTGAACGGTCAGGCCGTTCTATCGCTCCGCAAGTTGTCGTTTAACTCAGCGATACAATCCATTTTAAGCGAAAATACACAATTGTTTCAGCAAAACCTACTTTTCATAGGATTGTCCGGCCCATGTTAGCGGCTCTCTTGCGCCTGACGGCCCGCCTGCCTCTTCCCGTCCTGCACCTGCTGGGCAAGGGAATCGGGCGCCTGGTGTATGCCTTTCCCGGACGCTACCGCCGCCGCCTGCAAGCCAATTGCCGCCAGGCGGGTTACAACGATCCCGCCTTCTTTGCCCGTGCGGCCGGGCAGACCGGCGCCATGATTCTGGAAACGCCCCGGGTCTGGCTGCACCCCCAGTCCTGCCTGGAACGCTGCACGGTGGACGATGTCGCGCTGCTGCGCGCCACCCACGCCGAAGGCCAGGGCGTGCTCTACCTGACCCCACACCTGGGCTGCTTCGAGATCACCGCCCGCTATCTGGTGGGCCTGGGTCCGCTGACGGTCATGTTCCGTCCCCCGCGCCAGGCAGCGCTGGAACCGCTGATGGTGGAGTCGCGCGAACTGCCCGGACTGCATGCCGTTCCCGCCAACATGAAGGGGGTGCGCGAGTTCGTGCGCGCCTTTCGCCAGGGGCAGTCGGTAGGCATGCTGCCCGACCAGGTGCCCAGCGGCGGCGACGGCGTATGGGCGCCGTTTTTCGACCGCCCCGCCCTGACCATGACTCTGGCCGGCAAACTGGCCCGCCAGTCCAATGTCCCCGTCATCGTGACCGCCGCGGAACGCCTGCCCAAGGGCCGAGGCTGGCATATACACACCCTGCGCCTGCCCGAACCGCTGCCTGAAGACCCCACCGCGCTGGCCACCCTGATCAACCAATCCATGGAAACGCTGATCCGGCGCTTCCCCGAGCAGTATCTGTGGGGCTACAACCGCTACAAGATCCCGCACGACGCGCCCCCAATTCCCCCTGAATCGACGCCATGAGTTTCAACTCCTACCCACTGCTCAAGTCCATTTTCTCTTACTTCGGAAGAGCGTCGGTGCGCCAGCGCCAGCGCTGGGGCGCCATACTGGGCTGGCTGACCCACAAGCTGGCTGGCCGCCGCCGCCACATCGTGCGCACCAACCTGGAGCTGTGCTTTCCGGACGAGCCCGAAAGCACGCGCCGCGCCTGGGAAAAACAGCACTTTCGCTTGCTGGCGCAATCCTATCTGGACCGCGGCCTGCTGTGGTTCGGACTGCCCAGCACCATTCTGAATACCGTACAGATCCAGGGCGAAGAGCAGATCAGTCAAGCACTGGCCCAAGGTCGCCGCGTGATGCTGCTGGTGCCGCACTTCCTGGGCATGGATGCGGCCGGAACCCGCATCGCCATGTCCATTTCCCCCCTGGTCGCCTTCTACACGCCACAACGCGATCCGCACGTAGACCGGCTGATGTACGAGGGCCGCAGCCGCTTCACCAACGCCCCCCTGATTTCCCGCAAAGACGGTATACGGGGCTTGATGCGCGCCCTGCAGCAGGGCCTCCCCATCTACTACCTGCCAGACATGGATTTCGGCCCCAAAGGGTCGACCTTTGCACCTTTTTTCAACGTGCCTGCTGCAACCCTGCTGTCCACGGCGCAAATTGCCCGCAACCAGGATGCCGTAGTCATCCCCGTCATTTCGCGGCTGGACGCCCAGACTGGCCATTACCATGTGCAGGTGCTCGAACCGATGTCGGACTTCCCCGGCGAGGGCTCGCTGGAAGATGCCACGGCCCGCATGAACGCGCTGATTGAAAAATACGTGCGCGAAGATCCGCCGCAGTATTATTGGGTGCATCGACGTTTCAAAACACGGCCTGAAGGCCAGCCGCGCATTTACTGACACATCATGAACCGCCCTGCCCCCATCTCGCCCGCCCCTGCTTCTTCCTGCTGGCGCTTCACCAAGATGCACGGTGCGGGCAACGATTTCGTCGTGCTGGACGGCGTCACACAATCGCTGGATGTCACCCCCGAACGGGCGCGCGCCCTGGCCGACCGCCATTTCGGCATCGGCGCCGATCAGGTGCTGCTGGTCGAGCCAGCTACCACGCCGGACGCGCACTTTCGCTATCGCATCTTCAATGCCGACGGCGGCGAAGTCGAGCACTGCGGCAACGGGGCGCGCTGCTTCGTGCGCTTCGTGCATGAACAAGGCCTGTCCGACGCCAATCCGCTGCGCGCGCAGATCCGCACCGGCATCATTACCTTGAACGACGATCCCTTGCTGGGCGTGGAAGTGGACATGGGCGTGACGCACTTTGCACCCGCCGATGTCAATTTCGACGCGCAAGGACTGGAACAGACCGCGCAAGGCCAGGATACGCTCTGGCTCCTGCCCGTCCCCGGTCAGGACCAGCCCGCCGCCCTGTCGCTGGTATCCATCTCCAACCCCCATGCCGTCCAAATCGTGGACGATGTACAGACCGCACCCGTTCAGACGGTAGGCCCGTTCATCGAATCGCATCCGCGCTTTGCGCGCAAGGTCAACGCCGGCTTCATGCAAATCCTGAACCCGCAACACATCCGCCTGCGCGTCTACGAACGCGGAGCAGGCGAGACCCTGGCTTGCGGCACCGGCGCCTGCGCAGCCGTGGTGGCGGGGATACGGCGGGGATTGCTCCAGAGTCCGGTTGTCGTGGATACTCGTGGAGGTGCCCTGCGCATTCAGTGGGACGGGCAGCAATTGCGCATGAGCGGCCCAGCCCGGACCGTGTTCAATGGGCAAGTCGATATAGCCGCGCTCTGCGCGTCCTTAGCCAAAAAGGAAACCTTCTAGACATGGATACCCCCAGCCTCAGCGCCGTGGACGTGGCCCAGTTCCTGAAAGCCAACCCTGATTTCTTTGACGCTCACGCCGACATCTTCGCCCACCTGATGGTGCCGCACCCACACCAGACCCGCGCCATCTCCCTGGGCGAGCGCCAGATCCTGTTGCTGCGCGACCGCGGCAAAAAGACCGAGCGCCAACTCGCCACGCTGGTGGCCAATGCGCGCGGTAATGAAAAAATCTCTCGCCTGCTGCATCAATGGAACTGCCAGATGCTGGCCGAATCCAACCCATCCGCCCTGCCCGAGCTGATCTGCCGCAGCCTGGAGCGCATCTTCGACATGCCAGTTGTGCGCCTGCACTGCTGGCACCCGGACGAAGTGCTGGCCGACGACGCCATCGCCGGCTGGGCCCACACGCTGTCCGCGCCTTACTGCGGCAAGCGGCGCGACGACAGCTTTCTGGCCGATCTGCAGCAGGACGCTCAATCGGTCGCCATCGTCCCGCTCAGACAGGTCGGCGACAGCCAGCTTTTCGGCCTGCTGGTGCTGGGTTCGCCCGAGGACAACCGCTTCACGGCGGACATGGGCACGGAGTTCCTGGAGGGCATAGGCGAGCTGTGCAGCGCAGCCCTGAGCCGCCTGCAAGCCAGCGCCGTGACCGCCGAACCGGAATGCCCGGCCTGACCGACGCCATGCAGCGCTGGCTGCATGTACTGACGCACGAAAAACGCTATTCAGACCATACGCTGCAAGCCTACCAGCGTGACCTGAGGCATCTGTTGGCCCAGTTCCCCCAGCGCGACCCTGACAGTCTGAGCGAAGCGGAACTGCGCCAAGGCGTCGCTCGCCTGCATGCGCAAGGCATGGCGCCACGCAGCCTGGCACGCATCCTGGCTGCCTGGCGCGGCTACTATCAATGGCAGACTCGGCAACAAGGCTGGCCGCGCAATCCGGCCGCTGGCCTGCACGCACCCAAAGCAGGCCGCCCGCTGCCCAAGGCGCTGTCCGTAGACCAGACCCAGCAACTGCTGGACCGCCCCGCCCTTCCCATCCAGGACGACCCGATGGCCTGCCGTGATCAGGCCATGTTCGAACTGTTCTATTCCAGTGGCTTGCGGCTGTCGGAACTGGTGAGCCTGGATATGCACTACCACCACGATGGCGATTACCGCTCACGCAGCTGGCTGCTGCTGGACGAGCGTGAATTGCTGGTCACGGGCAAGGGCGGCAAACAGCGCCGCCTGCCCATCGGTGAAAAGGCGCTGCACGCCTTGCAACACTGGCTGAAAAAACGGACTGAAACAGCCGCGCTCGCGCGAGACGCCGACACCCGGGCTGCCCTGTTCCTGGGCGCGCGCGGCGCCCGCATCCACCCGCGCGTGGTGCAACAACAGCTGGAAAAATACGCACGCGCCAGCGGCCTGCCCATGCACGTGCATCCGCACAGCCTGCGCCACAGCTTTGCCAGCCACCTGCTGCAATCCGCCCAGGACCTGCGCGCCGTGCAGGAACTGCTCGGTCACGCCAACATCGCCACCACACAGATCTACACCCGCCTGGATTTCCAGCACCTGGCCCAGGCTTACGACCAGGCCCATCCTAGGGCGCGCCGCAAGGATGGCGGCCGCCAGGACTGATGGCGCTGCGCATTTTTTTGCGGATAGACTTATCGACAAACAGAGGAAACGCATCTGAAGCCGCTGTTCAAAGGCGGGTTAGGCCCATTCGGGCTGAGAGCTTGCCGGTGCTGCGCACCGGTGCCCTAGTCGCCAGTCCACGCCGGGCGCATCGTTAACTCCGGCGGGTCGCTCGCCCCCCAGGCG
>JAEXOO010000016.1 GCA_023439305.1 Pseudomonadota bacterium
CGCCTGGGAGGCGAGCGACCCGCCGGAGTTCACGACGCGCCCGGCCACGCGAACCGACCAGGGCACCGGCGCGCAGCGCCGGCAAGCTGTCAGCCTGCGCCGTTCAGGCCGCGCCTTGACCGGCGTCTATAGAAACCGGTTCTGCAATGAACATCGACGATCCGAGCGTAATGCAAAAAAATGCCAGCCCACACTTAAAGAACTGGCATGACACTCGTACGCGAGGGTTTGTCAGCAGTCTTTGCCGCCCCAAGGGGTGGCTTGTGCAACCATAAAGATATATTTAATATATATCTTATAAATCGTTTCTTCGTTGCGCAGCAGATTCGCAGACAAGCTGCGCCTACCGCAAAGGACAGCCCATGGATCTTTCCTCTTTCAAAGACCAGCATACGCAGATACTGGCCGGCATCGCCGCCCTTCGCAACTACGCCCACGCCGGCATCAGCCAGAACGCCGAACGCATCGCCCGCCAAGTCGTGGAATTGAGCTCCATCATCAAAATGCATCTGGCCGTAGAAGACAAAGTGCTCTACCCCAGCCTGCAACGCAGCGGCAATGCCCAGCTCGCTCGCCTGGGACAGGCCTACCAGGACGATATGCAGTCCCTGGCGGCTTCCTACATGGGATTCTCTCGGCGCTGGAACACGGCGCAGGCCGTCGCCCAGCAGCCCGAGCTGTTTCGCACCGACGCCAACACCGTGCTGCGCCAGCTGCATGCCCGCATGCGACAGGAAAACACGGACTTCTACCCTGCCGTCGAGGCCATGCGCGCCTAGAAACCATGAAAAATCCCCGTGCAGCCGAAGCCGGACGGGGATTGCCAAAGCCGGGTAACCGGGCGCACGCCCGGTACTCATTCGCCGAGCCGGCTTACTGTTTGGGCAGCTTGCTGGCCACGCCTTCGACGTAGTAGTCCATGCGGTTCAGAGCGTCGTCATCCAGATAGCCCGATTCCAGACGCACTTTGCCTTCATTGTCCTTCAAGGGAGCGGCAAACGGCTGCAGCGTGCCGGCGATGATCTCGGCCTGCTTGGCCAGGACCAGTTCCTTCACGTCGGCGGGCACTTCGGGACCGAAGCCTTCCAGCGCGGCCATGCCGGACTTCAGGCCGCCCCAGGTGCTGTCATTCTTCCAGTTGCCGTCCAGCACTTCCTTGGCCTTGCTGGTGAAGTAGTCGCCCCAGTGGTGGGTGACGGCAGCCAGTTGAGCCTTAGGACCGAACTTGTGCATGTCGGAGTGATAGGCGATGGCATACTTGCCAGCCTCTTCGGCCGCTTGAACGGTAGCGGTGGAGTCGGTGTGGTGCGTGACCACGTCGGCACCCTGGCTCAGCAGCGTGACGGCTGCATCACGCTCTTTGCCCGGATCATACCAGCTGTTGGCCCAGACCACGCGCACTTCGGCTTCAGGGTTGACGCTGCGCAGGCCAATGGCAAAGGCATTGATGCCTTGCAACACTTCGGGAATGGGATGCGCGCCCACATAGCCGATCACGTTCGACTTGGTCATCTTGCCGGCCAGCACGCCGGCCAGGTAACGCGACTCGTAGAAACGGGCATTGGTGGTGGCCACGTTAGGAGCCGTCTTGTAACCCGTGGAGTGCACGAACTTCACGTCGGGGAACTGCTTGGCGACCTTCTGTGTCTGGTTCATGTACCCGAACGAGGTCGTGAAGATCAGCTTGTTGCCTTGCTGAGCCAGGTCGCGGATGACGCGCTCGGCGTCCGCGCCTTCAGGCACGTTTTCCACGTACTGCGTCACCACGCGGCCTTTAAGGGCTTCTTCCATTTCGCGGCGGCCGATATCCTGCTGCCAGGTCCAGCCGGCCTCGCCGATGGGGCTGACGTAGACAAAGCCGATTTTCAGGGGTTCCTGTTCGGCCGCGTGAGCGGGCACGGACAAAGAAGCCAGAGGGGAGGCCACCGCAGCGGCCAGCAGCGCCTTGCGCAGAAAGGTTCCAGACATGTCAGTCCTCTAACTGTTGGGATTGAAGTTTTTGCCAAGCGAGGCAGGCATGTTCAGCCTGATCCAGTTGGCATTGCGGGAAATCAGGACCAGCACAATGATGGTCGCCAGGTAGGGCATCATGGCCAGCAGCTGGGAAGCCACGGGCACGCCCAGCGCCTGGGCATGGAAGCTGAGGATGGTGACGCCGCCGAACAAATAAGCGCCCAGCATCACGCGGACAGGCCGCCAGGTGGCGAAGGTCGTCAACGCCAGCGCGATCCAGCCGCGGCCGGCCACGATGTTTTCTACCCACATGGGGGTGTACACCAGGCAGATGAAGGCGCCGGCCAGCCCACAGCAGGCGCCGCCGAACATCAAGGCGCCCAGGCGGATCAAACGCACGTTGTAGCCCAGCGAATGCGCCGACGACGGCGATTCGCCCACGGCGCGCAGAACCAGACCGGCGCGGGTGGAGCTGAGAAACCAGGCCACCAACGCACACAGCAGCCAGGACACATAAACCATGTAATGCTGCTCGAACAGCGCCGGACCGATGAAGGGGATGTCTTTCAGGAACGGAATGCCCGCTTTGGTCACGACCAGCGAGCTGCCCGAAAAGGGAATGCCTATATAGGCTGAAGCCCCGACGCCAAAGAGTGACAAGGCCAGGCCGCAGGCTACCTGATTGGCGCCCAGCCAGACCGTCAGCCAGGCAAAAAAGGCCGCCATGACCATGCCCGTAACCGCGCCCAGCACAAAGCCCAGCATGGGGTTGCCGGTCTGGACGGCGACGGCGAATCCAACAATGGCGGCCATCAGCATCATGCCTTCGGAGCCCAGATTGATAACGCCGGACTTTTCGTTGATGAGCAGGCCCAGGGCCGCCAGCATCAGCGGCGTGCCGGCATTGATGGTCGCGGCGAGCAAAGGTGCGATAGCGTCCATTATTTTCTCCAGACCAGACGCTTGTTGATGAAGACGTCACAGGCCAGCAGGGAAAACAGCAATATGCCCTGGAAAATACCGGTGATGGCATTGGGCAGGCCCAGGCGGCTCTGCGCCAGTTCGCCGCCGATATAGATCAGGGACATGACGAAGGCGGAAAAAATCACTCCCAGCGGGTGCAGGCGCCCCACAAAAGCGACGATGATGGCGGCAAAGCCGTAGCCGGGGGAAATCGACGGTGTCAGCTGCCCCACCGGCCCCATGACTTCGGCCGCGCCGGCCAGTCCCGCCAGGGCGCCGGACAAGAGCAAGGAGGTCCATAGCGCCTTGCGGGACGAAAAACCCGCATAGCGGGCCGCCAGAGGGGCCATGCCGCCCACGCGCAGGCGGAATCCCGACATGCTTCGGGTCAAGAACAACCAGCCCAGCACCGCCGCCACCAAAGCCAGCACGATGCCCACATGCAGACGGGTACCCGGCAATACGGCGGGAAGCAGGAAGCCGTCGGAAAACAGACTGGACTGCGGAAAGCCAAAGCCATCGGGGTCGCGCAGCGCACCATGCACCAGATAGCTGAGCAGATGCTGGGCCACGTACACCAGCATGAGCGACACCAGAATTTCGTTGGCATTGAAGCGGTCTTTCAGGAAGGCCACGATGCCGGCCCAGACCATCCCGCCGGCCATACCGCACAGCAGCGCTACCGATATCAGCCAGAAGCCGCCGTTATCCCCCGTATCAACCTGCAGCACAAAGGCGCCGGCCGCCAAAGCGCCCACCACCAGCTGGCCTTCCGCCCCGATATTGAACACATTGGCGCGAAAGCAGATCGCCAGGCCGACCGAGATCAGCAGCAAAGGAATCAGCTTGACGCCGACCTCAGCCAGACCATTCAAGTCGCGCAGCGGCTCCAGGAAAAAAACATTCAAGCCCGCCAACGGATCCTTGCCCAGGGCCCAGAACAGGGAGCCGGCGACGAACATGGTCAGCACAACCGCCAGCAGCGGCGAACACCAGGCCATCAAGGTGGAGGGAGCGGCGCGGTTCTCAAGCCTGAACATGTTCGGCCTCCGTCCACAAACCGCTCATCCACTGCCCGATCTGGTCGACGCTGGCGTGCGCCACGGGAATGGAAGGAGACATACGACCCTTGGAGATGACGATCAGGCGATCGGCGATCGCGAACAGCTCGTCCAGTTCTTCGGAAATGACCAGCAAGGCGCAGCCGGCATCTCGCAGAGCCAGCAACTCGGCGTGGATCTGGGCGGCCGCGCCCACGTCCACCCCCCAGGTCGGCTGAGCAATGACCAGCACCCGCGGCTGGCGCGTGACTTCGCGCCCAATGATGTACTTTTGCAGATTGCCGCCCGACAGACTGTTGGCCGCCGCCTGATCGCCCGAGGCCTTGACGCTGAAGCGGCGTATGATGCCCCCGGCCAGCCTGCGTATGGCCGCAAAACGCAAAAATCCGCGCCGCACGGTATTTTCGCCCTGATGCGACAGCAGCAGGTTCTGCGCCAGGGACAATTCCGGCACGGCGCCACGGCCCAGGCGCTCTTCAGGCACAAAACCCATGCCGTGATCTCGCCGCCAAGCCGCATCACGCTGCCCGATGGGCTGGCCGTCCAGCAGGATGGATTGCGCATCGGCGCGCGTATCTTCGCCCGACAAGGCCGCCAGCAGCTCTTGCTGGCCATTGCCCGAAATACCGGCCACGCCCAGGATTTCCCCCTGGCGCAGGTCAAAACTGATGTCGTCCAGCTCGCAGGCAAAGGGATGAGACTTAGGCAGGCGCAGCGAACGAACCTGTAACAGCGTAGCGCCCTCTTGTTGGGCACGCTCGCCCAGGGACGCCGGCTCGGCGCCTATCATCAGGCGCGACAGGCTGGCGGTGGTTTCCTGGCGCGGGTCGCAATAACCCGTTACTTTGCCAGCGCGCATGACGGTACAGGCATGACAGAGCTCGCGGATTTCGTCGAGCTTGTGGCTGATGTAGACAATGCTGCAGCCTTCGGCCGCCAGTTGGCGCAAGGTGCCGAACAAACGGCGCACCGCCTGCGGCGTCAGCACCGAGGTCGGCTCGTCCAGAATCAAGAGCTTGGGCCTGCCCAGCAAGGCGCGCACGATCTCCACGCGCTGGCACTCGCCTACGGACAAGGTATGAATATGGCGTTGAGGATCCAGATCCAACCCGTATTGGCGGGCAGTCTCGCGGATGCGACCTTCCAGCTCCTGCAGCTTGGTCGATGCGGGCAGACCCAGAGCGATATTTTCCGTGACGGTCAGCGTATCGAACAGGGAAAAATGCTGGAACACCATGCCTATGCCCAGTTGGCGAGCCGCCGCAGGACTGCTGATCTGCACGGGCTTGCCGTCCCAGAGAATCTCGCCGCGATCGGGCTTGACCACGCCATAGATGATTTTCATCAGCGTGGACTTGCCGGCGCCGTTCTCGCCCAGCACCGCATGGATTTCACCCGGCTTGATGGCCAAGGAAATGCTGTCGTTGGCAATGACGGCCGGATATTCCTTGGTGATGTCTCTCAGTTCAAGACGAGGCGCCACACTGATAGCAGGCGCGGTCTCGTCGCCGGGGTCAGCGGGCTGACCCATGCTGGGCGATATAGTCATGGCAGCATCGGCAAAAAAGATAAAAAAACGTCTGTGCCGGCAGATTCTACCGGCTCAGACGCACAATACGGAAAGGATTTACCCTAGGCGCGGGAATCAGCGCTTGCCCAGGGCTTGTTCGATTTTCTTGTCGGTCTTGTATTGGCTCAGGGAGTACACAGCCCAGATGGCGGCCGGAATCCAGCCGATCAGGGTGATCTGAAGAATCAGGCAGATGATCCCGGCAAAGGGACGGCCAATAGTGAAGAATGCCAACCAAGGCAACAGCAGGGCGATCAGCAAACGCATGCCAGAACTCTGAAAAAAGACAGGAAGAACACTATTTTACTCTGTATTGACGTGTCATACCGACTCCTGACCCGCGCTGTTGCGAATGCCGCTCATCAGCAGCGCCGATGAGCGGAGCACACACGATCAGAGCAGTTCCTTGCGCAACTGCGCCGGCGACTTGGGCGACAGCAAGCCAGGAGCCACGTCGAACACCGTCTTGGCGCCGATCTGCCCTTGTTGGTTCATGCGGTAGGCGGCGCGCGCGTACGCGACCAGCACGCTGGAGGTGAACTCGGGGTTGCTGCCCAGGGCCAGGGAGTACTCGACCACTTGCTGCGTGCCTGAGCCCGACTGACCACTGCGGATGACGAAGCCACCATGAGGCATGGCCGAATGATCACGGGCCAAGGTCTCGGCATCGATGAAATTGACTTCAGTATCGTAGTCCGCGAAGTAGTCGGGCATGGTGACGATGGCCTCGCGCACGGCGTGGGCATCGGCGTCGTCGGCCAACACGACAAAGCACTGGCGCTTATGTTTTTCGCGCGTGCTGAGCACAGGCTGCTCGCCGTCTCGAACACGTTGCACGGCAGCGTCAATGGGCAGGGTGTACTGCACGCCGCCAGCGACGCCGGGCACGCGGCGAATGGCGTCCGAATGCCCCTGGCTCAAGCCCTTGCCCCAGAAGGTATAGGTTTCGCCCACGGGCAGCACGCATTCACCGTAAACGCGATTCAGGGAAAACAGGCCCGGATCCCAGCCCACCGCAATCAGGGCGGTGGTCTGGGCGCCTTGGGCGGATGCGTCCACGGCAGCGTGGTATTCCGGAATGCGAGCGTGGGTGTCAAAGCTGTCCACGGTGTTGAACCAACGGGCCAGCGCAGGACCCTGCTCGGGCAGATCGTTCTTGGAGCCGCCACAGAGAATCAACACATCAATAGCACCGCGATGCTGTTCGATGCCGTCCAGCGGCAATACGGGCACGGACGCATTGTGCAGGGTCACGGAGGCAGGGTCGCGACGGGTGAAGACGCTGACCAGCTCCATGTCAGGATTCTGGGCGATGGCCAGCTCGACGCCTCGCCCCAGATTTCCATAACCTGCTATGCCGACACGGATTTTGCTACTCATGAGTGTGTTTTCCTTTGACTGATGAAGAGGTGGATACGGTGCGGCCTGGCGAGGGGCGAGCGTCAGTCGCTGATCATGCGGGCGGCAAAGCCCATGAACAGCAGCCCCACCGAGCCGTTGCCCATACGGGACAGACGCTGATGCCGCCGGAAAATGCCGGCCAGCCGGTCCCCTCCGAAGATCAGCAGGGACAGATAACAGAAGCTGATGGCTTCCACCACCAGCCCCAGCACCAGGAAAGCCAGGCCGGTATGCCCTGCCGCAGGGTTCACGAACTGAACGAAGAAGGACAGGAAGAACAGAATGGCCTTGGGATTGAGCAGACTCAGGAACAAAGCCTTGCGGAACCGCCCCTGGCGCACACGGGTGTCGATGGTCTGGACCGGGCCGTTTTTCTGAAAGGCCGATTGCAGCAGGCGCACACCCAGGTACAAAAGGTAGGCCGCGCCCAGCCAGCGTATGCCCATGTAAAACATCGGCAAGGTCTTGAGCAGCGAAGCCGCCCCCAAGGCCGTCAGCGTCATGAGAATGCCATCGCCCACGACCACGCCCAGGGCGGCCTTATAGCCTTCGCGCACCCCATGGCCCGCACCGCTGGCCAATACATAGAGCGAGTTAGGTCCTGGCAGGAGCACGATGAATACCGTCCCCACCACAAACGCCCAGAAATTGATGATCCCGATCTGTTCCAGCACACCTGGCCTCGTTTAGCGCGCATTAATCCACAATTTTAACGCTAAAAAAAAAACAGCGCCTCCTTGCGGTTGCGCTGAAAAAAGGACCGGACTATCCCAGGTATGAAGTCAACCCGGCCCCGAGGATGACATGCTGTCTATTCGATGCTGATACCTGCCTTGGTCACGATGCCTTGCCAGTATCCCGCCTCGGCCTGCAGGCCCGCACGGAACTGGGCGGCCGGCGCCGTGGACACCACATAGCCCTGCGCCATCAGCTTGTCGCGGATGACGGGATCGGCCAGCACCTTGTCCAGCGCATGCTCGACTTTATCGATGATGGCGGCATCCGTGCCGGCCGGCGCAGCCAAAGCCCACCAATTGCTAACGACCACGTCCTTGTAGCCCAGCTCGTCGATAGTGGGTACATCCGGCAGGGCTGGAAAGCGCTGCGGCAATGCCACCGCCAATGCGCGTATCTTGCCTTCGGGCAAGAAGGCCGCCCCCAGCCCATAGCCGCCGATGAACATCTGCACTTCATTGGCGATCAGCGCCTGAACCCCCGGCGCTGATCCCCGGTATTGGATGCCCAGCATATCGCCGTCCAGGGCATCGGACAGCATCCAGCCGGACAAATCCGGCGTGGTGCCCGCCCCGGGTGTGCCGTAGTTCACCTGGCCTCGATGCTGCTGCACGTAATCGCGGAACTGAGCCATGGTCTGAACTGGCACCTGCGCATTCACGTAGACAAAAGCAGCAGCGTCAGCCACTTTGTTGATCACATGCAGATCCTTGAGCGGGTCGTAGCCCATCTTCTTGTACAGGAACTGATTGATCACAAAGTTGTTGGTGGCCGAAAACAGCAAGGTATAACCATCCGGCTTGGCTCGCGCGACCATCTGCGTGCCGATATTGCCGCCTGCGCCGGTCTTGTAATCGGTAATGACCGTCTGGCCCAGCTCGCGCGAGAGCTCGGGCTGGATCATGCGAAAAATGATGTCGCCCGCCGCACCCGGCGCGTAGGGCAGGATCACCCTTACCGGCTGATCCGGATAGGCGGCGCTGGCCGCCGCCGCCCCCAGCAGGACCGCGCCCAACAGCGTCGCGGCGCTTTTCTTGAGTATTTGCATCTTGTCTCCCCCCGCGCCCGCTTACAAGTCTATGCGCATCAGATCCGTCGCCAGGCGCAGTTCGCCCTTGTAGCTCTTGCGAATGTCGCGGGCGACTTCGTCCAGGCGCTCAGGCCCCATCAGATCCACCGGCAAGTGATTGCGGGCGGCGCGCTTGATGACGGGACTGGTGGAGTCGTAGTGGCCGAAGTGCGTGGCCACCAGGCTCTTGACGTTGGCGCGTCGGGCAATGTCGCCCAGTTGCAGCGGGCTGGTGTGCGCAAATGTGCCCACACCGGACTGCGCGCGATGCTCCAGGAAAGATTCCGGGAAGGTGCATTCATGAATCAGCAGATCGGCATCCTGGGCCAGGCGGATCATGGATTCGCACGGGGCTGTGTCGCCGCTGAAGGCCACGACCTTGCCTTCGGCTTCCATGCGGATGCCGAAACAGTCGGTGATCTCGGTTGGAATGTGATCAACCACGTCGATGTAGATTTTCACGTCTTCATCTTCATACATCAGACCGGGTTCGACCTCGAACACTTCGGGGCGCACTGCTTCGATATTCTTCTGACGGGCCGGATAGGCGGCGCGCGCCTGGATGTCCACGCGAAAGGCGCCATTCTCGAAGGAGTGATCCACAAAATCCTGCGTGCCCTTCGGGCCGAAAACCTTGAGCCGGCCTTCGCGATTGAAGACCCAGCTCGACAAGACGAAGAACGGCAGGCCGCAGACATGGTCGTAATGCAGGTGGCTCAAGAAAACCCAAGGCACGTCGGCCGGATTGATGTTGGCCTTAACCATCTGGCGAGTGGAGCCTTCGCCGCAGTCAAACAGATAGTTCTTGCCGTTGTCCAGCGTCACCAGGATGGACGACTGGGCGCGATCCGGATCAGGCAGTGCGGCGCCGGTGCCAAGCATGGTTATCTTCACGTAGAACTCCTCAAAACAGATAAAAGGTCCGGTGTCTGAAAACCGGCCCCATCAAGTTAAAGTCTTAAAGTTCTATTTTTAGAACTTTATTGAAAATAGAATGTACACCAAGCGGGAAGAGCCGTTAACTTGGTGTTTCTACCTAGAAATCAGAATCAGGCCGAGCGCAAGGCACCGTTGCTGGCCTGCGGCACCGGGGACAGTTCGTTCTCGATGCTCAGATACTTGGCTGGATAGAACACATGGGCCGCATACACGACCTGATCGTGCTGGTTGCGGATAATGCGGATCACACGCACCACCGGCATGCCGATATCCATGTTCAGATGGCGCGCCAGGTCTGCGTCCGCAACACGGACGGTCAGGGTCTGACGGATCGAATGGATCTGGTCGCGAGCCAGGCGGTTGAGCACCAGCAGCACGGGCTCGCGGCTCAGATCGGGCTGCAGAGTCTGGGCCAGCTCATCCAACACATAGACGGTATTGAGGCTGTAGGCCAGCCCGTCGGTATGGTTGACGCGGGTCGTCCACCAATATGTCCCCGGCAGGGATTCGCCGGTGATCTCCAGCGGCAGCGCGCCTTTGCCGCTGCCCAGCTCCACCATGACGGTGTGCAGGCGGTTCAAGTGTTCGATCAGCGAATCCCAATCAGTGGGCAGCATCAGCCAATGATCCTGCGCCACATCGCCGATGACGAACGTGCCTTTGCCGCGCGTGCGCTCGATCAGTCCCTCGTTTTCCAGCTCGTCCAGCGCGGCGCGCACCGTGGCGCGCGACACACCGTACTCTTCCATGAGTTCCTCCAGCGTGGGTATGCGCGTGCCCACGGACCATTCGCCCCGCTCCAGGCGCGCTCGCAAGGTGTATTTGACCTTGAGCGACAGGGGCAATCGGGACTGTTTGCGCAGGGAGGAACGTGTTGGATCGACCATAACAGGAGAGCGTCTGGTAATTTTTGTTTATGAAGCCACATCATAGCCTGCCGCATCGCCTGCCGGACACGCCTGTTCAGCCAGAGGTCAACTGATTGTGCACATAGGAGGCCGTCGCCAGGCAGGAGGTCAGACCCGGCGTTTCCACCGCCATCAGATGCACCAGGTTGGCGATGCCATGTTCAGCCGGTCCCTGAATGCACCAATCCGTCGGCGTCTGCCCCGGCCCGGTGGTGCGCGGTCGTATGCCGGCATAGCCGATCTGCAGGCGCTCTCGTTCGAGCCCGGGCCAATAGCGCGTGATATTGTCCATAAAACCCTGCACTCGATCCGGATCCAGCGAATAGTCCCGCCCCTGCACCCATTCCAGATCCGGGCCGAAACGCCCCTGCCCGGCCAGATCCAGCGTAAAAGCGCCGCCGCGCCAGAGCGTATCGCCCACCGGCATGATCAGATGCCGGAATGGCGTCTTGCCCTGATAGCTGAAAAAACAGCCCTTGGCGAAGTAGATAGGCGGCACCCGTTCCTGCGGATAGCCCGGCATGGTTTTCGCCAAAGGCTGCGCCCCAAGGCCGGCCGCGTTGACCAGAACATCGCAGCCCAGAACCATGGACTGACCGCCGCTTTCGCACTCCAGCACAAAGCGGCCGTCCTCCTCCAGCGCCAGTGAACGCACCCGCGTATCCAACGCCAGCGCCGCGCCATGATCCTCTGCTTCCCCGAGCAGGGACAACATCAGCGCATGGGAATCCACAATGCCCGACTGTGGCGAATACAACGCTCCCCGGCATTGCAGCAAGGGTTCCAGCCCGGCTACCTGATCCGCGTCCAGCCACTGCAGCTCCGGCATGCCAAGATCGTGCCCATGGACCAACAAGCGCGCCAGAGCCTGTTGCTCGGCCTCGTCCAGCGCCGGCAACAGTTTGCCGGGCCGAGCATAGGGCACCTGCCGCTGCTCGCAATACGTCACCAGTCGCTCGCGCCCCTCCAAACACAAGCGCTCTTTCAGCGAACCCGGCGGGTACAGGAAACCGGCATGTATCACCTCGTTGTTGCGCGAACTGGTTTCTTCGCCGATACGGCTGTTGCCTTCAATAATCACCACTTCCTTGCCCGCCATGGCCAGTTCGCGGGCGATCGCCAGCCCCACCACGCCCGCCCCGATGACCACGCATTCCACCTTGTCCATGCCTGCTCCTTACATCGTTTGCACGGTCTCGCTCGCCATGCGGCGATCCGGACCCGAGGCTGGGGAGACGGTCCCCGCCGTTTTCAACACCTGGTCGAACACCGAAGACAGCGCCGCCCGCGCATCATCACAGCCCTGACGAGCAGTCCAGGCGACAAAGCGATCGGGACGCAGCAGCACAGCGCCATCCGGAGCCACATCGCGCTGACGCAGCCAGACGCCGCGCGTATCCAGGTAGTCGCCCGAATTCAGGCCCACCCTGAACACCTTCAAAGGCAGCCCGCGCTTGGCGGCAAGGTCCTGAGCGGCTCGCCCCCAAGACTCGCCCTGCTCGTCGATCAGCAGCACGAAGTGGCCATCTTGCACCAGCGCTCCTACCGCATGACGCTGATCCAGCCTGTCCAGCCAGGCAT
Organism: Pseudomonadota bacterium; assembly: GCA_023439305.1. Taxonomy (GTDB): domain Bacteria; phylum Pseudomonadota; class Gammaproteobacteria; order Burkholderiales; family Burkholderiaceae_B; genus Alcaligenes. The sequence continues at coordinate 12,181 of JAEXOO010000016.1, forward strand.
GCGGTACGGGGTGCCCGGCACGGGTCTGGGGCTGATAGATCAGCACCGGGTCCAGTTCCGACAGCGCCGGCTGCGGATCGGGCGCCAGCGCTCCTTGCGCATAGGTGTAGCCCAACTCGGCATTCAGATGGCGAAAGCCGATGCGCTGGCGCGCCACCGCCTGGCTGACGGCCAGCCGCAGCGCTTCAGTGTCTGGGCTGTCGTCCCACAGCCGCTTGAGCCTGTCCCAGTTCTGCTGCGCACTGTCCGTGCCGTCCAGACCCAAGGCCTGGTCAATCAGAAAGTGATGTGCCGCGTTGGCCAGGGCCAGCTCCACATGACGCTGAGCAACCGGGCGGCGCTCCTGTTCATAGGTCTCCAGCAGGTTCAGCGGCGCGACGCCCTGCAGCACCAGCCTTAGCTTCCAGCACAGGTTATAGGCATCCTGCACGCCGCCGTTCAAACCCAGGCCTCCCGTGGGCGGGTGCTGGCGGCAGGAGTCGCCCAGCAGCCAGACCCGTCCCTTGCCATAGCGGTCCGCCAGAAAGCCGCCCATGCGCCATTCGCTGATGTGGATGATGCGTGGATCGAAGCCCTCGATGCCGAACACGTCTTTCATGCGCTGCAGCACATGCGCAGGGTCCATGGGTTCGGTATCGCTCAGGGTGTAGCGGGCGTGATAGACCCATTCCTCGGAATACTTGCCCCATTGCGTCGGCCCTTCGGGCATCAGCACGCCGCTGGCCCAGGAACCGCCGAAATCGGGATTGATCAGAAAGCGCGTCTGCACGTCCGGGCCGTCTGACCAGGGACTGAGGTCGGCGGCGAAATGAACCGAAGACATGCGCATCTGCGGCCCCTGGCTGCGCAATTCGATGCCCATCTGCCGGCCGATAGTCTTGCCGCCATCGGCCCCCAGCAGGAATCGGCTACGCACCTCGAAGATCTCGCCATTTTCCCGGTTGCGCACGCGCGCCAGCACATAGTCGGCGTCCTGCTCGAAGTCCAGCAACTCGTGAAAGTAGCGCAGGCGACCTGGCGACAGGCGCTCGGCGTGCTCTTTCAGGATGGGCTCCAGGTACATCTGCGGGTAATTGGCATGCCGGCAGGGGCTGGCGGCCATATAGTCCGGGTCCGTCCAGCCGCAGCCCCAAGCCTCTACCTTACCGATCTCCCGGCCATGCCAGGCGCTGCGGCCATTCTTCAGGCCCGCATACCAGCCGGCGTACTTCATCTGTTCCCGCGGAGTGGATACCTCGTAGATGGCCTGGGCGATACCCAGCTCCTCAAAGATTTCCATCGTGCGCTGATTGATGATGTGCGCCTTCGGATGGGGCGAGGTGCCGGGGTAATACGTCACCAGCAAGGAGTCCACGCCCAGCCGGCTCAGTATCATCGAGCAGGCCAGCCCCGTCACTCCGCCGCCCACGATCAGCACCGGAACGTCGATTCGCTCCATAGTCTTCTCCTCATGTTCTTATGATCGGTTCGGCATCAGTCGCCTGTGCCGGGCATGATCATGGGGGCCAATTCCACCGGCTTCTTCAACTCGCCGGTGCCCAGCATGATGTCTTGTGTCTCCTTCAAGGCCTGGGCATTGGTCGTCACCGAAAAATAGTCCGGCACCCGCTGCGCAACGGCGGCGAAGAAAGCATCCGGCTGCGTGCCGGCGGGCGCTTCGTAAACCGCTTTCAAGGTGTCGGTCAGCTCCTGCAGATGGGCCGGATCGCGCAGCCACGCATCTATTTCACGGTGCGCGCTCTGAATCTGGGCGATCTGCTCCGGATGGCTTTCAAGATATTTGTGCGTGGTCCACCAGGCCTGCGCCATCTGGCCCGTGCTGCGCGCCCATTCCGGGCAGTCCTGGCGAGCGCAATCGAGCAGCACGCGCCCCAGTCCCAACTGTTTGACCGCGATGCCGGTCGCGAACACCTCGGTGACGGCATCCATCTGCCCTGTCATCAGGCCCGCTGTGGACTGGCCTCCATTGCTGACCGCCGTGTAGCGTATGTCGCCCTCGGCCAGACCCGCATCGCGCGCAATCAGGCTGATATAGCGATGCGCCGCCGACCCCAGGCCATAGACTCCCAGCGTCTTGCCTTTCATGGCCGCCATGACCTCGCGATAGCCCGCCCCTTCCGGCACGTCCACTTGCTTGCGGCCCACCAGCCGCATCACCGGTTCTTTGGCATTGCCGGTCACGGCCACGGGATCAAACCCGCGCGCCTTGAACAGCAGCATATTGTCCGGCGTGGTCATGACCAGATCCACGCTGCCGCTGGCCAGCGCCGCATTGGCCTGCGGCCCGGTACTGATATTGACCAGCTCCACATCCAGACCCTGCTTTTGATAAAAACCCTTGTTCACGCCCAGGTAGGCATACAGGCTGGTGATGTTTCCCGGGTAGACCTGAATGCGTACTGTCTCGGCCTGCGCCTGAGCGCTCAAACCAGCCGCCAGCACGGCAGCGGCGGCTATGCGAAATACTGTCTTCATGTATTGCCTCGTCTTGGAAAGAGTCACTGCCAGCGCAGCAGATACGATTCGATCTTGCGCAGCGCCTCGACCGCCAGGGTGGCGATCAGGCCCAATACGAACAGCAGGCCGAACACGGCGTCGGTGCGCAGCACGCCGGAGTAATACGCGATCTGCTGGCCCAGGCCCTGGTTCGAGCCGATCATCTCGCCCACCACCACGGCCAGAAAGCCGTAGATCAGCGACAGGCGCAGCGCGGCGAAAATACTGGGCAGCGCATTGGGCACGACCAGCTTGGTGAAGTACTGCAGGCGCGACGCGCCTAACTGGCGGGTCAGCACATTCAGGTCGGGGTCAATGCTGCCCAGGCCGGTCAGCGCGCCGTTCAGCACAATGAAAAAGCACAGGCTGAACGCCAGCACGATCTTGGACAGCATGCCCAGTCCGAAGAAAGCGATGAACAAGGGCGCAAACGCCACGCGCGGCAAGCTGTTCAGAAAGCTCAGGATGGGATCGAGCACTTCGCGCAACATCCGGCTCTGCACCAGCACGAAAGCGCACAGCACGCCGGCCACGCCCGCGGCGGCAAAGCCCCACAAGGTCTCCTCCACCGTGATGGACACATCCGTCCAGAACCCGGCCGTCTGCACGTGGCCGGTCAAGAATGCCGTGATTTCGGACGGGCTGCTAATAAAAAAGGAACTGACCAGGCCGCTGCGCGACACCCACTCCCACAGGCCGAGCAAGGCGGCGATCACAGCGATGCGCCAGGCCCAGATCGACAACACCTCGTTGCGACGGCCGCGCGCCTGGCGCCGGCTTTCCTGTTCCAGCCACTGCTGCTTATCTACCTGGCTCACGGCTTTCAGCTCCAGCGTATCAATGCGCGTATTCATGATTCATCAGGCTCCAGATGTGTCGGTACAGATCGTGGTATTGCTGGCTGCCCTGCAGCTCGGACAAGGCCCGCGGTCGCTCCAGCGGAATAGGCACATCGGCCACGATGCGTCCCGGATTGGGACACATCACCACCACCCGGTCAGCCAGCGAGATGGCCTCATGCAAGTCGTGGGTGACGAACATCACGGTACGGCGATCCTTCTCCCACAGCGACAGCAGCAGCTCGCCCAGCTGAATCTTCAAATGAATGTCCAGCGCCCCATAGGGCTCGTCCATCAACAGGATTTCCGAGCTCAGCGCAAACGTGCGGGCCAGCGCCACGCGCTGACGCATGCCATGCGACAGCTGCGAGCGGTAGGCGTTTTCATATCGCCCCAGCCCGACGGCCGACAACAGCTCCCGCGCCCGCTCGGTACGTTGGGCGCGAGGAACCTTGCGGATTTCCAGGCCATACTCCACGTTCTTCAAGGCAGTCCGCCAGGGCAGCATGGCGTCCCGCGCCAGCATGTACGCCACATCGGGCCGGCCAGCGGCGGGCGGACGGCCATTGATGCGGGTAACGCCGGCCTGGGGCTTGATCAAGCCAGCCGCAATATTCAACAAGGTGGTCTTGCCACAACCCGACGGCCCGACCAGGGCGATGAACTGAGCGGGCTGTATCTGCAAGGAGACGCCCCCCAGCGCCTCGACCACGCGACTGCCCTCTTTGTCTTGCAGCATGAAATACTGCTGGACTGCATCAAACGCAATGGATGCTTCCTGCATACGGACTCCTTGGCCGCCTTCCCGGCGCCCTGTCTGAAAAGATTCGATCAAAGACCCGGCTGCAGATGGGTCTGGAGAAACTGCTCGGAGCATTGATTGGCCAGGGCCGCCGAATCAGCGTGATAATGCTGGCCGCGCGGCAGGGCGAAGGCATGATTGGCCTGCGGATAGACCTGAAACTGAACCAGCGGCTGACCGGCGAGTGCCCCCATGATGCGTTCACGCAATTCGGGGCCGACCAGGAAATCCTGGCCCGCCATGTGCATCAGCACCGGCGCGCGTATGCCCTTGGCATCCTCCAGGTAATCTTCCAGATGCACGCCGTAATAACCGACGGCGCAGTCCACATCGGTGTGGCAAGCCATCAGATAGGCCAGCCGCCCGCCCAGACAAAAACCCAGCGCCCCCGCCTTGCCGGTACATTGCGGCAAGTCCCGCAGGTAGACCAGCGCATCGTCCAGATCACGCAGACCTGCCTGATCGTCGTAGGCCTGCTCCAAGGCCAGCGCACTCTGGAATTCCTGCGGCGTGGTCTGCGCGGGGTCATCGGCCATACGCACATCGGGCTGCTGGCGCCAGAACAGATCGGGCACCAGCACGACATAACCCAACGACGCGTAATGATCAGCCAGATCGCGCATCACCTGATTGACGCCAAAGATGTACTGCAACAGGACGAGCCCGGGGCCTTGGCCGGCGGGCGGCAGGGCCAGGTAGGCGGAAAACTGACCGGCGTCCCGCGAGGGCACGTGGACGGTTCTGGACATGACAACACTCCTGAAAGACAAGTTGCCGGCGCCTGCGAACGACAGGCGCAGCAGGCTAGGACGATGGCAATGAAAAAAAGCGTGACCGGTGCTCAGGACAAGTGCCCGCGCTCTTTCATCACGATGGGTTTGACCAGTTGTGGCCAAGCGGCGGGCTCGGTGCGCACGGACACGTTGTCGGCGTCATGCGGATCCCAACCGGCGGCAGTAAAGCGCTGGGCCGACAAGCCGTCGGCAGCCGAGCTGAGCAGCCACAGCACCAGGGCATTCATGACATCCGGGCGCAGCAGGGTCTCGCGCGCCACGCCGATGTCGGAAGGCACCTGGGCCGTATCGACCGGGCCTCCCGGAATGATGGTGTTGACCGTCACACCGCTGCCTTCCAGTTCGCGCGCCATGCCGCAGGTCATCGATTCCAGCGCGGCCTTGGACGGTCCGTACGAACCAAAGCCCGGCCGCAGCATGGTTTCCCAGGTTGTGGACACATTGATGATGCGGCCCCATCCCTGACGCAGCATGGCGGGAATGACTGCGCGCGCAAATACAAATGGGGCAATTGCATTGACGTCGATGATGCGGCGCCACTTGTCGGCGGGAATGTCCCAGCTGTTCAACGGGCGGGAAATGAAATCCTGACGTACGATCTGCGCCCCGGTGCCGGCATTGTTGATCAAGACATCCAGGCGTCCGAACTGTGCCAGCGCATCGGCCAGCACCCGCTCCACTTGGGCGTCGTCGGTGATGTCCAGCACGGCCAGGGTCACGGCCGCACCGGTCGGCTCCAGCTCCTGACGCACTCGCTCCAGCCCGGCCGCATCCCGATCGCACAACAGCAGCGAAGCGCCCGCCTGGGCCAGAGCCCGCGCCATGGCAGCCCCCAAGCCGTTGCCCGCTCCGGTCAGCACGACCACCCTGCCGTCCAGCTCCTTGCTCTTATCCATGATGTGCCCTTGCAGACGATGCCTCTGTTCGGTTCTGTGCCTCATGCCCGAACACATGCTCGACCTGCTGTTTCTGTTTAATAATTCTAAAGTTCGTTTTTTAAAACTTTATGGCTCACTACTTTAAATGTCAATTAATTGGACAAAAGGGAAAACCCTGAAAAAGCACCTCTGCGTCTCGTTTTTAAGGGCAATCCCCTAAAAAGCGTTTATTCTTCGAGAAATACTTAAACGACAATTAAACGCATCGGATACATTCTGCACATCATTGCTTAACTCTTGATACGAGCCCGAGCCCATGGATGTCCTGTCATCTTCTTCTGCCCTTTACCCTGCCCAGATCTGCTTGCTCGGTCCTTACCGCCTGCTGGTCGGCGGCCAGACGCGCACTCAGATCATCAACTACGACAAGGCTCGCATCCTGTTGTCCATGCTGGCCCTGGCCCAAGGCAAGCCGCTGAGCCGCAGCCGTTTGGCTGAAATCATCTGGCATGAAGATCCTGTCAGCGTAGGCCGGGCGCGCCTGCGCCATGCGCTGCATGCGTTGCGCCGGGCCTTAGCCGACTGCGACCAGGTTTTGCAAATCACTAACGAAACCCTGGCCCTGGACCCCCGCCTTATCCGCATTGACGTGCTGGAGCTGTTGCAGCATCCCAGCCAACCAGCGCTGAGCGATCTGGAGCGGCTGGATCTGTACGACGGCCCCTTGCTGGACCAGGTCAGGATTCATCATGGCGAGCAACTGCAAGACTGGATCCAGGACATGCAGACCCAGATTCGCCAGACCCTGGCGCAATGCCGTGACCGCTACATGGAATCCGAGCTGGATCAACTGCCTGCCGCACAAGCCATCGCCCATTTGAAGCGCTGGCTGCTCATCTGGCCCGAGGAAGAGCTGTTGCATCAGCACTTGATCCGACTTCTGAAACAAGAAGGCCAGCACGACGCCGCCATGCAGGCCTACGAACAATGTTCGGTATTGCTGGCTGACCGCCTGGGCAGCGAACCCAACGAACAAACCCGCAGCCTGATCAAGGCCGCCGCCCATCTACCGGAGCAGCAGGCCGCACCATCGGCGTCAGCCGCGCCATTGCGGCAACGTCCGCTGGCGGCGGTGGGCTTTTGCCTGCGCTTTCAATCACAGGAGCGCCACGACCGCGAGGACAGCGGCGCCATTCTGGACAAAAGCCGTCAGGCCCTGCGAGCCCTGACACAAGAGCATGGCGGTTGGTTCAGTCCCGCCGGCCCTAATCAGATGCTGGCCTACTTCGGTTACCCGGAACTGCTGGAAGCGCCCATCGTGCTGGCCATTGATCTGGCCCGGGCCGCCACCGCCTTGCGTCTGGACGAACGCGTGCAACTGTCGATCGCCTTGCATGCCGACTTGTCCATCGACGATCATTCCGGTCAACCGGACTCCTGGGGGCAGCTGGCGCAGGCGGTACTGCCCTTGAGCTGGCAGGCCACACCCGACATGCCACTCATCACGCGGCACGCCCTCTTGCGCCTGACTCCTGAAGACGTACAGGTGTCCGCTGGCCACAATGACGATACACGCTCACTGAACCTGCACCTGAATGGCAACGTCCAGGGCAAGGCCACCCGCCGGGTCTATGGACGTTCGCAGGAGTTCGATCAGTTGGTCCAGTCCTGGACCCAGGTCGGCCCCGCCCGCCCGTTGCAACATATCGCCATTTACGGCCGGGCGCGCATCGGCAAGAGCCTGCTGGTACAGTCACTGGCCGACTATGTACAGAAAACCGACCACCCTTGCGTAACACTGCAGTGCCGCGAAGACATGCGCCGTCAGGCTTGGCACCCGATTCGCGTCTGGCTGCACGAACAACTGGCCGGCCATATCGCACAGCAACCCACTCACCAGCACAATCCATTTTCCGCTGCGGCGATCCAGGCTGCTCTGCTCCTGCCTGCCCTACAGGCGCAGGCCTTGAGCCAATGGCTGCAAACGCCTGCCGACGAGCAGGATCTGAACGAGCCTTCCACCGCACACATGGAGCTGCTGTTCTCCTTGCTGAGCGGCCAGCCCGGTCCAGGGCGACGACGGCTGCTGATCATCGAAAATATGCAATGGGCCGATCCGCCCACCCATAAACTGATACGCCAACTGGCCTACGCCACGCCGCGCCATCCCACCCTGCTGCTCACCACCAGCCGTACCCCCAGCCACGGACTGGAGCGCGCCGAACGCATGGCCTTGCGACCGCTGGACCGTACCAGCATCAGCAGCCTGCTGAGCGCGCCAGGCCGCGGCCAACGGCTGTCGCGCGAGCACCGCACTCGCCTGACCCGTCTGAGCGCGGGCAATCCCGGCCATGCGCAAGACTTGCTGCGTCTCCTGGAACTGGGCGGAGCCGCCGAATGCGCGCCTTGCCTGACCGATCTGGTCTGCACGCAATACCATAGTCTTCTGCCGGCTACGCGCTGCATCCTGACCACCATCGCCCTGAACGCAGCCGTCATTCCAGTGGACGAGCTGGCTTTGATGCTGAATATGGATTCCGACACCCTGGACAGCGGACTGGATACGCTGGTCACGCTTGACCTGGTCGAGCGTCAAGCCCGCGAGGTCACCTGTCAGCCCTTGGTCGCGCAAGCCGTGGAGCATGTCGCCCTGCGCCACGAACAGCAGCAGGCTCATCTGGCTATCGCCTATCACGGGATACGCCGCCGCTACGCCCCTGAAACCATCGCCCGGCATCTATGCGAAGCCGAGTGCGCCGACGCCGCTCTGTGGTGGCAGCGCGCCGCACGGGAAGCGCTGGCCCAAACGCAGCTGCGCGAGGCCGGCCAGTTCCTGCAGCGTTCGCTCAATCGCAGCGAGCTGATCAGCGATCTGCAAGTGCGCCAGACCCTGCAGTTCGAATGCCGCATGCTGCAAGGCGCTGTCGAGACTGCCCTGTACGGCCCCGCGTCGGCTTCCACTGCCATGGCCTACGAGCTAGGACGTCACGTCCAGGACCACCAGGATCACGACCAGGTCATGGTATCGCTGTGGAGCAACTGGACGGCTTTGCAGGCCCAAGGCAATTTTGAACGCTCTTTACAAGTGGCTCGCCAGTTGCTGTCGTTGGCCAGCGAAACCGGGCACGACCAGAATCGAAGCTGGGCGCTGTATGCCATTGGCCATCACGAGCTGTGGAGGGGCGACGTGCAGGCAGCCGAACAATCCCTGCACTTGAGTCTGGCCGTCCTGGAAGAGCTGCCTCCCACCAAAGGCCGAATCGCCATCGCCAGCCACTATCCCCAGAGCCTGACGCTGGGCACTCTGGCCGTGACCATGGCCCTTCAGGGCAATGGCGCCGCCTGCCAGGAGTACTCGCGCCAGGCGCTGCAGCACCTGCACCCGGATAGCGTGTTCACGATGAGCTCCATCACCCGGCTGTTCGTCATGCAGGCCCTGTACCTGAACGACCAACTGGACGAATGCCTCCAGATGGCCGAGCAGAACTTAAAAGAGCTTAAAGAGCGCAGCTTCCCGGAACCCTGGACCGCGCTGGCCCGCTCATATCAGTACTACTGCCAGGTCATGATCCACGGGCGCGAATCCAGCCTGCAACCTTTGCTGAACTGCGTGCAGATCGTACAGTACGGCCTGCCCAGCTGCGTCAACGGCGTGATGGCGCGGATCGCCCGCGCCCTGGTGCGGCTGGGACGCAGCAGAGAAGCCATGTACTGGCTGGACAAGGCAACCGAGCTGGGCGTCCAGCATGGCAACAATAGTCTGTCCGCCGAACTGCATTGCGTGCGCGGGGACGCCTGGCTCGCCTTGGGTGAGTCCGGCCAGGCCTTGCAGCAATGGAATATGGCTGAGCAAATCGTAGAGCGGTACGGCCTGCATCTGTACGCAGACTGGATCAGCACCCGACGCGCCGCCCTGCAGCGCCTGAAGGTGTAGCCAGGCCCGGGCCTGCTCCAGAATCTGGGCAAAACGGTCGACCAGCGTCTGCATGGAGCGGACCGACCACCTGTGCTACAGCAGCCATTCGATAGGCAGTACGGACATCACCCCTACATTCAGGCGCCGCCAGAACCCGGCTTCGGGTTCCTGGTGGAACACGCGCTGGCTGCCGTCTTCGTTGCGCTGGATCCAGACCAGCTCGCCCTGCTCATCCAGCTCCACCCTGTAACTGCGATAGGGAATGCTGTTGTCGAAAGCCTGGGACAGCTCCTTGGCCAAAACCGGGCTTTCGATGATGAAGCCCAGCTCGGTATTCAGGTTGACCGAGCGCGGATCGAAATTGAACGACCCAACAAACAGGCGCTCCTGGTCAATGGCAAAAGTCTTGGCGTGCAGGGCCGAGCCCGAACTGCCGAACGGACCCGAGCCGTGACGCGTCGGCTTGTCATCGGTGGGACGCAGCTCCCACAGTTCCACCCCGGCCTCCAACAAGGCGCGACGCCGCTTGGCATAGCCTGCGTGCACGGCCGCCACATCAGTGGCAGCCAGCGAATTGGTCAGCACGCGCACCTTCATGCCTGGCCGGCCCATCAGTTTCTGGAATGAATCCACGCCAGCGCGTGTCGGCACAAAATAAGACGACACCAGGTCGACCTGGTTCTTGGGCTCGCCCAGCAGGCGGTCCAACTGCCAGACCAGCAACTGCTCCGGCTTGACCTCGCCCAGACCCTTGGCCGGATCGTCGCTGACCATGATCGTACGGGCCCACTGGAAATCCAGCTCGCCGCGCATCAGGCTGCCCACCAGCTCCGAGCCCATCAATACAGCCCGATAGCCGGTGGCGCGCGGCTGGCGTTCAGCCACTGCCAGTTCACGCTGAAACGTCTGCAAGGCGCGCGAACCGTCCACCGACACCAGACGATCAACCGGATAGGACGACTGGCTGGCCCAGTAGCGATCGAAATCGCGAGAGACGTCCTCGACCACCTCACCGATGGCCAGCACATCCAGGTCGGCAAACAGTACGTCCTGAGTAGCCCCGAAATACTCGTCGCCGACATTGCGACCGCCGATAATCGTGGCCTGATTGTCCACCGTGAACGACTTATTGTGCATGCGCCGGTTCAGGCGCGAGAAATCCGTCAGATAGCCCAGCGGCTTGGGCCAGCGCAGCACGAAGGGGTTGAACAGCCGCACCTCGATATTGGGGTGGGCATTGAGCGCCGCCAACGTATTGTCCAGTCCCGTAATGCCGTTGTCGTCGATCAGCAGACGCACGCGCACGCCGCGTTCGGCTGCGCTAAACAACGTTCCCAGCATCAGCATGCCGGTGGTGTCGCCGCGCCAGATGTAGTACTGGACGTCCAGCGTCTTCTGGGCGGCGGTGGCCAGCAAGGCTCGAGCCGCATAGGCGTTGTAGGGATCGTACAGCGGATAGATGCCCGACAGGCCGGGATGAGCCTGGGCCAAAGGCACGATGGCGCGCCCCAGCGCGGTCTGCTCGGCCTGTTCTTTGGGCAGGGCGATGGACTGACTGCGACCTTCCAAGGAAGGCAGCGCACAACCCGACAAGCCTGCCAGCAGGACGCCGCCCGCCAGCACGGCATGCCAGCAACGTAACAATGGATGCGCCCGCTTGCTGTCGGCAGCCGCCACCTTGGCAGGTTCGGTTTTCATGGAAATGTCTCTGTTGGCATAAACGTCGCTCCACATAGTAGCATCGCCCACCTGCCTAGCAGCCGATGGTTTTTTCCTATGAAGAAACGGTTTTTTTAACTAGCCAGCCCGAGCGTCGCACTGTTACGCTAAAAAAAGGAGAGGGTCAGGCATGCCGCCCTCTTTCTTGCAATTGCGGCAGGCTGCCCATAGGGACAGTCCGCCTGTACCGAGGAGACCCTATGCCGCTCGACCCCGATACCCTGACGCTCAAGACAGCCCGACTGTCGCTCAAACCCTTCAGCCTGCGCGATGCGGACGAGGCCTTTTCCTGCATCAGTCCCTCTCTGACCCGCTTCATGACGTGGGATCCGCCCGCCAGCCGCCAGGAATTCGACAGCATCTGGAGCGAATGGCTGACCGGCGCAGCCGACGGCAACGAATTTGTCTTTGCCGTGCGCCATCGCACAACAGATCAATTCCTGGGACTGGCCGGCCTGCACCGGCTGCGGAGCGACTCACCCGAGCTGGGCATCTGGATCCGCGAGGACAAGCAAGGCATGGCCTTCGGCCGTGAAGCGGTTCAGGCGGTGCTGGAATGGGCCTCCACAATCAGCCATGCCCCCGGCTTCTGCTATCCGGTCGCCGAAGAAAACGTGGCCAGCCGAAAGATTGCCGAAAGCCTGGGCGGCCAGATCGTCGGCCATCAATCCACCCCAAAATACGAATCCGTCACCTACCAGATTCCGCGCCTGACGGCGGACCGGCCCGCCGGCTGAATACGCTCTCCACCTTCTGCGGGCGGCGCGGCCCGACGCCAGCATGCGGTGGAAAACGACGTTTTCGGCACAATCAGGGCCTGGCGCTCAATCAGCGCTTGCAGCAACCGTCCGGGCGGACAACAATAAAGCCACAAGTACATACTTTAAACTTGAAATAAGTGGCATGTCTTCCGCAACTGCATCTCCCCTGCTGCCTCGCCACCTGGCCATCGCCTTGCTGTTGCTGTTGGGCAGCTCCTTCGCGGGCAATCACATCGCCGCCAAGGTCGCGCTGGATCATGGCACAGGCCTGATCATCACCGTCATCTCCCGATCAGCCTCGGCCACGCTGGCGCTGGGCCTGCTGCTGCTGTGGCAACGCCAGGCGCTGCGCGTGCCGCGGCCTTATCTGGGCTGGCAATTGCTGCTGGGCGGGCTGATCACTCTGCAATGCATGCTGATCTATTCATCCATCGCGCGCATTCCTGTGGCCCTGGCCTTGCTGGTGGCCAATATGTACCCTATTTTGCTGGCCTTGCTGACCTGGATGCTGGGCGGGCACAGGCCGACCCGCAAAACAATGATCATCATGCTGGTCATTCTGGCCGGATTGCTGCTGGCACTGGACGTACCCAGCCTGCTGGCCGGAGCGACACTGGATGCGCAATGGCTGCTGGGCGTGGTATGCAGCCTGGCCACAGCCCTGGCCTTCGCCATCGGCCTTTGGGTCACGGAAAACAAACTCGCCCCGCTGCCCGGCTCGGTACGCAGTTTCTGCACCATCAGCCAGACGCTGGTGCTGTTGATTGCGCTCAGCCCGCTCGGCCTCTTGCCCGGCGGCTCGTCCTGGCCGCAGAGCCCCACGGGTTGGGCGGCGCTGTCCATTGTATGCCTGCTCTACACCGCCGGCTTCGTGACTCTGTTCGTGCTTGCTCCCCGGCTGGACCTGACACGCAATGCCCCTTTTCTGAACATGGAGCCGGTGGCCTCGTTGCTGCTGGGCTGGATCATTCTGCAGCAGACCCTGAATCCCACTCAGTTGCTGGGGGGCGCCGTGGTGCTCAGCGGCATTGTTCTGCTGGCCTATCAACGGACGCCCCGCAGCCGCTAAGGCGCCAAGACCGCAAAGTCCTGGCGCCGGACCGAGGGATCAGGCATCCAGAATCGGCACGAATCCGCCGAAGATCATGCGCTTGCCGTCAAACGGCATATTCTGGCTCATGGCCTGCATGCGTGGATCGTCCGTCATTTTCTGGTAGACCGTATCGCGCACTTCCTTGGACGGATACTCGAACCAGCTGAACACCACCTCTTCATCGTCGGTGGCCTGCACGGCGCGCCGAAAGTCCGTCACCTTGCCATCGGGAACATCGTCGCCCCAGCACTCCACCACCCGGCTGATGCCCATTTCCTTGAAGATGGGCAGGGCTTGCGTCGCATGCTGCAGGTATTGCTCTTTGTTGGCCTTGGGTACGGCCACCACAAAACCTTCTACATATTTCATCATGCTCTCCTGATCAGGGTGCGGCTCCGGCCGATCCGGAACCGCTGCGGGCGCCGCTACAGATGGCGGCATGCCCTGCGCATGCCGTCTCCGGACACGCGCGGCCTCCCCCTGTCCGTCCTGACTTGTGACACGCCGCTGGCGCGCGCAGGCTCGTCGAGCTTAGGTAGACACAAAGCTTGAGAGTTCGATGATACGGCCAATTCGATCGCCGGCTGCTGCGTACTATCCCTGAGATATCAAACGCTGCCAGACGGTCGGCAGAACCTGTAACAAATCTTCGGGGATTAAACCTGGCCCGAACTGCAACGCCGCTTGCGAATGCAGCCAGACCGCCGCCGCAGCGGCTTCGAAGGCGGGCATGTCCTGCGCAAGCAGTCCGCACACCAGACCAGCCAGCACATCGCCGCTGCCGCCTGTTGCCAACCAGGGCGGTGCACAGGCGTTGATCAGAGCCCGGCCATCAGGCGCAGCGATGACTGTATCAGCTCCTTTCAACACCACGACAGCGCCGCTCTGACGTGCCGCCTGCCGCGCTGCCTGCAGACGATCGGACATGGGCTGGAACAGGCGCGCGAACTCCCCGGCGTGCGGCGTCAGCACGCACTGCGCGTGCAAAGCCGGAAACAAGTCCTGCGTGCAGCCGGAAAAACTGCTGAGCGCGTCCGCATCCAGCACGCAAGGACGGCCGGTAGCCAGCAAGGCGAGTGTCCACTGCCTTGTTACGTCGCCCAGGCCGGCGCCCGGCCCGATCAGCCAGGCGCGGACGCGCTCGTCCTGAGCAATGGCGCTCTCCAGCGGAGCGACCATGATGCTGTCCAGCGCGGCCGCATAAATGCTCCAGACGGATTCCGGCACCGCCATGCTGACCAGCCCGGCTCCCGCGCGCTGCGCCGCCCGGGCCGCCAGCCGTCCCGCCCCGGTCATGCGCTCGCCGCCGATCACCAAGGCATGGCCGCGGGTATATTTATGACTGCCGGCCTCAAGCCGTGGCAGAGTCCCGCGCCACTGCCCGGGCTCATTCAGCCCCAATTCCGAGGGCGGCAAGGCCTCGTCCGGCATGCCGATCTGAACCAGTTCCAGCCGACCGCACAGCGCCCGGCCCGGATACAGCAGATGGCCGGGCTTAAAGCACACAAAGGTCACCGTCACCTGCGCCGAAGCCACCGCGCCGCGCACCTGGCCGCTGGCGCCGTCCAGGCCCGAAGGTACGTCGATCGCGCACACCGGAACGCCTGACAGGGACAGAGCCTGGATCAAATCGGCAATATCGCCCTGTACGGGCCTGTCCAGGCCCGCACCCAGCAGACCATCCACGACCACGGCAAAATCCGCCAGAGCCGGACAGCAGGCCTCCCAGCCCCCCTGCCACTGCGCCTGAGCCCAAGCCCCCGCACCGCGTCGCGCCGACGCGTGCGCTGGGCTGAAGACCCGGACATCCCGCCCCTGCTCGCGCAGAACCTGGGCCGCCACCAAGGCGTCGCCGCCGTTATTGCCCGCACCGCACAGAACCAGCACCGGCCCCTGCGGCCAATGCCGCTGTACAGCCTGAGCCACGGCCTGCCCGGCGCTCTGCATCAACTGCTCTATCGACACGCCCAAGGACGGCGCTGCGGCATCCATACGGGCGCACTGGGCAGGGGTGTACAAGGCCTGGCGCCCCGGCGGAGCGCTGACGGGAAGAAAACCATGAACAGAGGGTGACATCATGAGTAAGCTCGCAGAGATCCCTAAGGCCCTAACCTGAACCCGCAGAGTACTCTTTATTGGAGCGGGGCCGGGTAGGAATGACACTTCTTCGATTTTCGGAATATCTCACAGGCGGTCAAAAAAAGCGCACAGAAGGTCGCCACTCGAAGGTATCTGGATTCCGTGCAGGCTGAGGTCTTGCCGGTGCTACGCACCGGTTCCCTGGTCGACAGTCTTCACCGGGCGCGTCGTTAACTCCGACGGGTTGCTTGTCCCCCGGACAAGCAACAAGCGCCGCCGTCAAACAGAACGACGCTTGCCTCCCGGAGCGGCCTGCCGCCTGCGGCAAGCTCTCTGACCCGCCTGCACGGAATCCAGATACCTCCGAGCGGCTCAGTACGCTTCATCATGAACCACCCGCCCGGAAACCATGCCTAGGACTCATCGACTGGCGATCCGCAATGAACCCATTGTGAGCCGTGCAGGCCAGGGGCCCGGGTCTGCACGGCGGCTTCACAGGGCCACCACTTTAACGCCAGCGCGAACAGCACTAGAGCTGAAAAAAAGCACAAAAAAAGAACGGACCGTGGCCCGTTCTTCCAGAGTAATGATGATCTCGCCCGCACGACTCCTGGAGCCGCTGCCGTATCAGCCCGAAGGCTGTTCCTGCCTGTCCTTGACCGAGCCCACCGACAATTCGCTGGGCACGTGCACGCCGTTCTTGACGGCGATGATCTCGGCCATGATGCTGACCGCGATTTCGGCCGGCGTCTTGCTGCCTATGTACAAGCCGATCGGCCCCTTGAGCTTGGCGATTTCGTCCGCCGTCAGGTCGAAGTATTCGGCCAGGCGCTCGCGTCGGCTCTGGTTGTTGCGTCGCGAACCGATGGCGCCTACATAGAAAGCACTGCTCTTGAGCGCCTCCAGCAAGGCCATATCGTCCAGCTTGGGATCGTGCGTCAAGGCGACCACGGCGGTGCGCCGGTCCGGCACGCAGGCGATCACCTCGTCATCGGGCATACCCCTCACCACTCGGGCGCCGGGAACGTTCCAGCCGTCGATGTGCTCGCTGCGCGGATCGCAGACAGTAACGTCAAAACCGTTGAACAAGGCAATGGTGGCCACGTATTCGGACAGTTGCCCGCCGCCGATCAGCAGCAGGCGATACGCCGGCCCGAACGTCACGGACAACTGTTCCGGGCTCAGGTGCAGGGCTGCGGGCACGCGGGTGGCGCTGCTCCAGGCGCGGCCGCTGGCCAGATCCACATGGCGCTGCACCAGATGCCGTTGCTCCAGCAGAGCCAGCACATCGGCCAAAGCCTGTGGGCAGGGATTGAACTCCACCAGCAAGCGTATGGTGCCTCCGCACGGCAGGCCGAAGCGATGCGCCTCATCGGCGCTGATGCCGTAGGTCAGCAGTTGCGGGCGGCCGTCGCCATGTAGGCGACTGTCCGCCGCCTGCACGTCGTGGTAGGCGCGAATCAGGTCGTCTTCGATGCAACCGCCCGACACCGACCCGACTACCGCTCCGCCTTTTTCCAGAGCCATGATCGAGCCTTCGGGGCGCGGGGACGAACCCCAGGTCTGCACCACGGTCACGAGGATAGCCTCGCGCCCCTGTGCCCGCCAGTCCTGCAACTGGCGCAATACCCTGACATCCAGGCTCTCCATGACCGTCTCCTTCTCGATAATTATTTGAATACAGGCATGTCGTTGTCCGAAGAATCGAACGGATTGGAATCCACGCCGTACTCGTCCTGCATTTCTATCTTGACCGTACTGGGGTCTACCTGCGGCCCGTCACCCTTGTAATGCGTCACGATGCCCGGGAACAGCAGCACGATGGCCACCATGATGAGCTGGATGCAGATGAAAGGCACCGACCCCCAGTAGATATCTCCCGTGGCCACGCCCCGGATCTTCTTCTGGGTCACCTTGTCGATATAGTCTTCCTTAGGCGCCACCGAGCGCAAGTAAAACAGTGCGAACCCAAATGGTGGATGCATAAAGGATGTCTGCATATTAACGGCTAACAGCACGCCGAACCAGATCAGGTCTATCCCCATCTTGTCGGCCACCGGTCCCAGCAGGGGCACGATGATGAAGGCCAGTTCGAAGAAGTCCAGGAAGAAGGCCAGCACGAAGACCAGGACGCTGACCAGGACCAGGAAGCCGTATTCGCCGCCGGGCAGGTCGATCAGCAGATGCTCCACCCACAGGTCGCCATCCACGCCGCGGAAGGTCAGCGAGAAGATCGTGGAGCCGATCAGGATGAACATCACAAAGCAAGACAGCTTGGCCGTGGTGTCCATGGCCTGCTTGAGCAGGTCCAGGCTCAGGCGACGACGGCTGACGGCCATCAAGATGGCGCCCACCGCACCCATGGCGCCGCCTTCGGTCGGCGTGGCAATGCCCAGGAAGATCGTGCCCAGCACCAGAAAGATCAAGGCCAGCGGCGGGATCATCACGAACGTCACACGTTCGGCCAGGGTAGACAGCAGGCCCAGCTTGAGCCACTTGTTCAGCAAGGCCAGCGCAAAGGCCACACCGCCCACCAGCAGAATGCCGATAATGACTTTTTCGTCGATAGGGCCGTTCGGGTCGATGACGAACTCATCCAGCACATAGGCCGAAACCAGAGACACCAGCAGCAGCACGATCAGCGAACGCGTGCCGGTACGACCGCGGGCGTCGGTAAACGCGCGATGCTCGACCGGAATGGGCGGCACATCCTTGGGACGCATAACCGCCAGGATCAGGATGTAGACAATATAAGCGGCGGTCAGCAGCAGGCCGGGCACCATGGCGCCACGGTACATATCGCCAACGGAGCGGCCCAACTGGTCAGCCAGCACGATCAGCACCAGAGAGGGCGGAATGATTTGCGACAAAGTACCCGAGGCGGCGATCACACCCGTCGCCAGGCGACGGCTGTAGCCGTAGCGCAACATGATGGGCAGGGAGATCAGACCCATGGAAATGACCGAGGCCGACACCACGCCGGTCGTGGCCGCCAGCATGGCGCCCACCGCCACCACGGCGATAGCCAGGCCGCCCGGCATGGAGCCGAACAATTGACCTATGGTGTCAAGCAGATCCTCGGCCATGCCGGATCGCTCCAGAATCAAGCCCATGAAGGTAAAGAAAGGGATAGCCAGCAGTGTGTCGTTGGCCATGATGCCGAAGACGCGCAACGGCAGCGCCTGGAACAAGGACCAGTTGAACAGCCCCATCTCTACGCCGATCAGCCCGAACACCATGCCGTTGGCAGCCAGGGCGAAAGCCACGGGGAACCCCAGCAGCAAGAAAACAATCAGTGACGCGAACATCACCGGCGCCATATTGGCGACAAATAAATCCATCATGATGAGGTTCAGCCTTTCTGTTGTTGCTCGAACTTGGCTTGGGCTTGCCGCGCGATTTCTTCGGCCAGCAATTCTTCAGGTGTTTTATCCAGCAGCTTCTTGTTGGGATTGGGGCAGGCGCCGCGCAGAAAGCCGACGCACTTGATCAAGTGAGAGATGCCCTGCAGGGAGATCAGCGCAAAACCGATGGGAATGATGAGCTTGGCCGGCCAGCGGATCAGGCCGCCGGAATTGGAAGAAATTTCATTGCTCAAGTACGAGTCCATGAACACGGGCCAGGACAGCGTCATGATGGCGATGCAGGCCGGCAGCATGAACAGCAGCACGCCGACGATCTCGATCACGATCTGCTTGCGCTCGGACAAGCGCGAAGCCAACACATCCACGCGCACGTGTTCGTTGCGCAGGAACGTGTAGCCGCCGGTCAAGAGGAACAGGGCGCCGAACAGATACCACTGCACCTCCAGCCAGGCATTGGAGCTGGAATCGAAAAATTTACGCGCGATGGCGTTGTAGGAGCTGATCAACACCACCAGCAGAACCAGCCACATGACCGTGCGGCCACATAGTCGGTTCAGGCAGTCGATCGCCCGAGACAGTTTGAGTAAAGATTGCATCAATCCCCCAGATTTTCTGCGTTGAAGTTGTGTGAAATCTAATCAGCCCGGAAACGCGTGGCGCGCTTTTCCACGGCATCAAGCAGGAAGTACAGCGCCAGGCCCATCACCGCCAGGATGAACAGCGCCGAGAACACCCGCACCGTGTCGAACACGCCTTGTGCGCTCATGATCACAAAGCCCAGCCCGCGCTGCGAGGACACGAACTCGCCCACGATGGCGCCCACCAGCGCCAGGGACAGGGCCACTTTCAGGCCGGCCATGATGGACGGCAGGGCCGAAGGCAGGCGCACCTTGAAGAACAGGGCCACCGGCCCGCCCTTCAGGACGCGCCCCAGGTCCAGAATGTCAGGCGACACCGATCGCAGTCCCTGCACCGTGTCCACGATGACGGCAAACACCGCGATCATGAAGGCAATAGCCACTTTGGGTTCGTAGCCGGTTCCCATCCACACCACGAACAGCGGCGCCAGGGCCACTTTGGGAATGCTGTTGAAGCCCACGATCAGCGGATAGCAAAAGCGCTCGAACAGGGGCGAGCCGACCAAGGCCACGGCGATCAGCACCCCGCCCACAGCCGCCAGCGCAAAGCCGGCCAGCGTGACACCCAGCGTGTACAGGGCCTGGCTCATGTACCAGCCCAGCTCGCCATACAGATCCAGCAAAATCAGCGAGGGGCGCGGCAAGATGACTTCCCGCACTTGGCCCAGCCGACACACCAGCTCCCAGACCAGCAGGACCACCACCAGAGAAATCAGGCCCGCCAGCCAACTGGGCAGGGAACGCAGCGTTTTACTCATGAGCATCTCCCGCGCCGTCGGCGATGCCGAACAACTGGCGGATATGGGCCACATGACGGCCGAACTCGGGCGTCTCGCGCAAGGACAGAGGGCGCGGACGGGGAAAATCGATATGGATCTGCTCCAGTACGCGGCCTGGGCGCGGCGAAAACACCAGGACGGTGTCTGCCAGGAAGACAGCTTCGGCAATACCGTGCGTCACGAACAACGTGGTGTTGCCCGTCTTGAGCCAGATGCGCTGCAGTTCAGCGTTCATGTTGTCGCGCGTCAAGGCATCCAGCGCGCCGAAGGGCTCGTCCATCAGCAACAGCCGGGGATCGTCCACCAGGGCGCGGCAGATCGAGGCGCGCTGACGCATGCCGCCCGACAATTGGCGCGGATAGCTGTCGGCAAACTGGGACAGCCCGGTCAGCGCCAGCAACTGATCTACCTTGTCGCGGTAGTCCGCACGGCGCTTGCCGGCGAACTCCAGGGGCAGCAGTATGTTCTCGCGTATGGTGCGCCACTCCAGCAGCGCGTCCCGCTGGAATACCATGCCCACCTGATCAGGCGGCCCCTTGATGGGCTGATTATCCACCGTGAGCGAACCGCTGCTGATCGTCTCCAGGCCCGCCACGCAGCGCAGAAAGGTGCTTTTGCCACAGCCGCTGGGCCCCAGGATGCTGATGAACTGACCTGGCTGGATGTCCACGCTGATGCCATCGAGCGCCAGCACGTCGCGCGCGCCATCAAAGCGCTTGCGCACGTCTTGGGAAAGGACGCGCGCCGCCATTACTTGAGCTCCAGCCCGGCCAGGGTGTCAACGGTTACGACGCCGGGCTGGTAATAGTCAGAGGCCTTCTGGCCGGCCGGAATCAGTTCAACGCGCTCCAGCGTGGCGATGGTTTTGTCCCAATCTGCAGCCTGGCTCACGCCAATGGAGCCGTTGGCCGCCGCTGGACCGAAATACGTTTTGAGCGTATTGAGCTGGTCCAGCAAAATGGCCTTGTCCAGGCGCGCATTGGGTCGCTGCGCCACAATGGCGTCCACGGCCTCCTGCTCATGGCCGCTGTAGATGTAGTTCCAGGACTTGGCTACGACGTTGGCGAAGGTGCCGATATCCTGCGCCCGGCTGGCCAGTTTCTGCTCACTGGCGAACAGGCCGAAGCTGACCATGTCCAGACCATGCTGGGCAAAAGGAATGGCGACCGAAGGGCGCTGGCGCGATACCGATGGCAGCACAAAAGGAATGGTGGAGATGACGGCGTCGGCCCGGTCCACAGCATAGGTCGCCGCCTTGCCGGCCGCGTCTACACTGAGCAGGTCCACATCGCTGCGGCGCAGCTTTCCGGCTGCCAGGAAGGCATCCACAAAAGGGGCTTCCAGCGAACCGGCCGTGTACGCGATCTTGCGCCCTTTCAGGCCCTCGGGTCCGGTGATACCGGAATCCACGGGCACCAGCACACCGATGTCGCTGGAGGTGGCAAATGGCGCCAGCCCTTTGACAGGCAGGCCTTTGCTGCGCGCGATCACCATGGACGCCAGGGCGGCATGCCCCACATCGAAACGATCACTGCCACCCACGATCTGCACCGTCGTCACCGAGCCGTTGCCATCCTCCAGCCGCACATCCAGGCCGGCCTGCTTGAACCAACCCTTCTGCATAGCCAGATGGAACGGCGCGTGCACCGCCCAAGGAGTCCAGTCCAGCTTTACGTTCAGCGGCTCAGCGAGCGCACCGCAACTGGCCAACAGCGCGGCGGCTCCCATGGCGAGGCGCACACGTCCCCCCAAAGCATTCTGCTCTGTCATCTCCTTACCCCTTTTTTTATGGTCTAACGTCGTCTAAGCGCTCACGAGCGCCGGAAAAGTCCCTTGAAGCGATCCCACAGAATGCTGAAGAACATCTTGACCGGGTTGAACTCCGCCACGGCGGGCTGCTCGCCCTCGGCCAGGGGTTTTTCCAGACGCAGATTCACGTTCTTGCCGAACTCGGCAATCATGCGGCGCACAAAATCCTGCACCAGCCCGGAGCGCGAAAACTGCGCCAACGGCCCTTGCAGCGAGTACACCAGCTCCACGTCCACCCGACTGCGGGCGTCGCCATCCGGTGTCACCTGATAGCTCACATCACCCCGCGCGCGCGATTGGCTGAGCGAATCAACCCCCTCGCCGCGCAGCACCGCCGCACGGCGGGCATCATCCTCTTCCAGCGTGGCATTACCTTTGAAGGCCGCCGACATGGGGCCGAACTTGATGGCGATCTTGCCCTGCACGGTGGCGCCGTCCTGGGACTCGATGACCGCTCCCGGGAGGCAACCGGCCACTTTGGGCAGATCCTTCATGAAAGCCCAGACCTGATCGGCCGGGAAACGGGCTTCGAAACCACCCTGGATAGCCTGGCCCTTACCCTTGTCGGAACCGCTGGCAGCTGCGGCGGCGACTGGCGCGGCCACTGCCGCAACTTCCTCTTGCACCGCCTCGAACGTAGCGAAGCCGTCTTGAGCCCAGTCCTGCTGCACATGCTGCACGACAGCAGCACGCAAGGCCTGAACCTGCTCGTCGGGCTGCTCGCGCAGCGCTTTGAGCACCGACAGAATCGCCGCCGTGATGCCTTGGTAGCCCGTGCAACGGCAGATATTGCCGGACAGCTCGATGCGCACACGGGCCTCATCGGCCTCGGGCAGGCGCAGCACAATGTCGCGGCTGGTCGCCAACATGCCGGGCGTGCAAAAGCCGCACTGCAGGGCATGATGCTCGGAAAAAGCCTTGCGCAGGCGCTGCATGATCGGATCGTCGTCGTAGCCTTCGACCGTCGTGACCTCATGGCCATCGCAGGCGCCGGCGAAGGTGATGCAGGAACGCACGGGACGCCCGTCCACCAAGACCGTGCAGGCGCCGCACACACCGTGCTCGCAGCTCAGGTTGGTGCCGGTCAGCCGGCCTTTTTCACGGATGAAGTCACCCAGGTGAGTGCGCGGTTCGGCCTCGTGCGACTGCTTGCGGCCGTTTACTTGAATCGAAATTTCTGCCATGTCTTAACCTTTCACACCCAGCGCCTGCTGCAGGCTGCGTTCCACCACCGTGCGGAACAGCACCTGATGGGCCTCGTCCCGCTGCGCAAGAATCGGCTGCAAAGCCGCTTCGATCGCATCTGCCTCCAGCGCTGCTGCGCCCTGCGCGGCCACTTTCACGGCCAGTTCAGGGAGCAAGCGCGGCGCGCCGTCCATGGCGCCGATCACCACGCGCGCGGTGCGCGTGGCCGGATCGAAATAACAGGCGCAGCTGGCGTCAGCAAACTCGCCGACCTTGCGGGTGAATTTGTAATAGCCCCAGCGGGCCGTGGTCGACACGGCCGGCACGTCCACGGACTCAATGAACTCGCCCGCCTCCAACACCGTGGTGTAAGCAGCGACCATGAAATCGGCCATGGGCACACTGCGTGCGCCGCCAGGGCCGCGCACATTCACGCGCGCACCCAGAGCGACGCAGGTCAGCACCCAGTCGGCAGCAGGGTCAGCATGCGCCAGGCTGCCACCCAGGGTGCCGCGATTGCGCACCCCGCGATACGCGATGCGACCGGCCACTTTCTGCATCATGTGCCCGCGCAGAGCCTCGTGCAGACCGTCCTCGATCTGGGCGTGAGTCACGGCAGCGCCGATGCGCACCTGGCCGTTCACCGTGCTGACCTGCTGCAGCTCGGGCACGGCGGACACATCCAGCACGCGGCCAGGGCGCACCAGGCGCAGGTTCAGCATGGGCCCCAGCGACTGGCTGCCGCCCATCAGGCGCACGCCGGCGGGATCCCCCGCCAGTGCGTCCTGGACTTGCTTCAGGCTTGCAGCCTGTTGGTATTCGAACTTGGCGGCCTTCATGCCTGAACCTCCGACACGGGCGTGGCGTGTTGCTGTGCTGCCGCGCGCACGGCGCTGAGCAGGCGATGCGGTGTGACCGGGGTATGCGACACCTGGGCGCCGGTCGACTTCAGCGCATTGTTGATGGCGGACATGATGGCGGCCGGCGGAGCAATGGCGCCGCCCTCGCCCATGCCCTTGGCGCCGAACTCAGTGTTGGGCGACGGGCTTTCCATATGTTCGATATGGATATTGGGCACTTCACAGGCGCCTGGCATTACATAATCGGCCAGGGTGGAAGCCAGCGGCTGGCCGAACTCGTCGTACGGCATTTCTTCATACAGCGCGGTGCCTATGCCTTGCGCAATACCGCCTATGGTCTGACCTTCGACGATCATGGGGTTGATCATGACGCCGCAATCCTCGACCACCACGTATTTGAGCACTTCCACACCGCCGGTGCGCGGGTCGACCGCCACCACCACGGCATTGCTGGCGTAGGTGAAGCTGCCGGTATCGACTTTGGGCTTGTAGCCTACGGACAACTCCAGTCCCTGCGGATCCACATCGGCAGGCAGATGCTGCGGATTGATGTACCAGGCATCGGCCACCTGGGCCAAGCTTACACTGCGGCCGCCGGCGCTGAATGCCGCGCCGTCGTGAGCCATGTCACTTTCATTGACCTGCAGCATGTGCGCGGCGATCTTGCGCAGACGCGGCAACAGCTCCTTGCAGGCCTTGGACACCGCACCGCCGGACATGACCAGCGAGCGCGACGCATACGTGCCGGTGGAGAACGGCGTGCGGCCCGTATCGCCATGCACGACCTTGATATTGGCCACGGCAATGCCCAGGATCTCGCTGGCGATCTGCGCAAACGAGGTTTCCATGCCTTGCCCGTGCGAGTGCACGCCCACGCGCACTTCCAGCCCGCCGTCGGGCGTCATGCGCACAAAGGCCTGATCAAAACCCGGAATGACGGCCGTGCCCCAGCTCGCGAACACCGAGGTGCCGTGCGCCGACTGCTCGGTATACGTCGCCACGCCCAGGCCGATCAGGCGCCCATCGGGTTCGCCTTGAGCCTGGCGCGCCAGCACGGCGTCCACATCCACGGCTGCCAGCGCGCGGCGCAGGCTTTCGGGGTAGTTGCCGGAATCGTAATGTTTGTTCGCCACGTTGATGTAGGGCATCTGCTCGCCCTGCACCAGGTTCAGCAGCCGCACCTCCCAGGACGTCTTGCCGACCGCCAGCGCGATCTGGTCCATCATCTGCTCGATGGCCAGACACACGCCGGTACGGGCCACGCCGCGGTAAGGCATGAAGCCCGGCTTGTTGGTGCCCACGCCGCGTGTGCGGCAGCGATAGCCACGGAAATCATAAGGGCCGGGCAGATTACCCAGCGCCTGACCTACCTCCAGCCCGACCGTGAAGGGCCAGACCGAATAAGCGCCGCCGTCGATATCGATTTCGGCGTCCAAGGCCAGCAAGCGACCCTCGTTGGTGATGTGCGCCTTCAAGCGGTATTGATGTTCGCGGGTGTTGGCACCGGCGATCAAGTGTTCGCGTCGGTCTTCCATGTAGCGGAACGGCTTGCGGAAGGTCTTGGCCAGCCAGGCCACGGTCAGCTCTTCCTGATGCAGTACACACTTGTAGCCGAAGGCGCCGCCCACATCGGGCGAGATCACCCGCACCTGAGCCTGGTCCATGCCCAGGAACTGGGCGATGCCGGTACGGTGCATGTGCGGAATCTGGCTGCCGCAATACACCACCAGCTGATCAGCCTGAAAATCCCAATAGGCCAGCACGGCCTTGCCTTCCATGGGCAGCATGCACTGGCGTGACAAGCTGACCGAGTGCTCGACCACGCGGTCGGCGCGAGCCGCATGCTCTTCAAACGCAATATCCGAGCGCAGAGTGACAAACACGTTGTCCTGCCAGCCTTCATGCAGCAGATCGCCCTGAGCCTCCAAGGAGGCCTCTACGCTGCCGTAAACCGGCAGTTCGTCGTAGACCGCTTCGATCTCTTCCAGGGCATCCTCGGCCAGCGCGCGGCTGTCGCCAAAGGCGAGCGCTACCGGCTCGCCCACGTAACGCACATGCCCTGTCGCCAGGGGCGGCATGCTGGATGCCTGATAGCTGGGCAGCGTGGACGCTGCGTAGATATCCTGGCAATCGGTCATGTCGGCGCGCGTGATCACCTGCGCGCGAACGGCGTCGCCGATCTGGATCTGACGAAGACGGGCATGCGCCATGGGGCTGCGCAGGAAGGCCACTTCCTGCAGGCCCGGCATGGTCATATTGCCGATGAAGTTGCCCCGGCCATTGAGATGGCGCGCATCCTCCTTGCGGAGAATACGCGCGCCGACTCCCTGGCCACCCGGGCTTGACGGGTGACTGTGCTGACTCATTTAACTACCTTAAACAATGACCTGCTTAACCGCGTTTGCCCAACTCGCTGAACGTGAAGTTGTCCAAGGCGCTCTCGGCGACCCGGAACCAACTGGCTTCCTGTTCCTGGAAGGCCTTCCAGCTCGGATAGATCTTGGCGAAGTCCGCATTGCTGTCGGACAATTCCTTCCACAGCTCTTGGGACTTGTCGTAGGCGGCCTTCATGACGTCCTTGGGGAAGTAGCGCAGCTTGGCGCCGTCGGCCACCAGCTTGCGCAACGCGCCGGGATTCAGGGCATCGTACTTGGCCAGGCTGAGCATGGTCTGCTCGTTACAGGCGGTCTCGAATGCGGCCTTGAAGTTGGCGGGCAGAGCTTCCCAGGCGTCCTTGTTGACCATGGTGGTCAGCGAGGCGCTGCCTTCGAACCAGCCGGGCGAATAGTAGAACGGAGCGACCTTGTTCAAGCCCAGTTTTTCATCGTCGTAAGGACCGATCCATTCGGCTGCGTCGATCGTGCCTTTTTCCAGCGAGGAGTAGATGTCGCTGGGAGGAATCTGCTGAGGCACGGCGCCCAGCTTGGACAGCACCATGCCGCCGATGCCGCCGATGCGCATCTTCAGGCCCTGCAGATCGTCCAGACCCTTGATTTCCTTGCGGAACCAGCCGCCCATCTGCACGCCCACGTTGCCGGCCACGAAATTGACGATATTGTACTGGCTGTACATTTCGCGCAGCAGCTTCAAGCCGCCGCCGAAGTGGATCCAGGAGTTATGCTGGCGAGCGTTCATGCCGAACGACAGGCCAGTATCGAACGTCACGGCGGTATTCTTGCCCACGAAGGCCGTGCTGAGCACGTGGTTGCATTCCACGGTGCCGTTGCTGATGGCGTCCATATTCTGGGCGTAAGGAACCAGTTCGCCGCCGGGGAAAGCGCGAATTTCGAACTTGCCTTCGGTCAGCTCGCTAACACGCTTGCACAGGGCTTCGGCCGAACCGTAAATGGTGTCCAGGCTCTTGGGCCAGCCTGTCGACATGCGCCAGCGCACGGTGGGGCTGTTCTGTGCAATTGCGGGGGCCGCCACCGCCGCCAGACCTGCGCCGGCCACCGAAGCCGACTTCAACAGAAAACTACGACGCTCCATCACTCACCTCTTTGTATTTTTTGACGTCTGTACACCCCTGGCTCGACAGGGGCCTGGTATTCGCCGCCAGTCTGGCGCACCGTTCAGGCAAAGATCGCCTATGGGTTCCAGACCTTCCCCCCCAGGGGCCGGACCGACGTTCAAAGCAGCTTGGATGTGATGCAAAATTACATCCGGCACTTCGATAATAGTAAGTGTGCTGATTAATTATATTTAGGTCAAGCAGGGAAACTACTGACGCATGTCATTGATGGACTAAAGGAAAGCACTATCAATAGCTTAAGTCTAAACTAGCAAAATCCCTTAGAAAAACGACATTTGACTTTCCAATTTATACAGTATACTGAGTAATTATGAGCACCATGCGGAGACTGCTGTGAACTGGATCAAAATTTCCGAAACCGACGCCATCGACAACGAAGAGTCCCTCGCCATTGATCTGCAAGGCAAGAAATTCGCCCTGCATAAACTGGACGATGAATTCTATCTGACCGACAACGTCTGCACCCACCAATATGCCCTGCTGTCGGATGGTTACCTGGAAGACGGCTGTGTGGAATGCCCTCTGCACCAGGCCAAATTCTGCCTGCGCACCGGCAAGGCGATGAATGCGCCCGCCACCGTGGACATCAAGGTGTATCCGCTGCGCATCGAAGGCAGCGACATCCTGGCCGACCTGAGCCAGGCCTGAGCGATTTTTGCTGACGAGACCTGCGACATCATGGCACACCACACTTCTGTACTGATCATCGGCGCCGGCCAGGCCGCCTCGGTGCTGGCGCGCGAACTGCGCAGCCTGGGCTATGCCGGCAGCATCACGCTGGTGGGGGACGAGACCCACCTGCCCTACGAGCGCCCGCCCCTGTCCAAGGATGTGCTCAAGGCCAGCGCCGCCACCGATACTGTTTTTCTGCAGAACGCCGAGTTCTACCAAGAGCAGAACATCTCGCTGCTGCTGGGCACCTCGGTACAGTCGATGGACTGCGCCTTGCGCCAGGCTACGCTCAGCAACGGCCAGACCTGGAGCTTCGAGCATGCTGTGCTGGCCACCGGCGGCGCCGCGCGCGAACTGGCCCTGCTGCCCGCCGCCCAGGCCGACGCCCTGTACCTGCGCACCCTGGATGACGCCCTGGCGCTGCAAGCCCGCCTGCGCCCCGGCCTGCGAGCGCTGGTGGTTGGCGGCGGCTTCATGGGACTGGAGCTGGCCTCCACGGCCAGCGAAACCGGCGCGCACGTCACCGTCATCGAAGCCAATAACCGCTTGCTGGCGCGCAATGCCCCCCCTGCCCTGTCACAGTGGCTGCTTGAGCGTTTCGAGGCGCACGGCATTGCCATTTGCCTGGGCCACGGCGTGCGCCAGGCCCGCTTTCTGCCGCAGGATGAGCACCCGGTGCAAGTGGAACTGGACGACGGCCAGACCCTGAACGGCGACCTGGCCCTGGTGGCGGCCGGCCTGCAGGCCAATTCGGCCTTGGCCCGCGCCAGCGGCATTGCAGTGGATGAAATGACTGCCGGCATCATCGTGGATCGTCAGGGCCGCACCAGCGTGGCCGGCATCTATGCCGCCGGCGACTGCGCCACCCAGCTCTGTCCCGACACCGCCGCGCGCAGCCGCATCGAATCCTGGCAGAACGCCAATGAACAAGCGCGCCAGGTGGCGCATGCCATCGCCGGGCAAGACGCGCCTGAGCACCCGGTCAGCTGGTTCTGGACCGACGTGCTGGGCTGCAACATCCAGATGCTGGGTCAGGGCGCGCCCGACCTGGACTACCAGGTGCGCGGCGTCATGGAGAGCACCGGCGAAGCCGTCAAATTCATGCTGCTGGCCTTTGAAGGCCGGCATCTGCGGCATGCCATCGCCGTGAACGCAGGCGGCGATCTGCGCGCCCTGCGCACAGTCATGGAGCAGGTCCTGCCTGTAGACCCGGCCATCGTGCTGGACCCGGCGACCAACCTGCGCCAGTACGTCAAGGAAGCCGCGCGCGCCGCCCACGCCTGAGCGCCGGCCCGGACACCCAGGCGGCGCGCCAGCGCCGCCCCACAATCAACACGCTTCATCAAAGAGTTATCAGAGGAGATTTTCCATGTATCAGACGCAAACGGTGATAGGCCAGACGGTCGGGTCCAAGGACCTTCCCGTCGATCAGTGCCAGTGGCCCGAAGACGTGCTCAACACCATCCCGGACTGGGTCTACACCAGCAACGACATCTACAACCGCGAGATGGAACGCATTTTCCACGGTGACACCTGGAACTTCGTCGCCCTGG
Source organism: Pseudomonadota bacterium (assembly GCA_023439305.1). Lineage (GTDB taxonomy): Bacteria > Pseudomonadota > Gammaproteobacteria > Burkholderiales > Burkholderiaceae_B > Alcaligenes. The sequence continues at coordinate 41,951 of JAEXOO010000016.1, forward strand.
AAGCTGAAATTCCCGATTCGGGTGACTACAAGCGCTCCTATGTAGGCTCGACCCCCGTCGTGGTGGCGCGCGCCGAAGACGGCAGTATCAACGTGTTCGAGAACCGTTGCGCCCACCGCGGCGCCGAGTTCTGCCGTCACAACCAGGGCAACACCAACGAATTCGTGTGCCCTTACCACCAGTGGTCCTACAGCCTGAAAGGCGATCTGCAGGGCATTCCTTTCAAGCGCGGCGCCAATAAAGAAGGCGGCATGCCACGCAGCTTCAAGAATTCCGAGCATGGCCTGAAAAAGCTGCACGTGACCACGCACAATGGCGTGATCTTCGCATCCTACAGCGACAAGGTCGAGCCTATCCAGGAATACCTGACACCCGAAATCCTGAAGGACTTCGAGGCCATCTTCCCCGGCAAGAAGCTCAAGATCCTGGGCTACTACCGCAACGAGCTGCCCTGCAACTGGAAGATGTACCACGAGAACCTGAAGGACCCCTACCACGCCACCCTGCTGCATTCCTTCCTGGTGGTGTTCGGCCTGCTGGTCGCCGGCAACAAGTCGCAAATGTACGTGGATCCGGTCCATGGCCGCCACGGCTACATGGCCTCGGCCAAGTCCGAAGACAAATACGCCGAAGTCAGCGAAGACAACAAGAAGGAAATGCGCTCCTTCGTGGACGACATGCGCCTGCGCGACGAACGTTTCCTGGATTACGTCAAGGAATTCGATTCGCCCTGGTCCGTCACCATGCAGACCATCTGGCCTAACCTGATCGTACAGCGCGAAATGAACACGCTGGGCGTGCGCCAGATCGTGCCTAACGGCCCCAACAGCCTCATCATGCAGTGGACCATGTTCGGCTACGAGGACGATACCGAGGAAATGACCCGCCACCGCCTGCGTCAGGGCAACCTGATGGGACCGGCCGGCTTCCTGGGTCTGGAAGACAACGAAGCCATGAAGTTCGTGCAGGAAGGCGTGCGCCGCTCCAGTACTGACGTCAACATCATCAAGCTGGACGAGAGCAAGCTGGGCACCTCCAATACGCTGATCTCCGAAGCGGCCATCCGCTCCATGTACCAGTACTACCGCCAAGTCATGGACCTGTAAGACGAGCTGACTATGAAAATGGATTTTTCCTTCAAACCCGCCCAGATCGCCACGGAACGCGCCTTGGCCCTGAAAGCGGAAATCGAGCTGTTCAACGCCGAATACTGTGCCACTCTGGATCGCGGCAACATCGAAGACTGGCCCATGTTCTTCGTGGAAGACGCCCTGTACCGGGTGACCTCGCGCGAGAACAGCGATCTGAAGCTGCTGGTGGGCCTGGTCTACGCCGAAGGCCGCGACATGATGCACGACCGCGCCGTGGCCATTGCCCGCACCCAGATGTACGCCCCGCGCTACATGCTGCACCTGGTTACGGACGTGCGCATCATCAGTGAAGCTGCCAACGGCGACATCGAGGCCGAAGCGAACTTCATGCTGATGCAGACGCTGGTCGAAGGCCCGTCCACCGTGCATCTGGTGGGCAACTACTTCGACACCTTCACCCGCGTGGACGGCAAGCTGATGATCAAAGAGCGCCAAGCCATCTTTGATACCTCCATCCTGGCCAACGACCTGGTGTTCCCGGTCTGATCGACGAGAAAAATGCCCCCACGCTGCGCCTTCGGCTTGCTGCCCCCCAAGGGGGGTGCTTTTTGCCTTAGGGGCGGCCTAGCGGCAAAAAAAACCCCTGGATCGGCAAGCCAATCCAGGGGAATCGACCGGATTCTCCGGTCACTACGCAGACGATCTTGCGGCGGCTTCCAAGCCGCCGTCTTTACTTCAACATGCCTTCCACGCGTTGGCGCAGAGTCGGATCCTGCTGGATCGCCAGGCTGATGCCGTTGTATTCGGCCAGATCCATGCCATTGCCCTGAACCACGCCGACCAGGCGCTGGTCCGCTTCCTGCACAATGCTCTGGCGCTCGGCATCGCTCTTGGCCGCGTCCAGGCGGGGCTGATATTCGGAAGCCGTCTGGGACACCTTCTTGTAGGTGTTGACGTACTGTTGCAATTGGGAGTCCGTAGGCTGTATGACCTGCGTGCTCGCAGGCGCTGCACCTCCGGAAGAGGCGGCGTTGCCCTGTGCCATGGCCAGGGGGCTGGAGAGGCCAAACGCGACCGCGGCAGCAGCCAGAAATGCTTTGACAGATTGCTGCATGGATGGAACCTCCTAATCAGAATCAGTGAAAGTCCATGATGACAAGAGTGGCCATGCCTTACAAGTATCGCAATGTAGATTCCTGTATCAGCATTCCACCTTGTCGGCTCGGAATCAGTCGCGCGAATACGGCTGGCCGTTGAAGTCCAGAGTGACCAGATTGCCGTCCAGCTCGCCCATGCCCGGTGCGTTCTGAGGCATGCCCGGCGCGGCCACGCCCTTGACGCGCATATCGGTCATCATGCGACGCACCACATTGGCCGGCACATGGCCTTCGACCCGCTGGCCGGTCTTCTCGATGACCGCGGTATGGCAGGAGGCCAGCTCGCCCGGCACGCCCAGACGCTGTTTGACCTGCGCCATGTCGCGGGTCTTGATGGCGGTCACATCGAAGCCGGAATCGCGCATATGCTGCGCCCAGCCGTCGCAACAGCCGCAGTTGGGATCCTGATACACCGTCAAGGCGTGGTCGCCCGCCTGCGCCAGAGAACTGAAGGCCAGCAGGCTGGCGGTAAGCAATAAGGGTTTGAACACAATCGAATTCCGATAAGGGGCGCCGCAGCGCCTAGGTTGACACACAAGTCCAACTATCTAAGACTTGGGGTTCGATAAAAAGTTTACCGGGTCATTCTAGCCCTGCCCTCCTGATCATGAGCCTCGATTCCGTCAAACAATTCTTACTCCAGTACGCCCCCGACATCACTATTCTGGAAACCAGCGCAAGCACGGCCACGGTTGCCCTGGCCGCCGTGGCGCACCAGGTGGAGCCGGGCCAGATCGCCAAGACACTCAGCCTGCGGGCGGGCGAGCGCGCCGTGCTGGTGGTGGCGCGGGGCGATGCCCGGCTGGACAATAAAAAATTGCGTGCCGCCTTCGGCGTCAAAGTCAAAATGATGGACCTGGACACCACTCAGGCCTTGACCGGGCATCCGGTGGGCGGGGTGTGCCCTTTCGGGCTGGCCACTCCACTGCCTGTGTACTGCGACGTATCGCTGAAAGACTACGACATCGTCATGCCCGCCGCCGGCTCGATCAATTCGGCCGTGCGCATCACGCCCGAGCGCCTGGCTCAACTGACCGGCGCGCAATGGATCGATGTCACGCTGATTCCGCAAGACATCACGGCATCCTGAACGCTCCCGACGCATCAGCACACCTCTCGGCAGGTGTACCATTAGACGAAAAACCACCGTGGAGAACGCCATGAAAGGACATTGCCTGTGCGGACGCATTGCCATTAGCTGCACCGACCACAACGAAGTCGGCGTGTGCCATTGCACCATGTGCCGGCGCTGGGGCGGCGGCCCCTTTTTTTCCATTGAAAGCAAAGCGATCGAAGTCGAGGGCGAAAAAGAGATCGCCCACTACCGCTCGTCGGAATGGGCGGAGCGCGGCTTTTGCCTGCACTGCGGCACGCATTTGTATTACCGCTTGCAGGCGGGCGGCTTCTACGCTTTGTCCGCAGGCCTGTTCCAGGACACAGCCGGCCTGCGCATCAACACCCAGATCTTCATCGACAAAAAGCCCGACTATTACGCCCTGGCCAATGAAACCCCCACCATGACCGAAGCCCAGGTCATGGAGATGTTCAAGAACTGGGACGCGTCCTGAAACCCTGGCCTCCTGCCTGCAGGTCACGCCTTGCTGGTATTGGCATAGCCCGACACGAACTCCTTGGCCGCGCCGGTCTGGGGATCGAACACATGACGGCGCACCTGACCGATATCGGCCCCATAGACATGGATGCTGATGGACACCCGGTCCGAATAGGTATTGGACACCTCATGGATGTCGCCCACCGTCGGGGACACCGCTTCCACCGCGCCCGGCTCCAAGGCCTGGGTGCGGCCCTCCTGCAAGCGTCCGGTCAGCGGATCGCGGACGAAGGGGCGAGACTGTTCGCCGCCGCGCAGCATACCGATCAGGCCCCATACCGTGTGATCGTGGATCGGTGTCTTCTGGCCGGGCCCCCAGACAAAACTGACCACGGAAAACCGGCCTTGCGGACAGGCGTGGAGCAGGTACTGCTGATAGAACTGGGGATGCGGCTGCGTATACTCCTGCGCCAGCCAATCGTCCTGGGCCACCAGCTCACGCAGCAAGGCGCCGCCTTCGTTCAGGATATCCGGCTCAGACACGCCGGAGCGCGCCGTCAGCTCGCTCATGCCCTGAACGAAACGCTCGAAACGGGGATGCATAATATGTGTCTCCAAAAAATGGCCGGGCCTGTGCGGCCCGGCTGCGGCATCAGGCTTATTTATTCAGATAGACAGGGGCGCGCTTTTCCTTGAAGGCCGTCATGCCCTCTTTGGAATCGTGACTGTCCTCGATCACCTTCAGGTGGCGCAGGGTGCGGGCCATCTGCTCGGAAGGACCGCGCGTCAGGACTTCATTATTGATGAAACGCTTCAAGGTATGCAGCACCATGGGCGACATTTTGGCCAGATCCTGCGCCATGCGCACGGCCGCCTGCACCTGCTCGCCCACTGGCACCACCTCGTTGACGAAACCCAGATCATAGGCGCGCCTGGCCTCCAGCGTGCGGCACAACAAGATGACCTCCATGGCGGCATGATGCGGAATGCGCGATGCCAGCCCGGAGATGATGCCGCCGGTAAAGCCCAGCTTGGCTTCCGGATAAGAAAATTTGGCACTTTCGGACGCCACCAACAAGTCCGTCATCATGGCCATGACCAGTGCCCCGCCCACGCACCAGCCACTGACCGCGCCGATGATGGGCTTATCCGTCTCAAAGCCCACAGTAGGAATGGCACGCCAGAGCTCAGGCCATTCATTGATATCGGCCCCCGCGGAAAACGCGTCATTGCCAGCGCCGGTCAGCACCGCTACGCGGCGCGACTCGTCCTGGTCAAAGGCCTGGAAAGCCTGCTGCAGTTCGCGCACGACCGTGGCGCTGAGCGCATTGCGGCGCTCGGGGCGGTTGATGGTGATGACGGACACGCCGTCATCCTGGTCGTCCACGGTAATGCACTGGTATTGCGACATGGTCTGCTCCTCGTTATGAATACTGGGTAGATAACTGCAACAATCAATTCAGGAACCAATGGATAAGCGAGCGTCCACCGCATGGCAACGCGTGGCCGACACGATCAGCGGATTGACGTCCAACTCAAACGACGTATCGCGCAGGTCATGCGCCAGCCAGCTGACGCGCACGATGGCATCCAGCACGCCGGCCCGATCCAGCTGGCGGCCTCGGTAACCACGCAGCAGGCGGTCCACTGCCAGACTGGACAGCAAGCGATCGGCATCCGACAGCGACAACGGCGCTGCCGCAATCACCCGGTCAGACAATAGCTCCACCAGCACCCCGCCGGCGCCAAAAACCACCACGGGGCCGAACTGCGGATCCTGGCGCGCCCCGATCAGCAGCTCCAACTCTCCCTGGGCCATGGCCTGCACCAGCACGCCCTCGATGCGCGCATCCGCCTTGTACTGGCGGGCATTGCTCAACAAACGGTCGAATGCGGCCCGCAGCGCCGATTCATCGACGATATTCAAGGCCACTCCGCCCGCTTCAGTCTTGTGCACGATGTCCGGCGACACGATCTTCATGACCACGGGGTAGCCCATGGCCTGCGCCTGGACGACCGCCTCGTGCGCATCCGCGCACACCCGCCCCAGGTTGACCGGCAGGCCGTACTCGGCCAGCAGGCGCTTGGACTGGTCTTCATTGAGCACACCCTGCGGCATGACGGCGGGCGCCCGGCATTGCTCGGGACGCTGCGCCGGAACCGGATCGCGAAACTCCCCGCGCCGTCTCCAGGCCGCCAGCGCCAAGGCAGCTTCCAGGCTGGAACTGGCATACGCCTGCCCATGCTCGGCCAGCCGTTGACGCAAAGGCTGCGAGGTGGCCCCGGCATCGAACGCCACCATGACGGGCTTGCCCGGGTGACGACCAGGCGCAGTGCAGACATCGATCAAAGCGGCAATCCATTCCTGCGGACACATGGAGGCCGCCACTAGAATGGCATCGGTCTGCTCGTCCTGCGCCAGGGCCTGCAGCGTCGCCTGCGCCACCGCCGCCGGATCGTTGGTCAAGCGTGCGCCCAGGTCCACCGGATTGTCGGCCTGGCCGCTGGGATAATGCTGCGCCAGAGCCGCCTGGGTTTGCGGCGAGAACTCGGCCAGCTCCACTCCATGATCGGCCAGGGCATCGGCCGCCAGCGCGCCGCCTCCACCCGAGGGCGTGACAATGGCCACCTTGCGTACCGCATGGCCGGCATAGGACACCATGGCATTGGCCAGCAAAAGCATGGCGCCCATATCCTCCATCAGAGTAATGCCCACATCACGGCAGACGCTGGCAAAGACATCATGGTCGCCGGCCACGCTGGCCGTATGGGAAAAAGCCGCCGCCTTGCCGGCGCTGGAGCGCCCTGCCTTGACCGCCAGCCACGGTTTGCCGGCAGCCTGGGCGCGGCGCGCAGTCGCCCGCAGAGCCTGGGCATTCTTGATACCTTCTATATACGTGCAGATCACTTGGGTCTGGGGATCGTCGATCAGGAAATTGACGAAGTCGCACAGTTCCAGATCCGCCTGGTTGCCCACGGAAAATCCGTGAGTGAAGCCGCCCCCCATGGCCCAGGCCCGGTCGAAGTACGTCGTCATCAAGGCCCCGCTCTGGCTGACAAAGCCAATGGGCCGGCTGGGCAAATGCTCACGGTCCAGAATGGGCGACGAGCACAGCACCAGACGTCGGCTGGGACTGATCACACCCAGACAGTTCGGCCCGATCAGGCGCATGCCGGCTTCCCGGCAGATCTGCAGCAAGGCCTGTTCACGCTCCCGGCCCCGCTCGCCTGCGTCCGAGAAACCGGCCGAGATCACCAGCAAGCCGCGCGCGCCCCGCTGCGCCGCAATCCGGGCCTGTTCCAGCACGGTATCGGCGCCCACGGTAAAGACGACCAGATCCGGATCCTGATCCAGGTCCGCCAGACTGGGCGCAGTGCGCAGGCCGAACAACTGATCCCGAGACGGATTGATGGGCAGCACCGCCCCGTCGTACCCATGCTTGAGCAGCATGCGAAAAAGCCGCCCCCCGAATTTGGACTGGTCTTCCGAGGCGCCCACCAGGGCGATGGATGCAGGGCTGAACAGACTGTCCAGCGAAACGGCACGAGTGGCGGTATCCAGCACGATTCTGACTCCTTGGTGAACAAGCGCAGCGCGCTCAGTTGCTGCTCATCTTGATGGTCTTGAGCATATCGCGGTAATAATCGCGGCTCTTGTCCAGATCCTTTTCATAGTCCTGGCCATCCTTCCAGCTCGCCGTCACGCTGATGCGGTGAAAGCGCTCCTGCGTCTGCGGCTCGGACAGGATTTCCTCGGTCGCCTTGGCCAGCCGGGCCATCACCGGCGCAGGCGTGCCGGCCGGCGCCGCCACCCCCCAGAACCCCTCGAAAGGCAAGGCCAGATCAAAGCCTTCCTCCTTGGGAGTAGGCACGTCCGGCAATTCCGGGTGACGCACGCCAGCATAGGTCACCAGCGCCTTGGCCTTGCCGCTCTTGACCAACTCCAACCCCACGCCGTCGATGAAGAAATCAATATGGTTACCCAGCAGCGCCGTCATAGTGTCGGCCGACCCTTTGAACGGCACATGCAGCATGTCCAGGGATTCCGAGTTCTTCAGGATCTCGCCCGCCAGGTGTCCGCCGGAGGCCACGCCTGCCGAACCAAAGGTCAAGGTGCCCGGTTCCTTGCGCGCCAGCTCTACGAATTCCTTCAGATTGGAGACCGGCAAGTCATTGCGCACTGTCATGATGGGCAGGTAGCCCGCCAGGCTTCCAACGAAGTCAAAACTCTTGACCGGGTCGTAGGGCACTTCGCGCAGAAATGGCAGGACCGTGAACGCGGTGCTGGTGGCCAGCAGCAAGGTGTAGCCATCGGGCTTGGCACGCGCCACCAGCCCGGTGCCCAGCGAGGTCGTGCCGCCGGGGCGGTTTTCCACCACAATGGGTACACCCAGCTTGACCCGGAGGCGATCCGCATACACACGCGCCAGGTTGTCGCTGTTGCCCCCTGGCGGGTAAGGAACAATGAAGGTAATTTCCCGGTTGGGATAGTTATCGGCGGCCAGCGCCAAAGGCGCCGACATGCCGCTCAGCCCTCCCAGCGTCAGCGCCGCCAGGGCCTGCAGACAACGCCGGCGAGAAGAAAAATGACGAGCCATGATCCTGCCTCCTTGTGTGAGTGCCACATTTTTAAGTCACTCTACTGTTCCATAAAATGGAACGCTGTTCTTCTTTATGATATTAAAATTGCCGTCAAGACGGCTTTTGTACAGCAGACAGCGGAAACACAAGCTACGCGGAACAACGCTTCAAATATAGGGAAAATTGATTTCAAGTGTCAACCATCAATCGTCTTCGGGATTTCCCCATCTCCAGCTTTCCACGTGATCGGGCTTGACCGCCGCACACTTCTGGATAAAATAAAAAACGAAGCTTTCATGTCAAATTTAAGAACGCAGTTCCAAATATCAGAACACAACCCTTTACTGATGATAGGAATGACACCATGTTCTCAGCCATCGTGATTGACAAGCCGGACGGCGCCTACCAAGCCAGCCTGCAGTCCTTGGATACCGCCGCCCTTCCCGAAGGAAACGTCGGCGTCCGCATCGATTACTCCACCCTGAACTTCAAGGACGGTCTGGCGATGACCGGAAAATCCCCGGTAGTGCGCCAGTTCCCCATGGTGCCCGGCATCGATTTCGCCGGCACGGTCACAGACAGCGCTCACCCGGACTTTCGCGAAGGACAGAAAGTCGTGCTCAACGGTTGGGGCGTGGGCGAGACCCACTGGGGCGGATTGGCGCAGCAAGCCCGCGTGAACGGCGACTGGCTGATTCCCTTGCCGGAAGCCTTCAGCACGCGCGACGCCATGATGATAGGCACGGCTGGCTATACCGCCGCCTTGTGCGTACGCGCCCTTCAGCGCCAGGGCGTCACTCCCGATCAGGGCCCCATACTGGTGACCGGCGCAGCGGGCGGCGTGGGCAGCGTCAGCGTGGCGCTGCTGCACACGCTGGGCTACACCGTCATGGCCAGCACCGGCCGTCCCCAGGAAGAAAGCTACCTGAAGGCGCTGGGCGCCAGCGAAATTGTCGATCGAAACACCTTGAGTGAACCCGGCAAGCCCCTGGCCAAAGAGCGCTGGGCAGGCGCCATAGACAGCGTAGGCAGCCACACCCTGGCCAATGTCTGCGCCGGCACCCGCTACCGCGGCGCCGTGGCCGCTTGCGGTCTGGCCCAAGGCATGGACTTCCCGGCCAGCGTAGCGCCCTTCATCCTGCGCGGCGTACAACTGATCGGCGTGGACAGCGTGCATTGCCCCCAGCCGGAACGGCTGGCGGCCTGGGACCTGCTGGCGCAGCACCTGTCTCATGAAGCGCTGGCGCGCATCGGCGCGACCACCATCCCGCTCTCGCAGGCCATCGAGCAAGCCGCCCGCCTGCTCGATGGCCAGGTGCGCGGCCGCATCGTGGTCGATGTGAACGCCTGATCATTGAACCGCTCTTCATCTCGACAGCGCTCTGGAGCTCACTATGAACACCACACTGCCCCTGCATGGGGTTCGCGTACTGGAATTCTGCAACGTGGCCGCCGGCCCTTACTGCGGCATGCTGTTGGCCGATATGGGCGCGGACGTCATCAAGATCGAGAACCCCCAAGGAGGCGACACGCTGCGCAGCTGGCCGCCCATCAACCAAGGGTTCAGCGAAAACTTCGCTTCTCTTAACCGCAACAAACGGTCCGTCACGCTGGACCTGAAACGGCCCGAGGACAGGGACAAAGCTCGCCAATTGGTGCAGGAGGCCGACGTGCTGCTGGAGAACAACCGGCCCGGCGTCATGCAGCGCCTGGGACTGGACTACGACAGCCTGAAAGCCATCAACCCGCGCCTGCTGTATTGCTCGATCTCCGCCTACGGGCAGAGCGGCCCCCGTTCGCAGGAAGGCGGCTTCGACCTGACCATTCAGGCCATGAGCGGGGTGATGAGCGTCACCGGCGAGCCGGGCGGCGCACCTGTCAAGTGCGGGGTGCCGCTGGCGGACTTCGCAGCCGGGCTGTACGCTGCCTTTGCCGTCAGTGCAGCGCTGCCGCAGGCGCGCGCCACCGGCCAGGGCGCGCATATCGACGTGCCTATGCTGGGTACCACGCTGGCCATCGCCGCCCTGCAGACATCCGAGTATTTCGGCAGCGGACGCGACCCGGACAAGCTGGGCTCCGCCCACCCGCGCAATGCGCCCTATCAAGCCTTCCGCTGCAAAGGCGGCTACTTTGCCATGGCCGCCGGCAACGATGCCTTGTGGAAATCGGTCTGCGACGTGGTCGAACGCCCTGATCTGACGCTGGACGAACGCTTCACGTCCACCTCTTTGCGTGCCCGACACCAAGATGAGCTGCGCGAACTGCTCGAAGCCATCTTCCTGCAGGCCGATGCCGAGCACTGGCTGGCCCTGTTTCGCGCCCGCGGGGTCCCGAGCAGCCCGATCAACCGCTATTCCGACGTCTTGAAGGACCCGCAAGTGGACCATATGCAGTGGGTCCAGAACATCACCTTGCCCGGCGATACTGTCACCCGCACCTTTGTATCGCCGCTGCGCATCAACGGCGCCGGGCTGCCAGTGCGACTGAACCCGCCCGCTCTGGGCGAGCACAACGACAGCGTCTTTGCACAGGTGCAGGCATGAACGCCCCGCCCGCCACGCTGTCGGCCGGCTTGCGCGTCGAGCGCCAGGAACACGGCTGGATCCTGACGCTGGACCGCCCGGACAAGCGCAACGCCTTGTCCGCTGACCTGGTCGAGGCACTGATCCAGGCGGTAGACGAGGCCGAACGCCAGCAGATCAGCCTGCTGGTCCTGCGTGGAGAAGGAAAGAACTTCAGCGCCGGCTTTGACTTTACCGATGTGGAACAGCACAGCGAAGGGGATCTGCTGCTGCGTTTCGTGCGCATCGAGACCTTGCTGCAAAAGCTGACGTACAGCCCGTGCGCCACGCTGGCGCTGGCCCACGGCCAGAACTTCGGTGCGGGTGTGGACCTGCTGGCGGCATGCCGCACGCGCATCGCCGACGCCCAGGCGCACTTTCGCATGCCCGGCCTGCAATTCGGCCTGGCGTTGGGTACGCGCCGTCTCGCGCAGATCGTCGGTGCTCAACAAGCGCATGCACTGCTGGCGACCAGCCAGACCTTCGACGCCGCCAGGGCACTGGAGATGGGGTTCGTGCAGGAAATCCGCAGTCCGCAGGACTGGCCGGCCCGTATACGTCAGGCGCAGGATGAGGCCTGCCTGCTCAGCGCCGACAGCCGCCGCTTTCTGCATGACCTGACGCGCTCCGACGAGCATGCGGATGCCGACATGGCGACATTGGTTCGCTCCGCTGCCCTGCCCGGCATCAAGGCGCGCATCGCGGCATTCCGAGGCGCCCCGACATCCTGACCCCGGTAAATCAGCGCCCGCTGTAGCCCAGGCGGCGAGAGATCGCCGCCGCTACGCCCACCAGGGTCTGGCCGGCCTGATTCAGCCTGACTTCGTCCAGCCGCTCGGCAGGACCCGAAATGCCGACGGCCGCCACCACCTGGCCGCGCCCGTCGTGAATCGGCGCCGCCGCCCCTACGACTTGCTCGCGCCATTCGCCCCGGTTCACGGCATAGCCGCGCAGGCGGACCTCGTCCAGCTCACGGCGCAGATCGCCGAATTTCATGATGGATCGCGGAGTGTGGGGCTTGAGGCGGTTCTTGACGCCATTGACCGTATCTTCAGCAGCCCAGGCCAGCAAGGCCTTGCCCGTGGCCACGCAGTGGGCCGGCGAGCGGCCGCCCACCGTGGTGTAAGCGCGCACGGGCTGGGGGCTGTCAATTTTTTCTATATACAGCACTTCGATGCCATCCAGTATGGACAGATGCACGGTCTCCTGGGTCTGGTCGGCCAGCTCTTTCATGAAAGGCAAGGCTTCCAGCCGCACATCCAGCCGATTGGCCACCCCTGATCCCAGCTCCCACAGCTTCATGGTCAGCTCGTAGCGTCCGGTGTCGTCGTTCTTGCGCGCAAAGCCCTGGTGCACCAACGCCTGCAGCAGACGATGCACATTACTCTTGTTCAGCATCAACTGATTGGCCAGCTCAGTCACGCCTGAACCGCGCTCGTGCTTGGCCATGGCCTCCAGAAGCACCAGGCCCTTCAAAAAAGTCTTGTCCAATCGTGTGTCCCGCCTATAGCTGTAAGTGAGTGAATTGTCGCATGGAACCGGACGCCGTCCTTAGCGCAGCGGCGGTGGCTGGAACGCGGACACGGCGGGGGGATCGTGCTGATAAGGCTCTATCCATACCAGGCAGGACTGGGCCGCGCAGCCTTGCGACAATTCGGATGTACCCGCGTCCCGCGTCAGCACATTGGGGTTGCCGTGCAACTCCAGCGGCCGGCCCTGCGCGTCCGCTCCGGGATCGAACCAGGCGCCCGTGGACAGACGCAACACGCCCGGCATCAGCTCATCGCTCAGCCGCAGGCCCGCCAGACAGGCGCCGCGGGCATTGTGCAGGCGCACCACCTGTCCGGCCTGCAGGCCAAGCCGATGCGCATCGTCCGGATGAATGCAGACTGGGGCGCGTTCCTGGATCTTGTCCTGACGACTGTAGGCGCTGTGATCTAATTGGCTGTGCAGACGCGTCTGAGGCTGGTCCGTGATCAGATGAAAGGCATCGGGCTTCTGCTCCATGCCCAACCCTTCCCGGGCCGGGTACCAGCGCACATGGCCGCCGCAATCGGGCAAGCCCATCGCAGCAATACGCTCGCTGTAGATCTCGATGCGCCCTGACGGCGTCTGCAGCGGATGCGCCTGAGGATCAGCGACGAAATCAGCCAGCATCGTCACTGGCGTCGGCTCGGCCAGCTCGTCCAAATCGATCAGGCCCTGATCGCGAAACTGCTCGAAGCTGCACAAGTCCACGCCTTGAGCGGCGGCGCGCTGGCGGCTTTGCTCGTACAGACGCTGCAGCCAGGACTCGCTGTCCAGGCCCTGCGTGAAGGCCTCTCCGACCTCCAGCCGCTCGGCCAACTCAGCAAAAATATCGTAGTCGCTGCGCGACTGCCCGAGCGAGTCGGCCATCTTGCTCATATAGACCATGAAACGCTCGCGCTTGGAATAGCCTAAATCATCGCGCTCGAATGTCGTGTTGGCAGGCAGCACGATATCGGCCATCTTGGCGCTGGGCGTCCAGTACTGCTCGTGCGCAATGATGGTTTCGGGCTTTTGCCAGGCCTGCGCCAGGCGATTCAGGTCCTGATGATGATGAAACGGATTGCCGCCCGCCCAGTAGATCAGGCGTATATCCGGATAGGCATGCGTGGCGCCGTTGTAGCGAAACGGCGCGCCTGGATTGAGCAGCATATCGGCAATGCGCGCCACGGGAATGAAATCCGGTACGCCGTTTCGCCCCTGATCCAGGGTCGGGCCGGAGAACAGCGCCGTCTTGTTGCCCATGGTATTGGCGGGGCCGTAACCCACGCCGAAGCCGCCGCCCGGCTGCCCGATCTGCCCGAGCAGGCAGGCCAGCGTCACCACGCCCCAAAAAGGCTGTTCGCCATAATCGGCTCGTTGCAATGACCAGGCCATGGAGATCATGCTGCGTCGCTGCGCCAGTTGCCGCGCCAGGCGGCGGATGCGTTCGGCCTCGATTCCGGTAATAGTCTGCGCCCAGTCCGCCGACTTAGGCTGGCCGTCAGCCCATCCCATCAGATAAGGCTCCAGGCGCTCGAAACCCACTGTGCAGCGCGCCAGAAAGGCGCGATCATGACGCTGCTCGCTGACCAGAGTGTGCATCAAGGCCAGAATCAAAGCCGTATCGGTGCCGGGTCGTATGGGCAGCCATTCGAAGGGCGCTTGCGGGTCCAGATCGTCCCGCGTCGGGCTGATGTTGATCATCTCCACGCCACGCTGCGCCATGGCCTGCAGACTGGGCCGCACATGATGCTGCCCCGGCCCGCCGGGGCTGACCTGCGCATTTTTTTCCGACACGCCGCCAAAGCACAGTAGCAGCTCCGTGTGCTCCACCAGCGTATCCCAGGAGCTGTGCTGGGCCATGAGCGCATCCATGGGTGCAACGATGTGGGGCAGAATCACCCGCCCCGCGCCCAGGCTATAGCTGTCCTTGTGGGCCACATAGCCCCCCAGGACATTCAGAAAGCGGTGGATCTGGCTTTGCGCATGGTGAAAGCGACCGGCGCTGGACCAGCCGTAGGAGCCGCCGAAGATGGCCTGATTGCCGTGCGCGGCGATGACCCGGCGCAGTTCACCCGCCGTCAGCTCCAGGGCCTGATCCCAACTGACCTGAACAAACGGCTCTGCGCCCCGCCCGGCGGAGCGTCGGCCTTCCAGCCATCCCTCTCGTACGGCCGGACGCAGCACGCGCAGCGACGCATCCAGGCTGGCGCGCACCATGCTCAATCCTATGGGCGAAGGGTTGGGGTCCTGCTCCAGGCCCCGTACGTCCGGACCGCCCGGCGCATGACGGTCGATTTCATAAATGCCCCAATGGGCGGCCGTGTATTCGCGCTTCATCGCTTGCTTCCCATCCTGTCCTGCCGAACATCGGAAGCCGCCGCAAAGGCGGCGGCACGGAAACATCAATTACACGAAAAATATAAAACACTATTCCTTAATTTGGAACAGCTTGCAGTTCGGCGGCCAGACGCACCGCTGCCAGGGCGTGCAATTCGGTCGTATCGTAGACCGGCAGAACCGAATCCTCGGGTTTGACCAGCAAGGCGATCTCGGTGCAGCCCAGAATGACCGCCTGAGCGCCATCGCGGCGCAGATGATCAATGACACGCTGATACACCGCCAACGATTCGGGCCGCACTATCCCGTGGCACAGCTCGTCGTAGATGATGTCGTGCACCTGGGCGCGCTCATCTTCGTGCGGGATCAGCACAGTCAGATGGTGGCGCTCCTGCATGCGCTCGCGGTAAAAATCTTCTTCCATGGTGAAGCGCGTGCCCAGCAAGCCCACCCGCTGCACGCCCGCCTCGCGCAGGGCCAGGGCCGTGGGGTCGACAATGTGCAGGAAAGGAATATCCAGCACCGCCTCGATGTGCGGCGCCAGCTTGTGCATGGTGTTGGTGCACAGCACCACAAAGTCCGCACCACCGGCCTGCACCTGCAGCGCCGCCTGCTGCATGGCGCGGCCCAGCTCTTCCCAAAGGCCCGCGTGCTGCATCTGCTTGATGTCCTCGAAGCAGACCGTGCTCATGATGCTGCGGGCATTGCGATGCCCGCCGGCCAGCGCCTTCATGCCTTGATTGATCAGCCGGTAATACTCCGCCGACGACTCCCAGCTCATCCCGCCGATCAGTCCGATTGTCTTCATGCCCTTTCCCGTTTTTCCGTGATCCAGGGCGACAGTATAAAAGAGCGCCGGACGACCTTGAAGCGCCTGCCGGCGGGCATACCAACCGTTCAGGGCGTCACGATGTTGAACCACAGCAGCGGCTCTTCGAACAAGCCCGAAAACGCTCTGAACACCCGTGGCGCACCCTCGATCGTGGCACGCCCTGCCTTGAACGCCCCCATCCAATCCAGTTGCTTGGCCTGGATCAACTTGAAATCCGCCATCGTCAGCGCAACGGTCGCCTGTGCCGGCAATCCGCTACGGGCGCTGTAGTTCAGGACGGAGTTGCCGATGCTGACCGTATAGGTCTTGCCCAGATCCAGGAAGCGGAACGCCACTGCCAGATTCTGACCCCTGGCTTTCTCCTCATCCAGCCGCACCGACATCAGATCAAAGATCATTTCAGGCGTCAGGGCCGCGATCATGTCAGCATTGTTGCCAGGAGGAACAGGCAGATCCGGCGCCCCCGTGCGCAGCTCCAGCGCGCCTTGCAAATAGATTGATCTCCAGGGCCCGGACTCGGCCTGATAGCCCAATTGCTCATAGGCGGCCGCCAGCAACTGGCGCGCCTGCGTGTCCTTCGGATCGGCAAAGACCGCATGTTTGAGCACCATGGCGACCCAGCGATATTCACCCCGGTCAAAATCCTGCTGCGCCAGCTGCATCAAGCGGTCACGGCCCACATACTCCAGATATTTTCGACCGGCCTCGACCGGCGGCAACACGTCCAGACTGGACGGATTGCCGTCATACCAGCCCATGTAATACTGGTACACGGCGCGCGCATTGTGCTTCAACGTACCGTAGTAACCGCGCGCAGACCATGTGCCTCGCAAGGACTCGGGCAACTCGATCAACTCGGCGATTTCCTCGCCGGTATGACCTTTGTTCATCAGGTTGACGGTGCGGTCGTGGATGTACTTGTACAAATCACGCTGCTTGGTCAAGTAATCCTGTACCTGCTCCCGCCCCCAGACCGGCCAGTGATGCGCCTGGAACTTCACCTCGATCTGATCGCCGAACAAGTCCATGGTCTCGTTGATGTACTGGGCCCATTGGCGGGCATCGCGCACCTGCGTACCGCGCAAGGACAGAATGTTGTGCATGGTATTGGTGGTGTTCTCGGCCATCCACATCGCCTTGAACTGCGGCAGATACGTGTTCATCTCCACCGGCGCCTCCGTTCCCGGCGTCATCTGCATGACCATCTCGATGCCGTCCACCACCAGCGTTTCGCCTGTCCGAGACACGGAACGCGTGGGTGCGATCAGGGAAATCGTGCCCAGCGGATTGGTCATGCCCAGGCCCGCCCCCACGCTGTGCTCGGGTCCGCGCGGCAGAAAAGCGCCGTACATATACGTGGCGCGACGCTTCATGGCATTGCCCGCAATCACGCCTTCGCTGATGGCATGGTCGAAAAAACCCTCAGGTGCAATAATCTGCACCTGCCCCGCATCCACGGCGGCCTGGTCCACCAGGCCCTTGATGCCGGCGTAATGGTCGATATGGGAATGGCTGTAGATCACCGCCTTGATGGGTGCCGGCTCGACATGCTTTTGCACCAGCGCGTAGGCGGCCGCTGCCGTCTCCGTGGATGTGCCCACGTCAAATACAAGCCAGCCTGTGTGACCCCGCACAAAGGTGATGTTGGATAAATCGTAGCCGCGCACCTGGTAAATGTGATCGGTCACCTTGTACACGCCATCGAGCAGGTTCAGCTGCGCCATGCGCCACAGGCCGGGATGCACGCTGGCCGGAGCGACGCTGTCCTGGCTGATGAAACGTTTGTACGAATCCAGATCCCAGACCACATTGCCCGTTGCGCCCTTGATCAGCAAGGACGGCTCTCTGTGGATCAGCCCCCGGCGGGCGTTCTCGAAATCCTGCGTATCCTGAAAGGGCAGTGTGCGCAGCAGCTTGGCATGACGTTCCCGGGTGCTCTGGCTGGCCGGTTCGGCCATGACACCGGCCGCTCCCAGGCTCAGCAGTGCTGCCGCCAGCAGGGTATTTGCAATTACGTTTGTCATGGCGCGGCTCTCCTTGTGAACAAAACAATGAAGCGGCTCATTCTGAGTCAGCACGCCGACGCACGGGACGAAATGCCCGCCGCCGCGACGCCGTGCGTTAAATGCTTTTTCAACGCGGCTTTCCTACCGTCGGCTTTTCGACGAGGAACTGCTATGCACAAGACTGTTTTCTGCCTGTTGGCGACCGGCCTGTTCAACGCCCAGGTCCTGGCCCAGGCCCAGAACGAGGCCAACAACCCCTTGAGCCCACGCCCAATGATGAGCCTGCACGACTACTACGTACCCAAGCTGCATCAATTGGATAAGACCTGGGCCAACCAGACCGTGCTGCGCGCGGTGCTGCCCAACAAGACCTTCGGCCAGCCCCAGCTCTGGCGCCTGAACGTGCCCGTGGTCGCCCTGCACCACGACAGGCTGGGCAGCAAGTCCGGTCTGGGCGACATCACGTTCATGGATATTTTCATGCGCTCGGAGGAAGGATTTTCCTGGGGCCTGGGCCCAATGCTCGTCATGCCCACGGCCTCGAACAATCTGCTGGGTCAAGGCAAGTGGCAAATCGGCACGGCCGCCGCCATTGTGACTTCACGCGACTGGGGGCTGGCCGGCGGCCTGCTGACCTTTCAGCAATCGTTCGCCGGCGACTCCGACCGGGAGAAAGTCAAAGTGCTGAGCGTGCAGCCTGCTCTGTTCTACAACCTGCCCAATGGCTTTTACCTGCGTTCCAGCGCCGTCTGGACATTCGATCTGCAAAAACACACCCGCGCTATACCGCTGGGGCTGGGCCTGGGCAAGGTGATGAAAGTCGGCGAGAAAACCACCATCAACGCCTTCCTGGAACCGCAGTACTCGGTGGACAAGAAAGGAGCAGGAGCTCCCGTCTGGCAGATCTTCGGCGGCATCAATATCCAGTTCTGAGTTCAGCCGGGCAAACGCTGTATCCAGGCTGTGCGGGCCGCCACATCCGGAAGCCGCTCGCGCCTGAGCCGGATCCAACTTTCGTACGCATACAGACCCGAACCCAGCACCGCCTGCTGGGCCAGCGCCCAGGCCGCTTGGGCGGCGGGCCGATCCGACGCGATCCAGGCTAGATCGCCCTGCAGGCAATGCACTTCCGGCAAGTAGAGTGATGAGGCCCGCTGCGCCGCGATGTCACAGACTTGATCCAGGGCCTGGCGGGCACGCTGAGAGTCACCCTGCACCAGGTAGCAGCGCGCCAGAATGCACAAAAACGCATCCAGAGCCAAGGGCATATTGCCCGCAAACTCCGGCAACAAAGCCGCCAGATTGTCCAGGTCCTGATTCACCTCTTCGCCCCGGACCAGCCGGCAGTACAGAATATAGGTCTGCGCTACTGCCGCCCACACGCTGCCGGGCAACTGCGACTGCAGCGCATTGAGCAGCACCAGACTGCGCTGGGCCAATGGCCTCAGCTCGCCTTGCAGATACAGAATGCGCAACATCTGGATTTCCGCAATCACGGCGGAAATTCGCGACTGGCTTTGGGCGGCCAGGCGCGCGGCCTGGCGGGCACTGTGCAGGCCATCGTCGAAACGCCCCTGCAGGGCCTGGGCCAAACCCAGCAGACTATGCACCAAGGCTGGGCAATGATGGCCCAGCGCGCTGCCCATGGACGGCGGGGGCGGCATATGGGACAAGGCACTCAGGGCTTCCTGCAACAAAGTCTCCGACTGCTGGGGCCGGCCTTTCCAGAACCAATACTGCGCTTGCGCATACAAGCCCCATCCAAACCAGGCGCTGTGGCCCAGTCGCTGCGCCAGTTCCTGCAACTGCTTGGCGCAAGCCAGGCTTTCGGGAAGCATGCCTGCGCCGTGCGCCAGAATCCAACGGCCCCACAGCACAGGCAAGTCATCCTCGGGCTGGCTGGCGCGGCTGGAGGCTTGCTGATAGGCCTGCGCGACCGGCGCGGCAGCCGGGCCGCCTTGACTGATGCCCAAGACCCCCAGCGTGACATAGCTGTCGCGCTCGTAGCGGCGGCGCCACTGCGCATCCTTAAGGTAATGCGAGCTGCTGAGCGCCTGCGCAAGATGCTCCGCCGCCTGCGTTGTCTGGCCGGCCTGCAAGGCCGCATCAATCGCGCGCCGCCACCATAGAGCAGCCTGCTCGCTGTGCGCCAGCGCCAGGCAGGCCGCAATGTCCTGCTCGGCATGCCGCGCCTGTATCAGACTCTGCGCCACCCGGCCATACAACACCTTGCTTTCCTGCGTTCCAATCAACCGTCGCAGCGCCTGACGCATAACAGGCGCGCACACGACTGTTCCATCATCTTCCTGCCACAGCCAGGCGCCTGCCTGCAAATCAGCCACAACAGCCTGCGTCCTGTCTTCGGACAGCTCGCAGGCCAGCGCCAGGCCGGTCAAGGTGGCCTGCTCCCACAATACCGCTACGAACAGCACCCGGCGGCTATCCGGACACACGCTGCCCAGATCATTCAACAATCGATCCGCCACACGAGGCAAATACTCCGGCGGCAATCCAAAACGCAACAAATGGACGGCATCCTTGATCAGCATGGGATTGCGCAGGCCCAGCGCACGTAGACGCTCGCGGTCATCGGCCGACAAACGTCGGCCGCGCGCGTAAAACGTCAGGGCCTTGTTCGCCTCGGCATCCGACAAGGCCGTCAGCCCGATCGGTCCGGCGAACCCCACCCCAGAACCAGCGCGACGTGTCAGCCCTACCAACAGCACACCCGCCGGATGGTTTTGCAGCTCAGTCCATATCTGCGTCAGCACCGATTGCCGGGCATCGCCCAGGGCCTCCGCATGATCCAGCACAAGCAGCAAGGGCCGGCGCTGTTCAGCCAGCAGGCGCGCTACCTGCCCCAACAAACGGCAGGTCCTGAATCCAGGCGGATCGTCTGGAACTGCATGGGCGGTCAGCCCTTCCAGCAACTGATCCTGCTGCGCCAGGTCAAGCCCGAACCACTCATGCATCGCATGACGAAATACGGCATGCATCCCTGCGTCCGGCTGACCCGCACGAGCGACCAGGGCGGTAAAGTCCGTAACGGCATCCAGTGCGTCCTGCTGGGCAAAGTCGAGTATCAAAGGCTGACCCGCATCCCGGACCACGTAACGCTGCAGCGCCTGCGCCAGGTGTGACTTGCCCAAGCCCATCGGGCCATGGACGTAGAATGCGCGCTTGGCGTCGCCGGTTCGGCACGTCGTCCACTCCTGCACCAGACGATCAAACTGGGATTGCAGTCCATACAAAGGATCGTTCTGCCAGCGCCCCGCGCCCAGCGCGAAGAAGACGCCTTGCGGCCCGCGTCGGGACTCAATCTGCCAGTCTGACAGACGGGCCAGTGCCTGCGGACTCAAGAGAACCTCGCCATGCTCGGCCTTCCAGGCCAGCGGCACGACCACTTGACCGAACAGGCTGTGCGCATTGACCTGCCGCTCATCCACCACGGCCAGGCTGACATGCAAAGCCTGACCGATGCCAATGCGTTCCGGCGTCCTCAAGGCTCGAATCGCGCACGCCAGATCCAGCGCCCGGGACAGCGGCACGGATTGGGCCTGCGGAAAACCGAAATGCGCCAGAAGGGTCGAACCACTGGCCTGGCTGAGCCAGGCGCCGTGCTGGCGCACCATGTCTATCAATTGCTCCTGCCACGAGTCCAGATACGCGACTGCCTCATCCGGCACACAGTCGCCGTCCAGGCTGTCGGCCGCATCCGGCCCCGGCCGCCAGGACAGCGCCAGAGCCAGAGTCACCACGGTACGGAAGCGTTCAACGCTTGCCGCCTGCGCGGCAGGGCTCGCCACAGACCAGCCCGCATCAACCAGGCGACGGGTCTGCGGATCGGGCTCCACCCCCAGATGCAGGCGCAAGGCCTGCTCACACTGAACATACGCCTGCAGGGCTGCCTGCCGCTCGCCCCTGCGCAGCAGCGTGGATATCAACAAACGGTGATAGGCTTCCTGCTCGGGCGAGGCCAGCACCCACTGCTTGGCCGCCGCCAGGGCCTGATCGGTCTGTCCTGACTCCAGCGTACGATCCAAAGCGCGCGCGCGCACGCGCAACAGCTCAAGGGCGATGCGGTCCAACCAGCTCTGCTTCCATGCCATGAAGGATTCGGCTTCCGATGACCGAATCCCCTCCAGAAAAGCAGCGCCGTAGGGCTCCAGGGTTCGCAACTCGTCGGGTTCGCGCTGCGACGGGGTGTGAAGAAAATTCAGCACATCGACATCGAGCCGGTCTGCCTGCAAGACGACGCCGCCCTCGTGCGCCAACAAGGCTTCTGAAGCCTGCTGGCCCAAGGCCCGGCGCAACACGTGCAGGGCATGGCGCAGGCGCGACAAGGCTTTGTCACGCGGCGAATCGGGCCAGAGCATCTGCGCCAGCCAATCGCGCTGCAACGGCTTGCCGTGCGCCAGACCCAGCACCGCCGCCAGCAGCTTGACCTTGTCATAACTGAGCAAAGACGTGCGGTCGACCTGATCGACGCACAGACGAAAAGATCCCAGCAGGGCAAGCACTATCATTGAACGACGCTCCGGCTGCGGGCGATGAGCGCCCGGCGAATCGTGTCAAATTGACAGAAATCCGACACTAATTATTATAAAAAGTCGCCATCAGCGTCAGATTGTACCGAAAGACCTTCAATTCAGCGAAGCAGAGTTGCGGGTCTGCTCGAACCAGGCCAGCAAAGTGCCGATGTCCGCCGTCAGTTCGGTCGCCATGCCTCCCGTGAATTCACGCCAGGCGGGCAGATAGGTGTGGGACACCACGGTCAGCACGGGATAGCCGCGTGTGATCAATTCCAGAAATTCGGCGCAGAATCCGTCCCCGGCGGCTTCCTGAATGCCGAATCGATTGACGATAACCAGATCCGCAGGCGCCTGCATGGCGCGGCGCAGCACAATGCCGGCCGCCACTAATGCCCCGGGATCCAGACAGCAGGCGCCGGACTGCTTGCCCAGATCCTGACCTATGGGATAGATGTCACCGGTCGCCAGATCCTGCACGGTGCGCGTCGCGCAATGATGCGCATCGGTCTGCGGCCCCGGCACCAGCCCACGCACAGTGCGTCCTTGCGCGCTCAAGCGCTGGGCGAAATCCAGCAATACGGCATCCGCGCTGCCCTTGCCGGCGTGCACAATGACAGCAAGGGAAAATGAGGAATCAGGGGCATTCATGACAGGCGCGCTCCAGGGCGAAGAAAAAGAAAAACCACACCGGAGGTCGTCCAGCAGCAGCAAGCCACGCTTGTCCCGGCCTCGCCATCGTATCACTTGAGACCCTGCGCCAGCACCCGGCTGTCCCTGCGCGCCAGCCAACAGAGCACGCCGCACACCCAGGTACAGCCCCGGAGCATCGGGCCGTGGCCATGTCGCCGGAAGGCTTCTCGAAACTGTGCTTAAAACGCCCAGTTCAGCGACACATTACCGCTGACATCGGCGCGGCTGTTGCCCAGCAGGCGGGTGCCGGCCGACACGCCCAGGCGCAGACGCTCGGAGGCCTGCAGCGTCAGGCCGGCGCGCAATGCCAGCGCATGGCGGTCCACGCGGGCAT
>JAEXOO010000043.1 GCA_023439305.1 Pseudomonadota bacterium
CAGGCCAGTTGGGCGCTATCGCCCGGAAATCGAGCGGGAATTCCTGATCTGGCGGCCTGTGATGGCCGGGCGGGCCACCGTCGGCGAGATCCGCCGGCGGGAGGTCCTGCTGCTGGACCTGATCAAAATCAACCATCTCATGGACGCTGAGGCAGCCGCAGACGCGGCACGCCAGGCGAATAGCAAATGACCATCATAAAGGGGCGGTCATGATTGTCAGAGAACTTGTAACATTGCTTCGCTATAAGGTGGACGAGTCTGGGCTGAAAAAGGACGCACAGAATGTGCAGTCTTGGTGGCGCCGGGTCGTCGGCCTTGGGCGTGCAGCCTCGGACGGCTGGCGGCAGGGCGTGCGCGGCGTGCTGAATGAGTATGGGCTGGTGCCTGGCCAGGTCATGCGCGGGATTCTCCAGCAGCGCCGGTTGAACCGCGAGCAGCGGGAGTCGGCCAAGAACGTCAAAGCCGTGGGCGGCCAGTACACCGCCCTGGCTGGCGCGATCAGAAATCTGTTTGGTGCATACCTGGGATTTGAGGGGATCAGCAGATTTATCAATGCTGGCGACGAGTTTGGCCAGGTTGAGGCGCGGCTGAAAAACGCCACCAGCAGCTACGGCGAGTTCATCGCCGTGGACAAAGAGCTGGCAGCGAACTCGCGCGAGTCTTTCAAGCCGTTTGCGGCCAATGCCGAGCTGTTCATCCGCACGAACGACGTGATGAAGGCGCTGGGCAAGACGACCAGAGACACGCTCGATGTGGTGTCGGCGACGAACCTATCCCTGGCTGCCAGCGGGGCGACCGCTGACAAATCCTCGTCGTTTATCGACCAGTTCTCTAAAGACCTGGGCCTGGGGGCACTGAGCGCCAACGGCTTCAATAGCATGGTGGCCAACAACCAGCGCATGCTCAAGTATCTGGTTGATGGCCTGAAAGAGACAAACCCTGCCCTGGGCGCGACCATGGCCAACTTCCAGAAGCTGGTTAAGGAAGGCAAGATCACGACCGACGTTATGATCCCGGCGCTGCGCAGCCAGATGGCAAAGATGCGCAAGGACGTGGAGGACATGCCCGTGTCTATGGGCGATGCCGTCACAGTTTTCCGGGACAAAATGGCTCGGGTGAGCTGGGAATTAGAAAAGCAGCATGGCGTCATCCGCAAGCTGACGACTGCGCTGGGTTTCCTAGGCGACAACTTGCGCGAAATCCTGCACCTGATGTGGCTGGTGGGAATGTCCTGGGGGTTCATGCGCTTGCAGGGTGGTGTTGCAGCGATGCTCTCTAAGCTTCGCGCTGCTGGTGGTGCAATGGCTGTTCTGGCTGCTGCATTTCGCAAGTCTCTGTGGCCGCTTCTGCGGATGATGGCGATCTTCGAGACTATCCGCCTGATTGGCGGTGATGTGTATGGATGGTTCCTGGGGTACGACTCAGTCCTCGGCGACATCATTGGCGATTCGAGCAAGTGGCAATCACAGATAGATTGGATCAGAGCAAAGCTGGAGATCGTCAAAAACCTATTGGGAGGGGGCGGACAGAACTTGGGTGAATGGATTACCAAGTTCGGCATAGTCGCCGTACTTGCGACCGGTTTGCTATCGATTTTGTGGCGGATCGGCAAGCCGATCATTGCAATGGGAGGTTTTCTACTTCGCTGGCTGGTGATGCCAATCCTCAGTGCAATTGCCGCCGTTATAGGTTGGCCTGCGATTTTGGGAATTGCGCTGGCCGCCATGGTGGCGCTAGTTATAGCCAAGTTCGACGTGATCCGGGACTTCATAAATGGGGTCTGGGATAGCGTGACGGGTTATTTCAGCAAAAAATGGGCTGAGGCGCTTAATTGGTTGGAGGGTAAGCTTAAGGCGGTAATGCCCGAGGGCTGGGTTCTATCCAAAGAAGATGCTGCGAAGCAGCTTGAAGACGTAGGAAAAAAACTCAATCCATATGCAGGTCAAATGGGATCGTTGCAGCGGCCCCAATCTAACCATGCTCCCAGCCAAAACAACAGCATTGTGAATAACACCACCATCAACGCCAATACAGATAATCCAGCTGCCCTGGCCAATGCGGCAGGTCAAGCAGTTGGCCGGGCTACGGATCGTGCCATAGGTGCTCAGCGGACACCTCCTAACGTGGAGGCGTTAGCCTAACCTAGCCTTGCATTCATCCGTTCCTAGGGCGCGAATCACAGACGTTGCGGCCGGTTCATTAGCGAGGTGTTTATTGGCGGCCAGATACCCAGCGACGATGTTCTTGAGGTCCATGTCCGTCCCGTAGTCTAAGGGGATGCAATTGGCTTGTGACTTGTCTAAAGAAGCTTGCAGGCCCATCCCTTGAAAAGTGCCTAGGATGAACATGATGCAACTTGATTCTCTAATTGATTCGCTGCAGGTCTTGTAGAGATCGCCGCTAGTGAAGTAATCAGGTTTTTCCGTTTCCGCTTGCGCCCCACAGCAAGCCGCGGCCAGCGCAGCTCCAGCTAGAATTTGCTTCATTTACGCTCCCCTGTAAACTCTCGTAAAGAGTTCATTATAGGGGTAGCGAAATGGAGGTGTGGCTGGTAGTTGGTGGCGTGGCTCTGTACTGCTTGTATAGATTAAGCAAGAAAGGGTCCACGAAAATGAAGTTTTTGGACCGGAAAACGAAAGGGAATGCCCAGTCGATAGGGGGGCAGGATGAAGATGTTGTATTGTCCGAAGTTACTCCGAATGCATTCGAGTCTGGCCCCGGGTTTGTAAAGCAAGTGGTAGAGATAGTTACTGGTGCAGGTGTTCCTGCATTCAAATATAGATTTCAAGCGAATCTGGAATTTAGCACTTCCTCAGCTGTTCTGAAGAAACATGATTTGGAGGACTTTATTGAACGTCGAAATGGAAATCATGATGTTATCCAGGAGGAAGGAGGGTGGTGGGCTCCCGTTTCAGAGTGGGAGCGCCCAGGGATAGATGATGAATATGAAAATAAACGTTTTAAGTACATCGGCGGCGTTGATGTCTACATTCAATTTCTGCTTTCCTTGCGTGCGGTTTATGAAGATAAAAGCAAAACGCCAGAGTCAAAACGTGACGCGCTGAAAAAAATCTGTGAGTCTAATCACGATGTGTATACGGTAAGGTATGTTTACATTCCACCGTGGGAACTCTTAATTGTCCCTGTGCTGAGCTTGGCAGAAGGATTCGGCCCTCATAGGGTTGGCTTGCTCGAGGCTGCGGGGATACGGTCTATAAGTGATGTTGAAAGTCGTAGTGACCGAGAATTGCTTGAGATTAAAGGGATTGGGAAGGCTGCTGTGGCTGGATTAAGGAATTTGGCTGCAAGCTGGCGATACGATAAGTTCACTACTTGCATAGAGCGAGATGAGCAATATAGATAGTGATTAACCGCCTTCGGGCGGTTTTTTTATGGATGTACGAAATGGCTTTTGTGTCTTTACTGTTTGGCCTGGCCGGCAATCAGACCATGGTGGGTAGTGTGCCGCTGGACGCGCTGCTGACCGAGGATACCGAGCTGTCCGCAAACGCCAGCCAGTACGCGGTCGAGGATGGCACGGTGGTCTCCGATCACATCACCCGGGAGCCGGAACGCCTGTCGATGTCTGGAATCATCTCGGCGGCCAGCATTTACACGTTCGGCGCCGGCGGCCGCTCCAAACTAATTGCCGCAAAGGACGCCCTGCGCCAGATCCATGATCGGCGCGTACCCATCACCATCATCACAGGGGCAGATGTGTACGTGAATTTTGCGATGGTGAATGCGCGGATCTCGCGCACCAACGAGGGCGAGCAACTGAGCCTGATCTGTGGGTTTCAGAAGATCGACGTGACGCAGTTGCGGGAGGCGGATATACCGCCTGCCAAGGTGGCCGCGTCGACAAAGGGCAAGGCGGGCAAGACCGGCGCAAAGGGCGGAAAAATCAGCGATCAGACTGCCCCTAAGCGTCCGACCACTGAATTGAAAGAAGAAGTAGGTGGACTCTACTCATGATTGAGATACCTCTTATTGACCAGAACAGTTTCGTGATCGAGGCCAGTCTGGAGGGCGCCACCTATTTCTTGCGGTTCGACTGGAACAGCGAGGCGGGTATATGGGTTCTGGAGTTGCAGGACGCCAGCACGGAAACCGTGCTCAATGGCGTGGTCTTGGTGCCCAATAGCCCGCTGCTGGGTCAGTTTCGGCATCTGGCCGTGCCTCCGGGCGAATTCGTGGTGGATGCCCAGGACGATGATCTGCAGATCGGGCGGGACTCGTTCCTGACCGGCCAGGCCACCCTGTATTACGTGGACGAGGACGAGTATGCCGCGCTTCGATAGAACCTATCGGCTGCTGGTGGGTCGACCGGGGCAGAAGGGGGTAGAGATCGCGCCGCCGCTGCATATCACCTTCGATATCTCAAAAGACACGGGCGAAGAGCCCAACCAGATCAAAATCCGCATCTGGGGTCTGAGCCAGGCAACACGGGAGGCTATTGTCGAGCCTGACAACGTCGCCGCGCTGTATGCGGGCTACGAGCAGGAGGATGGCGCGCTGCTGATTGCCTATGGCACGGTGCTGCGGGGCTGGACGTTTTTTGACGCGCCGGAGGTCATCACTGAGCTGGAGGTGCTGGACGGCTATGCCGAGATCCGGGACACCGTCGTGAGCCTGGGCTACGGGCCTGGTGTGCGAGCGCGTCTGATCATCGAGGGCATCGCTCGTCAGATGGGCCTGCGTCTGGTCATGGCCCAGGATGCACCGGACCGGGTCTGGCAGAACGGATTCAGCTATTACGGCGCCGCGCGCGTGGCGCTGCACAAGGCCGTCCAGGGCACGGGGTTGGAATACTCGATTCAGAACGGCGAGCTGCAGGTGATTGCCCGGCGCGGCACCACGGCCCGCCAGGGGTTTGTGCTGGCGGCTGACAGCGGGTTGATCGGCGTGCCTGAGCGTACACGTCAGGGCGCGCGCGAGAAGGCCCGGGTCAAAGACCAGCGCACCGGGGACAACCGCGACATCGTGTCTTCGCGCCAGCAGACCGATGGCTGGCGAGTGACATCCCTGCTGCTGCCCACGCTAAACCCTGGGGATCTGGTCAAGTTGGAAAGCCGAACGGTTCAGGACTGGTTTCGGATCGAGAGCCTTCGGCATACGGGCGACTGGGGCGGGCAGGGCGATTGGATCACGGAGCTGGAGCTGGTCGACCGCAATGCGCCGCCCAAGAAAAAAGGAAAAACATCATGAACGGTTCGATTGCCGCCGCGCTGGCGGAGATGAACGTGTGCATGCCGGGAGTCGTGGACTCATACGACGGCAAGACGGTGATCGCTCGCCCGGCCATGCCCAAACAGTTGGCAAACGGCGAAAGCCTGGCCGCGCCGCTGATCGTGCAGGTTCCGGTGTGCTGGCCAATTGCTGATGGCGGCCGGGCAATGATCACGGTGCCGCTCAAGCCGGGCGATCCCGTGGTGCTGCATTTTTCACAGCGCAGCCTGGAAAATTGGCTGTCCGGCTCGGACCAGGCCCCCGATGATCCGCGCCAGTTTGATCTGACCGATGCGTTTGCCACGCCGGTGATGCGGCCCGGGCCGGTGGCCGACACCGAGAACGTGAGCGTCCAGTACAACAGTGCTTGGATGAAGATCTCCCCGGACGGGATCATCACGTTCGACGGCACCCACATGGTCGCCAAGTGTCCAGCGACATTTGAAAAGCTGGTGACATACAAGGACGGAATTGCTGGGACCGGCGGGTCGAACGGCAACAGCCTGGAGGGGGGCTTGGCGCTATCCGGCGGGCAACTCACCCACAACGGAAAGAACGTCGGTTCGGACCACGCACACAGCAAAGTACAGCCTGGCAGTGGCAACTCAGGAGGGCCTGTCTGATGGGGTGGGACTTGAAGCTGGACGGCCGGCATGACTTGGCGCTATCACGCGATCAGGATCTGGTGCTGGTGGATGGCGCTGACCGGATCCGCCAGCAGATCACGGTAACCCTGCTCACGTTCCTGGGTGAGTGGTTCCTGGACGAGACCTGGGGCGTGCCGTATTTGGAAAAAATCCTGGTCAAGGCCCCGAGCCGGGCCGAGATCGAGAATATCGTGCGCGCCAAGGTGCGTGACGTGCCAGGCGTGCTGGCCGTGCCGACGGTGCAGATCGAGATAGACGCCAAGGTGCGCCGCGGGCGCATCACGCTGCCCGATATCGAAACCGACGAGGGACCGATCGAGGTCTCTGTCATCCAATAGGACATTGAAACATGGCTGAACACGGTGTGACCCCGGAGGGGTTCGTGCGCCCGCGCCTGCCCGAGATACGGACCGAGATCATCGAGGACCTGCGCCGAAACCTGCGCGCCAAAGGCCTGCCCGACGATATCGAAACCCGACCGGACTCAGTGACGGGCGTGCTGATCGACACGTTCGCGGAGCGCGAGGCGGCGCTGTGGGAAATGGGGGAAGGGGTGTATTACGCCATGTACCCAGGATCGGCTACAGGCGTATCGCTGGATCGCTCTGTATCGTTCTCGGGCGTGCAACGCCTGCAGCCGGAGCGCAGCCGCAACTATGTTGTTGCGTACGGGGTGCAAGGAACGCCGATCCCCGCCGGAGCGCAGATCAGGCACCGAAGCACGCAGAATATCTGGCAAACGACCGAGGATGTCACGATCAGCGCGGCCGCAGCATCCGATGTGCGGATCGTGCCAACGGTTCAGCTTTCGGCCTTGTATACCGTGACAGTCGACGGTGTGCCATTTAGCTATACCAGCGCGCCGGATGCCACGGTCGCTACGGTGCTGGCTGGCCTGATGGCCGCGTTGGCCACCAGCGGCCTGCAGGTGTCCAGTGACGGCGCGGTCATTCGCTTGGTTTCCACGGCGACCGTGTCCGTCAGCATCCAGCTGACCAGCAACCTCTCGTTCAGCGAGGTGGGCTCTGCCGTGCTGGCCGAGACCATTGATGCCATACCCGAGGTATCCGAGCCGGGGGATCTGGACTCCATAGTGACGCTGGTGCCGGGGTGGGTCCGCGTGGCGAACCTGCAGGCCGGTGCCGTGGGGCGCCTGCGCGAGACAGACGCGCAGTTGCGCGCGCGGTACCGGCTCGGGGTTTTTCGGTTTGGCGCAGGCACGTTGCCCAGCATTGGCCCGAACATACTGAACGATGTGCCGGGCATCGTGGATATCCGGGTCTTCGACAATAAGACCGATGTGATGGACTTGGCCGGACGCAAGCCGCACAGCGTGCATGTGATCGTGGACGGCGGCATTGACGACGATATCGCCCAGGCGATCTACCGCTACAAAGGCGGCGGCATTGATACCAACGGGGCTGTATCCAAGACGCTGGCCACTTCGGAAGGCCAACAGATCATTCAATTTGACCGTCCTGAGCCGGTGTATGTCTGGGCGCGCGCGCAGGTGACGTTGTTGCCGCCCGATGAACAGGCGTTTCCGTCTGATGGCTTTGAGCAGGTCAAGACCTCGATTCTGACCACTGGCCAGGGTCATGTCATTGGCCAGGATGTACGGATACAGCGCTTTTTCTGCCTGATCTACGGAACCAGCGGCATCGACACGGTCGACCTGCAGTTCGCCTACTCGACTGACCCGGATTTTGTGCCGGGGCCGGGCGACTATGTGGCGGCCAACATCGTGATCGGCGATATCCAGAAAGCGCTGTTTGACGCCAGCCGTATCGAGGTGACCTGATGAACCTGGAACAAGACCATGCCGATATCGCGTGGGGGCATTTCCTGGCGCAGTACGGCGACTCGCCCAGGCTGGAATCACTGGTGCGCGCCCTATACGCGCCTTTGCAGCACCGGCAGCTGAAAGCCTTGTACGACGAGCGGTGGCTTGACACGGCTGTAGGCAGGCAACTCGACGGCATCGGGGAGATCGTCGGCCAGCCCCGCGAGATCGATGACACGCTGTTCGTGCAGTTCTTCGGCTTCCACGGCCAGCCCAACGTGGCGGGTTTCGGCAAGGCGCGCCTGCGTCGGCAGTATGAGCCCGCTGTCGCTGGATCCACCAAGCTGCGCGACCCGGAGTACCGCAAGATTCTGTACTGGAAGATCGGCCTGAACAACGGCCACGGCACGGCGCCGGAGATCGCCGCGTCCGTAAAGGCCATTTTCGACGCCTCTGTTGTGCGCGTGCGCGACCTGGGTAATGCCAAATTGGGCGTCTGGTTTAACACTACGCCGCAGACCAATTCGGCGTTGCTGGTGAATGCAGAGCGATGGGTGCCGGCGCTGGCCGGCGTTGGCGTGGAGCTGCTGGCCAATACAGACGAAAAACCGTTCGGCTTCATCAGCCAGGGGTTCTATGGGTTCGGCGTCGGCGTGCTGGCGCGTGGAGTATGACGATGAAATTTGTGGGAAATAAGCTGCTGCTCAAACAGGGCGAGACATTCAATTTTTCGGGCGCTGTGCTGAATAAACGCAGTGCCACGCCCATTGAAACCCTGGGGCTGACGGTCCGCTCTCAGATCCGGCGATGCAATGCTGAGCGCGACCTGATTGCTGATCTGGAGTGCGCCTGGCTGGATCCGGCCGCCGCTGTGGTCAGCATCCATTACTCAGGGGACTCGGCGTCCTGGCCGCCGGGCAACGCGCTGTGGGACGTTCAACTGATCGACCAGTCTGGCCAGGTGCGGATCACCGATTCTGTGGAGCTGGTGATTGAGCGTCATGTCACCCGCAACGCCGCGGAGGGAGGCCATGGAACCCCTGGTCTTTAATCTCGCGCCGGCCCTGGAGCCGGTTGTGTTCATCCTGCAGTCTGCTGACTGCGAGGTGCGGTTCGAGCAGCCAGAAAGCAGCATTTTGCTTGAAATCGCGCCATCCCTATTCATCAAAGACGAGGACGATCAGACCGACTTCCTCGGGTATTACAACCTCGCAAAAGGATAGAAATCATGTCTTTGTCTGCAAACGTCGTTGCTCTGGCCCAGGCCATCGGCGTGGATATCGGCGCCATCAATGCGCGTATCGGCACACTGAGTACGCTCACCACCACGGAAAAAAGCAATCTGGTTGGCGCGCTGAACGAGGTGCGCTCCAAGCTGCTGACCGTCGAATCGACGGCGAACGGTGCGGCACGTATCAACGATGCCGCCAAGGGCGCCGCGACGACGTACTCCAGCAACAAAATCGAGTCGTTTGTATCAGCCAAAATCGCCGAGCTTGTAGATGGCGCGCCCGCGACCTTCGATACGCTCAAGGAAATTGCCGATTACATTTCCTCTGATCAGACGGCAATGGGAGCGCTTACGACGGCTATCAACAACCGGGTGCGGTTTGATGCTGCACAGACGCTGACAGGCCCTCAGCAGGCACAGGCCTGCGCCAATATCGGGGTGGGGAACCCCGAGACGGACTTCGTCGCCTCCTACACCACCGCCAAGGCCTGATTATGCTGATCGACCGTATAAGGCTGTTCTGCTCGGCGGTCGGTGCAGACGTCAAGGCGCTCTGGGCAGCGGTGAACGGAAAAATGCCTCGGCGCGGCCTGTATGTAAACCATGGCAATTTGACAGAGCGCCGCTATTACCTGATCGGTCGGATCACCAATAACAACGGTTCGTTTCGTGTGAAAGGCCTGATAGGCGGGCACGACATCAACACGCAAGGCGGTGGCGCGGTGGATCTGTCGATTCATTCGCGTGCTGGGATTATTCCGATTGTCGGGTTCGTCGCTGGAAACATGGGCCTGCAGGACTTGCAGGTCTACAAATCGGCAACCAACGAGGTCTTCATTTACCTGGTGTCCGGGCAATACGGCCTGACGGATCTGGAATACAGCGAAACGCTGGGCGGCACAGTGTATTTCTCACCGGGGTATTCACTGGATACGCCCGCCGAAACATTGATTTTCTCGGCCGCTGCGGTGGCCCCTGGGCTGGGGCGCGTCAGGATGATTGGCGGCACCCAGGTTCCGCCCAGCACTGCAGGCAGCGCCGGGTTCAACCTCCCTCCAGGCAGCGCAGTGTCGTCCCCGCGCGACGGTGACCTCTGGTCTACGCCGGCGGGCCTGCATTTCCATATGAACGGCGTCACGCAGGTATTGGGCGCCAGGCCAGCCGTGTTCGGATTTTCTGGCCAACCCAACGCGCAAGGTCTGGGTCGCGGGCTGTTCCGCGACAACGCCTATTAATTTTTTGTTCTGAATCACAGCAGCCGCCTTCGGGCGGCTTTTTTTTATGGGGTATGAATAATGCCAGCAGTCAATTTCTTCGACGCCTTCACCTACAAATGGGCTCAGGCGGGGACCGCATTCAACTGGGACGATGCTCAGTACAAGCTGGGGTGGAGCACTGTTGGGTCTGTGCCGCCTTCCGTTGAGCAGTTCAACCGCGTTCATCAGGTGGCGGATGAAAAAGCCAACTGGTTGTTCGATCTGATTCAAACTGCGGCGACAGCCAAAGGCATCACGTTGGCGGCTGCTGACCTGCAGGGGCTCTTGAAAATTCTGAATGAGACAGCGCCGGCCGCGTCAGAAAGTAAAGCTGGGATCGCGCGCATCGCAACCACAGCGCAAGCGCAAGCGCAGACCGACAACACCACGGTGATCACACCGAAAAAGCTCTCTGATTCGTTTTCGGGCGGCAACCAGCTCAAGGCACAGACAGGATTTCAGCGCCTGCCAGGTGGCCTGATCCTCCAATGGGGAAACTCAATAACAGCGGCCAATGGCACTGTTGATGTGGTTTTTCCGACTGCATTTTCGAGTGAGCTGTACCGATCCATCATCAACCCCATCGGCGACAACTTCACCGTTGGCCGTCAAAACAGTGCTGGTGTTACGGGATTCAACGTCAATATCGTTGTTGCCAGCACGGGTGCGCTGACGACGGCCGGAAAAACTGTTGGCTGGTATGCAATTGGCGTTTAGGAGCAACACACAATGAACATTTTTTATTCTCCCTCCCAGCGTGGCTTTTACAGCGTTGAAATCAATGGCGACAACATCCCGGCTGATGTCGTGGAAATTACGGTGGACGAACATGCGGCGTTAATTGCTGGGCAAGCCGCTGGGCAGCGGATCGTGTCGGGCGCCGGCGGCAAGCCCATGCTGGCAGATCCGCCCGAGCCGACTGACGCTGAGCTCGCTGACTCTGCCCGCGCACAGCGCGATGCACTGCTCAGAGCCTCGGACTGGGTGGCGCTGCGTGCGATGGAGACGGGGACTCCCGTTCCTGCGGAGTGGGCGGCCTACCGTCAGTTGCTGCGTGACGTCCCCCAGCAGGAGGCGTTTCCAGTTCAAGTTGAATGGCCGCAGCCACCCGATGAGGCAGCGGCAAATGGTGATGATGAGGCGGCCGCATAAGCGGCCTTTTTTACGTCTGCCGCAATCGCGGCGCTTCACGGGAGACAGCCATGCCGACCGTTATCAAGGGGAAAAGAGTGGAACCAACAAGCGGAGCAGGTGCAGGTTGGGCAGCGGTGAAGGTGGCCATTGCGTTCGGGGCGCCGGCAGCGATTGCTGCGCTGATCGGCATGCTGATCATGCCGCCCAGGACAGTGCGCGAGTTCATCAGCCGCACGACGTGTACGGTGCTGAGTTCGTTCATCCTGGGGCCGCTGCTCACGATCTGGGTGATCACCTGGCAGCCGGGCCTGCTGGCCCAGGCCGTACAGGTGGCCGCCCATACCGGCGTCGCCGAGGATCTACACAGTCTCATGGGCCTGTTCTATGTGATGGGACCGTGCATGTTGATAGCCGGTCTCCCGGCCTGGTGGGTGCTCGGCGCCTGGGTTCGATGGGCGCAGCGTATGCAGGAACAGGGCATTCCGAACTGGGTTGCCGAAATGAAAGGGAAAATTTTGGGGAAGTGAAATGCAAAAACTGATCGAAGTTATCACGGGCCTTCTGGCCCTTCTTTTTCGTCCGCAGGAAGTGGAGCCGGCACCGGCCGAGCCAAAACCGCTGCGCCGGTTGGCCTGGGGCCGTAAAGTCTCGCAGGCATTCCGCGAACGACTGTTCGAGATCTGCCAGATCCTGGGCGTCGAGCCGGACTATCTGATGGCGTGCATCGCGTTCGAGTCTGCGGAGACGTTCAGCCCGTCGATCCTAAATGCTGCTGGCAGCGGGGCGACCGGCCTGATCCAGTTCATGCCACCGACGGCTAAAGGCCTGGGCACGACAACAGCGGCCCTGGCAGCAATGACAGCCGAGCAGCAGCTCGAATATGTCCTGGCCTATTTCTGGCCGTACCGGGGCCGGCTCAAGACGCTGGCTGACGTTTATATGGCGATCCTCTGGCCAGCAGGCATCGGCAAGGCCGACGACTGGGCGCTGTGGGATCAGGCCAGCCGGCCCACGACCTACCGCCAGAACGCAGGCCTGGATATGAACAAAGACGGCACGATCACGAAGGCTGAGGCGGCAGCCAAAGTGCTGGCCAAGCTGGAGCGCGGGCGCCAAGCGCAGTTTCTGTGGGAGGGCGTGTGATCACGAAGATCTGGAGTCGAATCGCAGGCTGGCTGGGCCTGCTGGGCGGCCTGGCCATCACCACTCTGGCGCTGCTGCAGGTCGGGCGGCGCCAGGGCAGGGCACAGGCGGAACAGAAACAAGAAAGACGAGCTACGGCCGACAAGGAGAAGGCGCGTGAAGTGGATGCGAAATTTGCTGGTATGGATGATGATGCTGTGCGGGAGCGTGCTCGCCAGCGGCTGCGCGACAGGGCCAAGAAGTAATTATTGTGATTTGGCCCTGCCTGCGTTTGAATGGCATTCGGATGCGGAGATCGATACTACTCCGATTCGGCCATTAAGATACATCGAAGCGGTCAGTGATCGGCATGATCAACTGTGTCGTGAGAGCAGCTAATTCATGCGCACAGTGTTGTGATGGGCATATACCTTATCGCCTCTCTCGGGTCGTACAGGCGACGGCTGATCCTGAGCCCGGTAGCTTTCGAGGTCGCCTGACCAGAGCTTAAAGCCTAGGCAAGCACGCCACTTGTCTTGCTGATAAAGCCAATGCGTATGGCAAATCGCACAGCGATACAGGCTTCGAGTGCCTTGCTCGCCGAAATCCTCCTTTGGGGTCAACGCGTGCATGTTTATATGCCCGGGGGTACGCGGCCTTGATAACGGCAGGGTTTGGCACATGATGCACATGGTGCCTTGGTCTAGCTTTCCCATTTACGTCTCCTTAGATAAGGGTGTTGCAGTGATGGTGCGGCCATGCGGTTAAACAGGTCGTGGTGACAAGCGCGTAATGTTTTCTTTCCTTCGCAATAACTTAGTCTAATAGCTTAAAAACCGCAGGCATTACAAAGTGTATCTTCTGTAATCAAGACGCTCTCTTGGTCAGGGCTGCCCCCGATCTCTCGCAGAGAAAATCTACCCGCTTTTATACTTTTGCTGAACTTCGTTCTTGTTTGAAATATTTCGGTTTTCCATACGACTACACTTGTGCCGGAATGAACGGAGGAAAATATGGAAAAAACCACTAAAGGATTTTCTACTGATAATCCGGCAATGGACGATAGCGAGCCTGACGATGGGCTGCCTTTGTTGGAGCCTTGTGCTCCAAACTCTGTGGACGGTATTTTTGATCGGTTTGCTAAGACAGTCACACGTTTCGCCGGATCGCCGGTAATGTTTTCCGCGGCTGTTCTTGCCGTCTTGACCTGGGCCTTGTCAGGCCCTTACTTTGACTTCTCAGAAACTTGGCAGTTAATCATCAACACTGGCACCACTATCGTGACTTTTTTGATGGTGTTTCTGATACAGCAGAACCAAAACAAAGACAGCAAGGCGTTGCATGTCAAATTGGACGAGTTGATACTGTCTCTGACCGACGCCAATGAAAGGCTGATTGACGTAGAGGAACTGGACGAAAAACAATTGAAGAAACTGGAAGCCTATTATTCTTCGGTTGCCTTACGAGCACGAAAACGCCTGAACAAGAAGGACAACTAAACAAGGGCCCGAAGGCCCTTGTGGTTACAGCATTTTATCCCTTTGTTGCTCCGCCCTGGAGGCGCCGATTGCAGTTTCAACCTGCTTCTGCTCTTCGGGTGGTGGCAGCACCGCAGGCAGCTTGAGTGATTGCAGCCAAAGCTCTCGGGACCACCCTTGTGTATGAAACAGGTGATGCCCCTCATCTTGGGCAACTGCGTCGTAAGCTTGCTTGAGCACATCCGCCAATTTTTTATCGCTATCTTGCTGCGCTACCAGGCCAATTAGTTGCCAGTTCATATGGTCTTTGGTCTCGGCTAGAATCACACACTCAGAGGCTACAAGCTCAGCTGCTGCGGGTGGGCCACTCTCGGCTGCCATTTTCATGGCTTTCACCAATGACCCCGCAATATGTTTGAGGACTTGTCGACCTGGACTCTGCTCTGCAGGATTCAGGCCCAGCTGCTCGAAGACACTCAACAAAACTCGCTGGTGAGTTAGCGTCTCTTCAAGGTAACCTTCCCATTCCTCTTTCAGGTCGGTATTGATTGCACAAGGGATTGCGGTCTTGTAGACCTGCTCACCCCCTAACTCAGTTTCTAGTGCTTGGTAAAGTAGCTCGTGTAACTGCTCTCGGTTGGCTTTCTTTGATGTCATCGCTCACTCCAATGTCTGGTTTGGTTGGTGCTGCGTATCGATACGCTAAGACAAGAAGCAGCATAAGATTCTTCAGTTTGCAAAGTAGCGTTACCGGCTGTTGTCGCGAAATACGCCGCGGCTAACAGCGGCCCTAGCTATTGCTGCCTATAGCAAGCACACTCACACGGATGCGGAATGAGACGAATAGAGCAGTGTTTTTTCAGAGAGCAGTCGGATGATCAGTGTTCGGCGCCTGGTACTTCACATTGCTCATCTGCCGCGTGACAGGGTGCCACTGGAACGCAGACTCGGGCCGTGCCGTGCTCAGCAATTCGAGCGCCGCCTCTACGCCGGTATCCGGTGACGTCCACTCGCGGGCCGCCTCGGGCGTCAGCACAACTGGCCGCCGGTCGTGTACATCGAGCATACCGCCAGCTGAGTCGTCTGTAACGATGGCAAACCCGTGCGCAACGTCATCGTCTTTCCCAGGCTGCCATGCCGTGATCGCAGCCATATAGATAGGGGCGCCATCTTTGCCGTGGATATACCAGGGCTGCTTGTCGCCCGTCTCGCCGGTCCATTCAAACCAACCATCTGCAGGCACCAGAACGCGCCGGGCCAGCAGTCCGCGCCACATTGGGGACTTCTTCAGGATTGTGTCCAGACGGGCATTGATCACTGGCTGGCGTTTGTACCATTCTGGTTTGTAGCCCCAGAACAGGCGGCCTATCTGATCCTGGCCATCACCCAACTGATGCATGACCAGTGGCCGCGTGCCGGGTGGCACGTTATATTTCAGGCCACCGGCCAGATGCCCCAGGTCTCGGGCGTTCCAATTCATGGATTCCTCGTACTCAACAGGCTCACGAGCTTGACGAATTCGTCCGCACATCACACACCTCCATTCGAACAGTTCACACTCGCATCTTGCGGTACAGCGCAGTGCCGATCAATCGATCTGGTGGGCCGCTCGTCTTCTGCTAAGCGTATTGCCGATTTTCGCTCCCAGCCATTTCTTTTGCTCCTCCACGGTCATGGGTGGCAGCCCTTTATCGCCTCGCACTATGGACTCGTGCGTCATCTGCTCAACGGCCCAGCGCTGGATGCACGGCTCAGAGATCATATCAACGACCCTGTCGGCGTCGTGGCCTAGGGTGTAGCCGCATGCCAAATTCAGCAAATGCCCATGAGCCGTGATGAGGCGCTCCTGCAGCCGCCGCACCTCCCAGAGCAGCTGGCGCACCTCGGGGTAGGGTGCAGACGTCCACAACTGCCGGAGCTGGTCGTCTGTCAGCGGCTCAAGACTCGCGGTCTTGTCTTTAATGTCACCGTCTCTCATGATAGATTGCTGTATAAAAAAACAGTAATCTATCATCATTCAAGGTTGAAGGTGTTTCAGGCGCCGGACGCAAAAAAGCCCGCCACAAGGGCGGGCTTAGATTTGGCGCCTAGTCTAGACTAGTTATCAAGCTCAGCTTTTGTGGCAGGGCGTTCGAAGGTGCGCTTAACTATAACGATAAATGCGATCAGGCCGGCCAGCGAAATCACAAGCTTATTACTGCCCATCAGAACTTGAATAGCACTGGTAGACACTACTGTGCCGGACAGCAAGAGCATTGGGAAAAGGCTAAGTCCGTAGCTTAGCTCGACAGCAAAGCCCTCAAAGCATATATTCTTAGTGCGGTAGGCTCGTATTGCTGCATAGAGTGCAGCAACGCCAAGGGTGGCTAGGTCAACCCAATTGCCGTCGAATTTGAAGTCCTGCATTTTTAATGCAGATGGCAGACAGCCACAGCAATAGCGCTCAATGAAGCGCCCACGATGGCGCCTATGGAGTTCAGGTCGAGTCTGCCGAGCATGATCTCGGCACCGTTAAAGAAGCCGCCCATGAGCGCTGCGCCGACAATCCCACCTGCCGCCGCAATCTGCAGAAAGGTAAGAAATCTACGAGTGGTCATGTTCTCTCCAAGTAAGCCGTTTGGGCCCATAGAAGGGAGTGGAAGGTGGCGTTAGAAGTCCACTAGAAGGAAAATTCCAACAGAATGTTGTTTACAGTATAACTGGATAAGTTAAGTTTTTTGATCATATAAGATCAAAAAACCCCAATCAGCCGCTTAAAGCGTGATGAAAGGGCTCTTGCGAAGCCCAGG
Organism: Pseudomonadota bacterium; assembly: GCA_023439305.1. GTDB lineage: Bacteria > Pseudomonadota > Gammaproteobacteria > Burkholderiales > Burkholderiaceae_B > Alcaligenes. Next base: position 16,670 of record JAEXOO010000043.1, read on the forward strand.
CCGGCAGGGTGGGCTGTACACACTATCCCAATAGGTCTGCCAGTGTAGATGCGTGAGGGTTGTAATAGATCATCGCCATTTTGGGATCTGTCCAGCCAAAAATTTTACACAGATCCAACACGCTGACTTTTTTAGAGAGCATGGTTGCTGCCGTGTGACGGGTGTCGTGCCAGGTGAACCCCTCCAGGCCCGCCCGCTGCCTGTATTTTCTGAACAGGGCGTCCAGGCTCGCGGACTTGACCCCAAACACCAAGCTTTCATCCCATCCCCGCATGCGATCCAGAATCCGCAGCGCTTTTGACGACAGCGGCACATCGCGGGGGCGACCGGATTTTGTTGTCGGCAGGTGGCAGTGGCGATCAAACACCTGATCCCAGCGCAACGAGGTCAGCTCACCTGCACGCATACCAGTGCGCAGGGCCAGGAGCATGCACAAGGCGACTGCGTGGCCGAATGAAGCGGGGCGGTTTGTTCTGTGGTAGTCCATCTCGCGCAGCATCCCCTTGATTTCCCACCATTGCAGAACGCGTTCACGGTGTTTGGAGTTGGCCGGCTTGCGGATATCTCGGCATGGGTTGCGGTCCGTCCAGCCCCACTCCAGGCGAGCAGTCTCAAAAACGGATGAGACGAGACACAGCTCCCTGCGCACCGAAGCGGGGGCGAGTGTTGAGGCGCGGGAATCACGGAAAGCGGCGATATCCTGTGCGGATATATTAATTAGGGGAAGGTCTAGAGGGAGGTGATAGCACTCAAAGGCCGACAAGCGAATTTTCTCCCAGCGCTCGCCGCGCTTCGTTACAGAGACCTCAGAGGCATAGCCCCTGAGGGCCATCCGTAATGTGTACTGAAGGCGGGGGTCTGCCTGGGCTTGGTCGCGTAGCTCGTTCTCGCGCTGAATAGCCCATACCTGCGCTTCGCGCTTGGTAGGAAATATCCGGCTCTCCCGATATGGAGGCTGGTTCTGCTGGAGGGTAAGCTTTATCTGGGCGCGATACCCGGATGAGTGTTTTATGATGCTGGCCATGTCCTGTTTTCGTGGGGCAATTCGTGGGGCCTTTATGGGGCCTACGATGTTGAATACTTGAAAACAGGCTATCAAAAGCCATCAGTGCAGTGAAGATAAGTTGTTGATTCTGTTTAAAATTGATTTTTATGAATCAACCGATTTCGTTTTATGGTGCGAACGGAGAGACTCGAACTCTCACACCTCTCGGCGCCAGAACCTAAATCTGGTGCGTCTACCAATTCCGCCACGTTCGCCAAAAACGAAAGAAGTCGATTCTAGCGTGGATTTTCCGGGTAGGCAAGCAGGGCGGCGCTGCTAGAAAAAGTGCGGGCCGGCGGACGCCGACCCCGAAGCATCAAGGGCGTTTCGGGCTGGTGGCGATGATGCCGCGATCCAGCCAGTCTTGCTGCTGGTCGCGGTGGATGCCCAGTCCCTCTAATATATCCAGCGTGTCTTGCCCCAACAGGGGGGCAGGGCGGTGGATGGCGCCGGGGGTCTGGCTGAGCTTGGGGACGATGCCCGGCACTTTCAGGGGCGTGCCGTCGGGCAAGGTGGCGTCCAGCAGCATGTCGCGCGCCTGGTAATGCGGGTCGGCAGCGATGTCGGCAATGTCGTAGACGCGGCCGGCAGGCACCCGGGCCTGATCCAGAATGGTCAGTGCGTCATCCAGGTTCAGGGCGCTGGCCCAGTGGCCGATGGCCGCGTCGATGACGCCGGCGTGGCGGGCGCGGCCGTCGTTGTGGGCATAGTCGGGATTGGCGGCCATGTCCGAGCGTCCGATCGCCGTCATCAGTCGTTTAAAGATGCTGTCGCCGTTGCCGGCCACCAGGGCATATTTTCCGTCTTTGCACAGATAGGCGTTGCTGGGGGTGATGCCCGGCAGGCTGCTGCCTGCGGGTTCGCGCACTGCGCCGAAGGCAGAGTACTCGGGCAGCAGGCTTTCCATCATGTTGAAGACCGACTCGTACAGTGCGACGTCAATGTATTGACCTTGGCCGCCGTGTTGTTCGCGCTGGCGCAGGGCCATCATGATCCCGATCACCCCATGCAGAGCGGCCAGAGAATCGCCGATGGAAACGCCCACCCGCACGGGAGGGCGGCCAGGTTCTCCGCTCAGGTGGCGCAGGCCGCCCATGGCCTCGCCGACGACGCCGAATCCCGGCCTGTCTTTATAAGGCCCGCTCTGCCCGTAGCCCGATACTCGCAGCATGATCAGGCCGGGATTGATGGCGTGCAACGCCTCCCAGCCCAGCCCCCATTCTTCCAGAGCACCGGGACGGAAGTTTTCAATGACGATGTCGCACTGGCCGATCAGATCGCGTATGACCTGCTGACCTTCGGGCTGGCGCAGATCCAGAGCCAGCGACTGCTTGTTGCGCGACTGGACTTCCCACCAGACGGAATTGCCTTCGTGCAGCAGGCGCCATTTGCGCAGCGGATCTCCGCCCTGCGGGGGCTCGACTTTGATCACCTGGGCGCCGAACTCGCCCAGAATCTTGGCCGCGAAGGGACCGGCGATGAGCTGGCCCAATTCCAGAACCCGGATGCCGCCCAAAGGAGTGCTTGTTTGCATGTCAGTCTTGCGGGAGTGGCTAAAAGTAAGGGATGATAGCTCTGAGCGGCGGTATTGTCTTGACATGAAATAAACATTGATAGATCGTTCGTTTGCATTTACCGTGCTACTTTCCGGTAAAATACCGGATTACCCCTATCAACTAACCAATTTTATAGGTCTTCAATGCAGCCCGAGGTTGAAATTCTGTCCGGCTTGGAGCGCCGAGTCGACGTGGTCGTTTCCGTGGCCGACGTAGAAAAACAAGTCCAGACCCAGCTCAAGCGCGTGGCTCGTACGGCCAAGGTACAGGGCTTTCGCCCAGGCAAAGCGCCTCTGTCCGTCATCGAGCGCACTCACGGCCCTGGCATCCGCTATGACGCCATCAACGAAGAAATCGGCAAGGCCCTGGACAAAGTGTTCCAGGAAGCCAAGCTGCGCGTAGCCGGTACGCCTAACCTGGAAGCCAAGGAAGGCGAAGCTGCTGAAGGCACCATGGCATTCTCGGCGACCTTCGAAGTCTATCCTGATGTCCAGGTTCCTGAATTGGCGTCCCTGGAAGTCAAGCGTGCCTCGGCCCAGGTTTCCGACGAAGACATCCAGCGCACCGTGGACGTGCTGCGCAAGCAGCGCGCCAACTACGAATCCAGCGCCGACCGTCAGGCTCAGGAAGACGACCGCATCACTCTGGACTTCGTAGGCACCATCGATGGCGTCGCCTTCGAAGGCGGCAGTGCAGAAGGCTTCCAGTACCTGCAAGGTCGCGGTCGCATGCTGCCCGAGTTCGAAACGGCTGTGGCCGGCATGAAAGCTGGCGAGACCAAGACTTTCCCGCTGGAGTTCCCCGCTGACTACGCCGGCAAGGAAGTCGCCGGCAAGACGGCCGAATTCAAGATTACCGTTACTGATGTGGCCCAGCCCGTTCTGCCCGAACTGGATGCCGAGTTCGCCAAGTCCCTCGGCCAGGCCGAAGGCGACGTGGAAAAACTGCTGGCCGACGTGCGCGCCAACATCGAACGCGAAATCAAGGCTCGCGTGCAAGCCCGCAACAAGGCTGCCGTCATGGACGCCCTGCTGGCTGCCAGCGAATTCGACGTGCCCAAGGCCCTGGTCGACAACGACGTGCAAGGCCGTATCGAATCGGCTCGCGCCGAGCTGAAAGAGCGCGGTGTGCCTAACGCCGACAAGATGCCTATTCCTGCCGAAGCGTTCCAGGAAGAGTCCACGCGCCGCGTGCGCCTGGGCCTGCTGGTCTCCGAACTGGTCAAGGCTGCCGAGCTGCAAGCCAAGCCCGAGCAGGTTCGCGCCCGCATCGAAGAGTTTGCCCAGAACTACGAACAGCCCGCCCAAGTGGTGGCCTACTACCTGTCTGATCGCCAGCGTCGCGCCGAGATCGAGGCAGTCGTGCTCGAAGACAATGTCGTCGACCACGTGCTGTCCAACGCCAAGGTGACCGACGAGGAGGTGGCGTTCGACCAAATCATGGGGAACAACTAAATGTCGTCAAGCTTTGTCGACTTCTACGCCTCGATGAATGGGGGCCACTCGGTGGCTCCTTCGGGGCTGGGCTACGTGCCTATCGTGGTTGAACAGTCTGGCCGTGGCGAACGGTCGTATGATATCTACTCGCGCCTGCTGCGCGAGCGCATCATCTTTCTGGTGGGCCCTGTCAATGACAATTCGGCCAACCTGATCGTGGCCCAGTTGCTGTTCCTGGAGTCGGAAAATCCTGAAAAGGATATTTCCCTGTACATCAACTCCCCTGGAGGCTCGGTGTATGCAGGTCTGGCCATCTACGACACGATGCAATTCGTCAAGCCCGAAGTATCGACACTGTGCACCGGCATGGCCGCCAGCATGGGCGCTTTCCTGCTGTCCTCGGGCAAGAAAGGCAAGCGCTTTGCTCTGCCCAATTCGCGCATCATGATTCACCAGCCTTCGGGCGGTGCGCAGGGGCAGGCCTCCGACATCCAGATCCAGGCCCGGGAAATCCTCAGCCTGCGCGAACGTCTGAACCGCATCCTGGCCGCCAACTGCGGCCAGCCTGTGGAGCGGATCGAGCTGGATACCGAACGCGACAACTTCATGGCAGCCGAAGACGCTCAGGCCTACGGCCTGATCGACAAGGTGATGTCCACGCGCGGCGAGTAGGCTGGCGTTCCCACGAACGCTAAAAGCAGTACTATGGCTGTTCTGGGACGGGACTTGTTCCCGTCCTTTTACTATCCTGAAGTGAAAATGTGAATCTATGTCCGAAAAGAAATCGGCTGACGAAAAAGTTCTGCATTGCTCGTTTTGCAATAAAAGCCAGCACGAGGTCAAGAAACTGATCGCTGGACCTTCGTCGGTATTTATCTGCGACGAATGTATTGATCTTTGTACCGATATCATTCGCGACGAAGCGGCGGGCGCTACGCCCGAGGGCGAGCGCAAGGATTTGCCTACCCCCCGCGAAATCAAAGAATTTCTGGATGGCTATGTCATCGGCCAGGAAACGCCCAAGCGTACGCTGGCCGTAGCCGTCTACAACCATTACAAGCGCATCCGCAACGGCAAGCCCGGACGCGATGACGTCGAACTGTCCAAGAGCAATATCCTGCTGATCGGGCCCACTGGTTCGGGTAAGACGCTGCTGGCTCAGACTTTGGCCCGCATGCTGGACGTGCCGTTCGTCATGGCGGACGCCACCACGCTGACCGAAGCCGGCTACGTAGGCGAGGACGTCGAGAACATCGTCCAGAAGCTGCTGCAGAATTGCGACTACGATATCGACAAGGCGCAGCGCGCCATTATCTACATCGACGAAATCGACAAGATTTCGCGCAAGTCCGACAATCCGTCCATTACACGGGACGTGTCCGGTGAGGGCGTGCAGCAGGCGCTGCTGAAACTGATCGAAGGCACAGTGGCATCGGTGCCCCCGCAAGGCGGGCGCAAGCATCCCAACCAGGACTTTGTGCAGGTCGATACCACCAATATTCTGTTCATTGTGGGCGGCGCCTTCGATGGACTGGAAAAAGTCATACGCGATCGCACCGAAAAGTCCGGTATCGGCTTTTCGGCCTCGGTCAAGACCAAGTCCGAGCGCGGCGTGGGCGAACTGTTCGCCGAAGTCGAGCCCGAAGACCTGATCAAGTTCGGCATTATTCCAGAGCTGGTGGGCCGCCTGCCCGTGGTCGCCACGTTGGAGGAGCTGCGCGAAGACGCGCTGGTGCGCATTCTGACCGAGCCGCGCAACGCGCTGGTCAAGCAGTTTCAGAAGCTGCTGGAAATGGAAGGCGTGGAGCTGGAAATCCAGCCCGCCGCCCTGCATGCGGTGGCTCAGCGCGCCATCAAGCGCCGTACCGGCGCGCGCGGCCTGCGCAGCATTGTCGAGCTGGCTTTGCTGGACACCATGTACGAATTGCCGTCCCGCAAGGATGTCAGCAAGGTTGTCCTGACCGAGGATTCGATTCTTGGAAAGAGTAAACCCGAATTGATCCTGGGCCGTCCTTTGACCGATAGTAATTCTGACGAGGTCTCACAGACCCTGAAAGACGCCGCCGCATGACGGTGGGCAAGGCCCTTTCCTGTTGTTGATTTGGCCTACTTGAAATTTTGAAGTTCGCCACAATCTGACCTACAACAGGTTGAACCGTGAAAGGGAAGCCCAGGCTTCCCTTTTGCGTCTAAGGACATTTATAGGAAATTACTATGTCTGCGAGCCAGATTCTCTCTACGGAACCCATTGAGCTGCCGCTGCTGCCTCTTCGCGATGTGGTGGTGTTTCCTCATATGGTGATTCCGCTTTTTGTCGGTCGGCCTCGCTCTATCAAGGCGTTGGAGCTGGCCATGGAGTCCGGCAACAACATCATGCTGGTGGCGCAGAAATCCGCCGGCAAGGACGACCCCACCGCCGATGATCTTTACGAGATCGGCTGCGCGGCCAGCATTCTGCAAATGCTCAAGCTGCCCGACGGCACGGTGAAAGTGCTGGTCGAAGGCCTGCAGCGCGCGCGCGTGCGCAAGGTCGAAGACGTACAGACGCATTTCATGGCCTCGGTCGTGGAAGTGCCTGGCGACGCCGGCGAGGCTGCCGAAACCGAGGCCTTGCGTCGGGCGGTGCTGGCTCAGTTCGAGCAGTACGTCAAACTGAACAAGAAGATCCCCCAGGAAATCCTGACTTCGTTGACCGGCATCGACGAGGCCGGCCGCCTGGCTGACACCATCGCCGCGCATCTGCCCCTGAAGTTGGAGCAGAAGCAGGCCATGCTCGAGACCGCGAACGCGCCCGAGCGCCTGGAAAGCCTGCTGTCGCAACTGGAAGGCGAGATCGACATCCTGCAGGTCGAAAAACGCATCCGCGGCCGCGTCAAAAAGCAGATGGAAAAGAGCCAGCGCGACTACTACCTGAACGAGCAGGTCAAGGCCATCCAGAAGGAACTGGGCGAAGGCGAAGACGGTGCAGACGTCGAGGAACTGGAAAAGCGTATCGAAGAAGCTCAGCTCAGCAAGGAAGCGCTGAAAAAAGCTGAAGCCGAAATGAAAAAGCTCAAGATGATGTCGCCCATGTCGGCCGAAGCCACGGTCGTGCGCAACTACATCGAAACCTTGGTCGGCCTGCCATGGCGTAAAAAGAGCCGCATCAACAATTCGCTCAGCAACGCCGAGCAGGTGCTCGATGCCGACCATTTCGGGCTGGAAAAGGTCAAGGAGCGCATTGTCGAATATCTGGCGGTGCAGCAGCGCGTAGACAAGCTCAAGGCGCCTATCCTGTGCCTGGTGGGCCCTCCGGGCGTGGGCAAGACCTCCCTGGGGCAGTCCATCGCCAAAGCCACGAATCGCAAGTTCGTGCGCATGGCCCTGGGCGGCGTGCGGGACGAGGCCGAGATCCGCGGCCATCGCCGCACGTACATCGGCTCCATGCCCGGCAAGGTCGTGCAGAACATGAGCAAGGTGGGTGTGCGCAATCCGCTCTTCCTGCTGGACGAAATCGACAAGATGGGCGCGGACTTCCGTGGCGACCCGTCCTCGGCCTTGCTCGAGGTGCTGGACCCCGAGCAGAACCACACTTTCCAGGATCATTACCTGGAAGTGGACTACGATCTGTCGGATGTCATGTTCGTGGCGACCAGCAACACGCTGAATATTCCACCAGCATTGCTGGACCGCATGGAAGTCATCCGCCTGTCGGGTTACACCGAAGACGAAAAAGTTCGCATCGCCTTCGACCACCTGCTGCCCAAGCTCATGAAGAACAACGGCGTGCGCGAGGGTGAGCTGGTGGTCACCGAAGAGGCCGTGCGCGACATTTTGCGCTATTACACCCGCGAAGCCGGCGTGCGTTCGCTGGAGCGCGAAATCAGTAAGATCTGCCGCAAGGTGGTGCATAAGCTGTTGGTGGCTAATCCGCAGGCCAGCAGCCGGGCAGCGCGCGGCAAGGCGTTGGCGACCGAGGCCGTGGTGGTCAATTCTGACAATCTGAGCGATTACCTGGGTGTGCGCCGTTATTCCTTTGGTTTGGCCGAAAAGGAGAACAAGGTGGGGCAGGTGACCGGCCTGGCCTGGACCGAGGTGGGCGGCGATCTGCTGACCATCGAAGTCGCAGACATGCCTGGCAAGGGTAATGTGCTGCGTACCGGTTCCATCGGTGATGTCATGAAGGAATCGGTGGAAGCTGCTCGTACGGTGGTGCGCTCGCGCGCCCAGAAGTGGGGCATTGCAAATTCCGTGTTCGAGAAGCGAGATCTGCACGTGCACTTCCCGGAAGGCGCTACGCCCAAGGATGGTCCGTCAGCCGGTATCGCCATCACGACCGCCATTGTGTCCAGCCTGACGGGCATTCCAGTGCGCGCTGACGTGGCCATGACGGGCGAAATCACGCTGCGCGGCGAAGTGCTGGCGATCGGCGGCTTGAAGGAAAAACTGCTGGCAGCTCATCGCGGCGGCATCAAGACCGTGCTGATTCCGGAAGAAAACGTCAAGGATCTGGCTGAAATCCCGGACAACGTGAAAAACCACCTGGAGATCATCCCGGTGCGCTGGATCGACCGGGTGCTGGAAGTGGCGCTGCAGGACGCCGTCAAGCCTCTGAGCGATGAGGAAGTCGCTCGGCTGGCCGCAGAGGCCCTTGCGGCCAGCCGCGGTCCCGGTTCGGCTCCGGAGTCCTTCAAGCACTGATCCGTCTGGGCGACAACAGCCTTCTTCTGTGGAAACCGCAGAAGAAGGCTGGTCTGGCAAGACGGGCGATATCTCAACAAAAAAACCCGAAGCAATCTGCTTCGGGTTTTTTTGTTGATGACGAGTGTTCGGCCTAGTGCAGCGGCGTGGCCCGGATAAGGCCGACGGCCACCCCTTCCAGCGCCAGCGATTCCGGATCGGTGACGACGATGGGGTCGAAGTCGGGGTTTTCCGGCAGCAGCACGACCTGATTGTTGGAACGCGACAGTCGCTTGACTGTGACGTCGTCGCCGATGCGGGCCACCACGATCTGGCCATTGCGGGCTTCGCTTGTCTTTTTGACGGCCAGCAGGTCGCCGTCCAGGATGCCGGCATCGCGCATGCTCAGGCCGCGTACGCGCAGCAGATAGTCCGGGGTTTGGGCGAACAGCGTATTGGCTACGCCGATTTCGCGTTCGATGTGCTCGGTGGCCAGAATAGGGCTGCCGGCCGCCACGCGTCCGATGATGGGCAGCAGCAGGGCGTCGGACAGGCTGGCCAGCAGGCCGGGTTCGGCGTGCTCGCGCGGTTCCTGGCCCAGCAGGCGTATGCCGCGCGAAGCCCCGGCGGTGAGTTCGATGGCGCCTTTGCGCGCCAGGGCCTTCAGGTGATCCTCTGCGGCGTTGGCCGACTTGAAGCCCAGCACCTGGGCGATTTCCGCCCGTGTGGGTGGAAAGCCGGTGCGCTCGATTTCGGAGCGAATGATGTCCAGAACTTGCTGCTGGCGCGCGGTGAGCTTGACGGTCATGGTAGAGGGCTGCTGAATATATATACAGTGATAATTGTGCGTTACTTGTCGTTTTTTGGCAAGGCGCGGCTTGCGTGTTGCTTCGTTTTCTTTTACCCCTGTCGATGCAGCCATTCTGTACGGCACTGACGATACAGCACGTGGGCCGAAAGCGGGTGGCCAGCCGGCAGGGCCGGGTGCGGGAAGCAGCCGGGCTGGCGCTGCATCCCCAGCCGTTCCATGACGGCCTGCGACGGCAGGTTGGGCAGCGCGGTATAGGCCACGATCTCGTCCAGGCTCAAGATCTTGAATCCGTAATCCAGGCTGGCCGCCGCCGCCTCGGTGGCATAGCCTTGGCCCCACAGTTCCGGCAGCAGCCGCCAGACGACCTCGACGCAGGGCTGGAAGGGTAAGTCGGCCACAGGCACATTCAGCCCTACCATACCGGCGCATTGCCCTGTGGCGCGCAGTTCTACCGCCCACTGGCCCCAGCCTTGCCGCTCAATCAAGGCCTGACTGCGATGGGCCAGGGCGTCGCTTTGTTCCCGGCTCAGCGGAGCCGGGTAGTGCCTTAAGGCAACGGGATCGGCGTTCAGGCGGGCAAAGGGGTCCAGGTCGGACTCGGTCCAGGGGCGCAGAAGCAGCCGCTCGGTCGTCAGTGTCATGGCGAGTGTGGGAAAAGAAACGAAAAACGCCCTTCCGGAGAAGGGCGTTGGACCAGGCTGGAATGAGTTACTTCAGGACCTTGGCGATGGATTCGACCACGTAGTCGATGTTCTGGCTGTTCAGGGCGGCGACGCAGATGCGGCCGCTGCTGACGGCATAGACGCCGTAGTCGTTACGCAGGCGCTCCACCTGGTCGGCGCTCAGGCCGGAGTAAGAGAACATGCCGCGCTGCTGCAGAACGAAGTCGAAGTTCTGGGCAATGCCGTGGGCCTTGAGTTTTTCCACGAGTTGGCTGCGCATGGCGCGGATGCGATCGCGCATGCCGGCCAGTTCGTCGGACCAGAGCTGGAACAGTTCGGGTGAATTCAGGACCGTGGCCACGACCTTGCCGCCATGTGTGGGCGGGTTGGAGTAGTTGGTGCGGATGACGCGCTTGACCTGGCTGAGTACGCGCGAGGTTTCGTCCTTGCTGGTGGTGACCAGCGTCAGGGCGCCGACGCGCTCGCCGTACAGTGAGAAGGACTTGGAAAAGGACGAGCTGACCAGCATGGACAGGCCCAGTGCGGCAAACTGGCGCACGACGCTGGCGTCTTGGTCCAGGCCGTCGCCGAAACCTTGATAGGCGATGTCCAGGAAGGGCACCAGCTTTTGTTCCTGGATGACTTTGGCCACCTGCACCCATTGCTCGGCGGTGGGATCCACGCCGGTAGGGTTGTGGCAGCAGGCGTGCAGCACCACGATGGATTGGGCGGGCATGGCGCGCAGCGAAGCCAGCATGCCGTCGAAGTTCAGGCCGTGGGTGGCCGCATCGTAGTAGGCGTAGGTGCCGACCTGAAAACCGGCGCGCTCGAACAGGGCCCGGTGGTTTTCCCAGCTCGGGTCGCTGATGAACACCTGGGAATCAGGCAGCAGCTGCTTCAGGAAGTCGGCGCCGATCTTCAGGGCGCCGGTGCCGCCGAGCGACTGCACGGTCAGTGCGCGGCCTTCGGCGATGATGGGGGAATCGGCGCCCAGCAGCAGCGTCTGCGCCCCCTTGTTGTAGGCGGCAATGCCCTCGATCGGCAGGTAGCTGCGTGCCGTGGCGTTGGCCACCAGCGCATCTTCTGCTTTCTTGACCGCCTGAAGCAGGGGAATGCGGCCCTGATCGTCGTAGTACACGCCAACGCCCAGATTGACTTTGCCGGCGCGTTCGTCGGCATTGTATTGTTCGTTCAAACCCAGAATAGGGTCGCGGGGAGCCAGTTCGACGGTTTCGAAAAGCGTTGTCATGATAATTTGGGGACGATGCCTGAGAGTGTGGAAAAGTGAAGCATTAATGTGATAATAAGGGGTTACCCTAAAGCGTGTCTAGCATGAATTTTGAGCCTGCGTTCCTTGAGTTTCCGGGCAGTCCCTTCAAGCTCTTCCAGCCCTATCCGCCGGCTGGCGACCAGCCGAGCGCGATCGATCAACTGGTGGAGGGGATCGACGACGGCCTGATGTACCAGACCCTGCTGGGGGTGACCGGGTCGGGCAAGACCTACACCATGGCCAATATCATTGCCCGTACCGGCCGGCCCGCCATCGTGCTGGCGCCCAATAAAACCCTGGCGGCCCAGCTGTATGCCGAAATGCGCGAGTTCTTCCCGCGCAACGCCGTCGAGTATTTCGTGTCTTACTACGACTACTATCAGCCCGAGGCCTATGTGCCTTCGCGCGATCTGTTCATCGAAAAAGATTCGTCGATCAACGAGCACATCGAACAGATGCGCCTGTCGGCCACCAAGAGCCTGCTGGAGCGTCAGGACACCATCATCGTGGGCACGGTGTCGTGTATCTACGGCATCGGCAATCCCGGCGACTACCATGCCATGGTGCTGACCCTGCGTACGGGCGACCGCATTGCCCGCCAGGAATTGCTGGCCCGGCTGGTGGCCATGCAGTACGAACGCAACGATCTGGATTTTCAACGTGGCGTGTTCCGTGCGCGGGGCGAGGTCGTAGACATCTTTCCGGCTGAAAACGCCGATCACGCTTTGCGGGTCACTCTGTTCGACGACGAACTCGAATCGCTTGAGCTGTTCGATCCCCTGACCGGCAAGGTCGTGCAGAAGCTCAATCGCTTTACCGTTTTCCCCAGTTCGCATTACGTTACGCCTCGCGATACGGTGTTGCGCGCCATCGAAAGCATCAAGCAGGAACTGCGCGAGCGGGTGGACTTCCTGGTCAAGGAAGGGCACTTGGTCGAGGCCCAGCGCCTGGAGCAGCGCACCCGCTTTGACTTGGAAATGTTGCAGGAACTGGGTTTCTGCAAGGGCATTGAAAACTATTCGCGGCACCTTTCGGGTGCGGCGCCGGGTGATCCTCCGCCCACGCTCATCGATTATCTGCCGCGCAATTCCTTGATGTTCATCGACGAAAGCCATGTCACCATCGGCCAGCTCAGCGCCATGTACCGGGGCGACCGGTCGCGCAAGGAAACGCTGGTGCAGTTCGGGTTTCGCCTTCCTTCCGCGACCGATAACCGGCCCTTGAAGCTGGAGGAATTCGAGACCCGCATGCCGCAAACGGTGTTCGTGTCGGCCACGCCCGCCGCGTACGAGCAAGAACATACCGACAATGTGGTGGAGCAGGTGGTGAGGCCCACCGGCCTGGTGGATCCGGAAATCGAAGTGCGTCCGGCCACGACCCAGGTGGATGATCTGCTGGGCGAAATCAAGCTGCGCACGGCCGTGCAGGAACGGGTGCTGGTCACTACCTTGACCAAGCGCATGTCCGAGGACCTGACCGACTATCTGGCAGAGAACGGCATACGGGTGCGTTATTTGCATTCGGACATCGACACCGTGGAGCGGGCCGAGATCATTCGGGATCTGCGTCTGGGAGCGTTCGATGTGCTGGTGGGCATCAACTTGCTGCGCGAAGGATTGGACATACCGGAGGTGTCGCTGGTGGCCATCCTGGATGCCGACAAGGAAGGTTTTCTGCGCTCCGAGCGTAGCCTGATCCAGACCATAGGCCGGGCGGCGCGCAACCTGAATGGCAAGGCCATTCTGTATGCCGACCGAATTACCGACTCCATGCGTCGGGCCATCGACGAGACCGAGCGGCGCCGGGCCAAACAGATTGCTTTCAACCAAGAGCACGGTATTACGCCGCGCGGTGTGAACAAGGCGGTGCGCGAGCTGATTGACGGCATCGTGGTGTCGGACCCCACGGCTTTGCTGCATGACGAGGTGCCTGAGGCCTTGCTGCGTGACGAGAAAGCCGCTGCCCGTGAAATCAAGCGCCTGGAAAAAGAAATGATGGATCACGCCCGCAATCTGGAGTTCGAGCAGGCGGCGGCGGCTCGCGACAAATTGCACCGCCTGAAAGAAAAACTGTTGCTGGGCTGATGTCTTCCGTCCTTGCGATGGCAGCAGAATGAAAAGCGAAGTCGCCGGCAGGCGGCTCCGCTTTTTTGTTGTGTAGGCGCAACTATGTTGTACCAGACTGTTTTTAAAGGGCGGCCAGTTTTCTGTCTGGCGGTCGAGGCAAGGAAAACTGCGGCTGTTAACGTCAGCGCCGCAGCCCCGTCCGGCAAGCGGCTGGTGTCGGGCTTTTTTGTCCTGGTGCGAAAAAAAATACGACTATCCCGGGGCCGTCCGGCATGCTTTTGGAAACCCGTGCAGGCCAATAGGGCTGCGGGCTGGCGCGATTTCACGGCTTGCCTTATTTGGGGTTTTCCCTCAGACTTTCAGACACTATGAGTAAGGTTCTTTTTGTCTGCACGGGAAATATTTGTCGCTCTCCCAGCGCTGAAGGCGTGCTGCGTCGCTTGGTGGAACAGGCCCAGCTGGCCCAGGCCATTCAGGTCGATTCTGCTGCCACGCACGGATTTCACGTGGGCGAACATCCGGACACCCGGGCCCAGCTCGCGGCACGCAAGCGAGGCTACGACATTTCCACCTATCAGGCGCGCCAGGTGCGGCGCGAAGACTTCCGCGACTTCGACCTTATTCTCAGCATGGATTGGGAAAATCACGCCGCCTTGCAGCAGATGTGCCCTCCTATCTACCGCCATAAACTCATGTTGCTGATGCGCTTTGCCACCGACCATGAAGCAGCAACGGTGCCCGATCCCTACTACGGCGGGCAGGAAGGCTTCAACAAAGTGATGGATTACCTGGAAGACGCCTGTCAGGGCGTATTCGAGCAGGTTCGCAAGCGCATTCCCGCCTGTCAGGCTGCCTGACACTTAGCTGAACCCTTCAGTATAAGTGTAAAAAACCCCAGGCAAGACACGGTAGTATCCCTTGTATTTGCTATACTGGACCAAATTGGTCGGATTTGCGTTGGCAGCTCCGGCCGCTTTAGCCTTTGGCAAGGAAACTATCATGCGTTTGACGACAAAAGGGCGTTTCGCCGTGACCGCGATGATCGATCTTGCGCTGCGCCAGCAAAGTGGTCCTGTGACGCTCGCAGGCATCAGCCAGCGACAGGGCATCTCGCTGTCCTACCTGGAACAATTATTCGGCAAGTTGCGCCGTCACGAGCTCGTGGACAGCGTGCGCGGGCCGGGCGGCGGCTATACGCTGGCACGCCTGGCGCGTCATATCACGGTGGCGGACATCGTCTTTGCGGTGGACGAACCTGTCGATGCGACGCAATGCGGCGGCAAGGCCAATTGCAAGCAGGGGGCCAACGGCATGAAGGGCGAATGCATGACGCACGAGCTTTGGGCCACGCTTAGTCGTAAAATGGTGGATTATCTGGATTCCGTCTCGCTGCAGGATCTCGTGGACCAGCAGCGGCTGCGCCAGCTCAAGCAGGCCGCCCAGGAGGCGGGCCAGCCCGAAGAATGCACCTTGCAGGCCGGCTAGAGCCGCCGGCCCGGAGTATCTTATGACCCAAGCCCAGCGCATCTACTTGGATTACTCGGCCACTACGCCGGTCGATCCGCGCGTGGCCGATGCCATGATTCCCTGGTTGACTGAACGTTTCGGCAATCCGGCGTCCAACAGCCATCCGTACGGTTGGGACGCCGAAGAAGCTGTCGAGCAGGCGCGCCGCCAGGTGGCTGCGCTGGTAGGAGCCGAGCCGCGCGAGCTGGTCTGGACTTCGGGCGCGACTGAATCCATCAATCTGGCCCTGAAAGGCGCTGCCCAGTTCTACCAGGCCAAGGGCCGTCACATCATTACCCTGCGCACCGAGCACAAAGCGGTGCTGGATACCTGTCATGCCCTGCAAGAGCAGGGCTTTGAAGTCACCTTCCTGGACGTGCTGCCCAATGGGCTGGTGGATCCGCGCCTGTTCGAACAGGCGATCCGGCCCGATACCATTCTGGCTTCGGTGCTGCTGGTCAACAACGAAATCGGCGTCATTCAGGATGTGCAGGCCTTGGGAGCGCTGTGCCGCGAACACAAGGTGCTGTTCCATGTGGACGCCGCCCAGGCGACCGGCAAGGTAGCCATCAATCTGCAGGAGTGGCCGGTGGACCTGATGTCCATGTCCGCCCACAAAACGTATGGACCCAAGGGCGTCGGGGCGCTGTTTGTGCGCCGCAAGCCGGCGGTGCGCCTGAAGGCACAGATCCATGGAGGCGGCCACGAGCGTGGCTTTCGTTCGGGCACCTTGCCGACCCACCAGATCGTGGGCATGGGGCGCGCATTCGAGTTGGCTGCCCAGCTCATGGGGCAGGAAAACCAGCGTATCCACGCCTTGCGCGATCGCCTTTGGGCAGGCTTGCGCCAGATTCCCGATCTCTACCTGAATGGCGACCTGGATCGGCGCGTGCCGCACAACCTGAATATCAGCGTGGATCATATCGAAGGCGAAGCCCTGATGATGTCCCTGACCGAGCTGGCAGTGTCCAGCGGTTCGGCCTGTACGTCGGCCAGCCTGGAACCGTCCTATGTGCTCAAGGCGCTGGGTCGCAGCGATCAATTGGCCCACAGCTCTTTGCGCATCAGCCTGGGGCGTTTCACGACCGAACAGGATGTGGATGCCGCGATTGCGGCGGTTACCGCCAAGGTCGAACACCTGCGGGCCATCTCGCCCTTGTGGAATGAGGCCGCACAGGCCTGAAACGCCCGGCGGAACATGACAATGGCATATAGCACTACCGTAATGGATCATTTTATGCACCCACGTCACGTGGGTGTCATGGAAAACAGCGATGCTGACGTGGGTACCGGCGTGGCCGGCAGTCAGGAACTGGGCGCTTTGCTGCAGATACAGGTGCGCGTATCTTCGGACGGCCGCATCCAGGACAGCCGTTTCAAGGCCTATGGCTGCGGCTGCACGATTGCCGCGGGCTCCTTGGCCGCCCAGTGGCTCCTAGGGCGCAGTCTGGATCAGGCGGCGCAGTTTTCTCAAGCATACGTGCAGCAGGAGCTGGAGCTTCCGGCGGTCAAGGTGCACAGCGCCTTGCTCGCGCAGGAAGCCGTGCAGGCCGCCGTCGCGCAGGCCCAGAACAAATGGGCGGCGCAGCGGTCAAATGTACCTGTGCAGGGTTGATTCCCTGTCTCAAATTTAGGACAAGATCATGACTATTTCTCTTACTCAACCCGCAGCCGAGCACATTCAGCGACATTTGCAGAAGCGCGGAGGCGGTCTGGGGTTGCGTCTGGGCGTGCGCCTGACGGGCTGTTCGGGTCTGGCCTACAAGCTGGATTTCGTGGACGAGGCCGTCGAGGGCGATCAGCTTTTCGAGGAACACGGGGTTAAACTCTTTGTCGATCCCAAAAGCCTGCCGTTCATCGACGGCACGCGCGTGGATTATGGCCGCGATGGCCTGAATGAAGGTTTCAAGTTCATCAATCCAAACGAAAAAGCCTCCTGCGGGTGCGGCGAATCGTTTACTGTGTAGGAACACATGTCACTACGTTTCGGTTTGGCGGCCAATCAGTTGCATCACGATTCAGCGGACGCGGCCTTGTTTCAGTGGCTGCGGCGCTCGGCCAGCGGCATACGCGAACTCGATATCGAACTTTATACGGTGGGTCGTACCTGTAACGCCATTGAGCGTTCGGGCTTGCTGGAAGGCTATCAAGGCCTGGTCCGCTACCCCTACGGGCGCGAAGGCGGGCTGATGAAGCTGGTGGCGCGCGTGACCCAAAGCCCCGACGGCACGCCGCCCTTCGACGGCGCCATCTATCTGATCGATCCGGTCGATCCTTCGTCCATCTTCCCCGAAGCCCTGGCCTTGAAGCGCCAGTGCATCACACATGGCCGGCCTTTCATTTCGACCTTGATGGGCGCTATTGAATGGATCGAGGTCGAGCGCCTCAGTCGCGGCCTGTGGCCGGACTCCAGCCACAAGCGCATGTTCGATTTCTCAGACCAGACTCTGGCCTTGATCGCGCACGATGCCCTGAAGGATCGCATGGTTGCCTTTGCCGACGAGCATTTCGATTTGCTCTCGCGCTTTGCCCATCGCGTGGGCACGGGCACGACCGGCAGCCGTCTGAATGAGCTGGCCTGGTCCAAGGGCTGGCCCAAGGAAACGCCGTGGGTACAGCCTTATCTCAGCGGTCCCTTGGGCGGGGATGCCCAGATCGCCGAGCTGGTGCTGGAGAACCGCTGCCAACGAGTGGTCTTCTTTGAAGATCCCCATGTGGCCCGTCAGCACGAAGCCGACATTCAGTTGCTCGAGCGCGCCGTGCGCGTGGTCTCGGACAAGGCCAGTTGCTTCGCCTCGCCGGAAGTGGCTCATAAATGGGCCAAGGCCATGGCGCGCCTGCCTCGGGATTGATCGCCCGCCCATTAAGCCCAAACACGTATTCAGACCGCTGATGCGGGAAGCTCCTATGTATAAGTCCGCTTTTTAGGCGAAACATAAACAACACCGAGTAGGGTGAGCCCGGCGCGCAGCGCCGGCAAGCGGTCAGTCTGCGCCGTACGGGCAGGGCCTTGAACGGCGTCTCTAGAAACCGGATTTGAATCCGACATTCATATCGCTAAGCCGTGCTGAAGAACCAAAGAAAAGCCCGTCAGCGCAACGCTGACGGGCTTTGTTGCTCAGGGCTGGGGGCTGAGTCTTAGGCCGGATGGGGTCAGTCTTCGCGGCGCAGGTGCGGGAAGAGGATGACGTCGCGGATGGCCGGGCTGTCGGTCAGCAGCATGACCAGGCGGTCGATGCCGATGCCGCAACCGCCCGTAGGAGGCATGCCGTATTCCAGGGCGCGGATGTAGTCGGCGTCGTAGTACATAGCTTCCTCATCGCCGGCGTCCTTGGCTTGGACTTGCGCCAGGAAGCGCGCCGCCTGGTCTTCGGGGTCGTTCAGCTCCGAGAAGCCGTTGGCGATCTCGCGGCCGGTGGCGAACAGTTCGAAACGCTCCGTGATGCCGTCCTGGCTGTCCGAGGCGCGCGCCAGGGGCGAGACTTCGACGGGGTAGTCGATGATGAAGGTTGGGTGCCAGAGTTTGCTTTCGGCGGTTTCTTCGAACAAGGCCAATTGCAGAGCGCCCAGGCCTGCGCCTTGCAGCGGCGGAGCATTGACGTCTACTTTCAGGCGCGTCAGCTCGGTGCGCAGGAAGGCGGCGTCCGTCAGTTGTTCCAGCGTGTAGGAGGGGGCGTACTTCAGGATGGCGCCGGTGATGGTCAGGCGGTCGAAAGGCTGGCTCAGGTCCAGTTCGCGGCCTTGGTATTGCAGCGTTGCCGTGCCTCGGGCGCTGATGGCGGCTTCGCGGATCAGGCTTTCGGTGAAGTCCATCAGCCACTGGTAGTCCGTGTAGGCCGCGTAGAACTCCATCATGGTGAATTCGGGGTTGTGACGCGGGCTGACGCCTTCGTTGCGGAAGTTGCGGTTGATTTCGAATACGCGTTCGAAGCCGCCCACGATCAGGCGCTTGAGGTATAGCTCGGGCGCGATCCGCAGGTACATCTCCATGTCCAGCGCATTATGGTGCGTGACGAAAGGCTTGGCCGAGGCGCCGCCTGGAATCGGGTGCAGCATGGGCGTTTCCACTTCCAGGAAGTCGGCGTCCAGCATGTGTTGGCGAATGCTGCTGATGACCTTGCTGCGGGCCAGGAAGGTCTGGCGGGTTTCTTCGCCCATGATCAGGTCGACGTAGCGCTGGCGGTACTTCAGTTCCTGGTCGGCCAGGCCGTGGAACTTGTCCGGCAGAGGACGCAGGGACTTGGCCAGCAGGCGCACCGACGAGGCATGCACGGACAGTTCGCCTTTGTTGGTCTTGAAGACCGTGCCTTCGACCGCCAGGATGTCGCCGATGTCCCAGCCTTTGAATTCCGCATATCGTTCTTCGCCCAGTGCGGCTTTGTCCAGATAGATCTGGATACGGCCGCTGCCGTCCTGCAGGCTGGCGAAGCTGGCCTTGCCCATGACGCGTTTGAGCATCATGCGGCCGGCTACCTTGACGGGTTTGGCCAGCTCGGCCAAGGCGTCCTTGTCCTGTTCGCCATACTGGGCGTGCAGGTCGGCGGCATGGGCGTCGGGTTGGAAGTCGTTGGGGTAGGCAACACCGCTCTGGCGGATGCGGTCCAGCTTGGAGCGGCGCTCGGCGATCAGGCGGTTCTCGTCCACGGCGGGCGTGGCGGTGTCTAGCGGTTCAGTCATGGTGTCAGTATCTATTCGTAGTGGCGGATGTCGTCCACGGTGTGGCGGCCAAATGCTGGGCTGTCCAGGTAGCGCAGAATCCGGGCGGCGGTGTCGTCCGGGCTGCTCAGCTGTTGTTGCTGGTGCAGCTCGATGAAGCGGCTGAGTCCGGGGAAGTCTTCCCGGGATTGGGCGCGTATGTGCGACTGCATGTCGGTGTCCACGACGCCGGGCGCCAGGGAGCAGGTTTGCAGGGTGGGGTTTTCCAGTTGCAGGGTCTGGGTGTAGAAATCCAGACCTGCTTTGCTGGTGCCGTAGACGGCCCAGCCTGAGACCGGCTTGCGGCCGGCGCCGGAGGAGATGTTCAGGACCTGACGGCGTGCGGTGGCAGGCACGCCGTGCAGGAAGGCGGCTGTCAGGGTGACAACGCTGGCCAGATTCAGTTGCAAGGCGCGGGCCACGGCGTCGGCATCGAGCAGATCGGCCGCCTGTGCGACGGGATCCACAGTGCCGGCGTTGTTGATCAGCACATAGCGTTCGGCCTGCAGGCCGGACAACAATGCCAACAATTGGTCGGCCGCTTGCTGAGCGCCGTGCACCGTGGCCAGGTCCGCCTGCAGATGCGAGTGGCGGCCTTGAGCTGCATCAAGCATCAGAGGACGGCGGGCCAGGGTGATGAGCTGGTGACCGGCATCCAGGCTGCGGCGCGCCAGGGCCAGGCCCAGGCCGCGCGAGGCGCCGGTCAGGATGGTCAGCGTGGTCATGCCCATATCAGACGCCTTGTTTCAGGCTGGCCTGGATAAAAGGGTCCAGGTCGCCGTCCAGCACTTTCTGAGTGTTGGAGATTTCGACGTTGGTACGCAGATCCTTGATGCGGCTTTGATCCAGCACGTAGGAGCGGATCTGGTGGCCCCAGCCCACATCGCTCTTGGAGTCTTCCAACTTCTGCTGTTCGGCCATGCGGTTGCGCATTTCCAGTTCGTATAGCCGGGATTTCAGCATTTGCATGGCTTCGGCGCGGTTGCGGTGCTGCGAGCGGTCGTTCTGGCACTGTACAACGATGCCGGTCGGTTCGTGGGTGATGCGCACGGCCGAGTCGGTCTTGTTGATGTGCTGGCCGCCCGCGCCGCTGGCGCGGTAGGTGTCCACACGCAAATCGGCTGGATTGACCTCGATTTCGAAGGAGTCGTCGATTTCGGGATAGACGAACACGCTGGAAAAGGAAGTGTGGCGACCGTTGGACGAGTCGAAGGGGCTTTTTCGGACCAGGCGGTGCACGCCGGTTTCGGTGCGCAGAAAGCCGTAGGCGTAGTCGCCTTCGATTTTGATGGTGGCGGACTTGATGCCGGCCACGTCGCCGTCGGATTGTTCCAGGATCTCCGTCTTGAAACCCTTGTGTTCGGCATAGCGCAGATACTGGCGCAGCAACATGGAAGCCCAATCCTGGGCTTCGGTGCCGCCGGCTCCGGCCTGAATGTCCACGAAGCAGTTCATGGGGTCGGCCGGATTGGAGAACATGCGGCGGAATTCCAGATCTTCGATGCGGCTGGCCATGGCGTTGCAGTCGTCTTCGATGGCGGCCAGGGTGGCGTCGTCATCGTCCATGGCGGCCAGCTCGAACAGATCGCGGGAATCCTTCAGGCCGCTGTGCAGAGCGTCAAGCACCTGCACCACGTTTTCCAGGCTTTTCTTTTCGCGGCCCAGGTCCTGGGCGTGCTGGGGGTTGTTCCAGACGTTGGGGTCTTCGAGTTCGGCGTTGACTACATGCAGGCGTTGCGCTTTGTCATCGTAGTCAAAGATACCTCCGAAGAGCTTCTTCCCGTTCCGAATAATCGTTCAGGCGGGCTTCGAGTTGGTTGAGGCGTTCCGATTCCATGGTGCAGAGGGTTCCCTGTTATTGGTGTGTTCGTCCCTGTGGCATGCCCAAGGGCGATGCGGGAAACCCCTGATTTTACCCTTATCGGCGGGATGTAGCACGCATTTGGGCCATTGGTGGCCAGGCGTGGTGGTCTGCGCCCGACAGGATCGTGTGATCAGTGCAAGGCGGCCAGCCGCAGCGCCGGCACATGCCGGCCCAGAGGCGCCGATTCCGCGCCTGCGCCCGCCTCGTGCGTATCGTGCTCGAGACGCAATGGCGTCTGCCCGTCGTCCAGGTGGAAGTGGGCGACCACGTCCGACAGGATGTCGGCCTGCTCCAGTTGCAGCAGGGTGGTGTCGGCGGCTTGCTGCACCAGTTGGCTGTTGTGCCGGGTGATGTCATCGAGCAAGGTCATGGCGTGGCTGACCTGCTCCACGCCTTCGGCCTGCTCGCGCGAGGCCAGGGCGATATCGGCCACGATGTTGCGCACCTTGTCGACGGTTTGCTCGGTGGCCGACATGGCCTCGCCGACCGAGGCGGCGGCCTGCGCGCCCATGGCCATTTGCTCGACCGAACGGCTGATGAGGGTCTCGATGTCGCGTGAGGCATCCGAGGAGCGCAGGGCCAATTGGCGCACCTCGGTGGCCACTACGGCGAAGCCGCGCCCCTGCGGGCCGGCACGGGCGGCTTCCACTGCTGCGTTCAGGGCCAGGATATTGGTCTGAAAGGCGATGTTGCGGATCAGATTGGTGATGTCGCCCATTTTGCGTGAGCTCTCGCCGATGTCGCGCATGATGTCCAGCATGCTGTTGGCGGCCTGGCTGCCGTGTTGGACCTGGCTGGACGCTTGTTGCGCGAGCTGGTCGGCGTGCTGGGCGTTGTCGGCGTTCTGGCGTACGGTGTGAGCCAGTTGGCCCATGGTGGCCACGGTTTCCTGCACGCTGCTGGACTGTTCTTCGGTGCGTTGGGCCAGGTCCTGGTTGCCGTGTGAAATCGCCTGCGAACCGTCGGTGATCAGTTGGGTCTGCTGGCGAATCTGTTCCACAGCCTGCTGCAGGCCTTCGCCTATGCCGTTCAGTGCGCTCAGCAGCTTGCCGATTTCGTCGTGGCGGCGTACATCCAGGCGGGCGGTTAGGTTGCCGCCGGCCAACTCGCTGGCCAGGGCCACGCCCTGGTCGATGGGGCGTTTGATGGAGCGGTACAGCATCAGCAGCGCCAGAGCGCTGACCACGAAAAACAGGCCCAGCGCCACCAATGCCAGCCAGAAAGCCCGGTCGCTGGCGCGCGCAGCTTGCAGCAGTAAGGCGTCCAGGCGTTCGCTGACCTGGTGGTCGAACTGGTCGATGGTGGCGGCGATGTCGGCGGCCGCCTTGGTGTATTGCTGGCTGAAGACCAGCACTTTGGCCATCAGAGAATTGGGCAGGGCGACGCGCACGCCGCCGGCGCCATCGTCGAATTGGCCGCTGGCCGTGCTGATGGCCTCCACTTGGATAGCGCTGAGCGCCAGGGTCTGCTCATAAGCCGAGCGCACCATGGACAACTCCTGCGCGGGCAGGTCTAGGGCCGCAAAGCGATCCAGCATGCTTTGCGTGAGGCCGTTGGAATCGGGCTGTTTGCCGCTGAAGACAGCCAGCAGTCGGTCGAAGTTCTGCTGGAATTCGGGTTGTTCGCTGGATACGAAAGCGATGGTCTGGCGGCTGATGGATTCGGAGATGCGCTTGAAGTCATTGGCCAGGGCGGTGGCCTGGTAGCGCTGGGATTCCAGCTGCTTGAGCTGTTCGATGCTGTGGGTGAGGTGTTGCAGTGCGCTGAGCATCAGCGCCAGGAAAAGACCCAGAACGGCGAAATAGGCGATAAAGCCTGTTTTCAGGGTAAGCAGTTTCTTCAAGGCGGACTCCACAAGAGGTCGAGTGCGCCTGTACGATGGGTATCAGTGCCGCACCCCTGTCATTGCTTGTGATTTTTGCATCTGAATGTGACAGGGGTGTGTCGATAATTCCGGCTTAGCGTTGGGGCCGGTGAGTGCGGCGCGGAGCGGACGTAGGGGCGCCCGTGCGCTTGGGCAGGTGGCGGAAGATGATCCGGCCTTTGCTCAGGTCGTAAGGCGACATTTCCAGCGTGACGGCGTCGCCGGCCAGAATACGGATGTGGTGCTTGCGCATTTTACCGCCGGTGTAGGCGATGACGGCATGACCGTTGTCCAGCGTGACGCGAAAGCGCGAATCAGGCAGGATCTCGGTGACGGAACCTTGCATTTCAAGTAGTTCTTCTTTGGCCATAGATCGGGACTCCTAAAAAAATGAATATGTCCCGTCGGGCCGAAAGGGCGGGACGGGAAAACGTCGTCGCGAGAGCGGGCCGGCAGGCCGTGGACTCCGACGCGAGTAGTCTGGGTCGCAAAATGCCCGCAAGGGGCGCTAGCTGGGCCTGTTCGGGGCGCAGAGCTCCGGCAGGTGCGGGAGAGTTGCTTGCCGCAGTATTGCTGCAAGAACGTGGACGGGATGGGCCGCGAGATCAGGCGAAGATCGCGGTGGCGCCATGACGGGGCAATACTTTGATTATAAATAATATTTATGGATTGGTCAAAGATTGACCAGCTGATGTGTGCATAAAAGGCACGACAGTCGGGCTGAAACCACGGTGCATCTTCACTATACTGTCCTTTATTCTGACGGCGCGAGCCCGCCCTGCAAGGGGTTGGGCGGCGCCGTCACCGCTTTTTTGGATTTGCTTCGTGACTAATCAGAAACTGACGCCGGGGACGACGGCACTGCTGGTGCTGCCGACTATTTTGTGGGCCAGCAATGCGATCGTGGGACGCCTGATCCATGAACAGGTGCCACCCATCACCTTGAATTTCTTTCGCTGGCTGGTGGCTTTCATCATCCTGTTGTTCTTCGGCCGCCAGGTGTTGCGCCGGGGCAGCAGCCTGTGGACGCATTGGCGTCGCTATTCCATTCTGGGCCTGCTGGGCATCGGCATTTACAACGCCTTGCAGTATCTGGCCTTGCAGAGCTCCAGCCCGGTCAACGTAACCCTGGTCAATGCCAGCCTGCCGTTCTGGATGCTGGTGATCGGGCGCATGTTCTTCAGCGCCACTGTCAATTGGCGCCAACTGGTCGGCGGGCTGATGTCTCTGCTTGGGGTGATCCTGGTACTGACGCGCGCCGATTGGCACGAATTGCTGGCGCTGAATTTCGTGCCGGGCGATCTGTATATGGTAATTGCCACCATTGCCTGGGCCATCTATAGCTGGATGCTCAGTACCCGAAAGCATCCCGCCGATATTGCCGAAACCTGGGCGACCGTCATCATGGCGCAGGTCTTTTTCGGCCTGATCTGGTCCGGCGCCTTCGCCGCGCTGGAATGGCAGTTCACGGACTGGCATATCGACTGGACCTGGGGTCTGGTGGCCGCCGTGCTGTATGTGGGTACCGGGCCGGCGCTGGTGGCGTTGCGTTGCTGGGGCGTGGCCGTGCAGCGCGTGGGCGCCGCGACGGCCGGGTTTTTCGTGAACCTGATGCCGGTATTCGCCGCCGTGATGTCCGTGCTGATCCTGGGTGATACCCCCAAGCTATATCACGGCGCCGCCTTCCTGCTGATTGTGGGCGGGATTTTCGTATCGTCGCGCAAGGCGGGCAAAGCGTAGGGCAGCCGTGAAATTGATTCCCTGAAAGCCGTGAGTCAGGCCCGATTATCCCAAAAGCCCGCTTAAGCGGGCTTTTGGGTGTCTGCTTCGGATCGTTGATCAGACGGTGTTCAGTGACATCAGACCTTGGGCTGATTGTCTATGCGGCGGAAGATCGTGGCGATCAAGGGGCCGGAGATGTTGTGCCAGACACTGAAGATGGCGCTGGGCACGGCGGCCAGGGGCGAAAAGTGGGCGCTGGCCAGCGCCACGCCCAGGCCCGAGTTCTGCATGCCGACTTCGATGGCCAGCGTCTTGCGCTGTGCCAGCGGCATGCCGGACAGGCGGCCCAGCACATAGCCCAATGCATAGCCCAGGGTGTTGTGCAGCACGACGACCGAGAACACCAGCAGGCCGCTGGTGGCGATCTTGGCCTGGTTTCCGGCCACGACGGCGGCCACGATGGCCACGATGGCGACCACCGACACCAGCGGCAGCGCGGCCACGCCGGCCTTGACCTTGTCGCCCAGCACGGATTGCACGATCACGCCCAGGGCTATGGGCAGAATCACGACCTGCACAATGGACCAGAACATGGCCGAGGCGCTGACTTCCAGCCATTGGCTGGCCAGCATATAAATCAGGGCGGGGGTGACGATGGGCGCCAGCAGCGTGGTGACCGAGGTAATGGCCACGGACAGCGCCACGTCGCCGCGCGACAGAAAAGTCATGACGTTGGAGGAGGTGCCGCCCGGGCAGCAGCCCACCAGGATGACGCCGACCGCCAGTTCGGGCGGCAGGGCGAACAGCTTGCACAGCAGCCAGGCCAGACCGGGCATGATGACGAACTGTCCGGCCACGCCGATGGCCACTCGCCCCGGACGGGTGAAGACTTCGGCGAAATCCTGGCGCGACAGCGTCAGGCCCATGCCGAACATGATGATGCCCAGCAGAGGCACAATGTAGGCGCCCAACCAGCGATAATGGTCGGGGACGTAAAAAGCGAGAACAGCGAACAGCAGAACCCAGATGGCAAAGGTATTGCCAACGAAGCGGCTCAGGCGGGCGATAGCCTGCATGATTGTTTATCCTTTCAGGAATAGGCACGGCGGCGCGGGCCGGTAGGCCGACGGCGTGCGAGACGGAATGGGGAAGGCAGAGCAGGGCGCGGGCCGGGGTGCGGGCTGGGTGCGGTTCGTCGCCATCTTGTGCGCAAACGAAACGGCCTCCTGGGGGTCTCGGAGGCCGGGCTCTGTTTAGTATTGTAGACCTTATCGTGATTCGATTTTTAAGTTGAAGCCTAAAACCATGTATCCATTCGGGGAATTACCGTGAGCGCGGGCGGTGTGCGCTGGACGGCGTATGGCTGTCTGGCGCTGTCCATGAGCCTGGTGGGCAGCTACATCGCCCTGACGCGGCCGCTGGTAGCCGCCTTGCCCGTGTTTCTGCTGGCCTGGCTGCGGTTTGGCATTGGTGCGCTGGCCATGTTGCGCTGGCTGCGCAAACCCGCCAGCGAACCCGCTCTGGATGCGCGCACGCGCGGCCTGATCTTCCTGGAGTCCTTTCTGGGCAATTTTCTGTTCACGCTGTGCATGGTGACGGGCATCAGCATGACCAGCGCGGTATCTGCGGGCGTGATCCTGTCGGCGATCCCTGGCGTGGTGGCCTTGTTCAGCTGGTATTTCCTGAAAGAAAGCATAGGCTCGCGCACCTGGGCGGCGCTGGTGCTGGGCATGCTGGGCATCGCCTTGCTGGCGCTGGTGCAGCATGAAGAAAACGGTCCGGCGGGACTGGATCCCTCCCGTGTCTGGCTGGGCAACGGCCTGATCTTTTGCGCGGTACTGTGCGAAGCCGCCTATGCCGTCATCGGCAAGCGGCTGACCTCGGTCATGAGTCCCAAGCGCATCAGCGCAGTCATCAATTTGTGCAGCCTGGCCTTGATCACCCCCTTGGGCATCTACGCGGCGCGGGATTTTTCCTTCAGTCTGGTGCCGGGCTGGATCTGGCCTTTGTTGGTGTTTTATTCGCTGGCGGCCAGCGTCTGGACGGTGTGGCTGTGGATGACCGGCGTCACCCACGTGCCTGCCTCGCGCGCGGCGGTCTTTATGGTGCTGATGCCCCTGGGCACCGCAGCGGTCGGCGTGCTGGTGCTGGGCGAGCCTTTTTCCGGCATGCACTTGCTGGCGTTCGTGCTGGCCTTGGCGGGGCTGGTGCTGGCGACTGCACCGGTGCGCCGGATAAGCTGATTCCAGGCATGTCGCGGATCCGATGGCGGATCCGCGGGGCTCGTTTCGCTTCTAGTACCGACCCTGGGCGAACTCAATGATCAGCTGCACGCTGACATTGCCGTTCCATTCGTTCTGGTCCAGGCGGTAAGCCGCCTCGATTTCTTCCGGCAGCAGGGAATCACGGTTGAACCAGATGGCTTCAAACCGTTCGCCGTCGCGCTCCAGCGTCATCTTCAAGTGCTTGTTCTTCAGCAGCCGTTGCTGGCGCACCAGGAACAGGTCCCGAAAAACCGGGGGCGGGAAGCCCGCACCCCAGACTTGCTTCTGGATCAGAGCAGCGACGGAAATCGTGGCATGCCGGGGATCCAGGGAGCCATCGGTTTCGATGACCGGATCGAACTGGAAGCGTCCGGTCAGCTCCTGCACGGCTTCTTCGAAGGCCTGAACGAACACATCGTAGTTGTCTTCTTCGATGGTCAGGCCGGCGGCCATGGCGTGGCCGCCGAACTTCAGGATCAGGCCGGGATAACGCTTGGATACCAGATCCAGTGCATCGCGCAGATGCACATCGGGAATGGAGCGTCCCGAGCCTTTGATTTCGCCTGGGTCTCCTTGGGCGAAGGCCAGGGTAGGACGCCAGTATTTTTCTTTCAGGCGCGAGGCCACCAGACCCACTACGCCTTGATGCCAGTCGGGGTGGTAGACGCAGACCGTGGCGCACGTATCGGGCTCGGCCTGTTCGGCGGCTTGCAAGGCTTCTTCGCGCATGGTGTTTTCGATGGCGCGCCGGTCCTGGTTCATGTCCTCCAGTTCCTGCGCGATGTCCGCGGCTTCTTGTTCGTCGTCCGTTATCAGACAGCGTATGCCCAGCGACATGTCGGCCAGGCGGCCGGCGGCGTTGATGCGCGGTCCCAGAGCAAAGCCCAGGTCGAAGGCGCTGGCCTGGCGGGGTTCACGTCCGGCGACATTGAACAGGGCGCGCAGGCCTGGCTGCATGCGACCGGCGCGCATGCGCTCCAAGCCCTGTGTGACGATCAGGCGGTTGTTCGCATCCAGGCCGACCACGTCGGCCACGGTGCCCAGCGCGACCAGATCGCACAAGGCGTCCAGGCGCGGACCGCCATTGGCCGGGTAGACGCCGCGCAGGCGCAGCTCGGCGCGCAGGGCCAGCATCAGATAAAAAATGACGCCTACACCGGCCAGGTTCTTGGATGGAAAGTCGCAGCCGGGTTGATTGGGGTTGACGATGGCCAGGGCGTCGGGCAGTTCGTCGCCGGGCAGGTGGTGGTCGGTGACCAGGACTTGCATGCCGGCTTCGCGGGCGGCTTCCACGCCGTCGATGCTGGCAATGCCATTGTCCACGGTAATGAGCAGGTCCGGCTTGCCGGCCGGGTGCTGCACGGCCAGCTCGACCACGGCGGGGGACAGGCCGTAGCCAGTCTCGAAACGGTTGGGAACCAGAAAGTCCACGATCGCGCCCATGCTGCGCAAAGCTCGCAGGCCGACCGCACAGGCTGTGGCACCGTCGCAATCGTAGTCGGCGATGATCAGCATGCGTTCGTTGCGGCGGATGGCATCGGCCAGCAGGGCGGCCGCACGCTGAGCCTGGCCCAGCATGGCGGGCGGGATCATGTGCTGCCAACTGATCTCGGTCTGGGCGGCGTCCGTCACCCCGCGGGCGGCCAGCAGGCGCGCCATCAGGGGATGCAGGCCGGCTTGTTCCAGCGTCTGGCTGGCGTATTGTTGTTCGGGACGATTCTTCAGGATTGGGGTGACCACCACTGACTCCAGTTCTGCTTGTTGCTCAATAGAGATAAAGGCCAGATGCGCCGGGCGGCGGGTCGCACGTGCGCATGGCGATCCTGGCCGGTCAGGATCAGTTCGGGTTGGGCCGTGCCGGCAGGTGTGCTGCTGGAGAGCGGAGCGAGCACCTCGCGATCCAACTCGGCCAGCACCTGCAGCCAGCGTCCCCAATCCTGCTTCAGCAGACTGTCTTGCAAGGCGTCCAGCACCAGCAGGTTCTGCGGTTCGGCGCCCAATTGATCGGGGCGTGCGCCGCCGAACAGCCACAGGCTGTTGACGGGCGGCAGGCCGGCTTGCTCGCGTTCGCGATTGACGGGCAGATCAAAGGCCAGCATCTGGAACTCATTGACCAGCCTGCGCCAGGGGCGGGTATGGGTGTCCTGCGTCCACCAGTCATTCAGATTGCTTTGACTGACCAGCTCCGGCGAGGGGGCGTCATAGCGGAAATCGGCGGGCGGAGTCACGCTCCAGTATTGGGGAGTCAGGTAACGGAAGGTAAAACCTGTGCCATCCAGATAAGGGGTGACAGCGTCGAGCAATGTGCGGCTATGGGTTTCTGAAATCTCCAGCTGTTCGGCCGGCAGCAGCATGGCGCCTTCGCGCGATGGGGCGATATGCACCAGTTCGGCCAGCCACAGGGGAGCGTCGGGCGCTATATTCTGGATTTGTTTCAGTTGGCGGGCCCGCAAAGGAGCCAGACCTGCGCTAAGATGCTGTGCTTGGCCGGCCTCAAAGCCGTGGGCCTGCAGCAGACAAGATTCTGCGGGCGTGCACAGTTCGATGGCCGGTTCGCGCAGCGTCAGGGTTCCTTGGCCCTGATCCAGCCATTGGACCAGGGTGGGGGCGGTCTGCGCCAGATGTTTGATGAGTTCGCGCGCGATGGCCGGATCCGGCAGCGCGCCCTTGATTACGATCTGCATGACAGCGATTGTAGTGTTTTCTTTGAGGCGGTAGCAGCTCGAATGGCATATGAATTTTGGATAGGGGCGCGGTACGCCGGCCTGGCCCGGGGCCGCAAGCGGCGCGGCGGCCGCTCGGACCGTTTCGTGTCTTTCATCGCCGGCAGTTCCATGGCGGGCATCGCGCTGGGCGTGGCCGCCCTGATCGTGGTGCTGTCGGTCATGAACGGCTTTCAGACGCAGGTGCGCGATCGCATGCTGTCGGTCTTGCCGCACATTGAGCTGATCGTGCGCAATGCCGACCACCAGCAGGTCCTGGACCACTGGAAGACGCTGGCGCAGAAAGCCCAGACCAATCCGGCCGTGGTGGGCGCAGCTCCGTATGTGGCGGGGCAGGGCATGCTGGTGCGCAGCAATCAGCTGACGGGCGTGCAAGTGCGCGGAATTGATCCCGCGCAAGAGCTGCGGGTGTCGGAACTGGCGCAGCAGATGGTTCTGGGCCGGCTGGAGAACCTGACGCCGGGCTCGTTCGGCATTGTGCTGGGCGAACAACTGGCCGGCATGCTGCGAGTGGGAACGGGTGACACCATCATGGTCATGGCGCCGCAGGGCTCGATTTCGCCCGCTGGTTTTTCCCCGCGCATGCGTCAGTTCACCGTGACGGGCGTGTTTTCCTCCGGCTATTACGAATACGACGCGACCCTGGCCTTCGTCAACGTCGAAGACGCTGCGCGGGTCTTCCGCGACGTGGGCAACAGCGGCGTGCGCCTGCGCATCAAGGACATGCAGAAGGCCCCGCTCGTGGCTCAGGAGCTGGCCAAGGTCATGCCCAATTACGTCTTCGTGTCCGACTGGACGGAAAACAATCGCACCTGGTTTGCAGCGGTGCAGACAGAAAAGCGCATGATGTTCCTGATTCTGGCGCTGATCGTGGCGGTAGCGGCCTTCAATCTGTTGTCGTCGCTGGTGATGGCTGTCAAGGACAAGCAGTCCGACATCGCCATTCTGCGCACCTTGGGCGCGACTCCGCGCGAGATCGCTCGCATCTTCCTGGTTCAAGGGTCGCTGATCGGTGTGGTCGGAACCTTGCTGGGTGTGGGCTTCGGGGCCCTGATCGCCTACAACATCGACGTGATTGTGCCGTTCATTGAAAACCTGATGGGGCGCAAATTCCTGCCCGAACAGATTTACTTCATCAGCGAACTGCCTTCCAATCCGCAGGTGGACGATATTGTCCTGATCGCGGTGGTGTCGCTGGTGCTGGCTTTCCTGGCGACGCTGTACCCGAGCTGGCGCGCCTCCAAGCTTCAACCTGCCCAGGTGCTGCGTCATGACTGAAACCATCGAACCCATTGTCCTGCGCGCCAGCGATGTCAGCGTGCAGTATGAAGAAGGCGGCAACGCCATCCAGGTGCTCTCCAATGTCAGTCTGGAGGTGCGGCGCGGCGAAATGGTGGCCATTATCGGCGCCTCGGGCTCGGGCAAGAGCACGTTGCTGCATTCGCTGGGCCTGCTGGACCAGCCCACCAGCGGCAGCATCGAAGTCAACGGAGTGCAATCCAGTTCGCTCAACGAGCGTCAGCGCAGTCAGTTGCGTAATCAGGTGCTGGGCTTTGTCTATCAGTTCCACCACTTGCTGGCCGAGTTCGATGCCCTGGACAACGTCGCCATGCCCTTGATCGTGCGCCGCATGAATCGCAACCAGGCTCGCGAACAGGCCCAGGTCGTGCTGGAGCAAGTGGGGCTGTCCCAGCGGATACATCATTACCCGGGGCAGCTGTCCGGCGGCGAGCGTCAGCGTGTGGCGCTGGCACGTGCCCTGGTCACGCGGCCTGCCTGCGTGCTGGCCGACGAGCCCACCGGCAACCTGGATCGCTACACGGCCGAAGGCATGTTCGATTTGCTGACCAAGGTCAACGAAGAATTCGGTACTGCTTTTGTCATCGTGACCCACGATCCGGCTCTGGCCGCCTTGGCGCATCGACAGCTCGTCATGGACAAGGGCCATCTGGCGCAGGAAATCCTGCCCCAGAAGGCCTGAAGTCCCGTCCGGGGGCGCCTCAGGCGCCGCGTTCGGATTGGGTATCCAGGGTATAGGTCACGGCGTAGCTGAATCGTTCGGCCGGATGGATGCCGCTGGTGACCTCCAGAAGCTGTTCGCCCGTGTAATAGCGTCGGATGATGCGCAGCCCCGCCGATCCGTCGGCCACGTTCAGTGTGCGGGCTTGCGTCGCCGTGATCAGTACGCCCTGGATTTCCTGTTCCACCCGTGTGACGCGGATGCCGAAATGGCGTTCGATCAAGGCATGTACGGGAATGGTCAGGACATCGCCCAGGCCGGGAAGGGCGCTGTAGTCCGTATTGACGTAGATATCCACCAGGGCGATGGCCTCGGCGCGGTCCAGGTCCTTGTAGCGCACGCCCGCCAGTTGCAGCCAGGGGGTGGGGGAGTCGATCCGCGCCAATTCGCCGATCGCCTGCTGGGGTTGGACGGAGCGTCGCGTCGAGATGACCAGGTGCGTGCCCTTGGCATAGCGGTACAGATCGCCTAATGAATCCATGTTCTGCCGATAACGCGCTTGCGGATGGTCCGCGATGACGCGGGTGCCAACGCCTGCCTGACGATTCACCAGCCCCAGATTGGACAGTTTCTGAACAGCTTGCCGCACTGCGTAGCGGCTTAATCCCCATTGCTCGCACAGTTCGGTTTCGGTGGGCAGCAGCTCGCCCACAGCGGGCTGCCCGGCCTGTATCTGCTCGGTCAGCAGACGCGCCAGATCCAGGTGGCGAGGCGAGGGCGCATCGGGCAGGTACACGGCGGAATTGCTTTTCAGGGGTTTGGCCGCCATACGGCACTCCTTGATTGATGGGACAAGTCGGCGTCACGATCATAGCCTACTTACAGGGTTTTTTCTAATATTCGAACATTCGAATAAATTGTGTAATTTGTCCATCTCGGTCCTGATAACCCAGGAAACACTGGGCAGGTAATGGCAGGCTGGTTCATTGACGCAATCACCCGGGCATTGTTGGATGCGCTCGCGACGCGTTTGAGGGCGATTGCTCACGGTTTCTTGGAGGAGACAATGGTGCGCAAGATAGAGGTATCGGTTTTTATTGTAGGCGCGGGCATGACGGGTTTGAGTTCGGCCTGTTTTTTGGCGCGGGAGGGGGTCAGCGTTCTGGCGATAAGCCGTTACCCCCAGGTGGCCAATACGCCGCGGGCCCACATCATCAATCAACGCAGCATGGAGGTATTGCGCGACTTGGGGCTGGAGCAACGCGTGCGCCAAGAGGCCACGCCAGTCGAATTGATGAGCAACAATATCTGGCTCACCAGTTTTGCGGGAACTGAGATCGCCCGATTGCAGACTTGGGGTACCCTGCCGGAGCGCAAAGCGGACTATGAACTGAACAGCCCCGGGCAAGTGTGCAATATGCCGCAGCACATGCTGGAGCCCATTTTGCTGGAGGAGGCCCGCCGTTTGGGCGCACAGGTGCTGTTTGACACTGAAATGGTGTCGATGCGGCAAGATGGCGCAGGCGTTTATGCGGTGGTGCGCAACAGTCAGACAGGCGAGGAGCTGGAGATCGTCGCTCAGTATGCGATTGGGGCGGATGGCGACAACAGCTTTGTTTGTCAGGAAATTGGTTTCACGACACAGGGCAGGACGGGCCTGGGACACGCGATCAATGCCTGGATCGAAGTGGATCTGGCTCCCTATTGCGCCCATCGTCCCGGCGTTCTGTATTGGACCAAGCAGCCCGGCAATAATTACTGGATCGGCAATGGCACCTATATTTCGGTTCGGCCCTGGAATGAGTGGGTGCTGCTGTTTATGTACGACCCGCAGGAAGGGGAGCTGGATTTGTCGGACGAAGGCATTATCGCCCGGGTGCGTTCGACCGTCGGGATCGCGGATATCCCGGTGAAGGTGAAATCCGTTGCTAAATGGACCATCAATCAAGTGGTGGCGGATTTCTTGCGCAAGGGCCGGGTGTTGATCGCGGGCAATGCGGCGCATCGCCATCCTCCTGCCTCCGGCCTGGGCAGCAATACCTGTCTGCAGGACAGCTTCAATTTGGCCTGGAAACTGGCCATGGTCCTGCGCGGCCAGGCGGGCGAGGCGCTTCTGGATACCTACCATGCCGAACGCCAGCCTGTTGCTCAAGCTGTTGTGGACCGAGCTATGCAGTCCATGGCCGATATGGGTGCAATTACGCAGGCGCTGGGCTTTGAGCCAGGACAGGATGAAGCGGCCGGATGGGCCAATATCGATGAGATTTTTGCAGACAGCGAGCGCGGCCGCGAGCGGCGTCGTGTCTTGAAGGATGCCGTCGATCTGCAGAATGTGCAGTTCAACGGACAGGGGATCGAGTTGGGCATCTACTATGCGAGCACGGCCGTGGTCGGTGAAGCCGCCGCGCGCCCCGAACCGGTGCGTCGCCCCGATTTGTATTACCAGCCGTCCACGTACCCGGGATCTCCCTTGCCTCATGCCTGGCTCAATCGAGGCGATGCGCAGGTGTCGACCTTAGACTTGTGCGGTAAAGGCCGGTTCACGCTGCTGATAGGCCCTGGCGGCCAGCCCTGGAGAGTGGCGGCGCATGAGCTTGCGCAGCGTCTGGGTATCGAGCTGCTGGTTGTGTCGATTGGCGGCCCGCAGAGCTATTGCGATGTGCATGACGTCAATATGCGATGGGCGCAGTTGCGCGAAGTGGCTGATGACGGCTGTGTCTTGGTGCGACCGGATCTTTATGTGGCCTGGCGGCAGGAGACGATGGCGGACGATCCCCGGGTAGCTCTGGATGTCGCTTTATTGCAGATTCTGGATCGGGTTGAGCAGCCGGTCTCTACCCCACTTTTTGTCTGAAGGAGAATGCCGTGACTGAAATGATGATTGATGAACAGGCTGGGATCGCAACGCAGGACTTGACCGAGACGGTGCTGCAGCGATATGCGAGCACGCCCGATCCTCGCTTGCGGGAAATACTGGCGGCCCTGATCCGCCATCTGCATGCGTTCGCCCGGGAGGTGAGCCTGACCGAGGACGAATGGATGGTGGGCATCGATTTTCTGACACGCACCGGCCAGATCAGCGACGGCAAGCGCCAGGAGATGATTTTGTTGTCCGATAACCTGGGCCTGTCCGCGCTGGTTAACACGATTACGGCCAATGTGCCTTGTGGAGCGACCGAGACCACGGTGCTGGGCCCTTTTTATGTGCCGTCCGAGCAGGAGCGGCAATGGGGCGATTCCGTCTTGCTGCGGCCATTGGGCCAGGATGTGCCGCTGCTGGTTCATGGTTCGGTCTACGGTGAGGGCGGCGAGGTCGTGCCCGATGCCAAAATCGAGATCTGGCAGACGGATTCTAACGGCATGTACGATATCCAGGACCCGGATCAGCCGCAGGATAATCTGCGTGGCTATTACCGGACCCGTGCCGATGGCCAGTTCTTGCTGAAGTCGATCCGCCCGACCTCGTATCCGATTCCGGTGGACGGTCCAGTTGGCGAACTGTTGAATGCCACGGCGCGACATCCGTGGCGTCCTGCGCACATCCACGTTCTTATCACCGCCCAGGGATACAACAGCCTGACGACGCATCTGTTCGATGCGGCAGATCCCTACTTGAAGGAAGATGTGGTCTTTGCGGTCAAGGATTCCTTGACGCGCTCGTTTATCCGGGTGGACGACAGGGACGAGGCGCGCAAGTGGGGGATGGAGACGCCGTTCTGGTTCCTGGAGAACGATTTTTACCTGACGAAGGGTGCATGATGTATTTCCTGGTCTTTGCGCGTGATCGGCCTGGTCAACTGGCGTTGCGCATGTCCGTCAAGACGGCGCATGTGGCTCATCTCGACGGTGGGGACTCGATGCTGCGCGTACTTCAAAGCGGTCCCTGGACAGATGCGAGTGCCAAGCAGGCGGGTTCGCTTTTGATTGTTCAGGCGGATAGCCAGGAAGCGGTCGAGGCGTTCATGGCGCGCGATCCCTATATGCAGGCGGAGCTGTTTGAGAGCGTTGAGATCCGTCCCTGGGTCTGGCGGCGCGGCAATCCCTATCTGAGCGAGAGCTGATTGCAGGCGAGCTCCGGCTTGTTTTCACATCGGGCGCGCGAGACAAGAAGTTTGCCGCCTTGAGAAGGCCGCTGATGTCCTGAATGCAGGCATCAGCGGCCTTCTTTCTGGGTGCATGGTCCGCAGGCCGCTGTTGCGGGGGCATATCGGAAACAGGGTTTTCTCTAATGTTCGAACATTCGAATAAATCGCACAATTCATCTCAATCGCCCGTCATGGGCCTATGTGTTGTCTGGAGATGAGTGCATGTATCCAATCGAGTATTTGTGGCGGGCCGCCGAGCGCTACCCCGACCGCGCGGCGGTGATCAGCCCCGATGCGACGCTGTCGTTCCGTCAATTGCGCAGCGCCGTTCTGGAACGTGCCGCCGACTTGACGCAGCGGGATCCGCAGCCGGGCAGCCGCGTCTGTGTGGGCGCCGCCAATTCCGTCGATCATTTATTGACGATTCTGGCGGTCCTGGCGGCGGCCAAGGTCTGGATACCGCTGAATCCGCGCAATGGCGATCCCGAGCTGCGCCGCCAGATCGAGTTCGTCGGGCGCGCCCTGGTGGTGCTGGACGAGGGCATGCGGGCGCGAGTCGGCGATGCCTGCCAGGATTCCCTGGCGATGGATGCGCTGGGGCAGTCGGTTGGTTCGGAGGCGATCGCCCTGGGGCCGGACTCGATTCAGTGCATTGATCCGGAGCAGCCGCAGGCGATCAAGTTCACGGGCGGCACGACGGGCTTTCCGAAAGGCGTTCTGCAGCCGATGCGCGCCTGGTCCTGCAATATCGCCAGCCAGATCCACGAGCTGGGCCTGGGGCCGGCGGATCGTTATCTGGTGGCTGCGCCGCTGACGCATGGAACGTCCACCTATATGCTGCCCGTGTTGGGTGCAGGCGGCGCGCTGGTGTTTCCAGCCGACAGCAAGCCGGCCGGTCTGCTGGATGCCGCCGAGCAGCATCATGTCACCTTGTGCTTTGCGCCGCCGACCCTGATCATGGCTTTGTGCGAGCAGCAGCAGATACGCGCCCGTACGCTGGCTTCGTTGCGCTACCTGATCTATGGCGGCGCTCCCATGCGCCCCGAACAGATCCGCCGTGCCCAGGCTGTTTTCGGCCCGGTTGTGTGTACCTCCTTCGGTCAGACCGAAGCGCCGCAGATCATTACCTTCCTGGCGCCGTCCGACATGCAGGGCGAACGGCTGGCATCGGTGGGTCGCCCCAGCCTGATGACCCGGGTGGCCATTCTTGACGAGCAGGGCAATGTGCTGCCGGTCGGTCAGGAGGGCGAAGTGGCCGTGCGCGGCAACCTGGTCATGAGTGCTTATCTGGATGCTCCCGAGGAAACCGCCAGAACGCTGGTCAAGGGCTGGCTGCGCACAGGAGATGCCGGCGTACTGGACGAGCAGGGGTATCTGTACCTGCGTGATCGCTTGCGCGACGTGATCATCAGCGGCGGTTTCAATGTGTATCCCAGTGATGTGGAGGTGGTGCTGTGCGCGCATCCGGATGTGGCTGAATGCGCCGTGGTCGGCATACCACATGACAAATGGGGAGAGGCGGTGCACGCCGCGGTGCGCTTGAAAGAGGGCGCACATTTTGATGCGGCCGCCTTGATCGAGCATGTGAAGAAGGAGCTGGGTTCGGTGAAGACGCCTAAGGAAATTCATAGAGTGGCCGAGCTGCCGCGCAGTGCCGTGGGCAAGGTGCTGAAGTCTGCAGTGCGCGAGCAGATCCTGGTCAAAGGGGCACAGCATGCAGCCTTGCATTGACACGCGCGGCCCTCGCTCGCGCCTGTGCAGCTTCAATGAGCGCGAAATCCATTATGGGCGGGATAATCTGGTCGATGACCTGCTGGGCAAAGCCAGCTTCATCGACGTGTTCATGGGGCAGACTTTGGGCCGCATGCCCAGCGATGCCGAACGCCGCATGGCTGAAGCCGTGCTGATTGTGCTGATGGAGCATGGCCTGACACCCAGCGCGATCGCTACACGCATGGTCTATCTCAGTTCGCCGGAGAATCTTCAGTCGGGTGTGGCAGCCGGTTTGCTGGCGGTGGGCAGCCAGTTTGTGGGCACCATGGAGCCGGCAGCGGACTTGCTGCAGGAAATCGTGGCGGCTGGCGAGCAGGCGCCCCAGGCGGCACAGCAAATTGCGCGCCAGTTTCGCGAAAAACGTGCGGCGGTACCCGGATTTGGGCATCATCTGCATCGCCCCGATGATCCGCGCGCAGCGGCTTTGCTGGCCCTGGCCGCGCAGTTGGGCATCAGCGGCGCCTATTGCCAGGCTCTGGTCCTGCTGTCCGAGCAGATCGACGAAGCAGCGGGGCGACATATCACCATCAATGCCACGGGCGCCGTGGCCGCCGTGCTGGGAGACATGAAGGTGCCAGCAGCTCTGATGCGCGGCTTTGCCGTCTTGGCCCGCACAGCAGGATTGATTTCCCATATTGCCGAAGAACAGCGCGAGCCCTTGGGGCGCTGTATCTGGGACATGGTGGACCAACAATGGAGCGAGCCCGCCTAGCGGCCCGCTTTCTAAATTCAGAATAGACAGGAGACAGTGATGAACCCACTCGATACGGCTATCCAGCGCCATCACCACATTACCTTGTGCGTGGGCACGGCCCAGCAGGACTATGACTTCCATACCAAGGTGCTCTCGCTCAAAAGTGTCAAGAAAACCTTGATCTATGACGGCGTCGCACCGTTCTACCACCTGTATTACGGCAATGACATGGGCGAGGAAAGCACCCTGATCACCTGCTTCCCGGTGGCTCACTTTGGCCGCAAGGGCCAGCAGGGCGGCGGGCAGATCGGCAATCTGGCCTTGTCGGTGCCGGTGTCGGGTATTCCGTTCTGGCACCAACGCCTGAAGGATCATGGTTTTGACGTGCGTCGCTGGGAGCGCTTTGGCGAACCGGTGTTGACCTTCCGTCATCCCTGCGGCGTGGAATATGAGCTGATCGGGATTGCCGACGATGATCGCACACCGTATTCGAACGGTGAGGTGCCCGCCGAGCTGGCGATTCGCGGCCTGCACACCATTACGGTCAATGTGCGCGAGCATGAATCCTCTGAGGAGTTCATGCTCGAGGGCTGGACCGGCCGGCAGGTTGATAGCGACGGACGCCATCGTCGCTATGCGCTGGGCGCAGGCGGTTCGGGGGCGCTGGTGGATTTCGCGTTGGAGCCGACCATGCAGCCGGCCAGCTGGACTTACGGCGAAGGCATCGTCCATCACTGCGCGTTCCAGGTGCAGGATCGTGCCGTGCAGGACCGCGTCAAGGCCAGGTTAGAGGGGCTGGGTCTGACGGATACGTCCGAGCGCAAGGATAGGGGCTATTTTGAGTCCATTTACGTGCGCACCCCCAGCGGAGCCATGTTCGAGGCGACGGTGTCCAAGCCGGAAGGTTTCCTGATCGATGAGCCCTACGAGTCTCTGGGAGCGCAACTGATGATCGCGCCTCAGTTCGAGCATCAGCGCCAGGAAATCCTGAGCACGCTGGAACCCTTGGAATATTGATCAGGGTGATGGACATGACGATGCATGCGGGCGACAACCCCCATCTTGCGCAGCCGGTGCGCTGCTACGGCCCGGCTCCCGCGCCGGGCGGACGGGCCTTGATTTTGCTGCATGGCCGCGGGCAGTCGCCGGAATGGGTCAAGAGCGCCATCTGGGATCGCCTGGGCCTGGACGGCTGGAGTTGCCTGGCGCCCCAGGCTGAGCAGAACAGCTGGTATCCGGAGCGTTTTCTGGTGCCGCAAGTTCTGAACCAGCCACGCCTGGGACAGGCGCTGCACTGTGTGGGTCGACTTTCCGACGAACTGGCTGCGCAGGGCATTCCCTATGCGTCGCAGGTGTTGGCCGGATTTTCCCAAGGCGCCTGCCTGGCGGGCGAGTTTCTCTGGCGACGCCCGCAGCGCTATGGCGGCCTGCTGATGTTCACGGGAGCTCTGCTGGATGAGCAGCCCCGCCCGCGCCCGCCCGCCGGCCTGGATTTCCAGGGTATGCCCGTGCTGTTGTCCACCTGGGACGAAGACCCGCATGTGCCGCTGGACTACGTGCTGGCGTCGGCCGCTTCATGGGAAGCGGCAGGTGCAGACGTGCGTGTATGGAGCGGACCAGGCAGCGAGCACGGCATACAGAATGCGGAAATCGCCTTGGCCGCGCAGCGACTGGCGCAGATGGCTGCGCGTATAGAGCAAGGAGAGCTGTGATGGAGTCTTTTGTTCATGAAACCCAGGCCCAGAAAGTGGTGTTTGGACCGGGCAGCCTGGAGCGCTTGCCGGAGCTGGTCGATACGCTGAAATTGAAACGGGTGCTGGTGCTGAGCACGCCGGAACAACGCGGCCTGGGCGAGCGTGTCCAGAGTCTGCTGGGCGCTCGTGCAGTGGGGCTGTTCAGCGGAGCCGTGATGCATGTG
Source organism: Pseudomonadota bacterium (assembly GCA_023439305.1). GTDB lineage: Bacteria > Pseudomonadota > Gammaproteobacteria > Burkholderiales > Burkholderiaceae_B > Alcaligenes. The sequence goes on from JAEXOO010000043.1 coordinate 57,243, forward strand.
CCGGTCGATGTGGTGGATCAGGCGCTGGCGCTGGCGCACGAACGACAGGCCGATGCCTGTGTCGCGGTGGGAGGCGGTTCTACATTAGGGCTGGGCAAGGGCATGGCATTGCGCTCCTCCCTGCCTTTGGTAGCGGTGCCCACCACGTATGCGGGATCCGAGATGACGCCTTTATATGGCTTATCGCAGAACGGCGAGAAGCAAACTGGGCGCGATTGGCGCGTGTTGCCAGTCAGTGTTCTGTACGACCCGGAGCTGACCCGGTCGCTGCCGCATGGCATGACCATGGCCAGCGCCCTGAATGCCATGGCGCATGCGGCGGAAGCCTTGTATGGCTCCAACGCCAGTCCGGTGCACCAACTGATGGCTCAGGAGGGCTTGCGGGCGATGGGACAGGCGCTGGCCGGGCTGGAGCGGGACCTGGGCGACGCTCAGGCGCGCAGCGACGCCCTGTATGGCGCCTGGTTGTGCGGGGGCGTGCTCGGCCAGGTGCAGATGGGCTTGCATCACAAGCTGTGCCACAGCCTGGGGGGCTGGTTCAATCTGCCGCATGCCGAGCTGCATGCGCTGCTCTTGCCGTACTCGCTGGCCTACAACAGTGCGGCGATCGAGCCGTCCCTGGTGCGCATGCGGCAGGCGCTGAATTGTGACGACGTGCCCGCCTATTTTTATGAATTGGGCCGTCGCCTGGGCTTGCCAGGGTCCTTGGCGCAATTAGGCATGCGCGATCTGGATGCGCCGGCGCTGGCCGAGAAATTGATGGCGGCTCCCTATCCCAACCCGCGCACGCTGGAGACCGAGGCCCTGGTCGCTTTGCTGGAGGACGCATTTGCCGGCCGCCGCCCGAGTCAGGCTGTTGCGGTGACGTCATGCTGATCGAACGCCGTTGCTATGAACTTCAGCCGGGCGCGACGGATGCGTTCTGGCAGGCCCAGGCCTTACGTCCGGACGGCAGCTTGCGTTCCCTGCTGGAGCGGTCGCACGGGTTTTATTCGGAAACCTCGCAGGGAGTGGAGCGCATCGTCAGCCTGTATGCATACGAGGATTTTCAGGATTGGCAGACACGGACTCAACAGGCGTATGCCGATCCGGCGCTGCTTTCTTATTTTCAAACGGTTCGCCCGCTGATAGTTGAACAAGAAAGCATGTGGATGCGAGCGGGAGGGTGCGGGTCCGGCGAGGATTTTGCGCAAGGTCTGCGCCGTTACGGCCAATCCATCTCGCGAGAGGCGGTCGTTTGTGAGTGGGTGTTGTCTCTGCGCCCGGGCAGTGTGCCGCAGGCCTGGGCGAGCTTGCAACAGAATTCCATGCCGGGCGTACTGGGCATGTTCAGCTCCTTTGTCGGCGCCTTGAATCGCGTGGTGATCTGGCAGGAGCAGCAGGCCGGTCAGCAATGGGAGGCGGCACAATTCGGGGCCGATTGGCCCGGCGACTGCGTGCGCTCCGTTGCCCGACATTATTTGCGGCCATCGCCCGTGCGCGATCTGTCCTCGTGGCGGGACTGAAATCTCAAGCTGTTTCATGTGTGGTTCCTATAAATAGAAAGAGGTGGAGATGAAAACAAGCAGTGTTCTTCTGGCCCTGGCGGCGTTGCTGCCCTTGGCCAGCGTGCAGGCCAAGCCGGATGCGCCCAATATCCTGGTCATCATGGCCGATGACATGGGGTTCAATGACATCCAGCCCTTCGGGCAGGAAATCATCCAGACGCCGGTGCTGCAGAAAATGGCCGAGCGGGGCCAGCGCTTCAGCAATTTCCATGTGCACCCGACCTGCTCGCCGACGCGGGCGCAGTTGCTGACCGGCGTGGACAACCATATGGCTGGCATGGGTTCCATGGGCGAGTACCGCACGCCCGAAATGGAGCAGTATCCGGGCAGTTATATCGGCGCCATGAACGACAGGGTCAAGACCTTTGCCGAGGTGGTGAAAGACCAGGGTTATGCCACCTTCATGGCGGGCAAGTGGCATCTGGGTGGCAAGCCTGAATATTTGCCGCCCGCCAAAGGCTTTGACCAGTCTTTTGTACTGGTAGGGCCAGGCGCCAGTCATTGGGACGACATTGGCCTGCTGGGCGTACATCCGGTGGCCAAATTCATGGAGAACGGGCAGTTGGTGGCTCGCGACACGGGCGAGTTTTCTTCGGACCTGTACACCCGTAAATTCATTGAATACATGGATCAGGCCCTGGCTCAGGACAAGCCTTTTGTCGGCTACCTGGCGTTTCAGGCCATGCACGATCCATTGCATGCGCCGGCCTCGTACATCACGCCTTACAAGGGCAAGTTCGCGGCTGGCTATGATCAGGCCCGGCAGGACAATTTCGAGAGCATGAAGCGCTTGGGCGTGGTCCCCGACCACACCCGCATGAGTGATCCTGCGCCCTTGTTCAAGCCCTGGTCGCAACTGAATCCGGCCGAGCGGGCCGAGCAAGAGCGCCTGATGGAAATCTATGCCGCCATGATCACCAATATGGATGACAACATCGGCAAGGTACTGGATCGTTTGAAGGCCAGCGGACAGCTGGACAATACTTATATTTTCTTCTTGTCCGACAATGGCCCGTCAGGCGCCTATATGGGGCTGTATCCGGGCAATGCCGATGGCAGTTGGATTGCGAAGCAGTTCGACACGTCCTTCGACAATCTGGGGGCTCCCAAGTCTTTCGCCGGTGTGGGGCCGGGGTGGGCCTACGCCAGTTCGGCGCCCTTTCGCCTGTTCAAGATGTTTGTGACCGAAGGCGGTACGATTTCGCCCCTGATCGTAGCGGGGCCGGGCGTGCAGCAGGCGGGCTCCGTCAATGATAGCTACCTGGGCGTTGAGGACATCTTCCCCACCATTCTGGAGCTGACGGGCGCACGGCGCGGAACCGAACGCAACGGCGTAGCGCTGGCGCCGCTTAAAGGTGTATCCATCAAGCCCATTCTGGCGGGCGAGGCAGCCAGCGTCCGGCCCGATGATTTCGAGCGGGGCGAAGAACTGTTCGGCAACAAGGCATATCGCAAAGGCAAGTGGCGCATCAGCTGGCTGCCCAAGCCGTTTGGCGAGGCGCGCTGGCAATTGTTCGATATGGAGGCGGACCGGGGCGAAACCCAGGACCTGGCCGAACGCTATCCCGAACTGACGCAGGAGCTGGCGAGCAAGTATGAGCAGTGGGCCAAGGATAACAATGTCATGAACTGGGATATGGATTTCCTGCATGCCAATCTGTTTGGCTATTACGACTGGCGCCAGGGCATGCCGGTTCAGATTCGAGGCACACCTTGAAATCCGCCATCCTATCTCGCAAACCAATCCTGGCCGGCCTGGCTGCGCTGGGGCTGTTTCTGGGAGGGGCCGCGCTGTGGCCTGCCTCCGGCCCACAGCCCGGAGAGCGGGGCGATGGCCGGCGCGGCCCTAGTGATATGGTCTGGATTCCCGGCGGCACGTTTTTGATGGGCGGCAGCAGCCGTGACTCCCGGCCTAACGAAAGACCGGCCCATCCCGTGGCGCTGGAGGGCTTCTGGATGGACAGGCATCACGTCACCAATGCGCAGTTCGCCCGCTTTGTGGCGGAAACCGGTTATGTAAGCACGGCCGAGCGCGCGCCGAACTGGGAATCCTTGCAGGCGCAGCTGCCGGAGGGCACGCCCCGCCCGCCGGATCACGTGCTGGTTCCCGGGGGCGGTGTTTTCGTCGGACAAGACAAGCCGGTATCTCTGGACCAGTTCTGGCGCTGGTGGCGGTTTGCCGCCGGGGCCCAATGGCGTCATCCGCAGGGGCCGGCATCGGACATTGCCGATAAGCAGGATCATCCTGTGGTGCAGGTTTCGTACGAGGATGCACAAGCGTACGCTCGGTGGGCGGGCAAGCACCTGCCAACCGAGGCGCAGTGGGAATATGCCGCGCGCGGCGGATTGGAGCAGGCCGATTATTCCTGGGGCGACAGTTTTGACCCCCAAGCCCGGCGGCGCGCCAATACGTGGGATGGAGAATCCGGCTCTTTTCCACGTCCGCCAGCAGCCGTGCGTATCCAGCCGGGTACCGAGCCGGTAGGTAGCTACGAGGCCAATGGCTACGGCCTTGAAGACATGGCGGGCAATGCCTGGCAATGGGTGGCCGACTGGTATCGGGCCGATGCGTTTGCGCTGCAGTCTGCGCGCGGCAATCCCGTCCGAGAGCCGCAGGGGCCAACTGAGGCCTTCGATCCGGGCGATATGCGCCCCGATGCGCCCAAACGCGTCATACGCGGCGGCTCTTTTCTGTGCAGTGAAGATTATTGCCAGGGGTATAGGGTCAGCGCGCGCCAGGGCCAGGATCCGGACAGCAGCACGTCCAATGTCGGATTCCGTCTGGTCATGAGTCAGGCGCAATGGGACGCCCGCACGTCCAGATAGTTTCTTGATCGGCCTGCTCAGGGCCGGTGTCACTCTTTTTATTCACGGGTCGTGCCCTTGTGCATGCCGGCAGGCGTGCGCCCGGCGCAGGCAGACCCCTTCCTACAAGGATGCTGATCATGAAAGTTTCAAAACATGCAAGGTCGGTGTTTCAGTTCGCGGCTGCCTGTCTGTTGCCGTTGGTTGCAGGAACAAGCCAGGGCCAGGGCAGCGCGAGTTTGTCAGTCTATGGTCTGGTGGATGTATATATGCAGCATCAGAGCGGGTCGGCCTCGTCCGCGCTGAACAGAAAGCGCGGCTGGGGACTTGAGAATGGCGGGCTGGCCGGTTCCCGCTGGGGCTTGCGCGGCAGCGAGTCGTTGGGCGGGGGCTGGACAGCGTTCTTTGCTTTGGAAAACGGCTTTGACCCGCGCACGGGCGAATTGATCGAGGCAGGGCGCTTTTTCAACCGGCAGGCCTTCATGGGCGTGGGCGGGCCGTGGGGGCGCCTGAGTCTGGGGCATCAGTACACCAGTGCTTTTGACACCATGGTGCATGTCATGCCCTTGAATTATGCGGGCGCCTACGAGCCGTTCATGACCATGCTGGGCCCCTTGCGCGTCAGTCATTCCGTGCGCTATCAGCATCAGTTGGGCCCTGCCGAGCTGTACGCCCATTGGGGGGCGGGGCAGGCCGGACAGCCCGACAGCGGCAAGAATGCGTGGGGGGCCGGCGCACGCTACAAAGGACAGGGCTGGCAGTGGGGTTTGGCATACGATCAGCGACCGCAGCAGGCCCTGGCTGAACGCTGGGCCATGCAGCGCAAATGGATGACGGGGCTGACGTATGAGCAAGGAGCCTGGCGCTGGAGCCTGGGCGCGCGCTGGGGACGCAACGAAGAGGCGGTCAGTCGCGCGCGCGAGCGCAGCCTGATGGCATGGGCAGGTGTCAATTACGCGTGGAACCCCAGCCTGACCTTCAGCCTGGCTTATTACCAGGAACGGCGCCGTTCAGATATAGTGAACGGAACGGGTCGTCAATTGGTTGCCCAGGCTGTCCAGAAATTGTCCAAGCGTACGGAAGTCTACGGGGCGCTTGCCCAGGCGCGCAACAGCACGCTGAATTTCATGGACGTCGCTGCGCTGGTTCAGGGGCGCAGCCAGACGGGCATAGCCCTGGGAATGCGGCACCGGTTCTGACGCGTTCGTCCCGGGTGGCCGGGCGGACTGTGTCGTATTTTTTAATCTGCCTTTCCACTTTTACCGATGCTGATCGATACCCACTGCCATCTGGACGCCCCCGAGTTCGCTGCGGATCGTTCGCAGGTCATTGCGCGCGCGCGGCAGGCAGGGGTGCAGTCGATTGTGGTGCCCGCGGTGGGGGTATTCGATTTTCAGGATGCGCGCCGGGCCGCTCAGGCGGCGCCGGGCGGGGCCTATGCGCTGGGTATTCACCCTTTGTACACCCCGGGTGCGGGCGAGTCCGATCTGCTGGAGCTGGAGCGCCAAGTGCAAGCCAGCCTCGATGACCCGCGCTTTGTGGCCATCGGCGAAATCGGCCTGGATTATTTTGTACCTGAATTGAAGACCGATGAGGCGGCCCGGAATCAGGAATGGATATACGAGCGGCAGCTTGATCTGGCCCAGCGCCATGGTTTGCCGGTCTTGCTGCATGTGCGCCGGTCTCAGGACAGGGTGCTGAAGTACCTGCGTCAGTTTTCGGGTGTGGGCGGCATCGCCCACGCCTTCAATGGCAGCCGCCAGCAGGCGGATATGTTCGTGCGTCAGGGCTGCGCCCTGGGCTTCGGAGGCGCCATGACCTTTGGCCGCGCCAAGCAGATACGGCGCCTGGCCCAGGACCTGGATCTGGACAGCATCGTGCTGGAAACCGATGCGCCGGACCTGGCGCCGTCCTGGTTGGTGGAGCCGGGTACCGCTCTGGCGTCGGTGCGCAATGAACCCGCCGAAGTGGCGGGAGTGGCGGCCGCCCTGGCCGAACTGCGCGGACAGGACGTCAATGCCGTGATTGCGGTTACGGGCGCGGCGGCCCGGCGCGTGCTGCCGCGTCTGGATGCCTTGTTGAGCAGCCTGCACGCAGACTGACACGAAATCAGCGGGGCTGCCGCTGGCGCAGAGGTGCTCCGCTATGGTGCTCTGCCAGGATAATTAGCTCCGACCGTACAAGCCGAGTGGCGCCAAGGTCTTCTTGATGGCTCCGAACCGCGCAGGCCGCCCTTACGCTGTGATTTTCCGGCGGAGGCGGTCATGGCGGGAGCAGGGGAGTGATCGGGCGGGCTTGCCTGGGAGCGTTTGCGGCGGCGGCCACGGCGGTGCATTTCGCTTCCCCCGCGGTCCTGGCTGTTTCAGTGTGGGGCTGGGGGCTCGGCATCCTGGTCGTTATATTGTTGGCCTTGCGGTTTCCATGGGCCTGCTTGCCCGCTTGTGCCTTGGCGGGGGCGTTGTACAGCGTCTGGCATATCCAGGCGCGTGCGGCTCAGGCGGTGTCCGCCGGCGATATCAACAGGGTCAGCCGCGTGGATTTGGAGGTCGTCTCCCTGGTGCAGGGCGGACCGGCCCATCGGCAGTTTCGGGCGCGCGTCATCCAATCGCGTCCGCCGGGTTTGCCGCAGGACATCCTGGTGCGCTGGCATGCGCCGCAGCGCGGCTCGGTGTACAGGGAACCGCAGGCCCATTCTTTTCCAGACCTGTATCCCGGTCAGCGCTGGCGTATGTCGCTGCAGATGCGCCCGCCCCAAGGAGCGCGCAATCCCCATGGGTTTGACGCGGAGCGCCATGCCTTTGCACAAGGGTGGCGGGCAACGGGCTCGGTGCGCGGTACGCCGCGGCCGCTGGCAGACCCGGGTTTCTTGTCCTGGCCGGTTCGGGCCGAGCGCCTGCGCCATGATTTGCGGGCTGCCATGCTTCCATTTGTTCAAGATCGGCGTTGGGGCGGGGTGATGCTGGCCCTGGCTATGGGTGACCAGGCCAGCATTGCGGCGACAGACTGGCAGGTTTTCAACCGCAGCGGGTTGACGCATCTGGTGTCCATCAGTGGCACGCACGTCACTCTGCTGGCTGTCTTGTTGGCGGGACTGACGTCGTGGTGCTGGCGGCGCATGGCTTGGCGCGGCAGGACCCTGGCGCAATACTGCCCGGCGCAAGTGGTGTCCATTTGGGTGGGCATGGCCGCCGCTGGGGCCTATTGCCTGGTCGCTGGCTGGGGAGTACCCGCCCAGCGCACCTTTCTGATGCTGCTCGTCGCGGGCATTTGCCGGGTATCCGGTCTGCGCCTGGGAGCCAGCCGCATCCTGTTCTTGGCGGCGCTGGCCGTTGTGTTGCTTGATCCCTGGGCAGGCTTGGGTACCGGTTTCTATTTGTCGTTTGCCGCTGTGGCGGTGTTGTTGACGGTCCAGGACGGCTCGCCTCGTATTGTCGATGAGCAGCGGGCCTGTCGACGCTGGGTTCGGGCTGTCTGGTCGGCGATGCGATTGCAAGGTCTTATGACTGTGGCCTTGATGCCGGCGCTGGCGCCGCTGTTCCACGAAGTTTCTCTGGCGTCTCTGCCTGCCAATGCCTATGCCATTGTGTTGATGGGATCGGTAGCGACGCCTTTGGTGCTGCTGCTGATGGCGCTGGCCGCGGTGTCGGCGCCGCAAGGGCTGTGTCAGCTTGTGGCCGGGGCCGCTCATGCCATCCTGGAGCTGACGATGCGTCCCACTAGCTGGTTGGCGGCGCAGTCCTTGGCCAGCGTGCCTGTCCCGGCGCAGCACGCGCTCTGGACGGTGCTGGCCTTGATCGGCGTGGCCTTATTGGTTTTGCCCCACGGCTTCTTGCCTCGGGTAGTGGGCTGTCTGCTCGTCGTGCCCGCATTGACGCTGCGGCCGGCAGGGCTGAAAGCAGGGGAGTGGGAACTGACTGCCTTGGACGTGGGGCAGGGCAGCGCGGTGGTGCTGCGTACTCGTGGCCATGCCTTGTTGTTTGATGCCGGGAACCGCCATGGCCCCGCTTCCGACGAAGGCCAGCGCGCGATTCTCCCTTATTTGCGGGCGGTGGGCATCTCTCGATTGGACGGGTTGATTCTGTCTCATGCTGATATGGATCATGTTGGTGGAGCGCAGAGTGTCTTGCAGGGTATGCCGGTTCGTCAGGCCTTCAGCAGTTTCGATCTGGATGCGTACCTGGACAAAGAAGAGAATTTGCTGGGCCTGACCAAGGCGGCCATACCGCGGCCATGGTCCAGATCATCGTGCCGAAAGGGCGTGCGCTGGGAGCTGGATGGCGTACAGTTCCGTTTCGTGTGGCCAGTGATGGGTCCCGGGCAAGCCTATGCCCAGGAGGGCGGTAAAGACAATGATAAAAACGCGCTCAGTTGCGTGCTTGAAGTCCGGGGGGCGTATCACTCGGCTTTGCTACTGGGCGATGCGGGCGTAGCGCAGGAAAAGGAAATCCTGGCGGCCGGATTGGGGCTGCAGGACGTGGTGGTGATCGGCCACCACGGTTCCCGCACTTCGTCCGGTGTCGATCTGGTGACAGGTATTCAGGCTTTGCTGGCGGTGTCCCAGAATGGCTGGTGGAACCGTTTCGGCCATCCGCATGCGGAAGTCCAGCGACGCTGGCAACGCGCCGGTACGGTGTTCCTGCGCACCGATGCCAGTGGCGCCGTTACTGTGCATTCGACCTCCAGAATGCTGTATTACCACAGCGAACGCGACCGCAGCGCGCGCTACTGGCAGCCCCCCGGACCATGATGGAGCTTATAGTCCAAGCGGGGGCGGAATCCTTCAACGGCTGGGCTACAATAGTCTTTTATCTGTCAAATTCCGGCTACCGTACCATGACAACCCTGCTGCAGGAACCTCGCCTAGATTGGGTCATGTGCGCCAGCGCCTCGGGCACGCACCGCATGGCGTACTGGGAGTGGGGCGATCCGGACAACGACCAAGTCCTGATGTGTGTGCACGGCTTGACGCGCACGGGCCGGGATTTCGATCAATTGGCGCAGCGGCTGTCCAGCCGCTATCGCGTCGTGGCCCCCGATATCGTGGGGCGCGGCCGCTCGGACTGGCTTATCGATCCGTCCGCTTACGCCATACCTCAGTACGTGGCCGATATGCTCGTGCTGATCGCCCGTCTGCAGCCGGCACGGTTGGACTGGGTGGGCACGTCCATGGGGGGGCTGATTGCGTTGGGCCTGCACGGCGCGCAAGCCATGTCGGGCCTGCTGCGCCCCGCTCGTCCCGGTCCCAAGCTGGATGCTCCGCTGGAGCTGCCCTTGGGCCGCGTCGTCCTGAACGACGTCGGCCCCGCCCTGAATGGCGCCGGCTTGCAGCGCATCAGCGAATACGTGGGGCAGGCGGTTACTTTTGATACCTTTGCGCAGGCGGTGGATTACGTACATTCCGTATCGGCAGCCTTTGGCAAACACAGCGCCGCCGATTGGGAAGACATGTCCCGCCATGTTTTTGTCGAACACGATGGCAAGTGGCAGCGCCATTACGATTTGCGCTTGTCGCAGGCGTTCTCGCGTCAGGCCGACGTGGACCTGGACGCCGCCCAGGCTTTGCTGTGGGGGGCCTACGAAGGGCTGCCCGACAAAGTCCTTATCGTGCGTGGCGCCCAATCCGACATTCTGTCGGCGCAGGCCGCCCACGAAATGTTGCGTCGCAATCCGCACGCCCAACTGGTGGAGTTCGCCGACGTAGGCCATGCGCCTACCTTGCGTACGGCCGCGCAAATCGACCCCATCGACTACTTTCTGGCAGGATAGATCCATGCATGCTCAGGCCCGACTGCCGGTTGATCTGCATTGCCATTCCGTGTTTTCCGATGGCGTGCTCAGCCCCGCTGAGTTGGCCGAGCGCGCGCATGCCCACGGTGTGCAGTTGTGGGCGTTGACCGATCACGACGAACTGGCCGGTTTGTCCCAGGCTCGCGAGCATGCCCAGAACCTGGGCATGCGCTTTGTCGATGGCGTGGAAATCTCGGTCACCTGGGCTGGCCAGACCGTCCACATTGTGGGGCTGGGCATCGATCCAGGCAATACGCTGTTGCGCGAGTCTTTGCGCACCATCCGCGCGGGGCGCCAGGTTCGTGCCCGCGCCATGGGCGATCGGCTGGCGGCCCTGGGTTTTGATCACGCCTACGAAGGGGCCTTGCCTTTTGCCGGCAACCCCGAATTGATCAGCCGTACCCATTTTGCACGCTTTCTGGTTCAACAAGGCCACTGCGCGGACTTGAACGATGCTTTCCGACGTTACCTGGGCGAAGGCAAGCCCGCTTTCGTGCCCACCCAATGGGCCAGTCTGGCGCAGGCTGTGGACTGGATTCTGCAGGCGGGCGGCAAGGCCGTCATCGCCCATCCGGGCCGTTACGAATTCGACGATACGCGCTACCACGCCCTGTATACCCAGTTCCTGGAGTTGGGCGGGGTAGGCATCGAGGTGCTGACGGGCAGCCATTCTCCGCACGAATACGCCGTGTACGCCCAGGTGGCGCGCACATACGGCTTTCAAGTGTCCTGCGGGTCGGATTTCCACGGCCCGCGCGAAGGACGCATCGATCTGGGCGGCTTGCCCGCCTTGCCCTCGGGTTTAACCCCCGTCTGGCAAGAATGGCTCTAGCCGGGAGCAGGAATCAGCATGAATAAAGCCTTTGTCAAAGAATCCGACGCCGACGATGACGACGACCTGGAACCCCAGGCCAGCGCCTTGCCCTCCGGCACCAAAAACTACATGACCGTGCAGGGTTATCGCCGTCTGCGCGCCGAACTGACGCACTTGATGAACAAAGAGCGTCCGGACATGGTGCAGGTCGTCTCCTGGGCGGCGTCAAACGGAGATCGCTCCGAAAATGGCGACTACCTCTACGGCAAAAAGCGGCTGCGCGAAATCGACCGCCGCATCCGCTTCCTGACCAAACGTCTGGAAATCGCCGAAGTCGTCGATCCAGGCCTGCAGCCGAACCGGGATCACGTGTTTTTCGGTGCGACGGTGTTGTACAGCGACAGCCAGGGCGAGGAATTCCGCGTCACCATTGTGGGCGTAGACGAAGCCGAACCCCTGCAAGGACGCATCAGCTGGATATCTCCTGTCGCCCGCGCCCTGATCAAGGCGCGTGAAGGCGACACCGTGTTTTTGCGTACGCCGGCGGGCAAGGACGAGCTGGATATCCTTGAAGTCGAATACCCCGACCCGGCCCCCGACCCTGATCCCATAGGGGACAGCCCGATCTGATTTTTGCGCACGCCATTTTGCTTCGCGACCGAGCCGGTCGCTTCCGGGTAAAATGGCGTGTTTCCTATTTTTCTCACCTTTTTTTGCCCCTCCCGTATCGTGAGCCAAATTCTGTACTTCCCCGGTTCGTCCGTGCTCTCCGCCTTCCGTCGCGAGCGCCTGCTTGAACGCATCGAACAGTTGCAGCTGCCTGTCGCCGACATCCGCGCCCTGCACGAATACTATGTCTGGACCGACGAGTCCGGCCTGGATGCGACAGCGCGCCAGCAATTGAGCGATCTGCTCGACGATGGCATGCCGGCGCTCAGCCCCGAGCCCGCCAAGGGCGATCTGGTGCTGCGCGTGATTCCCCGTCTGGGCACCGTGTCGCCGTGGGCCAGCAAGGCCACGGATATCGCTCATAATTGCGGGCTGGCAGCAGTGCGCCGCATTGAACGAGGCGTGCGCTACCTGATTACGCCCAAGCGCGGTTTGCTGGGCCTCAAGGATCTGGATCAGGCTCAGCTGGAGCAGATCGCCGCCTTGCTGCACGACCGCATGACCGAAACCGTGGTGGGGCAGGAATTTGACGGCCAGGCCTTGTTCGCCGAGCTGCCCGGCAAGCCTATTCAATCGGTGGATGTGCTGGGTGGCGGCATTGCCGCGCTGCGTCATGCCAACGACGCTATGGGTCTGGCCCTGTCAGACGACGAAATCGAATACCTGATGGAGGCTTTCGCGCGTCTGGGCCGTAACCCGCACGACGTGGAGTTGATGATGTTCGCGCAGGCCAACAGCGAACACTGCCGTCACAAGATCTTCAATGCCCAGTGGGTCATCGACGGCCAGCGCCAGGACAAGACCCTGTTCGGCATGATCCGCGAAACCCACGCAGCCCAGCCCGAAAACACTGTGGTGGCCTATGCGGACAACGCTGCCATCATGACGGGCGGCCAGGCCAGTCTGTTCCATGCTGGCATCGACGATCAGGCCGACGAACCTGTTTATCAGCGTCATCAGGCTTTGGTTCATACCTTGATGAAGGTGGAAACGCACAATCACCCCACGGCTATCGCGCCGTTTCCCGGCGCCTCCACCGGCGCGGGCGGTGAAATCCGCGACGAAGGCGCGACGGGCCGCGGCTCCAAGCCCAAGGCCGGCCTGACGGGCTTCACCGTTTCCAATCTTTGCTTTCCCGATCACCCCGAACCCTGGGAAGTCGATTCCCACGGCATTCCAGAGCGCATCGCCAAGCCGCTGGACATCATGATCGACGGCCCTATCGGCGGTGCGGCATTCAACAACGAATTCGGTCGTCCCAACCTGCTGGGCTACTTCCGCACCTTTGAGCAGACGGCATCGCAGCAGCGCTGGGGCTATCACAAGCCCATCATGATCGCAGGCGGCCTGGGCTACATCGACGACCGTCTCACACACAAGGACCCGCTGCCCGTGGGCGCCTTGCTGATCCAGCTGGGTGGTCCCGGCATGCGTATCGGCATGGGCGGCGGCGCCGCTTCCAGCATGAGCGTGGGCGCCAACCGCGCCGAGCTGGACTTCGACTCCGTGCAGCGCGGCAATCCTGAAATGGAACGGCGCGCCCAGGAAGTTATCGACCGTTGCTGGCAGCAGGGCGACAACAACCCTGTCATCGCCATCCACGACGTGGGTGCAGGCGGGCTGTCCAATGCCTTCCCCGAGCTGGTCAACGACGCCAAACGCGGTGCCATTTTTGAGCTGACGCGGGTGCCGCTGGAAGAGTCGGGCCTGTCGCCCGCCGAGATCTGGTCCAACGAATCGCAGGAACGCTACGTACTGGCCATCCTTCCCGAGGATCTGGACCGGTTCGACCGTATCGCCAAACGCGAGCGCTGCCCCTATGCTGTCGTCGGCGTCGCCACCGAAGAGCGCCAGTTGCGTGTGACTTTCGGCGAAGGCCTGCCCGGTGTGGATGCGCAGCATACGCCCAAGAGCGTAGACGAGCGTCCTGTCGATGTGCCCATGGACGTCATTCTGGGCAAGGCGCCGCGCATGGAGCGCGACGTGCAGCGCCGCGAGGGTGTGCAGGAGCCTCTGGACCTGACCGTCATCAAGCTGGATGACGCCGTTCAGCGCGTGTTGCGCCATCCTACCGTGGCCAACAAGAACTTCCTGATCACCATTGGCGACCGTTCCGTAGGCGGCATGTGCAGCCGCGACCAGATGGTCGGCCCCTGGCAGGTGCCGGTGGCTGATTGTGCGGTCACCCTGGCCGACTTCGAAGGCGTGCGCGGCGAAGCCATGTCCATGGGCGAACGCACTCCCAGCGCCATGATCGATGCCGCTGCTTCCGGTCGCATGGCCGTTGCCGAGGCCCTGACCAATCTGGTGGCCAGCGACGTGCGCGACCTGAAAGACGTCAAGCTGTCGGCCAACTGGATGGCTGCGTGCGGTGTGGACGGCCAGGACGCGGCCTTGTTCGACACGGTGCATGCCGTCAGCCAGTGGTGCCAGCAACTGGGCCTGTCCATTCCGGTGGGCAAGGACTCCCTGTCCATGCGCACCACCTGGGAGCAGGACGGCGAATCCCGTCAGGTCATCGCTCCCGTGTCCCTGATTGTCACTGCCTTTGCGCAAGTGGCCGATGTACGTCGCACGCTGACGCCGCAACTCAAGACCGACCAGGGCGACAGCGCCCTGATCCTGATCGACCTGGGCCAGGGCCGTCAGCGCATGGGTGCCTCGGTGCTGGCGCATGCCTTCAATCAGGTGGGGCAGTCCGTGCCCGACATGCAAGATGCGCAGGCCATGCTGGCCTTCGTCAAGACAGTGCGCCAACTGGCGGACCAGGGCCATATCCTGGCCTACCACGACCGCTCCGACGGCGGTCTGGCCGCCACGGTAGCCGAAATGGCCTTTGCCGGCCGTACCGGCGTGTCTGTCAACCTGGACATGCTTACCATCGATCCGCATGCCGCCGACTGGGGGGACTATAAAATCCGTCCCGAACAGGTGTCGGTGCAGCGCGACGAAATCACGCTGCGCGCCTTGTTCAACGAAGAGGCCGGCGCCGTCATTCAGGTGCCGCTGGCTCAGCGCGATGTCGTCATGCAGACGCTGCGCGAAGCCGGCCTGTCGGCCCATTCGCATGTTATCGGCAGCCTGAACAGCGCCGACCAGATCGAGTTCTACCGCGATGGCACCTGCATCTATCAGGCCCCTCGCGTGGAGCTGGCGCAGCAGTGGAGCGAAGTCAGTCGCCGTATCATGGCGCTGCGCGACAACCCCGCCTGCGCCCAGGCGGAGTTCGACCGTTGGCAAGATGCCCAGGATCCTGGCATCTCGCCGCGCGTCGCCTTCAACCCCCAGGAAGACATTGCAGCGCCGTTCATCGCCACGGGCAAGCGTCCGCGCATCGCCATTCTGCGCGAACAGGGTTGCAACAGCCAGGTCGAGATGGCCTGGGCTTTCGACACGGCGGGCTTCGAAGCGGTGGACGTGCACATGACCGATCTGCTGTCGGGCCGCGTCTCGCTGGAACGCATGCAAGGCCTGGTGGCCGTGGGTGGCTTCAGTTATGGCGATGTGTTGGGCGCGGGCGAAGGCTGGGCCAAGACCATTCGTTTCAATACTCAGTTGTCCGATCAGTTCGCCGCCTTCTTCGGCCGTCAGGATACCTTCGGCCTGGGCATCTGCAACGGCTGCCAGATGATGGCGGCCCTGGCTCCCATGATTCCTGGCGCCGACTTCTGGCCGCGCTTCACGCGCAACCAGTCCGAAAAATACGAGGCGCGCTTCTCCAGCGTGGAAATCGCCGACTCGCCCTCCTTGTTCTTCAAGGGCATGGCGGGCACGCGCCTGCCGGTGGCGGTGGCGCACGGCGAAGGCTTCGCCAATTTCCAGCGCCAGGGCGATGCGTCCCGCGTGCAGGCCGCTGTCCACTTCGTGGATCATCAGGGCCGTCGCACGGAACAGTATCCCCTGAACCCCAATGGCAGCCCCGACGGCCTGACCGGCGTCACCACCGCCGACGGCCGCTTCACCATCATGATGCCGCACCCGGAGCGGGTCACGCGCAACGTCATGATGTCCTGGACGCCCGATAGCTGGGGCGCGGCTGACAAGGGTGCAGAACAGATGGGCAACGGCGGCTTTACTCCCTGGATGCGGATGTTCCGCAACGCCCGGGTCTGGATTGCTTAAATGCTTACGCGTATAATCGATTTTTGGACGGAGTAAAAAAGCATGCGTCTCATCAAGAAAGCACTCACCTTCGACGATGTGTTGTTGGTTCCTGCTTACTCCGAGGTTCTGCCTCGCGATACATCCCTGCTCACCCGCTTCACGCGGGACATCACCTTGAATATCCCGCTGGTGTCCGCTGCCATGGACACCGTTACCGAAGCTCGTCTGGCCATTGCCATGGCTCAGGAAGGCGGCATCGGGATCATTCACAAAAACATGACTGCCGACGCGCAGGCCCGTGAAGTGGCTCGCGTCAAGCGACACGAATTCGGCATCGTCATCGATCCGGTCACGGTCACGCCCACCATGAAGGTGCGCGACGCCATCGCGTTGCAGCGCCAGCACGGCATTTCGGGCTTGCCCGTCGTGGAAGGTGGCAAGCTGGTGGGTATCGTCACCAATCGCGATCTGCGCTTCGAAGACCGCCTGGATCTGCCGCTGCGCGACGTCATGACGCCGCAAGAGCGCTTGATCACCATGCGCGAAGGCGCCACGCTGGACGAAGCCCAGGCCCTGATGCACCGTCATCGTCTGGAGCGCGTGCTGATCGTCAACGATCAATACCAGCTTCGTGGCCTGGCGACCGTCAAGGACATCGTCAAGAACACGGAACACCCTCTGGCCAGCAAGGATTCGCAAGGCCAATTGCGCGTCGGTGCTGCCGTAGGCGTGGGCGAGGGCACCGAAGACCGAGTCGAAAAACTGGCGGCAGCCGGCGTGGACGCCGTGGTTGTGGATACGGCCCATGGCCATTCGCGTGGCGTCATCGAACGTGTTCGTTGGGTCAAGAAAAACTTCCCTCGCATTCAGGTCATTGGCGGCAACATCGCCACGGCAGAAGCCGCCCGTGCGCTGGTGGAAGCCGGCGCGGATTGCGTCAAGGTCGGCATCGGCCCAGGCTCGATCTGCACCACCCGCATCGTGGCAGGTGTGGGCGTGCCCCAGATTACCGCCATTGCCGATGTGGCCAAGGCACTGGAAGGCACGGGCGTGCCGCTGATCGCCGACGGCGGCATCCGCTTCTCGGGTGATGTATCCAAAGCCTTGGCTGCCGGCGCATCCGCCTGCATGATGGGCGGCATGTTTGCCGGTACGGAAGAAGCTCCTGGCGAGGTCGTGCTGTTCCAGGGCCGTTCCTACAAGTCCTATCGCGGCATGGGCAGTCTGGGCGCCATGGTGGACGGCTCTGCCGATCGCTACTTCCAGGATCCGTCCAACAACGCCGACAAGCTGGTTCCCGAAGGCATCGAAGGTCGCGTTCCCTATAAGGGCAGCGTCATTGCCATCATCTACCAACTGGTAGGCGGCGTGCGCGCTTCCATGGGCTACTGCGGGTGCACGTCCATCGACGAACTGCATGCCAAGGCTGAATTCGTGGAAATCACGGCTGCTGGTGTGCGTGAATCCCATGTGCACGATGTACAGATCACCAAGGAAGCGCCGAACTACCGCGCCGACTGATCTTTATCGTCTCTTGCATGCCAAAAACCGCCGGCCTCAGGGCCGGCGGTTTTTTGTGTATCAGTCCGCCAGTTCCAGCAGCAGGCGGGCGACCTGGTCGGGATGCGTAATCATGGCACTGTGTCCGCTGTCCAGTTCGCGGAAGTCCCAGTCTTTTTGTTGACGAGCCCATGCTCGTGAAGGGTCTACGCCTTTGAAGGGCGGCTGGGTGCAGGAAACATAGGCGCAGGGGCGCGCATTGCCGATCTGCGGGTTCTGCAGGCGCAAGGCGGAGCGGTAGACGCTGAGCGGCTGCGGAGTCAGCCTGCGGCCCACGAAGTGCAGGTCTTCGGAGGCATGCAGGCCCAGGGCGCTTAAGGGGGGAGGAGGGACGGCCGGCACGGTGCCGGCGCCGGCAGATGCGGTCATGCTGTCGACCACCTTGGAAGGCAGAGTGTCGAAGGTGCTCGTGCCGCTGGGTAGGATGAAGGCATCCAGGTAGACCAGCTGGCGCAGGCAGCGCGGCAGCACGTCGGCCACGCCGCTGATCACCAGGCCGCCGAAGCTGTGGCCTACCAGCACGACGTTGCACAGCTCTTCCCAGCGCAGCAGATTGGCCACGTCATCGACAAAGGTATCCAGAGTGATATTGGGTCCCAGCAGATGACTGCGTTCGCCCAGGCCGGTCAGGGTGGGCGTGTAGACTTTGTGGCCCTGGGCCTGGAGCCGCGCCGCGACCCGCCCCCAGCACCATCCGCCGTGCCAGGCGCCGTGCACCAGCACGAAGGTGTGGCTGGTAGGGGCGTCGTCCGTCTGGGTTTCGCAGTCGTAGGTAAAGGAATGCGGCAGGCTGTGGCGGCGCGAAGAAGGGGCGATGGAGCCGCCGCCTTGCTGGCCGCTGGCCTGGGCTGGAGGGGATTCGGGCTGATCGATAGGGCCGGTCAGGTGCTGGGTACGACGTGAAGACATACAGAAACTCCCAATGTGGCTGCATGTACTGTATCCGCCTTGTCGCATGAATGCCAGTCAACAGAGACAATTTGGCCCCAAGACTGTCCGGCTCCTCCCTAAGCGGCGCGACACAGCGTAAAATAGACTCTTTACCGCTTTCTTATTGGCTCGATATCTTCATGCACCAGCGAATCCTGATCCTCGATTACGGCTCCCAAGTCACCCAGCTCATCGCGCGCCGTGTGCGTGAAGCCGGCGTGTATTGCGAAATTCATCCCGGCGACGTGTCGGACGAATTCATTGCCAGCCAGGAAGGGCTCAAGGGCATTATCCTGTCGGGCAGCCATGCCTCGGCCTATGCCGAAGAATCGCTGAAGGTGCCTGCCTCGGTATTCCAGGCCGGCGTGCCGGTGCTGGGCATCTGCTACGGCATGCAGGCCATGGCGATGCAACTGGGCGGAACGGTTTCTTTTTCGGACCAGCGTGAATTCGGCTATGCCGAAGTGCGCGCGCACGGCCATACCCGCCTGCTGGACGGCATCCAGGACTTTTCCACCGAGCAAGGCCACGGCATGCTCAAGGTCTGGATGAGCCATGGCGACAAAGTCACTGACCTGCCCGCCGGTTTTAAGCTCATGGCGTCCACGCCCAGTTGCCCCATCGCCGGCATGGCCGACGAAGCGCGCGGCTTCTATGGCGTTCAGTTCCACCCCGAAGTCACCCATACCGTACGGGGCCAGGCCTTGTTCCAACGCTTCGTGCGCGACATCTGCGGCTGCGAAGGCGACTGGAACATGCCCGACTACGTTGAAGAAGCCGTTGCTCGCATCCGCGAACAAGTTGGCTCGGACGAAGTCATCCTGGGCCTGTCGGGTGGCGTGGACTCGTCGGTGGCGGCGGCTCTTATCCACCGCGCCATCGGCGATCAGCTCACATGCGTCTTCGTGGATCACGGCCTGTTGCGCCTGAACGAAGCCGAACAAGTCATGAAAACCTTCGCCGACAACCTGGGCGTCAAGGTCATTCACGTGGATGCCACCGATCGTTTCATGGGGCACCTGACCGGCGTCACCGACCCCGAAGCCAAGCGCAAGGTCATCGGCCGTGAATTCGTGGAAATCTTCCAGGAAGAAGCCGGTAAGCTTACTGCGGCGCGCTGGCTGGCCCAGGGCACCATTTACCCCGACGTCATCGAATCCGCCGCCTCCAAAACCGGCAAGGCCGTGGCCATCAAGTCGCACCACAACGTGGGCGGCCTGCCCGAAACCCTGAATCTGAAGCTGCTGGAGCCCCTGCGCGAACTGTTCAAGGACGAAGTGCGCAAGCTGGGCGTGGCCTTGGGCCTGCCGCACGGCATGGTCTACCGCCACCCGTTCCCCGGCCCAGGCCTGGGCGTGCGCATCCTGGGTGAAGTCAAACGCGAATATGCCGACCTGCTGCGTCGCGCCGACGCCATTTTCATCGAAGAATTGAACACCACCATTGATCCGGAAACCGGCAAGAGCTGGTACGACCTGACCTCGCAGGCTTTTACCGTCTTCCTGCCCGTCAAATCTGTGGGCGTTATGGGCGACGGCCGCACCTACGACTACGTCGTGGCGCTGCGCGCTGTGCAGACCTCCGACTTCATGACCGCCGACTGGGCCGAACTGCCATACTCGCTGCTCAAACGCGTCTCCGGCCGCATCATCAACGAAGTGCGCGGCATCAACCGCGTCACCTACGACGTCTCCAGCAAGCCACCGGCGACGATTGAGTGGGAGTGATATTCCACCCTGAATAGCCAGAAATCAGGCTGTCCAAATAAGAAAGCCCGCTTAAAGCGGGCTTTCTTTTATTTAGCCAAAGAAAAAGCCAGCGACGGCGTTCGGGCGAGTTCCAGAAAGGCCCGCACGTAGTCGATGGCGACATCGGTTTCACGCGTGCCCAGGAATATCTGCTTGGCGATGCCTTGGGGGCCCAGGCGTACGGGGACGATGTCCAGCTTGTCGGCGTATTCTTCGACCAGCCAGCGCGGCAGGGCGGCAACGCCGCGGCCGCTGGCCACCATCTGCAACATGATGTCGGTGGTTTCAATAGTTTTGTGGCGTTTGGGCGCGATACCGGCGGGCAGCAGGAACTGGTTGTAGATGTCCAGGCGCTCTACGTCCACGGGGTAGGAAATCAGTATTTCTTTGTTGAGGTCCTGCGGTCGCGCATGGTCGACTTGAGCCAGGGCATGGTTCTTGGCGACCACCAGGACTTGTTCGTAGTCGAATACGGGCTCGAAGGTCAGGCCGGGCTTGAACAGCGGATCGGGGGTCACGAGCACATCGATTTCGTAGCCGAACAGCGCGCCTATGCCCCCGAACTGGAATTTCTGTTTGACATCCACATCGACGTCGGGCCAGGCGCTGAGATAGGGCGAGACGATTTTCAGTAGCCATTGGTAGCAGGGGTGGCATTCCATGCCGATGCGCAGTGAGCCTCGCTCGCCTTGGGCGAACTGGCCTAAACGTTCTTCGGCCAGATCCAGTTGCGGCAGCACGCGATTGGCGACGGCCAGCAAATATTGACCTGCCTGGGTCAGTTGCAGGCTGCGGCCTTCGCGCAGCCAGATGGGGGTGCCCAACTGCTGTTCGAGTTTTCTCATGGTGTGGCTGAGCGCGGATTGGGTCACGTGCAGCACGCCGGCGGCTGCGGTCAAGGAACCTTGCTTGTCGACTTGCTGCACGACGGCCAGATGGATGCGTTCCAACATAATATGTGAAGAATATTCATGGGTTGGTGAGATAAGACCATTTTACGTCATTGAAACGTCTTCCTACAATGCAAGTCATTCCTTACTTCATTGGTTTCTGAGAGCGGCACATGACGACGATCCACAACCTTGGCTTTCCGCGCATCGGCGCTAAACGTGAACTGAAGTTTGCGTTGGAGTCCTACTGGAAGGGCGAATCGTCGCGTGACGAACTCAAGGCCCTGGGCGCCCAGCTGCGCCAGCGCCACTGGGAAAACCAGGCAGGTCTGGACCTGGTGCCGGTGGGAGATTTTTCGTTTTACGACCAAGTGCTGGACGCCAGCTTCACCCTGGGCAACCTGCCCGAGCGCGTGCAGGGGTTTCATGGCGACGAGCTGGATAATTATTTTCGCGTCGCTCGGGGACGGTCAGCTCAGGGGCAGCAAGAGCACAGCGGCTGTTGCGGCGGTGTGGCGGCCGGTGAAATGACCAAGTGGTTCGACACTAACTACCATTACATCGTCCCTGAGTTCACCGCTGACACTCAGTTCAAGCTGGACGCGTCGCGCCTGTTGGCACAAGTGGCGCAGGCCAAGGCGCTGGGCGTGAACGCCAAGCCGGTGATCATAGGCCCGGTAACTTACCTGGCCCTGGGCAAGGCCAAGGACGGCTCCGACAAGTTGGCTTTGCTGGATCGTCTGCTGCCCGTGTACGCCCAGTTGCTGAATGCGCTGTCTCAGGAGGGCGTGGAGTGGGTGCAGGTCGACGAACCTATTCTGGTGACCGAGCTGGATGACGCCTGGCAGCAGGCGTTCCAGACGGCCTACCAGTATCTGAACGGCGTCGACGTCAAGCTGCTGGTGGCGACTTATTTTGGCCAATTGCAGGAAAACGCCGCACTCGCTGCCAAACTGCCTGTAGCCGGTCTGCACGTGGATGCCATCAATGATCGTGACGGCGCTCAGTCCTTGATCGACGGGCTGGCCGACGACAAGGTCTTGTCCCTGGGCGTGATCAATGGCCGAAATATCTGGAAGACAGACCTGAACGCTGTGCTGGACTGGGTGGAACCGATTGCCCGCCAGTTGGGCGACCGGTTGTGGATTGCACCGTCGTGCTCGCTGCTGCACGTGCCGGTGGATCTGGACAGTGAGCAAAAACTCGACGCCGAGGTCAAATCCTGGCTGGCCTTCGCCTTGCAAAAGCTGGATGAATTGCGCGTGCTGGGCAGGGCCCTGCGTGAAGGCCGCGAGGTGCTCAAGGTTGAGCTTGCCGACAATCTGGCGGCGCTGACGGCCCGTCGCACTTCGTCTCGTGTGAACAATCCTGTGGTGAAGGCGGCTGTCGCGGGTATTACGGCCGAGCTGGGCAAGCGCAAGAGCGCGTATGCCGAGCGCGCCGTCCGACAAGCGGCTGTCTTGAAGCTGCCGGCTTACCCCACCACCACGATTGGTTCTTTTCCCCAGACAGCGGATATCCGGCGCGCCCGCAGCGAGTTCAAGGCCGGTCGCCTGGACGAGGCAGGCTATCTGGCCGCCATGCGCGCCGAGATCGAGCGCAGCGTGCGTGAACAGGAAAAACTGGGGCTGGATGTGCTTGTGCACGGCGAAGCCGAACGCAACGACATGGTCGAGTATTTCGGCGAGCAACTGGACGGCTACGTGTTCAGCCAGTTCGCTTGGGTGCAGTCCTATGGTTCGCGCTGCGTCAAGCCGCCCATTCTGTTTGGCGACATCAGCCGTCCCAAGGCCATGACGGTGGAGTGGATCACGTATGCCCAGTCGCTGACGGACAAGCCCATGAAAGGCATGCTGACCGGGCCGGTGACCATCTTGAATTGGTCGTTTGTGCGTGACGATCAGCCTCGTTCGGCCTCGTGCCTGCAACTGGCGCTGGCCATCCGCGCAGAAGTGCTGGACCTGGAACAAGCCGGCGTGCAGGTCATCCAGATCGACGAAGCCGCGCTGCGAGAGGGATTGCCGCTGCGCAAGGCGCAATGGCAGGCGTATCTGGACTGGGCGGTGGAAAGCTTTCGCATTACAGCCAACGGTGTAAGCGACCAGACACAGATCCACACCCATATGTGCTATTCGGAGTTCAACGACATTATTGCGTCGATTGCCGATATGGATGCCGATGTGATCACCATCGAAACCAGCCGCTCGGATATGGAGTTGCTCGATGCGTTCGAGGGTTTCCAGTATCCCAATGAAATCGGTCCCGGCGTGTATGACATTCATTCGCCCAATATTCCGACCGAGCAGCATATTGTTGATTTGATGACCAAGGCCGCCGAGCGCGTGCCGGCGGAGCGCTTGTGGGTGAATCCGGACTGCGGCTTGAAGACACGCCAATGGAATGAGGTGATTCCAGCATTGAATAATATGGTTGCCGCCGCCAGGACGTTGCGCGCCAGCGCGTGATTTTAGATTGAATATTGGAATATAGAACCAAAATGACGACCGAATTTGCATTCAGCATTAAAAGCATCGATTTCAACGAGAATTATCGTCCTTCCGACAATACGCGCATCACGACCAACTTCGCCAATCTGGCCAGAGGGGCGAGCCGTCAGGAAAATCTACGCAATACTTTGGCGATGATTGATAATCGTTTCAATGGCCTGGCTCATTGGGATAACCCCAAAGGAGATCGTTACTCCGTCAAGCTCGAAATTATTTCTGTCGATATCGATGTGGAAGGTAATGGTTCCGCATTTCCGACAATAGAGGTTTTGAAGACCAGTGTCATTGATCACAAGGAAGGCAAGCACATCGACGGCATCGTCGGGAATAACTTCTCGTCCTATGTTCGGGATTACGATTTCAGTGTGCTGCTGCAAGAGCACAATAAAAACAAAACGGGCTTTAGCACGCCGGATAATTTCGGCGATTTGCACGGCAAGCTGTTCAAGGCTTTCGTCAATTCGGACGTCTACAAAGCTAATTTTGCCAAACCACCTGTGATTTGTCTGAGCGTATCCAGCAGCAAGGTCTATCATCGGACGGGCAACCAGCATCCTATTTTGGGCGTGGAATATCGGCAGAGCGAATTTTCGTCGACGGATGATTATTTTGCCAAAATGGGTCTGCAAGTTCGGTACTTCATGCCTCCCAATAGCGTTGCGCCTTTGGCATTCTATTTCTGCGGCGATTTGCTGGGCGACTATACGAATCTGGAGCTGATCAGCACTATCAGCACGATGGAAACGTTCCAGAGAATTTACCGCCCC
Source organism: Pseudomonadota bacterium (assembly GCA_023439305.1). Classification (GTDB taxonomy): domain Bacteria; phylum Pseudomonadota; class Gammaproteobacteria; order Burkholderiales; family Burkholderiaceae_B; genus Alcaligenes. The sequence goes on from JAEXOO010000043.1 coordinate 81,371, forward strand.
GAGATCTACAACGCCAATTCGGCGGCGGGGATCAGCTATCAGCCCAGCCTGACGAACAAGGACCACTCGGTCACTCACATTGTCTACGACCGGGAAGAACGTAGCCGATTGGCGGTGGAGCAGGGGCGATTTACTGAAGAAAGCTTCATCAAGCCCTACAAACGTATTCTTGAACAGTGGGCCGCCAGCTACGCGCTTTGATCAATCACAACAACAAGGTTATTTGTCATGAAGAAATTGTTACCCACGTCCACCGCCGGCAGTCTGCCCAAACCGTCCTGGCTGGCTCAGCCCGAGACGCTCTGGTCTCCTTGGCGCCTGGAAGGGCAGGACCTGGTCGAGGGCAAGCACGATGCCTTGCGTTTGGCATTGCAAGAGCAACTGCACGCCGGCATCGATGTCATCAGCGATGGCGAGCAGACGCGCCAGCATTTCGTGACCACCTTTATTGAGCATCTCAGCGGCGTCGATTTCGAGAAGCGTGAAACGGTCAGGATTCGTGATCGCTATGACGCCAGTGTGCCAACGGTGGTGGGTGCGGTGACCCGTCCCAAGTCTGTTTTTGTGGACGACGCGAAGTTTTTGCGCCAGCACACCTCGCAGCCCATCAAATGGGCCTTGCCCGGTCCCATGACGATGATCGACACGCTGTATGACAGTCACTACAAAAGCCGTGAAAAACTGGCCTGGGAGTTCGCCAAGATCCTGAACCAGGAAGCCAAGGAACTGGAAGCAGCCGGCGTGGACATCATCCAGTTCGACGAGCCCGCCTTCAACGTCTTCTTCGACGAGGTCAACGACTGGGGCATCGCCACGCTGGAGCGGGCCATCGAAGGCTTGAAATGCGAAACCGCCGTCCATATTTGCTATGGCTACGGCATCAAGGCCAATACGGATTGGAAGAAGACGCTGGGCTCGGAATGGCGTCAGTACGAAGAGTCGTTTCCGAAGCTGCAGCAATCCAAGATAGACATCATTTCGCTCGAATGCCAGAACTCGCATGTGCCCATGGATTTGATCGAGCTGATCCGCGGCAAGAAAGTGATGGTGGGAGCGATCGATGTTGCAAGCAACGCGGTGGAAACTGCCGAAGACGTCGCCAATACCTTGCGCAAAGCGCTTCAATTTGTCGATGCCGACAAGCTCTATCCCTGCACCAACTGCGGCATGGCACCTTTGCCTCGGTCCGTCGCCCGGGGCAAGCTGCACGCCTTGAGCGCAGGCGCGGAGATCGTTCGCAAAGAGCTGTCGGTCTAGCCCAGGCGGCGGCGTTTATCGGCTTTCCTGACCCGTCCCGCCGCCGCTTTCAGAAGTCGCTGAAATGTCGGGCATTGCGCATGGTTGGCGGCGGGACAGTCAGCGGCGTGGCGCAGGCCTTGGCTCATGGCCTGCAGGCGCTTGATGGTGGCGTCGATGTCGTCGGCCTTGCTGCGCAGGCGTTGCCGGTCCACCCGGAGCTCGCCGTCGGGCGGCAGCATGGCCTGAATCTCGTCCAAAGACAAACCGCCCGCCTGGCCCAGCGCGATCAGGGCCAACTGGTCCAGAACGTCGGCCGTGAAGCGCCGGCGCTCGCCAGGCGCACTGACGACGGTGATCAGTCCTTTTTTCTCGTAGAAGCGCAAGGTGGAGGAGGGCAGGCCTGTGTGTCGCGCCACGTCTGAAATATCCAATTGCCGTCCTTGACTTGAAGTTGACTTTAACTTCTATCATGGCTGAGAGCTCTGTTTTCAGCAATGCAAAGGACAAGCTATGGCAGTGATAAGCGAATGGGTGGACGTAATTCTGATCGGGGTGGGGGCGACGGCGGTCATGGACGTCGGGGCCTGGGTTCAAAAAGGCCTGGGCGTATCGACCTTGGACTATGCGCTGGTGGGTCGGTGGACCGGCCATCTCGTCCAGGGGCGATTCGCGCATGCTTCCATCGGCAAGGCGGCCCCGATACCCGGCGAGTTGCTGCTGGGCTGGCTGATTCATTATCTTGTCGGTATTATGTTTGCCTTTTTGTTGGTGGTTTTATGTGGACGGGGCTGGCTGCTGCAGCCCGACCTGCTGCAGGCTATGGCCATGGGATTGATCACAGTTTTGTTTCCATTTTTGCTGATGCAGCCAGCCATGGGAGCCGGGATCGCGGCCTCTCGTACGCCCGCACCCTGGAAAAGCCGCTTGCGCAGCCTGCTGGCACACGCGATATTTGGCGTCGGTCTTTATGTCTCTGCCCTGGCGCTAAGCTCGCTCAGGGCGTGATCAGGATGTCAGCTTGTGCGACCATGAATGCATATCGCCATCGCTTTTATGGATTGAGAGGAGTACGGAATAAACATGATGATTCGATTTTCCCGGCCGGATGATGGCGCGAAAGTGGTCGAGATCTGGCGTAGAGCGGTAGATGCCACCCATGATTTTCTGGCGCCAGAGGATCGTCGTGCCATTGACGAACTGGTCAGTGGTTTTCTGCCGCAGGCAGGGTTATGGCTGATGGTGGACGAGGCGGACGAGCCGATGGCCTTTATGCTGCTCGAGCAGGAGCATATGCAGGCGCTGTTTGTCGATCCGGCACATCGGGGCAAGGGCGTGGGTGCTGCGCTGGTGCGTCATGGCCTGTCGTTGCATCCGCGCCTGACGACGGATGTCAATGAGCAGAATCTGCAGGCCGTGGGATTCTACGAAAAAATGGGCTTCAAACGCACAGGGCGATCGCCACTCGATGAGCAGGGCAGACCTTACCCCTTGATTCATCTTGAATATCAAGGCTGAAACCTTGCTTTTTCTATCCCGGCCTTGAGATGCCTTGTTAAGCTCCTTTGCCGCTGCTGGCGCAGGCCGCCGGCACGAATGACAATGCTGTGCTGAGCCCAGCCCTATCACCACAGAATCGCCCGCTTTCAAGCGGGCTTTTTTGTGTCTCACAAGTTTTTTTGACGTCGCTGATGGGATCCGAGCTATTCCGTAGGTGATGCATTTATTGCATCAATTTGCTGTTTATTTGCCAATATGAGCAACGCACTGGTCTCCCTATACTGACTCCAACAGGAGGGGAAATTATGCCTACGATTTCAGACTGGCCGCTGGAAGTGGTGGTGGCCGATATTGATGAGTTGACGCCGCAGATCAAGGGCTTCGTCCTGCAGGCGGCGGATGGCGCGGCGCTGCCGTCTTTCAAGGCCGGAGCGCATATTCGTGTGGGGATTGATGCACCCGGAGTGCCCGCCCAGGGGTTGCTCCGCTATCGATCGTATTCCTTGATCAATAGCGACGGCCCGGCGACGCAGTACCACATTGCGGTCAAGCTGGAGGCCCAGGGGGAAGGCGGCTCGCGCTTCATGCATGAGCTGCAGGTCGGAGACAGGTTGCAGTGCAGCGCGCCACGCCAGGATTTTTCTTTGCAGGATGATATTCATCATGCCGTGCTGATTGCCGGCGGCATAGGCATTACGCCTATTTTGTCCATGGCTCGCACGCTGACCGCAGGTCAGGCGTCGTACGAGCTGCACTATGCCGCGCGCAGCCCGCAATTGATGGCGTTCCGAGAGCAGACCCAAGCCATGTGCGGCGGGCGCATCAGGCAGTACTTTGATGACGCAGAGCCGTCCAACGGTTTGTCTCTGGCCCAGATCCTGGGGGCGCCGTCGCCGGACCGGCATGTGTATGTCTGCGGCCCGCAGCCCTTGATCGATGCAGTCATTGCTATCGGCAAGGAGCAAGGCTGGCCTTCGGATCATGTGCATTTTGAGCTCTTCGGGGCGCCCGCTCCGCAGGCACGGGATGGTTCCTGTCGAGTCGTTCTGCACCGTAGCGGCCTGACGCTGGACGTGCCGGCAGGCGTGTCGATTCTGGATGCCCTGATTCAGGCGGGTGTAGACCCGATGTTCGACTGCCGCCGGGGCGAATGCGGAGTGTGTGCGCTGCGGGTATTGTCCGGTACGCCGGAGCATCGCGATTATGCCTTGTCAGACAGCGACCGCCATGAAGAAAGCCTGATGTGTATCTGCGTATCTCGCGCGGGCAGCGCCGAATTGGTTCTGGATGCCTGAACGAAATCTGGATGTTGATGAATCTATTCCAAGACAAGGAGACTGATATGGGGACATTCGTGAGGAATGCCTGGTATGTGGCGGCCTGGAGCAAAGACGTTGGCCGCGAACTCTTGCCGCGCACCATTCTGGGCGAGCAGGTGGTGCTGTACCGGCGTCGGGACGGCGAGCCCGCGGCCCTGGTGGATCGCTGTCCGCACAAGTTGGCGCCGCTGTCGCTGGGCGAGCTGCAAGGCGATTATGTGCAGTGCGGCTACCACGGCATGGAATTTGATTGTTCGGGGACCTGCGTGCGCATACCGGGCCAGCAGAACATTCCGCCTACGGCCAAGGTGCGGGCCTTTCCTTTGCAGGAAAAGTACGGCGCCGTGTGGATCTGGATGGGGGATCCGGCCCTGGCGCAAAAGCATGCGCTGGTGGATGTGCCGCGTTACCAGGAGCCGGGCTGGGGCCTGGTGGATGGGCAGTACCTGCATTTCAAGACCAATTACCTGAACATTACCGACAATCTGGTCGACCCCGCCCATACGACGTATGTGCACAAGAAAACCATAGGTAATGCGGCCGGCGAGGAGGTCGGGGTGAAGATCGAGCAGGGCGAGTCCCATGTGCTGGCGTATCGCTGGATCAGGGACGCACCGCCCGTGCCGCTGGTCGAGCGCATGGCCGATTTCAAAGGCATGACCGATCGTTGGCAGTACTACTACCTGCACCTGCCGTCGGTGTCCTGTGTGGATTTCGGCTGTGTGGACAGCGGTGTGGAACCCTCCGAAGCCAATAAGGACCAAGGTTTCCGTTCCTATAGCTTCAACTTCCTGACGCCGGAAACAGAATCCACGACCCATTATTTCTGGCTGCACGTGCGCAATTACCATCCCGACGATGTTCAGGTGTCCGAGGATGTGGTGCGCTTCATGACCCTGACCTTCGAGGAGGATGCCGAGATACTGGCCCGCATCCAATGCGAACAGGAGCGCACCGGCGTGCGCGAGTTCACTCGACTGGGCATTGACAATGCGCCGGCGCGGATTCGCAAGATGGTGGAGCGATTGCAGGCCCAGGAAACGCAAGCGTTCCAGGCCATTGCCTAGCGCGGCAGACAACAATACAAATCAGACAAGGAGATCAGGCATGGCATTTTCCATGGGCTGCAATGGACGGGGCATACAGCACACTCGGCCGGTGTCGGTGGACGAACAGTTCCGCATGCTGAAGGAGTCCGGCGTATTCGACCATTTCGACCGCATGCCCCAGCCAGGGCAGGAGCAGGAGTATCTGCGCGCGGCCGACAAGTACGGCATACCCATACGCACCGGGCTGTGGTCCTATATGGCGGGGCGGGACGAGCAGCAACTGGAAGCCAATCTGCGCCTGTGCAAGGAGGCGGGCGGAGAGTTCCACAACATCATGCTGCTGACTCATCATGCATGTGGTCACGTGGTCACCGATCAGGAGGTCGTCGACTTTTACCTGCACGCTTACGAGCTGGGCCAGCGCATAGGCATAGAGATCGGGTTCGAGGTGCATATCTATATGTGGTCGGAGGACTTGCGCCGCATCAGCCCCATCGCCCGTCAGGTGCAGCGACGGGGCGTGCCATTCAACTTCGTGCTGGACCACAGCCATGTGCTCTTGAAGGTGGACAATCCGGAAGAGCAGGAGGTCAGCGGCATCCGGGGCGATATCGAGTCCGGCGCCTTCATCATCGATCCGTACGAGGACGGTAATGTGATCGACGAATGGACCGGCATGAACATGACGCATTGGCTGCAGATCCGGCCCGTTTCGCCCAACGGACCCAAGAATCCGTGGCAGCTCAAGGACGGAGGCACCTATGGGCGAGCGTGCCAGTATCCTTTCGTCAAGCCGTCGCCCGGACAATGGCATTTGCCCTGGAATGCGTATCGGGTGGAGCCCTGCAAGGAGATCGTGCGGCGGGTGCTGCGCCATCATCGGGACACACCTGACAGTCCGCTGCGCTACATCACCACCGACATGATTGATATGCCGGACTACGGCGGCGGGGTAAAGTATTCCTTGTTCGAGCAGAACGTGGCCATTGCCGAATGGTTCAGGCGTACCTGGGATGAGATCCGCAGCGAGCCAGCCGGTCAGGCCGCCGCTCCTTCTTTATCCAGCCAGGCGCCTGCATGAGTCTACATGCCCGATCGATACGCTATTTTGAGGCCATCCGGCGCGCCGGTTCCATCCGCGAGGCGGCGCGCCAATTGTATGTGGACAGCTCGGCGGTCAGCCGGCAATTGCAGAACCTGGAAGACGAGGTCGGCGTGCCCTTGTTCGAACGCTTGCCCAGCGGGCTGCGCTTGACCGAAGCAGGGCGGATTTTTGCGCAGCATGTGATCACGGTGTTGCAGGACGAACAACGCGCCAGGGCGGAAATCGAGCGTCTGTTGGGTATTGAGCGCGGAGAGGTCAGCTTGGCCGCCGTAGAGGGGTTGAGCCTGGACTTCCTGCCGCTGGTGCTGGGCACAATGATGGAGCGCCATCCCGCCATTACCATCCATATCAGCACCATGGGCTCGGCCGATATCGCCGACCGGGTGCGAGCCGGCGAGGTCGATATCGGCATAGGCTTTGCCTTGCCTGAGCATGCCGAATTGCAGTGTGTGGGCCAAGGGGACTTCAGGCTGGGGATTATCGTGGCGCCTGATCATCCGCTGGCCGGGCGCACCTCCATCGCCTTCCAGGAGTGCCTGGCCTATCCCTTGATCCTGGCCAACGATGACTTGGCGCTGCATGGCTTGGTGGCCCCCTTGCTGGAGCAGGCCGGCACGAGGGCGCGGCCGCTGGCCCGAACCAATTCCATAGAGCTGATGCGCCAACTGGCCATGCGCGGGCATGGCGTGACGTTTCAGAGTGCCATCGGTTTGCAGGAAATGGATAGTCTGGTCTATGTCCCGCTGGACGAGCCTGTGATCCCGATTCGTTTGCAAGCCTGTGTACGCGCTGCCCGAACCTTGCCGCCGGCCGTCAATGCCGTAGTGGCTATTTTGCAGGACGCACTGCTGAAATTGCGCGACAGCGTTTCTAGAGACGAATAGAAAAACAATCAACACGCAACCCCGCATGCCGGGGCGACGCATTGACGCCTCTGCGTGCTGACAACCTTATGGCTACCCGCTACAGGCAAAGTGATTGAAGCCTGGATAATTCTAGGGCAAACCCTGTAATGCTATAAAGCTATAGTCCTATATAGTTATGAAAACGTGAGCGGTTTTACGCTCCCGCGTCAGAAAAGGACTATCCATGAGTCATCTTGCCAATGCAAGCCGGGACACGGGCGTACGCAGCCTGCTGCGCCGATGATGTCTTATTTGCACTCCACTCTTGTGATCCTGTTGGCGTCCTGCCTGCATTCGGCAACCGGCTTTGGTTTTTCGATACTGGCCGTTCCTTTGCTGCTTCTGCTGCATGATCCGCTGACCGCTGTGCAGATCAACCTGATCATCGCCGTGGTCTTGTCTGTCTTGATGGTGCCCCAGGTGCGCGCGGATGTGGATTACGGCTTGCTCCGGGTTCTGGTGGTCAGCGCCTTGCCGGGTGTGCCGTTGGGCATGGCTCTGCTGATGCTTGTCACGACGGCCCAGCTCAAGCTGGGGATTGCACTGCTGACGCTGGCATTTTTAATGGTTCTGTTGATGCAGGTGTCCATCGCGCGAACCCGCTCCCGCGATGCCTTGTGCGGCGCCTTGGCGGGCGCGTTCACGGCGGCGGTGGGCATGGGCGGCGTGCCGCTGCTGGTCTATTTTGCCGGCGCTCAACTGCCCAAGGCGGTACTGCGCGCCACCGTCCTGGTGTTTTTCGTATTCGCGTATGGCCTGGCGCTGGTCATGCAGTTGTGGGGCGCGCAAGACAGGCTGCCCGTAATCGGGTTCTCGCTCAGCCTGGTGCCGTGGTCCTTGTTGGGGGTGGCGGCGGGCAACTGGCTGTTCGCACGGATCAGCCAGCGGGTGTTCCGGATTTTGATCTATGCGGTGCTGGCCGCCAATAGCGCTTTTCTGCTGTACGTCAATTGAGCTGTTTCATTTAAAAAAACAGGAGACAAGGATGGAAATGTCGGAAAAAGCGCAGGTGACGCGCGGCTGGATCGTCACTATTCTGCTCGCCTTGTTCATGGTGATCAATTTCATGGACAAGGCGATACTGGGAATTGTCGCGGTGCCTTTGATGCAGGAGCTGAATATTCATCCGTCCGAGTTCGGGATGATTGCTTCAAGTTTTTTTCTGTTTTTCTCCTTGTCGGCGATTGTCTTCGGCTTTATTGCCAATAAGGTCTCCACCAAGTGGATCCTGATGGTATTGGCCATGCTCTGGGGGATTTCGCAGATACCGCTGGCCTTTGTGGCGACGGTGCCTTTGCTGTATTTTTCGCGCATCTTGCTGGGCATAGGAGAAGGGCCTGCGTATCCGCTGGCTCTGCACGCCTGTTATTCGTGGTTCGGCGACAAGAAGCGCAATCTGCCGTCTTCCATCATTTTCCAGGGCGTGACGGTCGGCTTGCTGATCTCGGGACCCATCCTGACTTACATCATGCTCAGCCATAGCTGGCATGCGGCGTTCATGACCTTGGGGATCGCCAGCGTGGTCTGGATGGTGCTGTGGTGTATTTTCGGCGGCGAGGGTCCTCACGTTGCCAAGCATGCAGTGGCGTCCGGTCTGGACAGCGCGCGGATCGCCTATAAACGCATTATTCTGGACCAGACCTATCTGTCGAACATGCTGCTGTATTGGGTCAGCTACTGGATCTTCGCCATCATGTTCACCTGGATCCCGTCTTACCTGTCCAAAGTAATGGGCTATTCGAGCCACGATGCGGGCTGGATGTTCATGTTCTTTACGGGGATCAACATTCCGCTGGTGTTCTTGGGATCCTGGCTGTCGCAGAAGCTGTTGCAGCGCAAGGTGTCGTCCTTGATCGCACGAGGCTGGCTGAGCTGTTCCTTTGTACTGGCCGGCGGGCTGAGCATCCTGGCGGCTGTCTTCCTGGTGCAGGATCCTATCGTCAAGATTACGCTGCTCGCTTTGGGCTTCAATCTGCCGCAACTGACGTTCGTGCTCAGCTCCACCATCGTGGCGGAGATCGTGCCGATGCGTCAGCGCTCGTCGGCCATGTCCATCAACAGTGCGCTGGCCACGACGGGCGGCCTGCTGGCTCCGGCCTTGACGGGCAGGCTGATCCAGGATGCCCTGTCGCCGGCGCAAGGGTATGAGCATGCGTTCGTGGTATCGGCGATCCTGGCCATCGTGGTGGGCGGCGTAGGCTACTTTGCCATCCGGCCCGACAGCAGCCGCGAGCGTTTCGAGCGGCTGGCCTCCCAGGAAGGAGAGCTGCTGGCGGTGGCGCGCTGAGCCGCGGCATGGCTGGTCAGACCCCGCTGCAGGCCCGCGACAGCTGGCCTGAAGCGGGGTTTTTCCCGCCTGGAGGTCCTGTTCCGGTGCAGGGGCGCAGCCCGCGTGGGTTTACTCGGTGAACTGACCGGGAATATTGAGTGTGCGCGACGTAGGCGGAATGAAGAATTCCTGGTAGTAGATGCACTGGTCCGGACCCATATAGGCCGTGACCGTCAGCGCCATGCCATGGGCGCCGGCATCCGTATGTAGTTGGGCGGCGACGTCCTTGTCAAAAATCCCGAATGTGACGAAATGGTTGACCCGCGTGATGGGCATGCGCAGTTCGCTGATGATTTGCTTGCGAAAATTCAGGCCGTTCAGTTTATCCAGCGGCATGTCGCCCAGTTGCGGAAAGACGCGCTTGTCGACGTAAAAGCGTGAGTAGACGTCGAATTCCTCGTTGATGTTGATGACCCGCTCGATCAGGACAACGGTTTGCGGCGAGCTTGCGAAGTGCTGCTGCCAGTTGCCCGGCTCTTGCGCCGGGCGGCGATCCAGGATGGTGGAGTAGACCGGCAGGAAGCTGTGTCCGTCGTCGGCCAGGAAGCGGCAATGCCAGGGATCCTTGATCTGCAGGGGCTGGACCGCAACAAAGGTGCCTAGGCCGTGACGGCGCTCCACAATGCCCTGGTCCACCAGCATGCGCAAAGCGCGCTGTATGGTGCCCAGGCTGAAGGGAATCAGTTCGACCAGTTCATCTTCGGTGGGCAGCCGTTCTCCTGCTTTCCAGTAGCCGGAAGTGATGCCCTGGGTCAGGGCGTTGAGCACCAGACGGTACTTGGGCAAGCCGCTGTGGTCGTCGCGCAGCAAGGGCTTGAAAACATCAGGTAGGGTGCGGTCTGTCACTCTTCTACACTTTTTGAATAGGGTAAAGCGAATACTAGCAAGGACCTTGCCGGTAAACAAATACAGCCTGTGCCGGCGCGAGGCCGGCACAGGCTGGGGGGACCGCCAGAACAGGGCGGTCTGGCGTCAGTCGAAACCGTGAACGGCGCCCGGAGCCGGGCTGAAGCCCAGGTCGCCGCGTTCGATCACGGCTTCCCGCCCGCCGTTGATCTCCAGCAGCTCGGCCTGGCGTCGGCGCGCTTGAGCGTCCACCTCGTCAGGGTCGCACAAAGCCCACAGCTTGTCCTTGCAGCCTTGCAACACCTGGGCGTACTCCGGCTTGGCGGCCAGATCGTCCAGCTCTTCAGGGTCCGCTTCCAGGTCAAAGAGCTGAGCCGGATAGTGGACATAGTAGATGTATTTGTACTTGCCTTCCCGGATCATGAAGGCCCCGGTTACCGAGCCCATGCCGTGGTATTCAGCCAGGACGTTACGTTCGGGCTCGCAGCCTTGCGCCAGGTCGAACAGGGATACGCCGGGCAGCCCTTCCTTGAGCTGCGGCTCGGCCAGTCCGACGGCGTCGTAGACAAACGGCATGACATCCACGTGGCTGACCGGCGTGGCGACGACTTTGCCGACGGGCAGTCCCTGGCCGGCGACGATCAAGGGTACGCCCGCGGCCTCTTCAAACAAGGTGGACTTGCCCCACATGCCCCGACTGCCCAGGTTGTCACCATGGTCGGAGGTATAGACGATGCGAGTGTCGTTCTCCAGGCCCAGATCGTCCAGCGTGGACAGCAGCTTGCCCACGTTCTCGTCCAGGAAGGAGCACAGGCCGTAATAACCCGCCAGCGCTTTTTTCAGGCTTTCGGCATCGAAGTAGTCGTCGTAATTGAAGCTGCTGCGGTAGTCGTTCTGGTAAGGGTGGTCTGGCCGGGCGCTGCGTTCGTAGAGCTTGGGCATGGGCAGGTCGCGATTGTAATAGCGGTAGAAGTGCTCCGGTGGCGCGGTCAGTGGAAAGTGCGGGCTGACGAAGGATACGAACAGTACCCAGGGCTTGTCGCTGTACTTGGGCGCTTCCTCGCGCAGCCAGATCTGTGCGCGCGAGACGATCTCGCGGTCATAGAAGGTGTATTGGCTCTCGCCGGGGCCGGCCATGCGGGCCATTTTATAGGCGCCTTTGCGCACCGGCAGGTCGCTGCGTACCAGCCCCATCAGGTCGCCTTTGCCGCCGACAATGTGCATGGGGATGATTTCTTCGCTGAAGCCGTGGTCGCCGCCGTAGTCGCGAAAATGCAGCTTGCCGATGGAGACGACCCGATGATCCCGTTCGCGCAACCTATGGTGCCAGCTGGGCACGCGCCCATCGTAGGCGTCGGCATTGTCCCAGTAGCCTATCTGGTGGATGTACTTGCCGGTGGCAAACGAGGCGCGGGCCGGGATGCAGACGGGGCTGGTGCAGTAGGCCGAGGAAAAGCGCGTGCCGCGCGCGGCCAGGGCGTCCAGGTTGGGCGTATGCACGAAGTCGTGCCCATAGCAGCCCAGCGCCTTGGGCGTGTGTTCGTCCGACATGATGATGAGCAGGTTCTGCGGTTTTTCAGTCATGGTGTCCTCAGTATCAATAAAATTCGTGGGTGACGGGCTCAGGCGGCCTGCTGGCCGACACGAGCGTCCTGCAGAATCAGGTCCGCTGCTTTTTCGCCGATGACCATGCAGCCGGCATTGGTGTTGCCCGAGAGCAGGGTGGGCATGATGGAGGCATCCGCCACCCGCAGTCCGCGCACGCCGCGTACACGCAGGCTGGGATCCACCACGGACTGCGCATCGTTGCCCATGCGGCAGGTGCCGACGGGATGGAAGATGGTAGTGCCGTGCTCGCGCACGAACTGCAGCATGTCCTGATCGGTCTTCATGTCGGGGCCGGGCCGGTACTCCTGCGCCACATAGGGCGCCATGGGGGCGGACTGCATCAGGCGCCGCGTCAGTTTCACGCCGGCCAGCATGGTGATGTGATCTTCGGGATGCGAAAAATAATTGGGCTGAATCAGTGGGGCGGCAAAGGGATCGGGCGATTTCAGCCCGACCCACCCGCGGCTGTGCGGGCGCAACTGGCACATGGAAACGGTAAACCCGGAGAAATCATGTGGTTTGCCGGCGGCCATGTCGGCGCTGATGGTGCCGAAATGGAATTGCACGTCGGGCCGATCCGCATCGGGGCGCGCCCGGGCGAACATGCCGCCCAGTTGGATGCCGGCCGCCACGGGACCGGATTTGCGCAGCAGCCATTGCAGTCCGATAGAAGCCCGGCCCCAGAGTGTGCGCAAGTGATCGTTGGTGGTGATGGGGCGGGTGCATTGGTAGATCAGGCGAACTTGCAGATGGTCTTGCAGGTTCTGACCGACGCCGTCCAGGCCATGCACGACGGGGATGCCCTGGGCGGACAGTTCCTGCGCCGGCCCCACGCCGGACAGCATCAGCAACTGGGGCGACTGGAAGGCCCCGGCGGACAGGATTACCTCCTGAGAGCAGCGCGCCATCACGACTTGGCCGTCCTTGCGGTAGCGCACGCCCACGGCGCGCTTGCCCTCGAACACAATGTTCATGGCTTGGGCGTCGGTCAGGACAGTCAGGTCGGGATTGCCGCGCAACGGGCGCAGGTAGGCCTTGGCCGACGAACAACGCAGGCCGTTGCGCGTGGTCAGCTGGAAATAGCCGCCCCCTTCTTGGACAGCGCCGTTGAAGTCCTGTGTGCGGGCGATGCCATTGGCCTCGCCTGCCTCGATGAAGGCTTCTACCAGTTCATGCTTGCCGCGGATGTTGGACACGCCCAGCTTGCCTGAGCCGCCGTGATGTTCGCAGGCGCCGCGCTCGTTGCGCTCGGAACGCTGGAACAGGGGCAGGATATCTTTCCAGCCCCAGCCCGGATTGCCCAGTTTTTCCCAATGGTCGAAGTCTTGGGACTGGCCGCGCACGTACACCAGGCCATTGATGGAGCTGGAGCCGCCCAGAGTTTTGCCGCGCGGCTGGTAGATTTTGCGGCCGTTCAGCTCGGCCTGGGGTTCGGACTGGAACTGCCAGTTCAACCGCGCATCGAACATGGTTTTTCCGTAGCCGATCGGGATGTGAATCCAGATGTTCTTGTCGGCGGGGCCTGCCTCCAGCAGCAGCACCCGTCCTGCTTTGGCTTCGATCAGGCGTGCGGCCAGAGCGCAGCCGGCCGACCCGGCGCCCACTACGATGTAGTCATATGTTTGCATTGTCGCTATTCCGTTCAGTCACAGATCCAGCAAAAGGGGCTGCGTGCCTACGCCTGCACAGCACACCAGAACGAACTCTTTCTTTTCTTCGTCCGAGAGTACGAAGTCGTTGTGCTCGGGCGCGCCGCTCAGGTAGCGCACGCGGCAGCAGCCGCACAGCCCGGCCTCGCACGAGGACTCGCATGGCACGCCGGCATCGCGCAGGGCCTGCAGAATCGATGCGCCGGCCGCCACGGGTAGCACAGTGTCCGACCGGGCCAGGCGTATTTCGGCGGACGCGACGGCGTTGGCGCTTGCAGAGGCTGGCGCGGGCATGGCGCCGAAGTGCTCGAAATGCACTTGCTCGGTCGGCCAATGCGCACTGGCCTGCTGTACCGCCTTCATGAAGCCGGGCGGGCCGCAGAAGTACAGATGCCGATCGGGGGCCGTTTCGTGCAACAGGCTGGCCAGATCCAGACCCTGGCGCGGGTCACCCCGGTCGTGGTGCAGGCGGACCCAGCCTTCTTGTTCCCAGGGTCGCAGGCGTTCGCGGAACGCCGTGCGCTCAGGCGTCTGGGTGCAGTAGTGCAGCTCGAAGCTTGTGCTGTCACGCTGTAGCTGTTCGGCCATGGCCATCAGCGGAGTGATGCCAATGCCGCCGGCCAACAGCACGCAGTGCCCAGCCTGCGGGTGCAGGGGAAACAGGTTGCGCGGCTCGGACACTTCCAGGAAGTCGCCAGCCTTGATGCGAGCGTGCAGGGCTGCGGAACCGCCGCGGCCCCGCGTGTCCTCCAGGACGGCGATGCGATAGTGGCGCCGCTGCCAGGGGGCGTCGCACAGAGAGTACTGGCGGGTGTAGCCGCCTGGCACCTTGACGTCTATGTGGGCCCCGGCCTCGAATGCCGGAAGGTCCTTCCCGCTGGGGTCCACCAGTTCAAACGAGCGTATGCCTTCTGCTTCATAGGTAATGGAGCGTACACAGAGCGTCAGCATGGAGGTCTCCCTGTTCAGGCCTCGATGGCCGTGGTCGTGACCGGCTCGCCTTGCGGCAGACCGCCGTCGATCTTGTCCAGCTCGGCGCGCACGAAGGCGTCGCGCTGGGCGGCAGGCACGGTGTCGCTGGCGCGCATGATGTTCGCCACGGTCTTGCCGGTTTCCAGGATCAGGGTGCGGTCGGCCTGGGGGTCTTGCTGGCGGGGCAGATGCAGCACCGAATCCTGCGAGCACAGCGGCAGGGACTCGCCCTTGGCCAGCCAGGCTTGCTGCATGGCGTCCGGGGCGGTATTGCCTCGCGCTGCTTCACGCAGCAGTTTGCGAAACAGGTAGACGCCCACGTCCGAGGTGCCGGGATTTTCCAGAGCGTGCACGGCGATGGCGCGCTGGCTGGTCAGGGCTTCCCAGTCGCCGGGGGCGCGCTGAGCGACGTCGTAGGGGCGGTCGCCGCTCTGGCCGACCAGAAAGTCGATACGGTCCACGCCGCAGTCTTGTTCGCAGCCCAGGTGATCGGGATCGACCTCGTCGTTGAAATGGCGCCAGCCGAAGATAATCATATTGGTGTCGTCCACGGGCACGTGCCAGCGGGTGCAGCCTGATGTCGAATGCCGTTCGCGCGCCGCGCTGGGCACCAGCGAGCCGATCTGCAGGTAGTTGGGCAGATTCATTTCCGTGATCCGCACCCAAATCCGGTCTTCGGGCAGACGGCGGCCGGCAATGAACATGACGCCGTTGTTGCTGCGAGTGGGCTGCCACTGCATGACGGGCATGTCGCCAAAGCCTTCCAGGGAGACGCCGGCGGACGTTTCCGCATCTACGCCGTCCACGACCATGTGATTGTGCAGCACGGCTGTGTGCATATGGTCCATGATGTTTTCGTGGACTTGCAGCCAGTTGCAGGGATAAATGTTGGAGAAGGGAACCAGCTTGGTGCCCTTGGGTAGCGAATAGGTGTCGTATTCAGGAAAGGGTGGTTGCTGTTCGGGCGGGCCCATATAGGCGAAGACCAGGCCGTCGCGCTCGAAGGCGGGATAGGCGCCTTGGCTGACGGTCTGCCGCAGGCGGGTGTCGTCCTGTTCGCAGGGGGCCTCCAGCAAGGAGCCGTCGCGGTCGAAATGCCAGCCGTGGTAACAGCAGCGGATGCCATTTTCCTGGATCACGCCGAATTCCAGCGAAGCCCCGCGGTGGGCGCAATGGCGGTGCAGGACGCCGATCTGGCCGCTCTTGTCGCGGAAGGCGACCAGATCCTCACCCATGATGCGGATGGCTTTGGGGACGTTGGTCAATTCTTCCGACAGGCAGACTGGCTGCCAGAAGCGGCGCAGGTATTCGCCCATGGGCGTATCGGGCATGGTGCTGGTCAGCTCGTCGTCGTGGCGGGGCACGGTGCGTTTGCGGTAACCGGAAAACTTCAGCTCTGTGGCGTTCAGCTCGGATGCGGGCTTGTTCATGGTATGTCTCCTTGTAGATAGAGCGAAGATGCCGCGGCGGGTCGTACGCCTGCCTTGGGCTATCTCCTTGCAGGGGGGAACTAGACGGGTTTGCCGGATTGGCTGATGAAGCGGCTGTGCAGATAGGCATCCAGGCCTTCGGGGCCGCCTTCGTAGCCCAGGCCGCTGTGCTTGAGTCCGCCTATGGGGGCGTCGGCCAGCGCGGGCACGAAATGATTCACGCCTATCCAGGCGGCCTGGACGCGCTCGGTGAACTGCGCCGCCCGCGATAGCGTGTTGGTGAAGGCATAGGCGGCCAGTCCCAGGTCGGGGTGGTTGGCGCGTTCCATGACCTCGTCCAGCGAGTCAAACGGCATGATGGGCGCCACCGGGCAGAAGGGCTCTTCGTGCAGGATGGTGGCGCTGTCGGGCACATCGGTCAGGACGGTGGGCGCAAAGAAATAGCCTTGTTCGCCGATTCGCTCGCCGCCCAGCGCCACCTGGGCGCCGGCGTCGCGCGCTTGCTCAACATAATGGCGAGCGGCGCTCAGGCGGCGCTCGTTATTCAGCGGTCCCATCTGTGTGCCGGCCTGCATGCCGTTGCCCACCTGGATGGCGCCGGCATGGCGGACAAAGGCTTCGGTGAAGGGTTGCAGAATGCGGCGATGCACATAGAAGCGGCTGGGCGACAGGCAGACCTGGCCAGCGTTGCGGAACTTGAAGCCGACGCACAGCTTGGCGACGTGCTCTGGATCGACATCGTCAAATACCACCACAGGCGCATGGCCGCCCAGCTCCATGGTGGCCGGCTTGAGCTCCTGAGCGGCCAGGGTAGCCAGCAGACGGCCCACACCGACTGAGCCGGTGAATGACACTTTGCGGATGATCGGCGAACGGATCACGTGTTCGGAAATGTCGGCCGGAACCCCATACAACAGGTTGATGACCCCTGCGGGCACGCCAGCGTCCACGAAGGCGCGCACGAGTTCAATACAGGCGGCGGGCGTTTCTTCGGCCGGTTTGAGCACCACGGTGCAGCCGGCCGCCAGGGCCGCGGCCAGCTTGCGTGCCGCCAGCACGACAGGAAAGTTCCAGGGGACAAAGGCGCCGACGGGCCCGATGGCGCCTTTGATGGATGCTTGAGTCAGATGCTGCTCGCGCGCCGGCAGCAGGCGCCCGTAGGCTCGCTTGCCTTCTTCAGTGCACCACAGAATGGTCTCGATGGCGCGATCCAGCTCGCCGTGGGAATCGGCTAGCGGTTTGCCGTTTTCCAGGGTCAGCACAGCGGCGATGGCATCGCGGCGTTCGTGCAGCAGCGTGGCGGCACGCTTCAGATAGGGCTCGCGTTGCCAGGGCGTCAGTGCGGACCAGGCCGGGAAAGCCTGATGGGCTGCTTGCAGCGCATCGTCCACATCGGCGGCGCTGGCAACGGGCAAACGCGCCAGTTCGGCGCCGCAAGCGGGGTTGATGACCGGCAATGTGTCGCGTCCCTGGACGCCACGCCATTCGCCGGCGACCAGCAGGGCAAGTTCTTGGGGGTAATGCGCCATGGTGTTGTGCTCCTTCACCGTCAATAAATTGTTGTTCTTGAAATTACTATAGAACTATATAGGACTATAGTCAAACGACTTTACCTGGTACAACGCATCGACAGTGATGTGTGAACAATCGAGGTGCATGTAAGCGAATGCCCGCGCTGTTTATCGTCTTGTGGAGCAAACCCGGCGTGTCAAGCCAAGAGCTGCCGGGTGAGGTCGAGCGCTGGCGCTGAATGGGTACCCCTGTTCTTCCAGGAATATGGGATTGAGCCGGACGAGAAGCGACTGGAGTTTTATTGTGTTCTGGATGAGTTTTTCTGCGCGCTGCGCATAAGGCGGGCAAAGATGAAAAACAGCGAATGTGACCTGTTATTTTATTGAAATGATAATTATTATCATTTAATATTTTTAATTAGGAAAAGGTGCAGAGAGCGCTACACTCATCAGGCAAGCTCTGCGCTGTATCACATCCGCGTTGTCGACTTTGCCTTTGCCGCGCCGGCATTCCGGAGCCAGGCGACGCGTCTACCGGGATGTTGCTCTGCGTATGAAAAAGAACCTCAGCCAATTCAGTTCATCGGGCCAGGGATCTCCTGTCAGCCTGCGCCAGTCTGTGCGCTTGTGGATAGGGCTGATCATCTCCATGGGCGGGGTCTGGGCCCTTGGTCACCAGTTCTGGGTCTATGCCCAGAACCATCCCGCCGTGCAGCAGGCCCTGTTGGGCGGCTCGGTCGCCGCGCTGGCCACGGCGCTGGGCACCGTGCCCGTCATGCTGTCCCAGACCATGTCGCAGCGCACCCAGGATACGCTTTATGGCTTCGGTGCTGGGGTCATGCTGGCGGCCTGCGCTTTTTCTCTGATTTTGCCTGGTCTGGACAGCGTCCAGTCGCAAGGCTTGTTCGGAGGCGGGGGCTGGGCGGCGGGAGGCGTGATCGGCGCCGCCATCTTGTTCGGGGCGGCGGCCTTGCTGGGCTTGGACAGGCTCTTGCCGCATGAGCACTTCATCAAAGGGCGGGAAGGGCCGGATCTGCAATTGGCCCGCACGCTGCGCCGTACCTGGCTGTTCGTCATTGCCATTACCTTGCACAATCTGCCCGAAGGCCTGGCCATCGGGGTCGGTTACGTGGGCAATGACGGCGTACGGGCCAATGCATTGGCGACGGGGATCGCGATTCAGGATGTGCCGGAAGGCTTGGTGGTGGCCATGGCATTGCTCGCGGCGGGCTACAGCCGCCGGTTCTCCGTGCTGCTGGGTATGGCCAGCGGCTTGGTCGAGCCCATAGGGGCCGTATTAGGCGCCGTCGCGGTCAGCAGTTCCGTGGTGCTGCTGCCGTGGGGGCTGGGTTTTGCCGCCGGCGCCATGCTGTTTGTCATCAGTCACGAAATTATCCCCGAGTCTCACCGTCAAGGTCATGAGACATATGCTACGGGCGGCCTGATGCTGGGTTTTGTGCTGATGATGGTTCTGGACACCGCCTTGGGCTGATCGGACCCGATTGGCTATGCTGATGGGTGGCCGCCAACGTTATATCGTGATGCAGCACGGCACGCACTATAGCGGCGCGCGACTTCGGGCCAATGGATGACCTGGTAGAACGCAGCGATGTATTCGGGACGGCGGTTCTGGTATTTCAGGTAGTAGGCGTGCTCCCATACGTCCAATCCCAGGATGGGGGTGTTACCGGTCATCAGCGGGCTGTCTTGATTGCCGGTGCTTTCTACCACCAGCGTTTTTTCCGGGTTGACGCTCAGCCAGGCCCAGCCGCTGCCGAAACGGGTCAGCGCGGCCTTGGTGAAAGCCTCCTGGAAGGCATCGAGTCCGCCCAGGTCCGTGACGATGGCCTGCGCCAGCTCGCCTTCTGGCCGTCCGCCTCCTTGCGGCGACATGACTTCCCAGAACAGGCTGTGATTGGCGTGGCCGCCGCCATTGTTGCGCACGGCATGGCGAACCGGCTCGGGCAGGGAGTCCATCCGGGTGAGCAGTTCGTCGATGGGCGGACAAGGCAGCCCGGCGTCCTGTAGCGCCGCATTCAGATTATTGACGTAGGTCTGATGATGCTTGCTGTGGTGGATTTCCATGGTCTGCGCATCGATATGTGGCTCCAGCGCATCGTAGGCATAGGGTATGGAAGGCAGGGTGTAAGGCATTGATCAACTCCTGGGTCGGACGACGAAGAGCGCAACGCGTGGGCGCTGCACCTTAATGAGCGGCTGAGCGGTCTTGTGTGCCTGTGACGCCCAGAAAAAGGGCGGCGCAGGCCGGCATGTGATGAGGGTAGCGGCGGGCAAAGCGCGACAGCTCGGCATACGTGCGGCGACTGTGCCGCCAGGCGGCCATGCGCCATGTATCGTCCAGGCGAGGGTTGGCGGCGGCGCGGCACAAGGTTTCGTGGGCCGTACACAGATGCAGCCCTTGATTGTCGGATTGTCCCAGCTGTTCGCAGGCGTCCGCCAGGTTCAGGTGGGCGATCACCCAGGCGGCGATGGTGGCGTCGGCGTGTTCGATATCGTTGAACAGAAGGGGGCGCACGTGTGCGCCCGCCTGCTGATAGCGCTGGGCCGCGGCGCTGTAGTCGCACGCCTGGAAAGCCTGGTTTCCTTGTACGATCAGCGTCTGCCAGGACAGGAGTTCATCGGTCTGGGCAAAAGCGTGCTGCGGCTGTTGGGTAAGAGTCTGCATGCGTTGCTCCTGAGGAAAAGGTCTGTCTTTGATCGTTAATAATAATGATTTGCATTTATATTTTCAAGAAAGATTCAGTCAATCGGCGGCAGCAGGACGACGTTACGATGCAGGAACGAGTCGATCGGCTTTTATTTATTTTGTTCTATGACAAAATAGAGATTTAAACAGGGAGCACATGTCATGCTGACAGGATTGTGCGCCTATCCTCTGACTCCTTTTTATCAGGGCAGGCCGGACGAGGCGGGATTTGAACGTTTGATGGAGCGCCTCAAGCGGGCGCGAGTGGATTCCATCTGTGTGCTGGGCTCGACGGGCAATTTCGCCTACATGACTCGGCAGGAGCGTGCGCAAATTGCTCGGCAAGCGGTGGCGCAGGCGGCAGGGATTCCCGTGGTGGTGGGCGTCAGCGCACTGGGCGCACGCGATGTGCTCGACCTGGCGCAGGACGCTCAGCAAGCCGGAGCGGCCGCGTTGATGCTGTCGCCCATGTGTTATCAGGTGTTGCGCGATCACGAAGTGTATGCACTGTTTCGCAGTCTCAGCGATGCAGCCTCGGTGCCGCTGGTGGTGTATGACAATCCGGCCACAACCCATTTCGCCTGCAGCGATGAACTGCTGGGGCAGTTGGCGTCGCTGCCCCAGGTACGCACCATCAAGATCCCGGCCGTTCCTTTGCAACTACCGCAGGCGCAGGAGCGCATGAGCAGGCTCCGGGCGTTGTTGCCGTCCGGGGTCGGCGTGGGTGTCAGCGGCGATGCGTCGGCAGTGGCGGGACTGATGGCCGGATGTGAGGCCTGGTGCTCGGTTCTGGGCGGTTTGTTTCCGCAAGATATGATGGCTATTTGCCGGGTGGCCCAGGCGGGTCAAGAACGGCCTGCCCACGCCTTGTCGGCGCGCTGGCAAAGCGTGTGGAACCTGAACGCCCGTTATGGCAGCCTGCGCGTGCTGGCGACGGCGGCCGAGTTGCTGGGTCTGGTGTCGGGGCCCTGTCTGCCGGCGCCGCTGCAATCCTTGGGTGAACCCGCCCGGGTGGAACTCAAGACGGCGCTGGCGCGCCTGGGCCTGTACTGATGGGCCTGGCCCGCTCGGCCAGGAACACAAACAGAAACCGCCGCGCAGAATGACTCTGCGCGGCGGTTTTCGTCCACAGTCTTGTATCTGGACGACTACTGTCGGCGTGCGACGATCTCGTATTCCATATCGCGGCTGCTGTCGCCCAACGACACGGCCTGCAGCTCGTATTCGCCGGCCTGCAGTTCCACTTCCAGTCGGGCATTCATGTCGCCGCCGCTGTCGTCGTCTTCAACAATAGTCTGGCCGTTCTGGCTCAGCACCAGGTAGGTATCGAATACCGGCGAGGTCATGTCGATCAGGTAGCGTCCGGGTTGGCGCACCGTCATTTTGTAGACATCGCGGGTGACGCCTTCCAGCATGATGGCCTGGCGCGGTTCGCCCACGCGCAAGGTGCCGCCGCCGGCATTGGCGGGAGCCGGCTGGCCGGAGGCGTTCAGCGTGTACAGACCGGCTTGTATGGAGCCCGCGATGTTGACATGGTGTTCGCCCGGCTGCAGGACGGCCCGGATGCGTTGCTGGTGCAGGTCGTCATTGGACTGGACACCAGTCAGCTGGCCCAGTTGCAGGTCGGCGTAAAAGCCTTGGGTATTCAGCTGCAGGGTGACTAGGGTGGGTTCGCTCAGTGTCAAGGAGTAGGATTGGTTCTGGCCGGTGAACAGGCCCGTGCGGTTTTCGCCGTCCAGGCTCAGCGCATCGCCGTCTTTCAGATCTGGTTGCGTCGTGATTTCCTGCTGCTGGATGTCCAGGCTGAACCCCCCGTGGAAGCTTTGCGAGCCGTTGGCCGACGATGCCTGCACGATGTACTCGCCGGCTTTCAGATAGACCTGAATCCGGGCGTCCATATTATCGCCGCTGTCATCGTCCGACACCAGTTCCATGCCGCGTTTGTCGATCAGCTTCAGGTAGGAGTCCAGGCTGTTCTGGTCAGCTTTCATGTCGATGCGGTACAGGCCGTCTTTTTCGATATTCAGGCGATAGCGCTTCTGGCCGCCCAGTGCCCAGTCATTGATGTTCTGGCCGGCGGTCAGTGCTTCACCCGAGTAGGATTTGAGCGTGCTGGCCTGGACCTGGAAGGGGCCGTAGGCGCTGGTGTCATACCCGCTGACGACGACCTGGTAGGTATCGTTGAAATCGGCCTTGAAGCCCAGCGTCGTCGCTTTGTTCTTGTCGTCGCTGACCGGGCATTCATCGCACCGCTGGCTGCGCGTGAGCAGCTCGCCATCGCGCAGCACGCTGATCTGGGCGCGCAAGGGGCCGGTCACGGCGATCTTGACGATCTGACCCGCCTCGGTTTTGACGTCGTAGAGTGCGCTGCGAACGCCGTCGCTCAGGTTCAGAAAACTCTGGCTGGTCAGTTCGCCGCCCGTTTTCTGATCCATGGCCAGCGCGGCGGCGGAGGCGGAAGCCGCGGCGGCAGGCTTGGCCTTGGGAGCCGAGCCTGCCTGCTCTTGATAGTAGTAGACGGCGCCACCGGCACCGACAAGAACACCGAGAATAGCGGCAAAGAGAGTGGAAGGCTTCATGGTTTTTGTTTGGAGTTTGAAAAGGGAGTGCGCCTGGGACAATCGACTCAAACGCACGTCAGCGGGCTCGATTGTACTGGAGTGGCGTTTGCGATCGCAGCAGCCGGCAACAGAATGCTACCCGCTAGGCACGCTTGGATACATACAGAAATGCGGCTGCGGGCCTCCGCCTTACGCCGTCATGCCGCTTCTTGGGGGGCGGGGCTTTGAAAAAGGGGCTTTTTTTTGTTACGAATGACAGCGCGCCGCCGTTCATCCAGATACCTGACCGCGACGTCAGGAGGTAGTGACGGGCCAAAAATACGGCCTTACGGCCTGGCTTGCGCGCGCAGTACGGGCTCGGCCGAGGGGGCGAACGATGTACCGCCGCCGCTGGGCAGCTTGTCAATCAGGGCGGTTTGAGACCAGACCCCCTGGCGGCGGGCCAGCAGGCGATAGCTTTGCACAGGGCCGACCGGGCGGCTGGCCAGGTACAACACGCCGTGTTGTTCGTGCAGGGCGGGCGACGAGGCGGCGTGCTCTTCCAGCCGGGTGACGGCGTCCTTGTCCACCAGCAAGATGGCGCCCGCGGCCGCTTCCTGAACCGCCAGAACAACATCGTTCTGCTCGTCCAGGGTCAGGGCGGGGCGCCCCACATAGCGTATGCCCATGTCATGCGCAGGCGCCCAGTTTGTGTCGGGTGTCTGTTCGGTCAGGCGCAGCAGGTGCTGACTGCTCTTGTCACGCAGATACAGCTCAATCTGGCCTTGTGCATTGCGGATCGCCGCCAGTCCGCCGTTGCTCAGGGGGGCGGGCAGTTCGAGCCAGTCCTGCCAGCGCCGCTGGCTGTCCTGGCGGGTCTGGAACAAGCGGCCATCCTGGGTGACGGCGAACACGCGCGGAAGACCATTCTTATCGGCGACAATGGCCGCCTGGCTGTAGGCCTGCTCCAGTGCTGGCAATGCCTGCCAGGGCGACCAGCCGTGGTCCAGCCCGCTGGGCGCGCTCCAGTGGAAGCGGCCATCGGTGCCCATGCCCAGCGCCAAGGACAGTCCGCTGGCCACGACGGGCACATGCAGCAGGCGGGCTCCGGTCAGCGCCTGCCAACCCTGCCATTGGCCCTGGCCGTTTTGGCGATTGACCCAGATGCCGCCGGTGGCGTCGCGGGCGAACAGGCCGGGTGAGGCGTCTGGATAGTGAAACGCGGTCAGGGCGTCGGCGGTGCGCCCGCCCAGCGTGTTCCAGCGCTGGCGCGCTGAGTCCCATTGGTTGATGGCGTCATTCTGTTCACCGGGGGCGACCAGTGCCAGTTGGCCGGTGGCATCGACCAGCAGGCCGGCTTCGGAGTTGTGGCGGCTGGCGTAGTAGGCGCGTTGCACCCAGGCGGCGGCGGGGCCGGCCGGCTCCTGGCAGTTTTCGGGGCCTTTGCAATAATGGCCGTCTTTCCAGGCGTAGCGGCGGAAAATGTCGGTTTTACTTTGGATCTCGGCCACGCTGAGATTGCTGTCGTGTTCTTGCGTGGGGTAGTCCAGGTAGCCGATCTGGGCGTAGTTGCCGGGAATGGCCTTCATGGCATCGCGTACCAGGCGGGCGCTGGCGATATGGTCCGGATGGCCATGGCCCGGGCAGCGCCAGCATAGCTTGGTGTAGGGGACGGGATTGGTGTCGTCCAGGTAGCGGATCGTGGTGGGGCGATACACGGCAATCAGGGCTGCCAGCGTCTGGACCAGGTCCTCGCGATCGAAGTTCTGTTCGGGGACGTCCAGAGTCTGTACTGTCTGCCCGGGGACGGACTCGGCTCGGCTGAGCGGTGTGAGGCTGCCCCAGCCTTTGCCCAGCCACGGGTCTTGCAGCCGCATGTGACTGAGCTGAACCCTGGGGTTGCCGCGCAGCGTGAAGTGGGCCACGCTGTGGCGGCCCAGGGCCAGGCGCTGTTCGTCCCATTCGTCGGGCTGATTGGCCATATAGGCATAGGCGGCGCGCACGCCGCGCTCTCGGCTGTACATATAGTCCAGTCCGCCTTTGCGCTCGCTGGCGGTCAGGTAGACCACTTGCACGCAGCCGCCGGCCTGAATGGCATTGGACAAATCCGGATTCATGAACAGCAGGTCGTCGTCCATATGGCCGACAAAAGCCAGGTCCCGGACGGCGTGGCAGTCAGGCGTTGCGGCGAAGGCGGAAAATGGCAGGATCAGGGCGGCCAGGCCCAGAAGAGGAATGCGGCGCGGGTGCGAGCGGGCCGGGAGAGCAGGCATGATGGAACAGACAGGAGACAATCTGGGATTCAGGAGAATCCTTCCCGCGTCGGGCCAGGCCTTGGGGGCGGGCCGACGTGCCTGTTCAGTATAAGCAGGCCGCTGTTTTGCTGGAAGCGGCGCAGAGCGGCGTGCGCGTTGCGCATGTATAACTGTGGCGCGCGCGCCGCGTTCGGATCAGGCCAGTCGTGGGCGGATCAGCATGGGCGTGAACTGCCATAGGTAATTGAGCAAGGCCAGAATCCAGCACAGACCGGCCAGATGCAGCAGGGGCAGGCTCCAGGCGCTGGGGATCAGGGCCAGCAGCCGCAGGGCGGTGGCGGCCAGCAGCAGCAGGTAGCCTGCGACCAGCCGGGGAGAGGCCTTCAGGGGACGGCCCAGGTGCCCCAGTGCGGTGCGAGTCAGCATGCCGATGATCATGACGCTGAAGCCGGCCAGGCCCAGGATATGCACGGGCCAGGCGGCGCGCTGCAGCAAGCCGATTTCGTAGGCGGCGGCGCTCAGCAAGCCGGCGGCCAGGCCGGCATAACCCAGATACAGAATCCACAGCAAGGGCAGGCGGCGGCTGCACCAGGGACGCCACCGCAGCCATTGCACCAGCGCGATCACGCCCAAGGCGGCCAGGCAGGCGGCCAGCGGCTGGCGCCATCCCAGCAAAGAAAAGCCTATGGCCAGGGCGCTCAAACCCATTTGCCATTGGCCGCTGCGGGTCTGCATGGGGATAGCCAGGCCGGGGATGGCGCGCATGCTGAAAAAAGGAATGACGCGGCGCGCGATCAACAGAGTGATCAAGGCCATGGTCCAGAATCCGCTATAGAAGTAAGGCATGGGGTCATGGCCTTGGATCAGGCTGCCCAGGAACAGGGCATGGCTGATGCCTAGAGCCAGCATCGCCAGAGGTATGCCGTAATTGCGGCGATTGCGGGCCAGCACAATGACGCGCGCGAGCTCTGCGGCGGCGATCAGGTAGAACAGCGAGTCCAGAATCAGCGCAGGCAGCGCGCCGCCGGGGGCGAGCAGGCAAAGCCGTGCAGCCAGCCAGATCAGGCACAGCAGACCGAGGGCAGGGCCGCGCAACGTGCGCTGGCCCGTCCAGGTGGCGCTGGCGGTCAGCAGAAAGCCCACCGCGATGGTGCCGATGAAGGCCCAGAGCATTTCGTGCGCGTGCCAGAACAGTCCCGGAATGGCGGCGTTGGCCAGCCAGCCGGGCGCATACAGCCACAGGGCGATACTGACCGCTCCCCAAAGGGTGGCCAATAGATATAAGGGGCGAAAGCCCAATTCCAGAAAAGCGCGCCATTGCGCAGGGGGCGGAGTGGTCGAGGTAGTTAAGGGGATCATGATGGACCGGGTCATTGAAGATATATTTCAAATATATCTTATGGGGCGAATAAAAAACAGCCCGCAGGCTGTTTTGGGGCTCAGTTGCCTTGAGGGGCCAGGTCGCTGTCTATCATTTTGCGCAGCAGATAAACGATGGCGACTCGCTCGGCGGGATTCAGGTTGCCCATGGTCAGCTCGCTGATCTTCTTGGCGCGCGGTATGACTCGATCCAGCAGAGCCAGCCCTTCATCCGTGAGGTTGACGATGACTTTGCGTCTATCGTCCTTGTCGGGGGCCAGCTCGATCAGGTCGCGGGATTTCAGGCGTTGGATGATGCCGCGTATAGTGGCCTGGTCCACGGCGGTGGCCTCGACCAGTTCGGTCTGGGAGCTGGCGCCATGGTCGCGCAAGGCGCAGAGCGTGACGAACTGGATGGCGGTGAGCTGGGTATCGCCCACATGCTGCTGGAAAATGGCGGTGTGCCGCTGGCCGGCTTTGCGCAACAAGTGGCCAATCTGCTCGGTCACGTCGTAAGGATGGGCGTCGAAGTCGGGAAGAGAGTCAGTAGGCTGCATGGTTGTTCTGAGTGTTGTTGTGCGGCGGGCAGGCCTGGTTCTTGGCCCAATAGCGCAGTATACCTGCGCGCCGAGGCCCGGCGTCATGATCCAGATCACCAGGCTGCGATTTCGTACATATCTATATATAGAGTAGACCTGAGTTTAAATGAGTCTATACACTTCAATTAAGTGAAAAACTCAGAATTTTGTTCAGGGTTCAGAAAACAGCTTCTGAGAGTGGATTTTTTTCTGGCTAGTTGTTGATTTATATAAAGTAAAAGAAAAATTATGTTTGATAAAAATCAAACCCACATCCTTGACAAGTTAGTGCAAACCCTAGTGCTGAACATTATTTCCATCATTATAAATAGTGTGTACACTACTAAAAAATGTGTATGAGGCGTTCTTTTCTGGATGCCGTGATCAGGAGCTTATAAATGGAAAAAACAGTCAAGATTGCGATTGTGGGAGCTGGTCTTGGCGGAGCCGCGGCAGCGACTCTGTTGCAGCAGGCAGGCTTTGACGTGGAAGTGTTCGAGCAGGCGCCCGAGTTTTCGCGTCTGGGCGCTGGCATCCACGTAGGCCCTAACGTCATGAAGATTTTCCGTCGCATGGGTCTGGAAAAAGCCCTGGACGATATGGGCTCGCATCCCGATTTCTGGTTCAGCCGCGATGGTGAGACCGGCGACTACCTGTCCCGCATTCCTCTGGGCGATTTTGCCAAGAAAGAATACGGCGCCTCCTACATCACCGTGCACCGCGGTGATATGCACGCCTTGCAGATCGCGAGCATCAAGCCCGGCACGGTTCATTTCGGCAAGCGCCTGGAAACCATTGTCGACGAAGGCGATGGTGTGCATCTGGCATTTGCCGACGGCACCAAGGTCAAGGCTGACATCGTGATCGGCGCCGATGGCATCCATTCCAAGATCCGCGAAACCCTGCTGGGCGTCGAAGACCCGATCTACAGCGGTTGGGTTGCCCACCGAGCCCTGATCCGCGGCGATAAGCTGGCTCAGTTCGCCGACGAATTCGAGGACTGTGTGAAATGGTGGACGGACGATCGTCACATGATGGTCTACTACACCACCGGCAAGCGCGACGAATACTACTTCGTGACCGGTGTTCCCCACGAAGCCTGGGATTTTCAGGGCGCTTTCGTGGACAGTTCGCAGGAAGAAATGCTGGGGGCTTTCGAAGGCTACCATTCCACGGTGCAGAACTTGATCAAGTCCACCGAAAGCATCACCAAGTGGCCTTTGCGCAATCGCAATCCGCTGCCGCTGTGGAGCCGTGGTCGCCTGGTCATGCTGGGCGATGCCTGCCACCCCATGAAGCCGCACATGGCTCAGGGCGCGTGCATGGCCATTGAGGACGCTGCCATGCTGACCCGCTGTCTGCAGGAAACCGGCCTGGAAGATCACCGTACGGCATTCGAACTGTACGAGGCCAACCGCAAGGAGCGCGCCACGCGTGTCCAGTCGGTGTCCAACGCCAATACCTTCTTGCGCACGCAGGAAGATCCCGCCTGGGTTTATGGCTACGACCTGTACGGCCAGGAACTGAAGTCCGTCTGATCGTGAACAGCCCGTCGCGCAGGAGCGATCTGCGCGACGAGCTGGTTCCAGCGTGTTTCATGCCTGGCCGTCCTTCTTGGGGGAGGCGCCGGGCATGCGGCCGTTTTTCCGTGTCGAGGCATGCAGATGCACCGATGCGGGTGCAGGTACGAAGTATGAGCAGTGCAGACTGCTCGCTGTCTTGGGGGCGGCAAGGCTTTGGTGTGGGGCTGTGTCTATGGATGGCGCTGACCATGCGGAGTTTTCTGGTTTACCAGGCATACCAATAATTATCTGGAGATTTACAAGGTGCATTCATCCATTCCCAGTCCCGCAGTCGCTGCGGATCCGGCGCACAACGCAGATCTATATAAAAAGATCGTCTGGCGCCTGATCCCGTTCTTGTGTTTTTGTTATCTGGCGGCGTACCTGGACCGTATCAATGTGGGTTTCGCCAAGCTGCAGATGCTCGAAGACCTGCAGTGGAGCGAGACCGCCTACGGTCTGGGCGCCGGCTTGTTCTTCCTGGGCTACATCCTGTTCGAGGTGCCCAGCAACCTGATCCTGGAACGCGTGGGCGCCAAGTTGTGGATCGCACGCATCATGATCACCTGGGGTCTGCTGTCGGGCATGACGATGTTCGTCACCACGCCCGAGCAGTTCTATGTACTGCGCTTTGTGCTGGGCGCGGCGGAAGCCGGCTTTCTGCCCGGCGTGCTGTACTACCTGACACTGTGGTTTCCTACCTATCGGCGCGGCAAGATCATCGCGCTGTTCATGATAGGCCTGCCGCTGTCCAGCGTGATCGGCGGCCCGCTGTCGGGCTGGATCATTGGGCACTTCGATCACATGAACGGCTGGCGCGGCTGGCAGTGGCTGTTTTTCCTGGAGGCCATCCCCAGTGTGCTGTTGGGTATCCTGACCTTCTGGGCGCTGCCTAACGATTACCAGTCGGCCAAGTGGCTCAATGCCGAAGAAAAAGCGCGTCTGGCCGCTGACTTGAAAGCCGACGACGCTGAAGGCAAGGGCGTCAAGCACAGCTTCAAGGACGGGTTCTTCAACCTGAAAGTATGGATGCTGGGCGGGATCGACTTTTCCATTTTGCTGGGCACCTATTCGATCAGCTTCTGGATGCCATCCTTTATTCGCGCCGCGGGTGTGCAGGATCCTTTCCAGATCGGCCTGATGACCGCCATTCCTTCCCTGGCCGGCGTGGTCGGGATGCTGTGGATCGGCGCCAGCTCTGATCGCCGCCGCGAGCGCCGCTGGCATTTGATCGTGCCATTGACCATCGGTGCGATTGCGCTGGTTGCCAGCACGTATGTAGCCCACGATGCCTGGCTGACGGTTCTGGCCTTTACTGTGGCCTCGGGCGTGATCATGGGCGCTGTGCCGGTGTTCTTCAGCCTGCCCGCCACATTCCTGAAAGGCACGGCGGCCGCCACGGGTTTCGCGCTGGCGTGTTCGCTGGCCAATATCGCCGGCCTGGTCAGCAACTCGCTGATCGGCTGGGTGACCGACCTGACTGGCTCGGGCAGCGCCGCCCTGTGGCTGTTTGCCGGTAGCCTGATGGTGAGCTGCCTGCTGGCCTATGCCTTGCCGGCCAAGCAGGTCAACCGCTAAGTCTTGCCTGTTATCCGAAGCCCTGTTGGGCTTCGAACAAAATTACACCCCGTAACCTGGGCGCAAGCCCGGTTTGCGGGGTGTAATGCGTTTTAAGGCAGTGGGTATCAGACAGTCAGGGCCTGCGCGTCTGCTTGCAGCCAGGAGTTCAGATCATTTTTTTCGTAGAGGACTTCCGCGCACAGAACGCGCAGACCAGTGGGGCCGCTGTCCAGAATGCGCCGCTCGCCGCAGGATTGCTGCAGTTCCAGTTCGCAGCCGGACAGTGTCAGCAAGTGGCGCGCCAGTTGGCGTAACTGGTCGGGCGTGCAGCAGGGACTGGATTGGAGCTGTGCGGTTTCTTTGCCGTCCTGGCGGATGATCAGGCGCATGGGATTCATGGCGTTTCCTCTTGGGCTTCGGGCCAGTAATAATTATTGGGCGTGGATCGAGCGCCAAAAATGGCCTGGCCCACGCGTACCACGGTGGAGCCTTCTTCGATGGCGATTTCGTAGTCGCCCGACATGCCCATGGACAGTTCGTGCATGCCTTCCGCATGCGCGATGTCGTTGCGCAGTTGTTCGCGCAGTGTGCGCAGCAGGGCGAAGCAGGGGCGCACTCGTTCGGGTTCCGCCGCCATCAGCGCCAGAGTCATCAGGCCCTTCACGCGCAGCGCCGAAAACTGGGGCAGGGCGCGCACGAATTCGTGGACTTCGCTGGGGTGCAGGCCGAACTTGCTGGCTTCGCCCGACGTATTGACTTGGACGAATACATCCAGGCTGCGGCCTTCGGCCTGCAGGCGGCGGTCCAGGATTTCGGCTGTCTTGAGCTTGTCCAGCGCCTGAAACTCGGAAGCGAAGCGGGCGACGGATTTGGCCTTGTTGCTTTGCAGATGGCCGATGACGGACCAGTGCAGATCCGGCAATTCTTCGTGCAGTTCTTCGTACTTGCGTTCGGCTTCCTGCACCTTGTTTTCGCCCAGCATGCGGCAGCCGGCCTGGTAGGCCAGGCGGATGCGGTCCGTGCCGAATGTCTTGCTGACGGTCAGCAGGCGCACGTCGCCCGCCGCCCGTCCGTGTCGCAGGCAGGCCTGATCAATTCGGTCTTGTACCAGGGCAATGCGTTGGCGAAATGCATCTACACTGGTAGAGGTGGGATAATGTTCGGTATGAAGCAGGGCAGGGGCGGAATCTGACATGGCGCATCACAAGGTAGAAAAAGAAGGTACGACCTTGAAGGCCGCATTAATCATTATGTCATAGGTCAAAATGAATATCCAGGGAAGCAACGCGAAAGAACTATTCGACGATATCCGGCAGCAGGTGGCCTTGGGGCAGATACTGCCAGGTCAAGTGCTGCCGCCGGTGCGCGAGCTGGCCCAGACGCTGGGTCTTAACCGTAACACGGTGGCGCTGGCCTACAAAAGGCTGGTGTCGGCCGGGGTGGCTGACGCCCAGGGGAGGCGGGGCACGCGCATCCGGGAGTCGATTCAGGAATTGGCGCGGGAGGGCCACGGCGCCAGTTCCGTGTTGCAGGACCTGGCCAGCGGCAATCCGGCGCCTCAGTATCTGCCGACCCCGGCTCAGCTCATACAAGGCGTGCGAGGTTCCGCCCAGTCTTTGTATGGGGTGGACCCGCTGATGCCCGAACTGCGGGCGGTGTGCCAGCAGATCTTTCACAAAGATACACCGCTCAACACAGCCCACTATGTCAGTTATGGTGCGGTGGATGCCATCGAGCGTCTGCTGCAGGCGTTTCTGCTGGCGGGCGACAAGGTCGGCATAGAGGACCCCGGTTACCTGAGCAGTATCAACGCGGTGCGCACGCTGGGTTTGAAGCCGGTGGGCATCGCCGTGGATCCGGAAGGGATGGTGCCGCAGTCCTTGGAGCAGGCGCTGGCGGGCGGCGTGCGTGCCCTGATTCTGACGCCGCGCGCGCACAATCCGACGGGCTGCTCGCTCAGCCGGGGGCGTGCGCGCCAGATCGAGCAGATTCTGGCCCGTTATCCCGAAGTCCTGCTGATGGTCGATGATCACTTCTGGATGCTGGCGAGCAGTCCGTACCGCAATGTGATTCCACCCGGTCATCTGCGCTGGGCCTTGATCCGCTCCGTCTCCAAAGGGCTGGGGCCGGATCTGCGTGTGGCGCTGGTGGCGTCGGACGCCCAGACCGCCGAGCGCGTATCCCAGCGCTTGGCCTCGGGCGCGCAGTGGGTCAGCCATCTGTTGCAGCAGATGGTCGTGCATGGCCTGACCGACACGACTCTGGTGGCGCAGACGCGGGCGGGCCAGTTGGCCTACGGGCAGGCCCGGAAGTACACCATGCAAGCCTTGAAGAAGCATCGCATCACTTTTTGGGACAGCGACGACGGCTTCAATCTGTGGATTCCCTTGGACCGGGACGCCGAGCCGGTGCTGGCCGGCCTGGCGGCGCGGGGCTGGATGCTGCGCTCGGGCAAAGTATTCGGCGTCGGTCAGCCCGCGCAAGGACTGAGGCTGACCTTTTCTAATCTGTCGGCCGAGCAGGCGGCCCGCTTTGCCGCCGACCTGGCTCTGGTGCTGGGCGAAGCCGCCTGATCAAGCCGGTGCATGCCTGCGTGCTCCGACGGCTTGATCAGGCGTAGCCGACGCGCAGAATGCGGCCCGTCTCCACGCCTTCCACGCTGCGGCGGCAGGCCTGTGCGGCGAGCGCGGCGGGCACGGCCTCGAAGCCTGGGAAGTAAGGGCCGTAATCCTTCATGGACTCGATCAATACGGTGGGGCTCAACAGATTGATGCGTCCCTCGCGCCAGTACTGCGCGCTGGCCTGGACAAATCCCTGCAAGGCCTGGTTGACCGTGGCGGCCCCTGCGCCGTCCAGGATGTGCGCCTGGTCTCCCACGATGCCGCTGGTCAGGGTGATCGAACCGCCTGGCGCCAGAAAAGGCCGGGCCAGCAATGCCAACCGGATCTGCCCCATCAGCTTGTTGTCCAGACTGGCTTGCATATCCTGTGGCTGCATCTGCTCCCAGGGGCCGAAATGCACCCAGCCGGTCGCCGACACCAGTGCGTCAAAAGCACCCACTCGTTCGAACAAGGCTTGTACGCTGGCTTGGTCAAGAATATCGACCTGTTCATCCTGGCCGTGCCGGCTGGCGCGGATCAGTTCGTGATGGTTCGAGAGTTCGTCCGCAATCGCTTGGCCCAGCATGCCGCTGGCCCCGACCAATACAATTTTCATGATGTGTTCCGTAAGAAAAGTAACGTAGCGCCAGTGTGCGCGCCAGTCCGCAGGAAACCCAGTAGCGTGGAGTTTGTGCTTTACTAACTATTGGTTAGCAATCAGAATTGATTGCCAAATATTCATGCGAAGGGGGCAGATCGTGGATACTTTGCGCGCCATGCAGGTGTTTGTGGAAGTCGTGGAATCGGGCAGTTTTGCGTCGGCTGCCCAGCAACTGGATATGTCTGCCGTCATGGTAGGCAAATACGTCAAAGGTCTGGAAGACAGCCTGGGTGCGCCCTTGCTGCTTCGTACGACGCGTCGCCAACAGCTGACGGAGGTGGGCGAAGCGTACCTGGAGCAAGTCTATGCTGTGCTGGCCGGCGTGCGGCGTGCCGAACGGGTGGTGGAAAGCCGGCGCGATCAGCCCCTGGCGCGCTTGCGCATTTCGTCGGCCGTCACCCTGGGGGAGTGCGTGCTGGCGCCTGAACTGGCGCGTTTTTGCCTGGAGCATGAAGGCGTCAGCGTTGAGCTGGAGCTGGATGACAATGTGGTGGATCTGCGGCAAAGCCAGATTCAGCTGGCGCTCAGAGTGGGCGAACCTGCGGCGGACCTGGAGCTGGTGGCGCACGGCGTGGGGCTGTACCAAATGGTGATATGCGCAGCGCCCGCCTATCTGGAGCGGCGCGGCATGCCCATCAGCCTGGACGAGCTGCAGGCGCATCAATGTTTGTGGCATCAGGTCTGGAGTGCGCGTTCGGCCTGGCAGTTGCAAGGCCCCGCCGGTCCGGTGTCATGGCCGGCGCGCAGCGGCTTCGCTGCCAACAAAGGAGAAGCATTGCGCCGTGCGGCCGTAGCCGGGGCGGGGCTGCTGATGCAGCCCAAAGTCCTGCTGCAGGCTGACCTGGATGCAGGTCGCCTGGTGCCGGTGCTGGAAGCCTACACGCCGCGGGCGCGGCCTGTGTACCTGTTGCATGCGCCGGAGTTGCGGCGCATGCCGACCCTGGGGCTGTTGTTGCGCTATTTGCGCCGGCACCTGCCGACGCAGCTTCGCTAGGGTCGCTTAGACGAACCGCAGTACCGATTGCACGTCCACGCGGGGTTTCTGGCTCCAGTTGCCCTCGGATGCGTAGCCTACGGTGATCAGCATGGCGGGCACTTCGTGCTCGTCCAGTCCGAACTCGCGCGCCAGAGCATCGACGTCGAAACCTATCATGGGACCGGTGGCCAGGCCTTGGGCCTGGGCGGCCAGCATCAGCGTCATGGAGGCCAGCGAGGCCGAACGGATGGCCTCGTCGCGTTGGCGCTGAGCTTTATCGTGGTAGTTCTGGTGCGCGACATCGGCCCATTTGCGTGCCACGTCTTCTTGTACCGTGCCTTGTTGCAGAGCGGGCTGAAGCTTGTCCAGCAGACGAGTGTGTCCATCCAGGCGGCCGCAGACAATGATGGTGGCGGCGGCATCCAACACTTTCTGCTGGCCATAGGTAATGGGCAGCAGGCGCTGCTTGGCTTGTTCGGACTGGACGACGATAAAGCTCCAGTTCTGCATGTTGTAGGCCGATGGCGCGCGGGTAGCCAGGTCGATCAGTGCCGCGATGTCGGCCCGATTCAGCGTGCGTTCGCGGTCATAGAAGGTGGTGGAGACACGTTGCTTGATCAGATCGTGAGTCAGGTTGTTCATTAAAGCTTTCCTAAGTTGCTTAAGGAAGGGGAAACGTATTTTAGTGTCTCAGGAAGAGGCGCGGCTGCTGGCCCATTGCACGGTCAATACACTGCCCAGCACCAGGATGATGCCCAGCAAGCTGGCACCTGTCATGGACTGGCCCAGCAGCAGCCAGCCCAGAATGACAGCAGTAATGGGGCTGAGCAGTCCCAGTGAGGAAACGGCGACGGGGGGAAGCAGGGCGATGCCTCGGAACCACAAGGCATAGGACAGGAGTGCGCCGGCCAGGCACAAGTACAAGTAACCTCCTGCCTGGCTCCTGGTCAGGCTGCTGTCCAGCGGTGGATCCACCCACAGCGCCAGTGGAGCCAGCATTAGGCCGCCCAGAAGCAGTTGCCAGCCCGTAAAGGCCAGAACGGGCAGATTGCTGCGCCAGCGGCGCGACAAATAGGTGCCGCAGGCCATGCACAGCGCGCCCAGAATGGCGGCGGCCATGCCCCAGGCATCCCATTGGCTTTGAGGCGACAGCAGCAGCACGCCCATGCCGGCAATGCCGGCCACGCTGGCGATCAGGGCCAGAGCGACTGGGCGTTTTCCTTCGACGGCCCAAGCCAGGGCGATGACCACCAGCGGTTGTGCAGCCCCCACCACGGCCGCCAGCCCGCCGGGCAGGCGATAGGCAGCAATGAACAGCAAGGCCTGAAACACACCAATGTTCAGCGCCGCCAATACCAGCACCCGCCCCCAGTCGCGCCGTGCGGGAGCCTTGCGTATCCAGAGCAGCAGCATCAGACCGGCAGGAAAGCAGCGCAGAAAGGCGGCGATGAAGGGCCGGCCCGCTGGCAGGATTTCGGTAGTGACAATATACGTGGAGCCCCAGATGGCGGGGCCCAGCGCAGTCAGGGAGGTCAGAATCCAGAGTTGCAGGCGGGTCATGGTTTTTATCTTGATGTCGAGATAGTTCGCAGTTTACGCAGTAATTATCTTAATATCAAGATAAAACCAACGAGGTGATGTGTGATCGACCCTGAACACCGAGACGCTGTCGATGTCATTGTGGAGCAATGGCGTGAGCAGCGGCCAGACTTGCCGGACCTGCTTCCCATGGCTTTGCTGGGACGCGTGACGCGCTTGGCGCTGCTCATGCAAAAGCGCATGGCTGACTGTTTTCGCCGCCATGGCCTGCAACTGGGCGAGTTTGACGTGCTGGCCAGTCTGCGTCGCGCCGGCCCCCCTTACACCTTGGCGCCTACGGCTCTGTTTTCCATGTTGATGGTCAGCTCGGGCACCATGACGCACCGTCTGCAAGGCTTGGAAAAGCGCGGACTGGTGGAGCGCCTTCCTGATCCCGACGATGCGCGCAGCATGCGGGTGCGTCTAAGCGTGGCCGGCCTGGCATTGGTGGATAGGGTGGTGGCGGATCATCTGGCCAACGAAGACCGCTTGCTGGAAGGCCTGGACCCTGCGCAGCGTCAGGCCTTGAACGCCTTGCTGCGCCACTGGCTGCGGCACTTGGAGTCGCAGCCGGATTGAGCCGGTGGTAGAATGGCTGGATAAATACACAGCCAGATCATGAGCGCTCCGGAACTCCCCCCTCTTTATTATCTGCACAATTTCCACCAAGTGGTTCGGTGGGTGCAGCAGTACAGCCTGGATCTGCTGGAAACGGATCAGGCCGCCTGCGGCCGGGCGTTTTTGCAGGCATCTACGCAGGGGCAGGCTTTGTTGGTGCGGCTGCTCATGCGCAAAGGGCCGCTGTTTCGCAGCGACAAGCTGCGTTATGCCGAAATCCCCGATCTGTCCGCCGCTGCCCAGGAACTGGCGAACGCCGGTCTGCTCCGCTTGGACCCTGAACTGGACCTGGATGCTTTGTTCCGACTGCACACAGTGGCAGAGCTGCGCGCCATGTTCCCAGCTCTGCCTGCCGGCGGGCGCAAGGCCGACGGCCGGCAGTGGCTCGCCGAGCTGCATGGCGAGCAAAGCCGCGTGTATGGCGACTGGCCCTGCGCGTTGTATCCAGCGTCTGGCCTGCTGATGTTGCCACCGGCCGTCCAGCACTGGACGCAGCGGCTGCAACTGCTGTTTTTCGGCAATCAGTATCAGGATTGGTCGGAGTTCGTGCTCAGTGATCTGGGCCTGTACCGTTATGAATCCGTGACTCTGGATCAGGGCAGCCGCGCGTTTCGGCATCGTGACGACGTACGTCTCTACGAAGCCCTGTCCGCCTTGCGCGATGCGCCCGAGGCGCCTGATCGCCTGCTTTGGCAGGAACGCCTGCAGGCGGTGGGGGAAATCGTGACCGACAGCGATTGGCTGCAGCGGCGCAAAGACAAGACCCTGTTCAGCCTGGGGCAGGAAGCGGAGCGCCAGGCGTGGTGGGAATGCGCCGAGCAAGCCTACCGCCAGACGCCCTGGCCAGGAGCGCGGCATCGCTTGCTGCGGGTGCTGGAGCGCAGGCTCGATGGCGACGGCGCCATGAATCTGTTCCTGCGCGCCTGGGCGCAGCCCGAAAGCGAAGCAGAGTCGCAGAAGCTCGCCCGCATGTTGCCGCGTTTGCGGCGCCTGGCGCCAACCAGAGCGCACGAGGCGCCCAAGCCCGAATGCCTGCCGGCCCGAGTGCGTACACAGTTCAGCTATCTGGTCTTGCCCCACGACGGGCAGCGTGTGGAATGGCAGGTCATGGCGCATCTGCATACCGAATTGGCGCCGGTGCAGTATGTCGAAAATACCTTGCTGCCCGGCTTGATGGGTCTTTTGTGCTGGGATGCGGTCTTCGCGCCCTTGCCGGGCGCATTTTTTCACCCGTACCAAAGCAGCCCGGCCGACTGGGGCAGTCCGGATTTCGTCCCGCGCCGGCAGGACTTGTTTGATCAGGCCCTGTCCTGGCTGGACGATTCATCCTACCAGGATCGCATTCGCCGGCGCTGGGTCGACAAAATGGGCCTGCAATGTCCTTTGCTCACCTGGCCGGCTCTGAATGAATCCATTCTGGAGCTGGCCTTGCGTTGTATTCCGGCTCGGCACTTGAAGGCGGTGTTCCAGCGTATGCTGCTGGATTGGCGCGACAACCGCGCGGGCCTGCCCGACTTGGTTCGTTTCCTGCCGGCGCTGGATTGGTATGAACTGATCGAGGTGAAGGGGCCTGGCGACCGTCTGCAGGATAATCAGCGCCGATGGCTGGCGTATTTCGAGCAGCATGGCATTCCAGCCCGGGTCTGCCATGTCAGCCGGGAACCGAGCGCGTGAATGCCCTGACGGTGGGTGTGCGCGCCTTGTGCGAGTTCACAGCTCGCAGCGGCGACCTGGATCTGCGCTTTACGCCTGCGCCCAGCGCGCAGGAAGGTATGCAGGGCCATGATCGGGTGCGCTTGCAGCGACCGCCGCATTATGAATCGGAAGTGCCGCTTGAACAGGAGTTCGAGGGACTCAAGGTTCGGGGGCGAGCGGACGGCTTCGATCCCCAATCTCGTTGCCTGGAAGAAATCAAGACCTACCGGGGTGCGCTTGAACGCGTGCCGGAACATCACCGGCGCCTGCATCGCGCACAGGCCATGATATACGCTGCCATGGTGTGCCAGGAGCGGGATCTGCCGGGCGTGACGGTCAGTGTCGTGTATTTTCATGTGGACAAGCACACGGAAACGGCGCTGGCTGACTATGCCGATCGTGCCCAGTTGCAGGCGTTCTTCGAGCAGCAATGCCGCCTGTACCAGGAGTGGGCGCGCCAGGAGCAGGCCCATCGGCAGGGCCGTGACCAGGCATGCCAAGGGCTGGTTTTTCCGTTTGACGGCTTTCGCCCGGGGCAGCGCGAACTGGCCGTGGCAGCCTATCGGGCGCAGCGCGATGCCCGTTGCCTGATGGCCCAGGCGCCCACTGGCATCGGCAAGACCTTGGCCGTCCTGTTTCCGGGGCTGAAAGCCATGCCGCAGGCCGGATTGGACAAGATCTTCTACCTGACCGCCAAGAATTCAGGCCGGCAAATGGCGCTGGACGCTCTGGATCGTTTGTCGCCGCCGGATTCGCGTCCTTGGCGGGTATTGGAATTGGTTGCACGCGACAAGCAGTGCCTTCATCCCGACAAGGCCTGTCATGGCGAGTCCTGCCCTCTGGCGCACGGATTTTACGATCGTCTGCCGGCGGCTCGCCGACAGGCTGCCGCTGTAGCCCGGCTGGACCGGCAGGCTCTTCAGAATGTGGCCCGCGAGCACAGCATCTGTTCTTATTATCTGGGGCAGGAAATGTTGCGCTGGACGGATCTGGCGGTGGGTGACTACAACTATTTTTTTGATACCTCGGCCATGCTGCATGGGCAGACCCTGGCGCAGCAGTGGCGCAGCGCGGTGGTGGTGGACGAGGCGCACAACCTGCTGGATCGCGCCCGCAGCATGTATTCGGCTGAGTTGTCTCAGGAGCAGTTGCGCAGCGGGCGCAAGGCCGCGCCTTCGGCATTGAAGCGCTATTTCGGCCGGCTGATGCGTGTAATGGATGATTGCCTGCCCGACGAGGGCGGCAGTCTCCTGGGACAGGACAGTGTGCCGGCCGACCTGCTGCAGGAGTGCGAGCACTTGTCGGCGCGCCTGGGCAGTCATGTTGCCGATCATCCTTTGCCGCAGGACAGTCCCTTGCTTCAGGCGTATTTTTCGGTGCTGTTCTTTACCGACCTGGCAGGGCAGTTCGGCGCGCACTCTCTGTTCGATGCTCTGATGCAGGGTGATGGCGTCACTCTGCGTCTTCGCAATGTGGTGCCGGCGCCATTTTTGCAAACGCGCTATGGCGATGCGCATGGGGTGGTGCTGTTTTCCGGTACTCTGACACCGACCGGTTTCTACCGGGATCTGCTGGGCATACCGCCAGGCAGCGACATACTGGA
The DNA here is from genome assembly GCA_023439305.1 of Pseudomonadota bacterium. Taxonomy (GTDB): domain Bacteria; phylum Pseudomonadota; class Gammaproteobacteria; order Burkholderiales; family Burkholderiaceae_B; genus Alcaligenes. The sequence goes on from JAEXOO010000043.1 coordinate 121,122, forward strand.
AGTGCCTTCGCCTTATCGGGCCGAGCAATTGCAGGTGCGCCAGTACAGCGGTTTGTCCACACGCTATGCGGATCGCCTCGCCAGCCTGGATACGCTGTGCCGCATCGTGACGCAATCCTATGCTCGGGAACCGGGCAATTATTTATTGTTTCTGAGCAGTTTTGACTACTTGCATCAGGTGCGTCAGGCGTTGCAGGCACAGTCGCCGGACGTGCCCCTCTGGTACCAGACGCCGTCCATGACGGATGAGCAGCGCGCCGATTTTCTGGCCCGCTTTACCCCGCAAGGGCAGGGCATAGGTCTGGCCGTGCTGGGCGGAGCTTTTTCCGAAGGAGTGGATCTGCCGGGCAGCCGGTTGGTGGGGGCGTTCATCGCCACGCTGGGCCTGCCGCAGTTCAACGATGTGAACGAGTCCGTCCGGCAGGTCATGGCCCGGCTGTTCGGAGAGCGCCGGGCCTATGACTACACCTACTTGTATCCGGGCCTGCGCAAGGTCACACAGGCCGCGGGCCGTGTGATTCGCGATGAACAGGATCGGGGCTATGTGCATCTGCTGGACGAGCGCTATGGGCAGCGCCGGGTGCAGCAGCTGCTGCCGGACTGGTGGCGGATCGAACGGGCTCGGCCTCCTGTTGACGCTGAACAATCAACTGAGTGATGATCTGCGCCGTGGCGGCAGACAGCGTCCAGCCCAAATGACCGTGGCCGGTGTTGTAGTACACGCCGGGGCGGCTGCCCGCCTGCACGCGGGGCATCATGTCGGGCATCATGGGACGCAGGCCGGCCCACGGCACTACGCGGTCTGTGGCCGCATCATGGAAGTTGCGGCGCGTCCAGTTCACCAGCGGGGCGATGCGATCAGCCCGTATATCTTTGTTTTCGCCATTGTATTCAGCCGTTCCCGCGACCCGCAGTCTGTCCTTGCCCAGGCGACTGGTGACGATCTTGGCTTCTTCGTCCAGCAGGCTGACCCAGGGCGCAGCCGCCTGGCTTTCGGGCGTGTCCAGATAGGCGGAAATCGAATAACCCTTGACCGGGTAAATATTGATGTAGTCGCCCAGCAGCTTGGCCAGGTGGCGGCTGCCCACTCCCGCGCACACGACCAGGGAGTCGACTTGCAGGCTGTGGGTCTGGGCGTCGGCGCCTTCCCCGGTACGCAGTTGGATCTGGTGCGGCGGACCGCAGCGCACGCCCAGCACTTCAGTATCTTGCAAAAAGCGTACACCGCGTTTTTCGCAGGCGCGCGCCAGTCCGCGTGTGAATTTATGAATATCGCCCGTGGCGTCCGAGGGTGTAAAGAAACCGCCGTAATACGTGCCTTGCAATGTGGGTTCGATCTGATGGATTTCTTCGTTGGTGACGGTGTGGCGCTCCAGCCCGCCGCGTTTGAGCAGTTCGCTGACCTTCTTGCCCGATTCGAAACCGTAGGCTGTGTGGTAAATGTGCAGGATGCCGCGCTTTTCCAGGTCGAAATCGATGTGTTCGTCCTCGGCCCATTGGTACAGATGCTCGCGGGCGGCGATGGCCAGTTTCACGGTTTCGATGGTGTTGTGCTCATAGCCCGAGATCGCGCGCATGAATTGGGCCATCCAGCTATATTTGTGCCAGCTAGGACGAGGGTTGAACAGCAGCGGGGCATCCTTGCGCAGCATCCATTTGATGCCCTTCATGATGGTGCTACGGCTGTTCCAGACCTCGGCATTGCAGGCGGAGAGCTGGCCGCCGTTGGCAAACGAGGTTTCCATGGCGGGGTAGCGCAGACGATCGATGACGGTGACCTGGAAGCCTTGACGGGCAAGGGCGTAGGCAGTGGTGACACCGGTGATACCGGCGCCGATGACGGCGATGTGAGACATGACAGGCTCCTGAGAGGTGGATTGCCGCCGGCTGGTGGCAATACCCCATCTGTCCTGTGACCTGAGAGTTTATCCGGCGCAGCAGGCCGGGCTCCTTCGGTGGGCGCGCAGTGCGCCGCTCTCCAGATTGTCGGGCTGGTACGATCCTTTTGCCTGAGAGTTTCCGGGGTGGTTGCTCCGTCGGCGCCTGAGTGAACAGGTCTCTTTCATACCGCCTGCGATGACAAGCGTACAGTAGCGCCGACGACGCAGGCGGGCAATCAGGGTAAACCAAGGTGGCTTGTGGCGGTTCTCTGGACGCAGGCCGACGTTCAGGCCGAATCAATCCGACCTGAAATGAGCTCCCAGGCTATGGGCGCGCGTCAGTGCGGCCTGGGCGATGAGCCAGGCGGTATCCACTCGCAAGGCCATGGCGCGACGATCAGGCGACAGAGTCCCGCGCTTGAATTGCTCGCGCCACTGCTCCAGTGTCTGGAGGGCCTGTTGCAATCCGCTTCTGTGGCGATGCAGCCCCACGTGTTCTTGCATCAGAGCTTGCAAGGCCGGCAAGGAGGGCAAACTGCCGCTGTCCTGATGATGCTGACGCAGACCTGCCAGCAAGGGCTTGGGCGCACCGGGATCGGATCGTGCGATGGCCCGCGCAGCCGCCTGTGCCATCACCACGCATTCCAGCAGCGAGTTGCTGGCCAGCCGGTTGGCGCCATGCAGGCCGGTGCAGGCCACCTCGCCGACCGCATACAAGCCGGGCACGGTGCTGCGGCCATGCAAATCCGTCTTTACGCCGCCGCAACTGTAATGCGCCGCTGGCGCTACCGGCACCAGATCGCGGGACAGGTCCAATCCGCGCGCGCGGCCTTCCTGGACCGCCTGCGGAAAATGTCGTTCCAGTGTCCGCTCGCCCAGGTGACGCACATCCAGCCAGACGTGATTGCGCTGGTCCCGGCGCATCTGCTCGGCGATGGCCCGGGAAACAATGTCGCGAGGCGCCAATTCGGCTCGGGAGTCATAGTAAGGCATGAAGCGCCGGCCTTGTGCATCCCGCAAATAGCCGCCTTCGCCCCGCAGAGCCTCGGTCAGCAGGAAGGTGGCACCGGCAGTGCGCAGGCAAGTGGGGTGGAATTGAATGAATTCCAGGTCTTGAATGTGCGCGCCGACTCGCCACGCCAGGGCAATGCCGTCGCCCAGCGCTTCTGCCGGATTGGTGCTGTGGGAATACAGGCGTCCTAGTCCGCCGGACGCCAGCACCACGCTGTCGGCGTGCAGTGTTTCATGGGTGCCCAGACGCCTGTCGTAGATGTCAACGCCGGCGACCTGTCCTTGTTCGTCTTGACGCAGGGCCGTGACCTGGCAGTAGCGCCGCATGCCGATATGAACGGCGCTGGCCAGTTCGGCCTGCAGCGCCTGCATGATGGCCTGCCCGCTGGCATCGGCGACGTGGGCGATGCGCCGCTGGCCATGACCGCCCTCGCGGGTCAAGTGCAGGGCGCCATCCGTACCGCGGTCAAAGGGTACGTTTCTGTCAAGTAACCATTGCACCGCGTTCGGCCCAGCCTGCAGAATGTGGCGTACGACTTGCGGGTCGCCGTGGTGGGCGCCGGCGACCAGCGTGTCCTCCACATGTTGTTCCAGGCTATCTTCTGGTCCTAGCGCCGCTGCCAGCCCTCCCAGGGCGCGCGGGCTGGCGCCGCAAGGCGCGGGAGAGTGGCTGAGCAGGGTCACCGACACGGTGTTGGGGAGGGACAATGCCAGGGTGATGCCGGCCAGGCCGGCGCCCACGATGACGATGTGGGCTCCCATCAAGCGGCTCCCACGTTCTGGAACAAGGTGCTGTGAGCGGCCAGGTCTGCCTGTACACGCAGGCTGGTTTGCCGGGCTGCTGCAAAGTCCAGCATGCGCTGCAGCGAGCGGCGGGCTTGTACCTGCAGCGCGGGGTCTATCTGAACGCCGTCTTTCCCTTGCATCAGGCTGTCTTTCAGGGCATGCAGGGAGTTCAAGCCCATCCAGGGACAGTAGGCGCAGCTTTTGCAGGTGGCGCTGTCTCCGGCGGTGGGAGCGGCCAGAAAGGTTTTGCCAGGCGCTTGTTGGCGCAGGGCATGCAGAATGCCCTGGTCGGTGGCCACGATGAACAGATCGGCGCTGCTGGCGCAGGCTGCCTTGATCAGTTGGGTCGTAGAGCCGACCACATGGGCCAGAGCGATGACGCTGGAAGGTGATTCTGGGTGCACCAGCACGCGAGCCTGGGGGTGTTCCTTCATCAGGGCTTGCAAGGCATCGGCCTTGAATTCGTCATGGACGATGCAGGAGCCTTGCCACAGCAGCATGTCTGCTCCGGTCTGCTGCTGAATGTACGCGCCCAGGTGACGGTCCGGCGCCCATAGCACCTTTTCTCCGCGGGCGTGCAGATGGCGGACGATATCCAGCGCGATGGACGACGTTGCCACCCAGTCCGCCCGCGCCTTCACGGCGGCGCTGGTATTGGCATAGACCACCACCGTGCGGTCCGGGTGAGCGTCGCAGAATGCCCTGAAGTCATCTGGTGCGCAGCCCAGGTCCAGCGAGCAGGTGGCTTCTTCATGCACGGCCAGTACCCGCTTTTCAGGGCTCAATAGCTTGGCCGATTCGGCCATGAATCCGACGCCGGCCACTACTATGGTGCCGGCCGGATGCTCCTGCCCGAAGCGTGCCATCTCCAGCGAATCTCCCACACAGCCGCCGGTCTCCAGCGCCAGGTCTTGCACGTCGGGGTCGGTGTAGTAATGCGCTACCAAGACGGCGTCTTGCTGGCGCAGCAGGGTATTCAGCTCGGCTCTCAGGGCCTGGGCAGCGCCAAGGGCTGTGTGTGCAGGGTCGGGAACAGCTTGCCAGGCAGTGTGGCGCTGAAGTGTAGCCGCGGTGCCAGCCTGGGGTTGGCACACGTCGATGGGGTAGTGCTGAGCCATGCTTTTCCTTGATGCTCGAAATGAGCATAAATAATGAAAAAAAAGCCGGCAGACCTTATATTGCTTGCCTCCCGCCTTTGTTATGCTTTTTTTGAGCATAATTTAAAAAAACAGTGGAAACAAGGGCTGTTTTATACATTGTGGAAATGTGCGCATGGGCGTCGCGCATATCGAAGGGGAGTCGGCCAGGCGGCGCGCTTCGCGCCGCCTGTTGTCACGGAGCCGGATTGGGAATGCGGCGATGTATGTCGTTTATCGCGTCGATCAGCTCCGGATCCAGCGTCACGTCCACACTGGCGATATTCTCGCGTAATTGTTCCAGAGTAGTAGCCCCGATCAGATTGCTGCTGGTGAAGGCTTGCTGATTCACCCAGGCCAGGGCGAGCTGTGTAGGCGTCAATCCCCGCTGGCGGGCCAGTTCGTTGTAGGCCAGGGCGGCTTCGCGGGCGTTGGGTCCATCATATCGCTTGAAGCGTTCATAAATCGTCAGCCGTCCATGGGCGGGCCGGGCGCCATGATCGTATTTGCCGGTCAGCACGCCCATGGCCAAGGGGGAGTACGCCAGCAAGCCGACGCCATCGTAATGACAGAACTCCGACAGTCCTTCTTCAAAGACCCGATTCAGCAGGTTGTAGGGGTTCTGGATGGTGGCGATCAAGGGCAGATCGTGATGGCGGGCCAGTTCGATATAGCGCGCCACGCCCCAGGGTGTTTCGTTGGATACGCCGATATGGCGTACTTTGCCTTGACGCACGAAGTCCTGCAGCGCATTCAGGGTTTCTTCGATGGGAACCGTGTCTTCTTCTTTCCAGGGATAGCTGCGCTGGCCGAATGTGATGGTGCTGCGGTCGGGCCAGTGCAACTGATACAGATCCAGATAGTCGGTCTGCAGGCGGCGCAGACTGTCGTGAAGGGCTTGCTCCAGATTGGGGCGGTTCAAGCTGTTGGCGCCGTCGCGGATATGACCAGGACGTTTAGGGTCACGCTGCGGACCGGCGATTTTGCTGGCCAGGATAATGTCTTTGCGGCGGCCGGTCTTGGCCAGCCAGGTGCCGATATACTGCTCAGTCAGCCCCTGTGTAGCGGCCGACGGTGGCACCGGGTACATCTCGGCCGTGTCTACCAGAGTGACCCCCAGTTCCAGAGCCAGATCCAGTTGCGCATGCGCGTCGGCCTCGCTGTTTTGCTCGCCGTAGGTCATGGTGCCCAGGCCGATCAGGCTGACATCCACATCCGTGTTGCCCAGCTTGCGGTATTTCATTCCCTCGACTCCAGAAAACGCAGGGCCGGGCGGCCCTACAAAAGCAACATGGTAGCGTGTTTTTTGTTGGGCCCTGTTGCTTGACCCTGAGCGCAGGTGGCTTTTAAGACGCTGTTTTGTCCTAGGTCTGGGTTCAGTCGTGGACAAAAAAACGGCTCTGAAAGAGCCGGTCGGGGAGGGCGCCTCGTGGCAAGAGTGTCTTATGCCGCCTTGTCGTGCTCGGGCGTGGACGGAGTCTGGGGAGCGGGGCGATGGGGCAGCGGCGGCAGACCATGGTTGGCGCGTAGGCGCTGGCAATCTGGGTTGGGACTGCCATCGGCTTCCCAGATCTGGTAGTCGCGGCAGGGATTGGGCCGGTCCAGATAGATGGCACAGTGAATGCCGGGCTGGCCCAGTGTGCCGCGCAGCGCAATGCAGCGACCGCCGCCTTGCTCTGTTCCTTTCATACAAGCCCGCAGTGGGCCGATCTGTGTGGTCAGCTCTACAGGCACTGTGCCGCCGGTTTCGCCGGCCAGCTCGCCGCTATAGAAAGAAACCCGAAAATGAGAGCAACAGACACCGCAGCTCAGGCAGGGGTTCTCGTCAAAGACCTCGTCATTGGGCGGATCGTAGCGAACAGGATCCAGAGGGCTTTCCTGCACGCCAGGCAGATCACGCAAATCGGTCGGGAGGGGGGGCAGATGAGAGGAGGTCATGACGAAAAAGTCCCGGTACAGACGCGTACCCGATCGGGCCCGATACGCATCCAGAGCGTAAAGCAGATATTCTATTTTTGCGCCGAAATCCTGAATAGAAAAATCTGCACGCCTGCGCGATGGTGATGCGGCTCAGAGACAAATCATTTGTATCTATATGTATCGAATTCCTTGGGCGCTGAAATTAGCCGCCTAGCAGGGAAAAATTGAATTTTCATGATTAATTCTTGTGAAACAATAGCTTAAGTGTTTTTTGAGTGGATTTTTGTGCCGTGTGGGGACTGGGGGAAATAAAAAAATCACTTTTTTTGAGGAATTTCACACAAAAGTGTTGACAGCATCTTCGTAGAAGGACTATTATTTCATTTCTTCACCGCAGGCGGTTAGCTCAGTTGGTTAGAGCGCTACGTTGACATCGTAGAGGTCGCTGGTTCGAATCCAGTACTGCCTACCAGAATACATGCACACAGCTCCAAGCTGTGCCAAGAAAAGCCCCAAAGATCAATGCTTTGGGGCTTTTTTGTTGCTCGTCGTTCCAAACTGCGCCAAGCCAGTCCCAGATCGTTTGGGGGTATGGATGGGGGTATGGTGTAACAGGAATGGGGGTATGGAAATTACGAGGCTTTTTCGAGCTGCTCGTCCAAGTAATCCGACCACCATTGCATGAGGTTTTTGCGCTCGTCGAGGTACATGGCGTGGTTGTATGCGCGTCGAACCTTGTTTCTGTCGCGGTGCGCCAGCTGCCGCTCGATAGCATCGGGACGAAACCCACTGCGCTCGTTCATGATCGTCGAGGCCAGTCCCCGGAAGCCGTGGCCAGTCTGAAGCTGCTCGTACCCCATAATTTTCAATGCCTTGTTCATCGTGTCGCTGCTCATGACGGCACCACGTCGGTTGTGGACGTTCGGGAACAGGTATTGAAAGTGGCCCGAGTGCTGGCGCAAGCTTTCCAATACTGCCAGCGCCTGAGTCGATAGCGGCACGATGTGATCCGGTGCGCTCTGCTTTTGTGCCAGGCGCCCCTTCATGCGCTCGCCCGGTATCAGCCATAAGGCGTTCTTCCAGTCGATCTCACTCTACTGAGCCCAAAGCAGTTCGTTGGTCCGTGGGAAGGTGCGCATCATCAACTTGATGGCCAGCCGCGTCTCTGGTCTGCCGTGATAGCGCTCAACGTTGGTGAGCAGGGCGGGGAGGTCCGTTTCTCCAACGTGCGGAGCCATGCCATGAGCGGCTTGCCTGCACGTTTATAGATTGCGCCGTCGGGCCTTGGCTCGTGAAACATCAGGGGGGTTGATAGCATGAATGTCACGCTTCAGGATAATGTAACGACATATTTGTTAGTGATAAAATCGCGCATTTAACGGCTTTAAATAGATAAAGAATGAGAAAATTAAATGCACTCGCAATAGGTGCCATCGCGCTTGGCATGGCGATAGGTAGCGCCAAAGCTCAGGCGCAGCTCTCTTGTGAGCAGCAAGTGAGAGAGCTTAACCAATTTCTATCAGAGCACGGGCAGCCTGCCATCAATGATGTGAATGCACTCGCAAATGTGCTTCGACAAATAAAGCGGTATGAAAGGCTTCCTTCTCATTACATTACTATTGATGAGGCTAAGAGGCAGGGGTGGTCTGGGAGAAGCTCAGATAGTCTGTGGGGACTTAGCGCAACCAACAGGAAGTTGATAGGTGGTGAACCCTTCAGAGGCTCAAGCTTGCCTAGTAATGTGCAATGGCGAAGTGCTGATATTGATGTTTCTCGGGGCTATCGTGGCCATAAGAGGTTGATTTACAGCGTCAAAAGCTCTAAAAGATTCGTCACCGTTGATGAGTATCAGCATTTTGTCGAGCTATCTCCCTGCAATTAAATAGGTTTGGTTTGTTGCGTCCATGTGGTGCCCCTATTGCGAAGGGCGGGGCGCTACTTGGCTGTAGGCTGGGCGATCTTATGCTGGCATTCGCCCTTGTAGCCGCAATGCTTCATGCCGACGATAATCTTTCCGCACATGGCGCCAGGGCGGATGCCGCCGGGCGCACGATGGCATTCCGCGAATTCACTGACATCCTGGAGCTGCTGTTCCACGTCATTAAGGTGAGTTTCTCAGGCCCTTTGGGGGGGGGCTCAGTTGTTCCTGAGCCGAATCCAACCAGGCCAGTTGGGCGCTATCGCCCGGAAATCAAGCGGGAATTCCTGATTTGGCGGCCGGTTATGGCGGGGCGGGCCAGCGTTGGCGAGATCCGCCGGCGGGAGGTCCTGCTGCTCGACCTGAACAAACTCAACCATCTCATGGACGCCGAGGCAGCCGCAGAGATCGCAGCACATGAGAAGGGAAAATAGTTACTGATCGATCAGTGACATGTTGGTACGCCGTTTATCGCTATTGATGCGCTACGTGGAGACAGAGGCCGCCACCTGGGAGTGGAATTGCGGGAAGTAGCGGCTTCGTCTGGTATAAATGAGCCCTTCACTGGGTATGTGTCATCGACCCATTGAAGCCGTGTGAACGATAAACAAAATCAAGCTAACCAAACTGGAGAGATTTCCATGGGCACCAAAATTTTTACTGAAGCCGACCGTAAGCGTACTGCTCCTCCTACACCTCCCAAGGGCGTTACCCTGAGTATGAAAACGCGGGGTCAACGTGTTAGCCAGGAGCGTGGCGCGCATACTCGCAGCAAGAAGAGTCCCGGCAAGCGCGCACATTCGGGCTAATTTCTGGGGGTAGGTTGGCACCAGCCTCCTTCTGCCTGCCTAGTGATGCCGCTGACTCTAGGTCTTCGCGCTTATAAGATCGGTGGCGTCCAGCATCTCCTACTCCCGCATACCGGCGCCGCCTCGGGCATCAGAACGACAGACCGCCGGTCGCGCACACCCAACATGTCACTGCCACCAGATGTAAAAAAAGCCCGCTTTGCAGTCGGGCCCCTTATCCTGTGTTAGTGGTCAACAGTCATCGCATCGACCCCTTGAAAATCCGCACTGGCTCAAATCTGGCTCGCGCGGGCGATGCGGTAGGGGAGTTCTCCCAGTAGCTTTCAAGGTTGCCGATCCATAGTTTGAAGCCCTGGCACGACTCCCATTTGTCTTTTTGGTAGAGCCAATGCGTCAAGCAGACTGAGCATCGGTACAGACGTCGCACGCCATGTGAACCGCAACGCTCAAAATCTGTCACTGGTTCCATGTTGATGTGAAGTGGGGTGTGCGGCGTAGAAAGCGGCAGCGCTTGGCACAAGGTACACATCGTGTTGTGATCCAACTGGCTCATAATTTCCCTCCCGTGTGGGGACGATCTTATTGAGGTTGCGCCGCATGTTCGCGGCTCGCCAATTTGAGCTGTATACGCACCGGTTGGTTGCAGATCATCAGGCACCTACACCGAATGCGTAACGGAATATCTCATTTAATTTCAACGCAGTACATCAGCAGTTTCCACTACCCTGGTGCTGCCCCTTGTGCTCGAGGACGCTCCTGCAGCAGTCGCATTACAGGCGTTCGGTCGCCTATGTGATGGTTCTGAAGTGTGCAGATTTGTGCGTTATTTTGTAACAGTGCTATCCGTATCCTTGAATAACGTGGATAGTTCACTCAGGGTTATTTTTCCCTTGATTAATTAGGACAAAAATTGAAAACAGAAATCGGTATTGTGAAGTGGTTCAACAACGAAAAAGGCTACGGCTTTATCACGCCAGAGAGCGGTGGCAAAGACCTCTTCGCGCACCACAGTGAAATTCAAGGCACTGGGTACAAGTCTCTTGACGAGAACCAACGAGTTTCCTTCGTTGCAGGCGTTGGTCAAAAAGGCCCTTGCGCTACCCAGATCCAGAAGATGTGATCCCCTGCTTGCCTGACTAGGCAAGTGTTGTGTTGATCATAAGAAGCCGGACCCTTTGAAACATTGGGTTCGGCTTTTTGCATTTCAGGCCCTGTGACCGGCCTGCCTCAGTGTGTGGATGATTCGGTAGGGCGGCCAAACCATGAGCGGTTTGCCCGTGGGCTTATTCCACCGCCTGCGCTATGCTGGCCGGACTGAAATTGGCCAGATAAGTTATTGGGGGAGATATGCAGCCACGCATCACGGTTATCACCATTGGAGTAGATGATCTGGAGCGGTCCTTGCGTTTCTACCGAGATGACGTTCGGGTATAACGTGACGTCGAAAACCGAAGTCGATAGCGTCATGTCCTTGGCCGCCCGTGCGGGCGGTACCATCATCAAGCCGGCTGGCGAGACTTTCTGGGGCGGTTATGCCGGATATTTCCAGGATCCCGACGGCCATGTCTGGGAAGCCGTTTGGAATCCTGCTTGGGACGAATAGCAATCGTTGGCCAGGTAACCTCTTGGCATTTGACCGCACCTGGGCTCGTCGTTCATGCTTTTGGACTTTTGCTTGCTCGCCGTTCCAAGCTGTGCCACGCTCTAGGCCGAGGAGGCTTTATGCGAAAATGGCTTGTTGCATCGTTGTTTCTGCTGGCTGCATGCCAGAGTGTTCCGCCGGTAGCAAAGGTGGGCAGCCAGGCTTGGCTGGGCAAAGTGGATCGTGAGCTGCGGGTTTCAGATGGTCAGGGGCACGGACCGGATTACGGATCGCAGGAGTGGTGCAATGTAGTGCACTTCAGGCTCTACGGTCAGCATGCCGCCGAGCCAGTGCCCTGTGATCAGGTATGGATGGAAGAGGTAGACAGGGCATTGAGGACAAAGTAGATCATTAAAAAGCCCCGGAAGGGGCTTTGTTGTCTAGGGGCGGCATGCCCAGAGCGCGGTAGGCGGTCTTCAAGTTGAACCCGCTTTGGAGCGGGAGGGGCCTGGACCCGTTTCGAGCTCTTGAGCACGAAGAGACAGCCCCGTCTCTGGTGTGATTATCGACGGCTCGCTCTTGTGATATTGCCTCATTCTAGAAGCAAGAGGAATGTGTTGTTTGCTGGGTAAGGCCCGGTTTTTGTTTTTAACGATGATATCGACGACGTTGAGCAAGAAAAGGTGGGCTTTATCTGCCAATGTGGCCTATGCTGCCTGTGGGGGCCGCAGCAGCCTGCTTCGGCCCGACATTGATCGTGAGGTTCAAGTGGAAAAAAAAGACAAGGAAAACCCAAAGCCGGAGAGCGCCAAGCCTGCGCTGAAGCAAGCACGCTGGCCTAGCCAAGGGCCCAACTCGGGAATCAAGAGCGCTAAATCTGTGCATAGCCGCATGCCGACCGGGCGGGGATCCGCACGCGGACGTTGATTGGAGGCTGGGGGATTTTTTCCCTAGCCACACGACGCTTTTTTTTGACTGTCGGCACGTGAATCAGCGTATAGGAGCGCCCGTGTTGGATTTTTCCTCTATCGGCACCTTCGCTGCAGTGGTCCTGGGTTTGTTTCTTATTCCTGGCCCCGCAGTGCTTTTGGTGTTCAGCTGCACGGTTCAAGGTGGTCGCAAGGCGGGCGTGATGACGGGACTGGGCATCGCAACGGGTGATTTCGTGCATACAGTCTTCGCAGCCATTGGCTTGTCCGCGGTACTGATGACTTCCGCACATGCCTTTACCATCATCAAGCTGGCCGGTGCCGCTTATCTGATTTATCTGGGGCTGCGAGCAATGCTTGCCAAGCAGAAGGATGCCCTGGTACTGGACGTGGCGCCCTTATCGCCCGCCAAGGCCTATTGGCAGGCAGTGCCGGCAGAGGTTCTCAATCCCAAGACGGCATTGTTTTTCCTTGCCTTCATGCCTCAGTTTGTCGATCCCGGGCGAGGCCCGGTTTTCTTCCAGTTTGCGGTCTTGGGGCTGATCTTTGTACTCATGAGCTCGCTGTATACGACGTTGATCGCGCTGCTGGTGCGACCTTTGGGGCGCGCCGTGCGGAATCTATCGTGGCTACGTCGCTGGCAAGGGAAAATTGTCGGCGCCATTTTCATTACCTTGGGACTGAAGGTCGCCGTTCAGCGCCAATAAGGCTGTGTCCAGTCCTCCATGTCGATCTCGTGGTCGCCGTCCGATGGCTTGAAATGGCGTTCACCCGGCGACAAGGCTGGTGGGATGATTTGCTGCGCCGCTTGGGGAGCAGGTGGTTTTTCGTGCTGACGATAGCTGTCCAGATCGCCGCTCCAGAGTTTGAACCCCAGGCAGGCGCGCCATTTGTCCTGCTGATAAAGCCAATGGGTATGACAGACTGCGCAGCGATACAGGCACTGGATGCCGTGCTCGCCGAAATCTTCCGTTGGGGTTAACGGGTGCATGTTGGCATGCCCGGGTGTACGTGGTTTGGACAGCGGCAGTGTCTGGCACATGATGCACATCGTGCCGTGATCTAGCTTACCCATATGCGACTCCTAGAGTGGAGGTAATGCAGGTAGACCCGAGCCTGGGCGGCATGGGCGGAGTAAAGCGTGTTGAGTCTCAGTTATTATTTTTCTTAATATAACGCAGTGGACTGCTATAAATATAATTAATGTTTTCAAATGAAAATTTTGAAACTAAAGAAATCATGTTCGGTCGACCTCTTATAGACGAAGACTTGTTCTATAAAGACAAAAATAATTAAACAAACTTCAGAATCAATCGACAGGGAATGCAGGCTGTATGCGCACGCACTGATGTGTCGAGGTGATAAGGACAAAAAAAAGCCGTCCGGAGACGGCAAATCAGAGCCTGGGATGTCTTTTGTTCTGTTTTAAACCCGTCCTGGATTCTGAGGATCATGATGGGGTTGATTGCCAGGACGGTCGGGGTTTTGATCCGTGTCCATGTCGGGGCGGCGATCAGGGTTGGAGCCGGGGGCAGGATCCTGTCCAGGCATGTTTCCGGGCCGAGGTTCATGCCCTGGTTTCCCCGGCTCATGGGCGGGATTGGTGGGATTGGTCATGATGTGTGTCCTTAATTAAGTCTTACCGCTTTTGCGGTTGGGGTGGCTGTTTCTTCTGCTCGTCTGCGGACTTTTTATGGTCGTCCTGAGGACGCTTGTTGTCTTTTGAAGGATCGTTATGTTGAGTCATCACTCTCTCCTGGTAATGCGCTCAGACGTACGAGCGCACCCCCATGTTAGGCACCTGTAAAGCGTGTCTGTAAGGAGATGTAGGGAGATCGGGACACTCGGCATAGCGAGGCGTTCCGGGCACGCGCACGCTTATTTACGGTTTTATGTAATTTATGCGCATTGCGTGGCAAATGTATCGTATGTGTGTCGGCTCGTCGTGTCCAAGGTTGGCGGAAATCGCTTGTGGTGTCGATATGCTGACGCAGCTAGTGATTAACCCCCATTGAACCCCCTCGCTTGCTTTGATTAACTGGTGTAAATAATTAACCTGTTAACAAAATGGAGGGGGATAATGAAACAATTTGCTCGGGTATGGGTGCTGGGGGCTGCGCTTGGGTTCGCAGGAGCGTCGGCGTGGGCCTCGTCCGCGGTGATCGATCAAGAGAAAATCAATAATCTGTTCGATGGTCAATTGATGCCGGACGATATGGTGCAGGTGTTGAGCCATGTCGACGTGCTGGTTCCGTCCGCGACGATTCCGAAGGGAGCCCAAGTCCTGCCATTTGAAAAATCGCCGCTTTCCTTGCCCGCCCTGAAGATCGTCTGGCAGGATAAACACTATGATTTATACGACTTCCTGGCCTTGAATCGGGTTGCTGGCCTGATGATTCTCAAAGACGGCAAGGTGGTGATGGAGCAGTACAACCTGGGGCTGGGTGAGCAGACCCGCTGGCTGTCGGCTTCGATGATCAAGTCGCTGACCTCGACGCTGGTCGGGGTTGCCATCAAGGACGGTCATATAGGCGATGTGCAGGACAAGGTGGTGAAGTACCTGCCGGAACTCAAAGGCAGCGGATACGACGGGGTGACGGTCGAGCAGATTCTTCAGATGCGCTCCGGTGTGAAATGGGATGAAACCTACAACGACCCGAAGTCAGACCGTCGCCAGGTACTGGAGATGCAGTACAGGCAGCAGCCGGGTGAATTCATCCAGTTCATGTCCACGCTGGAGCGTGCGCACGAGCCGGGCACGCATTACAACTACAGCACCGGGGAAACCTACCTGGTGGGTTCATTGCTGGAGGCGGCGGTCGGCAGACCCTTGCAGGATTATCTGTCGGAAAAACTGTGGCAGCCTTTGGGCATGGAGCAGGATGGAAAGTGGTGGGTGCTCTCACCTAAGGGGCCCATCACGGCCGGGGGCGGTTACGCTGCGACCCTGCGAGATTATGCCCGCCTGGCCAAGTTTTACGCGGATAAAGGCGTGTTGAATGGTCAGCCGCTTGTGCCTGATGGCTGGTTTGCCAAGGCCACGCGCAGTGCGACGCCTGACAAAGGCTACGGTTATCAGTGGTGGACATTCGACAAGGCGACGGACGACCCTGTTCATAGCGGGGCGTTTTCGGCCCGAGGCGTGTACGGCCAGTCCATGTATGTCCATCCCGATTCGGGGGTTGTGGTCGTAATCCTGGGGGCGCAGTCAAAGACCGGCGGCCGGACAGTGGTGGATTATGACGCTTTCCATGCCGCCGTGGTGCAGGCTTTGCGCTAAGCGGGGTTGCCGGCATGTCTGATGCCATGCCGGCAAATACCGGCTAGTTTGAACGATTGAAGTGGTCGTGGGTAGGTATAGTTGGCGAAGGTTTTCTGACATTCATGGAGAATAAGAGTGAAAATTTTTCGTGTGACCGCGATCGCTGCAACTGTACTGCTGGCCGGGTGTGCATCCGATCCAAGTGTGGTGTCGTCAAAAGCTGAAAACACCTTGTCCTGCAAGCCGGTGACAGAACAAGAGGTGGCGGGTTTGTTTGAACGCTGGAACAGCGCATTGAAATCAGGCCGTGTCGATCAGGTGGTTCAGCGGTATGCGGATGCGTCTGCATTGTTGCCTACGCTGTCCCCCCAGGTGCGAGTCACGCGCTCTGAAAAAGAGGACTATTTCGAACACTTTCTCAGCAAGCAGCCCGAAGGAACCATCGATTGGCGGTGGATTGAGCTGGCTTGCAATTCGGCAGTCGACACCGGCCTGTACACGTTTTTCCTGAAGAAAAGCGGCGAGCATGTAAAGGCCCGATACACCTTTACCTATAAATGGAATGGGCAGGACTGGTTGATCTCCAGTCATCATTCTTCTATCTTGCCTTCTGAGCAGTAACAAGCGGCACTTTGTCGAAGTCTACGAACAGGAGAGTGGAATGTCTCGTTGGGTTTTCTATTCGGCGCCGGGTACGTGTGCATTGGCGACGCATATCGCTTTGCATGAAGCTGGCGCGCAGTTTGATTTGATCAGTCTGAACTTCGATTCCAATCAGCAGCGAAGCCCGGAATTTCTCCGGGTCAACCCCAAGGGGCGTGTCCCTGCCTTGTTGACCGAGCAAGGCATCCTGACCGAGACTCCTGCCTTGCTGGCGTTTGTCGCGCAAAGCTTTCCAGCCGCCCAGCTTGCGCCCTTGGAAGATCCGTTTGCGTTTGCCCGGATTCAGGAGCTGAGCAGCTACTTGGCGTCTACGGCGCATGTCGCGCATGCCCACAAGCGTCGCGGCGCTCGCTGGGTGGATGATCCGGCGGCGCAAGAGGCCATGCGTGCCAAGGTACCCAAGAATATGACCGAGTGCGCAGCTTATCTGGAAACTTGGATCCAGGGGCCCTGGGTGATGGGCGAGCGTTTCAGCATTGCCGATGCCTATCTGTATACCGTGGGCTGCTGGTTGGGGGGTGATGGAGTGGATCTGGCCCAGTTTCCCGAATTGACGGCTTACCTGGCCCGGGTCGGCGCCCGTGAGGCCGTTCAGCGCGCACGCGCGGAATCGACAGCCTGAGCCTTGGCGGTATCGTTTTTAACGAGTATCGTTTGGGCTTTTTTAGCGAGCGCCATATCAATGAAAAAATCGTATCGCTCAGCCGTCAAGTCCATGCTCGAAGTTGCTTTGTGCACGGGCGGACTGGCATTGCTGTTTGTGGGCTGGGTTGCGCTCTTGTGGTTTCCGTGGGATTGGGTAGTGCCCACCGTGGCGGTGTTAGAGGCGCTCGCTGTCTTGCTGGTCTTGAAGCTTGAATTGTCAGCCCGCAGCGTCAATGGCGCGGGGGGCTGGATGACCTTCGGTTTTGTGCTGGGGCACGCCTGGCTGTTTGCGGGGGCGGCTGTCTTGCGCGTGGTGGTTCTGCTGGGACAGTGGCTGCTGGGCTAAGGCATAGGAAGCGGCAGGCCCGAACCGGTCGTCCATGGAAGGGAGGCGTGGCTTTGCATGGTCGACCAGCCTCGATAGCTTATATCTTGCCTATCCTCATGTTCAGTGGCCAACGGATGGAACGGCGCTGGTTGCTGTCGCCCCAGGCAGCAGCCAGGTCGTCGGCAAAGCGCATGAGTATTGTGCTATGCCCGGCCTCTTTGGCGTGCCGGACGGCTGACCAGGTCAGCAGGTAGCCCAGGAACTCGGTCAGATGCCATTCAAGCTCTATATGCATGACGGGGGCGGGCAACGGCTCGAAGGGAAAGTCGATGCCGGCATAGCCTTCATCGACCAACCGGCGTTCGGGAGGCCAGTAGGGGCCGATCTCATTCCAGTAGAACTCTTGAAAACGATCATTCAGGCCGGCCTCAAGCTCCAGCACACCGTAGCTGATCAAGGCCAGGACGCCGCCCTGGACGCCGACTCGCCGCACTTCCTGGTAGAAGGCAGGCAAGTTGAACCAATGGGCCGCCTGTGCCGCCGTGATCAGGTCGGCGCTATGCGGATCGAGCGGCAGTTGTTCGGCCGGAGCGCGCAGGTACGTGATTCGTTCGTCCTGGGAGGCATGTGAGATCTGGTCGGCGCTGGGATCCAGTCCTATGACCGCATCGTAAGACGCTGACAATAGGCGGGTCAGTTGTCCGTTGCCGCAGCCTACATCTACGGCCAAACGGGTTTGTGGCGTCAGGGAGGCCAGAAAATCAACCAGGTCCGACGGGTATTCGGGCCGGAAACGGGCGTAAGCGCGCCCGCCTTCATCAAACCAGTTGCGCGGCGATGGGGGATTTTTCATAGTGGTTCCGTTCTTGAATGTTGCGCCGTCTTGGCGACTTGCAGTCGACTTGAAAAGCCTTGTTGCTCCAGCGCCTGAGCGGCAGCGACCAGGGTTTGCCGCAATGGGTATCCGATTTCTTGTTCCAGATGGGCGATGGCGGCGAAGGTGGCGTCCCAGTGTGGTTCCAGTTGCGCGACCAGGGCCTGGCCGGCAGGCGTCAGCTCAATTGTGCTTTTGCGGGCATCGTTCGGCGCGGGAAGGCGCACGATGAGCCCATCGTTCTCCAGCAGCGCCACGGTCTGGCTGATAGCCCCTTGGGTCAAGCGTGTGTTGGCCGTGATCTCAGTCACAGTTTGTGCTCCGGCGCGCAGTGCGCGAAGCACCGGTGTGTAGCGCGCCCGGTAGTCCAGCTTCATGGATTGATACTGTTCTTCAGCGCCTCGTTCGACCAGTTCGCCGACATAGCGCAGTAACTCTCCCAGGCCCGGATTGTTTCGTGTTGTCATGGTCGTAATTATACATTAGCGCTAATGTATTTGGCCTTTGGATTCATGGCGACAAGAAGAGCGGCGTGCCCAGCCATGTTATGTTCTTACCTTTCACTTTGATACGCTGTTGCCCTGCATGACTGTCCCCACCCCTCGCCGCATTACCATCCGTGACGTCGCCAAGGCGGCGGGAGTGTCGTTGACGACGGTGTCGCACGCGCTCAATGATCGCGGCGTGGTGGACCCGGCTACGCGCGCGCGAGTCAAGCAACTGGCTGCAGAGATGGGCTATCGCCCCAATGTGCGCGCGCAACGTCTGCGGTCGGGGTCGGCCAATAGCATTGCTTTGGTGTCGTCCATGCCGTTTGCTGTGTCAGGTGGAGTGTCGCGTCTGGGTTTTATGATGGAAGTAGCCGCTATTGCCGCCGAGGCGGCCATGCGGCGCGGTTTCGCGCTGGTTTTCGTGCCCCCGCTGGACAGCGCCCAGGCCTTGCTGGAAGGGCTGGATATCGACGGCGCGATCCTGATCGAGCCGATGATAGATGATCCGAATATCCGGCTGCTGCAGGAGCGCGGCGTGGCCCTGGTATCTGTGGGGCGTCAGGGGGGGGATGCTCAAGCCATTCCTTTCGTCGATCTGCAGTCCAAGGCCACAGCCCATCTGCTGCTTGATCACTTGTGGGCGCAGGGTCGG
Source organism: Pseudomonadota bacterium (assembly GCA_023439305.1). Taxonomy (GTDB): domain Bacteria; phylum Pseudomonadota; class Gammaproteobacteria; order Burkholderiales; family Burkholderiaceae_B; genus Alcaligenes. Next base: position 140,008 of record JAEXOO010000043.1, read on the forward strand.
CGCCGTATCGCCCTGGTTCAGGGTAGCGCTGCGCGCGATTCGTACGCCAGCCACAAAGCCGCCTATGACGAGTTTTCGGCCGCTCATGGCGTGCCGCTGCGCTATCTGCAGGTGGATGAAAGCCTGGGCGAAGAAGGCGGGCGTATTGCCTGTGCCCGTTTGCTGGCCCAGTATCCTGATACCGATGCCCTGTGCGTGCCGGTGGACGCGTTTGCGGTGGGTGCTTTGGCGGCCGTGCAGCAGGCCGGCTTGCGCACGCCTCAGGATGTCATGGTGGCAACCCGCTATGACGGCCTTCGCGCACGTACGGCTCAGCCGGCCTTGACGGCGGTGGATCTTCATCTGGAACAGGTCGCCACCCTGGCGGTCGAGCTGCTTTTCGACCATCTGTCCGGTCATAAAGAGCGCCTGTCAGTCATGGGCCCGGCGCCGCAGCTGCGGGCCCGCGCTTCAACGCAGATTCAGACTTAAGCCGCCGCCATCACGGCAATGCCCGATACCGTGGCAAACAACAGCACGCCCATGCGCAGTCTGCGCTGGTCCAGCCTGTGGTGCACCAGATGACTCAGCGCCATGCCCAGAAGCAGAGCAGGCAGACACATCAGGGCATAGCTCAGCTGCGACCAGGCCAGAGCGCCGGATATGGCCAGTACGATCAGGGAAATGACTTCTCCCACCAGGAAACACAAGGCCACTGTGGAACGCAGTGTGGCTACAGGCGCGTGTTGATAGGCCAGCGCCAAAGGGGGGCCTCCGATGCCGGTGGCGGTTTCTGTGATTCCGGTCACCAGCCCGGTCGCAATAAAGGCTTTTTTCCCTGGCGTAAAGCGCGGGGCCAGTACCGAGGCCAGCACCGCAAGCAAAGTGCTGATGCCCACGAACTGGTTCAGCCAATAGGTCGACAGCACCAGCAAAATCCCCAGTCCGGCAAACGTCCCGGCAAAACGGCCTGCCGTGATCCAGGCGCTGCCTTCCCGGTCGATGGCGCTGCGTTCACGCCAAGCTACATAGGCGTTCAAGGGCAGCATCAGGAATAGCAGCGCCCCCGGGATGGCCTGCGGGTGCACCAGCGCCAGAACGGGTACGACGATCAGGGCAAAGCCCATGCCGCTGGCGCCTTGAATGAAGGCGCCAGCCAGCACGGCGGCAAAGGCGGCGAGCAGTCCAACCGTCATGCCAGAGCCTTGTCGTGAACGGCGTGGCGGGCCAGATGCTCAGTGGAAGGGGCATGCAGCTTGCGGATGTCGGATTGGGCGACGGCGTGGCGGGCCAGCTCGCGGACTTCGCCCAGCAAGGGCTGCGGATCCCAGTCCACGGGTTGTCCTTCCCACAGGCGCAACTGGCCCTGTACGACCACCGCACGTATCTGATCCCGAGCAGCGACTCTGACCAGTTCCCAGGGCAGATCCCAGGACGGTGTCATTTCCGGTACGTTCAGGTCCAGCAGCAGGAAGTCGGCGTGTGCGTCGATGCGAATCTGTCCGGTTTGGGCGCCCAGGCCTGTGACCTGGGCGCCGCCGCGCGTGGCCATGTCCAGCCATGTCCAGCCGGCGCCGCAGGACGAGTCGCCCACCATCATGCCGAAGGCAAAGCGTTGAGCGGCCTCGGCGTAATCCATCATGCGGAAAGCGTCGCTGCGTGTACCGTCGGTGCCCATGCCCAGCCGTATCCCCTGGGCCAGCATGGCCTGGGCCGGCGCGACGGCATTGCCTTTCCAGGCGCTGGCCACCGGGTTGTAGGAAACAGCAGCATCAAGTTCGGCCAGCAGGCGTATTTCGCCGGGCGTGACCAAGGTAGCGTGCGCCAGCAAGGACGCCGGACCCAAGGCGCCGATGTGGGCCAAGTGTTCGATGGGGCGCCGGCCATGGGCGTTCAAAGAACGTTCCACGGCAACCAGGTGCTCGTTGGCATGGGTCTGGAAGATGCGGCCGGCTTCTTCGCTCATGGCATAGATATGGTGCAGCATGGTGTCGCTAGCCGCTTCGGGAATGGAAATCGCCAGGGATGGGGTGATCAGCGCGTGATGCTCCCATTGTTGAAGGTGAGCGCGGGCCCGCGCTCGTATAGGGTCTGGTTCCAGGAGCGTATCGCCTTGTCTGTCGTTGCAGATCAGTCCCAAGACGCATCGTATGCCGGCGTCCGAGGTTGCCTGGACGATGGCATCCAGGCCTTCCGCAGAGCGAGTGCCTGCATCGCAGACAGTGGTGAAACCGCCGCGCAAGGCTTCCAAGGCGGCCAGCTTGGTCGAGGCGTACAGATGGCGAGCATTCAGCGTGCTTTCCAGGGGAACCCACACGCGGCGGAAGATCTCCGACGGCTCGCCGTAGACCAGGGACTTGCCGTAGGACTGGGTCAAGTGGTGATGGGCATCCACAAACCCGGGCATCAGCAGATGACCGGGCAAAGCCAGGCGGGACAGCTGCGGGTGGCGCTGGACAATGTCGTCGACCCGGCCCAGATCGGTGAAGCGACCTTCCTGCACCACCACAGCGTGGCCGCTGACCGGGCCGTGCGGCAGCAAGAGCTGCGCGGGTTCCAGGATACGGGCATGGGCGAGCTCGTCGGCGTTGAAAAGGGAAGCATTATTCATGGTACAGCTCGATCAGGAATGTTGAACAGGGGTGGCGCCGGCTTGGGTGCAGTTCCGGCCCAGATGGATGAACACGTAGTTCAGGAAGGCGGCGGTGACAGCGCCCATGGCTACGCCATTGGATAGCAGCAGGCGGAGCTGGGCAGGCAGTTGGTCGTAAATGCCTGGAACTACGATGGGCAGCAGGCCTACGGCCAGGGCGGTGGCGACGACATACATGGCGGCATGGTTGCGCAGGTCCACTTTGCGCAGCATGTCTATGCCCATGGTGCCCACGATGGCGAACACGACCAGGCCGGTAGCGCCAATGACTGCGCCCGGAATCACGCTGATCAGCGCCGAGAGTGGCGAGAAAATGCCGAACAAGATCAGGAACAAGCCGGATACCGCAGTCACGTAGCGCGATCGCACCTGGGTGGCGCGGATGATGCCGATGTTTTCGCCGCTGGTAATGATGAGCGACGTGCCGAAGATGCCGCCGAGCAAGGAGGCCAGGCCGTCGCCGCGTATGGTGTTGGGCACTTCGCGCTGCTGCTCGGCTTCGCTCTCTTTGCCCAGCACTTCGTTCAAGGCGATGGTCTGACCAGTGGCTTCAACCATGGAAATCAGCGTGAACAACAGCAGTGGAAGGGCGGCGATCAGGTCAAACCGTGGCGGGCCGAAGGGGAAGGGGGACGGCAGCGCCAGTAAAGGACCTGCACCCAAACCACTGACCGAGACATGTCCCATCAAGGCGGCGGTCAATGCGCCCACGACCAGACCCAGCAGAATGGCGAGTTGGCGGCACATGCCATGCAGCAGGCGGGCGAACAATACGGTGGCGACAATGGTGATCAGCGCCAATAGCAGGTTGTCCGTGTTGCCGAAATCGCTCGTTCCGGGTGTGCCGGCGATCAGTTTGCCGGAGATCTGAGCCAGGTTGACGGCGACCAGCAACAGCATGGTGCCGATGACCAGCGCCGGAAAATAGCGCAGAAAGCGCTTGAAGACGGGCACGATCAGAAAGTACAGCACAGCAGCCAGGATCACGGCGCCGGATGCCGTGGGCAGATCGCTTTGCTGGGCGATCAGGATGAACAGCACGATAGGCGCGCCGCCGGGCAGCATGACAAAAGGCAGTTTGGCGCCTATGCCGCCAGGGCCGAACGATTGAATCAAGGTGCCTATGCCGCAGACCAGAAAGGTCGCACTGAGCAACTGCGTCGTCAGGGCAGCGTCAAAGCCCAGAGCCTTGCTCATCAGAAAAACAGCAGCGATGGGGGAGGCTGCCATTACCAGTACATGCTGCAGCCCGAAGGCGATCATGCGCTGGGGCGAATGCAGTTCATCCACCTGAGCCGTTCGAGTGTGTTTCATTTTTGTCTCCTGTGCCGCGTCAGTCGGGTCCGTTTAGGTGCTGTGCGGTCTTTGAAGGATTGTCGACATATTGCATGAATAAAACGTTTTGGTTTTGATTTAATTGATAACCAAAACGTTTTGGTAGTGTATTTCTAGTTTATTCAAATGTCGATGATCAAAATGCATAATGGTTATGTTGAAACAGCGCTGGCCGGTCTCTGGCCCAGCGAATCGGCTCGCCGCCGTCGTGTTTCAGGGTGATAATGCCGCCTCGTCCTTTATGGGATCAGGAGTGCTGCATGACTGGGCGGTTTATTGATAGCTGGCACACGGCGCTGTCGCCGAGTCGGGGCAGCCGTGCAAGCAGTGGGGTTTGTAGTCCATGCTGGACAGGAGAAATGATGGCGGTGTTGAAAGCGGTACTGTTGATGGGTGTGATCGTATTCTGCGGGGCACAACTGTTGGTGGGGTTTTATGGCTTTGAAGCCTGGTGGGGCACGGGCTGGGCTTGGGCGGCAATGGCGGCCTGCCTGTTGTTGCGGACTACCTGGCCGATCACCATCGCCTCTTTTTTTGGTGCGATGAACGTGCTGGGCTGGCATTGGCTGTTGGCCTTGCTGTTTGCTGCTCCCGGACTGCTTCTGGCTGTCACCGGCATGGTGGCCTTGCTGATCGACGCCATACGCCCCCGACGAGCCTGAGTGCTGCGGGGCCGTATGTTCCAGCGCGGGTTCTGGCTCGTTTAGGCTCCTTATTAATAGTCACCTATGCCGCATTGCAGGCCGATCTGCAGCCCCAGAAAGGGATTGCTGGCAATGATGCTCTTGATGCTGGAGGTGGAAAAAGCGGTCTGATGGATATCCGGATAAATGGCTCGGCCTATATCCGCTACGCACTGACATTGGCTGCGGGTATAGGTCCCGCTGTAGTGCTGGACACAGCCATTGACATAATTGGGCGTGTCGGCCGCTCCTGCCGAGGTCCGGTCCAGATAGCTGACAATGCGGTCCGCCAATTGTGCTCCGGCTTGGTTGCAGCCTATGGATTGGGCCGTAGAGCCGCCGCTGGCGAAAATGGCGGTGTTGGAGATCTGGTCCCCGATGGCGTTCAGAGGGTTGGGGTTCCCGTAGCCCGCGCCGGGGGAAACCATCAAAGTCATGGAGGTGATGAACTTCTGCAACTGTATCCGGGCGTCCAGGCCTTTCGGGTAGCCGCATTGCTCCATGAAATGGTTCGAGAGGCCTGCCAGGAACAATTGTTCGCCCAAGGGCAATGTCCGGTGGCAGGGCAGCATGATGGCATACATGGCGTCACTGTAGGGCAGACTGCGAAAGTCTTCGGGCGTGGGCCCGCAACTGGGCAGTTGTCGCTGCTCTTGCTCGATCTGCATGCGTTTGTCGGCTGCTTCGCGCAGGCCCTGTCGCTCAGCCAGCTCAAAGTGCTTGATGGCCCGTTCAGTATTCTGCTCCACGCCGCGGCCTTGCCAGTAAGCCATGCCCAGATTGTAGTTGGCGTGCGCAAGGCCTTGAGCCGCGGCTAATTGATACCACTGCACAGCTTGCGCCATGTCGACGGGTACGCCGCGTCCCTTTTCGTACAGGCCGCCCATATTGTTCTGGGCCCCTGCATGTCCTTGGCGGGCGGCCTGGCCGTACCAGTGCAAGGCGCCGGCTTCGTCGCGAGGCACGCCCATGCCGCGCTCCAGCGTTACTGCCAGTTTGTACTGCGCTTCAGCATTGCCTTGCTCGGCCGCCAGCTTGAACAGCTCGGCGGCTTTTTTGTCGTCTTGCCGCACGCCATGTCCGTAGGCATAGCGCTCGCCCAGGCGCAATTGCTCGGCGGCTGTCGTTGGGGTTGGCGCAGCGGCCTGAATGGTGGTGAACACCAGGGATAATACAGCCAACAAGAACTTGGGCAGCAGGCGGCTCTGCCAGCAATCAAGAGGGCTCATCGCGGTCTCCCGAACTGGCCTCGCGCAGAGGGCGGCACAGCCATCACGCGAAGCGACAGCAGTAATGGGACACGCCATAGGCGTGGTCTTCAATCCCAAAATAGCGCCGCGCCGCGCAAATCGATATTGGCCGGATGGCTGAGCCTGAACTGCGTCTAGTTAGGCGAGACGAGCAGTTCGTAGGCGCCGGGGGCGTCGGAGCCGTCTACGTTGACGGCCTGCAGCTGATATTCGCCCGGGAAAAGAAAGACTTCCAGGCGGGCATTGTAGTCGCCGCCGCTGTCATCGTCTTGATAGATCTCCTGGCCGTCCCGGCTCAGGGACAGGTAGGTGTCAAAGACATCCGAGCGCATGTCGATGAGGTAGTCGCCTTCCTCTTGGATCGTCAACGTGTAGATGTCGCGCTTGACGCCAGCGGGCAGTGTGGCTTGGCGCAACTGCCCCACGGCCAGGGGGCCGCCGCCGACGCCGGCCGGCGCTGGCTCGCCCGACAGGGATAGGGTGATCAGGCCGCCCTGGCTGCTTTGCGGAACCGTGATGGTGTGCTCTCCCGCCGGCAGGACCGCCTTCAGGGACTGGCTCAGACCATCGGCGCTGCTGATCTGGGACTCGTGCAGCCCTACCTGGAAGTTGTTTTGAAAGCCATTGAGCAGGGTCATGTCGATGCTGATCAGCGTGGTCTTTTCAAGGGTGATGTGGAAGTTCTGTTCGGCCCCGGTCATCAGGCCGGCATAGCGGCCTTTTTCCAGAGACAGCTGCGCGCCGTCTTTCAGGTCCAGGTTCTTGGGCAACTCGTCTTGCTTGATCTCCAGGGTGAATGGGCCTTGGAACGTCGTGCTGTCGGATGATGAGGTGGCGTGCAGGATATAGCTGCCAGCCATCAGGTAAGCCTGAAAGCCGGCCTCCTGACTGTCTTCGCCGCCGTTGTCCTCCAGTTGCAGGCGCTCGCTGCGCGGCCCGGGGCCGGTCAGACGCAGCAGGGGCTCCATGCCGGACTGCGCTGCCTTCAGGCTCAGACTGTAGAGGCCATCTTGCGTGATGCTCAGGCGGTAGGCTTTGAGTCCGCCTGTGGCGATGTCGGTCAGAGTCTGTCCGGCTTGCAAGGGTTCGCCGGTATAGGCCGGAACGGCTTGGGCAGTCAATTGAAAGGGGCCGTAGGCGCTGGGCGTCGCGCCGCTGACGGCGATCAGATACGAACCCGCGTGATCGGTCCGGAACCCCAGGACGGTCCCCCGGCGCTGGGCGTGCGATTCGGCGCTGCAATCGTCGCACTGTGTGCTGCGCGCGATCAGGTGCCCATCGCGCAGCACGCTGATCTGTGACTGCAGCGGCCCGCTGGTGCTCAGGGACACGACGTGTCCGGCCTGTGCCTGAAACTCGAACGCCGCACTGCGCAGCCCGTCGCTCAAATTGAGCTGGCTCTGGCTAGTCAGCTCGCCGGGCGCGGGCTTGTCCAGAGTCAGAGGGGGCAGGCCGGAGGTGCCGGAGATAGGGCCCGGTTGAAGATGGGTCAGGGTGACGCCGCCAACGCCGGCCAGGACGCCGACGAAAGCAGCAAAAAGGGAAGCAGGCTTCACGATAATAGGACGCTTGTTATTTTTGAGAAAAGGGCGGATCGGCCGCCGCGGACAGTGTAGGCGATAGGTCCGATCAGCGGAACGGGCGCGGGCGGCCGATCAGTAAGCAGATGCTGCACGCCGTTGCAGGCACAGGCAGCCGTGATTGGTGACGCTATGCTTGGTGTCGGCGCGCGGCGTAGTCGGCCAGGTCGACGGGGTAGTGCGGATTGCGGCGTAGCTGGCTATCGTCCAATTCATACAAGGTGACCAGAGCGGCGACCTCCAGCGCCCACCAGCCCCAGGCCTGGGGGCCTGTCAGCCGGCCCTGTTTTTTCTGCTGCCGGGGCGGCAGAGCGAAATACTGGCTGTAGTGCTGTTCCAGATACGGTTCCAGCGGCTCGGGGCTGACCTCACCATATTGTTCGAAAAACGCCGCCAGCCCGCCAAAAGGGTTAGGGTGCACCGTTGTTTCCGAGGCTTCCTGGATACCGGTGGCGGCCGCGCTTAAGTAGTCCAGCAAGCGATCCGTCTGAAACAGGAGCAGGTGCTCGACAATGCCGGGGATTTCATCCTGCGCGTCCAGCAGCACGCCCAGCGCCAGCAATTGCAGAGCGTACTGATAGTCCTGCGTGTCGGGCCGTAGGACTTGGGCTGAAGGCAGCTTGCCGGCATCGCAGGCGCGCTTCACGGCCTGCGCCAGGTCATGCCAGACGCCCAGCGCATCTCGATAAAAAGGCGGCAAGTCCTCGGGCGGCAAGCCGCGATCCACCATCTGTCGCAGCAAGGTGCTGGCCAGATGGGCGGCATGTTCCCATTGGAGGCAGGCCTCTTCCAGTTCGTATTCGTCCATGCCGTCCAGATCGCGGCCGTAACAGCCTTCTTCTACAAAGGTTTCCAGCGTGGCCAAGGTGTCTTGCCAGTCCTCTTGCCAAGCCTGGGCATCCAGAAGGCGGCGCGGGACGCAGACATCCCAGTTCACGGCACGGCATTGAGCAATGAATCGAGGTAGATCGGTCTGGGATGGCATGGTGTCAGTCCAGGATAGAATCGTCGCAGGTGAAGGGATACCTGTGCATCATAGGGCCTGTTTGCCTGGGACAGGCGTACAGCCTTTGAATGATACAAGCCATTTCAATTGTCAAATTTGCGGGCTACACAAACGGGCAGGCTTGTCGGACACTAGCGCCAGGCACGGGCGCGAGCGTGTGGACGGGAACAATACATCAAAGGGGAAGACGATGAACGCCTTACAGGAAATTCAGCCAGCCCGTGCTCAGCGGCGCTGGAGTCTGCTGGCTCTGGCCATACTGATGTCCGCTTGCAGTACGGCTCCGCCGGTATCTGAACGGCCGGCTGTCGGGGTTTCTGCATCCGCCATGGCGCCGCAGGCCAGATCGACTCTGGGCACGCAATGGGGTGAAGGACGCGAGTCGCGTACCTACACGGTGCAGGCGCGGCGTATCGAACCTCAGCGGGATATGCAGCAATTGCGCTATTCCGACGAGGGCAGTATCCGGCAGGCGCTGGGCGGCGGCTTGGATGCGCAACGCAGCATTCTGTTGGATCAGGGAAATGTGGAGTGGTCGGTGCAGGACGCGCGTGGTGCACCCCTGACGATCTACAGCACGCCCGGTCAAACCAATTATCAGTTGGCAGGCCGGGCTGGCGAGCGTTATGCATTGGTCTATACCAATCTCAGCAATACGCCTTACGAGATCGTCGCGACGGTAGACGGCCTGGATGTGCTGTCCGGGCGGCCGGGCAGCCGCGGCAACAATGGCTATATGCTGCGCCCAGGCGCAGTTCTGCGCATTGAGGGCTTTCGCAAGAGTTCGGATGAAGTCGCCGCCTTCCGCTTTTCGACTAAGGACCGCGCCTATGCAGCCAACAGCCTGGCCGGCGATAGCCGGAACATCGGGGTGATCGGCGTGGTCTTGTATGAAGTGCGCACGGCGCAGCCGAATCCGCCTGCCTCGGGCGCACCTAATCCATTCCCGGCTGACGCAGACAGCGGTGCTTATGCCGCTCCACCCCGGTATTGATCCTTCCCCGACGGCGGCTGGCTGCTCAGGGGCTGGCCGCCGCATGCTCCAGCAGCCAGCTGCGAAAGCACTCGGCTTTATGCGGCAGACGGCCCTTGGGCGACACCAGATACCACGTGCGCTCTGTCTGCACGGTGTGCTCAAAGGGGGCTACCAGCCATTTCTGTCTCAGCATCTCCTGGATGAACGGCGTCTGGCCCATCAGCGCGCCCAGTCCAGCCTTGGCGGCCTCCAGAGCGACGGCGTGCGAATCAAATAGTATTCCCGCCTGGGGGTGGCGATCTTGGAGCCCATGGCTACTGAGCCAGCGTGGCCAGTCCTGGGGGGAGTGAGTGATATGCAGCTTGGGCGCGGCCTGCAGGTCTTCGGGCGTGTGTATGTTGTGGCGGCGTGCAAAAGCGGGGCTGATGACGGGCAGCATGTCGGCGCTGCACAAGTGGTCGAATTGGAGTTCCGGCGCATGATCGTAAGGGCGTATCGCCAGGTCGCAGGACTCGTGCAGTTCGTGCAAGGGCAAGGTGCCCGATAGGAGACACAGACGAATGCCGGGATAGCGCCTCTGAAAAGCGGGCAGGCGCGGCATCAGCCAATGCATGGCGAAATTAGGCAAGACGCTCAGTGTCAGCGTGGTGTCGTGGCGGCTGCTTTGCAGATCCTGTGTCGCCAAATCTATGGTGTCCAGCGCCTGGCGCAGCTCCAGCAGATAGGTGCGTCCCTTGTCCGTCAGGGCGAGCGTGCTGTTCTGGCGCACGAACAGCAGCATGTTCAGCCACGTTTCCAATTGCTTGACCTGTTGGCTGATGGCCGAATGGGTGACATGCAGCTCCTGGGCGGCCAGGGTGAAGCTGAGGTGGCGGGCGGCGGCCTCAAAGGCGCGCACTGCGTTCAGAGGGGGGAGGCGGCGTCGTTTCATGGAGGCATGTTTAGCTTGATGGTGTGTTAGATATTCTAAAGGCAAAGTCGCTCGGCTTTTGATTTTCAAACGCTAGAATGGCCGAATAACAAGTCCATACCGGAGACATCATGAATCAAGCTGCACGTGCCCTGGGGCGCGGCGGGCTGGCCGCGCTCAGCATGTTTACCGCGTCCGCCCTGGCGCAGGCCCCGTATCCGCAGGGGCCCATCACGGTCGTCGTTTCCTATGCCGCCGGGGGAACGGCGGACATTGCCACCCGTATTGTGGCTGAGGCCATGGGGCAGGAGCTGAAGACGCCTTTTGTCGTTGAAAACCGCCCGGGCGGCGGTGGCGCCGTGGGCTTGCAGGCCGCGTTGCGGGCCAAGCCAGACGGCTACACCCTGGTGTCGGCCAGCTCCGAAGTGTCCTTGGCAGCCACGGGCAAGACCCCGGCGCCTGCCGATGTGCTGCAACGCCTCAAGCCGCTGGCCCAGGTGGCCGTGGCGCCCATGGTCCTGGTGGCGCGCGCAGATCGATCGGAAACCGTCTCGCAATGGCGGCAGCGCAGCCGAGATCCGCAGGACAGAGTCACTTATGCCACGCCCGGCATCATGACGCCTATGCACCTGATCATGAGCAAACTGGGGGATCAAGCAGGCATGGCCGCACAGCACATCCCTTATAACGGCGGTGGCCGGGCGGTGGCGGACCTGATGGGGGGGCAAGTGGATCTGGTGGTGGTTGCGCTGGGTACGGCTATGGGCCAGATCCAGGCCGGGCATGTCAAGGCGCTGGCGGTGTTGAACCCTGAGCGTTCTGCGCTGCTGCCGGATGTGCCGACCATAGGCCAGGCTCTGGAGCAGCCTTTCGGCGCCATTCCGCTGACCTGGTTCGGCTGGCTGGCGCCCGTCGATACGCCGGCCGACGTACAGGCGCGTCTGGAGCATGCGTTAAAGAACGTCATGACACAGGCCCCGGTGCGCGAACGGCTGTTGCAGGCAGGGTTGGAGCCCCGTTTTCTGGATGCGGAGGCGTTTCGCAATGAGCTTGCCGCCGAGGGCGACTACTACCGCGACGCTGCCGAGCTGGCGGCCCGGACCGAATGATGAACTCAAGGAGCAATGGCATGAAGCCAGGTTTTCTGGTGCTGGACGAGAGAGACAATGTGGGCGTGGCGCTGTGCAGCCTGTCGGCTGGGACAAGGCTGGATCACGGCTTGTCGCAGGTGCTGATCCTGCAGGACGACATTCCCATGGGGCACAAGTTCGCTTTGACGGACGTGGCGCCTGGAGAGCCTGTCTTGAAGTACGGCGCGGTCATGGGCGTGACGACGGCGCCGGTAGCGCGCGGTGGCCATGTGCATACGCATAACGTAGAAAGCCGGCGAGGCCGGGGAGATCTGGTGTGAGCGAGACGACTTTTCTGGGCTATGCCCGGCCCGATGGCGGTGTGGGCATTCGTAATCATGTGGCCGTTATTGCGGTCATGGACAATGTAAATCCCGTCGTGCGCCGCATCTGTGAACAGGTGGCCGGCACGGTGCCGGTGTGCGCGGCCTATGGACGCGGCCAGTTCGGGGTGGATCTGGAGCGGCATGATCGGGTGCTGGTCAATTATGGCGCGCATCCCAATGTGGCGGCTGCGCTGGTTATTGGCCTGGAAGGCGTGACAACACGGCGCATCGCCCAGGCGATCGCCTCCTCCGGTCGCCCGGTGCGCAGTCTGGATGTGCAGAGCGCGGGCGGTACGGTGCTGGCGGTGCAGCACGGCGTGCAGCAGGCCCTGGAGCTGGTCATCGAAGCCTCGCATCAGCGACGCGAGCCATTTCCCTTCAGCGAATTGGTCATGGGCGTAGAGTGCGGCGCCTCAGACGCGACCTCGGGCTTGACGGCCAATGCCGTCACGGGCCTGGTGTCGGACTGGCTGGTGGAGCAGGGGGGAACGGTGATTCTGTCCGAAACGGACGAAATCGTCGGGGCGGAACATCTTCTGGCGCAGCGCGCCGCGTCCGAGGATGTCGCGCATGAACTGCTGGGAGCCGTGCGCCGTCTGGAAGCTCTGTCCGACTTCCAGGGGCTGCAGTTGTGGCCTCTGGGTGAAGATAATATTGCTGGCGGGCTGACAACGGTGGAGGAAAAGTCGCTGGGCGCGATTCGCAAAGGGGGAACCAGCCCTTTGATGCAAGTGCTGGATTATGGCCAGAAACCCGATTGCAAAGGATTGGTGTTCATGGATGCGCCGGCTCCGGGCGTGGAAAACGTCTGTGCCATTGCGGCGGGTGGCGCACACTTCATTTTATTCAACACCGGCGTAGGCAATCCGATCGGGCATGCCTTGAGTCCGGCGCTGAAAATCACGGGCAATCCGCAGACCGCCCAGGATTTCCATGACAATATTGACGTGGATGTCAGCGCGGTGCTGAGTCGCGGGCAGGCTTTGGATGAGGCAGCTGTAAAACTGCGCTCGGCGGCCCTGCGCGTGGCCAGCGGCAGCCTGACGCGCAGTGAAGTGCTGGGCGATACAGAGATCACCATTTCACGTATCGAGCTGGGTTTTGCGCGCCACTATGAGCAGAGCGGGCAGACATGAGCGCAGTTTTCATCCCTTATGAACCGCTGCGAGCCTGGTGCGCCTCCATGTTGCAGACCGCTGGTGTGTCGTCGCAGGCTGCACAGGTAACGGCGGGGTATATGTTGCGAACTGATGCGCGCGGCATCCGCACGCATGGCATCACGCGCTTGGCCTCGTATCTGGACAAACTGAACTCCGGCGAGGTCAATGCGACCCCTGATCTGCGCGTCAGCCATGACAGCAGCGGCATCACTCTTCAGGCAGATGGCGCCTTGGGTCAGGTCGCCATGCAACAGGCGTTGACGCAGGGCCTGGAGCGTTTGCGGGAACAAAGCATGGTCGCCGTGCGCATACAGGCCTGCGGACATTTGGGCGCATTGGGCATTTATGCCTTGGAAGCGGCGGAGCAAGGGGCGTTCTGCCTTCTGGCTCAACGTACGCCTGCGCTGATGGGCCTGCCCGGCTTTGATGCCCCGGTCATCGGCAACAACCCCTTTGCCTATGCCAGCCCGGTGGCGGGCAGCGCGCCATTGGTGTTCGATATGGCCTGCAGTGTGGCGGCGCGCGGGCACATCTTGCTCAAAGCCCGTCAGGGCGAGTCGATTCCGCCAGGATGGGCGCTGGATGAGCAGGGCCGGCCTACGACCGATGCTCAGCAGGCCTTGCATGGGTCTCTTTTGCCTAGCGCCCAGCATAAGGGCATGGGCCTTGCCATGCTGGTGGAGTGTCTGGCTGGAGGCATGGCCGCCAGCCCGGACAGCATTGCAGCCCTGGATCGGCCGGCTCATGTTCCGACGGCTGGCGCGATGGGGCGGCAAAGCGCGCTGATGCTGCTGCTGGACCCACAGACGCTAGGACAAGGGATGTTTCACGACTATATGTCGTCGTGGGCGCAGGCGTATCGACGCCAGGGGGGAGAGTCCGCACGACTGCCCGGCGAACGGGGCGTCGGGCTGGAGGCCCAGGTGCAGGAAAGCGGCTTGTTGTCGGTGCATGCCAGTCTCTACGAAGAACTGGCGGGTCTGGGAGCGCAGCGTGGCCTGCCGGCACCGGAAGCCTGCCTGCCGTTGTCGTCGCCGGCAGGGTAGGCGGGGGCGGGCGGCGCTATGTCGCCGCCAAGCAGAGGTCAGGGCAGATAGCCGTCCTCAAGCAGTTGCCGGCCGGCTTCTTCACGGCAGGCCGCAATGGCTTCTTGCCGGTCTGTCCAGGTATTGTCGAGCATGGCCAGCAAAATGACTTCCATGGCGTCATCAGTCGGATCCTCGGGGGATAAGGGGCGCTGGAACGAGATGTAGACACTGTCGTCGCTGAATTCGAACAACAGATCCAGACCTTCGTAATTCTCCTGGTGATCGCTTAAATCGTGCATGTATTGCATTCCTTGCATCAAAAAAATCAGCCTGGTAGGGCGCAGGCCGGGAAAATTCGCTCTTGGAGCCGATCGGCTCCTCTGATAAGGTGAGTCGGGTTCGAGTGCGTTATAAGGACCCTCCGTGCCGCCAGAGTTGAGTCATCCTGAGCATTTCGTTCATGTCCGCATCATCATCGGCATGGTATTGGGTATCAGCGTTTCTCGCCTGATCGTGGGCGTGTCCGAATTCATCCAGCACCCCAAGCGCAAGAAAATATACCCGATCCACCTTGGATGGGTATTGTATCTATTCTTGGCCATTATTCATTTCTGGTGGTACGAATTCAGCCTTGCCAAGGTCCAGGTCTGGTCCTTCGAGCTGTATCTATTTCTGATTTCGTACGCGTGCGTGTTTGCCTTGATGGCGTCGCTGCTGTTCCCATCCAGCATGGACGACTACCGCGACTTTGAAGACTATTTCCAGGCCCGGCGGCGATCATTCTACGGTTTTTTCATTCTTGTGCAGCTTATGGATCTGGCGGATACCGCCATCAAGGGCAAGGCTTATTTCCTGGGCCTGGGGATGGAATATCCTTTGCAGCAGGCCGTGCTGATTGTCCTGGCCTCGACAGCGATGGCCGTCTCCAGCAAGCGCTATCAGGCAGTTTTTGTCTTTTTGGCCCTGGCCTACAAAATGCTATGGATTTTCCGTCTGTACGACATCCTGGACTAGCCCGGTTCAGAAGCGGGGATG
This sequence comes from Pseudomonadota bacterium, assembly GCA_023439305.1. Classification (GTDB taxonomy): domain Bacteria; phylum Pseudomonadota; class Gammaproteobacteria; order Burkholderiales; family Burkholderiaceae_B; genus Alcaligenes. The sequence continues at coordinate 155,059 of JAEXOO010000043.1, forward strand.
CCAGGTCGATACGTAGCGTGGCAGCGGTGCGCGCAGCAAGCTATGTTCTTCCTTGAGCATGTCCAGGTCCAGCAGCGCATCGCCGCACAACGAGTGGCCGCCGTGGTCCCAGCGCAGTTTCTGTTTGCCGTCGGGGCCGGGCACGTAACCGTCTATGGGTCCTTCCCGGCGTCGTGTGACGGCCGTCACGATAACCTGCAAACCTCCCTTCGTGACGGTCGCAATAGGGGAGCGAAGTTTTGCCATGATTGTGATCAAATCGTGAAACAAGCATGTAAAAAAATAGGCGGCCCTATTCTTATGGCGCCAAATCAAACTGTCTATGTTGTCACCCCCCCCAATTGGGGGAGGCAAGGGCTTGATGGCGGCTTCGGACGTTTCGCGAATCTGTCACGAGCCTTGGGCTAGAATCCTTGTTTCGCATGTGCATGGAGATGGAGATAACATGGAAGGCTCCTTTGTTTTTGTGGTTGTGGTGGCGTTCGTGGCGCTGTTGGTGATCATGGCCGGCGTGAAGGTGGTGCCACAGGGACAGCAGTGGACAGTGGAGCGTTTCGGGCGTTATACCCGCACGTTGACACCGGGTCTGTCTTTGCTCGTACCTTTCATGGATCGCGTGGGCAAGAAACTCAAGATGATGGAATCGGTGCTGGACGTGCCATCGCAAAATGTCATTTCTCGCGATAACGTAGCTGTCACAGCCGACGGCGTCGTGTTCTACCGTATCGACAACGCTGCGCAGGCGGCTTACGAAATCGACAATCTTGAACTGGCCATCGTCAATCTGACCACCACCAATTTGCGTTCGGTGCTGGGCTCGATGGAACTGGACAATATGCTGTCCAATCGCGAAACCATCAACGACCGTTTGTTGGCGGCAGTCGATGCCGCCACGACGCCCTGGGGCGTGAAAGTCACGCGTGTGGAAATCCGCGATCTGAACATGGCCCCGGAGCTCCAGGAAGCCATGAATCTGCAGATGACGGCCGAGCGACATCGCCGTGCGGTTGTGACCAAGGCCAGCGGCCAGAAAGAGTCCGAAGTATTGCAGGCCGAAGGCGAAAAGCAGGCGGCCGTGCTGCGCGCCGAGGGCGAGAAGCAAGCTGCGATTCTGCGCGCCGAAGCGCGCGAGCGCGAAGCTGAAGCGGAAGCCCGCGCCACGCGTGAAGTGTCCGAGGCCATCCGTGGCGGCGATGTGCAAGCCTTGCAGTATTTTGTGGGCCTGAAATATGTGGAAGCCTTGCGTGAAGTAGGCAGCGCGTCCAACAGCAAACTGGTCCTGATGCCGCTGGAGGCCAGCGGCATTACCGGTGCGGTGGCGGGTGTGACGGAATTGCTCAAGGCCACGGGCGGAAAATCCGGCTTAGGACAAGGCTGAACGGACGGCGGGAGGTGCTGATCTTGGCATTCATTTTTGATTCCTTCTGGTACTGGCTGGTAGCGGGCGTCGTACTGGTCGGCGCCGAGATCGTGATCTCGGGCGTCTACCTGCTGTGGCTGGGCCTGGGCGCCTTGACGGTCGGCCTGTTTACGGCGATCTGGCCGGATGCGCCGGCCTGGCTGCAATGGCTGGTTCTGGCCGTGGCCATGCTGGGCTGGGTGGTGGCGGGTGTGCGCTGGCAACGGCGCAGCCGGACCAGCCAGCCCGACGTGCTCAACACCGGTTTGGGCGCCAGCGTGGGTGCACGGGCGGTGGTCAGCGAGGCCTTCGTCAACGGACGTGGACGCATCCGCCTGAATGACAGTACCTACAGCGCCGGCGCTGATCAGGATCTGGAGCTGGGCGCCGCCGTGGTGGTGTCCGCCGTTCAGGGGGCCGAGTTGCGGGTGCAGCGCGTCCAGTAGAACAAGCCTTTTTGAGAAAAGTGACCAAGCAACAATGAATAATCGTTATGGCAAGCTGGCTGCGCTGGTGTATCACCTGGACAAGCCCGTGGGACGCTCTTTCGGAGACGTGGAATACTATCTGGAGCGTTTGCATGGCGTCAGCGGACCGATAACGGAGCCGGCCGTGGGCACGGGCCGCATCCTGATCCCCTTGCTGCAGGCGGGGCTGGATATCAGCGGCTTTGACCTTTCCCAGGAAATGCTGGTCTATTGCCAGCGCGAACTGGAGCATCGCGGGCTCAAGGCGCGAGTGCAGCAGGCCGGGTTCACAGATTTCTCCGTGGACCATGAGTTGGCTGCCATCGTGGTGCCGGCCGGCTCGTTTCAGTTGCTGGACTCGTTCGATCAAGGCATGGCGGCCCTGCATCGCTTCCATGCCAGCTTGAAACGGGGAGGACGCCTGTTGCTGGATGTGGATCCCATGGCGGCCATTGTCAATGTCCGCCCCGGTTTGCGCACCTGGTCGGCGCCCTCGGAGGGCTTGATCACCTTGAATGCGACTGCTCTGAGCAAAGATTATTGCGCCCAGGTGACTCGCGAGATGCATCGTTACGAACTGTGGGAGCATGGCGTGTTGCTGGAAACGCAGCTTGAACAGTTCTCTCTGCGCTGGTGGGGAGTACAAGAGCTGTGCATGGCTCTGCAGCAGGCGGGATTCGCCGATATTGTGGTGTCGGGCGGCTATCAGTACGGCAAGCCGCCTCAGGACGCGGACGGCATTATTTCGTTCGAAGCGCACAAACCTTGATGTTCCCCGCGCTCCGGCCATGCGCTGACGCAAGATGCCCGTGGCTGGGTCTATGCGGATACAGCCCGAAGATACCCCGGATCCTTTGCAATGAGCGCACGCAATCAAAGCCCGCCTGACACCGTCAACACGGTTCCCGTCACATAGGACGCCTGGCCCGACAGGAGCCAGGCGACGGCCTGGGCAATTTCCTCGGCCTGGCCGGCACGTTTCAGGGGAATGCGGGCGGCGACTCGTTCGGGTCTGCCGGCCTCTCCGGCGCGAGCGTGGATGCTCGTATGCACGGTGCCCGGCGCCACGACGTTCACATGAATGTTCTCGGTCGCCAGCTCCTTGGCCAGTCCCACGCTGAATGATTCCAGCCCGCCTTTGCTGGCGGCGTAAGCCACATATTCTTCAGGCGCCCCCAGCCGTGCAGCGATGGAAGATATGTTCACGATGTGCGACCGGTGGGGGCGTCCGGTCCAGCGCAGCGCGGCCTGCCTGCATAATCGTATGGGGGCCTGCAAATTCACGGCCAGAATGCGCTCCAGATCTCTGTCCGCCAAGGCGGACAGCCGACCCAGCGGACCGGTAATGCCGGCATTGTTGACCAGGCCGGTGACGTAGCCCATGGCCTGGGCGGCATCAAAAATGCGCTCGGGAGCATCGCCCTGGGTTACATCCATTTGCAGTGCGCGGCAAGCTGGGCCTGATCGGTTCAGTGTCTCGGCCAGGCGCGGCCCTTCCTGGTCGGCGCTGGCGTGAGTGAACAGGACGGGGTGGCCCTGAGCGTGCAGGATCCTGACGATCTCAGCGCCTATTCCTCGGCTGCCGCCGGTAACAATGATGACGGATTCACGCGGTTCAAGCGGGGACACGGAAAGCTCCTTTCAAGGCGACGGCAATAGCAGCATCGTAACTTGAGGCGGTCTGCCGTAGTGACGAATGGCTTGCGCGCCGGGTGCGGCGCAGTACACTGCAAGACGGAATCTTTGCCGGAGAATGCCATGAAGATGTGGGGAATCGTAGGTTTGTCGTCTATCCTGGCGGCATGCGCAAGCGGCGAGTCTGCGCCACCGGTGGTAAGCATGCCCAATCCAGCCTCGGCGTATTGTGTGGAACAGGGCGGCAGCCTGGAAATCGTGACCACGCCGCAAGGGCAGATAGGTATGTGCACCCTGCCCGACGGCACGGTGATCGAAGAATGGGAGTTGATGCGACGGGATCATCCTTCCACCCGTTCCTGATACTACCTTGCTTCAGTCGTAGCGAAATACCCTTCCAAGGAGGCCAGCGTGGCGATGTATTCAAAGTACAGACAGGGATTGGCAGCCGGCGCGTTGGCCATCAGCAGCCTGAGCGCATCGGCGGCCCCGGCATTTGCCGATGCCGGGGCCAGCGATCCGGGCCGTCTGGGTTGGATGAAAGGCTTTCCGCCGCCTGCGGATCGCATCGTTCGCTTTGCCGATGGCAGTTATTTCCAGTTTCCCGCTTTGCGGTGGACAGTGTCGCATTTTCGGGAGTTGATGCCCACTGTGAATGTCTCGCGCGGACTGGGGGCGCCCGAACCCTTGCCGCGCGCCGAGCGTACCGGCATTGATGCGCTGACATTCACGCCTCTGGGTGCATCCCAGCCCATGACATGGGCGCAGTCCCTGGAAGCAACGTATACCGATGGTATTGTGGTGCTGCATCAGGGGCGCATCGTCTACGAGCGTTATTTCGGCTCGCTGAGCGAGGCTGGACAGCATGCCGCCATGTCGGTCACCAAGTCCGTCATGGGTATTCTTGGCGCCACTTTGGTGGCCGAAGGCACGCTCGATCCGGACAAAACAGTGGCATTCTACGTGCCCGAGCTGGCGGCGTCTGCGTTTGGATCGGCAACGCTAAGACAGGTGCTGGACATGACCACAGGGCTGGATTTCAGCGAAGACTATGCCGATCCGAACGCCCAGGTCTGGGCTCATGCTCGTGCTGGCAGCCCCTTGCCGCCACCTCCGGATTATCAGGGGCCGCGCAGCTATTTCGAATTCCTGCAGACGGTGCAGCCGCAAGGTCAGCATGGGCAGGCTTTCGGCTACAAGACGGTCAATACGGACGTGCTGGGTTGGGTGATGGCACGGGTAACTGGCATGAATGTGGCCCAGTTGTTGTCCGAGCGCATCTGGAGTCGCCTGGGCGCTGAGCAGGACGCGTACATGACGGTGGATTCAATAGGTACGCCCTTCGCGGGGGGCGGCCTGAATACGGGCCTGCGAGATCTGGCGCGTTTCGGAGAGATGCTGCGCAATGACGGCCGCTTCAATGGGAAGCAGATCGTACCGGCCGTCGTGATTCAGGATATTCGCGCAGGGGGCGATCGACAGGTATTCGCCAAGGCTGACTATCCGCTGCTGAAAGGCTGGAGCTACAGAGACATGTGGTGGATCACGCACAATGCCAACGGCGCTTTCAGCGCACGAGGCGTGCATGGGCAGCGCATCTATATCGATCCTGCGGCGCACATGGTGATCGTACGTTATGCCTCGCATCCGGTGGCGGGCAATGCCGCCAACGACCCTGTCACATTGCCGGCTTTCGAAGCGCTGGCCGCCTATTTGGGCAGCACCCGCAGCCCCGGCCCATGATGCTCAAGCGTGCGACGCCAGCAAGACCGCTGGATTGTGCGAGAGCCGCTCGATCAGTTGGCGGCTTTTGTCATTCAGTCCGCGCAGATGCATTTGACGGCCATGGCACTGACATTTTTCCATCACTTTGTGCAGGCTCTTCACGGCGGTGATATCCCGGACATGGCAGCGTGTCAGGCAATTGCCCCCTATCGCCGACCGTATGCACGTCGATCTGAAACCATTGACTGATCACTGTCAGGACAACAATGGCCACCAATGGAGAAGGCATGGCTTTGCTGATTCGGGACAGCAGGTAGATGATGGTCAGGGCGTTGACGAAGCCTGTCACCACCGATCGGGAAACAAAGCGCTTACGATCACCAGCGCCATGGCCCCGGCAGCAGCGGAGATCCTGTCGGGCTGCCGAACCGGATCGCCAGGCGCAGTCCCGGATACAAGGCGGGCACGCATTGTTACAGCACGCTGCCATGCTTCTGGCAGAATCCGGCTCACGCAAGGAGAGCGCTCATGATCAAAAAATGGCTTGCTGTTTGTCTGTTGCTGGGCCTGGGGGCCTGTGCTGTATATACCCCGCATGGCTCGGTGGTCGTGGATCCGGATCGGCCCCATGGAAAGGGCACGTTCTGTCCTCCCGGGCAGGCGAAGAAAGGAAATTGCTGAAATAAAAAACCTGTCGCAAGACAGGTTTTTTTATTTGGGTATGGTCTGGCCGACGGCCGAACCCCAGGGATCAGCGCTCGATACGTACTTCGAAGTAAGCTTCGGATTCGCCCAGGTCACGAAAACCATCCGTCATGGCGCGGGTGGCGGCCGCGATCCACTGCTTGGCCAGCACGATGTCGTCTGGGGAGAGCTCGGTTTCGGCCGTTTCTTCGGCCATCTGCCATGCGCGGTACGCCTGCACAACGGCTTCGGGGCCGCGCATGGCTTTTTCCAGCGTGCGCCGGAAGCGTTCTTCGGCATCGCGCCGTGCGCGTTCGGTGATGTCGGACGGGGCATCGTGCAAAGTAATACTGTAGAACATGTCAAAATCCTGTTTTGCTGTATGAATAAACAGTAATTTAGCACGGTGTTTATTCACAGGCGAGAATTTTCTGCATGGCGGGCAATCGGCGCTCGCTGGGTTGCGGGTACGCAGGGTCGGCCGCCCTTTAACGGCTGTGTCTGTTGCCAGGTGGGGGGTATACTTTCTGACCATTAGCGTTCGGGCTTTCTGACTTCTGGGGTGCGCTGTGCAGGTAGTGGCTTTGGGCAGTATTACGGTCGATATCGTGGTCTCCGGCATGCCGGCGGAACTCGCGCGCGGCGATAAGCAGGAAGTATCCTCCATCGAGCTGTATCCAGGCGGCGGCGCCGTCAACGCGACAGCAGGATTCCGAGACCAGGGCGTGCAGGTTCGGCTGCTGGGATCTGTCGGCCAGGATGCGTTGGGCGAGCGCTTGCGTCTTCACTTGAGCGGCTTGGGTGTGGATACGTCCGCGGTGCGTACCTGCGCGGGCGAACAGACAGGCAAGGCTGTGGTGCTGGTGGGGCCGTCAGGCAGCGCGTCCGTACTGGCCCGTCGGGGCGCCAACAGCGCTTTGCGGGTCAGTACGCAGGATCTGCTGGCCGACTTGCTGTACGCAGCGCCGCTGGCGGCACCGGCCATGGATAGTCTGGCCCAGGCCCTTGTGCAGTCCCATCGACGTCCTGCTTGCCTCATGATCAATCCCAGCGTGGCCAGTGTGCAGCGTCGGGATGAAGCTTTCAGGCAGGTCTGCACTCGAGCCGATATGCTGGGTTTGAATGCGGTGGAGGCCCAGATGCTGGCTGGCGTCGCCCCGGCCGACATACAGGCCGACCTGGATATCGTGCAGGCAGGCGAATTGGCGCAACGTCTTCAGTGCCATCCAGGGCAGGGCGTGTTGATCACCTTGGGGGTTCAAGGCGCGGTGCTGGCGCTGGGCGGGCAGCGGTATTTCGAGCCATCGCGGCAGGTGGCTGTCCGTTCTACTGTGGGGGCGGGGGATGCTTTCAATTCCCGTTTTGCCCTGGCGTGGTGTCAGCGGCGCGATCCTGTCCATGCTCTGCGGCAGGCGACGCAAGCCGCGGCGGATGTCCTGGGGCAGTGGGCCGGCAATTTCTTTCCACCTCTTTGGCAAGAGGGGCTGCACGGGCTGGTGTGACGGTCCGGCATTTCTGATAGGGCACTTCATGGCGCATATCGTGATTGTTATCGGCCTGAACATCGTGATTTCGGGCATTCTGGGTGTCACGCTGTATTACACCCGCCGGGCAAGCTGGGTGCGGGATACAGCGCTATTGATGATCACGCCCCTGGCGGTGCCGCTAGTCTATGGCTTGCGGGTGTGGCTGGGGGGCTAAACCACCCCGCTGTGATTTTGCCCGCGTGAGCGTCGCATGATGTATTGCTGGATTTCGATCCGAACCTGCTCCACCGGGATGCTCTGGCTGCGGTAAGCCATCCAGCGCCAGTGGTCCCCTTGCGGCGTGCGCAACTCGACATGTGTCAACACGTATTCATTGTCGTGCTCCAGTCCGTGCAGGCTGGCGGGCAGGGGCGAACTGGGGCTCCAGGATGGATAGATGGCCACGCCTGCCAAGCTGCCACCTATGTAAAAACGGTAAAGCTCGTTGGGCATGGTGGGTCTCATTAGAAAAACGGGGATCAAGCACGGTAATTTGGCGCCGTTCAACTTTATTTAACGTTATTCGTGATGCCCGAGCATCAGCCGATTGGCGAGAGGCAGGCTAGGCTGGGTGACCCAGAATCGCCGCTGGATGGGGCGTGCTTCGATGTGTCCTGAAACGATGCTCGAGGTGTGTCTGTTCTTGACAATCATTGACTTCATGTTCGCGGCCGGCATCGCTACTATGGTTTCCCGCCTTGCTGTTTATTGTGTTTGCCGGAGTGCCATTATGTTCAACGCCTTGTATTTGATTGATTACGTGCCTGTGGCATTGATGCTGGCGGGCGCAGGCATACTGAGCTTCATCCTGGCCGCTTTCTGGTTTTCCCGTCGCTGATCTGTTGCTTTTTCTTCTACTTTGTACGTAGAAGCATCAAGCGCCGAACAAGTGTAGTAAGCTGTTTTTCACGATCACGTCCGTGCCGAGGGGCTTGGATAGGATTGTCCGTCCGTTAAACGCGGGTTCCTTAGACTTCCAGTTTCCTTTGCCATGCCGTTGCGCGGCTGGCGGGAACTCAGGGTCAATCAGGAAGGGAAATCATGTTTTACCGCTTGTTTTCGGTGTGTGCGGGTTCTCTGGTCCTGTCGGCGTGCGCGTCGTCGGGGTCAGGGGCCAAGCCTGTGGCACAGGCCAATCCGGCCTCCGCTTTTTGCCAGCGCATGGGCGGGCAGACGTTGCAGCATCAAGGTCCTCGTGGGGACTACGGCACTTGCCGCATGCAGGACGGATCCGAGTCCGAAGAGTGGGCTTTCTACCGCAACTGGTTTCCGCGCCGCGACTGAGCATGATCGTATTGTGGTTTTTGTGGCTATTTTTGCCGCGCCCCTTGGCGAAGGTGATAAACTTAAGCAATCAAAAGTGTTATTTGGGAAGCCCAATCTTATGAAAACCACGCGAACTACCCGTCGGCAAGTCTAGCCGTGGCCGCGTAGCGTTTCGTTTGCTTTCCAAGAACGTTCAATTCAAAAGCGCGGCCTTTTCAAGGCCGCGCTTTTTATTTCAGGAAGTGTTATGGTCCGAATCACACTGCCCGACGGCTCTCAGCGCGAGTTCCCGGGTCCGGTTTCCGTCAGCGATGTGGCGCACTCCATCGGTACAGGCCTGGGGCGCGCCGCTCTAGCTGGCCGGGTGGGTGCGCCCGGCACCGAGTCGCGCCTGGTGGACACTTCCTATGTGATCGACCACGACAGCAATCTGGCCATCATTACGGCCAAGGACGCGGACGGCCTCGACCTGATCCGTCACTCCACCGCTCACTTGCTGGCCTATGCGGTCAAGAGTCTGTTTCCCGATGCTCAGGTCACCATAGGCCCGGTCATCGACAACGGCTTTTACTACGATTTTTCGTACAAGCGTGCTTTTACGCCGGAAGACCTCGAGGCCATTGAAAAGAAAATGGCCGAATTGGCCAAGAAAGACGAAATTGTCACTCGCGAAGAATGGCTGCGGGACGACGCCGTCGAGTTTTTCAAGAGCATTGGAGAGGATTACAAGGCCGAGATCATTGCCTCCATCCCATCCAACGAGCCCATCAGCCTGTACCGGGAAGGCGATTTCATCGACCTGTGCCGCGGCCCTCACGTGCCGTCGACCGGCAAGCTCAAGGTATTCAAGCTGATGAAGGTCGCCGGGGCCTATTGGCGCGGCGACAGCAATAACGAGATGCTGCAGCGCATCTACGGCACCGCCTGGGCCACCAAGGAAGATCAGCAGGCCTACCTGACCATGCTGGAAGAGGCCGAACGACGCGACCATCGCAAGCTGGGCCGCGAGCTGGATCTGTTCCACTTCCAGGAAGAAGCGCCTGGTTTGATTTTCTGGCATCCCAAAGGCTGGGTGGTCTGGCAGCAGGTTGAGCAGTACATGCGCAAGGTCTACCAGGACAACGGCTATCAAGAAGTCAAGGCGCCGCAGATTCTGGACCTGTCGCTGTGGAAAAAGACGGGCCACTGGGACAACTACGCCGAAAACATGTTCACGACCGAGTCCGAGAACCGAGTTTACGGGCTCAAGCCCATGAACTGCCCGGGGCATGTGCAGATCTTCAACTCAGGCCTGCATTCGTACCGCGAACTGCCCATCCGTTACGGCGAATTCGGCCAATGCCACCGCAACGAACCCTCGGGCTCGCTGCACGGCATGATGCGCGTACGCGGCTTTACACAGGATGATGGCCACGTTTTCTGTACGGAAGATCAGTTGCAGGACGAATGCGCGGCATTCACGGCCCTGCTGCAGAATGTCTATGCTGATTTCGGCTTTACCGAAATCCTGTATAAAGTTGCGACCCGTCCTGAAAAGCGAATCGGCGACGACGAAGTCTGGGACAAAGCTGAACAGGCCTTGATCGAAAGCCTGCGCCGCACGGGTTGCGAATTCGAGATTTCCGAAGGCGAGGGCGCTTTCTATGGTCCCAAGATCGAATACACCCTGAAAGACGCCATCGGCCGCCACTGGCAGTGCGGCACCATTCAGGTAGACTTCTCCATGCCAGCCCGTCTGGGCGCGGAGTATGTGGACGCGCAGGATCAGCGCCGCGTGCCGGTCATGCTGCACCGAGCCATCCTGGGATCGTTCGAGCGCTTCATCGGTATGCTCATAGAAAACCATGCGGGCGCACTTCCGGCCTGGCTGGCTCCCGAGCACGCCGTGGTCTGCTGCATTTCCGAAGGATCGGCCGATTATGCCCGCGAAGTGGCCCAGGAATTGAAGAAACAAGGTCTGCGAGTATCTTCCGATTTGCGTGGTGAAAAAATCACTCGTAAAATCCGTGAGCATAGTATGCAGAAAGTGCCCTATATTCTGGTCGTGGGCGAAAAAGAACGCGAGAATGCCGCCGTTGCCGTGCGTGCGCGGGGCGGTGTGGATCTGGGCGTCATGCCCCTGGCTGATTTTTCCGCACGACTGAAGCAAGAGATCGACAGCCGTCAGTAAATAACTGGACGGGTCGTGTTTTTATAAATTTTTAGGAGTTTTCGACATCGCAACCGAGAAAAAACATCGCATCAACGGTGAAATCCGTATTCCAGAGGTGCGACTCATTGGAATCGAGGGTGAACAGCTAGGTATCGTGAAGGTGCCTGATGCGCTGGCCATGGCCGAGCAAAATGACGTGGACCTGGTGGAAATCGCGCCTGCTGCGCAGCCGCCTGTCTGCCGTCTGATGGATTACGGCAAGTTCCGCTACCAGGAACAGAAGCGCCAGCAAGAAGCCAAGGCCAAGCAGAAGATTATCCAGATCAAGGAAGTCAAATTCCGTCCCGGTACGGACGAAGGCGACTACCAGGTGAAACTGCGCAACGTCAAACGCTTTATCGACGATGGCGACAAGGTCAAGGTCACGCTGCGTTTCCGTGGCCGTGAAATGGCGCACCAAGAGCTGGGCATGCGAGTTCTGGAGCGTGTTCGTGACGATGTGAGCGAGTTGTGTCAGGTTGAGGCCATGCCCAAGCTGGAAGGCCGTCAAATGGTCATGGTGCTGGCTCCTCGCAAGAAAGCCGCCTGATGTCCTGTCCTTCAGCGGCCTGGCAGCACGTCGGGCCGCTGGTCGCCATGCCCGCTGTTTTCCGGCAGGGATGGCGCAATCGCCTTTGCAGCACAACTGCAAAGGCGTTTTTCTCTAGGTGTGTGCATGCACGTTCTGTTCATCATTGATCCCTTGCCCAGCCTGTCGGCGTACAAGGATTCTTCCGTTGCCATGATGCGCGCCTTTTTGGCTCGAGGTCATCAGGTCAGCGTGGCGCTGCAATCCGAACTGTATATTGCGGACAGCCGGGTCCGCACCCGACATGTCGGCGTGCATATTGCTGTCGATGCAGATCTGAGCAGCCCGTCTTGGTGGAGCCATCCGAATGCGGCCGGCGACGACGAGCTCAACGTGTTTGACGCGGTCATCATGCGCAAGGATCCTCCTTTCGACATGGAATACGCGTATTCCACGCATCTGCTGGGGTTTGCCCAGGAGCAGGGCGCACGCGTTTTCAATGCCGGTTCGGCGATCCGCAACCATCCCGAAAAGCTGGCCATCACCGAGTTTCCGGAGTTCACGCCCACCACGCTGGTCACCCGTGACATGCAACGTTTGCGCGCCTTTCACCAGGAGCACAAGGACGTCATCGTCAAGCCCCTGGACGGCATGGGCGGCATGGGTATTTTCCGTCTGCGCGATCCCGAGCCCAATCTGGGTGCCATCCTGGAAACGCTGACCGCCAATGGCGCCCAGACCATCATGGCGCAGCGCTATATCCCCGAAATCGTGGATGGCGATAAACGCATTCTGATCATCGGCGGCGAACCTGTGCCGTATGCGCTGGCCCGAATTCCGCTGGCCGGAGAAACGCGCGGCAACCTGGCCGCCGGCGGGCGCGGCGTTGCTCAGGCTCTGTCTGATCACGACTGGCATATCGCCCGTACCATAGGCCCCAAGCTGGCCGCGCGCGGGCTGTTGTTGATCGGCCTGGATGTGATCGGCGATTACGTCACTGAAATCAATGTCACTAGTCCTACCTGTTTCGTGGAAATCACGCAGCAGACCGGGTTTGATGTGGCCGAGTTTTTCGTGAAGGCCGTCGAGACGGCGACGGGGCGCACGTGATCCGCCTGGCCCTGATCATGCATGAGCCGCTGGCCAGCGCCTTTGCCAGCTGTGCGGAGCATGTGCTGGGCGAGCAACCGGATCTGTTCGTCTTTGATATACAGGCCGACGAATGCACGGACAAGGCGGTCGAGCGCCTGCTGTCCAAGCTGCAGGCCCAGGCCGAGCCAGCCACCCTGATACTGTGCGACCTGTACGGCGCCACGCCTTTCAATGTGGCGCGGCGCGTGCAACAGGGCTTGCAGGATCAGGGGCAAGCGGTGCATTTGCTGACCGGCACCAATATGTGCATGGTTCTGAAGGCCCTGACCGAACGCCGTGACAATCCCGAGCGTCTGGCTCAGGATGTCATGGAAGGGGCCATGCGCGGCATCGTCGATGCCGACTGCCATTGCTGAGCCATTTTTCATTTCACTTTTCCAGATTGTTTTTATGCCCACTGTATCCATCGTCATCAGCAATAAGCTGGGCCTGCATGCCCGGGCCGCTGCCAAGCTGACGCAGCTTGCAGGCCGCTATGCCAGTGAAGTCTTCATTTCGCGCGGTTCGCAGCGCGTCAATGCCAAAAGCATCATGGGCGTCATGATGCTGGCGGCCGGCATGGGTGTAACGGTGGTGGTCGATGCCGAAGGCCCCGATGCGGAACAGGCCCTGAGCGATATCCAGGCTCTGTTTCAGGCCAAGTTTGGTGAAAACGAATAAATAGACTGTAGTCCGACATGAATTCTGCTGCCGCTCGTCCTTCCGCCCACGATTTCACTGCCATGTTCACGGCCCAAGGCCAGGCAGTCGTCAAAGGCTATGCCATTGCCAAGGCGGTCGTGATGAGTGCGGCTGCCCTGGAAGTGCCGCACTATCGGATCGGCGCCGAAGACGTGGATTCCGAATGCCAGCGCCTGCTCAGCGCCATGGCCAGCACGCGGGACGAGCTCAAGGCCATGGTCGATCACCTGCCGGCCGATGCGCCCCGGGAGCTGGCGCCCATTCTGACAGTGCACAGCCTGTTGCTGGATGATCCCATGCTGACGCAGCAAACCTGCGCCATCATTGCCGAGCGCCAGTACAACGCGGAATGGGCTCTGACCACGCAGGGCCAGATGCTGGTGGAGCAGTTTTCCCAGATGGAAGACGCCTACCTGCGAGAACGCGGCGCGGATGTGCGGCAAGTTATCGAGCGTGTCCTGCGCGTGCTGGCCGGCAAGCCGGCTCTGCTGCCGGGGTTCTCTGCCACTCAGGACGAAGCCCTGATCGTGGTGGCGCGTGATATTTCACCGGCCGACATGTTGCGTTTGCGGGGTGGACAGTTCGCCGCCTTTCTGACCGATCTGGGCGGGCCGACATCGCACACCGCTATTGTGGCGCGCAGCATGAATGTACCTGCGGTGGTGGGGCTGGGCGGGTTTCGCAGTTTGATACGCGATGGCGACTGGCTGATTGTGGACGGCTTCACCGGCTCGGTCATGGTCAATCCGTCTGCAGCGGTATTGGCGGAATACAAGCAGCGGCAAGAGGCCTATTTGTTGGAACGGGCCGAGCTCGAAGCGCTGCACGATGCGCCGGCCGTGACTCTGGATGGCATCCCCATTCGTCTTGAAGCCAATATCGAATTGCCTGAAGAAGCCGAGCAGGCGCTCAAGGCGGGTGCTGATGGCATAGGCTTGTTTCGCAGCGAGTTCCTGTTCATGGGGCGCAGCGACCTGCCGTCCGAGCAAGAGCAGTACGAGGCCTATGCTCGTGTCGTCAAAGCCATGCAGGGTCGGGTGGTTACGATCCGCACCTTGGATATCGGCGCTGACAAGACACTGGATGGCGATGCGACCGTTGCCACCAATCCAGCGTTGGGTCTGCGCGCCATCCGCTATTGCCTGGATCGCCCCGAGATGTTCGCCACCCAGTTGCGCGCCTTGCTGCGCGCCTGTGTGCACGGCCAGATCCGTATCCTGATTCCCATGATTTCGTCCATGACCGAGGTCTATGCCACCCGCCAGGCGATTGAGTCCGCCGCTCGCGAGCTGGAAAAATCGGGCACGCCGTTCTCTCGCGACTTCTTGTTGGGGGCCATGGTGGAGGTGCCGGCCATTGCCATTGCCATCGATCCTTTCGTCGAGGAACTGGACTTTTTGTCTATCGGTACCAATGACCTGATCCAATACGTGCTGGCTGTGGACCGGGGAGATGCCGAAGTGGCGGATCTGTACGATCCCATGCATCCTGCCGTATTGCGCCTGATCGCCCACACCATCAATGCCGCTGATCGTGTGGGCAAGCCGGTGGCGGTATGTGGGGAAATGGCGGGCGATTCGTCCGTCACCCGTATGCTGCTGGGCCTGGGCCTGAAAGAATTCTCCATGCATCCGCAGCAACTGCTGGATGTCAAAAAAGAAGTGCGTCTTTCGCACTCCAACGCCTTGCGCGTCAAGGTCGCCAGCGCCCTGAATCGCGCCGAGCGCATTGATCTGGCTACCTTAGCCGCCTAAGCATTTCTATTGAGTGTTGTTTATGGCCGTTAATTTGTAACGGCTGGCGGTATCGGCTTTTCCGATGATTCTGTCTGTAACTGGCCTGTCATGACTGTTTCAGTCGCAAGCGCCTGTCCCTAAAGGGTTTCAGGAGATCGGGCCAGCGTGCGGCCATTTGTATTGAAATCAGGATTTACACTAATAGGGTAGTCGCCAAGGCCGGCGTCGATAGAATGGCGTTTAGGGGAGTTGTAACAGACCCACTGCCGAGCCGGCAGTCGCACCAGGCCTCGGCATGATTTTATTAAGCGACTTGGACTAGTAGGAAGGAAATCTTATGAAACTGACTCGTGCTCATTTTGCTGTGATGACCGTTGCTGCGTCGATGACTCTTTTGGCTGCTTGCTCCAAAGGGGACGACACCGCTGCTCCAGCCAACAGTGCGCCGCCTGCTCCTGTCACTACTCCAGAATCGTCGGCGCCCACGACACCCGCTCCAGTCACGCCCGCGCCATCCACTGATCAATCGGCTGCAGACAAGGCGCAGGAAATGAAGCAATCGGCGGCCAATACGGCGGACAAGGTCAAGGAAGAGGCCAAGGAGGCCAAAGAAAATGCCAAGGACAACATGGCAGCCTTGAAGGAAGACGCCAAGGAGGCCGGTGACAAGGTCGCTGAAAAAGCGGGTGAAGCCAAAGATGCCGTGGCCGGCGCAGCTCACCGGGCCGGCGATGCCATCAAGGAAGGCGCCGCCAAAGCCGACAATGCCATTCAGAAGGAACTGGGCAATGGCGTGAACGCCGCCCCCTCCAACGTCCCTTCCGAACAGGCCAAGCCCTGATCGCGCCATGAACGACTGATTCGCTTCGGTCAATGATAAAAGCGGGTGCCGTTGGCGCCCGCTTTTTCTTATACTGCATGTATTGTGAATGTTTATAGGAGAAGATCATGATCAATCGTAACGAGTGGCTGGACGATCTGCAGAAAAACGTATCGGAACTGATCGCCAAGAGCCCAGCTGCCGACATCGAACGCAACGTCAAAGCCTTCATGGGCCAGACCTTCAATCGTATGGATCTGGTGACGCGGGACGAGTTCGACACCTACAAACTGATGCTGGAGCGCGCCCTGGCGCGCGTTGCCGCTCTGGAAACACGTATCCAGACGCTGGAGGGCCGTCAGGCGCCCGTCGTTCAAGCCGATGATACGCAGCCCAAGGAGCCAGGTCAGAGCTGATTGCGCCGCTTTTATGCAGACCCCCGTCGTAGCGCGCAGCGCCGTCTCTTCTCCCTTTCTCAGCGCGCTGTTTCTGGTGCTGACCGGCGTCTGCGCCGCCTTGCATATCTGGAAGGTGCCCCCTGCCTTGCCCGCGATGCAGCGCGAATTGGGCTTGGATCTGGTGCAATCCGGTTTCTTGCTCTCCAGCGTACAGATGGCGGGCATGCTGATGGGCTTGTTGATTGGTATGGTGTCCGAACGCATCGGTCTGCGCCGGTGTATCTTGATCGGCCTGGGCATTCTCAGCCTGATGTCGCTGGCTGCGCCTTTTTTTCAGCATAGCGGGCTGATTCTGCTGAGCCGTGCCATTGAAGGCTGCGGCTTTCTGATGGTTGTATTGCCGGTGCCGGCATTGATCAAACGCATGACCGATGCTGCCATGCTCAGCCGCATCATGGGTTTGTGGGGCTGTTATATGCCGGCCGGTGCTGTGTTGATGCTGTGGGGCGGGGCGGCCTGGCTCAGCGTCGGAACCTGGAGGGAGCTATGGCTGGCGCTGTCCGTGTTGACGGCGCTGGTGCTGGCTCTGACGCTGTGGCTGGTGCCGCGCGACCCCGCGCGATCACCGACCAAAGAAGGAATGCGGCCGGGCTCAGACTCGTTGTCGGATCTGGTGCGCGCCACCTTGCGTTCGGGGCGGGTTTGGCTAGTGGCCTTGAGCTTTGGCGTCTACGCCGCACAATGGGCCGCTGTCGTGGGGTTCATGCCCACTATCTACAACCAGGCCAATATCTCCGTCGCTACGGCAGGCCTGCTGACCGCGCTCATCGCAGGTGGCAATGTGATCGGCAATCTGGGGGCGGGGCGACTGTTGCATCGCGGCCTGCTGCCGCATCGCCTCTTGCAGATTGGTTTTGTCTGCATGATGGCCGCCGCCACGGTGGCCTTCGGATTGGCTCAAACCATCCATGTCCAGTTTGTGGCGATTCTGCTGTTTTCCATTACGGGTGGTCTCATCCCCGCCACCTTGTTCTTCCTGGCCGTGACGGTGGCGCCGTCGCCCCAGACCACGTCGTCGTCAGTGGGCTGGGTGCAGCAATGTTCTTCCATGGGACAGTTCGTCGGCCCGCCAGTGGTGGCCTGGGCGGTTCATGTGCTGGGCGGCTGGCAATGGGCCTGGGTGGCGACATCGGCGTTCGCCCTGGCAGGTTTGCTGATGACTGTGTGGCTGGCCCGAGGGCTGGCTCGTCACTGATCTGAAATCCGCAGAGGCGTATACCTGGATCGTGTCTTGAAGGGGGCTGGAACTTCTTATACTGATGCTCCTGCGCCTTCTTTGGAGTGTTGAATGACCGCCGTCGCCATGAATGCCGATCAAGATCGTCATTCCGCTTGGGATCTCTTCTGGATTTTTTTGCGCCTGGGATGTACGTCGTTTGGCGGGCCGGTGGCGCACCTGGCTTTTTTCCGCCATGCATTTGTGGGCAAGCGGGGTTGGCTTGACGACAAGCAGTACATGGATCTGGTGGCGCTATGCCAATTTCTTCCGGGGCCGACCAGCAGTCAGGTGGGCATGGGTCTGGGCTTGCGACGTGCCGGCTTGATGGGCGGCTTGGCAGCGTGGCTGGGTTTCACCTTGCCGTCGGCTGTCATCATGATTGCATTCGCCTTGGGGCTGGGGCTCTGGAAGGACACGATCTCCGTCGGCTTGTTGCATGGCCTGAAGATTGCGGCGGTGGCGGTCGTGGCCCAGGCCGTATGGGGCATGGGACGCAGTCTGTGTCCTGATCGTGCTCGGCAGTCGCTGGCGGTGGCGGCGGCTATTTTTGCCCTGATGGCGCCGACCGTCTGGGGGCAGTTGACTAGCATTTTGCTGGGAGCCGTCGCAGGAGTCATCCTGTACCGAGCGGATCGAGCCGAAACGGGCGGCGTTTCCAGGACTGTCTCGCGTAGAGGCTGGAAGCTCAGTGCCATGGCCGGCGGGGTGTTCCTGCTCCTGCTTATCGTGCCTTCATTTTTCGTATTGGAGCAGGGCGGGCAGGCCTGGAGCCTGTTTGACGCTTTTTATCGGACCGGATCCCTGGTGTTTGGAGGCGGGCACGTGGCCTTGCCCTTGCTGCAAAGTGAAGTCGTCGTACCAGGCTGGGTGGACGCCCAGACCTTTTTGGCCGGTTATGGACTGGCGCAGGCGGTGCCCGGGCCCTTGTTTTCCATAGCAGGATTTCTGGGCGCCGCAGCCTCTGCGGGCCCTGGGGGCGTGTTGGGCGGGCTGTTGTGTCTGCTGGCTGTTTTTCTTCCTGCTTTCTTGCTGCTGGTCGCGGCCTTGCCGCATTGGGAGCGCTTGAGTCAGGCCCAAAGCGTTCAATCGGCGCTCAAGGGCGTGAATGCCGCCGTGGTCGGGTTGTTGCTGGCGGCCTTCTATGAGCCGGTCTGGAATAGCGCAGTCAGTCAGGCCCTGGATTTTTCCCTCGTGCTGCTTGCTTTCCTGGTCTTGACGCAATGGCGCGTTCCCCCCTGGCTGTTGGTTCTAGGCTGTGCTCTGGCGGGATGGCTGTTGCTGTAAGCGTTATAGATATAAGCGCCAGTATGAGTCTGATTTGTACTAAATGGATTTAGAGCAACATGGTAATCAGTGACGTAAGCGGAACTCGACGTGATGTAATCGCCTGGCTCGGCGGATCCGAGCCAGTACGGGTCTTTGAGCGTTGTGTCTTTGACGGCGAGGATTTTTCCTCATTGGACTTCGATGGGGTGCGTTTCACGGGCTGTTCGCTGGTGCAAGCCCGGTTCGATCGCGCAGTATTGACCGATACCGTCTGGGATCGATGCCGGATGGGGCAAGCTGGTTTTAGTCTGGCCGATCTGACCGACGCACGCTTTCAGGAATGTGATCTGCACGTGACATCCTGGGCGCGGGCACGCTTGGCGTCGGCGTGTTTTCAGGATTCTAAATTGAGCGGCGCCACTTTTTCTGAGGTGCATGCCTTAGGCATGACCCTGCGGCAATGTCGCCTGGTCGGCGCACATATGCGCGGTCTGTCCTTTCGCAAGCAGAATTTGATTGAGCTGGACTTTTCGGACGCAGATCTTGGCGGCTGCGATTTTCGCGATGCTCTGTTCGATGGCGGCAGCTTGCGCGGAGCCAGCCTGAGGGGGGCTCGTTTTCAGGGGGCGGACCTGCGCACGGTGGAGCTGGGAGAGATCACGGTGCATGACCTGACGAGCTCCTTGAGTGGTGCCGTCATCTCGGTGGAGCAGGCGGCGCAGCTGGTGGGTTCGTTGGGTGTCTGTGTCGCCTGAACTGATCGCCGGCAGCAGGGCCAGGAGCGCCAGGTCTATGCGTACAACTGCGCATGACTTCCGTGCCGACGGCCCCTGGCGCAGGTCCTGAGCTTTAGGCAGACTGAGGATTTGCGCAACAAGGGGGAATCATGTCCCTGGCCGTGCTGAACAGCTGCGCCCTGTCGGGTCTGGATTTTGTGGATGTGCGGGTGGAAGCCCACGTTGCGCCCGGTCTGCCGGCATTTCATATCGTAGGCCTGCCGGATGCCGGCATACGGGAAAGCCGCGAGCGGGTGCGCTCCGCGTTGCAGGCCAGCGGTTTTGATTTTCCGGCGGCCCGCCTGACCATCAATCTGGCGCCGGCAGACCTGCCCAAGGATTCGGGCCGCTTCGACCTGCCTGTGGCGCTGGCCATTCTGCTGGCCAGCGGCCAGCTCAGTCGACCCGACGACCAGGGTCGGGAACGTGCGGTGCCCGCCTTGGAGCGTTACGTCATGGCGGGTGAATTATCGCTGACCGGGGCCGTGGTGCCGGTACAGAACGCCTTGATCATCGCCCTGGGCATGGCGCGCCATCATGCCGACCAAACCCTGATCCTGCCGGCCCACAGCGCGGCCTTGGCCGCCCATGTGCCGGATGTGCGCACGCTGGGAGTGGCCAGTCTGGCCGAAGCGGCAGCCTATTTGCGGGGCGATCAGGCCCTGTCACCCATGCCCGCTGCCTTGTTGACTATGGCGGACACAGGAACGGACCTGTGCCTGTCTGACGTACAGGGTCAGCCGCTGGGATGCCGCGCCCTGGAGCTGGCCGCGGCGGGCGGGCACAGTCTTTTGCTTAATGGCTCGCCGGGGGTGGGCAAGACCATGCTGGCCCAGCGCTTGCCGGGACTGCTTCCCGATCTGGACGATCGCGCCCGTCTCGAAGTGGCGGCCATCTATGCCATGGCGCAGATCGAACCGCGCCTTTGCCCGCGGCCGCCGTTTCGTGCGCCTCATCATAGTGTGACCATGCCGGCTTTGGTGGGAGGAGGTGCGCGCGTGCGTCCCGGCGAGGTGTCGTTGGCGCATCATGGAATTTTGTTTCTGGATGAATTGCCCGAGTTCGATCGACGGGCCTTGGAGGCGTTGCGGGAGCCTTTGGAAGAAGGCTGCGTGCATATTGTGCGGGCGCAGCGTCAGGCCTCCTATCCGGCCCGATTCCAATTTCTGGCCGCCATGAATCCCTGCCCTTGTGGGTGGGCTGGACACAGACACCAAGCCTGCCGCTGTTCGCCGGGACGACGGGAGCAGTACCGGCAACGCTTGTCGGGGCCCTTGCTGGATCGCATCGATTTATGCGTGACCTTGACTGAGCCCGATCAGGATGCAGGTCAGGCGGCGCAGGCTTCCTGCCTGGTGCGCGAACGAGTTTTCCACGCGCGGCAACGGCAGCTGAGCCGTCAGGGCTGCTTGAACGCGGCTCTGCCGGCAGCCCGTTTGCCGGACTGTCTGCAGCTTGAGGACGAGGCGCGCGCCTGGATGCTGCAGGCGCGGCGACGCTGGCACTGGTCGGAGCGTACGCATGGACGTTTGTTGCGCGTGGCGCGCAGCGTAGCGGACCTGGCGGGTGATTTCGCCGTCCAGCGCGGCCACGTGGCCGAAGCGCTCCAGTTTCGCGCTCATCTGCCTTGAGCCACGCGCAAAGACTGCAGCGCACGCTGGGTAGAAAGCGTCAGATTTCCAACGTTTCAATGAACCTGTGTATTTCGGCCTGCAGGTGACTTGTCGACGGATTTTCCGAGGTGCAGGCAGAGCGTGCGCAGGATCAAGCGTGTGCGACGGCACGGAGCGCATTAAGCCGTTTTTCAGGTCATTTTTTGTATGCTTGAACAAAAGACTGAATAAGAATCAGTCGTTCCTGCAACCATCCATGAAGACTACGATGCGCACCTCTCTCCTTGTTACCTTGCTGACTCTGGCCTGCGTTTCCGCACAGGCGGCGGAATACCCCATTGGCAAGCCGATCGAAAAGAATGGACTGGAAGTGGCGGCGGTATATCTGCAGCCCGTCGAAATGGATCCGCCCGGCATGATGCGTGCCGCCGCCGAATCCGATATTCATCTGGAAGCCGACATCCACGCCACGGCGGACAACAGCAATGGCCTGCCTGAAGGCGCCTGGGCACCTTATTTGAATATTCAGTACAAGCTGCAGAAGCAGGGCAGCGATCAGGTGATTTCGGGCGAAATGATGCCCATGGTGGCCAATGACGGCCCGCATTACGGCGACAACGTCAAGCTGGACGGTCCGGGCAAATACATTCTGGTGCTGACGGTGGGCTCGCCTGAGAGCGGCAAGATGACGCATTTCGGCCGTCATGTGGATAAGGAAACCGGCGTGGCTCCGTGGTTCCAGGCGTTCGAGCAGCAATACGAGTTTGTTTTTGCTGGCACCGGCAAGAAGGGCGGTTACTGATCATGCGGCTGACAAACAGGCTGGCCGCCATTGTACTGATGGCCGGCAGCGCAACAGCCGCCGGGGCCGAATTGCCGGTTCATACGCTTACTTTCAAGCCGGACGGCACGTTTGAGCCGGCTGTGCTTCAGGTGCAGGCCGGACGATTCAAGATTGTGCTGGTGAACGGCAGCCAGGAGGCGGTCGAGTTTGAAAGTCTGCCGCTGCGCAAGGAAAAAGTGCTGGGTCCGGGTGTGACGTCTTTTGTGGTTCTGACGGTGTCGCGTCCTGGCGATTATCCATTCTTCGACGACTTCCATCCTGCCGTGAAAGGCACGCTGCGAGTCCGTCCCGCTCCTTGAAGTTTCATCATGGAACAAGTGCTTTTTATCGTGTGGCGCGAAAGCGTGGAGGCCCTGCTGGTCATTGGCATTCTCTATGCCTGGTTGTGCCGTTCGCCCCAAGGGCGCAAGGGGCTGCCGTGGTTGTGGGGCGGCGTGGCGGCAGGCCTGGGCCTGGCCGGCCTGCTGGCGGTCCTGTTGCTGGGCCTGGCCAGTTGGTTGGACGATACGGGCCAGGAGTGGTTCCAGGCCGTGATGAGCCTGGCCGCCTGTGCCCTGGTCGTGCAAATGGTGGTCTGGATGCGGCGCCACGGTCGTCGTCTGCGCAGCGATCTGCAGCAAGGACTTTCGGATGAATTAGGACAGGGCCGTCAATGGGGCGTGATGTTGCTGGTCATGATCGCTGTGGCGCGCGAAGGCAGCGAGACCGTGGTGTTTTTGTACGGCGTATTGTCGGCAGCGCCAGGGGGGCGCAGTGCATGGTCTCTGGCCCTGGCAGGGGCGGCAGGGCTGCTGGCCGCCGTGTTGACCTTTGTGGCCCTGCAGTGGGGCGGCCGCATCATTACCTGGCGCCGCTTCTTCGCCTTGACTGAAGTCCTCTTGCTGCTGCTGGGTGCCGCCTTGCTGGTGTCGGCAACGGACCGGCTTATTTCGCTGGATGTGTTGCCGGCGCTGGTGGATCCCATCTGGGATTCGTCCTGGCTGCTGGGCACGGACTCAGGGCTGGGCAAACTGCTGGCGGACTTTGCAGGCTATCGGGATTATCCTGCGCTCAGCCAAGTGTTGATCTATATCCTGTATTTTGCGCTTGTGTTCAGACTGCTGCGCGCCCGCACGCCCGTGGCCGCCGGACCGGTGCGCGAGGCGGTGCGATGAGCGCGGTCCTGCCGTCCGGGCGTTCGTGGCCGGCGCGTCTGGGCGATTTCCTGCGTGATCATCAGCGAGCCATCCGCCGCATTCAGTGGCTGGTGGTGTTGGTCTATGCGTTTCTGCTGTTGGTGCCGATCTTTCTGCCTTTGCCCGACCGCAGCGCGTCCATGTTCAACAATGTGACCGTCCTGGCTCAGTTTGCCTTCTGGGGGGTCTGGTGGCCTTTCGTGCTGCTGTCCATGCCGCTGTTAGGTCGCACGTGGTGCGGCGTGTTCTGTCCCGAGGGGACCCTGACGGAATGGGCCAGCGGGCATGGCCGGGGCGGGGCGATTCCCCGCTGGGTGCGTTGGGGCGGCTGGCCGTTCGTGGCGTTTGCCTTGACGACAATCTATGGGCAACTGATCAGTGTCTATCAGTACCCGCTGGCGGTGGCGCTGATCCTGGGCGGTTCGACGGTGGGCGCCCTGATCGTGGGCTGGCTCTATGGGCGAGAAAAACGCGTCTGGTGCCGCTATCTGTGCCCAGTCAACGGGGTGTTTAATCTGCTGGCCAAGCTGTCGCCCTGGCAGTTTCAAGTGGATGGGCTGGCCTGGCGGCAGGCGCAGCGCCGGACCGAAGGCATCAACTGCGCGCCGCTGCTGCCCTTGCGCAGCATGCAGGGGGCGGGCGATTGCCATATGTGTGGACGTTGCAGCGATTATCGCGGCGCCATCAGCCTGCAGTTGCGCTCGCCCGAACGCGATATTCTGTCGGACTCGACAGGCAGCGCCTGGCAAACCTTGCTGATCGCCTTGGGCTTGATGGGCCTGGCCGTGGGCGCATTTCTCTGGAGTGCCAGCCCTTGGTTCGTGTCCATCAAGCAGACGGCGGCCGCCTGGCTGGTGGAGCGGGATATCATCTGGCCCTTGCTCGACAGTGCGCCCTGGTTTGTGCTGACCCATTACCCGCAGGTCAACGACAGTTTCAGTTGGCTGGACGGGGCGGTGATTCTGACGTTTATCGGCGGCGCGTGCGCCCTGTGTGGCGGATCGGTGCTGGCGGGCTTGTTCCTGGCAGATCGTCTCTTGCCCCGTGTGCGTGGTCAGGGGCGGGGGTGGGAGGGCATCAACAAGCTGGCCCTGGGCCTGATACCCTTGGCGGGCATAGGCGTGTTTCTCGGTTTGACCGCCACCACCTTGAGCTTGCTGCAGCACGAGGGCGTGAGCACCGGCTGGGCGAGCGCTGCGCGATTGATTCTGCTGGCGCTGGCGCTGGCCTGGACCTTGCGCCTGTGCTGGCGTCTGGCAGGGCAGCGCGCGCGGGATGCGCGCCGCTGGGTGGCCATGGCCTGTCTGGGCGCAGGGCTGGCGCCGTTTCTGACGGCCTGGCTGCTGTTCTTTCTGCGTTGGTAAAAACGCACCGTACGGCTGGACAACTTTCCGGGAATCACTCTATAATCAATGGCTTTTCCACGTTTTGCCCATTTCTTGATGCTGTTTTGAAGGGGGCTTTTCTGTGGTAAAGAAAAAAAACAAGTGCCTGTTTTTGGGTCTTACAAGTGCAGCCTGATTGTTGGGCAGCCACCCACAGACATAAATTAATCGAGTAATTTCATGCCTAAAATGAAAACCAAAAAAAGCGCCTCCAAGCGCTTTGTGGTTCGTGGTAGCGGTTCCATCAAGCGGGGCCAAGCGTTCAAGCGTCACATTCTGACCAAGAAAACGACCAAGAACAAACGCCAACTGCGCGGTGCCGTCGAAGTGCATAAAGCCGACGTCGCCTCCGTCAAGGCCATGATGCCTTTCGCTTGATTAGGGAGAACTCTAAATGTCTCGAGTAAAACGCGGTGTAAACGCTCGCGCCCGCCACAAAAAAGTCATTGCCCAAGCCAAAGGTTTCCGCGGTCGCCGTGGTAACGTTTTCCGGGTAGCCAAGCAAGCAGTCATGAAGGCAGGCCAGTACGCCTACCGTGACCGCCGCAACAAGAAGCGCGTGTTCCGCTCGCTGTGGATCACCCGTATCAATGCTGCATGCCGTGAACTGGGCATGAGCTACAGCCAGTTCATCGCTGGCCTGAACAAAGCCTCCATCGCTCTGGACCGCAAGGTTCTGGCCGATCTGGCTGTTAACGACAAGGCTGGTTTTGCCGCCGTTGTTGCACAGGCTAAGAACGCACTGGCTGCTTAAGCGGTATCCGACTGTATAGTTCGCAAACGGGGCCTTGGGGCTCCGTTTGTTTTTGGAAAGTAACACGTCATGACTTCCTCTCACGATGATCTTATCGCCCAGGCACGGGCGTTGTTCGAGCAGGCCCAGGACGCCGCTTCGCTGGAAAATGCCAAGGCGCGTTTTCTTGGCAAGCAGGGCGCCATCACTACGCTGATGAAAGGCCTGGCGCAGATGGACCCGGAGCAGAAGAAAGCGGCCGGTGCCAGCATCAATGTGCTCAAGCGCGAAATCGAAACCCTGCTCAATGATCGTCGCGCCGCATTGGCCGCGGCTGAATTGAATCAGCGTCTGGCGCAGGAAAAGATCGACGTGACCCTGCCCGGCCGTGGCCGCGGTACGGGGGGCATTCATCCGGTCATTCAGACCTGGCAGCGTGTGGAAGCCATTTTCCGCTCTATCGGTTTTGATGTGGCCGACGGCCCCGAGATCGAGAACGACTGGACCAATTTCACAGCCCTGAACAACCCGGAGAACCATCCGGCGCGCTCCATGCAGGATACCTTCTACGTGGATATGCAGGACGAGCAGGGCTTGCCCTATCTGTTGCGCACGCACACCAGCCCCATGCAGGTGCGTTATGCCCGCATGAATCAGGCTCCGATCAAGGTCATTGCTCCAGGCCGCACCTATCGCGTGGACAGCGATGCGACGCACTCACCCATGTTCCACCAGGTTGAAGGCCTGTGGATCGCCGAGGATATTTCCTTCGCGGACTTGAAGGGCGTGTACACCAATTTCCTGCGCGCCTTTTTCGAAAGCGACGACCTGGTCGTGCGTTTCCGTCCTTCTTTCTTCCCCTTTACCGAACCTTCGGCCGAGATCGACATGATGTTCACCTCCGGGCCGAACAAGGGGCGTTGGCTGGAGATCTCCGGCTCGGGTCAGGTGCACCCCAATGTGGTGCGCCATTTCGGCCTGGATCCTGAGCGCTACATCGGCTTTGCGTTCGGTTCGGGCTTGGAGCGCCTGACCATGTTGCGCTATGGTGTCAATGATCTGCGCCTGTTCTTTGAAGGCGACCTGCGCTTCCTGAAGCAGTTCAATCGCTGATTTCCCCTTCGAGCCGTCCGGCGGACTCCGTCCGGGCGGTCCTGGTACACGCCGTTTTACGTTTCCCTCTTCAGCATCATGTTATTTTCCGAATCGTGGTTGCGCCGCTTTGTGAATCCCAAGCTGGGTACCGAAGAACTGGGCCACCAACTCACCATGGCCGGCCTGGAGGTCGAAGATATCCAGGCGGCTGCGCCCGCTTTCGAACACGTGGTGGTCGGCCTGATCACCGCCATTGAACAACATCCCGATGCCGATCGCCTGCGCGTTTGCCAGGTGGACGACGGCTCGGGCCAACTGCTGCAGATTGTGTGCGGCGCTCCCAATGCCGCGCAAGGCATCAAGGTGCCCGTGGCACGCATTGGCGCAGAGCTGCCCGGCGGCATGAAAATCGGTCCGGTCAAGATGCGCGGCGTGCAGTCCAGCGGCATGTTGTGCTCAGGCCGCGAACTGGGCCTGTCTCAGGATCATGACGGCCTGTTGGTGCTGGATGCGCAGGCTCCCGTGGGGCAATCGCTGCGCGACTTGCTGGACCTGGACGACCAGATCATTGAATTGAAGCTGACGCCCAACCGCGCCGATTGCCTGTCCGTGCTGGGCGTGGCCCGCGAAGTGTCCGCCCTGACCGGCGAGCCGCTGACGCTGCCGTCCTACAATATCGCCGCCGTCACTATCCAGGATCGCGTGCCTGTTACGGTGCGTGATGCTGATCTATGCGGCCGATTCGGCGGCCGTGTCATTCGCGGCGTGAATGCACGCGCCCAGACGCCGGGCTGGATGAAGTCCCGTCTGGAGCGCTGCGGCCAGCGCTCGATCTCCGCTTTGGTGGACATTTCCAACTACGTCATGCTGGAATTGGGCCGTCCCACGCATGTATTCGATCTGCAGCATGTGCAATCGGGCATGGAAGTGCGCTGGGCGCGCAAGGGCGAGCAGTTGGAGCTGCTCAGCGGCCAGGTGGTCGAACTGGATACGGACGTGGGCGTGATCGCCGTGAACGACGTGCCTCAGAGCATGGCCGGTATCATGGGCGGCGAGCAAAGCTCCGTTACCCTGGACACCACCGACGTCTACCTGGAAGCGGCGTTCTGGTGGCCCGAGGCCATCATGGGCCGCGCCCGCCGCTACAAGTTTTCGTCTGACGCCAGCCACCGCTTCGAGCGCGGCGTGGACTTTGAAACCATCCCCCAGCATCTGGAACGCACGACGGCGCTGATTCTGGAAATCTGCGGCGGTCAGGCCGGCCCGCTGGATGACCAGATCATCGATTTGCCCCAGCGCGAGCCCGTCAAGCTGCGGCTTGAACGTTGCCGGCGGGTCCTGGGCATTGCCCTGGATCAGGCGCAGGTGGAAAGCATTTTCAGCCGACTGGGGCTGGAGTTCAGCGTAGCCGACGGCGTTTTTACCGTTACGCCGCCCAGCTTCCGTTTCGACCTGAACATTGAAGAAGACCTGATCGAGGAAGTCGCTCGCATCTACGGTTTCGAGAACATTCCCGATATGCCGCCCGTGGCCGCCGCCCAGATGCGTGTGCAGCCTGAAGCCTTGCGGGGCCCGCATGCGCTGCGCGCGGTACTGGCCGCGCAGGACTACCAGGAAGTCATCAACTTTTCCTTTGTGGAAGAGTCCTGGGAAAAAGGCATCAACGGGCATGCCGATCCTATTCGCCTGCTCAACCCGATCGCCAGCCAGTTGGCGGTGATGCGCTCCAGCCTGATTCCCGGCTTGCTGGCCAATATCGAGCACAATGCCAATCGCCGCCAGCCGCGTGTGCGGGTGTTCGAGTTCGGCCGTGTCTTCATGCGCGACGCTTCCCAGGAAAACGGGCCTCTGGCCGTCGCCGGCATCCACCAGCCCAATCGCATCGCGGCCGCCGCCTGGGGTTCGGCAGTGTCCGAACAGTGGGGGCAGGCGGATCGCGAGGTGGATTTCTTTGACGTCAAACGCGATCTGGAAACGCTGCTGGGCCAACGGGCTGCAGACGTTCGCTTTGAATCCCAGGCCCATCCGGCCCTGCATCCCGGGCGCAGTGCCCAGGTCGTGCTGGACGGCAAGGCCATAGGCTGGATCGGGGAAATCCATCCCCAGTGGCTGGGCACCTTTGGCCTGAGCAAGGCGCCCGTCGTCTTCGAAGTGGATGTGGACGCGATTTCGCACGACGTCATTGTGCAGGCGTCGGATATTTCCAAGCAGCCTGTGGTGCAGCGTGACCTGGCTGTTTGGGTGGGCAATGACGTCGCCTACCAGGCCGTGATTGATACGCTCAATGGCGTGCGTCACGCTGTGCCGCAGGCATCCATCGTCAAGGACATCCAGTTGTTCGATGTCTGGCGTGACAAGAACGATTCGGCTGAAAAGAGCCTGGCCATCCGTTTCTGGCTGCAAGACAGCGCCGCCACTCTGGATGACGCCCGGGTCGAGCAATGCATGCAGGCCTTGCTGGAAGCCCTGGTGTCCGCGCATGGTGCGCGGGCGCGAGCATAAGGAGACACGATGAACGTAGAGCGTACCCTGACCAAAGCGGATCTGGCCGAGCTTCTGTTCGAGCGCGTCGGCTTGAACAAGCGCGAAGCCAAGGATATTGTGGATACTTTCTTCGCCGAGATCCGGGACTCCCTGGCCGACGGCGTGGAAGTCAAGCTGTCGGGTTTCGGCAATTTCCAGGTGCGGGACAAGCCGCCGCGTCCGGGCCGCAACCCCAAGACGGGCGAAGTGATCCCCATCTCGGCGCGTCGCGTGGTGACGTTCCATGCCAGCCAGAAGCTCAAGAGCGTGGTGGAAGGCGCCCCGGTGTCTCCCGAGGACGAGCAGGACTGATCCCTGGTACGTTTGCGTACAGTTTTGACTGACTGAACGTGTAAAATCACCCCTATTGTTGACGAGCATCAGTGGCCATGAGCACGAACGAAAAGACGGCAGTCCTTCCTCCGATTCCCGCCAAGCGCTACTTCACCATCGGCGAAGTCAGTGAGCTTTGCCTGGTCAAGCCGCACGTCCTGCGCTATTGGGAGCAGGAATTCACTCAACTCAAGCCGGTCAAGCGGCGCGGCAACCGCCGGTATTACCAGCACCACGAAGTGCTGTTGATCCGTCGTATTCGCGGCTTGCTGTACGACGAAGGCTTCACCATCAGCGGGGCGCGCAATCGTCTGGGCGATGGTCCGGATGTGCCTTTTGATCAGGATGCTGCCGTGCGCCTGACTGGTCCGGAAATGCAGGCGCTGCGCGCGGATCTCGGGCAGATCCAGTCCATGCTGGACAAGGCTTTGGAAATGACTGCTCCTGACGCATCCCGTTAAGCGATTCTGCTTCCGCAGAATCAGGCAGGCCGGCTTTCGAGCCGGCCTTTTTCATGCAAGGAATGAGTGATGAACCTGCGCAGCCAGGCCTTGGAGGCGTTGTTGATCCGGGATCCCGCGGCTAAGGTGGCAGCGGTGCGAGCCATTGCACACGGACTGCCGGTGGGCGCGGATCTGTCGTTGAAAGAACCGGCGGGCATACCCGGGCGGCCAGCCGGGCTGCGGTTCGTCGCGCCGCAGCAGGTGCCCAAACGCTCCGTGAAGTCGCGCGAAGGGCGGGCGGCGTTGCTGCATTCTTTGGCGCATATTGAATTCAATGCGATCAATCTGGCCTTGGATGTGTTGTGGCGCTACCCCGGATTGCCCGATGGGTTCTATGCGGGTTGGCTGCAGGTGGCCGTTGAAGAAGCGCTGCATTTCGAGCTGTTGTGTCGGCATCTGGCTGGTCTGGGCGTGTGCTATGGCGACCTGCCCGTGCATGACGGCCTGTGGGAAATGGCCGAGCGTACTCGTGATGATCTGCTGGCGCGGCTGGCCTTGGTGCCGCGCACGCTGGAAGCGCGTGGACTGGATGCCTGTCCGATCGTTCGCAAGAAGTTGGCCGAAGCCGGGGACGAACAGGCTGCCGCCATCCTGGATATTATTTTGCGCGATGAAGTCGGGCATGTGGCGCTGGGGAACTACTGGTACAGGCAGGTATGCCGGGAGCAGGGGCTGCCGGATTTCGAGACCTACGGCGACTTGGCGCTGCGTTACCGTGCTCCGCGTCTGCGCGGCCCGTTTAACCGGCCCGCCCGCCTGGAGGCGGGCTTTACGGCGGCTGAAATTGACGAGCTGGAACGCCTGGATCAGGCCTTCAGGAGCGCGCGGCCGGGGTAGCGTCGTTCTGAGTGGGCAGAGAGTCCAGCTGTCCGAAGCTGACGACGCTGCCTATGTAGAGTACAGGGCCTTCCGGGCTGCCGCTGTCCGAGCCGCCGTCGGCTTCCAGTGTCATCTCCAGAATTTGATCGTCCTCCAGGGTGCCGATCAGATTGGCGGGCACGGTGATGGGGCGGTTGGGGTCGATCAGGCCCAGCGAACGGATCTGGGCTGCCCGCGGCGAATGCGTCCACAACTGCACAGTCTGGCCTGCTTTGATTTCGGTACGCACCTTGGGCACCAGCAGGACATTGCCCTGCGGGTCGACGGTGACGATCCAGGCTGGCGTCGACGACTGGCCCGGCGCCTGCAGGATGGCCGCCTGACGGGGCTTCATTTCGATCAGTGTGACAGGCGGTTCCGTATTGCGATTGAGCAGCAGTGCGATGCCCAGACCCACTGCGGCCAGCACGGCCACCGCTGCGACGATCATAGGAATGGGAAGGCCCGAGCGCGGACGGGAGTGTTTATGCTCAGTTGGCTGGGGAGCGAAGTCTGATGGATCATCCACAGGGCGGCTGTGTTTCAGGGGCTTGTCCTGGCTTGCGTCGGAGCGCGTGTCGGCGACTTTGGCAGCAGGCAGAGGCGAGCTGGCGCCTGGCTGGGGGTCGGCGCGCAGCAAGGTGGGGAAGGGCGGGTTCTGGGCATCCAGCTCGTCAGGACGGGGCGCCGGCGCGGCGCTCCAGCGCGGCTCGGCGCGCTCCTTGGCGGGCGGCGCCGGGCGGGGGCTGGGGTCTGTCTGGGAGACGGGTTCGTTTTTCAGGCCCGGCTCCTGGCGGGCGGCGGCGGGCGCTGCACTGTTCTTGGCGGGTGTTGCCGGTGCTGCGCTCGGGGAGGTGGATGCGCCGCCTCGGCGGGCGGCTGGCGGCGGCAGCCCCAAGGTCTGGTGGATGTGGGCCAGACTGGTGGGGGCGGGCAGCACAGGCGACAGGCAGTCGACCAGTTCCAGCCAGGCTTTTTCCCAGCCCAGGGCCAGACGCGCGGCGTCATCGTCCTGTTGCATCAAGGCATGGGCCTGGGCCAGTTCTTGCTGGCTGAGCAGTCCGAGCGTGTACTCGCCGATCAGCAGCGCATGGCGCGGGTCAGGGGCGCTTCCGCCCTGCAGCAAAAAGCTGAGTTGTTGCAGGCCCTGCTGCACCAGTGCCCGCAATTGGGCGGGGGAGCGATTCAGACGCAGGGCCAACTGCTCGTAGTTGCTGCCGTGCAGGTAGGCTGAAATCATGGCGCGCTGCGTTGTTCCATCCAAGGAGCCCAGGGCGGGAATGAACGTCTGGCCGGCGCGCGGCTGGATGGCGGGCAGGGCGGTCGTCGATTCTTGCGGGTTGCTGCGCTGACGCAGGCGGGCTATCAGGCGAAACCGCAGGATGCTGTAGATCCAGGCCCGCGCTTCACCCAGATCCGGGTCGTAGCCTGCCGCATTTTTCCAGAGCAGCACGAAGGTGTCGCGCAGGACTTCTTCGGCGTCGATGCGCCGGCCCAGCACGGTTTGCCCCAGGGCCAGCATAGGCGGGGCCTCCTGGTCGTAGAGCAAATCCAGCGCCAGGGCGTCCTGGGCGGCAAGCTGGGTCAGGGAAGAAGAGTAGGAAAACGTGGAAGACGGCATGTATATGGATTCTGCTGGATAAGGTGGCCGTGGGCCGGACACTGGCCTTCGCGACAGGTGCGGGCTGGCGTATTCGGGGCGCCGGGAGGGAAAAAGCGTCCTTCTGGGCAAGAACGTATTGTATGCTTTTCGTTTGCCGCCCGAAGGTAACAAAGTGCAGAAAGAATGCGGGCCGGATACCCACTCAGGAGAACGAGCGTGATTGACTTAGAGTATTGCCGGGAGCTGGATCGCCAGGATGAATTGGCGTCATTTCGGGATGAGTTCCAGCTTAACGAAGGGCAGATCTATCTGGTTGGCAATTCCCTGGGAGCGCAGCCTCGCGCAGCGGCCCGGCGCGCTGCCGAGGTGGTCGAGCAGGAGTGGGGCCGGGACCAGGTGCGCAGCTGGAATACCGCCGGCTGGTTTGACATGCCTTTGCGGCTGGGCGACCGGATCGCACCGCTGGTGGGCGCGCAGTCCGGCGAAATCGCGGTCACCGATTCAACTTCCATCAATCTGTTCAAGGTGCTGGCGGCGGCGCTGCAGATGCAGTCGCCCCACCCCGAGCGGCGTGTCATCCTGACTGAGCGCAGCAATTTCCCCACCGATATCTACATCGCGCAGGGCTTGGCGCAGTGGCTGGATCAGGGGTACGAGGTTCGCCTGATCGATGATCCTGACCAGATAGAAGCGGCGCTGACGCCTGATGTGGCGGTCATGATGCTGACGCATGTGAACTACCGCACAGGTCGTCTGCTGGATATGCAGGGACTGACACGTTGCGCTCACGAAGCGGGCGTCATCGCTGTCTGGGACCTGGCCCATTCGGCGGGCGCAGTGGAAGTGGACCTGAATGCCTGCGAGGCCGACTTTGCGGTGGGCTGCACGTATAAATACTTCAATGGCGGCCCAGGGGCGCCGGCCTTCCTGTGGGTTCCCAAGCGCCATCAAGAGGCTTTTCGCAGTCCCCTGAGCGGTTGGTGGGCGCATGCGCGGCCATTCGCGATGGAGCCGGGCTTTGAGGCCCATGCAGGCATACGCTCGGCCTTATGCGGCACCCAGCCCATGGTTTCGCTGGCCTTGGTCGAGGTCGGTGTGGATATGTTCGCGCGCGCCGGCATGGCCGCCGTACGGCGCAAGTCCTTGGCCCTGAGCGATCTGTTCATGGCCTTGGTGGAGCAGGAGTGCGGTGTGGAACTGGCGCTGGTCAGCCCGCGTGACCACGCCTTGCGTGGGAGCCAGGTTTGCTACGCCCATCCGCACGGCTATGGGCTGATGCAGGCTTTGATCCAGCGCGGCGTGGTGGGAGATTACCGCGAACCGGATATACTTCGTTTCGGCTTTACGCCGTTGTATACCCGTTTCGAGGATGTCTGGCAGGCGGTGCGTGTTTTGCGCGATCTGCTGACCCAGCGAGATTTCGACCTCGACCCGCAGCGCGCTGCTGTAACCTGATATTGATCTGTCCGGCCGTCGGGCGAGGTTCCTCCGTCCGGCGCCGGCTTTGTGCTTGTGCCCCCACGTCCTCCTTCCCTGGATGGTGCCTCCGGTAGTTTCGGCACCCTGAAATCCCTTTTTCCTTACGTCTGGCGTTTCAAGAAGCGCGTCATGCTGGCTCTGGCCTGTCTGGTCCTGGCCAAAGTCGCCACCGTCATGATGCCGATCTACCTGAAGCAGATCGTCGACGCCCTGAGCCTGCCGGCGACGGCCTTGATGCTGCCGGTGGCGGCTTTGCTCGGGTATGGCTTTGTGCGACTGGCCTCCAGCGCTCTGGGCGAATTGCGCGACGCTTTGTTTGCGCGCGTAACGCAGGGCTCGGTGCGGCTCATTGCCAATCATGTGTTCCGGCATCTGCTGGGTCTGTCGTTGCGTTTTCATACCGAACGCCAGACCGGAGGCCTGAGTCGCGACATCGAACGCGGCACGAAAGGTATCAGCTTCCTGCTCAATTTCCTGGTCTTCAATATTTTGCCGACCTTGCTGGAAATCGCGCTGGTCTGCGGCATTCTGCTGTGGCGCTACGAGTGGGATTTTGCGCTGGTCACGCTGGGCACCATAGCCTGCTATATCGTCTTCACCCTGGTGGTGACCGAGTGGCGCATGCGTTACCGGCGCGCCATGAACGAGCTGGACAGCCGAGCCAACTCGCGGGCAATCGATGCGCTCCTCAACTATGAGACAGTCAAGTATTTCGGCAATGAGCACTACGAAATGAGCCGCTATGACCAGAACATGGGGCAGTGGGTGGATGCCGCCGTGCGAAATCAGGTGTCTTTGAACATGCTCAATATGGGGCAGGCCGCCATCATCAGCGTAGGGGTCACGGCTCTGTTGTTCATGTCTGCGCAAGGCGTGCTGGCGGGCACCATGACGGTGGGGGACGTGGTGCTGGTCTCTGCTTTCCTGACGCAGTTGTATGCACCGCTGAACTTCTTGGGTTTTGTGTACCGGGAGATCAAGAACTCGCTGGCGGATATGGAGCGCATGTTCGCCTTGCTTCGGCGCGAGCAAGAGGTGCGCGATGCGCCTCAGGCGCGCGAGCTGGCCTGTACCCAGGCCAGCGTGCGCTTCGAGGATGTCAGTTTCGCATATGACGCGCGTCGCACTGTCATCGAGCACCTGAGCTTTGATATTCCGGCCGGCCACACGGTAGCGGTGGTGGGTTCATCGGGAGCGGGCAAGTCCACCTTGTCGCGCTTGCTGTTCCGTTTCTACGATGTCACGGCCGGGCGCATTCTGGTCAACAATGTCGATATACGCGACTGGACGCAAGAGAGCTTGCGGGGCCATATCGGCATCGTGCCCCAGGATACTGTACTGTTCAATGACAGCATTTTGCACAATATTGCCTATGGCCGTCCCCAAGCCAGCCGCGAGGAAATCGTGGCTGCCGCCCGGGCGGCAAGTATTCATGACTTTATCTTGAGCCTGCCCGACGGCTACGATACTGTCGTGGGCGAGCGCGGACTGAAGTTGTCCGGAGGGGAAAAACAGCGTGTGGCCATTGCCCGCACACTGCTGAAGAATCCCCCCGTGCTGATCTTCGACGAAGCCACCAGCGCTCTGGATACGCGCACCGAGCGAGCCATTCAGTCGCAGTTGAGCGAGATTGCACGCGACCGCACCACCTTGATCATCGCGCATCGCTTGTCCACGATTACAGACGCGGATCGGATTCTGGTGTTGGAACAGGGCCGGATTGCCGAGCAGGGTACGCACGCCGAATTGCTGGAGCATCAGGGCCTGTATGCGCGCATGTGGCATATCCAACAAAGTCTCTAGGGGATAATTTGACCATATAGTACCAAAGCGGTACTATATTCCTAAATGACCCGTTCAGAGAGAGTGAATGCTGCGAATCAGCAAGATCATCGATTACGGCACTTTGGTGCTGACACACATGGCTGGGGAACCGGACCGTGTGTTCAGTGCGTCTGATTTGGCCGCCATCCTGGGGCTGGGCCAGCCTACGGTCAGCAAGGTGCTGAAACTGCTGGGTCAGCATGAGCTGGTCATCAGCAGTCGAGGCGCGCGCGGGGGGTATGTGCTGGGCCGCCCCGCCAAACAAATAAGTGTAGCGCAAATTATCGACGCACTGGAAGAACAGCCTTTCGGCTTGACCGAGTGCGTTGCCAGTCCCGGCGCCTGTTCAGTGGAATCTGACTGCCACATACGCAGCAATTGGCAGCGAATCAATGATATTGTCCGGCGCACGCTGGAAGAAGTCAGTGTTGCGGACATGATACGCCCGCCAAGCAACGAGTTTCCCCTGACTCACAAGCCGGGCCCCGAATTGAAAACCAGAAACAAGGCTAGCACCTCCAACGTGGAGTTAACCGAATGAGTACCGTCAACGAACACCTGGACACCTTCCTCGACCGCGAGTACGAGGCCGGTTTTGTCACAGAGATCGAATCCGAAACCATCCCGAAAGGCCTGAGCGAAGACGTCATCCGCTTCCTGTCCGCGAAAAAACGCGAGCCGGAATTCATGCTGGAATGGCGCCTGGCTGCCTACCGGCAGTGGCTGACCATGAAGAATCCGACCTGGTCCATCGTGGATTATCCGCCCATCGATTTCCAGGACATCAGCTACTACTCCGCACCCAAGAGCAAGGCCGACGGCCCCAAGAGTCTGGACGAGGTAGATCCCGAGTTGCTGCGCACCTACGAGAAACTGGGCGTGCCGCTTCATGAGCGCGCCCGGCTGGCCGGCGTGGCAGTGGATGCGGTGTTCGACTCCGTGTCTGTGGCCACCACGTTCCGCAAGCAGCTCGAAGAAGTCGGGGTCATCTTCTGTTCCTTCTCCGAAGCGGTGCGCGAGCATCCCGAGCTGATCAAGAAGTACCTGGGCACGGTTGTACCCCCCAGCGACAACTTCTACGCCGCGCTCAATTCCGCCGTGTTCTCCGACGGCTCCTTTGTGTTCATTCCCAAAGGCGTGCGCTGCCCCATGGAGCTGTCCACGTATTTCCGCATCAACGCCCGCGACACCGGGCAGTTCGAGCGCACGCTGATCATTGCCGAAGAAGGCGCTTCGGTCAGCTACCTGGAAGGCTGTACGGCCCCCATGCGCGATGAAAACCAGCTGCATGCGGCGGTCGTGGAGCTGGTCGCGCTGGACGATGCCAAGATCAAGTATTCGACCGTGCAAAACTGGTATCCCGGCGACAAGGACGGCAAGGGCGGTATCTACAACTTCGTGACCAAGCGCGGCGAATGCCGCGGAGCCCGTTCGCATATTTCCTGGACGCAGGTGGAAACCGGCTCGGCCATTACCTGGAAGTACCCCAGCGTGGTGTTGCGCGGCGACGATTCGCAAGGCGAGTTCTATTCCGTGGCGTTGAGCAACCATCGCCAGCAGGCCGATACCGGCACCAAGATGATCCACATGGGGCGCAATACCAGCAGCACCATTATTTCCAAGGGCATCTCGGCCGGGCACGGCATCAACTCCTACCGCGGCCTGGTGCGCATCACGCCCAAGGCGGAAAACGCCCGCAACTACACCCAGTGCGACTCGCTGCTGATCGGCAAGAAGTGCGCGGCCCATACCTTCCCCACGGTCGAGGTGCAGAACCCCACGGCCAGTGTGGAGCACGAAGCCACGGCCTCCCGCATCGGCGAGGACCAGCTCTTTTATGCCATGCAGCGCGGCTTGAGCGCTGAGGACGCCGTTTCCATGATCGTGAACGGTTTTTGTAAAGAAGTGATCAAAGAATTGCCCATGGAGTTTGCAGTCGAAGCACAGAATCTGCTCGGCGTCAGCTTGGAAGGCAGTGTAGGTTAAGGAGAACATGGAAATGCTGACGATTAAAGATTTGCGCGCCTCGGTTGAAGACAAACCCATCCTGAAGGGCCTGAACCTGCAGATCAACCCCGGTGAAGTGCATGCCATCATGGGGCCCAACGGCTCGGGCAAGAGCACCTTGTCCCAGGTGCTGGCCGGCCGCGAGGACTACACCATCGAAGGCGGCTCGGTCGAATGGCTGGGCCAGGATCTGCTGGACATGAAGATCGAAGAACGCGCCCGCTCGGGCCTGTTCCTGGCCTTCCAGTACCCCATCGAAATTCCCGGCGTATCGAACGCCTATTTTCTGCGCGCCTCGGTCAATGCCGTGCGTCGCCACCAGGGTCTGCCTGAGCTGGACGCCATGGATTTCCTCAAGCGCGTCAAGGAAGAAATGAAGACCGTGGGCATGCGCGAAGAGTTCCTCTACCGCTCCGTCAACGAAGGCTTCTCCGGTGGCGAAAAGAAGCGCAACGAAGTCCTGCAAATGAGCCTGCTGGAGCCCAAGCTGGCCATCCTGGACGAAACCGACTCGGGCCTGGACATCGACGCCCTGCGCGTGGTGGCCGACGGCGTGAACCGTCTGCGCTCGCCCGAACGCTCCTTGCTGGTCATCACACATTACCAGCGCCTGCTGGACTACATCGTGCCCGACTTCGTGCACGTGCTGGCCGGTGGCCGCATCATCCGCTCGGGCGGCCGTGAGCTGGCCCTGGAGCTGGAAGAACGCGGTTACGGCTGGGTGCTGGAACAGGCGGCGGCCGACGAGGCTGCCAAGGGAGCAGCGGTATGAGTCTGCCGGTTTGGGTAAATGATTTTGCTGCTCAGGCCGCCCAGCGGCCCGGTGCAGCGCTGCCTTGGCTGAGCGCGTTGCGTCAGAGGGCCCTGGATCGCTTTGCGCAAGAAGGCTGGCCCACCACGCGTATCGAAGCCTGGCACCACACGTCTCTGGCCTTGCTGGAGCAGCAGAGCTTTGCGCCGCACGCCCAGGGCGAAGCGGCCGAGCTGGTCCGGTCGGTACGACAGCAGGAAGATGGCTACTTTCTGGTTTTTGTGGATGGCCGCTACGACGACTCGCTCTCGAGCGTGGGCGCCTTGCCCGCCGGCGCCCGGCTGGGGGCGCTCAGCGCCTGCATCGAGCAGGACGGCGACTGGGTGCAAAGCCAGTATGGCGACGAGTCGCAGGGTGCGGCCACGGCGGCCCTGAACCTGGCCCTGGCCCATGATGGCGCCGTGCTCAGCCTGAGCGCCGGCACTCACCTGGAGCAGCCTGTGCACCTGGTGTTCGTCAGCACGCAAGGTGGCAGCGCCAGCTTTACCCGCAACCTGATCGCCCTGGAATCGGGCGCCAGCGCAACCGTGGTGGAGCACTACGTGGGGCGCCAGGCTGACGATGCCTCGCTCAGCAGCGCGGTGACGCGGCTGAACGTGGCCCGCGACGCCAACCTGACGCACCTGAAACTGCAGCAGGAAGCTCCCCAGGATTTTCATCTGGCCAATATCGACGTGCAGCAAGGACAGGGTTCGGTCTTCAACTCCCATTCGTTGTCATTTGGCGCCCGTCTTGCCCGTAACGACATTTCCACGGTGTTCAATGGCGAGCGTTGCGAAACCCTGTTCAATGGCTTGTACTTCGTGGACGGTCGCCGTCATGTGGATCACAACACCGTGATCAACCACGCTCAGCCCAACTGCCAAAGTCGCGAATACTACCGCGGCATTCTGGCCGACACGGCCCGCGGTGTGTTCTGCGGACGGGTGTTGGTAGGCAAGGGCGCGGATGGCACGGATGCCGTGCAGCGATCGGACAGCTTGTTGTTGTCCAAGCTGGCGCGCGCCGACTCCCGTCCTGAATTGGAAATCTATGCGGACGACGTCAAGTGTGCGCACGGCGCCACTGTCGGCCAGCTGGATGCGGAC
Source organism: Pseudomonadota bacterium (assembly GCA_023439305.1). Lineage (GTDB taxonomy): Bacteria > Pseudomonadota > Gammaproteobacteria > Burkholderiales > Burkholderiaceae_B > Alcaligenes. The sequence goes on from JAEXOO010000043.1 coordinate 194,463, forward strand.
AGCCTGTTCTATCTGCGTTCGCGTGGCATGACCCAGGAAGATGCCCGCAATATGCTGATCTACGCATTTGCCGCCCAGTCGCTGGAGCGCATCGCCTCCGACGGTCTGCGCCGCCGCGCCACGGCCGGCATCAGCGCCTTGTTGCCTGGCGGTCTTGCCCTTGGAGAGCTTGCATGAATGCCCCTCTGCCCGTGACCGAACCTGTCTTGTTGAACCATCGCGACGACTTCCCGATTCTTGCGCGGCCTGTGCGCGGCCAGCGCCTGTCCTATCTGGACAACGGCGCCACCACGCAAAAGCCCAGTGCCGTGATCCAGGCCGAAGCGCGGTTCTATGAACAGTCCAACGCGAATATCCATCGCGGTGTGCATTGGCTTTCCCAGCACGCCACGGATCTGTACGATCAAGCCAGGAGCACCGTACGGGCATTCCTGAATGCCGCGCGCGACGAGGAAATCGTCTTCACGCGCGGCACGACGGAGTCCATCAATCTGGTGGCCTACAGCTGGGGCATGGACAATCTCAAGGCAGGCGACGAAATCCTGCTGACCGGACTGGAGCACCATTCCAATATCGTGCCCTGGCAATTGGTCGCCCAGCGCACCGGTGCGGTGATCCGCGTGGTGCCTGTGCTGGATAATGGCGAGCTGGACCAAGAGGCCTATCGCCAGTTGCTGAGCGAAAAGACCCGCCTGGTCGGCATGGGCCACGTGTCCAATGCCTTGGGCACCATCAATCCAGTGACCGAAATGACCCGCCTGGCGCATCAGGTCGGCGCCAAGGTCCTGGTCGACGGCGCGCAGTCCGTGCCTCATGGCGTGGTGGACGTGCAGGCCATCGGCTGTGATTTCTACGTGTTTTCGGCGCACAAGCTGTACGGGCCCACTGGCATGGGGGCCTTGTATGTACGCTACGACATTCTGGATCGTATGTCGCCCTGGATGGGCGGCGGCGACATGATCACGACGGTCAGCTTTGACGGCAGCCAGTACGCGCCCGTGCCGCAGCGCTTTGAGGCGGGTACGCCCAATATCGCCGGCGCCATCGCCATGGCGGCCGCCATCGACTACCTGAGCGCCATCGGCATGGAGCGCATTGCCGCGCACGAGGCCTTGCTGCTGAGCTATGCCACGGATGCCTTGAACGACATGGGAGGCGTGCGCATTGTGGGCACGGCTCAGGAAAAGGCCGGTATTGTTTCTTTCCTGGTCGACGGTATCCACCCTCACGATCTGGGTACCATTCTGGACATGGATGGGGTGGCGATCCGTGCAGGGCATCATTGCGCCATGCCCCTGATGACCCGTTTCGGCATTCCCGGCACGGCCCGGGCCTCGTTCGCGCTGTACAACGACTATGCCGATATAGACGCCCTGGTGGGCAGTCTGCGCAAAGCGCAAAAACTATTTGGAGTTGGCTGAATGAGCCAGGATTTCAACGGGCTGCGCGACCTGTACCAAGAGGTCATTTTTGATCACAATCGCAGCCCCCGTAATTTTGAAGTGATCGAGAACGCCAGCCATTACGCCAATGGTCACAACCCGCTGTGCGGGGACCAGTTGGCTGTGTATGCGGTGGTGGAAGACGGGATCGTGCAGCGAGTCAGTTTCATTGGACATGGCTGCGCGATCTCCAAGGCATCAGCGTCGCTGATGACTGAAGCTGTCAAGGGCCTGACCCTGGCCGAATTCGAGTCTCTGTTCCAGGACATGCACGCCATGTTGACCGAGGCTCATCCCGACCGAGATCTGGGCAAACTCGAAGTGTTGTCGGGAGTGCGCGAGTTTCCGGCGCGCGTCAAATGTGCCACCCTGGCCTGGCATACCCTGCACAACGCCATCCATCAGGCCAAGGAAACCGCGCAAACCGAATAAAGGCGCAAGGCATGAGCTACTTTGAACGACAAGATGTACTGGTGGCGCGGGATTGTCCCGCTGTCAGCATTCCCTATGGTGCGCCTGTCACCATTGAACAAGGTTGTACGGCAACCATCACCCAGAAGCTGGGCGGCAGCTACACCGTCATGGTGGAAGGCAATCTGTATCGCATTGAAGGGGTGGACGCCGACGCTCTGGGTTTTGACGCCCACGAGAAGCCGGAGGTCTTTGTTCCTGAACTGCCTCTGAGCGAAAAAACCGTGGAAGACGCGGCCTGGATTGTTCTGTCCAGTGTCTACGACCCGGAAATCCCCGTGGATATCGTCAATCTGGGGCTGGTGTACGAATGCAAGGTCACTCAGACTGGCCCGGACGCCTTTTCCATTGTCATGAACATGACATTGACGGCGCCTGGCTGTGGCATGGGCACCATGATCGCCGATGAAGCCCGTTACAAGCTGCTGACTATTCAGGGCGTAGAAGAGGCCTCCGTCGATCTGGTCTGGGATCCGCCGTGGAGCCGTGAACGCATGAGTGAGTCGGCGCGCCTGCAACTGGGCATGCTGTAAAAGAAAAGGCCTGCTTGAAAGCAGGCCTTTTTTATTTGCGCGTACAGACTCGATGCCGCTCGTTCAGCTGGAGCAAGTCCAGGCGGCGGCCATGCCTTCTTCATGCTGTGGGCATTCCCAGTCGAGCGCCCTTGGACACGGCATGGTAGACCGCTTCGTTACGATTATGCACGTTCATGCGCATGTACAAGGTTTCCGCATGCGCCTTGGCGGTAGCCGACGAGATATTCAACTGTCGCGCCACCCCTTTGATGGTCATGCCGCGCGCCAGCAGCACCAGGACTTCATACTGGCGGGGCGTCAGGCCCAGCAGACGGGCCTCGTCGGCGTGCTGGCGGCTTTGTTCTTTTTCTTCGGGCGGCCAGCGTATGGGCTCATAGGGCTTGATCAGTGGTGCGCTTTGGGCCGTTGATACGCTTGGTGACGTTATTTCGGATGCGTTGACGGTTTGGACTGCCGTGCTGGGGGAGGGAAAGCAGGTCCCGCCGGCCAGCACCAGGTTGACCGAGGCCATCATCAGTTCGGGCGTTGCGTTCTTGAGCAGGTGTCCCATGACGCCGGAGGGAGCGTCGTAAGACGCCGGAAGGGCGCAGGCCGACTCCGCCATCAGGAGTACGGCATTGGGCTGCAGGCTGCGGTGCGCATGATCCAGCAATGTGCGGCAGGCATCTGCAGAAGGTACGGATAGAAGCAGAAGCTCGCAATGCCGATCGGAGCCCGTCGCATCCAGCGAGCTGTAGTCCATGCCCAGCAACTGTGCGCTGGGCAACGTGTCGGCCAAAAGGCGGACAATGCCGAGTCTGAACAGAGTGTGGGGTTCCACAACGATGATAGTGGTCATTCTTTTCTCCCTTGCTGCGTATCTTATGGCGCTGCTGTCGAGAGGCGACAGCGCTTGGTTACGTTAATTCATGAAAATTTGCTTTCCCAGGCAGCGCTTTTTGTTTAAGGTTTTTCGTTTATGAAAATAACCAGTTTTGAGCAATTATCCGGCGACCCCCTGATTTCAGGGCTGACGAATTATATATTTTTGTTAAACGCTACTTTGCAATTGTTATAAATACGATCTTTGAAACGAGGAAGTTGTTTTATTAAGTCATGCTGAATCAAACAGTTACCTTTTCGAATAATATAAAAAATATGCATATTAGATTTAAAAAAATGGCGCCTCGGTAATAATCTGAGGCGCCAAAATAAGTGTATTTACATTAAATGCGCTTAGTTCTGGCGAACATACGCATTGTTGAAGTTGCCCGTCTGGGTCACGTTGTTGTTGTGGCCATAGCCGGTCTGGACCACCTGGGCGCGGTTGCCCCAGCCATTCTGCGTGACGGACGAGTTGAGGTTGTAACCAGCCTGGGAAACCACGGCCTTGTTGTAACCGCCGCCCTGGCTGATGTAGGAGTCGTTGCCGATGCCCGACTGCACGCTGTAGGCATCGTTGCCCAGACCGCTCTGGATGATGTTGCTGTCGTTGCTGCGGCCGGTCTGCTCGGTGACGGCCTTGTTGTGGGATCCGGACTGAACGATGCTGGCGCTCAGGCGGTCGGAGTTGCCGAACCAGGAAGCCGTCTGGCTGATGGTGGCGTCATTCTTGTGTCCGCCGCCCTGAACGATGGAGGCGTTCGAGTTGCTGACGTTCCATTGGTCGATCACAGCTTTGTCGTACTTGCCGCTGTCGGTGATGCTGGCGGTCGAGCCCGTGCTCTTGAATTGCTCGATGTAAGCGTCGCCGCGATAGCCGGACTGATTGATGTAGGCATTGACGTTGCTGCTTTGGTTCTGCTCGATGACGGAGTCATTTCGGCTGCCGCTATCGTTGATCACCGCAAGAGCGTCACGGGTCTTGTACTGGTTGACGGTGGCATCGCCATCGGTTCCGCTTTGATTGACCCAGGCCTGGTCGGACCGGCTGGACACTTGTTCTACAACGGCTTTGTTGTCGGAACGCGATTGCGTGATGCCGATTTGCGAACCTTCGGCTTTCCATTGGCTGGCGAAGGCATCGTTGCGGTTGCGCGACTGAGTGATGGTCACCGTGGAATTGCTGCCGCTGCGGCTTTGTTCCACGACGGCCTTGTTGTCGTTGCCATTGGTGACTTTAATCGTGGCGCGGACGGTGCCGTTGTCCCACTGGTCGATAAAGTCGTCGTTGCGGTCTCCTTTGACATCGATCTTAGCGTTGGCGCTGGTATTGTCATTTTGCAGGACCACGCCTTTGTTGTGGCTGCCGACCTGGGTCACCGTGGCATTATCCGCCAGGGCCAGGGTAGGCAGGGTCAGGGCAGCGCCCAGGGCTAGAGCCAGTGTGGACAGTTTGCTGTTCATGTACTTCTCCTCATTACATGTCGAAGACCTTGGGGTGTGGGGAAGAGTGCGGCAGCCGGTCTTCGCAATGCTGCCGCGCTATCTGGATGCGTATCAGGTGCCGCTGACCGGAGCAGTCTGCGCTCCGTCAGCCGGTGCCTGAGCCGGCATGTCATCGACCACGCCCGCCTGCGTGCGCAGGCTGCGGTAGGTCTCGTTCTGTTTCAGGTAGTTCTGCACGATGCTGTTGTTCCAGTCCGCCTGATTCTGCAGGCGCCATTGACCCTCTTTCATGCCTTGTACGATCAGATGGACCACGGCCGATTCAATCGCCTCCTTGACCGAAAGCTGAGCGGGTTCGTTATTGGTGACGCCGGCCTCGATCTCCAGCAGGTCCTTGAAGTTCACGAACTTGTAGACACTGGGACGAATTTCGTAGGAGAAAATGGTCTTGGTGGTGGATACGCTTTGCAGGATGTTGCCGGTGCGCACGTCGATGGCGCGCAGGTTCACGGTGACCTGGTCGACCCGGTACTGAGTGGACAGCCCCACGCCCAGGAAGCGGGCGCCGGCGCCACCGGTGCGTACATTGCTTTCATAGGAAATGATGCCGCCGTCCATCATGATTTCGGCCGGGGCGAGCGGCGGGATGTTGATGTTGGACCGGTTACCGTTTTCTTGCGAACCATCCAGGGCCCGCACGATGCGCCGCTCGGTCAGCAGCTCTTGCAGGCTTTCCCGTTCCACGGGCGTGAACCAGCGCGAATCGCGCAGCGCCTTGACCAGCAGGGCGGCAGCGCCTTGAGTGACCGAGGTGGAGAACGAGCTGTCCGGATTGGGCTTGTATTGTCCTGTCTGATCGCGAAAGCCATAAACAGCCACCGTCAGGCGCTGGGACGGCGCAGGCAGCTCCAGCAGGTCGTGCGTGGCAGGCGAGGCAGGCGTCAGATGCGCGGAGCTGTTGACGTCCGAGGGCACGGAGGGAATGGCGCAAGCCCCTAGGGCGGCGCTCAGCGTCAACATGGTCAGGAGGCGCACGGGGCGGGCGCTCAAGGCGGTACGAGGGTTCATCATGGCTGCATCACCCGGAAAGTTGTGGAGGCGCCGGTGATCCGGTCCGTTGTTGTTATGGTCAGAGCGCCGCCGCCGACATCCACCACGCTGACCGTGAAGCTGCCGGTCTCGAAGGTGCCGGGGACGAATCTGCCGTTGCTGTCCACGAATTGCGAGGACGCTGCCGAAGCCAGGCGGCTCAGCACGGACCGTTCCAGCTGGTCGTTGAAGTCCTGAAAGGGCGTGCGCTGCTCGAAGGCCGAACCCAGGTCTTCGGCATCCGGGTCGGTGTGCTTGTTGGTGATCTGTGCGGAGTTCAGTAGCCATTGCCCGTTCAGCGGGCTGCCGCCGAAATTGGGATTGACGGGTGTGTAAACCAGTTCGGTCGCGTGGGCCGGTGCGAGCAGGGCGCCGGCCAACACTGCGGATGCAAGGGGCAGTAAGGTTTTCACGGTAGGTCTCTCTTATTAAAGTTCGTCCGGACCCAGATCCGGGTTGTTGGTGAGTACGCGTTCGATTTCGCTTTTATTGACGTTTTCCAGAACCAGGTCGACGGCCCGTTCGCTGGCTTTTTTCGTACCCGAACGGGCTGGGGTCAGAAAGGCGTGGTACATGCGCTGGCGGCGGAACTCGACCCAGATCTCGCTACCCCAGCGGGCGGACGGTCGCTCGAAAACAGTCAGGGTGAAGGGACTGGAGTCACTGAGTTCGCGCCAGCGGTTGGTGAAGTAACGATAGAAGTCCTGGCCCTGCACCGTGACGGTGCGGTTGATGACGATGCCCGAGAGCGGATCGTCGAACAGGCTTTTTCGGACCACTTCGGCTTGGCGTATGGCTTCCAGGAAATTGGTCGGGCGCGGCTTGCCGGTGTCTCGGCCCGGCTGGGCGGCGGCGCTGCCCAGACCGGTCAGCGCTACCACCACCAGCGCAGCTCCCCATTTTTGGTATGTTCTTGTCATCGCAGCACCTGTTGTTCCCTCGCCTTACGGCTTGATACATTGGCGTTACTGACTATGGTAGAGACGGCCACCTTTAATTACATGAGCCGCATTTCCTAGGCTGTTTGACCTTGTTTGCGGGTTTGTCAGCGCCAGGGCTGCTGATTCGGCGTAGGCCGTTTGGCGAGTGCGCGCGGATGGAAGATCAGCGGCGCCAGCGGCTGGACGTCGTCGGTGCCGGTTGCTTGCTGAACCGGGTTGAGCAGGCCTGCGGGCTCCACATGGTGCACAGTGCCGTCATGGGTGTGATACAGCACGACAATGCGGCTCTGGCGTACGGTGTCGATGTGCTCATGGTCAAAGCGTGTCACCGGCGACTGGCTGGCACGACCCGCCCGGCTGCGTTGCCGGTACAGGGCCTGGCGCAGATGGCGCTCCTGGCGTTGCTGGCGGCGCCAGCGAGACCAGCCCAGCAGCAGCAGGCCGTTGGTCAGGAGCACGGCGCCATAGAACAGAAAGGTGGTCAGGGTAGGAAAGATAGGATCAATCTGCTCGAACCCGGCTTTGTTCATCGAATGGTCGATCAAGAGCAGCAGGCCCTTGGCGACCAGGTAACTGAAAGCCAGCCAACCGCCTATGGTGAGCAGGCGATCGATCCAGCGATTGACGGGATGGCGTTGGGTGGTGATGATCATGACAGCTCCTTGATGCCCCGGTCAGGGCTGTTCCAGCGGGCGCGTTTGCGGCGCAGGCGCAGCATGACCATGGGAAAACTCCACAGCGTGGTTAAGAAATTGATCAGCCAGTACACGAAGGGATACCAGATGACCCAGAACATCGATTGATGCAGATCGGGTTCGTAACGCCGGTCTATCCAGGTGCTAACGGCGAATTGCAGCAAGCACATTCCGGCCAGCACCATGCCGGTGAACGAAGGAGGAAACAGGCCGTCGATGTGTGTTGCGGCCGGCAGGTGAAAAATCTGCCCTACCAGCCAGACCACTACCGCTACGCCTAGAGCGAAGCTCCACAGGGTCGAGAGCAGGTATTCCAGGGTCAGCGGCCACATGCCGCGGTTTTCCCAGCGCAGCACCCTAGGGGTGTATTTCAGGAAAGTCTCGGCACCGCCCTGGGCCCAGCGCAGCCGTTGCTTGAACAGGCCTTTCAGCGTTTCGGGCATCAGTACCCAGCACAGGGCGCGCGGCTCGTAGAACACCTGCCAGCCGGCCAGCTGCAGCTTCCAGGTCACGTCAATGTCTTCGGTGATCATGTCCAGGCTCCAGTAGTCCACTTCTTCCAGGGCCTGACGCCGGAAACCTGCAATCACGCCGGAGATCGTGAAAACCTTGCCGTAGACACGCTGCGTGCGTTTGATCAGGCCGATGATGGAAGAAAACTCTCCAACCTGGATGCGGCCGATCAGGGTAGAGCGGGTGCGAATCCGCGGGTTGCCGGTAATGGCGCCCACTTCCGGATTGCGCAACATGGGCGCTACCAGGTAGTTCACGCCTTCCGGATCCAGGTATGCGTCCCCGTCTATGCACACGAAGTAGTCGCCGCTGGCGCTCATGGCGCCCATGCGCAGCGCCAGCGCCTTGCCCTGGTTCTGCGCCAGGTGAATGACACGCAGCTTGTCGTATTCTTCGCTCATTTCATTGAGCACGTCGGCAGTGCGGTCGCTGGAGCCGTCATTGATGACAATGACCTCGATATTGGGATAGACCTGGTTCAGGGCCGACATAATCGTGTGGCGTGCATTGGTCTGCTCGTTGAAGCAGGGAATCAGAATGCTGACCAGCGGCATACCGTCCAACTCCGGCGGCGGAGCCGGCTTGTAGGACCAGTGGCGTTCACGCTGGAACCAGAAGATCAAGCCTCCGCCTATCCACAGTCCCGACATGAACAGCGGATACATGAAGATGAAGTACAGCAGCAGATGGCTGGTCAGGGCGAGGGTGATTCCCAGGGGAATTCCCACGATCAGGCATAAAGCCAGCAGGGCGATGAGTCGTTCGATCATTTTTTTGTTGGATACCAATCAATCGTGATTTCCGGACGAATCACGTTCATCTCAGGCTGATTGCGCACAAAATCGTCGGGGTAGTAGCCCACATGTCGGGCGCCTCGTGCCGTCAGGGCGTTGAGCCAGCCGGCCACCTGGCGCGAGGCCAGGGGGCGCGGCGGCTGACCTTTGCCGGGCCAGTCGACGGCCTGCACCTCAAAGACGGTACGGCGCAGTCCTTGCGGATGGCGGGCTACGGCATCAACCAGTTGGTTCAGCCAGGCCACGGCTCGACGATCGGGGATGCCTTCCATGCGGGGCATGGCCATGACAGCGGTCCAGTCATAGGCGAGCAGGAAGTCGTCCAGATTCTGCGCGAACCACTGTTCGCTCTCGGGCCGCAGTACCGGCAAGGCATACATATTGCGCACGGTGATGATTTGCGGACCGCGCTGGGTCTTTACCCGTGCGGCCAGCTCCCGGGTCAACTCGACCAGCGCCTGGGACTTGAAGCGAGTCCAGCGCTGCATCTGCTCGGGATCGGCGCGGATGACGCCTATGTCCCGTCCGAATCCGGCTTGCTCGTATGCTTTCAAAGCCGAGGGCGAGGCGTCTTCGAAGTCAGTCAGGGTGGCGTCGTCATGGAAGACCAGGCCGTAGAAGATGCTGCTGCGGCCCAGATCTTCGTACAGGTCGCCCAGAATCTGGCGTGCACGAGGATCGAAGGGCGACAGCCGCTGATAGCCGTCTGTGGATGCGACGGGGGCGGCGCCGTCGGCCTGCCATTGCAGAACATGGTCTACCGGCTCAGAGGTCTCGATAGCCATGACGGGCATCCAGGCATAGACATCGGCGTGGGCTCGTGAGCTGATCTGCCAGGCGGCGCGGTTGAACAGATCGGCGCGCATGGGCAGGTGGCGGTTGGGAAAGTAGACCGAGCGCACCAGTCCGTCGCCGGTAGGGTCCGCAAAAGCCTGGAGATACACGCTGCGCGGTTTCAGATCGGCTACGCGCTGTACCAGGGCGCCCAGGTTGCGCTCCATCTGCGCCGGATCCTCGTCATACACGTAGTCCAGGTCCACGTGCATGACGCGCTCCGGCTCGCGGTCTTCGCGGGCGGTGATGAAGCCGGCAAACGTGCCGATGTCCGGGTCGTTGTCCACCAGATAGCGCGGCATGTTCATCAGGTCATGCACATTGGCCACGCCGTCGGTCAGCGTCAGCGCCATCTCGTAGCCTTCTTCCTCCAGAATCGTCAGGCCCAGCCCGCTGACCCGGCCATAGGGCCAGACCCAGACGCGCGGTTTCTTGCCGGCGTGCTTGCGCACATTGGCAGTAATGGCTCGTACATCGGCTCGGAAGCGGGTCTTGAACTCCTCGTCTGTTTCGTAGCGCTTGAGCTGGGGCAGATAGCGATGCGCGGCGGCCACGGGCTGGGTGTTGCCTTGTGGATTGGCCACGGTGCCGTAATGCATGTTCTGCGTGTGCGCGCCAATCTCCACCAGACCTGAGCGCGCCATTTCTTCGACCTGTTCCCACTGCAGGAAGCGACTGCGTTCGGTGGGCAGTCCGCCGAAGTCCACCTTACGGTCGGCAGGGGTGTCCAGCCATTGGCCTACGGGAGCCAGAACAGCGGGCCAGCGATACGCCTTGAGCAGTGGGAAGACGCGGGTGTAGAAGCTGCTGTAGCCATCATCAAAGGACAGGAGCACGGCTTTTTCAGGCAGGGGAACGTCACCGTTGCGGGCGTGCAGAATCTGCTCGACGCTGACTGGCACGTAGTTGTTCTCCTGCAGCCAGGAGAACTGCTGGCGCAGGTGTTCGGTGCTGACGCTCAGGTACGCTTGGCTGGGATCATGGTCTTCCACGTCGTGGTAGGCAATGACGATCAGCTCATCGTCGCGCCAGGGCTGATCCTGTGGTTCGACCCGGCGCTGATCGGGTGAGACATAGGGGGCCGGCGTGCTGACGCTGCAGGCGGACAGCAAGGCGCTGACGGCCAGCAGCAAAAGGGCGAGGATTCGTGTGCTTATCATCGTGGACCGCCTAGAATTTGATCTTGAGTTCAACGACGCCGCTGTACTGTTGCTCGCGCTGGCCGTCGTAGGGACGAGTCAGGGGCGGCCGGCGCCGGCCCCCGAG
>JAEXOO010000013.1 GCA_023439305.1 Pseudomonadota bacterium
CGCAGGTCGAATTCACCTATGACCAGGTGGATCGTGCCAAATTGGATCCCGTTCTTGATTTCAAGGGTAAGAAGCGATGAGTCGCGAAATTCTATTGCTGGTCGATGCGCTGGCGCGTGAAAAATCCGTAGCACGTGAAGTTGTTTTCAGCGCGCTTGAGAGCGCCTTGGCTTCGGCCATGAAGAAACGCTTCAAGGAAGATGTCGATATCCGCGTGGATATCGACCGGGAGACCGGCGACCACGAAGGCTTTCGCCGCTGGCTGGTCGTCCCTGACGAAGCGGGTCTGCAGGAGCCGGACAAGCAGGAACTGTATTCCGACGCCCTGGAAATCGATCCCGAACTCGAGGTGGGCGACTATATCGAAGAGCCACTGGAACCCATCGAGTTTGGTCGCATCGGCGCTCAGGCGGCCAAGCAGGCCATCTTGCAGAAGATCCGCGACGCCGAGCGCGAACAGGTCCTGAACGACTTTCTGGAGCGCGGCGAGACCATCGTGTCCGGCACGGTCAAGCGCATGGACAAAGGTGATGTCATCATCGAGATGGGCAAGATCGAAGCCCGCCTGCCCCGGTCCGAAATGATCCCCAAGGAAAACATCCGCGTGGGCGATCGCGTCCGCGCCTGGGTGCAGAAGGTCGATTACGCGGCCCGTGGTCAGCAGGTCATTCTGTCGCGTACGGCGCCTGAGTTCATCAAGGAGCTGTTCGAGAACGAAGTCCCCGAGATCGAGCAAGGATTGCTGGAAATCAAAGCGGCGGCTCGCGATGCGGGCGTGCGTGCCAAGATCGCTGTCATCGCCTACGACAAGCGCATCGATCCCATCGGCACCTGCGTGGGCATGCGTGGCTCCCGCGTCACCGCTGTACGCAACGAGCTGGGCGGTGAGCAGGTCGATATCGTGTTGTGGGCCGATGACCCGGCGGAATTCGTCATCGGCGCCTTGGCGCCTGCGCATGTCGAGTCCATTCTGGTGGACGAAGACAAGCACGCCATGGATGTCGTGGTCGACGAAGAAAATCTGCCCAAGGCGATCGGCGCCCGCGGCCAGAACGTGCGTCTGGCGTCGGAGCTGACCGGCTGGCAGATCAACATCATGACGCCCGAGGAAAGCCGCAATCGCCAGGACGAAGAGCGCGAAGAAGTGCGCGCGACCTTCATGTCCCGCCTGGATGTGGATGAAGACGTGGCCAATATCCTGATCGACGAAGGCTTTACCGGCCTGGAAGAAATCGCTTACGTGCCCCTGCAGGAATTGCAGGAGATCGACGCGTTTGACGAGGATATGGTCAATGAGCTGCGCGCCCGCGCCCGCAATGCACTCCTGAGCGAAGCCATCGCCAAGGAAGAGCTGGTGCAGACCGCTGCCAAGGAGCTGGCTGGCATCGAAGGCATTACGCCCGAGATCATCGCCAAGCTGGCCGAAAACGAGATTACAACGCTGGATGACCTGGCCGAACTGGCCACGGATGAGCTGTCCGACATGGTTGGGCTGGGCCAGGACGAGGCCAGCGAGCTCATCATGCGCGCTCGCGCTCATTGGTTTGACGACGAGGCCTGATTATGACCCCCTAGGTCCCGCGCGTTGTATTCATTAAGAATAGTTGTAGTAAAGCAAGAGAGAGTCGAATGCCGAGTAACACTGTCGCCCAGTTCGCTCAAGAACTGAAAATGCCTGCGAACGTTCTGCTGGAGCAGCTGCGCACCGCAGGTATTGAGCTCAAATCGGTAGATGATGCAATTACTGATTCGGATAAGGCGAAGCTGCTTGAGTCGTTGCGCCGTTCGCACGGCAGTCAGGAAAATAAAATCACCCTGACCCGCCGCAAGACGTCCGAGATCCGTCAAGATGACGGATCCGGCCGGTCGCGCACGATCCAAGTGGAAACACGCAAGAAACGCGTGTTTGTCAAACGTGATCCGTCCGAGCTGGTGGCAGAGGCAACGGCTGCGATGCACGAGGAAAATGCCCGGCAGGCAGCGGCTCAGGCCGAAGAGGCCAGCCAGGCTGCTCCCGAGCCGGTCGAGCCAGTTGCTGCGCCTGTCGCCGAGCCCGTGGCCCCGGTCGTCGAGCCCGAACCGCCTGTGGCGGCTGAGCCGGCTCCGGTTGAACCCGTTGTCGAACCGACTCCTCCTGCTCCTGCGCCGGAACCTGCCGCTCCTGTGGAGCCCGTAGTGGCCGTCGAAGATAGTCAATCCAAACCTGAACCCCAGCCCCAGGAACAGGCGGCGGCGCCTTCGGACCTTCCCGAAGCCCCCGCTCCAGAACCGACGGCTGAGGCTCCATCCACCCAGGCCAAGGCCGAAGAGAAGCCAGTGGTACCTACTAAATCTGCTTCAGAAGTTCGTCAATCTACTCCTGTGAATAAATCTCAGCATCCCCAAGGGGCCAAGTCGCCCGCTTCGACCGGAAAGTCCCGGGAACTGCCTGGCGTCGGCCAGCGCCGCGCGGCCCGTGGCCCCGTCATTCCTCCGGTCGCTGCCGATGTGGAACAGGATCAAGACCGCGAGCGCGCCCGCAAGGCGGCTGAAGCCGAAGCGGCGGCGTTGCGTGAAATGCTGAATCGTCCGCGCAAGGTGCTGCGTGCGCCTGAGCCCGAAGGCGAGGCCAAGGCCGGCGCCAAGGGTGTGCAGAAAAAAGACGCCAAAGGCGCCAAGACGGACAAGGCGCCCGGCAAGGTCGTCAAGACCGACGCCGCTCCAGGCTGGGGTGGCGATGCCAGCCGCAAGAAGCAGCCGTCCAAGGCGGATGTCGCCTCGGCAGGCGCCGGCGGCGCACGCGAAGGCTGGAAGTCCAATGCCAAGGCGGGACGCGGCAAGGGTGGTCGTGGCGGTCGCAATGCGCAGCAGGACCGTCGTGAACCGCAGGTGGCTGAATTCATCGCCCGCGAAGTCCACGTGCCGGAAACCATTTCCGTCAGCGATCTGGCGCACCGCATGGCCGTCAAGGCCGCCGAAGTTATCAAGCACCTGATGAAACTGGGTCAGATGGTCACCATCAACCAGGTTCTGGATCAGGAAACGGCCATGATCCTGGTCGAAGAACTGGGCCACAAGGCCATTGCGGCCAAGTTGGACGATCCCGAAGCCTTCCTGGTTGATACCGAAGCCACGGACGCCGAACTCAAGCCGCGCGCTCCCGTGGTTACCGTCATGGGCCACGTGGATCACGGCAAGACCTCGCTGCTGGACTATATCCGTCGCACCAAGATCGCCTCGGGCGAAGCCGGCGGCATCACCCAGCACATCGGCGCCTACAACGTGAAGACCGAGCGCGGCACCGCAACCTTCCTGGATACCCCCGGTCACGAAGCCTTTACGGCCATGCGTGCCCGTGGCACCAAGGCGACCGACGTGGTCATCCTGGTTGTGGCTTCCGACGACGGCGTCATGCCCCAGACCCGTGAAGCCATCCACCATGCCCGCGCCGCCGGCGTGCCGCTGGTGGTGGCCATCAACAAGATCGACAAGCCCGAAGCCAATCCCGAGCGCGTCAAGCAGGAACTGGTCGCCGAAGAGGTCGTGCCTGAAGAATACGGCGGCGACGTGCCATTCATCGCCGTGTCCGCCAAGACCGGCCAAGGTATCGACGAGCTGCTGGAAAACGTGTTGCTGCAGGCCGAAATGCTGGAGCTGACCGCTCAGGTCGAAGCGCCTGCCAAGGGCACCGTCATTGAAGCCCGCCTGGACAAGGGTCGCGGCCCGGTCGCCACCATTCTGGTGCAAAGCGGCACCCTGCACCGTGGCGACACTGTGCTGGTTGGCGCATCCTTCGGCCGCGTGCGCGCCATGGTCAACGAACTGGGCAAGTCGCTCAGCTCGGCTGGTCCTTCCATTCCGGTGGAAATCCAAGGCCTGACCGAAGTGCCGGCCGCAGGCGACGAAATGGTCGTGATGGCCGACGAACGCAAAGCGCGTGAAATCGCTTTGTTCCGTCAAGGCAAGTTCCGCGACGTCAAGCTGTCGCGCCAACAGGCCGCCAAGCTGGAGTCCATGTTCGACAACATGGGCGAAGGCACCCAGACCTTGTCGCTGATCATCAAGACCGACGTGCAGGGCTCGCAGGAAGCGCTGGTGCAGTCGCTGCTCAAGCTCTCCACCGACGAGGTGCGCGTGGAAGTGGTGCATGCGGCCGTGGGCGGCATCTCGGAAAGCGACGTCAACCTGGCCATCGCTTCCAATGCGGTAGTCATCGGCTTTAACGTGCGCGCCGAGCAAAGCGCCAAGAAAGTGGCCGAGGCCAATGGCATCGACCTGCGCTACTACAACATCATTTACGATGCGGTGGACGAGATCAAGGCAGCCCTGTCGGGCATGCTGGCTCCCGAGCAGCGCGAAGAAGTCATCGGCATGGTCGAGATCCGCGAGGTCTACACCGTGTCGCGCATCGGTTCGGTGGCCGGTTGTATGGTTACCGAAGGCGTGGTGCGCCGCGACTCGCAAGTGCGGCTGCTGCGCAACAACGTTGTGCATTGGACCGGCCATCTGGACTCGTTGCGCCGCTTCAAGGACGACGTCAAGGAAGTGCGTTCGGGCTTTGACTGCGGTATCACGCTGCGCGGCAACAACGATATCCAAGTGGGCGACCAGCTCGAGGTCTTCGAGATCAAAGAGATCGCCCGGACGCTTTAATTCATGGCAAGACACAAGTCCAAACCAAACCCTGGGCGCAATACGCGCCTGGCCGACCAGATCCAGAAGGATCTGGCGGTCCTGATCCAGCGCGAGATCGACATGACCCGCGCCGGTCTGATCACCCTGACCGGCGTGGAGTTGTCTCCGGACTACGCACACGCTAAAATTTATTATTCGGTGCTTGGCGCCGAACCCGAGGCGGCCCAGGCTGTCCTATCGGAGAAAGCAGGCTGGCTGCATTCGCAACTGTATAAGCTGTTGCATATCCACACGGTGCCCACCTTGCATTTCCACCACGACAGACAGCTGGAACGCGGCATGGAACTGTCCAAGCTGATCGATAGTGCCAACAAGGCCGACAGCGAACGCATGAATGCTTCGGCCTCCCCGGCCGACGACGACCCTGACGAACAGTCCTGACTCGGCTGTTGTTTTTCACGGACTGACACACAATGGCTACGCGACGACGCGGGCAGTTGATTGATGGTGTGCTGCTGCTGGACAAGCCAGAGGGCTTGTCCAGCAACCACGCCCTGCAACGCGCCCGCCGTACCCTGGACGCCCGCAAGGCCGGCCATACCGGTACTTTGGACCCTTTCGCCACAGGACTGCTGGTCTGCTGTTTCGGCAGAGCCACGAAGATTTCCTCCACCATGCTGGAAGCGGACAAAGCCTACGAGGCCACGGTGGCTTTCGGACAGGAAACCGATTCAGGCGATCTGACCGGCAATATCGTGGCGCAGGCCACTGACTTCAACGGGGTGACTCAGGAAGCGCTGGAAGCGGTGCTGCCGGCATTCCGAGGCCCCATTTCACAGGTGCCGCCCATGTACTCCGCGCTCAAGCGCGACGGCAAGCCCCTGTACGAATATGCCCGGCAGGGCATAGAGCTGGAACGTGAACCACGACAGGTCGTGATTCGCGAGTTGAACGTGCTGGAATGCACACCGCATTTCGCGCGTCTGTATGTGCGTTGCAGCAAGGGAACCTATATCCGGACCCTGGCGCAGGACATCGGTCGCGCACTGGGATGCTATGCCCACCTGTCGGCCCTGCGCCGCACGGAGCTGGGACCTTTTCACATCGACGACGCCTACGGCCTTGAACCGCTGCAGGCGATGGAAGACCCGATGTCGGCCTTGCTGGCCATCGAGAGCTTGCCTACCGAGATTTTGCCCAAGAAACTTCAATCAGAAGGATGAGTTATGAGTCGCGCATTGCGCAATGTGGCCATTATTGCCCACGTCGACCACGGTAAGACTACCCTGGTCGATCAACTGTTGAGACAAGCCGGTACGTTCCGCGAGAACGAACATGTCTCGGAACGCGTCATGGACTCGGGCGATATCGAGAAAGAGCGCGGCATCACCATTCTGGCCAAGAACTGCGCCGTCGAATACGAAGGCACGCACGTCAACATCATCGACACCCCCGGCCACGCCGACTTCGGCGGCGAGGTCGAGCGCGTGCTGTCCATGGTGGACGGTGTGCTGCTGCTGGTGGATGCGGTCGAAGGCCCCATGCCCCAGACGCGTTTCGTGACGCGCAAGGCCCTGGAACTGGGTCTGCGCCCCATCGTCGTGGTCAACAAGGTCGATCGCCCCGGCGCGCGTCCTGACTACGCTATCAACGCCACGTTCGATCTGTTCGACAAACTGGGTGCCACCGACGAACAGCTGGATTTCCCCATCATTTACGCATCCGGCCTGTCCGGTTACGCCGGTCTGACCGAAGACGTGCGCGAAGGCGATATGCGTCCTTTGTTCGACGCCATCTTGCAGCACGTTCCTCAGCGCGACGACGATGTGAACGGTCCCATGCAATTGCAGATCTGTTCGCTGGACTACAGCTCCTACGTGGGCAAGATCGGCGTGGGCCGTGTGAACCGTGGTCGCGTGCGCTCGGGCCAGGACGTGCTGGTCAAGTTCGGTCCTGAAGGCGACCCCATCAAGGGCCGCATCAACCAGGTACTGAAGTTCAAGGGCCTGGAGCGTGTGCAGGTCGATGAAGCCGAAGCCGGCGATATCGTTCTGATCAACGGCATCGAAGAAATCGGCATCGGCTGCACCGTCATGGACCCTGCCGTTCCCGAAGCCCTGCCGTTGCTGCGCATCGACGAACCTACGCTGACCATGAACTTCATGGTGAACACGTCGCCGCTGGCCGGTCGTGAAGGCAAGTTCGTGACCAGCCGCCAGTTGCGCGACCGCCTGGATCGCGAGTTGAAGTCCAACGTGGCTCTGCGCGTGAACGATACCGACGACGATACCGTGTTTGAAGTCTGCGGTCGGGGCGAGTTGCACCTGACCATTCTGATCGAGAACATGCGTCGTGAAGGTTACGAGCTGGCCGTATCGCGCCCTCGCGTGCTGATCCGCGAAGAAAACGGCGTCAAGATGGAGCCCTACGAGCTGCTGACCGTGGACGTCGAAGACGGCCACCAGGGCGGCGTCATGGAAGAGCTGGGTCGTCGTCGCGGCGATCTGCAGGACATGATTCCTGATGGCCGTGGCCGCACTCGCCTGGAATACCGTATTCCTGCGCGTGGTCTGATCGGCTTCCAGGGCGAATTCATGACTCTGACCCGCGGTACAGGCCTGATGAGCCACATTTTCGACGAGTTCCGTCCCATGCGCGAAGGCACGGTCGGCGAGCGTCGCAATGGCGTGCTGATCAGCCAGGACGAGGGCGATGCCGTGGCCTATGCTTTGTGGAAGCTGCAGGATCGCGGCCGCATGTTCGTGTCGCCCGGCGAAGCCTTGTACGAAGGCATGATCATCGGTATTCACAGCCGCGATAACGATCTGGTCGTGAACCCGATCAAGGAAAAGAAGCTGACCAACGTGCGCGCGTCCGGTAAGGACGAGCACATCGACCTGGTGCCGCCTATCCGCATGAGCCTGGAATATGCGGTGGACTTCCTGGACGACGACGAGCTGGTCGAAGTGACTCCCAAGTCCATTCGTCTGCGCAAGCGTCACCTGAAAGAGCACGAGCGTCGTCGCAGCATGCGCGAAGGCTGATCCGCGTCTGTTTCGCTTGAAAAACGCCTGCACGTTTGTGCAGGCGTTTTTTTATGTTTGTTAGAAGCGGACGGAAGCGATGAAAAAGCAGGCCTAGTAGTGGAATATAAATGATTGGCTAGGATTGGACTTGAGGCCGGCGCAAGAGGTAGAGGATTTGACCATAGCACCGGAATACGGAGCATGAGTGAAAGAGGCGCTCTGGACGGGCGCCTCAGATACCCGAGCGTCAGCGATTCAGAAAGGCCAGCTGGCGTTTTTCCAAAATGCGGAAAGCGCCGACCAGCGCGAAGGACACGCCCAGGTAGATCAGGGCGGCGATGCCGTACGACGTGAAGGTCTGGTAAGTGGCCGCGTTGGCGTCGCGGGCAATTTTTAGCACGTCGGGCACCGTCGCCGTGAACGCCAGCGAGGTCGCGTGCAGCATCAGGATGACTTCGTTGCTGTAGGCGGGCAGGGCGCGGCGCAGCGCCTGGGGCAGGATCACGCGCCGGTACAGAGTCCAGCCCGACATGCCGTAGGCTCGTGCGGCCTCAACCTCGCCCGGTGGCATGGAGCGTATGGCGCCCGCAAAGATCTCGGTGGTGTAGCCCACGGTATTGAGTGTCAGCGCCAGCACCAGACAGTTGAAACCGCTCTGGAAAAAGGCTTCCAGGGGCGGCACGGCCTTGATGATGGCCAGCTTGTACATGGCGGTGTAGATCAGCAGGATCTGCACGTACAGCGGCGTGCCGCGAAAGAAATACGTGAAGGCTCCGATGGGGCGCGACAGCCAGGGTCGGGCCGATACCCGTCCCATCGCCATGAAGATAGACAGGAAAAAGCCCAGGGTCACGGCCAGCACCAGCAGCCACAGCGTCATGGCCAGGCCCGAGAGCTGACCATTACTCTGGTACAGGTAGGCGCGCCAGAATTCGTTCAGGACATCCATCAGAACTCGACCCTCCGTACGCCCATGTTGTAGCGCCGTTCCAGATAGCGTAGTCCCACGTTGCTGATGGCCGTCAGGCCCAGGTAGATCAATGCCGTCAGGCCGACGAACAAGAAGGAGTTGAAGGTGGCATTGCCGGCATTCTGGGCAATCTTGACGACGTCGCTCAGCCCGATCAGGGATACCAGCGCCGTGGATTTGAGCAGCACTTGCCAGTTGTTGCCCAGGCCGGGCAGGGCGTAACGCATCATCTGGGGGATCTGGATGCGGCGCAGGATAAGCAGCGTGCTCCAGCCACAGGCCTTGCCGGCTTCGATCTGGCCTTTAGGGATGGCCATCAGGGCGCCGCGGAAGGTTTCAGCGAAATAGGCCCCGTAAATGAAGCCCAGGGTGACAACGCCGGCACCGAAAGGATCGATTTCGATCATGTCGATTTCCAGCCAGTCGGTGAAATCATTCAGCCAGATTTGTAGACTGAAGAAAAACAGCATCAGCAGTACCAGGTCGGGAATGCCCCGGATCAGTGTTGTGTACAGGCCGCCCGACAGCCGCAGCAGCGGCGCGCGGGACAACTTCATGAGGGCCGCGAGCAGGCCCAGCGCCAGGGACACCAGCAGCGACAGAATCGCCAGCTTGATGGTTTCCCAGGTGCCGGCCAGCAACTGCGGCCCGTAACCGTAAAGCAGCATGGTCTAGCGTCCAGTTCAGGGAGCGATGCGGATGTTTTCTTTCTGGAAGTACTTGTCTGCAAAGGTCTGGAGTGTTCCGTCGGCCTTCATGTCGCGCAAGACTTGGTCTACCGCTGTCTTGAGCTTTTTGTTGCCTTTGCGCATGCCCATGGCGATGGGTTCGTTCAGGATGGGGCTGTCGGTGATGACCGCGCCTGTCAGCTCAAAGTCGGCGCCGGCCGGTTTGGTCAGAAAGCCCTCTACGGCATTCTGGGCTTCCTGGAAGGTGGCGTCCACGCGCCCGCCCGCCAGGTCATTGAAGGCGTCGGTGTAGCTGGGGTAGGCCACGATCGTCACTCCGTTGGGCGCCCAGTTCTGGCGCGCGTAGGTTTCCATGGTGGTACCTTGCTGCACGCCGACCCGCTTGCCTTTCAGGGACTCGACTGTGGGTTCCAGCGTGCTGCCTTTGCGTGCGGCCAGGCGCACGGGAACGATGTACATGGCTTCAGTGAAGTCGATGACCTTGGCGCGCGCCTCTGTGGCCGTCATGGTGGAATTGGCCAGGTCGAATTTGCGGGCCTGCAGGCCGGGAATCAAGCTGTCGAACGAGGTGTCCACCCAGATGCACTTGGATTGCAGGCGTTTGCAGATCTCGTTGCCGATGTCGATGTCAAAGCCTTGCAATTCGCCACTGGGGCTGAGGTATTCGAACGGTGGATAGCCGGCTTCGGTTGCAAAGCGGATTTCTTCAATTCCGGCGGCCTGGGCCGCAGGCAATGCGGCGCTGCAAAAGGCCGCCATCAGAAGGCGGGCAAGGATCTTGTTCATGTGTGCTCCTGCAAATATCGACAAGCTTGTGGCGTTCAATACAAATTCGGCCCTGCTGATGGAGGGCCGAATAAAGACTGCAAATTTAACCCGTCTGCCTTACTGGGGCAATGCGGGTTCGGCCCTAGGCAGTACGCAGCACTTGTTGATGTAGGTCATGACCTCGTCCAGGTCGTCCGTGATTACCAGCAGGTCCAGGTCCTTGGGGGAGATCAGGCCCAGGGTCAGCAGTTGCTCACGGATCCAGTCGATCAGGCCAGACCAAAACTCGGTGCCGATCAGTACAATGGGTGCCGGAGGCACTTTGCCGGTCTGCACCAGCGTCATGACTTCGAACAGCTCGTCCATGGTGCCAAAGCCGCCGGGCAGGGCGATATAGGCCCAGCTGTGCATGAAAAACGTGGCCTTGCGCGAATAGAAGTATTCGAACTGCAGGCTTTGCGTCTGGTACGGGTTGTTGGTGGTTTCGTGGGGCAGGCGTATATTCAGGCCAACGCTTTGTCCGCCGGCTTCGAAGGCGCCTTTGTTGGCGGCTTCCATCAGGCCGGGACCGCCGCCGGCGATCAGGGTGACGCCGGCCTCGGCCAGGCGGCGGCCCACATCCTGGGCCAGTTGGTAATAGGGGTGGCCAGGCTTGATCCGCGCGCTCCCGAACACACTGACGCCGGCGCCCATTTCTTTTAACGTGTCGGCCGCAGTCTGCAGTTCCTGCATGATGGTCGGAATCTGCTCTGTGGCCGGTAAACGGACGATTTTATTGTTAGACATGAAAAAAACCTTGTTGCTCGTTGATGGTTCCAGCTATCTGTATCGAGCGTACCACGCGATGCCTGATCTGAGAAACGCTCAGGGCCAGCCTACGGGCGCCTTGTACGGCGTCATCAATATGCTGCGCCGCTTGCTGCTGGATTATCAGGCGGACTATATGGTGTGTATATTCGACGCCAAGGGCCGCACCTTCCGCGACGACCTTTACGAGCAATACAAGGCCAACCGTCCTTCCATGCCTGAGGACATGGCTGTGCAGATCGAACCCATACACCGCGCGGTGCGCGCCATGGGCTGGCACCTGATCTGCGAGCCGGGCGTGGAGGCCGATGACATCATCGGCACGCTGGCCCGGCTGGCGGCCGAGCAGGGCATAGATACCGTGGTGTCCACCGGGGACAAGGATCTGGCCCAACTGGTCAACGAGCACGTCCAGTTGGTCAATACCATGAGCAACGAGCGCCTGGATGTGGATGGGGTGACGGCCAAATACGGCGTACGTCCCGAGCAGATCATCGATTATCTGATGCTGATCGGCGATACCTCCGACAATATCCCCGGCGTGCCCAAGGTCGGTCCAAAGACGGCGGCCAAATGGCTGGGCGAGCATGGCAGCCTGGACGAATTGTTGCGCCATGCCGACAGCATAAAGGGCGTGGCAGGGCAGAATCTGCGTGACTTCAGTTCTAACTTTGAACTGACGCGCAAGCTTGTGACGGTCAAGCTGGACTGCGACGTGCCGGGTTTTGACGGCAATTTCGCCACGCTGCAGCCGGTGCCCCGCGATGTGGCTGCCCTGCAGGATATCTATGAAACCTATGGCTTTCGCACCTGGCTGCGCGACCTGACCGATGATCCCGCGCGCATTCCAGCGCAGGATGCGCGTGTCGAAGCAGACACGCCGGCCGCTCCCCAGGAACTGGATTACCAGACGGTCAGCACCGAACCGCAATTGCAGTCTTTGCTGCAATTGCTGAAGCAAGCCGAGCTGACGGCGCTGGATACCGAGACAACCTCGCTGGATCCTCTGCAGGCTCGCCTGGTGGGCCTGTCCGTTTCCGTGCGCACTGGTCAGGCCTTTTATGTGCCGGTGGCGCACCGGGCGACTCATGATTTAGAGCAACTGGACAAGGCCCGGGTGCTGGAGGCGCTGCGCCCCTGGCTGGAAGACGAACAGGCGGCCAAGGTGCTGCACAATGCCAAATACGACAGCCATGTGTTCGCCAATGAAGGCGTAGCTCTGCGCGGCATACGCGAAGACACCATGCTGCAGGCCTATGTGCTTCAGTCGCACAAGCGCGTCAATATGGAAGAGCTGGCCCTGCAATGGCTGGGCATCAAGGGCACGTCCTACGAGGAGATCTGTGGCAAGGGTGCCAAGCAGATCGGCTTTGACGAAGTGGATATCGCTACGGCGTCACAGTATGCCTGCGAGGACGCCGACTACACGCTGCGCCTGCACGAATGCCTGCGCCCCAAGGTGGCCGAGCATGACGGCCTGGAACGCATCTATCGCTTGGAAGTACAGGCCTCCGAGGTGCTGACCATTGTGGAGCGCAATGGCGTCAAGGTGGACGTGCAGGCCTTGCATCAACAAAGCCACGAGCTCGGCCAGAAAATGCTGGAGCTGGAAAACAAGGCCTATGAACTTGCCGGGCAGCCATTCAACATGAACTCGCCCAAGCAAGTGGGCGAGATCCTGTTCGGCAAGCTGGGCATTCCGGTCGTGCGCAAGACGGCCGGCGGCGCTCCGTCCACGGACGAGGACGTGCTGACCCGGCTGGCGCAGGATTATCCCCTGCCTGCCGTGCTGCTTGAATACCGCGGCCTGGCTAAGCTTAAGTCCACATACACCGACAAGCTGCCCAAGATGGTCAATGCCCAGACAGGACGCGTGCACACGCGTTATGCCCAGGCGGCGGTGGTGACGGGGCGTCTGGCCTCGTCCGATCCCAATCTGCAGAATATTCCCGTCCGTACCGCCGAAGGGCGTCGCGTGCGCACGGCGTTCGTATCTGAGCAGGGCAAGGTCGTTTCCGCCGATTATTCGCAGATCGAGCTGCGTGTGATGGCGCATGTGTCCGGTGACCAGAACCTGCAGCAAGTCTTCGAGCAGGGCGGCGACGTGCACACGGCCACCGCCGCCGAAATCTTTGGCGTGCAGCCCGACGAGGTCACGTCTGACCAGCGTCGCGCCGCCAAGGCGATCAACTTCGGCCTGATCTACGGCATGGGCGAATTCGGCCTGGCCAGCAATCTGGGCATCACCCGCGATGCGGCGCGCGCCTACATTGACCGCTACTTCGCCCGCTACCCCGGTGTGGCGGATTACATGAGCCGTATCAAGGCCGTGGCGCATGAGCAGGGGTTTGTGGAGACTGTTTTCGGCCGCCGTCTCTGGCTGCCCGAGCTGAAAGGCGCCAAGGGGCCGCGCATGGCCGGCGCCGAGCGTGCCGCGATCAATGCGCCCATGCAGGGTACATCGGCCGACCTGATCAAGATGGCCATGGTGGCGGTGCAGGACTGGATCCAGGAAAAAGGCCTCAAAACGCAAATGGTCATGCAGGTGCACGACGAACTGGTGTTTGATGTGCCTGTCGAGGAGCTGGAGCTGCTGCGCGAACACCTGCCGGGCCTGATGTGCAATGTGGCGCCGCTGGATGTGCCATTGGTGGCTGAAGTTGGGGTGGGCGACAACTGGGAGCAGGCGCACTGATCACGGTGTGTCGGTACGAAAAAAGGGCGATGCATCGCCCTTTTTTTATGTCTGCCGTCAATGGGGTCAGTTGCCGGGGTCACGCACTCGGTTGGGCAGCAGTTCGTCGTGTTTGGCCAGGATGGGGTAGGCGGCGGCGCTGACCAGATACGAGTTGATGGTGCGCACGTCGCGCAGGATCTCCAGGTAGAGCGAGCCCTGGTCGGCCGAATCGAGCTGGCCGGATTTGATCTTGCGGATATGCCGTTCGGCGGCGCTGGACTCCAGATCGCGGAAGTAGTCTTTTTCAAACGCCAGAAAGCGTGCTGTCTTTACATCTTCGGCCACAAACAGGGCGGCCGCCTGGCGCTGATTGCGCACCAGCCGGTCCATGACCTTGCCGATTTCGTCCTGTTCGTCGCTCTGCAGAATCCAGCCTTGCTTGCGCAGTTTGCTGGTATGAGTCAGCAAGCCGCTGACGCTGATGGTGGCGGCATGGGCCATATTGGTCGAGAAGGCCAGGATCTCGTTCAGGCGGCGCGTGTCGTTCTTGCTGAGATTGTCCTGATCCAGGCGGGCCAGGTAGGTGGTGATGAGCTGGTCCAGCCGATTGACGGCATTGCTGATGTAACGCGCGTGGTTGATGCTGTGTGGGCTGTTGCTGATCAGGGCCTGGCGCGCCGTGCCCAGAATGCTCTGCAGCATGTCGGACAGTCGCAGGGCTTCCCGAGCGGCATTGCCCAGGGCCACGGCGGGCACTTCGTGGGCCGATTCGTCCAGGTACAGCGGCTTGCCGGGGTCGTCCGGGTCGCTGCGCCGGGGCAGTTGGCGGCTGAGCAGGCGCGAATAGGGTTTGAGCAAAGGCATGAATAGCGCTGCGACCGCCAGGTTGAAGAAGGTGTGGAAGTTGGCGACGGCGCGGGCTGCATCGTCCGTGAACCAGTCCATCAGACCTGGAATCCACGGCAGCAGCAACATGCCGATGACGCAGCCCACGACCCGAGTCCCCAGGTTGCCCAGCGGCAGACGCTTGCTGGCGGGGTCCTTGTTACCCCCTGTCCCTTCCAGGACGGGGTTGATGGCGGTGCCCAGATTGGCGCCCAGCACCAGGGCGTAGGTCAGTTGCGGATCCATGTAGTGGTGGCTGGCCAGGGAGATGATCAGCACCACGATGGCCACGCTGGAGTGGGCCGCCCAGGTCAGCAGCGCCGCCAGGATCAGGCCCGTCATGGGCGAGTCGGCCAAGGCCTTCAGTATGGTTTGCAGCAGGGGCGCGTCCTGGATGGGCGAGAACAGGGCCACCAGTTCGTGCAGGGACAGGAGCAGCAGCCCCAGGCCGATGAAGACCCGGCCCAGATCGCGGCGGCGGCCCGATTCGTGGGCCCGGAACAGCCACACGCCCAGCAGGATCAGGGCGGGCGCAAGGGCAGTCAGCTTGAAGGAGAGCAATTGCACGATCAGTGTGGTGCCGACGTTGGCGCCCAGCATGGCCGCCAGGGCGGGCACCAGCGCCACCAGTCCGCCAGCCGCGAAGCTGGTGATCATCAGGCCGGTGGCCGTACTGCTCTGGATGGCGGCGGTAATGGCGGCGCCGGCCAGGAAGGCTCGGTTGGGCCGGCCCAGCGCGCGCCCCATCCATACGCCCAGCTCTGAGCCAAAAGCGCGCTGCACACCGCTTTGCACCATGTGGACTCCCCACATGAGCAACGCGATATACCCCCCGAAATCGAGTAATGCAAAGATTTCTTTCATGATTGAATCATAGCGCAGCGTAGTGTGCGTCTGTGAATGTGGAGCAGGATGTATTGCTCCTGCCGGGCGGAGGAAAGTGCTGGGAAGCGAGTAATCTAGGCAACACGACGATAGGCGCCGAAAAAACGAAACCCCGGATGCATGCAGGGCAGAGGCAGGTCCGGGGCGTACATGTGTAGTTCACACGATATGAATGTTGATGTCAATCCTGTTGCTTCAGAACAATGCTATTTAGATGCATTGGAGGTGTCGCTGTCTCGAGAGAGGTTTGCCCGTTATATTCGTGCGGCCTGCGGGGACCGTGAAAAAGCATGGCGGCTTTATGCGTGGAACACGGCTATCAGTGGGGCTTTTTACGGACCGTTGCAAGGGCTTGAGGTCGCATTTAGAAATCCCCATAGCATCGGGAATTGTCCCGATGCTATGGGGATTTCTGGTACGACAATGTGCTATCTATTCTGGATGCGTCAGCAGTAGAACGCATTCAATTCTGTCGTGCCTCTTTGATACGACACGGTACCGACGTGGCTCCTTCGCGTTTGGTGGCCGGTCTGTCATTTGGATTCTGGGTATCGTTGCTGGGGAAAGGGGGAAGGTCGGTCGCCGGCGGTAAGTGCAACTACGATATGACCTTGTGGCGGCCAGCCCTGTTTCGTGTTTTTTCTCGAGGGCGACGCAGTCGTACGGAAATGCGCAACGCGCTGGATGGATTGCGCCTGTTGCGCAACCGTATTGCCCATCATGAACCTGTATTCGACCGAAACTTGGACAACGATTTTGACTCCATTTTGCAAATCACTGGCTGGATATGTCCTTATACGCAGGCATGG
The DNA here is from genome assembly GCA_023439305.1 of Pseudomonadota bacterium. Classification (GTDB taxonomy): domain Bacteria; phylum Pseudomonadota; class Gammaproteobacteria; order Burkholderiales; family Burkholderiaceae_B; genus Alcaligenes. The sequence goes on from JAEXOO010000013.1 coordinate 16,131, forward strand.
GTGAGGCACCACAGCCGCGTACCGGAACTGTTGGCAGATATTCGGGGAAGCGGCGCGTTCTTGTTTTGAAAAAAAAGCCCGCATGGCAGCGGGCTTCTTTGGGGCTAGGGTTTGTCAGACAGCCTGGGCGTTCTGCAGGGCCTGGATGCGGGCTGCAATGGGCGGGTGCGAGGCGAACATGGCGCTGACCGCGCCGCCGCCCGAGATGCCGGCCGCCTCGAAGTTCTTGGGCAAGGCGCCCGGCTCCATGCCGCCCAGGCGGGCCAGGGCGTGGATCATGGGCTGGCGCGATCCCAGCAGTTGGGCCGAGCCTGCATCGGCTCGGTACTCGCGCTGGCGCGAGAACCAGGCCACGATGATGGAAGCCAGCACGCCGAAGATCAGCTCGAAGACGAAGACCGAGACGTAATAGCCTATGCCGACGCTGTCGCGTTCGTTGCGCAGCAGCACACGGTCCACGAAGTAGCCGGCGACACGCGCCAGGAAGATCACAAAGGTGTTCACCACGCCCTGGATCAGGGTCAGGGTGACCATGTCGCCATTGGCGATGTGAGCGACTTCATGGCCCAGCACGGCCATCACTTCTTCTTCGGTCATGCCGCGCAGCAGACCCGTGGACACGGCGACCAGCGCGTCATTCTTGAAGGCGCCGGTGGCAAAAGCATTGGGCTCGCCGTCGTAAATGGCGACTTCGGGGCGGCCGATGCCGGCGCGGTCGGCCAGTTGGTGCACGGTGTCGACCAGCCAGGCCTCTTCGGCATTGGCCGGCGCGTTGGGATCGATGACGCGGGCGTTGACGCTTTGCTTGGCCATCCACTTGCTCATCAGCAAGGAGATGAAGGAGCCCGTAAAGCCGATCAGCCCCGAGAAGATCAGAAGCTGGGTCAGATCCAGGCCTTGGGAGGTCATGTACCGCCCCACACCGAGGATGCTCATGGAGGCGCTCAGCACCAGCATGACGGCAAGGTTGGTGATCAGAAAGAGAACAATTCGTTTCATGGATGCGGATTCCGGTATAGCGGGTAAACGGGGCGCCGACCCGGCGCGAACCGTAGAAAATTTTAGCCCTTTTTGACAGGAGAAGGAGAAGAAAATTCAGCTTCTAGTCAGCTTCTGGTTTGCGGCGGCGGCATGGCGTGTCGCAATCCTGTTGCATGGCCCGATCAATATGGGGATGCCGGCGTTTTTTTACAAGTCAGGGGAGTATAGTAATGACTTCCCCTTATTTTGATTCTGGTTTGTTCGCATGCAGTCATTATGGATGCTGGTGGCCTGTGCCATGTTCGCCATCATGGGGGCCTGTGTCAAAGTGTCCGCCGATGCGGGGGCGTCCATGCCCCAGATCGTGCTGTTTCGCGGACTGCCCTCTGTCCTTTTGCTCTATTTCTGGGCCAAGGCGGGGCGGCGTACCATTGCGCCTAAAAGCTGGAAGCTGCACATCCGCCGCAACGTCTCTGGCGTCACTTCCATGTGGCTGGGTTTTTTTGCGCTCGCTTACCTGCCCTTGTCCACGGCCATCAGTCTGAACTACACGGCGCCCCTTTTTATCGCCGTCTGGATGCTGGCCTGGGGCGGTACGCAGCGCGATCCCGTCCGTATCCTGGCCGTGCTGCTGGGCTTTCTGGGCGTGATCGGCGTGCTGCGGCCCAGCATTTCCGAGGAGCAGTGGTTTGCCGCGATGCTGGGCCTGTGCGCGGGCGCGTTGTCGGCTATTGCCATGATGCAGGTCCGCGCCTTGGGCCGGTCGGGCGAACCGGAATGGCGCACGGTGCTGATCTTCTCCTGTTTCGTGGTGTGCTCCAGCCTGGTCGGCCTGCTGCTGGACGGCTGGCGGGACCTGGGCTGGCGCGCCTGGCTGGCGCTGTTGGGCGTGGGCTTGGCGGGGCTGTTCGGCCAGTTGACCATGACACGTGCGTTCGGTCTGGGTTCGGCCTTGTTGACGGCGGCCTTGCAATACACCACCATTATTTTTGCCGCTCTGATCGGCATTGTATTTTGGGGCGATCTCCCGGATTGGCTGGCCTGGGCCGGCATGGCGCTGATCATCGGATCGGGCCTGCTGTCGGCCTGGCGAACGTATAGTGAAGACCGCGTCCTGCGTGGTCAGCAGCCCGTCGCTCCGGAGGTGCCCGCCAAGGAGGCTGACCATGTTTGATTACCTGATTACTCCCGAGCAATTGCGCTCGAATCTGGGCCGCGCCGATTGGCTGGTGTTCGATGTACGCCATGACCTCGCGGATCACGGAGCCGGCCGGCGCGCCTACGAGCAGGGACATATCCCGGGCGCCTTGTTCCTGGATCACGAAACCGATCTGGCGGCGCCCAAAACCGGTTCGAACGGCCGTCATCCCTTGCCCGAGCGTCAGGATCTGGCCGCCTTGATGCGCTTGAAGGGGCTGACTTCGGGCGCGCAGGTCGTCGTGTACGATGCGCAAGGTTCTTTGTTTGCCAGCCATCTGTGGTGGATGCTGCGCTGGCTGGGACACCCCCATGTAGCCATTCTGGACGGTGGGCTGCCGGCCTGGCAGCAGGCGGGGGGCGAACTGGAAACCGGTCAGCGCCAACCTTCTGTTTCCGAGGCGCAGGCGGTGCAAAGCCTGAATCTGCCCCGCGAAGCGGCCATGCCGACCGTCAAGGTCGAGCAGGTACTGGCCAATATTGCTCAGCCTGCGTTCACAGTGCTGGATGCGCGCGCTCCCGAACGCTATCGTGGCGAGGTCGAGCCCATGGATCCGGTGGCCGGACATATCCCGGGCGCCTTGAACCGATCGCATAGCAGGAATCTGGATGCCCAGGGCCGCTTCAAGTCGGCAGCGCAACTGCAGGCCGAGTTTCAGGAGCTGCTTGGGGAGACGCCCGCCGCCGATGTCGTGCATCAGTGCGGTTCGGGTATTACAGCTTGTCACAATCTTTTTGCCATGGAGCTGGCGGGCCTGAGCGGATCGCGCATTTACCCTGGCTCATGGAGCGAATGGGTCAGCGATGCGGCACGCCCTGTGGCGCGCGGCTGAATCCTGGCTGCACGGAAGGCCGCCGCAAGGCGGCCTTTTTCATGTCCTGGCTCCGGGACAGCGACCTGCGTGAACGGCGCAGGTGACGAGCCTCCCGTACAATGCGTTTTTCGAGCGGCCGCCCTGTGGTCCGGCGCAACTCATGAATCAGGAAAAGGTATGGTTAAATCACGCGACGAAAATTGGGCGGCCGGCGATCCGGCGGCCGGCGATCCGGTGGCTGGCGCCCCGGCGGCCGAGGCCTCGGTAGTCGATCAGGATTTCGAATCTGCGCTGGCTCAGCTGGAAACGCTGGTCGCGCGCATGGAGAGCGGGGCTCTGCCGCTGGAGCAGGCCCTGCAAGCGTATGAGCAGGGCGTGGCGCTCGCCAAGCTGTGTCAGCGCAAGTTGGACGTTGCGCAAGAACAAGTCAGTGTTTTGCAAGGCAATCTGCTGCGCCCCTTGTCCGGGGACGAGGCGGATGGAGACATTTAAAATGGGTTCTGTCAGTTTTTCCGAGTGGCTGCCGGCGCGGGTCGAGCAAACAGAGACAGTGCTGGAGCAATTGCTGCCTTCAGCCTCTGTAGAGCCGCGCCGCCTGCACGAGGCGATGCGTTACGCTGTTCTGGGCGGCGGCAAGCGCGTGCGCGCTGCCTTGGTCTATGCCGCTGGCGAAGCGGCCCTGCAGGGCAGGCCCATGTCGGCGGCGCAGCAGAAAGCGCTGGAGCTGGCTGCGGCCGCAGTCGAACTGATCCATGCCTACTCGCTGGTTCATGACGACCTGCCTTGCATGGATGACGACAAGCTGCGGCGTGGTCGTCCTACCGTGCACGTGCAGTTTGATGAGGCCTGCGCCATGCTGGCTGGCGATGCGCTTCAGCCCTTGGCTTTTGAGCTGCTGGCGCAGATGCCGGTCGCGCCGGCCTTGGTCGTGCAGGCTATTTCTCAGCTCGCGCGCGCCGCAGGCAGCGCCGGCATGGCCGGAGGGCAGGCGATTGATTGCGCCAGCGTAGGCCTGCCTCTGAGCCGGGATCAACTTCAGACCATGCACAGCATGAAGACCGGCGCCATGCTGGAGGCCAGCGTGTTGCTGGGCGGTATCGTGGCGGGTGCGTCGTCGACCGTGCGCAATGGCCTGGAAGACTATGCCCAGGCAGTGGGACTGGCTTTCCAGGTGGTGGACGATATTCTGGATGTCACCGCCGACACGGCCACATTGGGCAAGACCGCCGGCAAGGACGCGGCCGACAACAAACCTACTTACGTGTCCATACTGGGCATGGATGGCTCCCGAGCCCTGCTGGGCACTCTGAAAGAGCAGGCCCAGCTCGCGTTGCGGCCGGTCGGTCCGTCGGCGGCTCGCCTGAATCAATTGGCCGATTACATCGTGGGGCGGGACCGCTAGTTTTGGCGATGGCCCCGAAGCGTTTTACAATAGCCGATTGGCGATGGCTTATTAAGCGTCGTTTTGTTTATTTGTCCGGATAGATGTCCTTCATTGAGTATGACAACCGTTTCCCTAGAACAGATTCAGTCGCCCGCTGACCTGCGCAAGCTCGATCAGCGCGATCTTCCCGAACTGGCCCGTCAGTTGCGGGAGTTTGTTCTGCAATCCGTTTCCAGAACGGGGGGGCATCTGTCGTCCAATCTGGGTACGGTAGAACTGACGACCGCCCTGCATTATGTGTTTGATACGCCGCACGACCGCATTGTCTGGGACGTGGGCCATCAGTCCTATCCCCACAAGATCCTGACCGGACGCCGCGACCAGATGGGATCCTTGCGCCAGCAGGGCGGAATCTCCGGCTTTCCCAAGCGCTCGGAATCCGAGTACGACGATTTTGGCACTGCCCATTCGTCCACCTCGATTTCCGCCGTACTGGGCATGGCCGTGGCCTCGCGTAATGCCGGCATTGAGCGCCAGCATATTGCCGTCATCGGCGATGGCGCCATGACGGCGGGCATGGCCTTCGAGGCCTTGAACAATGCCGGCGTCACGCCGGATGTGAACGTGCTGGTAGTGCTGAACGACAATGACATGTCGATCTCGCCGCCGGTTGGGGCCTTGAATCATTATCTGGCGCGCCTGATGTCCGGCCGCTTCTATGCGGCGGCTAAGAATATGGGGCGCGCCGTGCTGCAGCATGTGCCGCCGGTGCTGGATCTGGCGCGCAAGTTCGAAGGCCATGCCAAGGGCATGCTTTCGCCGGCGACCCTGTTCGAAGAGCTGGGCTTCAACTATGTAGGCCCTATCGATGGCCATGACCTGGACGCGTTGGTCGCCACGCTGGGCAATCTGCGCGAGCTGGGCGGCCTGCAGTTCCTGCATGTAGTCACCCGCAAAGGGCAGGGCTACAAGCTGGCCGAAGCTGATCCGGTGCTCTACCACGGTCCCGGCAAGTTTGATCCGTCTGTAGGTCTGGTCAAGCCGGCGACGCCGTCCCGGCCCTCGTTCACCCAAGTGTTCGGACAGTGGCTGTGCGACACCGCCGCCGAAGACGCGCGTCTGTACGGCATCACGCCCGCCATGCGGGAAGGCAGCGGCATGGTCGAGTTCGAGCAGAAGTTCCCCCGCCGCTATTTCGACGTGGGCATTGCCGAACAGCATGCGATCACGTTTGCGGCCGGTCTGGCCTGCGAGGGCCAGAAGCCTGTCGTGGCAATTTATTCCACCTTTCTCCAGCGCGGTTACGATCAGTTGATCCATGATGTGGCCTTGCAGGATCTGGACGTGACCTTTGCACTGGACCGCGCTGGCATTGTGGGCGCGGACGGTGCTACGCATGCGGGCAATTACGATATCGCTTTCTTGCGCTGCATTCCCAATATGGTGATCGCCACGCCGTCCGACGAACGCGAAACCCGTCTGCTGCTGACCTGTTGCTATCAGCATCCGGGCCCCAGTTCGGTGCGCTACCCGCGTGGAGCGGGCGTGGGCGTGCCGGCAGGCGAGGATCTGGCGACCGTGCCGCTGGGCAAGGGCGTGGTGCGTCGTGAAGGCAAGGGTCTGGCCTTGCTGGCTTTCGGGCCTGTCCTGTATGAAGCGCTGAAGGTGGCCGACGCCCTAGATGCGACGGTAGTGGACATGCGCTTTGTCAAACCGCTGGATGAAGCCTTGCTTCAGGAGCTGGCTCAGGGTCATCAGGCCTTTGTCACCCTGGAAGAAGCCTGCATCATGGGCGGGGCCGGCAGCGCCGTGCTGGAGTTTTTCAGCAGCCAGGCCATCGCCGCTCCGGTGTTGCAATTGGGCTATCCCGATGCCTTCATCGATCACGGCGACCAGAAGCGTATTGCAGCGGAGCTGGGCCTGGATGCTGCCGGTATCGAGCGCTCGGTGCGTGAGCGTTTTTCAAGTTTGCTTGAGTCCTGACGCAATTTGTCGCGCCTGCCAAGCCGGCAATGCGCAAATATGCGTCTTATTCTTAAGGTTATCGAAGTTTCGTTTCGATAAGCATAAGATAATGTCCTTTTACTGATTACTTGCGGTCGCTGCGATGCAGTGGCCGGACTGACTGATATGAATACAGTGACGGAAACCCCCTTGTCCATGCCGGATGTGCAGAGCAGTGTGGATACGCGCCATGTTGCCATCCAGCGCGTGGGTGTGCGCGGGGTTCGTCATCCCATGATGCTGGATTTGGGGCAGGGGCCGGTTCCCACGGTGGCCCAATGGGAGCTGACGGTGGCTTTGCCGCCCGAAGAAAAAGGCACCCATATGTCGCGCTTTGTAGCGCTTCTGGAACAATACCGTCGCCAGCCGGTCACGCCTGTGGGCTTCGTGCAAATGGCGCAGGCTATGTTGCCCCTTCTGAATGCCGGCCGAGGCGATATCGGCGCCACGTTTCCTGTGTTCCTGGAAAAAATCGCCCCGGTTTCGGGCGTGGCCAGCTTGATGGATTACACCGTCAGCTGGACGGCGCGGGTGGCCGTCGATGCACGCCCCGAGTTCGAGCTGTCCGTGCTGGTGCCGGTCACCAGTCTGTGCCCATGCTCCAAGGCGATCTCCGAGTACGGTGCGCACAATCAGCGCTCGCATGTCACGGTGCAGGCGGTGTTCGCCGATCCGTCCGGCATCGATCTGGCCGACCTCATCCGCCGAGTCGAAAGCCAGGCTTCGTGCGAACTGTGGGGGCTGCTCAAGCGCACCGACGAAAAATACGTCACCGAGCAGGCCTACGATAATCCCAAATTCGTCGAAGATCTGGTGCGCGATGTGGCCGTCAGCGTACGCTCCTTGCCCGGAGTGTTGCGTTATCGCATCGAAGCAGAGAACTTTGAGTCCATTCACAACCATTCTGCCTACGCCAGCGTAGAGGGTTGATTGCGCCCCGCTTGTCAGCGTGGCTGGCCTGGTGCTAGAATTTATGGTTTCTTGCTCGACCCGGATTTGACGGGCGGGCTGTCGCGTCTGGTGTGCCTTTGCGCGGTTTGGCAAGGTGCAGACAGTCGATATCCACAAGGAGTTGTTTCATGCGTCACTACGAAGTAGTGTTCATTGTGCATCCCGATCAAAGCGAGCAAGTGCCCGCCATGGTCGAGCGCTATTCGGCGATCGTCACTTCCGCCGGCGGCACCATCCACCGCCTGGAAGACTGGGGCCGCCGTCAACTGGCATACCCCATCCAGAAACTGGTCAAGGCTCACTACGTGTGCCTGAACATCGAATGCGGTCAGTCCATCCTGGACGAACTGGAGCATTCCTTCCGCTACAACGACGCCATTCTGCGCTACCTCATCGCCGGCGCGAAGAAAGCCCCTGAAGGCGCTTCGGTCATGATGAAGTCCGTCGAACGCGAAGAAGCGCGCAAGGCAACGGCAGAAGCCGCCGCCCCAGCCGCTGAAGCTGAAGAATAATAGTTCCGACTGCGTGAACCAGATCAGTCTCGACGGGCAACTCATCGACATCAAGCCGCTGCGCTATACGCCGGCCGGTGTCCCCGCTCTGGAATTGACCCTGGAACATGAATCCTCCGTGATGGAAGCCGGCCACCCCCGGCAGGTCGCTTTGGCGATGCAGGTGGTGGCCCTGGGCGAAAATGCGCTGGCGCTGGTGGATACCCCTTTGGGAGCCCACTTGCATGTACAGGGTTTCATCGCCCCGGCCCGCAAAGGATCCACGCGTCTGGTGCTGCATGTGCAGCAATACCGGCGTCACTTTGCAGGACAGGCTACCGCCACGGTCTGACAGTCTGGCTCGATCGTCGCGAAGTATTCCTTGCTTCGCTTCACACTGAATTCTCCCGGACACTATCCGGTTACTAACGAGGCTCAAAATGGCTTTCCGTAGAGGCAAAGACAAAAAACGCAAATTTGCACAACAGAACCCACTGTTCAAGCGTCGCAAATTCTGCCGCTTCACCGTCGCTGGCGTTGAAGAAATCGATTACAAAGACCTGGACACCCTGCGTGACTTCATCCAGGAAAATGGCAAGATCATTCCCGCACGTCTGACTGGCACGAAAGCGCACTACCAGCGTCAGCTGGACACCGCTATCAAGCGCGCGCGTTTCCTGGCTCTGTTGCCGTACACCGACAACCACAAATAATCCAGAGGAACATTAGTCATGCAAGTCATTTTGCTCGAAAAAGTCGCCAACCTGGGTAACCTGGGTGACGTGGTCCGCGTGCGTGACGGCTACGCCCGCAACTTCTTGCTGCCCCGCAAGATTGCCCGCCGTGCTACGGCTGCCGCTTTGCAGGAATTCGAAGCTCGCCGTGCCGAACTGGAAAAACTGCAGGCTGAAAAGCTGGCTGCCGCTCAAGCCCTGAACGAAAAGCTGAACGGCCAGTCCGTGACGCTGGTTCAGAAGTCCGGCGTCGACGGCCGTCTGTTCGGTTCCGTCACGACCATGGACATCGCTACCGCCCTGCAAGGCGCCGGCTATGCCGAGATCGTCAAGGTTCAGGTTCGCCTGCCCGACGGTCCTCTGAAAGCCGTTGGCGAATACCCTGTGCAGATCGCACTGCACCCTGATGTCGTGGCCGACATCTCCGTGGTGGTTCAAGGCGACGTCGCCTAAGCTTCCCGGTTTGCCCATGGTACATTCCTCTCTGGGATGTACCGGCAATGCCCCCAAAAGCCGGTGCAAGCCGGCTTTTTTGTTTTCCGTTCCGACTTTCAAGCCTGAACGGAGACGCTCCGGATCCTGCGGGCGGGCGCAAGGCCTGACCAGTTCGGGGCATGTTGATTTCTGAAGGTGCCTGCGTGGAAAGCAAGACTGCTCAAACCGATTCGACTCTGGATTATCTGCGGGTTCCGCCCCATTCCATCGAGGCGGAGCAATCCGTGCTTGGCGGCCTGCTGCTGGATAATGCCGCCTTTGACCGGGTGGCCGATATCGTCACCGACGAAGACTTTTATCGCCATGATCACAAGCTGATCTGGCAGCACATTACGCGCTTGATCGGGCTGGCCCGGCCGGCTGACGTAGTGACCGTATTCGAATCGCTGTCCGTGGCCGGCAAGCACGAAGAAGTGGGCGGCCTGGCCTATCTGAATGCGCTGGCCCACAATACGCCGTCGGCGGCCAATATCCGGCGCTACGCTGAAATCGTGCGCGAGCGCTCCATGCTGCGCAAGCTGGTTACCGTGGCGGACGATATTTCCTCGGCCGCTTTCAACCCTCAGGGCAAAGAAGCGCGCCAGATTCTGGACGAGGCGGAGTCCCGGGTCTTTCAGATCGCTCAGGAAGGGTCACGCGGCTCGCAAGGTTTTCTGGAGATCCAGCCTTTGCTCAGCCAGGTCGTGGAGCGCATCGACGAGCTTTATCATCGCGAGGGCGACTCGGAAGTCACCGGCGTGCCCACAGGCTTTGCCGATCTGGACAAGATGACCTCGGGCCTGCAGGCAGGCGACCTGGTCATTGTTGCGGGCCGTCCTTCCATGGGTAAGACATCCTTCTCCATGAACATCGGCGAGCACGTGGCGATCGAGCAGGGTTTGCCGGTAGCTGTGTTTTCCATGGAAATGGGCGCCGTACAACTTGCCATGCGTATGGTGGGCTCTGTAGGCATGCTGGATCAGCATCGCATGCGGACCGGCAAGCTGACGGCAGATGACTGGCCGCGTCTGACCCACGCCGTGCAGCAGGTGCAGGAAGCCCAGATCTACATCGACGAAACGCCTGGCCTGTCGTCAATGGAAGTGCGCGCGCGGGCGCGGCGTCTGGCGCGCCAGTGCGGTCAGCTCGGGCTGATCATCATCGACTACCTGCAACTGATGTCGTCCAGCGGTGGCGAGAACCGTGCCACGGAAATTTCGGAAATCAGTCGTTCGCTGAAAGGCTTGGCCAAGGAACTGAACTGCCCTCTGATCGCGCTGTCGCAGTTGAACCGAAGCCTGGAGCAGCGGCCCAACAAGCGGCCCGTCATGAGTGACCTGCGGGAGTCGGGCGCTATCGAACAGGATGCTGACTTAATCTTGTTTATTTACCGCGACGAGGTCTACAACCCGGACTCTCCAGATAAGGGTACGTCGGAAATCATTATCGGCAAGCAGCGTAACGGTCCTATCGGCATGGTGCGCCTGGCCTTCGCCGGCGCCAGCACGCGCTTCCTGAACTACACGCCGGGCTAAGCGGGGATTCGGTGCGTCTATGAAAAAGCCAGTCAGCGTTGAATGCTGGCTGGCTTTTTTTGATTCTTCGCTGATTTTCGGGAGCTGTTGTTTATCAACGAGCAGGGCACGAGCTCTAGAAAGCGCCGTTCAAGTCTGGGGCTGGGCCGCCGTGGCTGACGGCTTGCCGGTGCTGCGCACCGGTGCCCTTGTCAAGCACGCGGGCCGGGCGCGCCCTTAACTCACGCGGTGGTTCGTGCCGAACCACAAGCGTCGCGCTCGAACAGCAGGCCGCTTGCCTCCCGGCCCGCGTACTTGCCGGCGGCAAACCGTCTGACCTGCCCCGTCGCCCCAGCCCCAGACTTGAACGGCTTGCACCGGCTAGACGGCGTATCAGCGGTCTTGAATGCATCGCTGCCATCTACACCTCTTCCTGATGGTTTATTGGATCATTCCAACGAAGAAACACACTGAG
>JAEXOO010000022.1 GCA_023439305.1 Pseudomonadota bacterium
CCGGCGCGGGCGACAGCCCGAGCCGCTCATTCATCCCCCTGCCGGGCAATGACAGACCCGCTCCCCAGGACTTCATCCAGTCCATCTGTTGGGACGAGCAAGTGGCCATTTTTCTGCCGTTCAAACAGGCCCTGCTCGAAGCCCTGCCCGCCGTTCCCGAAGAAGAAATCATCTGGCGCTTTCACTTCATGCTGGGCGCCACCTCCTATGCCCTGATGGGCACGCAATCGCTGCGTCGGGCCCTGCGCCTGCCCCTGGACGGCGGGGCGGAGAACACCCAGCAGTTACAGGAACGCCTGATGAGCTTTCTGCTGGGCGGGCTGCGCGCACCCTTGCCTGCAACCTCGTCCGCCGAGCCCTGCGCTGGCGGCCCGCCTCCTTAACCTGAGCTAGCCGGAGTCCCTATGTTTCTGACCTTGCTGTTGACCCTGATCCTGCTTGGCTGCGCCTATGTCCTGAAAAACCGGGAACTGCGCATCAAATGGCTGAGCCGTCCTGTTTACCAAGCCTTTTCCCGCGTGCTCCCCTCGATGTCCCAGACCGAGCGCGATGCCCTGGAGGCCGGCACGGTCTGGTGGGAAAGCGAGCTGTTTCGCGGCAAACCGGACTGGGACATGCTGGGCTCCTACCCGGCTTACCAATTGACCCACGAAGAACGCCAATTTCTGGAAACCGAAGTGGAAGCCGTCTGCTCGATGGTCGACGACTGGCAACTGAGCCAGGAAGATTTCGACCTGCCTCCGGCAGTCTGGGACTACCTGAAGCAGAACCGCTTCTTCAGCCTGATCATTCCCAAGGAATACGGCGGACGCGGCTTCTCGGCGCAGGCCCATTCAGCCGTCGTGGCCAAGCTGTCCACACGCAATTCGGCCCTGTCCGTGTCGGTCATGGTGCCCAATTCTCTGGGCCCAGCCGAATTGCTGCTGCACTATGGCACCCCGGAACAAAAGCAGCATTACCTGCCTCGCCTGGCAGACGGGCGAGACATTCCTGCCTTCGCGCTGACCAGCCCCTGGGCGGGTTCGGACGCCGCCGCCATCCCCGATGTCGGCATTGTCTGCAAAGGCCAGTGGCAAGGCCAGGAAGTGCTGGGCATGAAAGTCACCTGGGACAAGCGCTACATCACCCTGGCTCCCGTGTGCACGCTGCTGGGCCTGGCATTTCGGCTGTACGATCCTGACGGCCTGCTGGGCGATGACAAGGACATCGGCATCACCTGCGCCCTGGTCCCCAGCGACCATCCCGGCGTGCAGACCGGCCGGCGCCACTTTCCGCTGAATGCCATGTTCATGAACGGGCCCACCCGCGGCAACGACGTCTTCATGCCGCTGGAGTTCATCATCGGCGGGCCGGCCATGGCCGGCCAGGGCTGGCGCATGCTGATGGAATGCCTGGCGGCGGGCCGCTCCATCTCGCTGCCGGCCTCGTTCACGGGCATGGCCAAACTGACCAGCCGCGCCGTGGGCGGCTACGCCGCCGTGCGCACCCAGTTCCGCAGCCCTATCAGCAAATTCGAAGGCGTGGAAGAAGCGCTCGCGCGCATTGCCGGCCACACCTATGCCATGGATGCCGCCCGCACCATGACCGCCGCCGCCGTGGACCTGGGCGAGAAGCCGTCGGTCGTCTCGGCCATCGTCAAATACCACATTACCGAGCGTGGCCGCATCGTGGTCAACGACGGCATGGACGTGATCGGCGGCAAGGGCATCTGCCTGGGCCCGTCCAACTTCCTGGGCCGCGCCTACCAGCAACTGCCGGTGGGCATCACTGTCGAAGGCGCCAACATCCTGACGCGCAGCCTGATCATCTTCGGCCAAGGCGCCATACGCTGCCATCCCTACATCCTGGACGAAATGAAAGCCGCGCTGAGCACGGATCGCGAAGCCGGCCTGAACGCCTTCGACCGCGTATTCTGGGCGCACGTGCGCTACACCCTGGCCAATACAGGCCGCTCGCTCTGGCTGGGCCTGGGCGGCTGGCGCCTGTCGAGCGCGCCGCGCGGCTCCGCCAGCGCCCTGCACGCCTATTACCGGCAGGCCAACCGCTACAGCGCGGCCTTCGCCCTGCTGGCCGATGCCTCCATGCTGGTGCTGGGCGGCTCGCTGAAAATGCGCGAACGCCTCTCGTCGCGCCTGGGTGATGCGCTGTCGCAGCTCTACATGCTCAGCGCCGTGCTCAAGCGTTACCACGATGAAGGCCAGCAAACCGACGACGCCCCACTGGCGCATTGGGCAGCGCAAGATGCCTTGCAGCGCACCCAACTCGCACTGGACGGCGTGCTGCGCAACTTTCCCAACCGCCCCCTGGCCTGGATTCTGCGCGTGCTGGTCTTTCCCCTGGGCACCCGCCGCCTGGGACCGGACGACAAGCTGGACCACGCCGTGGCTACGCTCCTGACCCGCCCCGGTGCCACCCGCGACCGCCTGACCTACGACACCTATCTACCGCCTAACGAACACGAGCCCGTGGGCGCTATCGAGGCCGCCCTGCAGGCCTTGCTCAATACCCGCGACATCGACGCCAAGATCCGCCAGTTCGAAAAAAGCGGTCGATTGGACGCCGATCCCAAGGCCAATGTGCGCGACCTGGCGCTGGCCGTCTTCCAGGCCGGTGGCATCACCGTCCAGGAATACGATATGGTTGAGGTACGCAATGCCTTGCGGGACCGGGTGATCGCCGTCGATGACTTTCCCTTTGACCTGCGCCCGGAACCCGCCGCCCCCCGACCCGATGAACGAGGAAGCCAGCCATGAGTTTCAAGCCTGTCTACATCATCGATGGCGCGCGCAGTCCCTTCCTGAAAGCGCGCAATGCGCCCGGCCCGTTTTCGGCCGGCGACCTGGCCCTGCAGACCGGCCGCGAGCTGCTGCTGCGCCAACGCTTCACCGCTCCTGATTTAAGCGAGGTCATCCTGGGCTGCGCCGCACCCTCGGCCGACGAAACCAATATCGGCCGCGTGGTGGCGCTGCGCCTGGGCGCAGGCCATCGCGTGCCCGGCTGGACCGTGATGCGCAATTGCGCCTCGGGCATGCAGGCGCTGGACTCGGCCGTCATGTCCATCCAGACCGGCCGCTCCGATCTGGTGCTGGCCGGCGGCGTAGATGCGCTGTCGCGCGCGCCCGTGCTGCTCAGCGACGATATGGTGCGCTGGCTGGCGAGCTGGAGCAAGGCGCGCAGCCTGGGCGATCGCCTCAAGGCCCTGCGCAGCCTGCGGCCCGCTTACTTCAAACCCGTCATCGGCCTGCTCAAAGGCCTGACCGATCCCGTCGTGGGCCTGTCCATGGGACAGACCGCCGAGAATCTGGCCCATCAGTTCGGCATCACCCGCCAGGACATGGACGCTTATGCCGCCCGCAGCCACCGCCTGGCCTTGCAGGCCCAGCAGGACGGCGCCTTTGATGAAATCGTGCCCCTGACCGATACGCGCGGCACGATCCATCCGCAGGACGACGGCATGCGCGCCGACTCCACGCCCGACAAGCTGGCTACGCTGCGGCCGGTATTCGACCCACCCTGGGGCAACGTCACGGCCGGCAACAGCTCCCAGGTCACCGATGGAGCCGCGCTGCTCATCCTGGCCAGCGAAGCCGCCGTGCAGAAGCATCAGCTGACACCCATAGGCCGCATCATGGATGCCCAATGGGCCGGCCTGGATCCGGCCACCATGGGTCTGGGCCCGGTCTTTGCGGCCACGCCGATTCTGGAACGACAGCGCCTGGCCCTGAATGCACCCGACCTGTGGGAAATCAATGAAGCGTTTGCCGCGCAGGTACTGGCCTGCCGTGCCGCCTGGGATAACGCCGACTGGTGCCGGCAACATCTGGGCCGTGACGCGCTGGGCCTGCTGGATCTGGACCGGCTCAACGTGGACGGCGGCGCCATCGCCATCGGCCATCCGGTAGGCGCCTCCGGCGCCCGCATCGTGCTGCATTGCCTGAACGCGCTGCGTCGGCGCAATCTGCGCCTGGGAATGGCTGCCATCTGCATCGGCGGCGGCCAGGGCGGCGCCATGCTGATTGAATCGCTGCAAGGAGCCCAACCATGAATCCCGTTGCTTCGCTCGAACTGCAGAACTTCACCCTGTACACAGATGAGCAGCATATCGCCTGGCTGAAAATTGACTGTGCCGGCAGCGCCGTGAACCGCCTGTCGGCCGACGTGCTGCAGGAACTGGCGCGCGCCCTGGATTACCTGAACAACCAGCCTCCCAACGGCCTGGTGATCTACTCCGGCAAGCCGGCCGGATTCATCGCGGGCGCGGACATTGACGAATTCGCGGAGCTGGACAATGCCGAAAAGGGACAGGCCCTGGTCACGCGCGGCTGGCGGCTGTTCAACAAGCTGGCCAAACTGCCCTATCCGACGCTGGCCCTCATCCAGGGCCACTGCCTGGGAGGCGGGCTGGAGCTGGCATTGGCCTGCCGCTATCGCCTGGTCGTGGACCAGCCCGACACGCGTCTGGCACTGCCCGAAGTCATGCTGGGCATCTTCCCCGGCTGGGGCGGCATGATGCGCCTGCCGCGCCTGATCGGTCCGGTCGCCGCCATGGACCTGATGCTCAGCGGCAAGACCGTGGATGCCCGCAAGGCCGTCAGCCTGGGCATGGCCGACGCACGCGTGCCCGAACGGCTGGCCATGCAGGCCGCCGCCCAGCATGTACTCAGTGGTAAATCCCCCCTCAAGGCGCGCGGCATCCCTGCCCTGCTCAACCAGAAATGGCTGCGTCCGCTGGTGGCACGACAAGTCAGCAAGCAGATCGATCGGCGCGACCCTTATCGCCACTACCTGGCGCCGCGCGCGATCCTGGAAGTATGGGAGAAACACGACGGCAACGCGCTCAAGGCCCCCGAGCTGATAGAGCGCCTGACCCAATCGGATACGGCGCAAAATCTGCTGCGCGTATTCCATCTGCAGGAACGCCTTAAAAGCATAGGCAAGCGCACGGCCCATCCGGACATCGCCCATCTGCATATCGTGGGGGCCGGCGTCATGGGCGGGGATATCGCCGCCCTGTGCGCGCTCAAAGGCCTGACCGTCACCTTGCAAGATCAAGATCGCGCGCGCATCGCCCAGGCCCAGGGGCGCGCCGCCACCTTGTTCCAGCGCCGCCTGAAAGACCGGCGCCTGGTACAGGCCGCCCTGGATCGCCTTATCCCGGACCCCGACGGCCACGGCGCGGTCCGCGCCGACATCGTGCTGGAAGCCATCTTCGAAAATGCCCAGGCCAAACGCGCCCTGTATGCCCAACTGGAACCCCAGCTCAAGCCCGGCGCCTTCCTGGCCACCAACACCTCCAGCCTGTCTCTGACCGAGCTGGGTCATAGCCTGCTGCAGCCGGACCGCCTGGTAGGCATCCACTTTTTCAATCCTGTCGCCCGCATGCCGCTGGTCGAAGTCGTGGAAAGCGCCCACCTGGCCCCGGATGTACGCAGCGCCGCCTATGCCTTTGTGAACCAGATCGGCAAGCTGCCTTTGCCGGTGCAGGACAACCCGGGGTTTCTGGTCAATGCCGTACTGGCCCCTTACATGCTGGAAGCCATGCGCTGCGTGGACGAGGGCCTGGAGCCCGCCACGGTGGACAAAGCCATGGTGCAGTTCGGCATGCCCATGGGGCCATTGGAACTGGCCGATACCGTGGGGCTGGATATCGCCCGCGATGCGGGCGCGCAGCTCAGCAGCGACGCCGCGCTGCCGGCCTGCCTGAAACAGCGCCTGGATCGCCAGGAACTGGGCCGCAAGACAGGCCAAGGCTTCTATACCTGGAAAGACGGCAAGGCCCAAAAGCCGGAAGCCGGCGCCGTGCCGGCGGGCCTGGCCGAGAGGCTGATACAGCCGCTCATCGCCAAGACTCGAGAACAAGTGCATATCGGCGTAGTCAGCGACGAGGACCTGGCCGATGCCGGCGTCATCTTCGGCACAGGCTTTGCACCTTTCCGGGGCGGGCCCCTGCATTACAAAGCGGCACGCAAACAACACTCCTAGCACGGATTGGCACAAGTACCTATACGCCAAACGGCCGAGGTCATGCACCATAGAAAAACAAACGAGCGTTTTAAAACATGACCTCGGCCGCTGCCACAAGCAGCCCACAACGTGGAGAAGACACATGAAAAAGACGGTTGTTGCTTTACGAACAATCCCCGCCCTGCTCATGGCGCTGGGTGCCAGCCAAGCCCATGGAGCCGGCTTCAACCTGCTGGAACAGAACGCCAGCGGCCTGGGAAACGCCTACGCAGGCTCGGCAGCCATCGCCGATAACGCCAGCACGATTTACTTCAACCCGGCCGGCATGGCCTTGCTGCCGGGCGGCAACTTCTCGGCCGGCCTGAACGCCATCAAGCCGTCATTCAAGTTCTCGGACGACGGCAGCACGTTGCCCCTGGGCGTCACCGGGGGCTCGCCTCGCGCCGCCACCGGTGGCGAAGGCGGAGATGCCGGCAAGTGGGCCGCCGTTCCCAATATCTATCTGTCGTACCAGCTCGCCCCGCAATGGTGGGTGGGCCTGGGAGTCGGCGCCCCCTTCGGACTGACGACGGAATACGAAGAAGGCTGGATGGGCCGCTACCACTCCGAAAAATTCGCCATCGAAACCATCAACGTCAATCCGTCGGTGGCCTACAAAGTCAACGACCAGTTATCTCTGGGCCTGGGCGTGAACTGGATGCACATCGATGCCGACTATCGCCTGGCCACGCCTGCCGCCTTCCATCCCGTGCTCGGCCCGCTGGACATGGACACCCGCGTCAAAATGAAAGGCGACGCCTGGGGCTGGAATGCTGGCATTCTGTACCAGGCCACGCCCAGCACCCGCCTGGGCCTGTCCTACCGCTCGCAGGTCAAGATCACGCCGGACGGCACGACCAAGCTGCGCAATCGCAACATCCCCGCCGGCATACCCGCCCCCGACATCAACTGGGACGCCGAAGCCACCATCAAGCTGCCCGACACGGCCATTTTCAGTGTCGTGCACGACCTGAACACCCGCTGGCAACTGCTTGCCGACGTGTCCTGGACCGGGTGGAGCAGCATCCCGCGCCTGGAAATCGAAAACAGCGGCCCCGGCGCCCAGAATGCCGATCTGGAACTGAAATTCAAGGATGCCTGGCGAGTGGCGCTGGGCGCGAATTACCACTACAACGAACAATGGACGCTCAAGGGCGGCGTGGCCTGGGACCAGTCCCCTGTGCGGGACGACAACTACCGCCCCACCTCGCTGCCCGATAGCGACCGTTACTGGGTGTCCATCGGCGCGCAATTCCGCCCCAGCAAGAATGCCACCTGGGACTTCGGCTACACCCATCTGTTCCTGAAGAACACCGACATCAACAACGATTCGGATCTGGCCAAGCGCGGCCTGGTGCGCGGCACCTACAAGAACAGCGGCGACATCCTGGGCGTGCAGTTCAGCTACCGCTTCTAAGGAACCGTCATGGCCCGCAGCCGCCGCATGGAACTGCTTGCACGCCTGCCACCGCGCTGGCGCGCGCGCATGCTGCAACTGGGCTTCAACTGGCACCCCGCCTTCCGGGCCACCGGCGGGCGGGTCCAACAAGTCTCTAGCGATCTACAACATATCGTGGTGCGATTGCCCCTGCGCCGGCGCACCCGCAACATTGTCGGCTCGCTTTATGGCGGTTTTCTGTTTGCCATCACGGACGGCGTGCATGCCGCCATGCTCATGGCGGGTCTGAATCGCCGCGTCGTGGTCTGGGACAAGGCGGCGCAGATCCGTTACCGGCGTCCCGGCTACCAGACACTGTATGCCGACTTCCAGATCAGCCCCCAAGAGCTGGACGAGATACACCGCCGGCTGGATCATCACCACGAAACCGAGGCCACCTTCACGGTCGAGCTCAAAGACCCGCAAGGCCAGATCTACACCATTGTGGAACGCACGCTGTACATCGCGGACGCCGACTTCTACCGGCAGAAATCAACATCACGCTGACTCCCCAGGAGGACCGCTACATGTTCACCCATCGCTGTGCCGCCTTCGCTATTGCCCTGATCCTGAGCCTGCCCGCCGCCCAGGCCGAAACCATTGCCGGCGTGACAGTGCCCGACACCGCCGTCGTAGACCAGCAAACCCTCACCCTCAACGGCGCCGGCCTGCGCAAGAAAGTCGTCTTCGACGTCTACGTAGCGGCCTTATACACCACCGCCCGCAGTCAGGACGCGGACCAGATCATCCATGACAGCCAGCCGCGCCAGATGCGCCTGACGCTCAAGCGCAACCTGGACGCCCAGACCTTGATCGACGCCCTGAAAGAAGGCGTGCACAACAACCTGAACGAGCAGGAAACCCAGGAACTGGCCCCCATGCTGGGTCAATTCGAAGACCGCATGCGCTCAGTCGGCGAAGCCAAGGAAGGCGACCTGGTGCAACTGGACCTGGACACCCAAGGCGTGCAGATCGTCTTCAACCAGAAAAAACTGGGACGCATCAGCCATCCCGACCTGGCTCCGGCGCTGCTCAAGATATGGCTGGGGCCAAAACCAGCCCAGGAATCGCTCAAGAAAGCCCTGTTGGGCCTGTCCTAGTACATCTTACGGGAGCACGCCATGAACAAGATCTGGCTGCAACACTACCCGCCCGGCATCCCCGACAGCATCGAGGAGCAGGCCCGAAGCTACCCGTCTCTGCTGTCAGTCTTCGAGCGCAGCTGTGCCGAATTCGCCGATCGCACGGCCTACATCAGCATGGGCCGGCGCATGAGCTACCGCGAGCTGGAACAGCATGCCCTGGCCCTGGCCGGCTGGCTGCAGCATGCGGGAGTACGCAAGGGCGATCGCGTCGCGCTGATGATGCCCAATCTGCTGCAATACCCTATCAGCCTGTATGGGGTGCTGCGCAGCGGCGCCACCGTCGTCAATACCAATCCGCTCTATACCGCCCGAGAGCTGCGCCACCAATTGCAGGACAGCGGCGCGCAGACCATCATCATCGCGGAAAATTTCGCACATGTACTGCAGGAGATCCTGCCTGATACACCGATCAAGCGCGTCATCATCACTCGCGTGGGCGACCGGCTGGGCGCGCTGAAAGGCTGGCTGGTCAACCAGGTGGTGCGCCACCTCAAGAAAGGCGTGCCAGCGTGGTCCCTGCCGCAATCCATCCCTTTCAATACGGTGCTGAGGCAAGGCCGCTCTCATCCTCCGGCGCCCGTGGACCTGGATCACAACGACATCGCCTGCCTGCAATACACCGGCGGCACGACAGGCGTGGCCAAGGGCGCCATTCTGACGCACGGCAACCTGGTATCCAATCTGTGCCAGGCCCTGGCCTGGATCCAGCCCTACCTGAAACCCGGCCAGACCGACTGCATCGTCACCGCCCTGCCGCTCTACCATATCTTCGCTTTTACCGCGAACTGCCTGGTGTTCCTGCGCCTGGGCGCCGAGAACCTGCTCATCGTCAATGCGCGTGATATTCCCGCCCTGGTCAAGGAAATGGGAGCGGTTCGTTTTACTGCCATCACGGGGGTCAATACCCTGTTCAACGCCTTGCTGAACAACGCCGACTTCAAGAAACTGGATTTCTCGTCGCTGCGCTTCACACTGGGCGGCGGCATGGCCGTGCAGGAAGTCGTCGCCCAGCGCTGGCTGCAGGCCACCGGCAAGCCCTTGGCCCAGGCCTACGGCCTGACCGAAACGTCGCCGGCCGCCACCATCAACCCCTTGGACAAAAAAGAGTTCACGGGCTCCATCGGCCTGCCGGTCCCATCGACCGAACTGAGCATACGCGACGACCAGCAAAATGACCTGCCGCCCGGCCAGAATGGCGAGCTGTGCATACGGGGACCGCAGGTCACCCCCGGCTACTGGAACCGGCCCGACGAAACCGCCAAGGTCTTCGACCGCGACGGTTTCCTGCGCACCGGCGATCTGGGCTATATGGATGAGCAAGGCTACGTCTACATCCTGGATCGCAAGAAAGACATGATTCTGGTGTCCGGCTTCAACGTCTACCCGAACGAAGTGGAAGCCGTGGCCGCCCAGCATCCCGACATCGTGGAGGCAGCCGCCATCGGCGTGCCGGACGAGCGCTCGGGCGAAGTCGTCAAGCTGTTCGTCATCCGGCGCAATCCGGCCCTGACCGAAGCCGAGGTCATCGCCCACTGTCGCCAAGGCCTGACCGGATATAAGGTTCCGCGCCATGTGGAGTTCCGGGACGAGCTGCCGCGCACCAATGTGGGCAAGATCCTGCGCCGGGAGCTGCGAGCGCGCGATACCGCTTGAAAAAATGCAGTCCGGGCCTTGTCCGGACTGCATTCCTGTCGCGCCGCCCTGGCTCGTGTAGGGCCGCTCTTAATAACCGAAGTGCTTATAAACAAATAAGAATCAGATCGTTCGCTGCATTCGGAGCGCTCTTTAGAATGGAATAAACCATTCTTATAACCGAGTGTTAGCATGCACGCCCTGTCACGTCTCTCTGAATCGAAGCGCGGCTTGATCCAGCAGATCGCCGAAGAGCTCGACCCGTTTTCCCTCAACTGGCTGTCCGGCTATCTGGCTGGCGTCGCCCAGACTCGCAACGGCGACGCACAGGCGCCGGCGCCCGTCTCCTCGCCCGAACTGTCTCTGGTGCCCGCCTCCAGCGCGCCGGTCCTCAAGCCGGCCACCATCGTGTTCGGCAGCCAGACCGGCAATGCCCAGCGGGTGGCAGAAGCCTTTGCGCAGCGCTGCGAAGCCGCCGGCATCGCCGTGCGCCTGCTGCGCGCCGACCGCTATCCCACGCGGGAGCTCAAAGACGAACGCCTGCTGTTCGTGATCATCAGCACCCAGGGCGAAGGCGATCCGCCCGACGACTCCATCGCCTTCTTCGAATTCCTGTCCGGCGCACGCGCGCCCAAGCTGCCCAAGCTGCAGTACGGCGTGCTGGGGCTGGGCGACTCCAGCTATCCCTTGTTCTGCGGCATTGCCGAAAAAATTGACCAGCGCCTGCTCGCGCTGGGCGCCGAGCGCATTCAGGACACTGGTCTGGCCGACCTGGACATCGACACGATCGCCCGGCCCTGGCAGGACAAGGCATTTGCCCTGCTGGAAAAAGAACGGCAGGCTGCAGCGCCTGCCGTACAGGCGACCAGCGGCACCGTCACCGTCCTGGACACGCAAGCCCGGACCAGCGTGTACAACCGCGACAAACCCTTCCAGGCAACCGTGCTGCAAAACCAGCCCATCACAGGACGCGACAGCACACGCGACATACGCCACTACGAACTGTCCCTGGAAGACAGCGGCCTGAAATACCAGCCCGGCGATGCGCTGGGGGTCTGGCCGACCCAGAACGAGACCCTGGTCCAGGCCATCATCCAGACGCTGCAACTGGACCCGCAGGAACCAGTCACGCTTCAAGAGCACAGCCGCAGCCTGCAGGAGTGGCTGCGCCACTACCGCGAGCTCACCCAGCTTACCAAGCCTTTCCTGACGGAACTGGCCAAGCGCAATGACGACCCCGCCCTGCAGGCAGCCATCGCCCCCGACGGTCTGCCGGCTTTGCAGGAGCTGCTGGGCACGCACCAGGTACTGGATGTGCTCAAGCGCTTCCCCGCCGCCTGGACGGCGGGCGAACTGGTCGCTTCCTTGCGCCCCCTGGCGCCGCGCATGTACTCCATCGCTTCCAGCCAATCCGAAGTGGATGAAGAGGTCCACCTGACTGTCGCCACTGTGCAGTATCAGTTCAATGAAGAAGATCGCTGGGGCGCAGCCTCTGATTACCTGGCCCGCGTGGCCGAAGGCGCAACCGTACCAGTCTTCATTGATCCAAACACGCGTTTTCGCCTGCCCGAAGACACCATGCGCGACGTCATCATGATCGGCCCCGGCACCGGCGTGGCGCCATTTCGCGCATTTGTGCAGGAACGCGCCGCCCAAGGGGGGGAAGGCCGCAACTGGCTGTTCTTCGGCAACCCCCACTTTCATTCCGATTTTCTCTATCAGACCGAATGGCAACGCGCCCTGGAAGACGGCCAATTGCATCAGCTCGACCTGGCCTTCTCGCGCGATCAACAGGACAAGATCTACGTGCAGCATCGCCTGCTGGAAAAAGCGGCCGAGGTTTATGCCTGGATCCAGGGCGGCGCCCATGTCTACGTATGCGGAGACGCCACCCATATGGCCAAGGACGTACACCAGGCCCTGCAGGACATCGCCCGCCAGCAAGGCGGACTGGACGCCGAACAGGCCCGCGGCTGGCTGGAAGAGCTGGCTGCCCAGGGGCGCTATGCCCGTGACGTTTACTAGAACAACACCATGACCGACAAGAAACTCGCCCCTATCGAACAATTGAAGGTGGACAGCCGCTATCTGCGCGGCACCATCGCCCAAGGCCTGGCCGACCCCATCACCGGTGCCATCAGTGAAGACGACAACAAGCTGCTGAAATTCCACGGCAGCTATCAGCAGGACGATCGCGACCAGCGTGAAGAGCGCCGCAAGCAGAAGCTGGAGCCCGCCTTCAGCTTCATGATTCGCGCCCGCCTGGCCGGCGGCGTGGTCACGCCGGCGCAATGGTTGGCCTTTGACCAGATCGCGCGCGACTGGGCCCAATTCGGCCTGCGCATCACCACCCGCCAGACGTTTCAGTGGCATGGAGTGCGCAAGCCCTTTCTGAAGCCTACGCTGCGCGCCATCCACGACGCCCTGGCCAGCACCATCGCCGCCTGTGGCGACGTAAACCGACAGGTCGTCAGCGCCACCAACCCCTTGCTGTCCGAGCAGCACGCGCTGGTGCAGGAGTGGGCGCAGAAAATCTCCGACGCCTTTCTGCCCAAGACCAATGCCTATGCGGAGATCTGGCTGGACGGCAAGAAAATCGACGAAGCCACCGAAGGCGATCAAGTCGTTGAGCCTCTCTACGGCAAGACCTATCTGCCGCGCAAATTCAAGATCGGCATTGCGGTGCCCCCCCTCAATGACGTAGATGTCTTTGCCCAGGACATCGGCCTGATCGCCATCATCGAGAACAACCGCCTGCAAGGCTTCAACGTGGCCATAGGCGGGGGCATGGGCGCCACGCATGGCGACGACACCACCTATCCGCGCCTGGGCAGCGTCATCGGCTTTGTGCGCCCCGATCAGTTGCTGGCGGTATGCGAAGCCGTCATCACGACCCAGCGCGATCATGGCAATCGGGACGAACGCCGTTACGCCCGCCTGAAATACACCGTGGACCGCTTGGGCGCAGACTGGTTTCTGGACGAAATCCAGCGCCGCAGCGGCCAGACGCTGGAGCCTTCGCGCCCCTACCATTTCGACCACAACGGCGACCGTTTCGGCTGGGTCCAGGGCGCCAACGGCCACTGGCACCTGGGCCTGCGCGTAGACTCGGGCCGATTGATGGATACCGACAAGGGCCCTTGGCTGTCCGGCCTGCGCGCCATCGCCCAGATCCACAAGGGCCATTTCCGCCTGACCTGCAATCAGAACCTGATCATTGCCGATGTGGCCACACGCGACAAAGCCAAGATCGACAAGCTGGTTGCCGAGCACAAACTGGACATCTACCAGACCCAGAGTGGCATACGCAGCAGCACCATCGCCTGCGTCGCCCTGCCTACCTGCGGACTGGCCATGGCCGAAAGCGAACGCTACGCCCCCGTACTGCTGCCCAAGCTGGAAGCGCTGCTGGACCAGCACGGCCTGCGCGACGAGCGCATCGTGTTTCGTATCTCAGGCTGTCCGAACGGCTGTTCCCGCCCCTATCTCGGAGAAATCGCCCTGGTGGGCCGCGCTTTGGGCCGCTACGACCTGCGTTTAGGCGCCAATTTCAGCGGCGAGCGCCTGAATGTCATCTACCGCCAGAACATTCCCGAGACCGAAATCCTGGACGTTCTGGGCGAGCTCTTTGGCCGTTTCGCCGCCGAGCGCCTGGCCGAGGAGCATTTCGGCGACTTCCTGGTGCGTGCCGGCGTGGTGCCTGAACCGTCTGCGCGCCTGATCCCCCTGGTACTGCAACCGGCCTGACCATGACGCTGTTCCCCTTGTTCGCCAACTTGAAACATCGCCCCGTACTGGTCATCGGCGGGGGCGAAATCGCCGAGCGCAAAGTGCGCCTGATGCTGGCTGCCGGCGCGCAGGTCAGTGTGGTGGCGCCCTTCGCCGTGGACGCCCTGACGGAGCTGGCGCGCCAGCAGCGCATCACGCTGATCAGCGAACGCTACGAAGCGCGACATCTGGACGGCGCCTGGCTGATCATCGCCGCGACGGACGACAGACCCATAAACCAGCGCATTGCGCACGACGCGCAGCACGCCCGCATTCTGGTCAATGTGGTGGACGACCCGGAGCTATCCAGCTTCCAGGTGCCGGCCATCGTGGACCGCTCGCCGCTGATCATCGCCATTTCGTCCACCGGTTCGGCGCCCATGCTGGCGCGGCGGGTGCGCGAACAACTGGAAACCATGATGGATCATTCCCTGGGGGCGCTGGCCCGCCTGGCTCACGACTACCGTGGTGCCATACGCCACGCCCGTCCCGAGCTGGGCGCCCGGCGACGCTTCTACGACTGGCTGGTGGACGGCCCCGTGGGCGCCGCGCTGCGCGGACG
Organism: Pseudomonadota bacterium; assembly: GCA_023439305.1. Taxonomy (GTDB): domain Bacteria; phylum Pseudomonadota; class Gammaproteobacteria; order Burkholderiales; family Burkholderiaceae_B; genus Alcaligenes. The sequence continues at coordinate 14,549 of JAEXOO010000022.1, forward strand.
CCAGGACGATCAGGCGCGCCTGGCGCTGGAGCGCGCCCTGCAAGGCCCGGAAAACGCCCAGGACAGTCAGGGCCGTGTGATCCTGGTAGGCGCAGGCCCCGGCGATCCGGGTCTGCTGACGCTGCATGCCCTGCGCGCCCTGAACCGCGCCGACATCATCCTGTACGACCGCCTGGTGTCCGAGCAGGTGCTGGAATTGGCCCGCCGCGACGCCACTCGAATTTTTGTCGGCAAGCAATTGGGCGAGGACCACCACCAGACCCAGGCCCGTATCCACGATCTGATGGTGGAACACGCCCAGGCCGGTCGCACCGTGGTCCGCTTGAAAGGCGGCGACGGCTTTGTCTTCGGACGCGGCGGTGAAGAACTGGAGCACCTGGCCGCGCATGGTGTGGCGTTTGAAGTCGTGCCGGGCATCACGGCGGCCGTGGCGTGCGCCGCCTACAGTGGCATTCCGCTGACGCATAGGGACCATGCCCAGTCCGTGCAGTTTGTCACGGCTCACCGTCAAAGCGGCCATTCCATTCAAGACTGGAAGCCCTTGCTGGATCCCACCCAGACCGTCGCGGTCTATATGGGTTTGCAGCAGATTCTGCGTTTCTGCCACGAGCTGCTGCTGCGCGGACGCGATGCCGAAACACCCTGCGCCCTGGTAGAAAATGGTTCGCGGCCCGAGCAGCGCACCTTGTTGTCAAACCTGCGCGACATCGCACGAGATGCCCAGCAACACGATTTCAAAAGCCCGTCCATTCTGCTGATCGGCAAGGTCGCCACGCTGGGCACAACCTTGTCCTGGTACGGAGAACTGATCGACAAGCTCACCCAGTCGCACTACTATGACAACGCACTGTTGGACACCGCCTGAAATGCTTTACGGCTGCCAATCGCCTTCCTGATCGGTATACGTGTGGACCTGAACTTCCAGCCCAAGCGCAATATCGGCCTTGCTGCCGTATTTACTGGAGTCCAGCGCCAGCACGTTGCAATCGGCCCGTCCGCTGACCAGACGCTTGAACTCGGCCTCGAAGATATCGAAATCCATGGGGCCCTGGCACTCATCGTAGGCCGCCGCAGAGAAAATGAAAAAATCAGGGCTCATCTGCTGGAAATAATCCAACACCGACTGTCCGACTATCGTGTAGTCGTGCTGTCGTAGCTGCCCTTGCGGCAGCAACACCCGCGCATCGGGACAATGACGACCTGCCACTTGGGCGACCTCCAGCGAAGGCGTCATGATGGTCAGCGCCGTTTTCGAGGCTAGCTGTCGCGCAACATACATCACCGTGCTGCTGTTATCCAGGACCAGCGTCGACCCATCCGGTATTTGACGGGCCACCTTGACGCCGACCCGCTCTTTTTTGTCTGCATTCATTCGCAGCCGAATGGAAAAAGCCACCTCGTCCCCGGAATCCCGTAAACATACGCCTCCATGATAGCGCTGCACCAGGCCCGACCTCTCGAGTTGCAAAATGTCGCGCCGTATAGTTTCCCGGGATACAGAAAAGCGTTTGGCCATGTCCGGGGCCGTCGCGCTGCGTTGATGACGTATGAAAGCAAGCAGCAGGCGTTGCCGGTAGCTGATCATGCAAGCAGGTCTCCGCCCTGAACCCGATGCCCGGTCCGGGCGTCGAACAGGCGCAACCGCCCGCGTCCCAAGGCCAAGCCAATAGGCTGCCCCACCTGGGGCGCCTGGGCAGTCGGCAGGCGCACCACCAATTCGCCCTGCTCTGCCACAACATGCGCTAGTGCGTCGGCCCCCAGCAGCTCGACATACTGCACCACGCCCTGAACATCCGCCTGCGCCTGTGAGGCCACGCTCAGCTCCTCCGGACGCACGCCCAGAACAATCCGGGCGTGCTCATCAATACCGTTGCGCGCGGGTAGCGACGCCGCATACGCGCCATAGTGGACCGAGCAACGCTCTGCTTCGGCGCGAACGTCGCACGACAGGAAATTCATCTCGGGGCTGCCGATGAATGACGCTACGAACATATTCTCAGGGCTGTCATAGAGCTGCATCGGCGGCCCGACCTGCTGGAGGCGCCCCTGATTGAAAATCACGACCTGATCGCCAAGCGTCATTGCTTCGACCTGATCGTGGGTCACGTAAATAACGGTAATTTGCAGCTCTTGCTGCAGCTTACGCAACTCAGCCCGCATATGATGACGTAACTTGGCATCCAGATTCGACAAAGGCTCATCAAAAAGGTAGACCCTGGGCTTGCGCACCAAGGCACGTCCGATCGCCACGCGCTGCCGCTCTCCGCCCGACAGGCTGGCCGGTTTCTTGTCGAGCAAGTGAGTGATAGCGAGTTTCTCGGCAGCCTGACGCACGCGCTGATCGATCTCTGTCTTGCTCAATCGGCTGGTTTTTTGCAGGCCGAATGCCATATTCCGGTACGCCGTCATATGGGGATACAAGGCGTAAGATTGAAAAACCATGGCCAGCTCGCGCTGCTGGGCAGGCGCGCGGGTCACATCACGCCCCCCAATCCACAGGCGCCCGCCGTCGATGTGCTCCAAGCCGGCGATCATGCGCAGGATCGTGGACTTGCCGCAGCCCGACGGTCCCACAAAGACCGTGAATGAACCGTCAGGCACTCGAAGAGACAGATCCTGTACGACCCGGCGGTTTCCAAAACACTTGCTGATCCCTTCCAAAACGACTTCCGCCATTTTCCTCTCCAGTCCTATTTCAAGCCGGCATGCATGAAACTGTTCACGAAGCGCCGCTGAAAGATGAAAAACACACACAGCAGCGGCGCGATCACCATCAAGGTCGCCGCCATCAGACGAGTCCAGTCCGCGCCACTATCGGCCTTGGCCAGCAAGCCCAGGCCAATGGGCAAGGTACGCTGTTGGTCGCTGTTGGTCGCCAGCAATGGCCAGATATAGTCGTTCCAGTGAGTCACCACACTGATAATCCCAAAAGCCAGCAATGCCGGCCGCGCCAAAGGCAAACAAATATGCCAGAGAATGCCTAGATGGCCGCAGCCATCCAGCCGGGCGGCCTCGATCAACTCCAGCGGGATCTGCCGAAAGGCCTGGCGCAGCAGAAACGTGCCGTATCCGCTGGCGACAAAAGGCACCACCAGCGCCAGCAAATGGTCAAACAAGCCCAGGCTGCGCACTGTCAGGAAATTGGTCAGGAAAGTGGCGTATATCGGAAACATGATCTGTAGCAAAAATAGCCCGAACAACAGGTTTTTGCCCCGAAATCTTAGCTGGGCGAAGGCATAGGCAGCCAGCACCACAGTGACCATCTGCGCTGCCAGAATGCCCCAGGTGCTGATCAGCGAATTCAGCAGATACACATCAAAGGGGGCCACCTCCAAGGCCGAGCTGAAGTTTTCCCAGCGCCAGCGCACCGGCCAGAACCCCGCTTGTGGATCAAAGACCTCGGCCTGCGTCTTGAAAGCCGTCACCAGCATCCACAGCAGCGGAGACAACCAGACCAGCGCCAGCAGCATGATCGTGACGCGCCAGACAGGCGCCCAACCCAGCCGCCATTCATTTCGCATCTCGCTCTCCGAAATAATGCACTGAGCGTCCGAACGTGGCACTGATCAGGGCGATCAGCAACGACATGAACAGCAGCAGTACCGTGGCCAACGTCGAGGCATAGCCGAGGTCCTGGTACTGGAACGCGTTCTGGTAGATGTAGAACGTCAGCACATTGGTGCTGTCAGCCGGGCCGCCATGCGTCATGACGTAGACGTAGTCGAAGATCTGGTAAGAATGCAGGATGGCGACGATCAACACGAAATAGAGCATAGGCGACAGAAGCGGAATGGTGATGTGGCGCAACTGATGCCAAGCCGACACGCCGTCCAGCCGCGCCGCCTCATACAAGTCCTTGGGAATAAGCTGCAGGCCGGCGAGCAAAATCAGCATCAAATAGCCCGAGAACTTCCAGGCGCTCAACGCCATCAGCGCCCACAAGGCGACGCGGCGGTTTGACAACCACTCCACAGAACCCACGCCCAGCCAATCAAGCCACTGATTGACTGGGCCGTAGCCCGGCGCATAGAGGTAGACCCACACCATCGCAGCTGCCACCGAAGGGATCATGGTGGGATAGAAAAAGGCGGATCTGGCCAGGGACACCCCCTTGAATGCCGTATTCAAGCCCACCGCCAGCAGCAAGGCCACCGCGACCGACACGGGCACGGTAATCAAGACATACCACGCCGTGTTGCCCAGAACGCGCCAGAACAGCTCATCTTCCAACAGACGGGAATAGTTCTCCCAACCCACGAAGAATGTCCGCGGGTCACCCAGCATCGCATCATGCAATGACAAGTAGGCTGCCCGCACGATGGGCCAGTACGTAAACGTAGCCAGAAACAGCAAGGACGGCAGCAACAGCAGGCTGGCAAGCCTGCCATCGCCCCGGCCATCATGGGAAGTACGCATGGCTTGCCGCCCCATCAGCCGCGACGACGCGACAGCCGCGCGATTTCACGGTTGGACTGTTGCGCCGCTTGCTTAAGCGCGGCCTCGGGCGTCAATTCACCTGCCAGGCAACGATCTATGGCGCTTTTCAGGTATTCGCGCACCTTGTGATAGCCGGGCACCTGCATGAACGGGCCCGCGAACTCAGCCTGGCGCAATGCAATCGCCGCATCGGGCACTTCTTGCACGTACTGCGTCATGGCCGGGCTTTCCCATGACGACTTGCGCACTGCCAGGTAACCCGTCGCGCGGGACCAACCCGCCGAACTTTCCGTGCTGGTCATCCATTGTGCGAACTGCCAGCCTGCACGGATGTGAGCCTCCGGCTGATTCTTGGCGATGTGAATAGCCCCGCCGCCGAAACAGGCCCCCTGCACCTTGTTCTTGGGCATCAACGCGGCACGTACAGGGAAAGAAGCGCTCGCGCGCAAATTGGTCAATGATCCTGTGGAGTGATACAGCATGGCACTGCGGCCTGCCATGAAATCATTAGCAGAACCCTCCCAGGTGGACGCCGTCGGCATCACGCCCGCATCTGCCATCTTTCGCCAGAACTCCAAGGCATGCACCGCCTCGGGCGCATCGAACATCACGCGATCCGCTTGCCATGGCGTCAATCCATTCTGGCGTACCCAGCATTCGAAGATCCAGTCATGCCATCCGCCGCCAATAGTAAGACCCCACTGATCCACGTCCCTCCCCCTGCGCCGGGTGAGCGTTTTCGCATGCTCAAAAAGCTCATCCCAGGTCGTTGCTGCCTGCGTAATGCCAGCCTGCTCAAAAGCCTGCTGATTGGTATACAGAACAGGTGTGCTGGGCTGAAAAGGCAAACCATAAAGACGCCCGTCAGCCGAGGCCATGCTCAAGAAGCTGGCGTAAAAATCTTGATAAACATCGCTGTCCTTGGCCAGGTCCGTCAGGTCTGCCAGAGCATCCATACCCAAAAAAGTCTGCAACGACGAATTTATGGGCAACCACACGGCGGGAGGCTGTCCTACGCCCAACGCCGTGATGACCTTCTGTTCGGTGTTGTCGTAATTGCCCGCATAAATAGCCTGAACCTGAACACGTTGATGAGCAGCATTGAAGTCCTGAATCATGGCAGTCACGATGCGATTGATGTCACCCGACACACCCACCGGATACATGAACTGCAATTGCACGACGCCATCCGAACGTGTCCGGGCATACACCGGCGATCCTGCCAGCAGCGTCGTTACGCCGAGAGAAAGCCCGCCTTTCAAAAAGGCTCGGCGCGAGAAGACGTTTTTGTCCATCATGAGCAATTCCTTTCCAAAATATGCATCGCCAAGGAGAGACGAGGCAATCTGTGGAAATTATGGATTTACCGTGTGACACGACAAAGTACAAATTGAGTACTCAAATACACAAAAAAGTCCGCGTGCTGCGCTTCCTTAAGAAAATGTACATACCAATGATAAAAAACGGTATTTAAATCACTCTGACGGTTCTGTGCATCGCCGCCTATACCTGTTTCGTCTCAGCCTCATGACGCATAGGAAGTTGCTGATAATTTTTATTTCTCTGTAACGACATTTCCAGAATTAAAGAAATGATTTTGTTTTTATAAAAAAACATCCAAAAGAAAACCGAGTCATCATTCTTATAAATTTTCATTTCCTAAAATCTATTTTTTGATATATTTATTATTTATTTAAAAAAGGGCGCGTTCCAGTATATTTTCAGTCCTTGCATATCATTTTCTTGCCAGACCATCCTGTCTCCAGGCTTGCGCGCTCTGATAAAGCTACTCTGCCATGAAGCCGCCCCCCTGAAGATGCACGTTTCGAACTGATCCGACATTCGCGATCACGCGGCGTCCGGTCGACTCACATCACATCGACCAGGTTCGACACTCAACCATGGAGCTTGCCGGATGATCCGCCGCGCCCGCCATGCCGACTTCCCCCATATCGGCGCCTTGATCCGCCAGCACGCCCTCTACGAAGGCATCGCACTGCCCAGCCCGGTCGACCTGCAGAATCTGCAGGATCTGGTCCTGGGCGCCGCGCCGCGGATTTTTCTCTGGGTGGTAGAACACAAAGGCGCCATTGGCGGTTACATGAGCGCCACGATCGATTACTCCACTTGGCAGGCGGCCCCATTTGTCTATCTGGACTGCCTGTATCTGGAGTCCCCACTGCGGGGCCAGGGAGTAGGCCGGCAATTGATCACGACGTTGGCCGGCTTTGCCCATGAACAGGCCATCGACATCCTTGAATGGCAGACCCCTCCCAGCAACCAGGCGGGCATAGACTTCTACCGGCGCATGGGAGCGAACAATCTGCCGAAACAACGCTTTGTGCTGGACGTGCGCCATTTCCTGTCCACGCTCATCCCATCATGACCACTCCATCACCCTACTTCTGTCCGAATGCAGCGAACAGCGCGCGCAGCGCGCTGTCCAGCAAGTAGCCGATCAGGCCGATCAAGACAATGACGGCCATCAGTTCCGAATACGCCATGCGATCACGTGTATCCAGCACCAGATAACCCAGGCCGGCCGACACGCCCAGCATCTCGCACGGCACCAGCACAATCCACAACACGCCGATGGCCAGGCGGCTGCCCGTCAGCACCGAGCCCACAATGCCAGGCAGCACCAGATACAGCAGCGTTTCCAGGCGCGTTGCCGCCAGGCTACGACCCAGCATCAGCCAACGCGGATTCAAATGACGTACACCTGAAGCGGTGTTGAGCAAAACCGGCCACACGCCGGCCACGCCCAGCAAGAAATAAATAGGTGCGTCGCCAATACCGAACGCCATGACAGCGATCGGCATCCACGACAGGGGCGAGACCATGCGCAGGAACTGGAACAAAGGCGTGAGCGCCGCATGAGCCCGAGCCGACAGGCCCAGCAGCAGCCCCGCCGGCACTCCTACGCCCAACGAGATCGCCAAGCCCACGAAAATACGCCGCAGACTGGCGCCCACGTGCATCCAGGTATCGGGCCACGCGAACATATCCATCAAGCTCGCCAGCGCCTGGCCAGGTCCGAATTGCTTCACCAGGGCGCTGTCACTGGCCGCCGTAGTCAGCCACCACAGCAACACGCCGGCCGCCAGACCGGCCACGCCCCAGACTGTCGAGCGCAAGGCCGAGGAGACAAGACGGCGGCGTCCGGATGGTCTGCGCACATCGGACACTGGGGCTTTCAAGGAAACGGACGCGCTCATGCGATGATGGTCTCGCTGCGGGTGTACTGATCAGGCAGACCAAAGCGCGATAAGCCGCCCTGCTTTTCGATGGCGACGCGCACGAAACGATCGTCCACCAGATCGGCCGCTACCTGCTGCGGCGACAGGCTGTCCAGGAAACCGCGCTCGCCCTGAATCAAGGTGCCCTGCAGCATGCGCACCAGTTCCTCGGTATAGCTGGGAAAAGGATAAGGCTGGAAGTCGATGCGCTTGTCATCCCAATCTGGATGGCGGATGACACCCGAATCCACGTATTGGCGGCGGTCGGCCGGATCGGGCGCCAAGACCTTGAGCAGGTTTTCCTGGGTATGCGGCGTATAGCGGCCCGAACCGTCGCGCGACAGGATACGGGCGGTCTCGACACGGTTGTCGCGGATCCACGATTGCGCGCGCACCAGACCGTCCACCACGCCTTGCGCCCATTGGGGACGCGTCTGCAGATCCTGTTCATGCATGAACGCCACACAGCAGGCATGATCGCGCCAGACATCGCCCGTGAAGCGCAGGATACGCCCTACCCCTTGCGTCTCGGCCATGGCATTGAAGGGTTCAGCCACGGTAAAGCCGGCGATGCGGCCCGAGGCCAATGCCGGCGGCATATCGGCCGGCGCCATCACCACCAGATTGACTTCCTGGGGCGACACCGCCTGCGAACCGCGCGACACCGGCGTCAGCCCATGTGCCTTGAGCACATGCTGCAGCACAGTATTGTGGATGGAATACCAGAAAGGAATAGCCACCGTGCGACCGCCCAACTGCTCGGGAGAAGTAATGCTTTTCTCCACAGTAATAGCCGAACCGCTCATGTGGTTCCAGGCCACCACCTTGGCCGGCACCTGGCTGCCGTAGCGGCCCCAGATAGTCATGGGCGTGAGCAAATGCACCAGATTGACCTGACCGGAAATGAAGGCTTCGATCAATTGCGCCCAACTGCGCACCATCACCGGCTTTTCGACGGCAATGCCCGCCTCTTGAAAGTAGCCCTTGTGATGGGCGACCAGCATGGCCGTGGCATCGGTAATCGGCAAATAGCCGATGCGCAGGGGCGCATCGGGCTCGCTCTGCGCACGCGCCGTGCGCTGCGCCAGCAAAGGAGCCGCGCCGGCCGCCGTAAAAAGCGACGCCAGTTTGAGCAGATCGCGACGGGTGCGAGACGTGGGAGAGTCAATCATGACGGCATACCTTGCAAAGAGGGAGAGTCAGCCGCCTGCGCCAGGCTCTGCTCCAGGCAGGCCACAACATCCAGGCGTATTTCCTGAAGCCAGGAATCCAGATGGGAGCGGGGATGCGCCGGGCAGGCCCATTCGCGCCGCAGGCCTGCCGGGCGGCCGCCCAGCAGCAGCACGCGATCGGCCAACAGCAAGGCCTCGTCAATATCGTGAGTAACCAGCACAATGGCGCAGCCTGTCTGCTCCCGAATGGACAGAATCAGCTGCTGCATCTGGCGGCGGGTCACCTCGTCCAGGGCACCGAAAGGCTCATCCATCAACAACACGCGCGGGCGACGCGCCAGGCAACGCGCAATAGCCACGCGCTGCGCCATGCCGCCCGACAGCGCCGCCGGCCGCAGATGGCGGCTGTCATACAGCCCCACCTGACGCAGGGCCTGTTCCACGCGCGCGCGCCGCTCTGCTGCGGACAGGCGAGCCTGTCGGGAGAAGCCCAGGCCAAACCCGGTGTTGGACTGCACGTTCAGCCAAGGCAGCAGAATGGCTTCCTGAAACGCCATCGCCAGCTCGGGATGCACGCCGCGAACCACCTGCCCCAGGAAACGGACATCGCCGCGCGTGGGACTTTGCAGACCCGCCAGGACACGCAGCAACGACGACTTGCCCACGCCGCTGGGGCCCAGCAAGGCGACGATCTCGCCGGGTCGCACCGCCAGATCCAGGCCCTGCAATACCGTCTGCCCACCATAGGCCAGGGTCAGATCCCGGCCCACGAGCAGCGCCTCGCCTTGAGCTTGCAACGCTGCGGCGGCCTGGGCATTCATGCAGGCTCCGGACCGAGCTCGGCCTTCAACTGGGCCACGCTGGGTGTGATCAGAGGAATGAACAAGGCTTCACGATAACGGCGCAACAGCTGGGGGTGCTTGCCGTCCAAGTAGGCCGCGCCGCCGGCCACGGAGCTTTCCAAAGCGACCGCCTCGGCCGCCAGAGCGCTCAACTCGATGCGCACGCGGAACAAATCGGGCGCCGGTACCGAGCCCGGCCTGCTGGCCGCGCCAATCAGAACTTGCGTCAACTCCTCCAGCCGTTCCAGCAAGCGCCGCGCAGGCTGTTCCTGCACCCACTGGCGGCGAGGCGCCTGCAAGACCTGCAACAAGGAGCGGCGCGCCAAGCCCAGTGTCATACCGCACTGCAAGGCCAGAAAACGCGGACGCACCAGGCGTACGAACTCAGCCGCATTGTCATGCATCAAACGTTCGCGACCGACACACACCGCATCGAACGCCAAGGCCGCCGTATTGCTGCCGCGCAGACCGACCAGCTCCAGATCTGCAGACCGCCGCAGACCGGCGTCCCCATGCTCCAACACCCAGATGCCCACCTGTTCGTTCGGCATGCCTGCAACGACGGCCACCAAGAAGCTGTCTGGACGCAGATTGGTCACCCAGGGCAGGCTGCCATCAATCTGCCATTGCTCCTGCACGGGGCGGGCCTGCAATTGCAGCCCTTCGATGCCGCCCAGGTACTTGAGCGCATTGGACAGCCCCGTGGATCCGGCCAAACGGCCGGCCAGCAGCTCGGGCAGATAGCGCTCGCGCAGAGCCGGATCCTGCACATTGCGCAAATATTCGATGAAGGTGCGCTGGCCCCACAGCACGAAGGCCGCCGTCAAGGAATGCTCTGCGACGGCTACCACCGATCGCACCGCATCGCCAAAATCCGAAAAATCGTCTTTCAGTCCCAGGCGGAACAAACCCTCTTCGGCAAGACGCGGCAAGACCTGAGCAGCCTGCGCAGCGCCTGTATCCAGCTCCAGGGCATTTTCCTGCAACCACTGCGTCAGGCCGGGGGACAGACGCACAGCGTGTGCGCTGGTCAATTCATCATTGGCTGCGTTCAAGGCGCTTCCCATGCGTAGGCCTCCAGTTGGGTGTTGAGCGGAGTGCGGGCCAGATTATTGGCAAAATTGCAGATGGTCGCCAGGCCCACGCCGGTAATCACCTCCAGCGCTTGCTGGTCGCCATAGCCTGCCTCGCGGAAGGCGTGCAACTGCTCGTCCGACACTTGCCCCCGCGTATCGATGACGGCCAGGGTGAAGACAGCCAGCGCCTGCAGGCGCTCGTCCTGAATCTGGTCGAAACCACGCGCTCGAAGAGCCGCCAGGATTTCCGGATCCAGTTTGGCCTTGTTGGTGGCGATAGCGGTATGGCCGGCCACGCAAAAACGGCAGCCGTGCGTCGTGCCCGCCACCAGTTGCACGACTTCGCGTTCGACCAGCGAAAGGCTGGCATCCGCATTCAAGGCCGACATATCCTGGTAGGCCTTCAGGGCCACGGGCGAGCTGGCCAGCACGGCCAGCAAGTTGGACAAGAAGCCACTGCCGCGCACGGCCTTTTCCAGCGCCGGCTTGACGGCATCGGGAGCGGAATCCACAGTATGAAGAGTAAGGCGAGACATGGTAGCGTTAGGTCCTTGTTGTTTTATGGCAGGCTTTCATTGTCGGCCCGCCGGCCCATTGCATCCATATGCCGATCTAGCTGTATTCATATTAAAAATATCCACGAAAAGAAATAAGCATATTCCTGCCATGACCGACATTGCGGCACACTCACCCTCTTCCGGGCCAGGCGCCCCGGACGATACGGCATCCCAGCGCCCTGTCGAAGACCTGCTGCTCTCAGGCCTGGCGATCACCGCCAGCCTGTTTCACCTGGGCCAGTATTGCGACCATTGGGAAAGCAGCCTGCATGGCCATAAGCGGGCCGGTTTTCATCTGGCGCTGCACGGCCCCTGCTGGCTGCATATCAAGGGGCAGCCCTCGGTGCAGTTGCATGCGGGCGATGCCGTCTTTTTTCTGCGCGATATCCCGCATCGGCTCAGCGCCTCTCAGACCTGTCCGGCGTTCGAGGCGCCGCTGCAGCGCCAGGCCATGCACGAGCTGCACCCCGCCGTGGCCAACAGCACCGGGCTGCTGTGCGGCTTTCTGGACTTCAGTTCCGGCCTGAGCGAGCTGCTGCTCAGCGGGCTGCCTGAAGTGCTGCTGCTGCAAAGCGCCCAGGTCCAGGACTACCCCGGCCGCCCCTTGTTCGATCTGATCAATGCAGAAGTCAGCCAGCAGCGCCAGCCCAATCCGCGCCTGCTGGAAAAACTGGTGGAACTACTGCTGTTCTATACCTTGCGCCACCAGGCTCGCCAGGCCCATATCCGCGGCGCCTTACCGCACGGCCTGCTGAACCTGGCTCGCGACCATGCCTTCGGCAGTCTGCTGGAGCAACTGGTGCAGAGCCCGTCGCGCGACTGGTCCGTGGACGAGATGGCGGCACAGATGAACATGTCGCGCGCCGCCTTTCACCGCCGCTTCACCTTGCTGTGCGGACTGGCACCGGCGCAGGTGCTTTTGCTGCTGCGCATGCAGCTGGCCAGACGCTATCTGGAACAGGGCCTGGCCCTGGAACAAATCGCCGAACGCATCGGCTATAGCTCCGCGGCCGCCTTCAGTGCCGCCTTTCGCCGCAGCGCCGGAGTCAGCCCGGCACAATGGCGCAAGCAAGAAAGTCGCTAAAGCCCCGACTTGAACATGGGCCCGGATGGAATGCGACATGACCCGCGCCCGCCGAGCATAAAAAAACCCCGATCTGAAACAGATCGGGGTTTTCTTGTACTACGTGGCGCCTGGCCTGAGCCGGGCGCCGAAGCAAACGCTTAGACCACGCGGGCGGCTTCGATCAGACGCACAACAGTCCAGGACTTGCTGCGGCTGATAGGACGGCCTTCGGAGATCTCAACGGTATCGCCTTCGTTGTACTGATTGTTCTCATCATGCGCTTTGTATTTATTGGAGCGGATGATGATCTTGCCATACAGAGGGTGCTTGACGCGGCGTTCAACCAGAACGACGACAGTCTTGTCCATCTTGTTGCTGACAACTTGACCAATCAGGGTACGTTGACGCTTTGCTGGGGCTTGAGTTTGAGTTTCGCTCATCTTACTTTCCTGCGGTCTCAGCCATGACGGTACGGACGCGAGCGATGTCGCGGCGCACTTTGCCCAGTTGGCTGGTGTTGGAAAGCTGTTGCGTAGCACGCTGCATGCGCAGGTTGAATTGTGCTTTCAACAGGCTCTCGAGCTCTTTCTGCAGCTCGGCGGCATCTTTGGTGCGGAGTTCGCTGGCTTTCATGACGTCTCCTTAAGCACCAATGTGACGCGTTACGAACGTCGTCGAAATTGGCAGCTTGGCGGCGGCCAGACGGAATGCTTCGCGCGCCAGCTCTTCGCTGACACCTTCCATTTCGTACAAGACCTTGCCGGGTTGAATCTCAGCGACCCAGTACTCTGGATTACCTTTACCGTTACCCATACGGACTTCAGCAGGTTTCTGCGAAATCGGCTTATCGGGGAAGATACGGATCCAGATACGGCCACCACGTTTGATGTGACGGTTGATCGCACGACGTGCTGCTTCGATCTGACGGGCGGTCAGGCGGCCACGATCCGTGGCTTTCAGGCCGTATTCGCCGAACGAAACTTGAGCACCGCGAGTAGCCAGACCGGTGTTACGGCCTTTCTGCTCTTTGCGATACTTTCTGCGAGAAGGTTGCAGCATGTTTATTCTCCTTCGGACGCAGCAGGAGCAGCGTCTTTACGAGGACCGCGACCACGGCCTGGGCGACGACCTTCAGGACGATCGCCACGAGGACGACGTGGACGGCGCTCTTCAGGGGCTACGGTGTCAACAGGCATTTCGCCGTTAGGCAGCATGTCGCCCTTGTAGACCCAGACCTTGATACCGATGATCCCGTACGTCGTGTGCGCTTCGGAAGTGCCGTAATCGA
>JAEXOO010000025.1 GCA_023439305.1 Pseudomonadota bacterium
GGGCCCCCGGTTCACCCTGGGGGGGGGGCGCCCCCCCCCGCTGGCCGAACAGTGCGAACGCCTGAATGCACTGCGACCCGACTCGGCGCAGGCCCGACAGGCGGACCTGTCCGATCCCCAAGCCATCCAGAACCTGGCCAAGGATCTGGCCGGTACGGACAGCCCCGACATCCTGATCAACGCAGCGGGCGTCAATCTGCGCCAGCCGGCCCAGGCCACCTCTCTGGATGACTGGAACTACACGCTGAGCCTGAACCTGACCGCCCCCTTTCTGCTGGCGCAGGCCTTCGCTCCGGCCATGGCCGAGCACGGCTGGGGTCGCATCGTCAACATCGGTTCGCTGCAGTCGGCACGGGCGTTCCCGGACAGCATGGCCTACGGGGCCACGAAGGGCGCCATCGTGCAATTGACCCGCGCCATGGCCCAGGCCTGGTCCCCGCAAGGCATCACCTGCAACGCCATCGCACCCGGCCTGTTCCCCACAGCCCTGACCGAATCGCTGTATCGCGACCCGCAGCAACTGGCGCGCATGGCCGCCGCCACCTGCGTAGGCCGCAACGGAGAACTGCAAGACCTGCACGGCCTGGCCATCTATCTGTGCAGCCCGGCCTCGTCCTTCATGACCGGCCAGACACTTTTTCTTGATGGCGGCTACACCGCCCGCTGAACCTTCACACGTTCCAATTTATCCGGAGATACCGTATGACCAGCCAGCTCATCGACCTGACCACCGACACGCCCTGGTGGCGCCTCGAAACCGATGAACAGGAACTGCAGACCCTGGAACCCCGGCAGGCCGTGCGCATGCTGGAACAACTGCTGCTGATCCGCCGCTTTGAGGAGCGCCTGCTGAACCTGAGCGTGCTGGGCGTGCTGCACGGCCCCGCGCATTCGAGCATCGGCCAGGACGGCGCCGCCGTAGGCGCCCTGTCCCTACTGAATTCCCAGGACAAGATCAATGGCACGCACCGCATGCACCACCAGTTCCTGGCCAAGGCACTGAACCATGCCTGCCCTGCGGACTACGACCCGTTGCAAGAGGACTACCCCGCCGCCATGCAAGAAGTGGTCATGCGCACCTATGCCGAAATCCTGGGACTGACGCCAGGCTATTGCGGCGGTCGCGGCGGCTCCATGCACCTGCGCTATCCCGAAGCCGGCATCTACGGCTCCAACGCCATTGTGGGCGGCAATCCGTCCCATGCCGTGGGCTATGCCTTCGCCGACAAGCTGCGCGGCCGGCCCGACGTGTCCGTCGCCTTCTTCGGCGACGGCGCCACCCAGAGCGGCGCCTGCTACGAAGCCCTGAACCTGGCCGCGCTGTACAAGACCAGCACCATTTTCTTCATCGAAAACAATCTGTACGCGGTATCCACCCATGTCAGCGAACAGACCCGCGAGACCCGCCTGTCGGCGCGCGGCCTGTCCCTGGGCGTGCCGGCCATCGAGTTCGACGGCATGGACGTGCTGGCCGCCCGCGCCGCTATGCGCGAAGCGCTGCGCGTCATCCAGGAACAAGGCGGCCCGGTGCTGCTCGAAGCCCGCACCTACCGCTATCTACACCAGTCCGGCGCGCAGAAAGGCAGCGCCTTCGGCTACCGCGCCAAGGATGAGGAAGCCCAATGGGCCGAACGCGACCCCATGCAGGTCTACCCACGCCAATTGATGGAAGCCGGCCTGCTGGACGAGGCGCAATACCAGGCTCTGGCCGCCAAGATGGACGCCGTGCTGGATATCGCACTGGACGCCCTGGTGCAAGACCATGCCGGCAAACAGCCGCGCATCCGCGCTGAATTGTGGCCCCGGCCGGAAACCGTGGACTACGGCATACGCGGCGACCTGAGCGAGCTGAACGGCCTGCAGGCCCTGGAGCAGGAAGACCTGTCCGAAGCGCAGCGCCAGAGCGCTAAATTCGTCGATGTGATCTCCGCCGCCATGCTGCGCAATATGCAGCGCGACGATGGCATCGTCATTTTCGGCGAAGACGTGCACCGCCTGCGCGGCGGTACGGCCGGCGCCACACGCAATATCGGCGAGCAGTACCCAGACCGCCTGATCGGCACGCCCATCTGCGAGAATGGCTTCACTGGTCTGGCCCTGGGCGCCGCGCTGAACGGCCTGCGCCCTGTGGTGGAAATCATGTATCCGGACTTCTCGCTGGTGGCGGCTGACCAGCTGTTCAACCAGGTCGCCAAGGTGCGCCACATGTTTGGCGGCGAATTCCCCGTCCCTGTGCTGGTGCGCAGTCGCATGTCAGCCGGCACCGGCTATGGCTCACAGCACTCCATGGACGCCGCCGGCCTGTTCGCCTTGTACCCCGGCTGGCGCATCGTCGCCCCGTCCCGCCCCCACGACTACATCGGCCTGCTGAATGCAGCCCTGCGCTGCCACGATCCGGTGCTGATCATCGAATACCAGGATTTGTTCCGCGACACTGACGACGTGCCTACCCAAGACTGGGACTACATCGTGCCTTTCGGCAAGGCCCGCATCGCCCGCTCCGGCTCGGCCTGCACCGTGCTGACCTACGGCAATATGGTCGGCATGGCCTGCCAGGCGGCCGAGGCCAGCGGCGTGGATGCCGAAATCATCGACCTGCGCAGCCTGGATGTGGCCGGCATCGACTGGGAATGCATCGAGGCCAGCGTGCGCCGCACCCAGTGCCTGATCGTGGCTGAGCAGACCACGCGCGGCACCTCGATCGGCTCGCGCCTGATCAGCGACGCCCAGGCCCGCCTGTTCGACTGGCTGGATCACGAGATCGTCCACGTGACCGGCTCGGAATCCTCTCCCGTTGTGTCCAAAGTGCTGGAAGCCGCCGCCCTGGCCAATCAGGACGATCTGGCCCAGGCGCTGATCCAGGTCCAACGCACCCGCAACCCTCAGTGGAGCCCCGACTATGCCAAGCAAGATTGACGCACCCGTCATGCACCATACGGCGCTCAGCGTGCATGACTTTGACCGCGCGCTGCGTTTCTACACCGGCTTCGTCGGTTTCGAGATAGAGGGCGAAATGGATCGCCGCCAGGAGCCCGCCCTGGCGACGGTGGTCGGCCTGCCCGGCGCCTGCATACGCTGGGCCATGCTGCGCCTGGGCAGCCAGCGCATCGAGCTTTTCAAGTATTACGAACCCGTGGGCGACACCCAGCCGCGCCGTCAGTGCGACCTGGGCTACAACCATATCGGCTTTGTGGTGCCAGATGTAGACAAAGTCCATGAACAGGCCGTGCAGGCGGGCTACGCCTGCGTCTCGCCGCCGCAGACACTGCGCAACGGCGCGACGCGCGCCTTCTATCTGGCCGAGCCGGAAGGTGCGGTCACGGAGTTCATCCAGTTCCTGGATCCGAATGCGCCCGGCGCGCCGGGAGCGGATCATGGCTGACCATTGCATCGCCTTCATCGGCCTGGGCACCATGGGGCTGCCCATGGCGCTGAACCTGATACGCGGCGGATTCCGAGTGCAAGGCCATGATCTGAATCCCCAGGCATTGGCGACACTGGCCGAGCACGGCGGCCAGGCCTGCGACACGCTGGCCCAAGCCTGCCAGGGGGCTGATTTGATCATCACCATGCTGCCGCGCGAAGAACACGTGCGCGCCGTGCTGCTGGGCGACGACGGGGTGCGGGAGCATGCAAGGCCCGACGCTCTGGTTATCGACATGAGCACCATTTCGGTGGCAGGCAGCCAGGACATGGCGGCCCAACTGGCGCAGGTCGGCATCAGCATGATGGACGTGCCCGTCGGCCGCACCCCGGCCGATGCCCAGGCCGGCACGCTGCTGGCCCTGGCCGCCGGCACGCCGGAGCAACTGGAACGCGTGCGCCCCGCCCTGAACTGCATGGCTGACCAGGTTCTGCATCTGGGGCCGCAAGGCAACGGCGTGCGCATGAAAATCATCAACAACTTCATGTCCATGGTCGGCATGGTGATGACGGCGGAAACCCTGGCGCTGGCCGAAGCCAGCGGCATCGATCCACTCGTCGCCACCCAAGTGCTGCAGAACACCACGGCCGGCCGGGGACAGATCAACGTCAACTATCCACGCAAAGTCCTGGACGGTGACATCAGCCCGGACTTCCCCATCCATCTGGGCTTGAAGGACATCAGCCTGGGCGTGCAACTGGGCCGTGAGCTGGGTGTGCCCCTGTTCTTGGGCCAGGCCAGCCAGGCGCTGTTCCAGAGCGCCCAGAATCTGGGCCTGGCCAAGGCGGACTGCACGGCCCTGCTGCTGGCCGTACAGCAACTGGCCGGACGCCCACCGCTAGTCCCGCTACCCAAGGAGACGCCATGACCGCCGCCCGCCGCTCTGCCCGCACACGCCTGCTCGGCGTGCTGACCACACTGTTGTTTGCCGCCTTTGTTCTGAACCTGATTCTGGGCAAGATGCACGCCCTGAAAATGGGAAGCTTCCCCCGCCTGGACGACGCCAGCGAGTTCCTGGTGCTCCTGCTGGCGGCCGGCAGTTTCGTAGCCTACACCTGCAGCCTGACTGTCACGACAGCGTCCACAGAAGACGCACTCTGACACACCCCCCTGCGCCACCAGGCGCAACCCACAGGAGACACGCATGAAAAAGACTTCTTCCCCCGTACTGACCGCTCCCGAGCGCCGCCATTTCCTGAAGCTGAGCGCCTCCACCGGCTTTACCGTCGCTGCCGTCGCCGCGGGCGGCGGCGCGCTGTTCAGTTCCGAGGCCGTGGCACAGACCAAGAACGAGGAACGCGAACGCGCCGAGGCCGCCAAATACACCATGACCATTGCCACGTCTTACCGACTGGGCACGGACCGCACCTTCCCGGTCATGCAATTGCACCTGAAGGAAAACATCCAGAACGCCACACGCGGCAAAATCTACGTGAAGCTGGTGCCCGGCGGAGCCATCGGGTCGGACTCCGAGCTGGCCCAGAAGGTGCAGGCCGGCACCATCCAGGGCGCCCAGCACTCCATGTCCAACTTCGCGCCCTTCGCACCGGCGGTCGATTTGATCAACATGCCCTACTGGTGCGGCGCCAATCAGC
Source organism: Pseudomonadota bacterium (assembly GCA_023439305.1). Lineage (GTDB taxonomy): Bacteria > Pseudomonadota > Gammaproteobacteria > Burkholderiales > Burkholderiaceae_B > Alcaligenes. The sequence continues at coordinate 5,020 of JAEXOO010000025.1, forward strand.
AGTTCGTGAACCTGGTCAGTTCCCAGGCCTGGGCCGAGCACGTCAACAAGCGGGTGGAAGCCAACGGCTTCAAGCCCTTGCTGTACCAGTGCGTGGACCCCCGCACCATTTCGCTGCGCAAAGGCTTTCGGGACAGCCCCATACGCACTCCGGACGATCTGCGCGGCATGAAATTCCGCGTGCCCGGCTCCAAGATTCTGGCCCAGGTCTATCGCCTGATGGGCGCCAACCCCACCCCGGTCTCCTGGGGGGAAACCGCCTCGGCCATCCGACAGGGCGTGGCCGACGGCCTGGACCCGAACGTCATGGGCCTGAATCTGTTCGGATTCAAGGAAATCATCTCGCACGTGTCCTTCATCCGCGCCGTGCCGGACGGCGGCGCCTATTCCTGCAATCTGCAATGGTTCCAGGGACTGGACAGCGACACCCAGGAAGCCTTGCTGTGGGCGTCTCAGATCACCTTCCTGCAGAACATGGCCCATGTACCCGCCGCGCGTGAATTTGCCATGGCTGAAATGGAACAGGCCGGCGTGCAGTTCTACCAGCCCACGCAGGACGAGCTGGCGCACTGGAAAGACGCCGCCGGCGCACAACGCAGCGAATGGGACGACATGAAAAAGTCGCTGGTCGGCTCGCTGGACATATTCGAAGAACTGAACCAGGCCGCCAACACGCAGGGCCGCTACTACGTACACGACGTCTGATCGGATGGCGGGCTCGCCCGCCTCTTTTTACCGACACTGGAATCACATTGCCATGACTTACCTGAAGACCCTGATACTGCCCCCGACGGGCGAAGTTTCCGATGCCGCCCGCGTGGTGAGCTGGCTGGTGCAGCCCGGCCAGGCGTACACGGCCGGGCAGACCCTGTTCGAACTGGAAACGGATAAATCCATCATCGAAATCGCGGCCGAAGAAGACGGCACGCTGGTGGAGCACTGCGTCGCTGAAGGCGACATGCTGGAGCCGCAAGGCATCTACGCCAAAGCCCAGGTCGAAGGTGAAGCGCCGGAAACCGGAGCGCCGCAGCCCAGCCAGGCCGATGCCGTCGCCGACACGCCATCGCCCGCCGACACAACCACCGCTACCGCCATGGCGAGCATCACGACCAGTGCGCCAGCATCGCGCCCTGCTGCCCAGCCCGGCGCCCGTATTCCGTCCACGCCCGCGGCCCGCCGCCTGGCGCGTGAACACAATCTGCACTTGGACGCCATACCGGCCCAGACCCATCGCCTGCAGCTGGCCGACGTACAAGCCCACCTGAACGCCACAGGAGGTGCGGGCGAGCGGCCGCCTCGCATCGTCCTGATCCATGGCATTTTCGGCGATGCGACCGCCTGGTCCGGACTGCAAAGCCAATTGCGTCGCCAGAGCCTGCCAGTCGAAACGCTGGAGCTTCCCGGTCACGGCGATAACCAGCAAGAGCTCAGCCAACTGGACGATATCGTCGAGGACTGCGCCCGACGCCTGAAGTCCGGCGCCAGCGGCCCGATGGTGCTGGTCGGCCATTCTTTTGGCGGTCTGGTCGCCGCCCACTTGGCCCGACGCACTGACTTGCCCGTGCACAGCCTGATCTTGATCGCGCCGGCCGGCATGGGCACGCGCATCAATCAGGACTTTCTGGACGGCATGCTGCACGCCCGCACCCCGCAGGCGCTGCAACGCGAGCTAAACCGCCTGACTTCCGAGTCCGTGCCGCTCTCTGAAAAACAACTGCTGGACATGCTGGCGCATATCGACCGGCGCAAAGACACGCTGAGCGGCATTTCCGCCGAACTGGCCCAGGAAGGCGTACAACAGCACCATCTATTGCCGGTACTGGAACAGCTCAACATGCCGGTCACCCTGATACAAGGACGCCAGGATGACATCGTGCGCTGGCAGGACGCGCTGGATGCGCCCGCCCAGACCAGCCTGCACCTGCTGGCCGATGCCGGCCATATGCCACAATGGGAAAAACCAGGCCTGGTGGCGCGCCTGGTCATGAACGGCGCTCAGCGCCGCTCTTTGATGCTCTGAACGAGGGCTTTGTCCGCCCGGCCATCTGCCTCAGTCGTAGCAAAAGGCCAGTTGCCGGGCGGCATCCAGCAAGTGCGGCAACTCCAGTCGCAACTGCTCGGGCGTCACACGCGCGCGCGGCGCAGCAATTGCCACCGCCAGCACCGACTGCCGGTTGCCGGAAGGAATGGCCACCGCCATGCCCAGCACCCCACTCAGGAATTCCTCCTGGTCCAAGGCTACGCCCTCCTGGGCGATCTGGCGCAGATGACGGCGCAATTCGTCCGGATCCGTGATGGTATTGGGGGTATAGGCCTGCAAGGGCAAGGCGCCCAAATACTTGTCCTGATCCGCATCGGACAACTGGCTCAACAGCATCTTGCCGACGGCAGAACAATACAGGGGTACATGGCTGCCCGGCTCCAGGCGAAAGGCCAGCGGCCACTGAGCCTCGACCCGATCCAGATACTGGGCCTGGCCATTGACGATCATGGCCACGTTACAGGTCTCGCCCGTGCGTTGGGACAAGGTACGAAGTACCTCGTGACGCGGGCCGCGCCGAACCTGTTCAGCCACCGCTCCCACGGAAAGACGCAACAGCGCATCGCCCGGCATCAATTGGCTGCGGCGGGCATCACGCTTCAAATAGCCCAGCCGTATCAGCTGCGCGATCAGGCGATTGGTAGTGGGACGGGACAGCGACAAGGCATCGGTGATCTGCGCGGCCGAAGGCGGGCTGGGAGACAGAATCACCATCTCCAGCACCTTGAGCGCCTTGCCCAGCACACCCGCTTTATCGGCGGCCGTCACGCCATCTTTTTCGAGTTGTTTGACCATGTCTCAGTGTAATCAATCTTGATCACTTTCGACATCAGCGCACCGCGGGTCGCACTGCGCTGCGGACACACAACTACTGTCGCAGCTTCTTGACCAACGACGTCGTAGAGCGTTGAAACTCGAAGGGAATCGCGCGCGCATCGCCGCCCCAACTGCGCACCAGGGCGGTTTCCGGCAGCACTTCCATATCGTAGTCACCGCCCTTGACGATCAGATCCGGTTTCAAGGCCGCGATCAAGGCTTCGGGGGTGTCTTCCGGGAAGATCACCACCGCGTCCACGCAGGCTAGCGCGGCCAGCAGGGCTGCCCTGTCCTGTTCGCCGTTGATGGGGCGTTCTGGTCCCTTGTTCAGGCGGCGCACCGAATCGTCGGCATTGACGCCGACCACCAGCGTAGCGCCCAGTTGGGCGGCCTCGTCCAGGTACGTGACATGGCCCCGATGCAGCAGGTCGAACACACCGTTGGTGAACACCAGCGGACGCGGCAGCCGGCCCTGGGAAACTGCCTGGGCCAGCGTGTCGCGGTCAAGGATCTTGGCGTCGAAACGAGCGCTCATGTCAGGCCAGAATCAAGGACTCGGCCGGCGCCTGACGCGTCAGTTCCTTGCGATAGCGATTCAAATCCTGAACCGTCTCGAAGGAGCCGCCCAGCAGCAGGGACATATTGTGCAGGATGCGCGTGCTGACCTTATGCTCCCATTCCTTGTCGAAACGGATCTGGGTGTCCAGCCAGTTTTCCAGCCAGCCGGGCGAGGGCAACTTGGACTGTACCGTGTCTTCGGGATACAGAGCCTTGTTCACGTGCAGGTTGGTGGGGTGCAGGGCCTGCGCCGTGCGATGGGCCGAAGCCATCAGCACGCCAATCTTGGAGAAAGCCATGCGGGCCTGCAGGCCGAAGGCCTGTCCTTTGTGCACCAGAGCGCGCTTCATGTAGCGCAGGTAGGCGCCGGCATGACGGGCCTCGTCCTGGGCCACGATCTTGTAGATGGCCTTGATGACCGGCTCGGTGTGCCAGTCGGCCGCGCGGCGATACCAGTGATTCAGGCGCACTTCGCCGCAGAAATGCAACATCAGCGTTTCCATGGCCGGGGCGGGATCGAACTCGAAGCGCACCTTGTGCAGTTCTTCTTCGGTCGGCATCAATTCAGGACGGAAGCGGCGCAGATATTCGATCAGCACCAGGGAGTGCTTCTGCTCTTCGAAGAACCAGACCGACATGAATGCGGAAAAATCGCTGTCGTCCTTGTTGTCGCGCAGAAACATCTCGGTGGCCGGCAGGGCGGCCCATTCCGTGATGGCGTTCATCTTGATGGTGTAGGCCTGCTCGTCGCTGAGCTTGCTGCCGTCAAAATCGTCCCAAGGGATATCGTGCGCCAAGTTCCAGCGCACCGCCTCCATGGATTTGAACAAATCGTGGTAGAGCATAACGATTCCTAAAAAGAATCAAGCGGTTCCTTGAGGGCGGCGCAATGGCCGGCCGACAGGGCCGGGACAGGCCGGCGCATCAAAACAGCCGGCGAACCTGCGTCCATCGTAGAACCTGTGGTTATCAGAAATATGTCAGTCAGGAAAATAGACTGACGCGTCGCGTGGAAGACACACTTCATCGTCCCACCAACGCCCAGACAGCTACGCCAAGCGCCACCGCCAGCACGGCGCACAGCGCCGTCAGCAAACGATTGGTCTGCTGCTGCGACTGGCGCAGCAGCTTGAGTTCCTGGTTCAACGCCTGCCGTGTATCGGGCCTGTCCAGATTGGCATAGACCAGACGCGGGAGCTGCGGCAGTATCTGGGCCCACTGCCCCGCTTCCTGTCGCAGACGCGAATACAAACCGGATGGACCGATGCGTTGGTACATCCACTTTTCCAGATACGGTTTGGCGGTATCCCACAGATCCAGTTCTGGATCCAGATCCCGCCCCATGCCCTCCACATTCAGGAGGGTTTTCTGCAGCAGCACCAGCTGCGGCTGAATCTCGACATTGAACCGTCGCGAAGTCTGGAACAAGCGCAACAACACCTGCCCCAATGAAATCTCCGACAGCGGTCGATCGAAATACGGTTCGCACACGGCCCGTACTGCACCTTCCAGCTCTTCTTCGCGCGTCTCGGGCGGCACCCAGCCCGATTCAATATGCAACTGCGCCACACGCCGGTAATCCCGGCGGAAAAAGGCCAGAAAGTTCTGGGCCAGATAATTCTTGTCGAATTCGGACAAGGAGCCGACGATACCAAAATCCAGTGCGATATAACGGCCCAGGGTTTCCGGCGCATCTGACACGTAAATATTGCCCGGGTGCATGTCGGCGTGGAAAAACCCATCCGTAAACACCTGGGTAAAGAAAATCTCCACCCCTTTGCGGGCCAGATCCTTAAGGTCCACCTGGGCGGCGCGCAAGCGATCAATCTGATTGACCGGAATGCCTTTCATGCGTTCCATGGTGAACACGGACGAGGCGCAGTACTCCCAGATGACCTCGGGAACGATCAACAGCTCCGCACGTTCCTTTTCCGTGGAAAAGTTGCGACGCAACTGACTGCAGTTGGACGCTTCGCGGATCAAGTCCAACTCGTCATTCAGGTACTTGTCGAACTCGGCCACGACTTCACGCGGCTTCAGGCGACGGCCATCGGGCCCCAGACGCTCCACCAGCGTGGCCAGAGCGCGCATCAGACGCAAGTCCTTGAAGATGACCTCGTGCATGCCCGGGCGCAGCACCTTCACCGCCACTTCCCGGCCATCGTGCAGCTCGGCAAAGTGAACCTGCGCGATCGAGGCCGAGGCGATCGGCTGCATGTCAAAGCGCTTGAACAACTGCTGCGGCGGGGCACCCAAGGCTTTCTGAATCGTGGCAGCCGCCACTTCGGACGGAAACGGCGGAACTCGGTCCTGAAGCAGCGCCAACTGTTCTGCCACGTCCAAGGGAATCAGATCGCGACGGGTAGACAGCACCTGTCCGAATTTGACGAAAATCGGCCCCAGACTCTCCAGGGCCAGTCGCAGCCGCACGCCTCGCGGCAATTTAGGCGCCCGCCCCAGGCGCAACACGCGCAACAAACGGTATGCCCAGGGATGACGGATGCTGGACAAAACCAATTCGTCCAGACGGTAGCGGAAAGCGACCAGCAGAATGGTGAACAGACGGCAAAAGGAAAACATGATCAATGCCCCCGCCGCTTGGCGTCAGCCTGGTCCAGGCGACGCTCCAGGCCGTCCAGTCTGGACAGCAGGCTTTCAGCCTGTTCGCGCAGGCGATCAAATTCGGGACGGGGCACAAGCAAGCCGCTTTCCTGAGACAGGTATTCGGTTGCGTTATCTGTCAGGCGACGGCCCAGATCGCGCAAGCCGGCAAACACCTGGCGGGCTCCCCCCACCAGCCGTACCGCCATGACATCGCCCACAACCTTGGACAGATCCTCTTCGGCATCCCAGCGCAGGCCCGCTGCCAGTTCGGACACCAGATTGGCCAGGCCCGCCTCGCCCTGCACATGCATCAATTGCGCAACGCGGCTGAAGTCGCCGTCCTTGAGCACTTGAGGCAGATCGGGCAGGCGCTCGGCTGGCAGCGTCAGGGTGACATCGGGCACCACAGACGAATGCCCCAGATCCAACGTTCCTTGAGAGGTGATGGTATAGACCAGGCGCAAGCGGCCCAGGGCCAAGGCCACCGTCTTGCCGGAAAAGGTGCGCAAACGGTCTCGAGCCCAGTCCTCGCGACGCAGCAAGGCATTGAGCAAGCGCACGCCTACGGCGGCAGGATCAAGGAAGGAAGGAATACCAGACATGTCCATGTGGGTTCGCTGCCGGCGCCAGCAAACCAGTCCAATGAAAACAGTCAGTTTAACCCGACATAGACACAGTTCGATGCACGGAACTGAAGGGATAAGCGCCTATTGCCTCAGAACCGCTGCAATCGGCCGCTGACACGAAAACAGCCGCCTTTGCTGAAAGGCGGCTGTTGACGGTGGAACAATCAGGCTTGAGGATCGACGGGGATCTGCTGAATACCAGCCAGCAGCCAGCCCGCGCCATCGGCCTTGAACAGGTTCCAGACCTCCTCGAAGCGGAAGGCGTCGGTACCCGGTTCTTCGCGCAGCATGCCGGAGTAGCGCACGCTGGCCAGGTGGCCGTCGGCGACTTTTTCAATGCCCAGCAGCTCGGCGTTCAACAGCACGACTTCGGTCACGTTGTCGCTCTGGCGCTGCAGAATCTGCGGCGTGGCTTCCTTGAGCAGGTCGTCGGTCAGGTAATTGCGCAACTGCTCCAGGTCGCCCTTGTCCCACAGCTTCTGGATTTCAACAAACTGCCCCTTGGCATTGGCCAGGAACGTAGGCGTATCGAAGTCGCCTGGAATAAACCAGCTTTCGTCCACGGGCGGCGCCGGTACGGCAGCCGCAGCGGCAGCCGCAGCGGCAGCCGGAGCAGCGGCCGGTACTGGCGCGGCTGCGGGAGCCGGATTGGACTGCTGCCAGGGCGTAGGAGCCTGGTTATTGCGCATCATGGGCTGGGCGCCAGCCTGCTGCATGGCAGGACGGGCGGACGAGCCGCGCAGACGACGCACGATGAACAGAACCGCGAAGATCACCAGACCGATCAGCAACAAGCTGGACATCATTTCCAGGAAAGCACCGCCCAGACCCATGCTGGACAACAAGGCGGCAATGCCCAGGCCGGCAGCGATGCCGGCGATCGGGCCCAGGAAGCGGGACATGCCGCTCTTGGCGGCCGTGCCAGCGGCAGCAGCGCCGGCAGCGCCTGCTGCAGGAGCCGCGGAACGCGCCGTATTATTAGCCGCTGCAGGCGGCGTGACCGCAGAGCGGTTCTGGGTGATGTTGGACGACTGTCGGCCCATGCTGGAGCCACCGCCCATGCGACGGGCTTCCGCATCGTACGATACCGTCAACATGGCACTGGTGCTGATGGCCAGCACAGCAGCCATAAGGAAACGAGAAACTCGGCTAGACATAGTGCAAAACTCCTGGCTGACGCGGCCTGCCTGCAACATCGGGCCCTGCCCGGTGCGATCTGGAGCCACCCCAGTCGATAGTTCAAGAAAACTTACGGAAAGCTGAACATTAACATGACACTTTCCACCATACCAGATTTTTTTACGCCTAAATAGACGAAAAAGACAACGGCACCCAGGGGTGCCGTCAGCGCTTCAGTCTAGATAGACCATCAATCCAGCCGCACCCCTTCGTGCAAGGCCGCCACGCCCGCCGTCAGGTTGAAATACTGCACGCGCTCCAGGCCAGCATCGCGCATCATGTCCGCCAACGTGTCTTGGTCGGGGTGCATGCGGATGGACTCGGCCAGGTAGCGGTAGCTTTCTTCATCCTTGGCCACCCATTTACCGATACGCGGCAATATATTGAACGAATACCAGTCGTAAGGCGCCTGCAGCGGCTTGGCTACACGCGAAAACTCCAGAACCAGCAGTTTTCCACCTGGACGCAGCACGCGCTTCATTTCAGCCAGCGCCTTGTCCTTGTGCGTCATGTTGCGCAAGCCGAAGGCCACCGAAACACGGTCAAAATACGCATCCGGAAACGGCAGATGCTCGGCGTCGCACACCGCAGACGGAGTCAGTATGCCCATGTCCTGCAAACGGTCGCGACCGACGCGCAACATGGAGCTGTTGATGTCGGTGTGCCAGACTTCGCCATCGGCGCCGGCCTGGCGGGCAAAGGACTTGGTCAGATCGCCGGTCCCCGCTGCAATGTCCAGCACCTTCATGCCGGGGCGCACGCCCGCGCGGCCTATGGTGAAGGCTTTCCAGATACGGTGCAGACCGCCCGACATCAAGTCATTCATGACGTCATAATTGCTGGCCACTGAATGAAAGACTTCGGCAACCTTGCCGGCTTTCTCGTTTTCGGCGACAGTCTTGAAGCCGAAATGCGTGGCAGAATCTTCGGCGGGCGAGGAGTGGGGACGCTGTGTTTCCATAAGACGTAATCGTAACGCAGATTTCCGGCGACGGAAGAAAAAGTGATAAGACGCCTGCCCTTCACGGGATGTTGCAGTTTTATGGACATTCACAAACCTGAAACATTCACGCCATATGATGGCGCAATATCGTAGCAGTCCCTTCACCCTTTCTATCGGACCTGTCTGAAGAAACAATGAGTACAAGCATATTAGTCGTGGAAGACGAACCCGCGATCCAGGAACTGATTTCCGTCAATCTCTCCTTCGCCGGCCATAAAGTATTGCGCGCCTTCGATGCCGAACAGGCTCAAGTGCTCATTCGCGCCGAACTGCCCGATCTGATCCTGGTGGACTGGATGCTGCCGGGATCCTCAGGCATCAGCCTGGCCCGCAAGCTGCGCACCGACGAGCGCACACGGCATATTCCGGTCATCATGCTCACGGCCAAGGGCTCCGAACAGGACAAGGTGGACGGCCTGGAAGCCGGCGCGGACGATTACATCACCAAGCCCTTCTCTCCCAAGGAGCTCATCGCCCGCATCAAGGCCGTGCTGCGCCGCCGGGCGCCCCAGCTGACCGATGACATGATCACCATCGGCAATCTGCAGCTGGATCCCGGCACGCACCGCCTATCCAGCGACGGCCTGGCCCTGACCATCGGCCCCACGGAGTTTCGTCTGCTGCACTTTTTCATGACCCATACCGAACGCGTGTTTACGCGCTCGCAATTGCTAGACCAGGTCTGGGGCGATCACGTGTTCGTAGAAGAGCGCACGGTCGATGTGCATATCCGCCGTCTGCGTAAAGCGCTCGAGCCCACCGGGCACGACAAGCATATTGAAACCATCCGAGGCTCAGGCTATCGTTTTGCCCTCTCTCCCCTGGAAAAAGCACCGGCAGCCTGATTCTTATGCTCAGCACATTGACGTCTATCTTCCTCTGGGCCGTATTCGGCGCCATCATGGGCTGGTGGCTGGGGCCGGCCGTGGGCTTCGCCTGCCTGGCGGGCGGCTTGCTCATCATGGTGCTGGTCAGCGGGGCTCATGTGTCCCGCATCCAGAAGTGGACGCGCAATCTGAACGACCCTCCCCCGCCTTCGATCGGTCCGTGGGACGCCATCCTGGCCCCGGTCTATCGTCAGTTGCGGCGTGACCGCCAGGAAATCCTGGATCTGAACCGGCACGTGGACGGCATCATGATGGCGGCCGAAGCCCTGCCCGACGGCGCCATCACCCTGAATACCGACATGGAGCTGCAGTGGTGCAACCAAACGGCCTGTGAACACATCGGGCTGAATCTGGCCACCGACCGCCACCACAGCATCTTCAATATTCTGCGCGCGCCTGAGTTTTCACGCTACGCCCGCCAATCACGCTGGGAAGGCCCGCTGCTGCTGCACATCAACAAAGACGGCCTGGAAAAGTCCCTGCTGCTGCAGCTGACGCCCTACGGCCTGGGCCAGTTCCTGATCGTTACCCGCGATGTCACCCAGGTCGAAAAACTGGAAACCACCCGCAAGGATTTCGTGGCCAACGTTTCCCACGAATTACGCACCCCACTGACCGTGCTGCTGGGCTTTCTGGAAACCCTGCAGGACATGCCGCCCGAAAGCCTACCCGCCGAACAGCGTCAGCGCTACGAACAAATGATGCTGGAGCAGACCCGGCACATGCAGTCCATCGTGGCGGATCTGCTGACGCTGTCCACCTTGGAATCCTCGCCCACGGTCGAAGGCGAAGCGGTGCAGGTCAGCAACCTGATCCAAAGCGCGCTCAAGCAGGCCGAAGCCATTTCAGGCGGCCAGCACTCCTTCGTAACCAACCTGGACCCGAACCTGGCCATCCAGGGTATGGAAAACGAACTCAGCTCGGCAGTATCCAACCTGCTGACCAACGCCATCCGCTATACACCGAAGGATGGCACCATCACCGTCAGTTGGTACGTGCTGGACAACGGCGACGCCTGTTATTCGGTGCAGGACACCGGCATCGGCATTGCTCCGCAGGATATCCCGCGCCTGACCGAACGTTTCTACCGGGTCGACAAGGGCCGGTCACGCTCGACCGGCGGCACAGGCCTGGGGCTGGCCATCACCAAACACATTGTCGTGCGCCACAACGCCGAACTACAGATCCAGAGCCGCCTGGGCGTAGGCAGCATCTTCACACTGCGCTTTCCCAAGAGCCGCGTCCGCATTCTGGACAACTGAACCCCGCCTGTCTTGCATTGGCCCTACAATAATCGGCTCTGACCACGTTCGCGGCCAAAAGCCGCATGGAGCCAAGCATGTCGACTACAAGCGGGCTACGCCCATTCCACCTTGCCTTTCCTGTCCACGATCTTTCCGTGGCCCGGCAGTTCTACGGGCAAACACTGGGCTGTCCTGAAGGACGCTCCTCGGACCAGTGGATAGACTTCAATTTCTACGGCCACCAGATCGTGGCACACCTGGCCCCCCAAGAGTGCGGCAGCAATGCCACCAGCGCCGTGGATGCCCACAATGTGCCCGTGCGCCATTTCGGCATCGTGCTCGACATGCAGACCTGGCAGACCTTGGCGGACAAGCTCGTCGCCGCCGGCACAGACTTCGTCATCGAACCGTACATCCGCTTCAAGGGTGAACCCGGTGAGCAGGCCACGATGTTCTTCCTGGACCCCTCGGGCAATGCGCTGGAATTCAAGGCCTTCAACAACCTGGACTCCTTGTTCGCCAAATAAGATGTCCTCTTCCTGGCAACTTGTTCAACAGGGCGACCGCTGTCTGCTGCTTCAGTTCGATGGCGGCATTTCCCTGGAAACCGGCCTGCGCTGTACGCAGGCCGCTTACCGATTACGATTGCATGCCCCCGCCTGCGTGCGCGACCTGGTACCCAGCTTCAACGCCGTCGCCATCCATTTCCAGCCCGACGGCAGCGACGATCTGCTCGAGCGGCTGCAAGCCTATATCCGCAACGCCCTGCACGACCTGGACGCCGTCGGCAGCAAAGCCGGTGCCGGCGCGCTGATCGAGATCCCCGTCTGCTACGGCGGCGACCACGGCCCTGATCTGGCCGATATGGCCAGGCAACTGGGCTTGAGCGAAGCGCAACTGATCGCGCTGCACAGCGGCACCCCGCAACTGGTCTTCATGGTGGGCTTTGCTCCCGGCGCCCCCTACCTGGGCATTTTGCCTGCGGAACTGGACTTGCCGCGGCGAGCCACACCGCGCACCGCACTGCCCAAAGGCTCCGTCGCCATTGCCAACCGGCAGACTATCATCTACCCGAATCAATCACCTGGCGGCTGGCACCTGATCGGGCGCACGCCGGTGGATCTGTTCGATGCGGCCCGCTCGCCGGCGGCCCGGCTGACACCCGGCGACCAAGTGCGTTTCATCCCTATTACCCCTGAACAGTTCGAGCATTGGACCCAGCCATGAGCCTGCGCTTTATCAAACCAGGCCTGCTGACCAGTCTGCAAGACAGGGGCCGCTACGGTCACCAGCACCTGGGCGTCTCGCCCAGCGGCGCCATGGACGAGCGCGCCCATCGCCTGGCGCACCTGTTGGCGGGCAATTCAGCGGACAAAGATCTGGCCAGCCTGGAGATCACCGTCAGCGGCCCTACCCTGGCTTTCGAGACAGCATGTCTCTTCGCCCTGGCAGGCGCTGATCTGAATGCCACGCTGGATGGCGTACCAGTCGCCCCGCTGCGCCCCATTCTGGCCCAGGCCGGGCAGACGCTGACGCTACACTCCGCCAAACCTGGTCAAGGCGCGCGCGCTTATCTGGCAGTCCATGGTGGCTTTGCCATTGATCCTGTACTGAACAGCCAAAGCACCCACATGCGCGTCGGCCTGGGCGGACTGGAAGGCCGCGCACTGCGCAAGGGCGACGCACTGCCCTTGGCCTGCGCCCTGCCCGCCGACGCACATGTGCTTGCCAATATACAAACCCTGCTGGATCAACTGCGCCCCTACATGCCCGCCGCCCTGACGCTGCCGGCACGCGATCAACTGCGCGTCGTATTGGACGAGCAGGCGGATTTGTTCACGCCCGAATCATTGGCCCTGTTCCAGGACCAGGCTTACCGCATCAGCCCGGCCTCTGAACGCATGGGCTACAGGCTGGAAGGCTTGCCTCTGCAACGCGGCGAACAACGGGAGCTGCTCTCGGCGCCCACCTGTTTCGGCACCATACAGGTGCCGAATGACGGTCAACCTATCGTACTGATGGCCGACCGCCAGACCACGGGCGGCTACCCGCGCATCGCTCAGGTCGCCAGCGTGGATCTGGCCCAACTGGCCCAGCGCCTGCCCGGCCAGTCCATAGGCTTCGAGGCCATTGCACTGGAGCAAGCCCTATCCTTGAGCGTCCGCCAGGAAAAAGCCTTCTGGCGACTGAGCGACAGCCTGGAATCACTGAGGCTTTTCTTGTCGGGCCTGCACCGCTAAACAGCACGGCCTGACCGCGCACTGTACGCATGGACAAACACCTGTCCGCCTAGCTGGCTTGGAGCAGCTCGTCGGGCATGCTGGTTCCTGGTCTTTACCCCTTCCAGGAACCAAGCCATGTCCCGTCACGACACCTTCTACCGCAGCCTGTTCGACGAACCCCTGGTGCTGCACGACTTCATCGCTCACTGCCTGCCCGACGAGCTGGGCCAGCGCATCCAGCCCGAGTCGCTGCAAACCCTTAGCACTTATTTTTCACTGGCAGACCGGCCCACCCGGCAGGCCGACATGGCCTGGAGCCTGGCGCTCAAGGGTGGACAGCG